>CAVRRP010000038.1:0-256100 GCA_963723635.1 Vulcanimicrobiota bacterium | reverse complement strand
TTCCGCTCGGTCAATATAGGAGCCGGTGCGCGGCGGCTCAAAGGGAGCCCCACGGTGCCGCTCGGCTGCTCCTCGCTCTTCCTCGAAAGGAATGTCGATGGTGACTTCACTCCGCGCGCCGCTGGCCGCGCTCCTCATGCTCTCGCTCGGGGGCTCCGCGGCATTCGCCGCCGATCCGCCGCCGCTGAAGGTCGGCATGATCACCACGCTCTCCACCGCGGGCGGCTATCTGGGTGAAGACGTGCGCGACGGCTTCATCCTCGCGATGGACGAGGAGCACGGCAAGCTCGGGGGCGTCCCGATCCAGCTGATGGTGGAAGACGACAACCTCAAGCCGGCCAACGGCAAGCAGATCGCCGACAAGTTCCGCATCCAGGACAAGATCGACGTCTTCACCGGGATCATCTACTCCAACGTCGCGCTGGCCGTCGTGCCCGGACTCGTCGAGAGCGGCGCGTTCTACCTCAGCCCGAACTCGGGCCCGTCGCAGCTCGCGGGCAAAGGCTGCAACAAGAACTTCTTCGTCGTATCGTGGCAGAACGACACGCCGCACGAAGCCAGCGGCCACTACGCGCAATATCTCGGCATCAAGAAGATGGTCGTCGTCGCGCCGAACTACACTACGGGCAAGGACGCGATCAACGGCTTCAAGCGCACGTATCACGGCCAGATCGCCGAAGAAATCTACACCGCGCTCGACCAGACCGACTACTCCGCGGAGCTCGCGCGCATCCGCGCCGCGAACGCCGACGGCATCTTCTACTTCCTGCCCGGCGGCTTGGGCATCAATTTCCTCAAGCAGTTCACCCAAGCCGGGCTGAAAAAGACGATGAAGGTCGTGCTGCCGGAGTTCTCGCTGGAGAGCCACGTCGTCTCGGCGGTCGGCAACGACGCCGAAGACCTCTACGGCACGGCGCACTGGCTCGCCGACCTGCCGTACCCGGCGAACAAGAAGTTCGTCGCCGACTACACCCGCAAGTATCACCGCGACCCCACCCCGTACGCAAGCCAGGGCTACGACACCGCAAAGCTGCTGGCGAGCGCGCTGCGCGCAGTGAACGGCGACGTCACGAAGGCCGACGCGTTCCGCGCGGCGCTGCGCAAAGCAGACTTCAAATCCACGCGGGGCGCGTTCAAGTTCGGCCCCAATCAGTACCCTATCCAGGACTGGTACAGCGACAAAGTGGTCCGCGACCCGAAGACGAACAAGCTGACGATCCGCGGCGTCGGCAAGATCCTGCGCGACACAGGCGACGTCTACTCGAGCCAGTGCAAGATGTGATCAGCCTCGCCTTCGAGCAGGTCCTCAACGGGCTCCAATTCGGCGTGATGATCTTCTTGCTCGCCGCGGGGCTCACGCTCGTGTTCGGCATCATGGGCGTGATCAATCTCGCGCACGGCTCGATCTACATGGTGGGCGCCTATGTCGCCGCTTCGACCGCGTCGAAAGGCGCGCCGTTCCTCGCCGCTGTCGCAGCGGGTGCCGCGGCAGCAGCGTTCGCCGGGCTCGTCGTCGAGCTGGTCGTGATCCGCCGGCTGTATCGGCGCGATCACCTCGATCAAGTGCTCGCGACGTTCGCGCTGATCCTAATTGCGAACGACGGCGTCTCGGTGGCGTGGGGCAAGACTCCGCTGAACATGACGATGCCGCCCGCGCTCGCGGGAACCGTATCGATCGCCGGGCTCACGTATCCGGCGTACCGCCTCGTCCTGATCGCCGCAGGGATCGCCGTCGCCGTCGGGCTTTACTTCCTGATCGCGCGCACGCGGCTGGGCATGCTGATCCGCGCCGGCGCGACGCACCGCGAGACGGTCGCTGCGCTCGGCGTCGACATCACGCGCTTGAATACCATCGTGTTCACGCTGGGCGCGCTGCTCGCCGGCGTCGCGGGCGCACTGCTCGCGCCGATTCTCGCGGTGCAGGTCGGCATGGGTGAGCAAATCCTCATCCTGACGTTCGTCGCGATCGTCGTGGGCGGCTTGGGCTCGATCCGCGGCGCGTTCGTCGGCGCGCTGCTCGTGGGACTCGTCGACACGCTCGGCCGCGCGTACATTCCCGTGCTGCTCAAACCGGTCGCGAAGCCGGAGATCGCCGACTCGCTCGGCGGCGGGCTCTCCGCGATCGCCATCTACGTGCTGATGGCGGTCGTGCTGGTGTGGAAACCGCGAGGCCTCTTCCCTGCCGGCACTCGCTAGCACACGCCGCCGCGCCGCGATCCTGATCGCGACGCTCGCGCTCCTCGTCGCATTGCCGGTGCTGGCCGCGGCATTCCACCAGCCGTTCTGGGTGAATGCCTGCACGCGCATCCTGATCTACGCGCTCGTCGCCGTGAGCTTGGATCTCATCGTCGGCTACGGCGGCATGGTGAGCTTCGGGCACGCGGCGTACTTCGCGGTGGGCGGCTACACCGTGGGCGTGCTGGCGCAGAACGGCGTCCACGCGGCTGTCATTGCGTGGCCGGTCGCGATCCTCGTCGCCGCCGCGCTCGCCGCGGTCGTCGGTGCGCTGTCGCTGCGCACGTCGGGGATCTTCTTCATCATGATCACGCTCGCGTTCGCGCAAATGGTGTTCTTCGCGCTGATCGCCGTGAAAGCGTGGGGCGGCAACGACGGCCTCCCGCTCGACGCGCGCAGCGTGCTTCCCGGCGTGGACCTGCGCGACCCGAACGTGCTATACGCCGTGTGCCTCGTGCTCCTCGTCGCCTTCATCGTCATCAGCGCGCAGCTCGTCGAGTCGCGCTTCGGGATCGTGCTGCGCGGCGCGCGGCGCAGCGAGCGGCGCCTGCTCGCGCTCGGCTTCCCGACGTTTCGCTACAAGCTCGTCGCGTTCGTCATCGCGGGCGCGGGTGCCGGGCTCGCGGGCGCGCTGTGGGCCGAGTACGCGCGCTTCGTCAGCCCCGACATGGCGTCGTGGTCGCGCTCGGGCGAGTTCCTCGTCATGGTGATCCTCGGCGGAATCGGCACGCTCGCCGGCGCGGTGTACGGCGCCGCCGTGCTGCTCGGACTGGAATCGCTGCTGTCGGGCTTCACCGAGCACTGGATGCTCGCGCTCGGCGTGATCTTGCTCGTGATCGTGCTGTTCGCCAAACGCGGCCTGTACGGCTGGCTCGCAGGTACGACCGATGCCTGACACGGCAGTTGCGCAACGGCACGACGGCGATACGGCGCTCGCAGTGCGCGGACTGCGCAAGGCGTTCGGCGCGCTCGTCGCCACCGACGACCTCGACCTCGACGTCGCACGCAACGAGTGCCATGCGCTGATCGGCCCGAACGGCGCGGGGAAGACGACGCTGCTCGCGCTGCTCGCGGGCGAGCTCGCACCCGACCGTGGCAGCATCCACTTCGGCGAACGCGACGTGACGCGGCTCGGTCCGGACGCGCGCGCGCGGCTGGGCATCGCACGGTCGTTCCAGATCACGACGTTCGTCGACGACTTCACCGCCGAAGACAACGTCGCGCTCGCAGTGCAAGCCCGCCATGCAACGGCGATGCGGTTCTGGCGCAGCGCGTTCACCGACCGGGCCCTGCGCGAGCCGGCCCGAGCAGCGCTCGCGCGCGTCGGACTCGCGGAGCGCGCGAGCGCGCGGGCATCGGACCTGGCGCACGGCGAGCAGCGCCTCCTCGAACTGGCGATCGCGCTGGCGCAAGCGCCGGCGGTGCTGCTGCTGGACGAGCCGATGGCGGGCCTGGGCCACGACGAAAGCCGCGCGATGATCGATCTCCTGCGCAGCATCAAAGGCACGGTCACGATACTGCTGGTCGAGCACGACATGGACGCCGTCGCGCAGCTCGCCGACCGCGTCACCGTGCTCGTCTCCGGCCGCGCGATCGCCGCCGGCAGCTACGACGCAATCCGCGACGACGCGCGCGTGCGCGACGCGTACCTGGGCGAGAACCGATGAGCCGCCTGCTCGACGTCGAGGCGGTCGACGCCGGCTACCGCCGCAGCCGCGTGCTATTCGGCGCGACGCTGCACGTGGACGAGGGGGAATGCGTCGCGCTGGTCGGCCGCAACGGCATGGGCAAGACGACGACGATCCGCACGATCATGGGCTTGTGCGAAGCCACCGCAGGCCGCATCACGTTCGGCGACCACACGATCACGAACGAACCACCATACCGCATCGCACGCCAGGGCATCGGCCTGGTTCCCGAGGGCCGCCAGGTCTTCCCGACGCTGACCGTCCGCGAGAACCTCCTCGCAACCGCCGCGAACTACGGCCAGCTCGCAAAACCGTGGACGCTCGCCGATGTCCTCGCACTGTTCCCGCGCCTCGCCGACCGCGCAAACGCCTACGGCAGCCAGCTGTCGGGCGGCGAACAGCAGATGCTCGCCATCGGCCGCGCGCTGATGCTGGGCCCGCGCCTGCTCATCCTGGACGAAGCAACGGAAGGCCTCGCCCCGCTCATCCGCGACGAAATCTGGTCCTGCCTGCGCAGCCTGCGCGAACGCGGCCAATCGACGCTCGTCGTGGACAAACACCTCACCGCACTGGCAACGCTCGCGGACCGCGCGGTCGTGATCGTCAAAGGCCGCACGGTGTGGGAAGGTGCACCGTCAGCGCTCGCTACCGATCGCGCTCTGCACGATCGCTATCTCAGCGTATAGCGCATGTGCATCGCTACGCCGCGAGCGGCACGAACGCCGCGTCCAGCGCGTACACCACGTCCGTCGGCAGAATCGACACGACCAAATGCCGCGGCAAGAACCACGTCAGGCCCGCGATCGCGGCTTCGAACTGCTCTTCGTCGTCGAAATCGTCGCGCGCGATGCGGAACACCAGCTGTTCGCGCGGTTCCTGATGCGGCGACGCGATCGCCAGCACGCCGGGCTCATCGATGCCGAGCGTGCGGGTGAAATAGTCGTGCAGCAGCGGCCGCACGTACGCCGGGAGCAGCGCATCGTCGGGCGCGAGGATTTCCATCTGCTCGGCCTTCTTCAGGACCGCGCGGAACGTCGGCGTTTCGGCCGCAAGCACGCCGATGCGCGGGAACTCGTACCCGCCGAACGCGCGGCGCGTCACGAGATCGCCGCACGTGAACACCCACGCCGCCGCGTCGTCGAACGGCTCGATCGCGATCCCGAAGCCATTGTTGGTCGCCGGCTCGATCAAATCGCTCACGGTGACGTCGCCGTCTTCTTCTTCGTCGGGAACGTCCAGCGCGTAGTACGGAAATCCGTCGGGGCCAAGGAAAATGTGCGGGTCACGATGGCGCAGCCGCGCCGTGTCGACGAGGTCGTAGAAGCGATGGCGCCATTTCGCGCCGCGCTCGTCTTCAGGTATGGCCAGGTGTTCGCGCAGCGCGTCCGCGTCGGTCACTCGTTGTTGCGCCGCTTCGCCATGCGGTCCAGCGTCGTGAGGATGCTGGGCGCGATCGCCGAGTGGCTCTCCGCGCCTTCGCGCCGCACCGTCTCGTCGTTGAGCGGCGGCGGCAGCATGCGCGCGACGACGCCGAGCAGGCGTGTCGTCGTCGCGGGCGCCAGCGCGTTCACGATCTGCGCGACGCGCGCGAGCGGCGTGATCGTCACGAACGGCTTGCGGTGCGCGATCGCGTGCACGATGGTTACGACGGCATGCCGCGTCGAAGCCGACAGCAGAGGGTTGGCGTCGCCGATCGCAAACCACGCGTACTCCGCTTTCGTGCGGCCCTTGAAGATCGCGTGGTCGGGCGAACCGGTGCGCATCAAGCCCGGGCACACGCACGTCACGGTGATTCCGTCGTGCGCGACCTCCGCAGCGTACGCCTGCGACAACCCGACGAGGCCGAACTTTCCGGTGGAATACGGCGCGAGGTGCGGCGTTCCGACCAGCCCGCCGATCGATGCGATGTTGACGATCTGCCCGCTGCCGCGCGCGCGCATCGACGGAAGCACCGCGCGCATCGTGTGCAGCGGGCCGAAGATATGCGTTTCGACCGACTCGCGAAAGTCGTCGAGCGACTGATCCCATACCGAGCCGACCTCGATCACGCCCGCGTCGTTGACGAGCACGTCCACCGGCCCGCTGCGCGCCTCAACGTGTGCGATCAGCGCTTCGGCCTCGGCCTGGTTACGGACGTCGCACCGCACGCCGTCGACCTGCAAGCCCGCGCCCGCAAGCAGCTCGCGCGCGCGCTCGACGGGCGCCGCGTCGCGGCCCGCAATCGTCACGCGCGCGCCGCCGCGCGCCAGGTCCTCGGCAAGCGCAAACCCCAGCCCGCGCGACCCGCCGGGGATCACGACCACGCGGTCGCGCAAGCGCTCGCGGTCGGCGACGTGCGAGCGGCGCGCCGCAAGCGCGGCGCCGGCCGCCACCGCGGCGGCACCCAAAGCAAAGGAAGCGGTTCGTCGAGTCGGTTTCATTGCGGGTATCGTACCCGCGCGTTCAGCCGGCGATGGCGTTGCGGCCGGCGGCTTTGGCTTGGTAGCACGCCGCGTCGGCTTCGGCGAGCGCGTCGGACGCGCTGGTGGTGTCCGCTTCGATGGCCGCGAGCCCGACCGGCGCGCCGCTCACCGCTTCTTCGAGCCGCTCGGCCCTCGCGCGCGTCGGCCTCGCGGGCCGTGCAAACGCCCGCGCCGCGGATCTCGCGCACGGCGAACCCTGCACGACCGCTACCTCAGCGTGTAGTCACTACGCCGCCAGCGGCACGAACGCTGCATCCGGCGCGCCGCGCCTCCGCCATCGGCATTCCTCACAAGATTCTCAGCGTTCCAGCTCCGGCCTAGGGTCACGCCTCCAGACGGCGCCCTCACAGGCTCAACAGGCGAAAATCTCCCCGCCCCTCAAGTCAGTAGGCACGCTAGGAAGGGACAGCCGACGGTCATTCGTCCCGTTGTTGGATGAATGACCACGGCATGCTTTGTCAGTAAGGGCCCGTCATTTCACGGCCGAGTGGATCGCTTGGACTAGGGAAGTTGTGAATCGCCATACGCGGTGGCTGGATCACTCGGCGACCATGATCCGCTTTCAACACACGTACCACCCGAAAGGGTATACGAATCCGTATAGACGGCGAGTTCCATTTGCTTCACGGGTGTCTGATTATGGAAGATCGCGTACGTCGTTTGCGATCCACTCTCGGTGATTCTCAAAAACCTGGGCTGACCAGGGTCTCCGTAGTCCGGGTTCCGTTCGCTGTAAGTGCAGGTTCCGTGAGCAACTGTTTGCGTCGCAAACGCACAATAGCCGGATGAATCTAGAGTACATGGCGCTGGCGCTTGAGGCTCCGTGAATGCAACAGAAGCGCTGCGAACTTTGCCACTGTAGTATGACCCACCAACGGCGATGCCATCTGAACTCTGATATGGCCCCCAGCCCGTCGGTCCCATATTGGTCTGCGCAGTTGAGTCGTCCGGGAACGCTTGCGTGCCCGCGTAGTAAACTGAAGGGTCGGGCGATGACGCTATTTGACAAGTACCGCCACTTTGGCCATTACACGACGACGTGTACTGGCCGAAGATTACTTCGTACCACTTGACATAGTTTTCGCTGCCCGTAGTTCCAAAATAAGAACCGTCTTGGTTATACCCACCAGTCTGTGCGATGCTCGTTACCTTTGAGACCGAGCAGAGACCGCACGGTGTAGTATAGCCTGCTTCATCCTTCGAGGTACCGTTCATATCGGGCCCCGGGTTTGTCCATAGCCAAACGTAGTTGTTAGGATAGAAAAACTGCGAATTCATGTTTACGTATTGAGATTGTGGGTTTATGTTCGCAGGCAACTGACCCACCATGGTATAGATATAATTCTGGTTCGCTATGGCTATGCCGTGAATGATTGTCAACATTTGTCCGCATCCAAAATGATAGCCTGGATTGGAGTA
The DNA here is from genome assembly GCA_963723635.1 of Vulcanimicrobiota bacterium. Lineage (GTDB taxonomy): Bacteria > Vulcanimicrobiota > Vulcanimicrobiia > Vulcanimicrobiales > Vulcanimicrobiaceae > Vulcanimicrobium. The sequence goes on along the minus strand of CAVRRP010000038.1, from coordinate 248,296 downwards.
GTTCATTTGCTGATAGCTGCCTGGAGATGCACCGTTCGCTGTATACGATGCACGTTGATAGGCCTGAATCGAAGAGTCGTTGTTGTACTGAAACCCGCCTTCAATGGTTGACCCGGTATTCTCACCTCCCGAGCCAACTATTTCCATGTAAAGGTAGCCGGCATCGCCAGGTGCGAACTGAGAAGTGCCGCAATCAACGCTCACGAATCCCCAACCGTCCGTCATGCCGCATGCTGAAACGTCTCGCACGTAGGCTCCGGTGTTGCTTGGCGGCGGAGCGCAGGCCGAGCTATAGTCCGATGGTCGGCGCACGTTTGCAGCGTGGGAGCTGCGGTTGAACGTCGAGCTGATCACTGGCCTGGTCCTTGCAGATACGGCACTGCTTGAACGGGAAACGTTCTTTCCCGTCGAAATATGTGCGTTAGCGAGCTGTGCCGGATTGTTGCTCACCATGTGACCCGTGGTGGAGTCCCAAAAGATAAGATCTCCGCGTAATTTGCTCGGCATGGTCGCCATTAACTTATGCAAAAGTGCGCGGTCTTGTCCAACAACTGACGGGTCGATGTAAGACTCTATCTGCGAGTCCTGGAGCGACGTCCCGGCTGCCGCTTGAAATCTGTTGATCGTCCCACCTGGTATGGCAGTTGATGAATCGCCGCGGACAGAGTTCGACGATCTCGTCGCAGAGAATAAGTGGCTTCCGCCTGAACAACCGGAAAGTACAACAATGGCGGTCAATGCGGCCGGCAATGCAAGGGACAGCTTCATGGCGATGGCTCCTTAGCGATTGTTGTGAGTAGATGAACTCCCCGATCCAATATCTGCATCACGAGGAATCCACGGGCGAGGAATGCTCGCGCACGAGGGGGCTGCGATTGTGCCGGCAAGATCGACGGGCTGGTAATACTCGTTGCAGGCACCATTCAGTAGAAAAGCGGGCGATGCGTCCGGGTCGCAGAGATCACGCTTTCCCTGCCAATCAAAAATGTAAAAGACTCCGCTCGTCTTCACGAAGCGCAAAGTCGTCGGGTGGACAAATTTCAAAATCTGGTTTAGCTGATTCCGCTCACGTTGGTTGAGAAGAGGAACGTCGGGCTTTCCGATATCGGACACACGGTAGCTGGCCCACCCTAAGTCATTGCCGACTTGACAGGCGGTCCCAAGACCCTCTCTAACCTGCAACACTCGCCGAGATTCCGTGGCAGATTTCCAAGTAAAGGTCTTTTCTACGATTGCCGCGCTTGCATTGCAGCAAATGAGAGAAAGACTGCATAGGCAAGTCGCAACGGAAATTGCTTGCCATGATGAGACCCTCATGTTTTGACCCTCGCATTGTTCTAGGCATCACGTATATGGAGCACCGCCGAGTCATCTTTGCGTCAGCGCATCCAACGCATTGTGCATGTCTTCGAGAGTTCACGATCGCCGCGTCCGAGGCGCTCGTCCGAGACGCGCACATAACGCTCGACGTGTCTCCGAATCTACCACCTTGACGGTTCAACGCCGGCTCGAGGTCGTGTATCAGGATACCATTGATATGGCTCAGCACGTCGCCGATTCTTCGGACGAGCTGCATCTGCGTCGCGCTCAGGTCCGCCGTTGGCCTTCGCATTGCGGCCGTTCCGCGTGTCACCACCGGCGGCGTCAGCTCCCCTACGGCAGACGTAGGCACCGTGCTTCGTGCGGCCGTACCAGCGCATGCCCTTCTCGTGGTAGATGCCGCTGTTCTTGTTCAGCCACACGACTGCGTGCCGCGGACAGTGACGCTGAGCAGCTGTCTCCGTTGGTCGGGCGCAGTTCTGTCGTAGCGGTGCACATATGAGCCGCGCTTTGTCGTGTAGCCGTGGACGTGCACGATAGAACTCGACGAACGCAAGTATCCGCCGTACGAGTTCGAGCGACCATCCGACGAGCGGTGCCCGTCCGAACGATGCCTGCCCGATCCATGGTGACTACCACCACGCGCAGGGGCGCACGCAGCGATCGGCAAGCGCATAAGCGCCCCGCTAAAGCCGGCGATGAGAACCTTCACCCGTTTTCTCCCTCACGACCCCCTTAAGGGAGTCCGACGACTATACAGGTCGCGAGCGCCAAGTCTTGATCATCCACGCTGCCAGTCCTGCTGACCGGACAACTGAATGTGCTGATTGGCGCTTTGTTTACTCCGGAGGGTGCCCTTGGGTGGAGACGAGCGATCCGGATCGAGACAGGCCCCGGCACAATATGTAGTAGCGCAGTTGCGCGCGTGTCGCGCTCGCCGCGCGTGCGAGGGTTCGTGACGAGCCACACCCACATCGCGACATCGCTCCTGGTTGCGTCGCGGGAACGCACGACTTCGTAGAACCATCGCGTGAGCGCATCGACGACGAAGTCGTCGCGCAGCGATTTTGCGACGTTTGAATCGGCGACGGCGTATGCGAGCTGCAGCGACCGTCGCGGCGTGGAGCCCGACGGAAAGCCGCGCGCGACCGCGTCAGACGCCGAGGCGCTCTTCGCGATCTCCACCGACCCGGAACGACTGGAGTTCGGAGGCGGGCTTTCGCGTAGCGCCGCGCGGTCGAGAAGGCCGCCGCTCGGATCCGCGCGACAGGCCGCGGCGTCTCGCCGAGGACGGAGCGATGGAAATCCCATGACGAGCGCGCGCCGGTGGATGGCGTTGTCCGCCGTCGCCGTTCGACGAACGTACCCCGCACGGATCGGGCGGAAGCCCGGTCAGCCGACGATGAGGTTCCGCCCGGCGGCCTTCGCTTGGTAGCACGCCGCGTCGGCCTCGGCGAGCGCGTCGGACGCGCTGGTCGTGTCGGCCTCGATCGCCGCGAGCCCGACCGACACGCCGACGTCCAGAACTTCGCCGTCGTGCTCGATGCGGTAGTTGTCCACGGCCGCCCGCACCTTTTCGGCAACGTAGCGCGCGTCGTCCAGGCGGCAGTTCGCGAGCAGCAGCGCGAACTCGTCGCCGCCGATCCGCGCGAGCACGTCGCCCGCGCGCACGACGCGCCCCATCACGCGCGCGATCTCGTGCAGCAGCCGGTCGCCCACCGCGTGCCCGAAGCGGTCGTTGACCACCTTGAACCGGTCGAGGTCGATGAAGCCGACCGCATGGTGCTCGCCGCGCTCGCGCGCGCCGCGCACCGCTTCCTCCAGCCGCTCCGTGAACGCGCGGCGGTTCTGCAGTCCGGTAAGGGGATCGTGCGTGGCCTCGAACGACAGCCGGAGCGCGATCCGGTTCTCCATGGTCACGTCGCGGAGCACGATCACGGTCCCGTGCTCGTCGGCGTCGACCCGCGAGGCGACGTACGCGACGTCGATCATCCCGTGCGCCGTGCGCAGGTGGCCCGTGCCGCGCCGCACGCTCTCGCGGCGATGATCGGCCATGATGTCGATCGTGCGCGCGTCGTCGTCGACCAGCCGGATCACGTCGCCGACCACCGCACCGTACGCGGCCGACGCATCGATGCCGAGCAGCCGCTGCGCCGCGGCGTTGACGAACTCCACCCGACCGTCGGCGAGCACGCTCACAACGGCATCGGCAATGGCCGCCAGCGTCGTGAGCAGCTTGCGCTTCTCCGCCGCGAGCGCGTTCTCGAACTGCTTGCGCGTGGTGACGTCGCGGAAGGTCACGACGTGGTGCACCGTGTTCTCGTCGTGGCGCACGGGCGTCGACGAGATCTCGGTCCACAGCGGCGAGCCGTCCTTGGCGTACAGCACGACGACGACCCGCGCCGCCTCGCTCTCGTTGATGCGGGACCGGAGCCACGCCATGCGGTCGCGGTCGGTCCGCGGACCCCAGATGCGATCGGCCGGCCGGCCGGCGAGCTCGCGCTCCGTGTATCCGAACAGCTGCGTGAAGCCGGCGTTGACGTGCAGCACCGACGCGGCACCGCCGGGCTCGCACGCGGTGTCGAGGATCGCGACCGCTTCGTCGAGCTGTTCGATCCCCTCGGCGAGCCGCTCGATCGCGCTCGACGCTTCGCCGACCCGTCCCGCCGGATCGCACGCGGCGCCGATCTCGATCGCGAGCGCCGCGAGCGCCGCGTCGTCGCATTCCGCCGCCGGCGCGACCAAGATCAGCTCGGCCGCGCTTCCGTCGGACAGGTTCAGCGGCACCGTGCGGAACGTCCACGACCCGTACGGCGTGGCGCGGCGCAACACGCGCACTAGTGCCTGCGCCCCCGTGCCACCGCACCCCCACGCCGCTACCGGCGCATCGTCCCCGATGCGAGCGACGAGCGACGCGGTCGCGCCCGCGACGCGGGCGGCGATCCGAAGCAGCGCGGCGGCGGCCTCCATACCTTTGTTAAGGATCGGCAATCCGCCTAAAGCGCGTGAGGGCAAGGCAAGCGGCGTATCCGCCGGACCATACTTCTACGGCAAGGTGAGCGGGCGATAGCGAAGGCGGTGCGGCTTGGCGGCCTCTTCGCCGAGCCGGGCCTTCTTGTTCGCTTCGTACTCCTGGTAGTTGCCCTCGAAGAAATAGACGCTGCTGTCGCCTTCGAACGCGATGATGTGGGTCGCGATGCGGTCCAGGAACCAGCGGTCGTGGCTGATGACCAGCACCGTGCCCGCGAACTCTTCCAGCGCGTCCTCGAGCGCGCGCAGCGTCTCGACATCGAGGTCGTTCGACGGCTCGTCCAGCAGCAGCACGTTGCCGCCTTCCAGCAGCGTTTTGGCCAGGTGCAGCCGCCCGCGCTCGCCGCCCGACAGCGTGCCGACCGGCTTCTGCTGATCGCCGCCCTTGAAGTTGAAGCGCCCCAAATACGCGCGCGACGGCATCTCGAACCGGCCGATCGTGAGGATGTCGCGGCCGCCGGTGATGTCGTCGAACACCGTCTTGGTGTCGTCGAGCGACTCGCGCGTCTGGTCGACCACGGCGAGCTTCACGGTAGCGCCGATCGAGATCGCGCCGGCGTCCGGCTGTTCTTTGCCCGCGATCATGCGGAACAGCGTCGTCTTGCCCGCGCCGTTGGGCCCGATGATGCCGACGATCGCGCCCGCGGGAATGCGGAAGCTGACGTCGTCCATCAAAAGCCGGTCGCCGTACGCCTTGCGCACGCCGGAGAACTCGATCACCTGATCGCCGAGACGCTCCGCCACGGGGATGAAGATCTCTTGCGTCTCATTGCGGCGCTGGTATTCATAGCTAGAAAGCTCGTCGAAGCGCGCGAGGCGGCTCTTGCTCTTCGACTGCTGTGCTTTCGTGCCCGAGCGCACCCACGCGAGCTCGCGCTTGAGCGCTTTCTGGCGCGCGGATTCCGTCGCTTCTTCTTGCGCGAGCCGCGCCTGCTTCTGGTCGAGCCAAGAGCTGTAGTTGCCCTTCCACGGAATGCCGCGGCCGCGATCGAGTTCGAGGATCCACTCGGCGGCATTGTCGAGGAAATAGCGGTCGTGCGTCACCGCGACGACGGTGCCGGGGAAGCGCTGCAAGAACTGTTCGAGCCACTCGACGCTCTCGGCGTCGAGATGGTTGGTGGGCTCGTCGAGCAGCAGCATGTCAGGCTTCGAGAGCAGCAGCCGGCACAGCGCGACACGCCGCTTCTCGCCGCCCGAAAGTGGTCCGATCTTCGCGTCCCACGGCGGCAAGCGCAGCGCGTCGGCCGCGATCTCGAGCTGCTGCTCGAGATCGTCGCCTTGCGCGAACAGCACCGCTTCGAGCTTCGCCTGCTCGTCGGCGAGCTTGTCGAAATCGGCGTCGGGCTCGCCGTACGCCGCGTAGATCGCATCGAGCCGCTTGCGCGCCTCCATGATCTCCGACAGCGATTCCTCGACCGTCTCGCGCACCGTCTTGTCGGGGTCGAGCTTCGGCTCTTGTTCGAGATAGCCGATGGTGAGGTTCGGCATCGGGATCGCGTCGCCGTCGATCTCGGTATCGACGCCCGCCATGATGCGGAGCACCGTCGACTTGCCGGCACCGTTGAGGCCGAGGATGCCGATCTTCGCGCCGGGGAGGAAGCTGAGCGAGATGTCTTTGAGAATCTGACGCTTCGGCGGCACGATTTTGCCGACCCGATGCATCGTGTACACGTATTGCGTCAACGAAAACCTTATCGAATATGGAAAGCGGAACCCGGGAGTATTGCGCGCGCGGCGTTGCCGAGCCTGGTTCGCGTGGGCGCCATCGAAGCAAGCGTGCGATTTGCTAATCGGAGCAAACAGTTCGGTCTCGCGGGACGTCCCTGTAGCTAGAGATGATACGGATGACGTGCTCGGCTGGCTTGCTAACCGCGGCGTTGTTCGCGGCGACTCCTCAGGCCGCGAGCGCCGACGAACCTCGGCCCGTCATCGTCAACCGGTTCGCCGCTGACCTCGAACGGCTCTACGTCTTTCCCGACCGCGCACGTGCCGCCGCCGCGCGCGTCCGCGCCAACGCCGTGAAGCATGCGTACGATGCTCTCGGTGACCAGGCGTTTGCGCGGGCGCTGACCGCCGACGCCGCCGCGGTTCTGCACGACAAGCACGTCCACGTCTTTTTCAACGCGTACCCGGTGACGATCAAGCAGGATCCCCTTGCGCCGCTCTCCGCGGCCGAGCGCGAAGCGGCGCGCCGACGAGCGGCGCGCTCCAACTTCGGCTTCGCCGATGCGCGGATGCTGCGCGGTGACATCGGCTATATCGGCCTTCGCATGTTCGCCGGCCATGAGTACACCGGCGCCACGATGGCGACCAGCATGCGCTCTGTCGCCGCCGCCCGCGCGATCATCATCGACGAGCGCTTGAACATGGGCGGCAGCCCGTACACGGTAGCGATGCTCGCCAGCTACTTCTTCCCGAAAGGTGCGCGCATCCACCTCGACGAGATGCGGAAGCGCGCCGGCGACCACGACGACGTGCTGTCGTTTTATACCAGCGACGTTGCAGGCCCGCGCTTCGCGAAAATTCCGCTTTACATTCTCACGTCGAACGGCACGTTTTCCGCCGGCGAAGGGTTCGCATACGAGATGCAGGCGCTCAAACGGGCAACGATCGTCGGGTCGCGGACGTTCGGCGGCGCGAACGGCGGCGCGGAGTATCGCTTGAGCGAGCACTTTTCGGCATTCATCCCGGTGGCGCGCAGCATCAATCCGATCACGCACACGAATTGGGAAGGCGCCGGCGTGCAGCCCGACGTCCCCGCCGGCTTCGGGGAATCGTTCAAGACGGCGTATCTGACGGCGCTTCGGGGCGAGCTCGACACCGTTTCGCCGCAGAAACGCTCGGGGCTGTCCGAATTCATCGCATCCGCCGAGAACACGGACGCCGCCGCGCTGGCGCGACGGCTTCACGTGCTTTCCATACCGGCTCAGCGCAGGCGGAGATGATGCCTCGTTTCCTCAGAGGCGGAGCAGCTCGACGCGCCGGTTGAGCGCCTTGCCGGCCGGTGTGGCGTTGGGTGCGACGGGCTTCGTGAGACCGTAGCCTTTCGCGATCAAACGCGTCCGCGCAATCGTATGACGCGCCACCAGATCGTCGACGACTGCCTGCGCGCGGCGTTGCGACAAGCCCAGATTGTACGCCGCACCGCCGTCGGAGTCGGTATGGCCCTCCACCTGGAAGCGCAAGCCCGCCGTGTCGTGCATGACCTGCGCGATGTCGGCGATCACCGGCTCCGAGCGCGGTTGGATGTGCGCGCTGTCCACGTCGAAATGGATGCCGTAGATGCGGATGCGCTTTTGGGTGTTGATGCTCTTGAACTGCTTCTTGAGCGACGCCGTCCCGGTGAGCGACACCGAGGCCTGCGCGGTCTGCCCGCTGCCGTTGTCCGCGATCACGTTGACCGTATAGACGCCGGCTTTCTGCGACGCGGGAACGTTTACGGAGACGACGAGGTTCTGCGTGCCGCCCGCGATGTCGAACGCGCTCGGTGTCACGGTCGCGCGCAGATCGCCCGTCGTCTTCACGGTCGCATGCCCGCTCCAGCCTTGGTTGGCGAGCACCTCCATGCCGACGCGGACCGTCTTCGCGGTACCCGCCGCAAACGTTGCCTCTTGGCTGGGCTCGAGGATGAACGCCTCGGTGACGTTCTGCGTGCACGGAAGGTCGGCCGGAACGGGTTGAGCGAGCTCGAGCTGACGGATGCGCTGGAAAGCCGGCCGCGTCTCGTCTCCTGAGTTGAATCCGTCGTAGATCAGCAGCCCGCGACCGTCGATTGCGTACGTCTGGACGAAGCCGTTGACGTTGCTCGCCTTCGCCACGAACAGGTGGCCGCACCAATGCGGATCTTTCGTCGTCACGACGCCGGCGGTAGTAAGAAAATTCCCCGCCCCGACATACGGTAGCACGTCGACGAAGTGCGCGGCATCGTTCTTGTCGTTGGTTCCGAGCGCGTCGTTTTCGACCTGGACCAAGCTCGCGTTGGGCGTCTCGGGCCCCGGGCCTGCGGTCGTGAGCGGATACGGAAGCCAGCTGAAGTCGGCGCCGTTCGGACATCCCCCGCCGCCGAGCACGAGCTTGTGCCCCGCGGCGACCCATTGCAACAACAGCGCGATCTGTTGCGGCGCCATCAATTGCGGTACTTTGCACACGCTGCGCACGATCACGGCCTCCTTGCCCGCGAGCGCCGCGGTGTCGAGCATGCCCGCACCGATACTGTCGAACGTGTAGCCCGCCACCGGCGCAGGGCCATCCGTCGGATAGAACGGCTCAACCGGATCCTGATCGAGCACGAGCACGTGGTGCGTCCCCGTGCCGATGACGCGCGGCACGCAAAATGCCGCCTTCTCGGCCGTGCGCATGAACACGACCGTATCGTTGCTGTTGCCGAGGGTCCCCGCGATGATCGTGCCCTCGTCGTTCACGACGGCGCGAATTTTGCTCGCATTTTCGCTCCCGCTGCCCGCGAAGACCGACGTCCACGTCCGGCCGTCGAACTGGCCGACTTGCGTGGCGATCAACTTGTCCTTGGTGCATTCCGTCGCGGTCACGGAGGGTCCGACGGCGACGAAACGCGCGCGAAAATCAGACTCCCTCGTCCCGGACATCGCGAACGCACCGTTCTTGTCGGGACGCTCTTCTTCGATGTAGATGCCCGTCGGATCGAGCGGCTTGGACGGCGCCGCGAGCGTGCCGGTCGCGCCGACGGAATCGAAGAGGTGGTTCGCCGTCACGCGCACCCAGCGCGCCTGTTTGCCGGCTTGCAGCGTCTTGACGCCGTTGCCGCTCTCCCCGCCGGTGATGGTGCCGACGTCGGTGAACCCGGAGTCCGCTCCGGTGGTCGACACGGCGAACGTCACCGCAGGCACCGGACCCTTTTCGTCCTTAGCCCGCAGCGCCGCTTGAAACTCGGAGATCGTCGCCGTCCCCGGCAGCTCGAACGTGAACACGAAGGGCGGGGCCGCGTCGCTGGGCAGCTCGGCGCCGATACCGGTCGCCGCGTGGGCGGGGCTGCCGTCGTTCATCCGATCGAGCGCGGCCGGCGAGTAGCTTCGCACGATCGTCCCGTTCGCGTTGGTCAGGAGATTCGGGTCCGGCGTCGACGTGGGCACCGCGACCGGCGTCGCCGTGCTTTCGGCGGCCGCCGTCGTGGTTTCCGCCGGTGCCGTCGACTGCGCTGCCGCAGAACTGCTCTCGCCCGGCACGGTTTGCGACGACGGCACGCCGGCCGGCGACGGGCTCGCGGTCTCGCTTCCGCCGCGTCCGGCGCAGGCGGAAAGCGCCAGGGTAAGCGCAAGCAAAGAAGCGGCTCGTAGGCGTCGCACCACTGGCTCCCTTTCCGACCGAGCGGTCGTCCGGGAGAAATACCTACGACGGGCTGCGGACCCCTTTGCGTGCGGCCTGGTTCAGGAGATCATCTGCGTGACGGTCCCCATTGCCGGCACGTGGTAGCTCTGGCGGACGCGCTCGTTGCGATCGCGGTTGGCGCACGTCGCGAGCTCGGCGATTCCGCCGAGCGCCGCTTCGAGCTGATCGCCGACGGCGAGCGCGTTCTGCACGTGCGCGCGGCGGTTCGCCACGGCCTGCAGATCGACGATGCCGTGCTGGTCGTGCACTTTCTCGCCGAACTTGATCGCGATTCCGACCAGTGCGTTGTAGTGGTCGAACAGCTTGCGCTCCGCGAGCGGGCGACAGGCGGTGGACGCCTTGAGCGCCGCGCGCGCCTCTTGCAGCGCGAAGTTGTCGTCGTCCCCAGTGAGGTGGTCGAGGTCGAGCCGCAGCAGCGTGTTCATGTTGCCGACCTGCACCCAGTCGGCGACGTCGCCGCCGGCGCGGCGCACGCGCTGGTACGTCATCACGGCGGCGGTGATCCCACCGCCCGCGCACAGGGCCAGAAACGTCCAGATCAGAGCTGCGGTCGACATCGCGTCCTCCGTGCGGGCTGCGTACCACGGAGTGATCGGCATGCCGCCCGGGCAGCCTTAGCCGCGAGCTCGCTTCAGCCGAGAAGCCGCTTGAGATGCGTGGCCGCCTCGTCGAGCGCAGGCGCCGTTTCGCGAGGAGCGCTGTAGCCGCGCACGAGCGCGACGATGCTCGAGTTCGCCAGCAGCAGCGCGTTGATGCAGTAGTCGGCCGCATCGGCGTTCGGGAACCCGGCCCCCAGAATCAGCATCACGGCGAATACCGACGACGCGCGGTCGCCCGTCGAGCAATGGATCAGCGCCGGTCCGGCCGCGCCGTTTGTCAACAGCGCGAGCGCGGCCTGCGTCGCCGCGGCGTCGAACTCCGCTTGCGTCATCGTGCGCGTGATCGGAATGTTCTGATAGGACACGCCGAGCTGCTGCAGCGTGGACGCTTCGGTGGTGTCGAACGGCGGCGGCGGCGGAACCGGCGGCGGCGCGACGGCCTCGCCCGGCTGACGGACGCAAATCACGGAACGAATGCCGGCCTCGGGGATCGCGGGATACGCGAACGCCGACGGTTGTCCGGTCACGTAGTAGCGGTCGAACACGATGCGCGCGCCGCTGTACGCGACGAACGCGAGGTCGTTGATCGTCGGAAGCAGCGGTGTCGCCATGATCGCCTCTTCCGGCAGCGGTCCACGATAGGCCTACCTCCGCTTTCCGGAGGCTGCGTCCGGGTTGCGGCTTGACGGCCGTCGCTCTTGGGATATGATTGACGAGGCCGGGTCCGTGTAGCTTTCGGAGGTTTCCGTATGCACCGACGCTCGTTTCTCGTTGGCGCCGCAGGGGCGCTCGCCGCCGCCGCGCAACCCGCCGCCGGCGCGAAGCTCCGGGCCTCGCTGTTCGTCGACCCGGCGGACGGCCGGTGGGGCGCGGAGATATCGAGCCGCGACTTCAGCGGCGTTCTGGAAGGCCTCTCGCCTCACGCGCTCGACGGAACGGTGCTCCAAGTCGCGAACCCGGCGCCGGCAACGTCGCGCGCTGTGATCTTGTCGAACCTCCCGAGCATCTCGACGCAGGGAGTTCCCGGCAGCGTCGGCTCGCCGGGATCGTGCGAGGCGCAGTCGTTCGGCTATTGCCTCGGCGCGTACACCGCGGCTCGAAATCCGAACGGATCCGTCAAATGGCCCGCGAGCGACGCTGCCAATCAGCCGAGCGCGGCGTGGCTGTACCAATGGGAGCACCAGGTCCTCGAGCACGACGCGCGCATCTGCCCCAAAGGATCGGGCGCGAAACCGTACGCGGACAAGCTCGTGGCGGACGGTGCGCCGAGCACGGCGGCGATTCCGTACGACCCCAACGACGCGGCGACGGTCGCCGCGGAATGCACGTACATCAAAGGCCTGAACGTCATGACGACGCCGCCCGGATCGTCGCGTCTGCTCGTCGGCAGCTACAAGGTGTACACGAACGTCAGCGCCGCGAACCTCGCGCATTTCAAAGAGCTGATCCGCCACGGCCACGCGATCGCGTTCTCCGGCTTGGTGGCGAAAGGTTACGGCGTGCAGTCTCCGCCGCTCGTAAACGGCGCGTTCACCGCGCCGCAAGGCTTCAAGAACCCGTCGGGGCACGGGCAGGTGATCGTCGGTTACGACGATTCGAAGGGCCCGCACGGGGCGTTCCTCGTGCAGAACAGCTTCGGCCCGAGCTGGAACCCCGGACCGGCGTCCGATCGCGGCCGCAACGGCCGCATCTGGTGGGACTACGACGCGTTCTTCGGCAGTCAGAAGTACGCGCTGATCATGTTCCCCAACGCGCCGATGACGAACGGCGGAACGGCGCTGCACGCAGCGGGCGCCGGACCGCGCTTCGTGGTCGCGAACGCCACGGTGCACACCGACGTCAAAGGCCGGCATCACCTGGTCCTCGTCACGCAAGCATCGGAAGCGGTGACGATCAGCGAGTTGCACGTCGCCCCGCACGCGGGACGCCAGGCGAACGTGAAGCTGAACGAGACGATGCGATTGGGCTATCAGTACGTCACGCGCCGCGGCAGCAAAGCGTTTCCGCCGGGCCCGTGCAAGGTGGCGTACACGGTGAAAACGCGCGCAGGCGCGACTGTGAGCTATACGGGTTCGGTCCAGGTTACCGCGGCGCGCTCCTAGCGCCGGGTCGCACGACCCGCCACAACCATCCGGCCGGCACGCCGAGCGCGAATAACACCACAGCGACCGCGCCCCAACGTTCGGCTTGAATACCGGTGTGGAACGCGGCCGCTTCCGCGGCCGCAAAGGACCAGCACGCCATCCCGAGCACGGTGAGCGCGAGTTCTGACGGCGACCTTCGCCACGCGCGGAAGGCGCCGATCAGCACGGCGACCGCCATGAACGCGATCATAGGCGGCCAGTAGCGAAACTCCACCGGCCCGACGAGCGACGGGATCTGATGGTAGTCCGCCGCGCACCGCACCGCTGATGAGGTGAGCGCGACACCGAACATGAAGAACCCCACTCCCGCGAACGGCCCGACGATACGCGTCGTCCACAGATTCATCGGACCGGCCTGTTCGCGCGTCAAGCCGAAGAAACGCGAGACGGGATCCGCCTCAGCCCGAGGTGGGTATCGGGCGTACAGATTCTGTTCGACGAAACGCGACCTGGGATAAAGCCAGGTCGCGACCGCCACCGCGATCGTGAATAGGCCAACCCCGGCCATGAAGGGCCCCATCACGAGCAGCACGCCTTCGCATGGCTGGGTCATTTGCCTGGCGCGTTCGGCGCGGTATGGGAACAGCACTTCCGAACGCGGCGAAGCGAAGCTGCGAGCGGATCGAATCCGCACCGTACCATTTCGGCACGATCACCGTCGTCATCGGCGCCGTGTTTGGGCATGGAGCGTTCAGCACGCGAAGACGAGCAGCCGGCGGGCCGAAGTCGCCGGCTGCTCGCGTGCGTCGTGCTACGTCAGGTCGACGGCTGCGTCGGCAGAATCGGCACCCAGATATTGCCCGACACCGTGACCGTTCCGGTCGGCCGAGCCGGTGCGGCGGGATTTGCGGCTGCGTCGAATCGCTTGTCGTCGCCGAAGATGATCAGGCCGACCTGATCGCTTGGGTTCAAGCGCGCACCTTCGCCGGCCGTGTCCGTCGTGAGCGAGCCCGTTCCTTGGATCGGCTGCACTTGGCCGTTCACGAGATCCCACTGCGTTTGACCGACAGCGAGATGCCCGATTCCCACGAACATCGTCGGAGTCGTCAGCGACGACGTCACCGAGATCTCGAGGTGTGAGATGCCGGCGAGGATGTTGCCGCCCGCGGGCACCGTGTAGAGCGGCACGATCGTCGGGATCGACGACCCGCCGTGCGCTGCGAGATACGAGCGCCAGTTCGACGTCCCCGTGCCGACGGTTGCCGTCGTGCTGGGCACCGCGAACTGCATTCCGCTCTTGCCGGTCGTCAACGACGTCAGCGCGACGCCGTCGCCCTTCACGAACGAGATGCAGAACTTCGGAATCGACGCGGCGGCGTTCGCTTGACCCTTCAGCTTCTCGTTGAACCATGCCATCACGGCGGTATCGTGCTGCAAGCTGCCGCAGCCGCTGTCGAGGTCATTGCCGGGCGGCGTGTACGGCGGATCGTCGTCCGGGAACGCGGCGAGACCCGTGTTGTGGCCGGATTGATACGTCCAATACCGGACGTCGCCGCCGAGCCCGCTCGCGCACTGAAAGCCCGCGTAGTTGGTGTAGAGCGGGAACAGGTGGTCGCGGATGCCCTGCATGATGAACACGTTCGTCGGCGGCACCGTTTGCAGCGCTTGCACCGGTCCGAGATCGCCGTCGGAGACACCGGCGACGTGATTGCACTGTTCCTCGAACGAATGGTACGCGAACATCTGGTTGATGACCGCGGGCTCTTCGGGCGACGGGTTGGGCGCCGACGACATGTAGTTGAAGAACGCCGGGTCTTCCGTCGCGCCCGCGCCGGTCACGGCGCCGGCGAGCACGTTGTTCCACCAGTTCTTGTTCACGCCGTTGGGCGCGGACGATTTGTTGTACTCGGTCGTGATGATCTCGGGCGCGATTGCGTGCAGGCGCTTGCGATCGTCCATCTGCCAGATGAAGTACTCGAACGCGCCGCCGTACGACGAGCCGTTGGCTCCCATGATCGCCGTCTTCGTCTGGCGCCCGTCGACGCTCGGGCCGAACGCCATCCACGGCACGTTGACTTCCATCCAGTTCAGCATCGAGAGGTACCACGGTGCGTCGTGGTCGGGATCCATGATGTCCACCATACCGCTGTTGCGGCCGGGACCGGCGAAGCCGTGCTGATCCAGCGATGCAACGCCGTACCCTGCGGCGAGCAATTTCGCGAAGATGTTGTTGCCGGCGCGCACCGCGGCTTGTGCGGAAGCGGGCGTACGTTTGCCGCCCCAGCCCGGCGCCGTCAGGATGATCGGATACGTCTGTCCGGCGGTCACCGTGTTCGGCTCGAACACGGTGAAGGACGCCGTGAAGCCGTCGGGCGGCGTCGTGAGGTACACGTCGTACGCGCTGCCCGCGCGGCTTCCGGAGGCCGGCATGGGCAAGGGCTGATTCGCGCCGGTCACGCCGGCCGGCGGTGCGGCGAACGGCGCGACGGTCGGCGCCGTATATGCCGCTCCGGTCGTGAACGGCGGCGGGCTTGCGCTTCCGCCGTTGCATCCGCTCAAGAACACGGCAAGAAGTGCTGTGGCGCCGAGAAACGGCGCAAGTACCACCCGGCGAGGAATGAACATCCGCAACCCTCCACGGTCAAGGAGAAAACTTGTTTATCAGACTGTGAGACCAAGCCCCGCGTGACCTTCAGGAGCGAGGGCGCGCTTGCGCAACGGCCAAGCGCGCGAAACCGACTTTGTGGCGTAACATCTCGGAATGATCGCGGTTACGTGCGGACGCTACGCTGCGGGCGATGCGCAACCGTCCCGCTATCGATGCAAAGCCCGATGCTGCCGCTGCAATCGACGCCGTCCTCGACCGCTTCGGGCCCGGGGCGCTGCGGCTCGCCGCCACGACCGGGGTGAAACTGATCCACCTTCGCGGCTCTGAAGCGTATCGCGACCGCTCGCGCGCCCTCCGGCGCCTCGCCAGCGGCGTCGACGACTGGCCCGTACCGCCCGCCGGTTTGTTCGTCGTCGAGGAGCGCGCTGTCTATCTGCGCTCCACGTCCCCGATGACGGTCGCGCACGAGTTCGCCCACGCCCTCGATTGTGCGCTCGGCGGCGGCGTCTATCTCAGCGGCATCGATCCGCGCGTACGCCGCGCGTTCCGCGAAGCGCGCGCCTTCATCACGCCCTACGCCGCCTCGGCGCTGGACGAGTACTTCGCGGAGTCGCTGCGCGCGTGGGTCGAAGCGAACGACGCGCGCTCGCCGTGGCCGCGCGCAACGCGCTCCCGGCTCCGCACGATCGATCCGGCGATGGCGGCGATACTGGAGAGCCTTTTCGCACACGACCTCGTAGCGTAAAACGCTGACCGTCCCGCATCATATGTAAGCGCGCTTACATAGCGAATCGACGAAAAGCCGGTAACGTCGTCCTCGTCGGACGCGATGTTGCGGTCCGCGCGAGAAAACCATGCGTACTGCGAGCGCCTACTCGCTATGCGCAGCGGAACTGGAATACGCGAGTCGAAGGATTACGATTGTGCTTGTCTCTTTGCGCCGCTCCGTTGTTGCGTTGATCGTGCTTGCCGTTCTCGCGGGCTGCTCGGGAGGCGGCGGCAGCAGTCCGGCGCCGCAATCGCGCGCGGGTGCGACCGCTGTTGCGACCGCGCCGCCGTTTGCAGTTCCAATCAAGCCCTCGTTCGCCGTTCCGCAAGCACCGTCGTTCGCTACGCCGGCGCAGCCTTCGCCGCGGGGAACCGCGCCGACGACCCAAACGCCCCATGCGGCGTTCTTTGCCGGCGAAACGGTGCTTGCCGACGGCTCGTACACGCTGACGCTGCCGAACGGAACGCCCTTCGGCTCCTACACCTATCTGCCGGACGCGCGATATATCGATCATGCGGATCTCGGCTATGAGTTCGTGGTCGACGCAAACGACGGGCGCGGCGGCGTGTATCTGTACGACTTCGCGAGCACGCACTGGTGGTATACGTCGCGGACGCTGCCGTTCTCGTACCTCTACGATTTCACGCTGAACGCGTCGCTCTACTACTATGCGGATCCGTTGCGCCCGGGGGCGTATACGAAGAACCCCCGCTGGTTCTACAGCTTCGGCGTGAACCAGATTATCGCGCTGCCGTTGCCGGATCTACCGATTCCCTCGCCGCTTCCGACGGACACGCCGTCGCCGACGCCGCCGCCGGGTGGCACGCCGGCTCCCACGCCGACACCGCTCGTGCCGCCGACGCTCGTGCCGACGCTCGCACCGACCGCGACGCCGACGCCGGCACCCACTGCCACGCCGGCACCCACTGCGACACCGGCGCCGACACCATCGCCAGTGACGACACCGACCCCAACACCAACGCCGCTGCCGACCCTGCCGCCGCTACCGTTGCCGCAGCCGGTCGCGTCACCGTCATCGCTCGCCTTCACGACGACGGCTGCAGGATCCGAGAAGTCGTTCCAAGTCACCGAGACCCTCTACATCGGCGTCTTCACCGCGGACAGCTCGAGTTGCAAAGGCGTCGCGACCGTCAGCGCGGGCACACCAAGCAATTACACCGTGTATCCCAACAATGCGGGGCACTGCGACGTCATCATACGGGACGACCACGGCGGCTCCACGACCGTCCCAATATCCGTGACAACGACGTTCGTGGGAGGGCAATAACATGCGCCGCATGCAAGGCACGGTCCTGATCGTTACCGCGCTGCTGGCGGGATGCGGCGGCGGCGTGCCGCACGGCGCGAAGAGCGCGCCACCGCCCGCGAGCGTCAAGACGGCGAGTGTCGCATTTCACATCGAGCCCACCAAGGCACCGGCGAGCGGCAAACGCCGTACCAAGTACGTCTCGTACGGGACGCAGTCCGTCAGCATCGAGGTCAGCTCTCCCGGGCTGCCGACGACGACGACCGTCATCGTCTGCGAGTATTACGGTACGTGTAAGGGCAACGTCGACGCGCCGGTCGCGACCGATACGTTCTCCTTAAAGCTCTACGACGACCAGGCTGCTCACGGCAACCTCCTGTCGTCGGGTTCGGTCACGCAGACGATCGTGGCGGAGCAAGCGAATACGGTCAACATCACGTTCGACGGAATCGTGGCGCATGCAAGCGCGCTCACCTTCGCCGACCCGACCCCGCTCATCGGTGCGCCCCTCACGACGACCGTGACCGTGAACGCCGTCGACGCCGCCGGCTTTACCATCATCGGTCCCGGCAACTACGATCGGCCGCTCGTGCTGACGCTGAACGACCCGTCCGGCGCAACGTCGCTGTCGAAGACGACCTTGACGTCCCCGAACGACGTCGTGACGCTCTCGTACAACGGCGCGGCCAAGGTCGTCGCGACGGTGACGTCGGCGGTGCAAGGCGGCGCGGTCGAGCAGACGGCGATCTTCGAGCCGGAGAACGTTTCCGCCGAGTTCGCCGATCCGAACGCCGAAGGTTTTCCCGGCCGCATCGTGCAGGGTCCAGACGGCGCGATGTGGTTCACCGACGGTATCAAGATCAACCGAATCACCGCCACCGGATCGATCACCGCGTACACGCCGAGCGGCTCGCCGGGCGGCCTGATCGTCGGCCCCGACGGCGCGCTGTGGTTCACCGAATTCGGCGATAAGCAGTACGGTCGTTTGTCGCCCGCCGACGGCACCGTGACGGAATACGCGATCACCCCGTTGTCTCCGGGCGGCGTGTTCTTGACGATCCCCAACCTGGCATTCGGAGCCGACGGACTTCTCTACCTCACCAGCGACCGCGACAATCCGGGCGTCTACGCCGTCGTGCCGACGACCGGCACGATCGTGAAGAGCTACCTCGCAGGAAGCAAACCGGCCGGGATCGTCGCCGGCCCGGACAACAACATCTGGGTGGGCTTGGACGGGTCCGTCACGCGGATCAGCCCCGCCGACGGGACCGTCAGCAACTTCGCGACGAGCGGCCAGGTCGTTTTTCTGACGGCCGGGACGGACGGCAACGTCTGGTTCACCGATGATGTCGGAAAGATCGGCAACGTGACCCCCGCAGGCACGGTCACGGAGTACCCGATACCGCAGTACGCGCGCGCACCCTACGGGCACGCCTACGGCATCATACCGGCAGCGGACGGGACCTACTGGTTCACGTACGGCCACATGACCTCGTTCCCCAATTACCCCTGCCGCCTCGGGCATTCTACGGCAGCCGGCGCCATCACCAGCTACGAGATTGCGGAGTGCGTCACGTCGTCGCTCGCGTTCGGCCCCGACCACAACATCTGGCTCGCGGAGTCCCGCCGGCAGAAGATCGGCGTCTTCTCCTCGTTCTAAGAGCGCTACGCTCGTGCGCCGGTAGTCGTTCGCGTCATCGGATCCAGGTACTGATGGATGTACGCCACCACCATGCTGCCTTCGCCGACTGCCGACGCGACGCGCTTCACGGAATTGCTGCGCACGTCGCCCGCCGTGAACACGCCCGGCATGCTCGTCTCCAGAGGGAACGGCGCACGATCCTCGTCGGCCCAGCTCTCGATGTCGCGACCGGTGCGCAGGTAGCCCCACTGGTCGCGTTCGAGCGCCGCGGGCAGCCACGCCGTCTCGGCATCCGCGCCGATGAACACGAACAGCGCGTCGGCATGCCGTTCGCGTTCGACGGCGGCGGGCTCCGTCCGCGTGACGATCGTTTCGAGCTGGCTTCCGCCGCCGACGCGCACGACGGTCGTCCGCGTCTCGACGGTGATGTTGTCCTTGGTGCGTAATTCCGCGATGAGATAGTGCGACATGCTGCGCTCCAACCCGTCCGCGCGCACGAGCAGCGTCACCGTGCGCGCGTAGCCCGAGAAGAACATCGCCGCCTGGCCCGCCGAGTTGCCGCCGCCCACCAGGAAGACGTCCTTGCCGCGCACCACCGGCGCTTCGGTGCGCGCCGCCCCGTAATAGAGCCCGCGGCCGACGAACTCGTCCGCGCCTTCGGCGGGAAGCTTGCGCCACGTCACGCCCGTCGCGATCACGATGGTGCGCGCCTTCACCGTGTCGTCGCCGTCGAGCATCACCACGTACCCGTCGCCGTCCGGTGCGATCGTGCGCACGCAGCGCGTCACGAGGATCTCGGTGCCGAACCGCTTTGCCTGCTGGAACGCGCGGTTCGCCAGATCGCCGCCGGAGACGCCGACGGGGAAGCCGAGATAGTTCTCGATGCGCGACGACGTGCCGGCCTGCCCGCCGGGAGCTTCCGTCTCGATCATGATCGTGCGCAGCCCCTCGGAACCGCCGTACACGCCGGCCGCGAGGCCCGCCGGACCGCCGCCGACGATCGCCAGATCGTACGCTCCCTCGCGGGGTTCGATCTGCAGGTCGAGCGCGCACGCGAGCTCGCGGTTGTTCGGTTCCACGAGCACGCGACCGTCGTTGAGCAGCACCAGGGGGTAGCGCTCCGCGTTTCGCGCCGCGGGCGGGATGATGGCGGCGTCGGCCGGGTCGGTCGGGTCGAACCATTCGAACGCGATCTGATTGCGCGACAGAAAATCACGGATGTCGTGGCACGCGAAGTCGAGCCGGTCGCCGACGATCGTGGCCTGCGTCGGGTTCGCCGCCGTGTACGCTTCGCTGATGATCGTCACGCGCCGGCTCAGCGATTGCGCGATAATGGCGGCCGCTTCGGGCGATTCGGTCAGCAGCAGGTGGAAATCGGCGGGCTCGGTGCGCATCAGGCGCGACGGCCGCAGCGCGCGGATCGCGGCGAACGAGCTCGCACCCAGCATCAACGGAACCTCGCCGAAATACTCGCCCGGGTCGAACGTCGTCGCCTGCACTTCTTGGCCGGCGACGAGCTTCACGCGCTCGACCTCGCCGTCGAGCATCGTCCAGAAGTACGGCGCGTCGCCCTCGTGCGAGATCCACTCGCCGGTGTTGGCGCGAATGTCGGCGGAACGCGCCGCCATGCGGGCGCGCAGCGCGTGCGGGACCGCCGCGAACAGCGGCACGCCGGCCAGCTCGGCTGGGGTGATCATGTGCTGGTGAGAGGTGCGCGGCGGCACGGGAGGTTGCGCCGCGCGTGAACTGCTACGGAACCACGGCGAGCGCGGACACGTGGCGCCCGCGCTGCGGCGACGGCGTGAAGTGATCGTCCAAGAAGAAGTCCGCGCCGCGCCCGCGCACGATGCGGTCGGCCAGCGAGAGCACGCCCGCCGAGCCCGTGGCGTAATCGCACGCGATGCGGCCCGAGTAGTCGCCCGGGAGCGCGATACCTTCGCCGCGCGCAACGCGGTACGCCAGGATGCCGTCGAGCGCGCGCAGCGCCGCGTCGCGATACCGCGCCTCGCCGGTGAAGGCGTGCGCGTCGACGAGGAACGTCGCGATGCCGGCGAGGCCGTTCGCCATGCCGGGCGTGACGGACCACGCGCGGTCGGTGTCGACGAAGATACGCTCCAGCCACGGCGCGAGATCGTCGGCGCCGCCCAGGTGCACCAGCCGCAGCAGCGCGGCGCCGATACCGGCGGAGCCGTACGACCAGTACGGCAGCAGAACGCCCGGAAATCCGGCGCGGTACGGCCACGACACGCCGCGTCCGTTCTCGATCGGCTGCGCGTGCGCGAGGTCGAACCGCAACGCGTCGCGCGCGGCGCCGAGATAGCGCTCGTCGTTCGTCGCGAGCGCGAGGTACGTCAGCAGCAGCGCGACGCCGCTGGCGCCGTGATACAGGCCGTAATGGACGTCGCCGTCGTACGCCCACGACAGCCCGCGCTCGTCTTCGTTCGCCTCGCGCACCAGTTCGTCGCCGCAGCGCCGCGCTTCCGCGAGATACCGCTCGTCGTGAAGGGCCAGGAAGAACGCGAGGTTCGCCAGCGCCCAGCCGGCTTTCCCGTAGGCGAGGCCGGGCGCGCGGTCGCGGAGCGGATGATCCTCGCCGCACGCGAGCGTACGGCGTGCATCGTCGTGCGCGCCGAGCTCGAGCAGCGTCCACGCGATACCGCTCGACCCGAGCATCAGCCCCGGCGGATAGCGTTGCGGCGTCACGGGCGTGCGCAGCAGCCACGCGACGTGCTCCGCGGGCGGCGTGATGCCGCTGCGATGCAGCGCGCCGATGACGCCGGCCGCGCCGTACCCCACGCTGAGCGGATTGGTGTCGAACACACGAAAATCCGCGGGATAGAGACGATCGCTGCGCTGCGGATCGGCATTCGCGAGAATATATGCTGTGAGCCGCTCGCGCAAATCGGCGGCCAGCGGCTCGGGTACGAACTGATCGAGCGGCTTGGGCACGAACTGCTCGACGGGCGGGCTCGGCATGCGTTCGAGCGACCGCAGCGCTTGCGCGATCTGCACCGGACCGGCGCGGCGTTCGCGCTCCGGATGCAACAGCGCGCGGATCAGCGCGGCGATCTCCGGCGGCAGACGGCTTGCCGCGCACAGGCGCTCGACGAGCGCGCCGACCCGGTCGGGCGCGAGCGCGAAGAACGGCGTGATCGGCATGAGGAACGCGCAGAGCAGCGCGCCGTACGCGTACCAGTCGTCCGCGACATCGGCCTCCGTTGCCGGGCCGGTTCCGGGCGCGTCGAATCCCGGCGTCGTCAAATTCGCCGGGCGGTCGACGCCGATCTCGCACGCGCCTTCGAAGTCGATCAGCGCGACGCACGCCGCGTCTTCGCGCCATAACACGTTGGACGGCGACAAATCGCCGAACACGACGTTCGCGACATGAATCGCCTCGAGCGCATGCAGCAGCGACGTGAAGACGCGGCGCGTGAGGTCGAGGAACGCGTCGACGTCGCCGCGCGCCGGCCGCGTGCGCAGCAGTACCGAACGCGTGGCGCCGAGCGCGGCGAGCGAGACGCCGGCAACGTGCTCCTGCGCGACGAATGTATGCTCCCACTCGGTGAAGAGCTCGACCGGCTTCGCGGTGTAGCCGGAATGCGCGAGCAGCGCCAGGATGCGCTGCTCTTTGCGCAGCAGCGCCGTCGCGTCGTCGTCGCGGCTGAGCCAGTTCGTGTACGGGCGCGCCTCCTTGAGGACGACGGTCGCGCCCGTCGTCGTGTCGGTCGCGAGATAGACGCCGCCGGAGTTGGAGAACGCGAGCGGCGCGTCGATCCGATAGCGGCCGTCGCGCAGCAGCGGCGCGCCGCCGGCGGGCGCCGTGATCGGAGATTCGCCGGTGATCGGGTCTTCGACGCCGGGCGGCAAGCGAAAGAGCGGACCGCGTTCCTCGGTGGCGAGCGTTCCGTCGGCGTTGATGAACACCGAGACGCGCGTGCCGTCCACGGCGAGCGCCGTCTGCGCCTGCAGCGTGCCGTAGCGGTAGAACACGACGCCGCTGTCGCGATAGCGCCGGTCGCTGAGGATGTACGGCCCGGCGAAGCCCTTCGTGACGGCGTCCAGCTTCGGCAGCAGCGCGGCGAACTGGTCGGTATCGCGCGGGTAGACCGTGAAGAACTTGCCGCTGCCGCCGCGCGACCAGCGCTTGCTGTTGATCAGCGACAGCAGAATGCGGTCCGCGGCGCACTTGAACGGAACGCCGTTCTCCACGAGCACGGGAACGACGGCCGCAAGCAAACCGGCCGCACTGTGCGTCGTGCCGGAGACGTGGATCTTCCACCCCTGCACCGGCATCGCGGCATCGAGCGGCATGCAGTGGAACCAGACGCCCTCGTGCCGCGCGCTCCAATCGCGCGGAAGCAGCGCGCGCACCGGCGCCATGTAGTACGTCTCGTCCGGAACGTATGCGTTCGCCGACTCGAACCACTCGCGGTTCGTCATCAGGTGCAGCACGTGGTGCCGAGTTCGCATCGCTCACCTCGCAAGGACGGCGCGCCGCAAGGACCGGCGCCACGCGCCGGTCCTCGCACCGCCCGTTAGAAGTAGTGTTCGCTCTCGGCCTGGTCGACGCAGGTGTTGCTCTTGGTCGAACAAGCATGGCTCACGATGCTGAAGAGGCTGTCTTCCTCTCCGGCGCGCGACGTTGCGGTCACCGCCAGAGCTTGCAGCGACAGAATGGTATTCATGGCGTTCTCCTCGCGAGTGCTATCGCGCGCGAGGCCGTAAACGGCTTGCGGACGGTGTCCGTCGTCTCAAAGTCTGCGCCGCTACAACCCCTTGCGCGCGTCTTGGACACTCCTCACTACTGAACGACGCGCAGCGCGGCTTCCTGCGCGTACCTCCTCGGCTCACGGTAGTGTGACGAGAGTCGCTGCGACGTGCTCTGTGTTTTACGGCGTCCGCATGGGCGCCGGCGACGGTACCGGTGACGGCGGCGCCAGCATGAACAGCGGCACCATGGGGACGACGGTTGTATCGTTCGCGTGGACCAGGTGCGCGAGCCCGAACGCGTCTTCGATCGTGCGCAGCATGCTGTAGTGGTCGTAGGGAGTCGCATCGACGACGCCGCTCGGGCCGTGATTGGTGATGACGACCGTGGCGATGTGTCCGCCGCCGGGATTGGTCGGGTTCTTGACGCAGCACGAACCGTTCGTATACGACCCGTCTTCGTCCCACGTGACGATGATGGCGGTGTTCGTGCCCGGCTTCGTCCAGATCGGCGACCGCTGGATCTCCGCGACGAGCGATCCGGCCACGGTGTCGCCCTGCGCGATCACCGTGTTCGTATCTTTGCACGACGGAGCGCCGTGCATCTCGTTGCACAAGTTGGGGATCACGAACGCAAAGGCCGGCACGTTTCCGCTCCGCAGGTCGGCGTGCAGGTTGGGGAAGGGGACCAAGTGCAGCGCTTTGTCGGCCGGCGACATGGCGTGCGTGCTCGTGAAGTTGGTGAAGCCGGTGTGCTTCTCGGCATACAGATGCTTCCCGGGCGATACCGGAGCGGCCATCCACCCGGGCGCGGGCAGGTCTTCCAGATACGCGCGCCAGTCGAGCCCTTTGGCGCGCAGCTGCGTACCGAGATTCGGCTGGTCGACCACGTGCGGGTCGTCGTCGGCGATGCCGAACGTATCGCCGCCCAGCAGCGCGACGTAGTTCGGCTGGCTCGGATGCCCCTCGCCGAACATTTGCGTCGCCGCGCCGTAGGTCTTCGCCAGGCGCACGATGTTTGGCGTCAGCGTGCCGCTGATGATCGTGGAGTAGTCTTTGTTCTCCTCGACGATCACCAGGATGTGGTCGTAGCGCGGAACCTTATTGTCGAGCGGCGTGGTCGCCGCGCGCGCGGGTCCGGACATCATCGAGAGCGCGAGCAAGACGACGAAAGCGGACACCCGCCGGAGCGTTTCAGTCATGTCGCGCAACGTTTTCGCGCCGCGCGCGGCGCCCACCCACCGGCTCAGCGCCGGGACGTTGCCGCGGACCTTCAGCGCAGTGGAACGCGCGTTTCGACGAGGGCCTCGGCGCGCAGCAGCTCGTAGAAGCGCACCTCCACCAGCGCGATGTACGCGGCCGTCGCGCCGCCGACGAAAAACGCGGCCAGCAGACCGATGCCCGGCACGTGGATCGTTGCGGCGTCGACGATGCGGCCGCCGATGAACGCCGCGATCATGCCGGCGAACGCGATCAGGCTCGGCCCGCTCTTGGTCGATGCCAGGCGGAAGGAGGTCGCGATCGCCGTGAGGGCGTCCTCACCGCCGATGACGATCGCCGCGCGCACGTACATCAGGAAATACCCCAGCACGAACAGCAGCGGGATGCCGATCAGCACGAACGACAGCACGAGCGGGATCACGTAGAGCAGCGCGGTCAGCAGCGCCGCGACCAGCAGCGCCGGAAAGCGCGCGAGCGTCAGGCGGAAGGCGGCGCCGAAGTCCGGTTCGCGCCCCAGCCAGGCATCGTGCGCCGCCGCCAGCACCATCGCGTGCGCGACGGTCGAGATCAGCACGATCACGACGACCGCAACGGCAATCGACGACGCGCCCGCTCCGAGCAGCGCGAACGCGCCGCCGTGGCCGCCGATGAGCAGCGCCGCGACCCCTGAGACGATCACCGCGCCGATCACGAAGATCACGATCGCGGCGATCGCCAGCGACGCGAGCGCCGTCGGCAGCGCTAGAATCCACCGCGTGCCTAAGATGCGGCACGCGTTTTCGAGCTCCCGCGTCGCCTCGAACTGCTGGGTGACCATGGCCGTACCTCCGGCAGGCGTTCTTCCTCGCCGTAGTAGCGGGGCTCGCCCGAAAGGTTTCCGGCCCGGCGCCGCTAGGCGCTACTTCTCCGTGGACTCTTCGTCGCGGCCGGGGCCGAAGATCGCGCCGAACAGGCCCGCGAAGCCCGGTTTGCGCTTGCGGCGGTCGGGGCCGCGGCGCTCGAACTGCGGGTCGATCACTTCGGCGGACGTGCCGCGACGCGGACCGCGGCGGCGGTCGAACTCCGGATACGTGCGCTCCTCGTCGGAGCCGGCTGGAAGATCCTGATCAGACATGATTCCCTTCCACTATCGGCGCGGCACGCGCAATTCTTTAGTATCGGAACGCCCGGCGGCGAACCTTAGCGAGCAGGCCGATACGATACCCAAACTTTACACGCCGCCCAACCGCTAGGCCCGGGCGGCCGGGATCCGCCGTTCGCTCGAGATCGCCCAGACCAGGGCCACCAGTAAGAAGTTCGTCACCAGCGAGCTGCCGCCGTACGAGATGAACGGCAGCGTGATCCCCGTGAGCGGGAACAGGTGCAGCACGCCGCCCACGATGATCAGAATCTGGAAGCCGAAGACCGCCGCCAAACCCGTCGCGAGCAGCTTCGCGTAGAGGTCCGGCTGGCGGTTCGCGACCCGCAGTGCGCGCAGCACGACCGCCAAAAACAGCGCCAGCAGCGCGATCGAGCCGATCGCGCCCCACTCCTCGCCGAACGCCGCGTAGACGTAGTCGGTCGCGACCTCCGGGATGTAGTCGGGCCGCCCTAGCCCGAAGCCGGTCCCGAACAGCCCGCCGTTGGCCAGCGCGAACAGCGACTGCACGGCCTGGTAGCCCGCGCCGAGCGGGTCGTGGAACGGGTCCTTCCAGACCGCGATGCGCGTCTCGACGTAGCGGTAATGCGTCGCCGCCCACCAGGCGCCCACGCCGAACACCGCGATCGCTCCCGCGACGAGATCGACCCGCCGCGTCGCGACGTAGAGCATCGACACGAACGTCGCGAGCAGCAGCGCCGCCATCCCGAGATCGTGCTCGAGCGTCAAGATCATCATCGACACGCCCCAGCCGACGAACAGCGGGCCGAGATACTTCGCGTTGGACCGCAGCGACCAGGGCCGCGTGCGCGCGATGACGTCGGCGGTCTCGGCGAGATACGACGCCATGAACAGCACGACGAGCAGCTTGATGACCTCGACGGGCTCGAACCGCACAGGCCCGAAGTGGATCCACAGGCGCGCACCGTTCACTTCCTCACCGAACAGCGCGAGTGCCACGAAGAGCGCGATCGCCGCGAGAATCCAGATGTACTTGTACGCGGCCAGCACGCGGAAGCGGTCGAACGCCGGGCCCGCCGCGACCGCGAGGATCAGCGAGAACGCGAGCCACACGATCTGCTTCTGCGCGAGCTGCGGCTGCAGGCGCGCGACGACGGCGAGCCCGATCGACGCGAGCAGGACGGCCAAGGCCGGGAGCGTGTCGTCGCGCGACACGTTCGGCGGCCGCAGCGCCGGCCACGCGAGCGCGAGCAGGCCGAGCGCGAACGGCAGCCACTCCGGCAGCAGCGCGGCGCGCGGCGCCAGCCGCACCGTGAACGCGGCGATGAGGAGCGCGACCACCATCGGCACGCACGCCCGCAGGCGCACGAGCGAATCGGTCACGCGCCGGTGAACATCGCGCGCAGCATCACGATGGCGACGATCGTCGCGGCCAGCATCACCGCCAGCGCGATGGCGGCGTCGCGCGCGCGCGGTCGCCGCGAACCGCTCTCCGGCGCGGCCTCGTGGAACGCGCGCCCGACGATCACCGTCCCGGCGCCGTCGCCGCGGATCCCCGCGATGGCCAGTAGCCGCGCCGTCGTCTCTTCCGACGATGCGGACGCGCGCAGCGCGTCGGCGATCTCGTCGTCGCCGAGCAGCTCGTGCAGCGCGCCGCTCGACAGCAGCAGCGCGTCGCCGTGCATCAAGCGGACGTGGTCGAGCGCGGGCTCCAGGTTGGGTTGCGTTCCGAGGCTGTGGGTGAGCAGGCGCAGCGGGCCGTCGCCCATCGAGTCGTCCTTGGTGAGCGCCGTCAGCGCGCCGTCCCGGCCGAGGTACGCGCGCGTCGCGCCGACGTGCCCGACGAAGGCGTGGTCGCCCACGATCAGCGCGGCGGTCAGCGAGGTCCCCGAAGCGACGTAGTCTTCGGTGCTGCCCGAATGGGCGTAGACGCGCGCGTTGGCGGCCGAGAAGGCCGCCGCAAGGCTCGCCCGCGGGTCGCGGCGCTCGCCGCGCACGCGGCGCTTGAGGTTGTCGCGGACGGCCTCCGCGGCCACGGCCGGAGCCGAGCGCTCGCGAATGCGGCCGAAGCCGTGCGCGACGGCGAGCAGGACGACGCCCGGCGCGACGATCTCGGCGACGTAGGCTTCGTCGCCGCCGCGCTGGGGTGTCCCGGGTCGCGAACCGACCGCTATCTCCATGCTCCGACTCCCCGGAAAACGAGGGCTGCGCCGCCGACGGTGACTTCGTCGTCGACCGCCAGCAGCCGCGGCTCGGTGACGGTTTCCCCGTCGACCTGCGTTCCATTGCGGCTGCCGAGATCTTCGACGAACACGCCGTCGTCCCGCATCTCGATTCGCGCGTGCAGCCGGCTCACCCGCGGATCGTCGAGACGAAGGTCGGCGCTTGGTGCCCGTCCCACCAGGATACGCCGCCCGAAGCGATATGTCTTGATTTTGCCCGCGTGCGCCACCGTCAATTCGATCCCCGTCGGGATCGACGCCTCGATCGCGCGGGCCGGCGGTGCGCCGCGCCGGTCGTGCACCAGCACGACGTAGGCGACGAATGCACCCGACAAGCCGAGCGTGATCAGGCGCGGATCGGTCACGCGACGTCGACCACTTTCAACGGCGTGTCGCCGATGGTGAGCGTCTGGCCGCGGTCCAGCCGCGAGCGCCGCACCTGCGCGCCGTCGACGAACGTGCCGTTCGACGAGCCCGTGTCCTCGACGCTCCAGCCGGTGCCGTCGGCCACGATGCGCGCGTGCTTGCGCGACGCGCGCGCGTCGCGCACGACGACACCGTTGTCGTCGCCGCGCCCGAGCGTGAGCCCGTCGGCGAGCGCGACGCGCGTCCCGTCGGGCCGTTCGAGCGCCAGCGTTTGCACGCGCTCGTCCACGACCGCCTCGATCGCGAGCGAGCCCGAGACGACGTCGGGGTCCTCGTCGAGCACCACGCGCGCTGCGGCCGCGCGCTCCGCCGGAAGCGCCTCGCGCAGCATCGCGCTCCAGCGCCCTTCGAGAAAGTCCCGGTCGCCGGCGAGCCGCCCGTAATCGGTCGGATGCACGCGCACGAGATAGAGGTCGCTGGGCGAGGCCTGCGCGGTCGCGACGAGCCGCCGCCCGATCTGGGCGGGATCGAGCGCGCCCGGAAACACGCGCGCGAACGCATCCTCGACGACGCGCGCGCACACGTTCTCGATCCGAGCGAACACGTTCACTGCCCGCGGATTACCCTCGCGATGTAAAATCCATCGCGACCATCGATGCCGGGCGCGACGAGCACGTCGCCGGCCGGCGTGAGGAACGGCGCATAGCGTTCGGGTATCGCATCGCGCGCGAACGCCGGATGGTCCGCGAGAAAGGCGTCCGCGACGTCCTCGCCTTCGCGCCGGTCGGTCGAGCACACCGCATAGACGAGCGCGCCGCCGGGCTTCACGCCGCCCGCAGCGGCATCGATGAGCTTGCGCTGCACGGCCGCCATCCGCACCGGATCGTCGGGCTGCTTGCGCCAGCGCGCCTCGGGCTGGCGCCCCAGGATGCCGAGTCCCGAGCACGGCGCGTCGAGCAGCACGAGATCGGCGTCCGCCGTCGCCTGCATGGTCGTCGCGTCCGCGGTGACGAGCGCGACGGATCCGACGGCCGCTGCCTCCAGCCGCTTTGCGATCTGCGCGATCTTCCGGTCGTCGTCATCCACGGCGAGCACGGTTCCGCCGTCGCGCATGCGGCTCACGATCTGCAGCGTCTTGTTGCCGCGGCCGCAGCACAGCTCGACGACGCGCTGTCCCGGCTGCGGATCGAGGATGTCGACCGGAAACGCTGCGGCCTCGGCGTGCGCATGCCAGCGATGGTTCGCGATCGCTTCGAGCTCGACGGCGGACGCCGTTCCACCCAGGACGAGGGCGTCGTGCGCGAACGCGCTCGGCGCCGCCGCGATCCCCGCGTCCGCGAGCGCGCGCTGTGCGTCGTCAGGCGTGCAGTTGCGCAAGTCGAGGCAAATACCGACCGCGGGCGATGCATTCACGCCGGCGAGAATCGCCGCGAGCCGTTCCTCGCCGAACCGCTCGCGCCAGTGCTCCACCACCCAGTTCGGCAGCGACGCGCGCGTTGCCAGATCTGCCTCGCGCGGCGGTTCCGTCGACACGCGCCGCAGCACCGCGTTGACGAGCCCGGCGGTGCCTTTGTGGCCGTACTTGCGCGCGAGACCGACGCTTTCGGACACGGCGGCGTACACCTCGACGCCGTTCATCGCGCGCAGTTGATACGTTCCAAGGCGCAAGATCTCGGCGATCGGCTGCGGCAGCGACTTCGCGCGCTCGCCGACGAACGGTTTGAGCTCGAAGTCGAGAAACCGCCGCATCTTGATCGCGCCGTACGCGAGCTCCGTCGCGAAGGCCCGGTCCCGGGGCGCGAGCTCGCTCTTGCGCAGCCGGTAGTCGAGCGCCTCGCGCGCGCCGCGCGGATTGGGACCGAACACATCGCGGCAGACCTGCAGCGCAACCTCGCGCGCGGTCGTCGCCGCAGGCGCGCTCACAGCTGCGCGCCTTTGCTCGTCCGTTCGATCCGCTGCCAAAGCATTTGACCGAATTGCAGACCGTTCATCTCTCCCTTACCGGACGGCACCAGCTTGTCGAAGACGACAAATGCGTCATTTCGGTCGACCGCGACCCCGTTTCCACGCATTGCCTTCACTTCGATGACGACGAGCTTGCCCGCCTCCGCCTTGAACACGATGTCCGGCCGGCACGCATCGCGCGACGCTTCGTGAGCCGTGATGATGCGCAGCGGCGCTCCTCGTTCGTCGAACGCGCGCGCTCCCGGCGTCGGGGAGAGCGAACGGATCACGTTCACGGCTTCGTGGGCCGTGACGGAACCCCAGTCGATGACGATGTCCGCCTTCACGAGCGGACGGGTCGCGGTCCGCGCAATCTCATCCTCGGTGATCCCGAGCTGTCGTGCGATTTCCGCTTGCGGCGTGCGCGTCAGCGTGCCGTTCGCATATCTGTCGAGGGCTTCGAGCACCATCTCCGCGCCTCGCAACGCGAGCCGGTCGTGCAGTTCGCCGTACGTTTCCGCCGCGCCGAGCGGCGTGCGTTCTTGCAGCAGCACGTCCCCGGTGTCCATCCCCGCGTCCATTGCGATGATCGTCACGCCGGTCTCCGTGCGCCCGTCCCGAATCGCCGACTGCAGCGGCGTCGCGCCGCGATACAGCGGCAACAGGCTCGGATGCACGTTGAACGCGATCGGCACGACGTCCAGCAGCGCCTGCGGCACGATCTTCCCGTACGACGCGACGACGAACGCATCCGCACCGAGCGCGCGCGCCTCCTCGACGAACGGCTTGAGCTTCTCCGGCGTCAGCACGCGCAGCCCGCGCGCTTGCGCCGCGCGCTTCACCGGCGTCGCGACGAGCTTGTGCCCGCGCCCCGCGGGGCGATCGGGAGGCGTGACGACGCCGACGACGTCCTGCCGTGCGGCGACCGCTTCGAGGACGGGGACGGCGAACTCGCTCGTCCCGAAGACGACGAGCTTCAGCGCGTGCCGGAAGCGACGGCCTCGACTTCCTCCACTTCCTCTTCGGTCGTCGCCGGACGGATGTTCTTCGCTTTGTCGATGTACAGCACGCCGTCGAGGTGGTCCATCTCGTGCTGCAGGCAGCGCCCGAACAACCCCGTGCCGTCCAGCGTGATCTTCTTGCCGTGCCGGTCGAGGCCGGTGCAGACGACGCGTTCGAACCGCGTCAGATCGCCGACCATCCCGGGCACCGACAGGCAGCCTTCGACGGACTCGATTTCGCCTTCGGTCACCGTGAACTTCGGGTTGATCACGACGAAGGGACCATGCTTGTCGTCGTCGTCCGCGAGGTCGACGGTGAAGATGCGTTTGGAGACGCCGATCTGCGGCGCGGCGAGCCCGATCCCCGGCGCGTGGTACATCGTCTCGAACATGTCGTCGAGAAGCTGCTGAAAGATGGGGTCGGCGACGTCGGCCGGATCGACCTTCTTCGCGACCTTGCGCAGCGTGGGATGCCCTTCGGTGATGATCTCGCGGATGTACGCCATGACGATGCCTCCAGTATAACCACGCCGAGGGGATTCGAGTTCCCGGCCAAGCCGCGGCCCGATTCCCCTCGGCGTCGTCAGACGAGCGGTTGCCCTACTTCTTCTTCATCGCTCCGGGGGCGTATGCGATGCACCAGCCGTTCGGGCTGATCTTGCCGGTCACGATCGTGCAGGCGTTCGGCTTCTTGAAGAAGCGGCAGCCCGCGCACTTCTGGCCGTGCGGTCCGGGCTTGTCCTGATACTTGAACTGTTTCTTGTTGTCGGCGGCTTGCGCGGCCGACAGCGTCGCGCCGACGCCGAGCGCGACGAAGGGGATGGCGGCCAGCCGCTTGAGCACCAGACCGCGAGAGACGGATGATTTCATGTCCATGAGACGACGCACGCTTTCCGTAAGCGCCCCGTAAGGAGGCGGGGGTAGGATCATCCTACGATGCGCGTTTTCGCCGGCGCCTTCCTCGCGATGCTCGCGACCGGCCCCGTCCCGGGGCCTGCCGGCCTCGCCATGACGCTGGACGCGCAGCCCGTCGCACATTCGTGCGCCGTCGTCAGCACCGCCACGATCGTCGCCTACGACACGGCCGCGCAGCGCAGCGTATCGTACCGCTTCGTCCACAGCGACGGCACCGTGTCGCCGGCCGGACACCTCGCGTTCTCGGGCGAAGGCGCAGTCGCCCAGTCCGTGCGCGATATCTGGACGCCGCACGGCACCGCACCCTGGATCGCCCTGGAAGTGATCGCTCCCGAACGCATGCGCTCGCAACGCCACGCCGTCACCGGCCGCTGCCCCCGCCGCCTGCTCGCCGCAACGCACTGACCAGTTTGGCGACAGGCACCCAGCGCATCCCGCGCGCCTTCACCCGCGCGGACGGCCGCGAACGCATCGCGGTCCCCATCTGGAACGGTATCTTCTCCACGCTGGGCACGATTGCGATCGGCTTCGTCGTGATGTTCATCGCGATGATCGTCTTGATGGTCGCTGCGATCCTCACCACGGGCAAGATGCCGTCGACCAATCCGGGCCACCCGCTGCTCGCCGCCGCCGAAGTGGTGTTCTATGCCGCCGGCGGCTGGTTCGCGTGGTGGCGCCTGCGCGCGATGGGCAAACACATGTTCCGCAAGCTCACCCGCCACGACGTGCGCGCGATTCTCATCGGCATCGCGGCGCTGTTCGTCCTCCGGTTCGGCACGGGCGTTCTGCTGGTGCTCACCGATCAGACGAAGCACGTGCAATCGGGCTTCGAGCACTTCGACGTGAAGACGACGGTGCCGGCGATCACCACGCTGAGCACGGGCCTCGCCATCCTCACCTTGGTCTTCATCGGACCGATCGTCGAAGAGCTCGTCTTCCGCGGACTGCTGCTCGGCGCGCTCGCCTCGCGCCTCGGCGTCCTTGCGAGCGCGCTGATCACCGCGCTGCTCTTCGGCGCAGTGCACGGCGACCTGGTCCTGTTCCCGTCGCTCGCCGCGCTGGGTCTGGTCGCGGCGTTCGCGTACGCGGGAACCGGCAACCTCTGGGTGTCGATCATCCTCCACGGGCTGAACAACTCGCTAGGCGCCGCCGTTCTGATCGCAACGTCGCTGAACAAGCACTGAACGCTACAGGATGTAGCTCGACAGGTCGGAGTTTCCGGCGATCGCCTCGAGCCGCTGCCGAACGTAGGCCGCATCGATGAGAACCTTGCCGCCCTCCTCGGGAGCACGGAAGGCGATCTCGTCGAGCACGCGCTCGAGCACGGTGTGCAGCCGGCGCGCGCCGATGTTCTCGGTCTGCTCGTTCACCCGCATCGCGATGTGCGCGATCTCGGTGATCGCATCCGTCGTGACGTCGAGCTCCACGCCGTCGGCGCCCAGCAGCGCCTTGTACTGACCGATCAGCGCGTTCTCGGGCTGCGTGAGGATGATCTCGAAGTCCGCCGCGGTCAGCGAGTCGAGCTCGACGCGCACGGGGAACCGCCCTTGCAGCTCCGGGATGAGATCGGACGGCTTGGAGACGTGAAAGGCGCCGGCCGCGATGAAGAGCACGTGATCGGTCGAGAGCGGCCCGTGTTTGGTTTGCACGGTGCTGCCCTCGACGATCGGCAGGATGTCACGCTGCACGCCTTCGCGCGAGACGTCGGGTCCGCGGTTGCCTTCGCGTCCGGCGACCTTGTCGATCTCGTCGATGAACACGATTCCGTGGTCGCCCGCGCGGCGCAACGCCTCGCGCTTGACGGCGTCCATGTCGATGAGCTTGTCGGCTTCCTGCTGCGCGAAGATGCGGCGCGCGTCGGCGACGGTGACCTTTTTCTTCACGCGCTTTTTGGGAAGCAGCCCGCCGAGCATCTCGCTCATGTCGTTGCCGCCCATGCCGCCCGGCTCGCCGCCGCCGATCATGCCGATCGGGAGCTGCGCCGCCTCTTCGACCTCGATCTCGATGAGCCGCACGTCGTAGAAGCCGCGCTCCACGTCTGCCTTCGCGGTCGCGCGAATGCGCGCGGCCTCGTCGTCGGGGAGCGTGCGCGACGCGGTCTGCGTGGTAGCGGTCTCGGCCTGATGCGGCTGGTTCGCGAACGCGTTGCCGAAGATCGAGCCGAACGACGCGGCGAACGGATTGCTCTGCTGCGGCTGCGGCGCGGTCGTTTCGGGATGCAGGATGTCGACGACGTGCTCGACCGCCGACGCGTCGGCGGCTTCGCGCACGTCCGTGCGGCGTTCGTCCGACACCATGCGCACGGCGGCCTCGGCGAGGTCGCGCACCATCGACTCGACGTCGCGCCCCACGTAGCCGACCTCGGTGTACTTCGTCGCCTCGACCTTGATGAACGGCGCGCCGGCCAGCGTGGCGAGGCGGCGCGCGATCTCGGTCTTGCCGACGCCCGTCGGCCCGATCATCAGGATGTTCTTGGGCGAAACTTCCTTGCGGACGTGCTCCGGCAGGCGCTCGCGGCGATAGCGGTTGCGCATCGCGACGGCGACGGCGCGCTTGGCGTCGCCCTGACCGACGATGTAGCGGTCGAGCTCGGTGACGATCTCGCGCGGGGTGAGGTCCTGGGCGTTCTTCACAGCGATAACACTTCGACGTTGTCGTTGGTGTAGATGTCGATCCGGCCGGCGATGCGCAGCGCTTCCTTCGCGATCGAGGCGGCATCGAGCGACGAGTGCTCGAGCAGCGCCATCGCGGCGGCTTGCGCGTAGGGCCCGCCGCTCCCGATCGCCGCGACGCCTTCGTCGGGCTCGATCACGTCGCCGGTGCCGCTGAGCACGAACAAATGCTCCGCCGTGCCGACGATCAGCAGCGCTTCGAGCCGGCGCAGCGCGCGGTCTTGGCGCCAGTCCTTCGCCAGCTCGACCGCGGCGCGCAGGACGTTGTCCTTGTATGCGCTCATCTTGCCCTCGAACTTTTCGAGCAGCGTGATGCCGTCGGCCGCGCTGCCCGCGAAACCGGCCAGCACCTTGCCGCCGGCGATCGTGCGCACCTTGCGTGCGCCGTGCTTCATGACGGTTTTGTCGACGGTCACCTGACCGTCGCCCGCCATCGCGATCTTGCCGTCCCGGCGGACCGCGCAGATCGTGGTGGATCGTATACGCATCTGGACTAGCTACTCGCCCCGTGCCTGCGGGGTTGCACTCGCCCTACCGGCTCGCGACGACCGCTTGCACGGGCTGCGGCGCGACGGCGGCGGCGAATGCGTCGATCTCCGCCAGCGCGCGCTGGGCCATGCGGGCGCGGCGTTCGCGCTTCTCGCGGATCGTTTCGGCGAGCGGCGAGAAGAACGTCCAGGTGACGTTGGCGGGCTGGAAGTCGGGCGACTCCGTGTTCTGCAGGTGCGCGACGACGGCGCCCAGCGCGGTGTCCGCGGGAACGCCGACGGGTTCGAGGCCGAGCCGTTCGCGCGCGGCGGCGATGCCGGCGATGGTGCCGCACGCGGCGGCTTCGACGTAGCCTTCGGCGCCGGTGATCTGGCCGGCGAAGAACACGCGCGGGTTCGCACGCAGCCGCAGCTCGGCGGTGAGCAGGCGCGGCGAGTCGATGAACGTGTTGCGGTGCATCACGCCCAGCCGCAGCCACTCCGCGTTCGCGAGGCCGGGGAGCTTGCCGAACGCTTCTTTTTGCGCGGGCCACGTGAGCCGCGTCTGGAAGCCGACGAGGTTGAGCGCCGTGCCGTCCGCGTTCTCGTTGCGCAGCTGCACCACGGCGTGCGGCGTCTTGCCGGTGCGCGGGTCGCGCAAACCGACGGGCTTGAGCGGGCCGAAGCGCAGCGCGTCCTCGCCGCGCGCGGCCATCTCCTCGATCGGGAGACAGCCTTCGAAGTACGGCACGCCGCCCGCCGCGGCGTCGGCCTCGAAGCCGTGCGGGTCGTGTTTGGGCAGCGCGCGCAGGTCGGCGATGAACTGCGCGTAGGTCTCACGGTCGAGCGGAATGTTGAGGTAGTCGTCGCCCGCGCCCTTGTCGTAGCGCGACTTGCGGTACATCGCATTGACGTCGATGGAGTCGAGCGCCACGATCGGCGCGGCCGCGTCGTAGTAGTGCAGCCGCCCGCCGACCAGATCGTCCACCGCGTTCGCCAGATCGTCGGACGGCAGCGGCCCGCATGCGACGATCACCGTGCCGGCGGACGGGATCGCCGTGATCTCTTCGCGCCGGATCTCGACGTTCGGCAGCGCCGCGAGCCGCGACTCCACCAGCGCGCCGAACCGCTCGCGATCCACCGCGAGCGCGCCGCCGGCGGGGACCGCCGCTTCACGCGCCGACGTGACGATCAGCGACTCGAGCCGCGCGAGCTCTTCCTTCAACAGGCCAACGGCGTTTTCGAGCGCCGCGCCGCGCAGCGAGTTCGAGCACACCAGCTCGGCGAGCGTCCCGGTGTGGTGCGCGGGCCCGCGCTTGTGCGGGCGCATCTCGTACAGCACGACCGACGCGCCGCGGCGCGCGGCTTGCCACGCCGCTTCGGATCCGGCGAGCCCGCCACCGATCACGACAACGTCAGGCACGACTCGAGCCTATCACGGAGCGCCACGTGTGGCGATGGCGCAACTCACACCGGTTCCAGCTCCGCCTCGGCGTCCGCTTCGTCGGAGTCGGGGTGCGCGCCGAGTCCGGTCGCGTGCGTGCGGTCGGTGTGGCAGACGTAGGTGACGCCGCCGCCGCGCTTCCGCTTCTCGACGACGAAGTCGCCGCACACCGCGCACGGTTGCGGCGCGACGGGGTCCCACGACACGAAGTCGCACGCCGGGTAGTTCGCGCAGCCGTAGAACGTGCGGCCCTTGCGCGACTTGCGCTCGGCGATCATGCCGCCGTCCTTGGGACACTTCACGCCGGTGTCTTTGAGGATGGGCTTCGTGGTCTTGCACTCGGGATAGCCCGTGCACGACATGAACTTCCCGAAGCGGCCGGTCTTGATGACCATCGGCTTGCCGCAGTTGACGCACACCTCGTCGGTTGGCTCGTCGCGCTGCTCGAACTTGGGCAGCACGCGCTCGGCCTCGGCGAGTTCTTTCTGGAAGTCGGTGTAGAATGCGCCGAGCACCTTGGCGGTCGCTTCCCAGTCTCCGCCGGTGTCCGCCAGCGTGTCGAGCTGGCCTTCCATCACCGCGGTGAACTTCGGGTCCACGATGTCGGGGAAGTGCGCTTCCAGCAGGTCGTTCACTTGCTCGCCGATGTCCGTCGGATGGAAGCGGCGTTCGAGCTGCTCGACGTAGCCGCGCGCCTGGATCGTCTCGACGATCGCGCTGTACGTCGACGGCCGGCCGATGCCGTTTTCCTCGAGCGTGCGCACCAGGCTCGCTTCGGTGAAGCGCGGCGGCGGTTCGGTGAAGTGCTGCTTGGGGTCGATCGATTTGGTGTCGAGGTCTTCGCCTTGCGCCAGCTTCGGCAAGATCGGGCGCGCCTTCGCGCCCTTGGCCGTCGCGCCGCCCTCGGGTTGCGCGGAGTCATCGGTGCCCTCTTCGTACACGGCGGTGAAGCCGGCGAACTTGAGCACGCTGCCGGTCGCACGGAACGTGAACCGCTGCGCGGCCGCGATGTCGACGGTGGTCTGGTCGAACACCGCGGGCGCCATCTGCGACGCCACGAACCGCTCCCAGATCAGCTGGTAGAGGCGCAGCTCGTCGCGCTTGAGGATCTTCGACAGCGACTCCGGCGTGTGCAGCACGGACGTCGGGCGGATCGCTTCGTGCGCGTCCTGCGCGCCTTCCTTGAGCTTGAACTGGCGGCCGCCGCTGCTGTACTCCGCGCCGAACCGGCTCGTGATGTACTCCCGCGCGGCGTCGCGCGCCGAGTCGGAGATGCGCGTCGAGTCGGTGCGCATGTAGGTGATCAGGCCCTGCGTGCCCTCGCTGCGCCCCAGATCGACGCCTTCATACAATGCCTGGGCGATCTGCATCGTCTTGCGGACGCGGAACTTCAGCTTGCGCGACGCCTCTTGCTGGAGCGTCGAGGTGGTGAACGGCGCCGCCGCGTTGCGGCGCGTCTCGCGCGTCTTGACCGAGCCGACGGCAAACGCCGCGCCGTCCAGCGCCGCCATGATCGCGTCGGCTTGCTCGCCGTTGGTGATCTCGGCTTTCGCGCCGTCGATCTGCAGCAAGTCGGCTGGGAACACCATGGGAGCCGGCGCGTCCGCTTCGCGTGCCAGCTGCGCCAGCTGCGCGGTGATCGTCCAGTACTCGCGCGGCACGAACGCGCGGATCTCGCGCTCGCGGTCGACGATCAGCCGCACGGCGACCGACTGCACGCGCCCCGCGGACAGCCCGCCGCGCACCTTCGCCCACAGCAGCGGCGAGATCTTGTAGCCCACCAGCCGGTCGAGAATCCGGCGCGCCTGCTGCGCGTTGACGCGCGGCATGTCGATGGCGTGCGCGTCCTTGAGCGCCGCCAGTGCGGCGTCCTTGGTGATCTCGTGCAGCTCGATGCGCTTCGGATTTTCGAGCTTCAGCAGCTCGGCGAGATGCCACGCGATCGCCTCGCCCTCGCGATCGGGGTCGGTCGCGAGGTAGACCTCGGAAGCCGCTTTCGCCGCCGCCTTGAGGTCTTTGATGATGTCGCCCTTCCCTTTGATGGTGAGGTAGCGCGGCGCGAAATCGTGCTCGACGTCGACGCCCAGCGTCGACTTCGGGAGGTCGCGGACATGACCGACCGAGGCCTTCACGGTGAAGCGCGCGGGCAAGAATTTCTTGATGGTTTTGGCTTTCGTCGGCGACTCGACGATGATCAGCGGCTTCGCCACAACGGTCTCCAGAGGGTGCGGCTCGTCGGGGACGAGTCTCGGGCCACAGTATAAACCCGGACGTCAAGAGGGTCCAATTCCGTCGCGCGGTGCGCGCGCGGAACAGCGGTTCCGGGCAGAGAGTTGCATGATTTCGAAAAAAATTGTATTCTGCGTGTAACTGCGTCGACGCTTCGACGCTCGACGCATTAGCGAAAGACATCTCCGTCCGCGCGGACGAGGAGGTTGAATGAGTTCGGAAACAGAGAACGGCGCATCAGGTTCTGGCGAAGAATCAGGCGGCGGAAGCGGTTCAGGCCGCGGCGGTCGCCGTAAGGGCGCCGGTCGCAAGAAGGGCACCGGCGGTCGCAAGAAAGGCACCGGCGGTCGCAAGAAAGGTACCGGCGGTCGCAAGAAAGCAGCCGGCGGCGCAAAGAAAACCGGTGGTCGCAAGAAGACCGGCGGTCGTAAGAAAGGCACCGGCGGTCGCAAGAAGGCCGCGGGCGGACGCAAGAAAACCGGTGGTCGCAAGAAGGCCGCGGGCGGCCGTAAGAAAGCCGGCGGACGCAAGAAAGCCGCGGGCGGTCGTAAGAAAGGCACCGGCGGTCGCAAGAAAGCCACCGGCGGGCGCAAGAAGGCCGCGGGCGGACGCAAGAAAGCCGCAGGCGGTCGTAAGAAAGCCGCGGGCGGTCGTAAGAAAGGCGCCGGCGGTCGCAAGAAAGGCGCCGGCGGACGCAAGAAGGGACCCGGACGTCCTCGCAAGACGTCGGCCTGACGCACAACGGTACGGATACCGGAACATCGAGAGGAGCGGTCTACGGACCGCTCCTCGTTTTTATTTCAGTTGACCGCCGCGCCGCCGGCGGCGAGATCCGGCGCTTTGCCGCCGTGCTCTTCCACCCAATGACATGCCGCGCGGTGACCGGGCTCGTACTCGTTGAACGCCGGCACTTCGACCTTGCAGCGGTCGAACGCCACCGGACAGCGCGTGTGAAAGCGGCAGCCCGACGGCGGGTTCACCGGCGACGGAATGTCGCCGGTCAAGATGATGCGCTTGCGGCGGCGCTCGACGACCGGGTCGGGAATCGGGATCGCGGAGAGCAGCGCCTGCGTGTACGGGTGCAGCGGGTTGTCGTAGAGCCGGTCGCGGTCGGCGATCTCGACGATCTTGCCGACGTACATCACGGCGACGCGGTTGGAGATGTGGCGCACCACCGAAAGATCGTGCGCGATGAACAGGTACGTCAGCCCGAGCTTCTGCTGCAAGTCCTGAAGCAGGTTGATGACCTGCGCCTGGATGGAGACGTCGAGCGCGGAGACCGGCTCGTCGGCGACGATGAACTTCGGGTTCACCGCGAGCGCGCGCGCGACGCCGATGCGCTGGCGCTGGCCGCCGGAGAACTCGTGCGGGTAGCGGTTCGCGTGGTACGGCTGCAGACCGACGAGCCGCAGCAGCTCCTGAACGCGCGTGTCGGCGTCCTTGCCTTTGGCGATGTCGTGGATCTCCAGCGGCTCGCGCACGATCGAGCCGACCGTCATGCGCGGGTTCAGCGACGCATACGGGTCTTGGAAGATGATCTGCATCTCCTTGCGCAAGGGACGCAGCTCGCCGCGCGACAGCCCGACGAGCTCGCGGCCCTCGAACTGCACGCTGCCCTTCGTCGCCTCGGTGAGGCGCAGGATCACGCGGCCCGCGGTGGTCTTGCCCGAACCGGACTCGCCGACGAGCCCCAGCGTCTCGCCGCGGCGAATCTGGAAATCGATGCCGTCGACGGCTTTGACGTCGCCGACGTGCCGGCTGAAGATGCCGGCGGTGATCGGAAAATATTTGTAGAGGTCGCGGACGACGACGAGATCGTCCTTGGGAAGCGTCGCGACGCCGTTGTCGCTGAAGCCCGTCGCGTTCGCGTCCTTCATTTCGCAAGCTCCTGCGGCGTCTTCGCGACGGCGGAGTTCGGCACGGTGGGCCGGTTCTCGGCCGGAATCGGTTTTTGCCCCTCGGCCCGCGCCTCGTAGAGGAAGCACCGCGCGACGTGCCCGTCGCCGAAGTCGTACAGCGGCACCGGCTCGTCGCAGATCGGCATGCGGTAGCGGCAGCGCGGCGCGAACGCGCAGCCGGACGGCATGCGCAAGAGGTTGGGCGGCTGGCCTTCGATCGGCACGAGCCGCGAGCCGGCTTGATCGAGCCGCGGCAGCGATTCCAGCAGACCCATGGTGTACGGCATCTTCGGCTGCTCGAAGATCTCTTTGGCGGTGCCGTACTCCACCATGTTGCCGCCGTACATGACGAGCACGTTCTCGCACGTCTCGGCGACGACGCCTAGGTCGTGCGTGATCAGCACGATGGCGGAGCCCAGCCGCTCCTGCATCTCGTTCATCAGCTCGATGATCTGCGCTTGGATCGTCACGTCGAGCGCGGTCGTCGGCTCGTCGGCGATCAGTACGGCGGGATCGCACGAGAGCGCCATGGCGATCATCACGCGCTGGCGCATGCCGCCCGAGAACTGGTGCGGATAATCCCTGAGCCGCTTCTCGGGGACCGGGATCCGGACGAGCTTGAGCATCTCGACCGCTTTGTCGAGCGCCTCTTTCTTGTTCATCCCGAGGTGCAGGCGGACGGCTTCGGCGATCTGCTCGCCGATCGTCAGCACCGGGTTGAGCGACGTCATCGGGTCCTGGAAGATCATCGCGATGTCGCGCCCGCGGATCTTGCGCATCTCCGCTTCGCTCTTCTCGAGCAGGTTCTCGCCCTTGAAGCGGATCGTGCCGCGCTCGATGGTGCCGTTCTGCGCCAGCAGGCGCATGATGGAAAGCGACGTCACGGATTTGCCGGAGCCGGACTCGCCGACGATGCCTAGCGTGCTGCCCGGCTCGACTGCGAACGACAAGCCGTTGACGGCGGCGACGGTGCCGTCTTCGGTGCGGAACGTCGTCTTGAGGTCGTTGACCTCGAGCAGCGCCAAGAGCTAGATGCCCGACAAGCTGATGATCGTGGCGAGGAAGACGAACGCGATCGCCACGAACTGCGTCACGCGCGCGATCTGCGCGTCGAGGCCGAGCCGGCGCGTCGACGACTCGACGCGGCCGCCGAGCGTGCCGCTCAAGCCTTCCTGCTTCGTCGTCTGGATCGCGAGCAGCACCACCAGCATCACCGCGAGCACCAGAAAGATTCCGGCGAACGTGTGCGTCAGCCACGGCGCATGCTGCGCGAGCGCCGAGTGCGGCGTCGTGTCGAACAGGTTCGCAGGCAGCGTCACCGGCTGCGCGACGACCGTCGCATGGGGAGCGGGGACCGCCGCCTTGGCGGCGGCCGGCGCGGCAGACGCGGCGGCGAGCAACACGGGAAGCACGATTGGACGACTCCTGGCGGACGTGAAAAGAACCGCCGGGGCTTGGCCCCGGCCCCAAAAACTTCCTGTTTCTTTAGGCGGTTCGGGTCGGCGTCAGGGCGCGGACGCGGGCGGCGACGTTTTCGGCGGAGAGGCCGAACTGGGCGCGCTGGGCTTCCGGCTTGGCGTGCTGGACGAGCACGTTGGGGACGCCGATCCGCTCGACGGCGACGTCCATGCCGCGGTCGTTGACGAACTCGACGACGGCCGAGCCGAAGCCGCCGGCGAGGCTGTGCTCTTCGAGCGTGATGAAGCGGCGGTGCGTCTCGGCGAGCTCGAGCAGCAGCGTCTCGTCGAGCGGTGCGACGAAGCGCGCGTTGACCACGGTCGGCTTGAGCCCGGAACCGGCGAGCAGGTCGTACGCGTCGAGCGCGGCGTCGACGGTGTTGCCGAGCGCCAGGATCGCGACGTCGCTGCCGGCGCGCAGCACCTCGGCGTGCCCGAGCGCCAGCGGCGCGAGCGGCTCGTCGTGCTTGCCGCTGGTCGAGCCGCGCGGGTAGCGGATCGCGGCGGGCGCATCGAGCGAGAGCGCGAGGTCGAGCATCGGCGCGACCTCGTGCTCGTTGCGCGGCGCCATGATCGTGATGCCCGGCAGCGTCCGCAGGTACGCGATGTCGTACAAGCCCATGTGCGTGGGCCCGTCGTCGCCGACGAAGCCGGCGCGGTCGATCGCGAACACGACGGGCAGCCCTTGGACGGCGACGTCGTGCACGACTTGGTCGTACGCGCGCTGGAGGAACGTGGAGTAGATCGCGCAGACCGGCTTGATCCCGCGCGTCGACGCGCCGGCGGCGAAGCACACCGCGTGCGCTTCGGCGATGCCGACGTCGAAGTACCGCTGCGGAAACTTCTTGGCGAATTTCGCGAGGCCGGTGCCGTCGGGCATCGCGGCGGTGATGCCGACGACGCGCTCGTCGCGCTCGGCGGCGGCGATGAGCGCATCGGCGAACGCCTGCGCGAACGTCTGCCGCGACGCGGCTTTCTCCAGCCGGCCTTCGTCGGGATGGTACACGCCGGGCCCCACGCCGTGGAACGTGCGGCTGTCGCCCTCGGCGATCTCGTAGCCTTTGCCCTTCACGGTCTTCACGTGAAGCAGCACGGGTCCGGGGATCTTGCGCGCGTTGGAGATCACGTCGATCAGCGTGTCGAGGTCGTGCCCGTCGATCGGGCCGACGTAGCGAAAGCCCATCTCTTCGAAGATCACCGGCGTCTTGTGCTCGTGCAGCGCGAAGCGCATCCCGGCCATCTCCGCGGTCGACAGCGCGCG
Source organism: Vulcanimicrobiota bacterium (assembly GCA_963723635.1). GTDB lineage: Bacteria > Vulcanimicrobiota > Vulcanimicrobiia > Vulcanimicrobiales > Vulcanimicrobiaceae > Vulcanimicrobium. The sequence goes on along the minus strand of CAVRRP010000038.1, from coordinate 204,710 downwards.
GCGCGCGGTGTCGCCGAGCGGGACGTGATCGAGCATGCCCTTCACCATCTGGCGGCCTTTGGTGAAGAGCGGCTTGGAGCGCAGCACGCCCAAGTACGATGCGATCGACCCGACGTTGGGCGCGATGGACATCTCGTTGTCGTTGAGGATGACGAGAAAATTCGTCTTGAGCAGGCCCGCGTTGTTGATGGCCTCATAGGCCAGGCCGCCGGTGAGCGCACCGTCGCCGATCACGGCGACGATCGTGTCGTCCTGGCCCGCCAGATCGCGCGCGGTCGCCATGCCGAGCGCCGCCGAGATCGACGTGGACGCGTGGCCCGCGCCGAACGCGTCGAACTCCGACTCGCTGCGCATCGCGAAGCCGCTGATGCCGCCGCCCTGCCGCAGCGTATCGAAGCGGTCCGCGCGCCCGGTCAGCAGCTTGTGCACGTAGCTCTGATGGCTCACGTCCCACACCACGGTATCGCGCGGAAGGTCGAGCACGCGGTGCAGCGCGATGGTCAGTTCGACCACGCCGAGGTTGGGCGCGAGGTGGCCGCCGTTGGCCGCGCACACGCGGATCAGCGTCTGGCGAATCTCGGCGGCGAGCCGATCGAGTTCGGGCCGGCTGAGCCGTTTGACGTCGGCCGGGGACTCGATGCGCTCCAGGATCATCACGGGGTGTTCGACGACTCGGGCCGAAGGCCCGTCCCCGTGCAGGCCCCCGAACCGGGAACGGTCGTCCCGCCGACTCCGCCGACGTCCCTGCGGGTCCGCAAACGCGTCTGGACGGACGTCGCGAAGATCATCTCGACGGTCCTCAACCCGTTCGTGACCTCGCTTACCCTCTTCGTCGTCCTCGCGGACGTGCGCTCGAACGGGTCGCACGACTTCTGGATTCTGCTGGGCAACAGCGCGTTCTTCACGTCGATCGCGCCGATGCTCTTCATCTTCTACCTGTACGCGACGGACCGCATCTCGGATCTGGACATGTCGGTGCGGGCGGAGCGCGAGCGCGTCTTCATCGCGTTCGTCGCGCTCTACGCGCTGGGCTCGCTGGACATGTGGCTGATCCACGCGCCCACCATCATGACCGCCTCGATGGCCGGCTACGCCGCAAGCCTGCTCATCGTCCAGTGGATCACGCGCTACTGGAAGATCTCGACGCACGCGCTCGGCATCACCGCGCCGCTCGTCGCGTTCAGCGTGCTCTTCGGCGACCGGCCCGATCCGTTCTACGTCCTCATTCCGCTGCTGTGGTGGTCGCGCGTATATCTACGGGCGCACACGGTGCTGCAGGTGGTCGCGGGCACGGCGCTCGCGCTCGCCAACACGCTGCTGTTCTTTCGCATCTTTCACGTGGTGTAGCGCGAGATCCATCCTCGGGCGGTAGGGTAGCGCAACCGCTCCCCGAAAGAGCGGGACGACGGCACGCTTCATGCAGGGTGTCGTGCGCATCGCCGTGGTGGGATGAAGATGAGCAACTCCGTTCGATCGGTCCGCGCGCTGACCGCCGAGCTGACCCCAATGATGCCGCCGCGCGCGGTCGCGAGCGCAGCGGAAGCGCCGCTCGTCGCAACGCCGCCGAAACCGATCGCCGTCGTCGGCGTGCACGGCATCAGCCCGATCCAACAGTACGCGTTTCAGGACCAGCTCGCCACGGGACTGCTCGCCTATCTCAACGCGCGCGACGACGCGGGTCTCGGCCCGAACTTCGAACGCCGGTGCGACACCGACCGCCGCACGGCGACGCTGGGGCCGCCGGACGTCGAGCGGCGCTCGCTGCCGGAACGCAGGTCGGGAAAGGACCGCCGCGTGCAGCAGGCGCCGCCGCCGCCGACCGGCGACCGCCGGCGCGCGAAACCGCGCTGGGCGGCAACGCCGTATTGGCCGCGCGTCGCGCGCCAGACCGAACAAACCGTGCTCAAACCGAGCGCGCTGCGGCTTCACCTTCGCAGCGAGCGCAATCAAACCGAACCGGCGACGCAGGTGTACGACGTGTTCGAAGGCTACTGGAGCCCGCTGAGCAAGGGAAAAACGGCGCTCGTGTCAGCGCTGTTGTGGCTACTGCGGGTGACCTTCTTGGCCACGAGCTCCACCGCACGGATTCCGGCGACGTGGGCCAAGCTGTTCTGGGATCTGGGCTACGTCGTCGTCGCGCTCACCCTCGTGCTGGGCCTGTTCGGCGGCTCGGCGCTCGCCGGTGCGAAGGCCTGGACGAATTTTCTGGCGCTGTTCGACATCGCGAACTCGCCGACGTCGTTCTGGAAGTTCGCGTCCAGCCCGTTCACCGCGCTCGACGGGCTCCCGCGCTACGCTTGGGCGCACCTCATCATCGTGGTCCTGCTCGCGTATCTGTTCGTCCAGCTCGTCCAGCTCTTTTGGAGACGAGACCAAGGCCGGCGCCGCAACGCCGAGCTGCTGCAAGACAGCGGCAGCGGCGGGCATTTCCGCACGGAGACGATCAAAGCGGCGCAGTTTCACCGCGTGCTGGCGATCATTTTCGTAGTCGCGTTCGTCGCGCTTGCGGTCGTCGACGCCGTCATCCTTGTGAAGAACCATCCGGACGATCCCGCCGGCGTCGCCTGGGAAAGCCTCTGGCTGTTGGTCACCGTAGGGATGGCGCAAACGGGGCGATGGCTCGCGGACTTCGTCGTCGAGAACATCTTAGGCGACGTGCAGATCTACACGACGCACGACTGCAACAGCACGTTCTATGCGATTCGGCAGCAGATCATCACGACCGTTACCGACGCGGTGCTCGGCGCCGTCAACGCCGTGGACGTCACGCTGGACCGTGACGGCACGGCGATCGTCACCAAGGACGACAAGGGCGACCCGGTGCCGCTGTACCGCAACATCCACATCGCCGGACACAGCTTGGGCTCGACGATCGCGATGGACGTGCTGCTGCGCATCCGGCAGCTTTCGTACGAGGGAGCCGTTTCGGAAGAGGCTTGGAGCCGGGTGCGCTCGCTGACGACGCTCGGCACGGCGCTCGAAAAGACGCGTTTCTTGCTGGACGTGCGCAACCCGACGGTGAGCGCGGCGCAGCAGCAATGGCAGAACGACGCGTACGGCCGGTTCTTCACTCGCGACCCGGGCGTTCTGGCGAACGACGACAACACGTGCGGCATCTTCTGGGCCAATCACTGGTATGCGCACGACGTCGTCGCGAACCGGATCGTGTCGTACAAATCGGTCGTCGAGCCCGGCCACATGTCGTTCGGCTGGTTGCACAAATCGCGCGACGAGCACGCCATCTGCGCCAACAATCTCATCCCGCACGCGCGGCCCCCCTGGGCGTTCGTGCACGGCGACTACCTCGGCGACGCGCTGTTCTGGAACGCGGCCGGGCCGGTGCTCACGAGCTGACGGCGAGTCCCGCGACGCGGCCCGTCGCGTCGCCCGTCCAGCGGCGCACCGCGGTTTCGAACGCGGCGGCATCGCCGTTGGTGTAGTAAGTCGTCGCCGACGTGCCGGGCGCCAAGCCGCGCTCGGCGACGAGGCGGGTTGTCGCAGCGGCCTGCGCGTGCGCGGGATCGATGCGCGCCACGGTGGGCGCCAGCGCGGCAGCGAACCAGCGGTCGAGCAGCGGGTAGTGCGAGCATCCGTACACGAGCGCGTCCAGGTCGCGCGGCAGCTCCGCGACCACCGCGGCGACGGCGTCGCGCGCCGCGTCGGTGTCGGTATCGCCGCGCTCCACGATCGGCACGAGCGCGGGCGCGGCGCGCGCGAACAGCTCCACGCCGGGCGCGGCCGCGCGGATCGCGCGTTCGTAGGCGCCGCTGCGGATGGTCGCGACGGTCGCGACCACGCCGATGCGGCGGTGCGGGGTGCCCGCGAACGCCGCGCTCGCGGTAGCGATCAGGTCCAGCACACGAAAGTCCGTGCGCGGCCAGCCCAAACGCTCGGCGACCGCGCAGGTCGTGTTGCACGCGGTCACCACGGCATCCACGCCGAGTTCCGCGAGCAGCTCCAAATTTTCCGTGAGGAAGCCGTGCAGCTGCGCGTCGGTCTTGTCGCCGTACGGCAAATGCGCCTGATCCGCGAAGTAGACGACGTCCTGATCGATCCGCGCCGCGCGCAGCGCCGCGAGCACGGTGAGGCCGCCCAGGCCCGAGTCGTAGAGGCCGAGCACTACGACGGTACTCTCGCGACGGTCACTGGCGGACGCTTAGCGAGTTCGACGCCGGCGCGCCCGCGTACGCTTTCACGCCGTTCGCGATCCCCTGCGCGACGTTCTGCAAGAACGACGGCTGCCGCAGCAGCGCCACGTCACCGGGGTTCGTGGCGAACGCCGTCTCGATCAGCACGGCCGGCATCACGGAGTGGCGCACGACGTAGAAGTTCTCGTGCCGCGTCCCGTCGTCCTGAGTGCCCGCCAGCGGAATGACGCTGCGCTCGATCGCCTGCGCGAGCGCCGCGTCCTGCGGCTTGTACCAATAGACCGTCGTGCCGCGCGCGCTCTCCGACGGTGCGCTGTTGATGTGGATGCTGATGAACATGCGCGCGCCGGCGTTGTTCGCGACGTCGCAGCGCGTTTGCAGGTACGCACGATCGTCGGCCTTCGGCTTGCCGTCGGCGCGCATCTTCGCCAGGATGTCGGAGCTGAGCGGGTCGATGTCGGTCTCGCGCGTCATGCGCACCGTCCAGCCTTGCGCGACGAGGATCGACTTCAGCCGCTGCGCGATGTCCAGCGTCAAGAGCTTTTCGGTGAGACCGTTGTGCTGCGTGCCGGGATCGCCGCCGCCGTGGCCGGGATCGATCACGATGAGCTTCGGGTTGGTGCCCACCGCGGGCTTCCACGCGGGCACGGCGTCCGCCGGCGACGACGGCTCGGGGCTCGCCGCGCTCGCGACGACCGCCGCGCCGCCGGTGCGGCCGGTGCCGATGCGCGCGAGGTCGGTCGCCGGATCGTTTCCGATCGTGATCACCAGGCCCGACTCGCTCGGCGCGAGATCGATGCGCTGCTGGCCGCTCAGCGTGAACGCGACGCGCACCGTCGGCGTGTCGGTGGAGCCGGCTTGGCGCACGCGCACGGACTGCACGGCGCCGAACGACGGGCGCTCGTCGCGGGGCGGGCCGTTGAGCGTCGTGCTCTGGAAGTCGACGTACCAGCGGTTGTCGGCGAGGCGGTGCCATTCGTACGCCGCGGCGCCGGTGAGCGTCACGCGCACGGCGACCGCGTCGCCGGCGGCGGGTTCGATCGCGACATCCGTCACCGTCGCGCGGCCCGCGACGACCGGCGGCGCAGCGGTCGGGCCGGTGCTCGGCGAGGCGCCGGTTTGCGCGTACGGCGACGCCCCGGCGGGCGCGGGCGTCATCGCGGCGCCGCCCGGCGGCGGTGGCGGCGGCGGCGGTCCGTTGGCCGCGACGCCGTGCGACTCGAACACGACGGAGTACACGTCGGGCGAGCCCGCGGCGACGACGCGGTGCGTCGCGCCGCGCAAGCCTGCGATCGTGATCGTCGTGACGGGAACCTTCGCCGACCCGCTCACGGCGACGTCGATCGCGTCGACGGCGGTTCCGGGCGCGCGGCGCGACGGCGCGAGCGACGAGCCGAGGCCGGCGAACGAAAGCTGCACGCGGTCCGGCGCTTCGGCGTTGGTCGTCGTCACCAGCGGCATCGCGGCGTGCACGGTCACCGTGGTGCGGCCGCCGTCGGTGCGCACGTCGAGCGCGCCGACGCGCGGCTGCAACACGGTGTCGCTCGCATCGGCGACCGGCTCGACGTAGAGCGCGCGCGCCAGCGCGAAGAACGGCAGCACGGCGTCGTTGCCGTCGGCGAACGGCGCGAACGGCGCTTGCGCGCGCACGCCGCCGATCGCGTACGCCGCATCGCCTAAGGTGAAGACGACGGTGCGCCGGTCCGCTGTCGCGATGACGACGTAGCGCTGCTGCGGCTGGAACGACAGCGTCGCGCCCAGCCGGTCGAGGAAGCGGCGCAGCCCGGCGTCGCGCGTGCTGATCGCGAGGTCGCCCTGCATCGGCACGGGATGCTCGAAGATCAGCCGCGTCCCTTGAAACCAGAACGTGGGCGCGCGGTCTTGCGCGGACGCGTCCAGCGAACACGCGCCGAACGCGAGCAGCGCGAAGAGGCTAAAAACTCGAACGCGAGAGCGGTTCATCGAGGGAGAGATGTCCTCCGGGAAGCGTCGCGACGCGCGCGCCGTCGATCCGCACTTTCACCGACGTGATCCCGAGCGCCGGTTGCGTGAGCGTCCAGACGAGCGCCTTGAACTCCGCCGACTCGGCGAAACCGCCTTCGGCGGAGGCCGCGATCTCTTTGGAGAGATCGACGTCCGCGGTTGAACCCACAACGTCCACGGCCCGCACGTGCGTTCCCGCGGGAAACCGAACCGCGTCGACACCGGCCGCCGGACCGGCAACGGCCTGCGTGGCGGCGTAGAACGCGACGCTCGCGCGGTCGCGTGCCGGTCCCAGCGAGACGCGCCACGGCACGAGTGTCGTGCCGTCGGCCTTCGCGTAGTACACGTCGATCGCGGCACCGACCTCGTTCGACTGGCGGTGGGTGTACCACCACGCGGCTGCCACGGCAACCACGAACAGAACGATCAGCACCAAGGCGCGCGACGCTCGCATCTTGGAGGGCGTGCGTTCGACGCTTAGGCGTTCCGTCCCTGACGGCGATAGGTGATTCGGCCGCGCGTGAGGTCGTACGGCGAAAGCTCGACGTCGACGTCGTCGCCCGGCGTGATGCGGATGCGGAACCGGCGCAGACGTCCTGCGAGGCTCGCGAGGATCGTATGGCCGTTCTCGAGCTCGACCTTGAACGTCGAGCTGGGGAACGTCTCGATGACGCGGCCGACGAGGCTCAGCGTGTCTTCTTTGACGACGGGGGTCAGGGGCTCGCGGCGCTTTTTACCGCCGCCGCCCTTGCGTCTGCGAGGAGGGGGAATGGGAACTCCTTCGGTTGGTCCTGGGTGGCGCACCCTTCGACAAGCTCAGGGTGACAGAGGTTGAGCTCGGGGACAGAGGATGAACTCAGGGTGGCGCGTGGGGTTAGGGAACGAAGGCGAGCGTTCGCCGTCGGGGTGACGTTCGCCCGCGCGCCCCTCGGAGCGAGGTTCGCCCGCGCCCCCGTTGGAGACGGCTTGCGTGGCCGGGAGCCTCGTATGCAAAGCAACTTCCCGAATCCGGCGGCGGTCTCTATCAAGGCTATGATAACAACAGCGGTCGTATTCGGAATGGTCGGAGTCGCTGCCGGCTTCACCTGGGACTACGTGATCAACCGAAGCAAGTAAGCTTCCCAACACGCCACAAGGCACCTTACCTCGACCGCAAGGCAACCCAATCAACTCCATCTTCGGACCTGGGCCGCCGGCCCAGGGAGGACTTGGGCGGCTCGTCCAGAGCCGCCCAAGTCTTGACAGTCACGTTACGAAGCGGGATGGCACCATTTGGGGTCGACCTGTGTTAAAGTGGTCGAGCCGGAAGAACCCATAAGGCGTCATTCTTCCGGCTGTAGTACGAGTCGTGTCCCGCGTGGTCTGGCGCTCAGGCGTTCTCCCGGTTCAGGTACATCGTCCGTCTCACAAACCCCCCGACGCCGGAGTCTTAGATGTACACTGACGAAACGCTCAATTGCACCGATTGCAATGCGCCCTTCACCTTCTCGGCCGGAGAACAAGAGTTCTTCGCCGCGAAGGGCTTCACCAACAAACCGAACCGTTGCCCCGACTGTCGCGCCGCTCGTAAGAGCCAGCGCGGTGGATCGAGCGGCGGTGGCGGCGGCTCGTATTCGGGCGGCGGCTACGGCGGCGGCGGCGGCGGAAGCCGTCCGGCCCGCGAGATGTTCCAAGCCACCTGCAGCGGATGCGGCAAGGTTGCGGAAGTCCCGTTCCAGCCCCGCGGCGACAAGCCGGTTTACTGCCGCGACTGCTTCTCGCAGCGGCAGTCGTATCGCTAACCACTAGCGCTACACAAGAACGAGGCCCGGGGATCCGTCCCCGGGCCTCTTCTTTTTCCGCGGGTCCGTTCAGCGCAGCGCGGTTTGCGCGGACGCGACCTGCAGCTTCCAGTTTGCGAGCGGGGTCCCGTCGAGCTCGACGTTGTCGAGCAGATAGCGCAGCCGCATCGCCGCGGGGCCGTTGCCGCTGGTGCGCTGCCGCTTGAACGACGGCTCCCACGACTGCGACCACAGCGTCGCGACGACCCGCAACCGCGCTGGATCGACGCCGGGCGGCACCGGGATGCGATACCGCACGACCGCGCGCCCGCTGCCGTCGGCATAGTGCGGGTCGCTGGTGACGTAGTCGCCTTCGGGATGCGTCGCGTCGAGCCAGTTCTTCGGCAGCGCGATGCCCGGCGGGCCGTTCTCGCGCCAGCCCTGCGGCAGCAGCCGGTTGTCTTTGAGGTGATGGTCGCGCCGGACGAAACTGTCGGTGATCGCGCCGCTCTTGTCCGCGACGATCTCCTCGAAGATCTGCACCTGATCGGGGCGCGTGATCGGATGCTGTTCGTCGAAGTGCTTCTGATAGAGCTGATTGCCGCGCGCGTCGCGCTCGAAGTACTCGGTCGGAAGTACCTTGCCCGCACCGTCGACGATCTCGCCTTTGGCGTTTGCCGCGCCCGACGCCCACACGGTGCGGCTGCCGTTGACGAGCTTCACTTCGAGCCACGCGCGCCGGAAGCCGACGCCGCTGGGGAAGCGGTGTCCCGCCAAGTTCAGCACGCCGACGTCGGCAGTCAGCGTGCGAGGCCCGCCGGCGCGCACGGCGACGTCGACTTTGGCCGTCGACTGCCGTGCTTGGCGCACGACGTTCGCGATCGCATCTTCGAGATCGGTCGTCGAGCCGGACATGTAGTCGGGGAGCCGCACGCCCAGCACCTCGTAGTTCGGCTTGGTCTGGAACGTGCGCAGCAGAAACGCGTTGAGGCCGAGCAGCTCGTGGCGCCGGAAGCCGTGGCGGCGGAAACGAACGGTGATGTCCTTGAGCGGCGCGACGTGCTCCGCTTCGGGATACAGCTGGTCTTGCGCGAGCGCGATCTGCGTCTTGATCTCGGGATCGTCCACGTGGAGGCGCACGTTCGTCACGCTCGGCGTCATGTGGCAATCCTGACACGACTTCGCGCCGGCGCCGGGCTTGTACTCGGTCTGGAATTTGCTGTTGACCCACTCGACGTACGTGTTCTGCTCCACGTCGTGCGCCATCGACGGCACGATGGGATGAAACTTCGGGGGGCTGTCGATCACGGGGAGGTTGATGCTGTGGCAGCTCGCGCACAGCCGCGCGGACTTCGTGAGCGCGGAGAACACCGGCGTCGCGCCGAGCGCTTCTTTCATCGGCGCGGGCGCGACCTGGTTGGTCGAGAACGGGCCGTGGATCTTGTCGGGCGGGCCCACGTCGAAGAGGCCCGTGTTCTTGTGCTGGAGCACGAACGCGAGCGACTCGTTGGGCGGCTGCGCGATGTGGTGGCAGACGGTGCAGCTGATGCCGTCGCGCGCGAGGCCGCCGTAGTGGAAGCCCGGGTCGGCGGCCGACTTCGCGAAGACCCACTTCTCGGGGAAGTGCACGTCTTTGCCGTGATCGATCTCGTTCTGGCGCTTGCCCATCACGCCGTGACAGCGCATGCAGGTGTCGACGACTTGCTGCTTGAGCGTCGCGCGCGTCTGGGCGGGATGATCGCCGGCGATCTTGCTGTCCGGAATCGTGTCGATGAAGGCCTGCTCGCCCTCGAGCTGTGAGAAGAAAACCGGATCGCGGCCCGCGAGGCCCATCGGCGACCAGCGCCACTCGCCGTACTCCGACACGTTGACGCCGTACGGCCCGGGTTGCGGTAACGACGACGGCGGCGGCGAGGGCGTCGCGAACGACGGCGGCGGCGTCAGCCACATCACCGGCCGGGACTGCGTGGGATCTTGCGCCGGCGGCGCCTGCGCCGCGCCGTGGCAGCCCATGCACTGGTCGGAGGTCAGGAATTGCGGCGGGCCGTTGGGATGCGCGAGCGCCGTATCGAGCGGCTCGTCGGGGAAGCGCTGGATGTAGCCCGGGATCGGGAGCGGTGACGGCGACGCGAGCTGCGCGTTCTTCTCGTGCTCGCGGTCGAGCGGTAGCGCGGCGACGGCCCCCGCGACCGTCCCGGACGCCGCCGGCGCGGGCGTGCGCCACGAGCCGTCGTCCTTGAACTTGATGGGGTCGCCGGGGAAGCCCGCGATGTTTTCGGTCGCGGCGAATGTGCCCGCGTCCTTGGCCGATGAGTGACAGCGCAGGCAGTACAAGCCGAAGCCCGCGTTGGGATACTGCGTGCCGCCGAACGTTTGCGACGCCGTGCACTTCTTCGTGGCGGGATCGCACGTCTTCGTATAGACCTCGGCCCAGAACCAGCCGTCGTGCGACGCGCCCGAGCGCCGAACCATCACCGTCCAGTCGTGCGGCTGCAAATCGTCGTCACGGATTCCGGCGTAGCGCGCGGCCGGCGGCGGCGCGTACTGCTCTTTGATCATCACGGCGCCGTCAGCCGGAACGCCGTGGCGCCCGTTGCGCAGCCACGCCATCATTTCGGGCGAGTAGTAGATGCGAACCGCGGGATGCGTGCCGTAGTACGTGCCGTGCGCGTACGGCCCGGTATCGCGCACGTACTTGTCGACGCACCAGTGCAGCCGGCGATACGGATACAGCCGCGATGGGTTGCTGCTCGGCACGTCGTTCGGATCGTCGCCGTAGAGGTAGCGCAGCATCCTCTTTTCGATGTCGGTAGGCTCGCCCGGCGGAACCGTCGGGGGCAGCCGCAGTTCCGGCGGCACCGGCTGGGCGTTCGGGCACGGATCGGGCGCGGGCGAGCCGGCGGGAACGGCGTCGGCGATCGCGGCGCCGACGCTGCCGCGCGCCGGGGACGGGCTATGCGATACCGCGCTCGCGAGCAGCACCGCGCCGACGACGATCCCGGCGTACACCAACGTCGTTCGCATCGAGTCTCCTTGCTTCGGCTTCGGCTCTTACTTCGGGTAGAGGACGCGCGTGCTGCCCGAGCGCTCGACCTCGTCGACGCGCGCGTAGCTGCGCCCGACGAAATCCATGCTGGGGTTCGTCACGCCGAACCACATGCGCTCGTTCTTGAAGTGGTGCCAGAGATGGTATTTCTTGATCCAGCGCCCGAAGCGCGTTTTCGGCACGAACGGAATGTGCGCGACGTAATGCACCCACTCGTAGTAGAACAGCCCGAGCACGGCGCCCAGCAGCAGCGCGGCGCTCAGGCTGATATCGCGCGTGACCGCCAGAAAAATCGCGAAAGTCAGCGTTGCGACGGGGACGACGAACCACACGGGTAGGAACAGCAGGCCCAGCGCGTCGGGCGTGACGTGGTGGTCGTAGTGCAAGCGGTGCTGCAGCTTGAGCACGAACGCGTTGCGCTGCGGCGGCGCGTGGAACATGAAGCGGTGCGTCGTGTACTCCGAGCCGAAGAACACGAGCGCGCCCACCGCCACGGCGAGCAGCGACACCGGCGCGAATGCGAGCTCGCCGACGGCGAACGACGCGATCAGACCCAGTGCGATCGCGACCAGCACCGTGTTGCTGCCATGCCGAAAGAACGTGCCCACCATATCAGCGCTCCTCCTGGGGCCGTCTTCGCGGCAGCGCGTACCACGCCTCGTCGCACGCGCGGCGGTCCTCGTCGTCGAGCTCGATCTCGAGTGCCTTGAGCGAGTCGCGCAGCTGCTCCGCGCGGCTGGCGCCGACGATGGCGGCGGTGACCCCGGGCTGATCGAGGACCCAGCGCAGCGCGACGTGGGTGAGCGTCTTGCCGCGCGACGCGACGTCCTGGGCGAGCCGCTCGACGACGTCGAGCTGCGCGTCCTGCCAGTAGCGCTGCTGGTAGAGCGACGCCGCATTGCCCAGCGTGAAGCGCGTCCCCTCGCGGGGCGTCTCGCCGCGCCGGTACTTCCCGGTCAGCAGCCCGCCGGCGAGCGGGTTGAACACCACCGCGCCCACGCCGTTGGCCTCCGCGGCGGGCAGCAGCTCGCTCTCGATCGCACGGAACAGCAGGTTGTAGCGCGGCTGCACGGCGTCGAAGCGCACGATGTTCCGGCGTTCCGATATCGCGAGCGCCGACATCATCTGCCAGGCGGCGATGTTGCTGCAGCCGGCGTGGCGGATCTTGCCCGCGCTGCGCAAGTCGTCCAGCGCCGCGAGCGTCTCGTCGACCGGCGTGTCGGCGTCCCAGCGGTGGATGTAGTAGAGGTCGATGTTGTCGGTGCGCAGCCGGCGCAGCGAGGCGTCGCACGCGGCGATCACATGGCGCCGCGACAGCCCGGTGTCGTTGGGCCCGGGTCCCATCGCGCCGTACACTTTGGTCGCGAGCACGAACCGGTCGCGCTTGCCCGCCAGCCACTCGCCGACGATCTCCTCGGTGCGCCCCACCGTCTCCAGCGTGCCGCCCACCGGGTAGACGTCGGCGACGTCGAAGAAGTCGATCCCGGCGTACTCCGCGGCGTCCATGATGTCGAACGCCTCACCGCGATCGGTCTGCAGCCCGAACGTCATCGTTCCAAGGCAAATCTCGGAGATCTTCAGACCGGTTCGGCCGAGTCGAACGGTACGCATCGTGCGGTCGGCTTCTTGAAGAGGTCCGTGCGGACCCGCGCGGCGACCCGGCGCACACGCGGCCAAGCTGTTCCCAGGCGGCACCTGCTATGATCGGACGATGACAGCGCGTCTCGTTGCAGTCGCCGTGCTGCTCGCCGTGATCGGCTCACCGGGCACCGTATACGCGCGCAGCGTGCAAGCGCCGCCGACGCTTACGCCGTTCGTCGCACGCGACGTCGCCGCGACGTGCCCGGGTTCCGAACGGTATGTCGACGCGCTCGTCCGCGGGATCACGCTGGCGGAAGCAGACGCCGCGGCGCCGGTTCTCAACCGCTGCGCCACGATGATTCGGCTGTTCGAGGAACAATGGAAAAATTCGGTCGCCGAAGTGGCTCTTGCCGCCGTCGATCTGTCGCGTGGTCTGCTCCGACACGATCCATCGCTGCTCAAGCGCGCGGCGGATGCGACGCGAGCGCTACGCGCGTCGACCGCGGCAAGCGACGGCCAGATTCGCAGCTGGGACGTGATCCCGGATCGCTTCGACGCCCGTGACGGCGAACCGGTCCTGTACGATCCCTCGATACCGCGCTGTTCGAGCCCACCCATCACGAACGCGGCCTATATCTATCTCGCGGCGCAGTCCACGACCGCCTGGATTCAGACGCCGCGACCGGTTCTGCCGGTCACGGGCGCGATCCAACCGTGCCGCGAGTTGCCCATCGAATCGAACGCCCAACCGCGCAATGCGTTCGGCCCGACCCCGCCGACGCCGCAGCCCGACCCGCCGCCGGTCACGAGGCCGCAACCACCCGTCCGGTAAGGACGCTACGCGCGGCGGCCCCTGTGCGTCACTTGTTCGGGTTGATCAGGTACTTTTCGCCGGTGGCTCGCTTGTCGTAGGCGGCGATGACGTCGAGTTGCAGCGCCTCCGCGAGCGAGATTTCTGCGGTGTAATGGCTGGCGAACGTCGTCTTCAGTTCCGCGGCGACGCGCTCGCGCAATTTCTGCGCGGCCGGCTGCCCGATCTTCTGCAGGAACGCCATCACCAGCCAGCCACCGATACCCCAGGCCATGCCGAAGTCGCGGTTCAGCACCGTCGGTCCGGTGTCGAGGCCGCCGTAGATATAGACCTGTTTGTGGACCGTCGAGCCGTACCGGCTGTACGTGGTCGCATTCTGGCTAAGCGCGGCTTCCATGCAGCTAAGGATCTGTCCGCACAACCGTCCGCCGCCGATCGCGTCGAACGCCAAGGTCGCGCCGGTTGCGATCAGCGCTTTCGTCAGGTCGTCGGTGAACGTCGCTGAGGTGCTGTCGACGACGTGCACGGCGCCGAGCTCACGCAGGACCGCTTCTTGCGCGGGGCTGCGGACGATGTTGACGAGCCCGATCCCGTCCTTGACGCAGATCTTGTTCAGCATCTGGCCCAGGTTCGAAGCTGCCGCCGTGTGGACGAGCGCCGTATGCCCCTCGCGCCGCATCGTCTCGACCATGCCGAGCGCCGTGAGCGGGTTGACGAAAGACGATGCTCCGTCCGCGGCGGTGGCGCCCTCCGGCAGCACGAGACAGTCGGCCGCGTTCACCGTGCGGTATTGTGAATACATTGCGCCGCCGAGCGCGGCGACCGTCTTGCCGATGAGGTGTTGCGCCTGCGCCCCGGCGGCGATCACCACGCCCGCGCCCTCGTTGCCGACGGGCATCGACACGTCGAGCCGCGGCGCCAGCGCCTTCGGTAACGGCTGCGGCAGCGCAGCGGTGATCACCGGGCGATCCGCGCTTCCGCTCGCCCGAGCCGCCGTCATGTCCGCGCCGGCAAGCAGTAAACCGAGGTCCGACGGATTGATCGGCGCGGCCTCGATCCGAAGCACGACCTCGTTGGCCTTGGGCTCGGGTGTCGCAACGTCCACAAGTGAAAGTTCCAGCTCGCCGGTTGACTTCACCAAGGACCGCAGTTGCAGCCCGCTCGTCCGGTCGTCGGAACGCGCGCTCACGCCGGAGCCATATCAGTCTTATTCATCGTCGTCTCAGCGGTTCTGCGTTCGCACGAAAGACGCCCGCCACGGCGAGCGCCGGGTTAGGAGACCGAGCGCGCTCGCCCAACTTCGTACATGAACGGTAACAGCAAGCAAGGGTAATTTGCTCTTCGCGTCGTATCTCGTGTTATGACACGAGGTCACGTTCCGAAGAAGGGTCTATACGCGGCGATGATTGCGAAGCGAAGCCGCTTCGGACGCGTTCGGACTGCCTCGCGAAACGGCGAAACATTCGACGCCACCGATCCCGCGAGCATCGTGCAGTTTCGTGAGGCTGCCGCCAGGTTCCAGCGAGCTCACCTCGGGGATCAAATGAGCGCGCGTAGAGTACTCGCGAGCGAGGGCATCTACACGCTCGACGGCGAGTTGACCGAGGACTACCGCGCCTAGAGCATCCGCGCCTGGCACATGCACCGTCTTTCCGCCTCGTTCATCCTCGGATATCATGGCTGTCGAAAGTCTGTCGGCGAGAAGCTACTGGCCGGTGCCGACTTCGAGCCGAGCGACAACGCGTATGACTGGCTTGGGCCCGGCGTTTACTTTTAGGTATCCGCGAGAAGACGCACGTTCAAGTAGCTCTGCTCGATGCGTCGTGTATCAAGGGCGTATTTCGCGTTCCGCGTCGACATCTTACATAATGGTCCGCTGCACGCGATCGGCGCATTGTCGTCGTCCGTCAGGACGAGTTTCAATGAAGGCTAGGAAACCGAACGGAGCGGCTTGGGTAATGTGCCGGTGATCAGCGTGTTTGCGATGCGCAACGGGTCGTAGTCCGAGACGTCCACCACGTCCGCATCGTCGCCGCTGCGGCGCGCGGCGCGCAGCGCTTCGATGGCTTCCGGAAGGGCGAACTGTTCGCCGACGTAGCCTGAGACAAAGCGCCCGCCGCGAATTTCGCCGCGCGCTTCCAGGCGGCGCAGCGCACCGAGCAGCTCGCGCCAC
This sequence comes from Vulcanimicrobiota bacterium, assembly GCA_963723635.1. Classification (GTDB taxonomy): domain Bacteria; phylum Vulcanimicrobiota; class Vulcanimicrobiia; order Vulcanimicrobiales; family Vulcanimicrobiaceae; genus Vulcanimicrobium. The sequence goes on along the minus strand of CAVRRP010000038.1, from coordinate 189,208 downwards.
GGCGGCGCCAGCGTTTCGCGCGCGGCGACGTCCCGGAACACGACGCCCCAGCGTTCGAGGAGGCGGCGCGCGAAGGACTCGGGATCGATGCGCTCGGTCTCCGACGCGAGGCGCGTCCAGCGGCCGCTCGACGAGCGCGGGCGGGCGCGCAGGCCTTTGTCGCCCAGGCGCCGCTTCGCGTCGATCAGCGACCGCAGCGCGTCGAAGCCGTCCGCGGTCACCAAGCCGGCGGCGACGAGTTGCCACAGCGCTTCTTCCACTTCGGCCGGGAGGCGTTTGGTGCCGCGCACGATGTCGGCGAAGAACGGCGCGCCGCGGCGGCCGATCTCTTCGAGCACTTCCTGCGCGGCGTGCGACAATGCGGCGTTCTCTTCGCCGTCGCGCGTGACGATCAGCGACTCGGCATCCTCGCGCTTGAACAGCGAGATCGGCGCGAGCTTCGTCGGGCGGATGCGGCGCTGGCGCTCGTCCGCTTCGACCGGCGTCAGTGCGGGGTGCGGCGACAGGCGGCCCCACATCACTTCGCCGCTGTAGCAGAGCTGGTCGAGGTACTCGCGCTTGTAGCGTGCCACGCGCGCCGGTAGGATCGATGCTTCCCAGGCCGCCGCCGGAATCTCGTAGCCCTCGAGCTGCTTGATGACTTGGAGCGTGCCGTCGATGCCGTGCAGACGCGCGTTGGGCGCGACGTGCTGCCAGCGGTACAGGAAGCGCACGTACTCGGCGGTCGTCACCGGCTCGATCTCGCGGCGCAGTGTGCCCAGCGTGAGGCGGTGGATGCGCGCGAGCACGCGGCGATTGCAGAACTCTTCGGCGTCGCTTCCGCGGAAACGGCCGCGCAGCACTTGGCCTTCCGTTTCGAGGCGCAGCAGCGCCGCTTCGACCGCGTCCGCGTCGACGGCAAAGCGTTCCGCGAGCTCCGCGACCGTCACCGGGCCGCTCGACTCGAGCCAGCCGCGCACGATCTCCGCAAACGCGTCTTCGCGGCGTTCAGGCAGCGGTTGCGATGGTGCGAGCGCGGCGATCTCCGGCTGCACCGTCGCATCCGGGTAGGCGATGCGCGCTAGCGCAAGGCGTTCGGCGCACGTCCAGAAGCGCGCTTCGCCGCCGGCGGTCGCCGTCGCGGTGAACGTCGGCGCGGTGATCGTCGTCGCGCGGCGTTGCGGGACCAGCTCGTCGAACCATGCGGCCCACTCTGCGACCGGTGGGAGGACGACCAGCGTCGCTAGCGCGTCGTGCAGCTCGTCCGCGTCACGCACGACCGGCCAGACCGACTCCGTTACCTCCGCGATCGCGGCGGGATCGAGGATGCCTGCGCCGTCGCCGTCGCTACGGATGGTGCGGCGCAGCGTCACGGCGCGCGCGCGGCGCTCTTCGAGCGGCGCGTCGTCGAGGTACGCGTACGGGTTGGCGTTGAGGATCTCGTGGCTGAATGGCGACGGCTCCGGCGTGTCGACGGCGACCGTCTTGATCTCGCCGCTCTCCACCGCGCGCAGCACGGTCGTCAGGCCAGCGAGGTCCATCGCTTCGTTGAGGCAGTTGTCTATGGTCTCGCGCACGAGGACGTGGTCGGGGATGCGGATCGGGCCGGTGAGGTTCTCTGCGCACGCCGCAGCGTCGGGGAAGCACGACGCGAGCAAGTCGTCCGCGCGCATCCGCTGCAGCTGCGGTGCGACCTTCTTGCCGCCGCGCATGCGCAGGATCGCCAGCGCACGCGTCGCGTTCCAGCGCCAGCGCGCAGCGAACATCGGCGCGGTGAGCAGCGCCTGCGTGAGCGTCGCCTCGACGCTCGCCGACTTGACGTACTCGAACACGATCTCCAGTGGAAACGCGTGCTGGTCGCTCAGCGAAAGCACGAGGCCGTTATCGGTCGCCGCCGCTTGCAATTCGATGTTGAACGAGCGGCAGAACTTCTTGCGCAGCGCCAGGCCCCACGCGCGGTTGATGCGCGCGCCGAACGGCGTGTGCAGGATCAGCTGCATCCCGCCGGCTTCGTCGAAGAAGCGCTCCGCGACGATCGTCTTGCCGGTGGGGACCGTGCCGAGGATCGCCTTGCCCGCGCGGATGTACGCGACGATCTGCTCCGCGCCGGCGCGGTCGACGCAGCACTCCGCCAGCAGCCAGTCGATCGCGGACGCATCGTCGCGCTCGTCGACCGCCGCGCGCAGCGCGGAGACTTCGTGTGACAGCTCGATCGTACGGCCCGGGCTCTCGCCGTTCCAGAACGGGATCGACGGCGGCGCGCCGCGCGCGTCCTCCACGCGAATCACGCCGGACTCGACGCGACGCACCTGCCACGACGTCGAGCCGAGCAGGAAGATGTCGCCCGCCATGCTCTCCACGGCGAAGTCTTCGTCGACGGTGCCGACGACGTGGCCGTCCGGTTCGGCGACGACGTTGTAGTTCGCGGTCTCGGGGATCGCGCCGCCCGACGTGATCGTCGCCATGCGCGCGCCGCGCCGCGCACGCAGCCGGCCGTTGACGCGGTCGTGGTGCAGGTACGCGCCGCTGCGGCCGCGCGAGGTCGCGACGCCGTCGGACAGCATCGTCACGACGTCGTCGAAGTCTTTGCGCTCAAGATCGCGATACGGGTACGCGGTGCGCACCGCGCGGTACAGCGCGTCGACGTCCCATTCTTCTTGCGCAGCGCAGAACGCGACCAGCTGCTGCGCGAGAATGTCGAGCGGCGCGGTGGGGATCACCAGCGCGTCCATCGCGCCGCTGCGAATGCCGCGCACCAGCGCGGCGCATTCCAACAGCTCGTCGCGCGTGGTGGCGAAGAGGCGGCCTTCGGGCTTCGCGCCCACCCAGTGGCCGGACCGACCGATGCGCTGCAGCGCCGTCGCAATGGAGCGCGGCGTGCCGAGCTGCACGACGAGGTCGACCGAACCGATGTCGATGCCGAGCTCGAGCGACGCCGTCGCGACGACGGCGCGCAGCTCGCCCTTCTTCAGCCGGTCCTCGGCTTCGAAGCGCTTGTCGCGCGAGAGGCTGCCGTGGTGCGGCAGCACGATGCCTTCGCCTAAGCGCGCGGATAGGTTGAACGCGGCGCGCTCGCTCATGCGCCGCGTGCTCACGAACACGAGCGTGGTTTTGTGCGTGCGCACGAGCTCCGCGACGCGGTCGTAGATCTCGCCCCACATCTCGTTGCTCGCGACGGGCCCGAGCTCGTCGTTCGGGACTTCGACCGCGAGCGTCATCGCGCGGCGATGGCCGACATCGACGATCTGCGCGGTCGGCGACAGAAAGCGCGCGACGTCTTCCAGCGGCCGGACCGTGGCGGACAGGCCGATGCGCTGCGGCTTGCGGCCGCTCTCGCGCAGCACGAGGTCGTCGAGCCGCGCCAGCGTCAGCGCGAGGTGCGAGCCGCGCTTGTCGGCGGCCATGGCGTGGATCTCGTCGACGATCACGGTGCGCACGCCGGTGAACAGCGCGCGCGACTTCTCCGCGGTAAGCAGGATGAACAGCGACTCGGGCGTGGTGACGAGCACGTGCGGCGGCTTGCGCAGCATGCGCGCGCGCTCGGCCTGCGTGGTGTCGCCGGTGCGCGTGGCGGTGCGGATCGGTGCCAGGGTCAGCCCGCGCGCTTCCGCTGCCGTGAGCAACTCGCCGAGCGGGGTCTCGAGGTTCTTGCGCACGTCGTTGGTGAGCGCTTTGAGCGGTGAGACGTAGACGACGAGCGTCTCGTCGGGCAGCTCGCCGTCGGCGGCACGGCGGATCAGGTCGTCGAGGCAAAGCGTGAACGCCGCGAGCGTCTTCCCGGAGCCGGTCGGCGCCGAGACGAGCACGTCCTGACCGGCGCGAATCAGCGGCCAGCCTTGGACTTGCGGCTCGGTCGGCTCGCCGTAGCGGCTGGCAAACCAGTCGCCGACGAGCGGATGGAAATCGCTCAGCACGGTGCTCTTCTTCAACCCGGGACGGCGGTGTCCGTTTGCGGACAAGCGGGGGCCCGAAGGGGAGGCGATCACGCACGCGGGCTGGGAACAGCAAGCCCGATGACGATCCGCACGTCGATCCCGCTGATCGCCGCGGCGCTGGCATTCGCCGCCGCAAACGTCCCGCTCGCCGCCGGCGCGCAGTCGCTGCCGCCGCCCCCGCCGCCGCCGGTTCCCGGGCCCTCGACCGCGTCGCCGTCGCCGCAACCGGGATCGCCGTCGCCGTCGGGCCCGCCGTCGCCGTATGGGACGCCGTCGCCGTTTGGCACCCCTTCGCCGTTTGGGACGCCGTCGTCGTCACCGTCGCCGGGCACGCCGGTGCTGCCGGCGTTTCCGATTCGCGTCGACCGCGCGCGCGTCGGCGTCGTGCCCGGCGCTACCGTCACCGTCGGCGTTTCCGGCGGCGCGGGACCGCTCGCCGCGCAAGCGTCGTTCGACGGCGCGGTCGTGCGCTACGACGCCGCGACGCGTACGCTCTTCATCACCGGGCGCGCGTTCGGGCGCGGCACGGTGACCTTGTCGGATGCGGCGGGCGATACGGCCAGCGTTGCGGTGCTCGTCGCGCCGCCCGCCGGCGTCGTCCCCACCGATGCGACCGTCGAGCTAGCGGGAAACGTCAACGCGCAGTTCGCCGTGGCGCGCGTTCGTGCGACGATCGCGCAAGCGGCACAAATGCAGCCGGGTGCGACGATCGACGTCAACGGCGTCACGGCGGGCGATCTGCGTCCGGGTCAAGGGCTTGAAGCGCGCGCGAACGTCGTCGTGCACGGCAACGACAACTACGTCGACCAGTCGGGGACCACGTACGTCCACGTGCGCGTGGACGCGCTGCCGCAGCTCGATCCGACGGTGCTGTTCTACAGCGACGATCCCGAACGGCTCGGCGCGCTCGACGACGGCGTGCTGTTCCGCGGCACGATCGACGCGACGCGGCCGGCGCGCGCCTACATCTATCACGTGTCGGATTCGCCCAACCGGCGGCTGTATCTCGCACTGCAGCCGACGACGTCCACCGCGCGCGTGCAGGTGCTCGGCGCGGTGGCCGGACCGTCCGATGCGTTCGCGTACGTCGGGCACACCGGCACGCTGCGCTATCTGCTCGAACGCGCGTCGCAGGAGAGCTTCGTCGCGCCGCTGCTGCCGGCGGTGCCGTATCTCATGCCGCTGGGCGCGGGAGCGATGCTTCCGGGCTCGCTGATCAACGCGATCTACGATTTGCGCGTGCTCGACGGTGCGCCGGTGAACGTGCTCGTCGTCGCCGCGAGCAACGGCGTCGATCCGGCGTCGCTGCTGTCGCAGCCGGAGCATGCGACCGACGCGCACTACCGGCGCGGCGAGTTCTCGCTGGCGAACGTCCCGCCGCTGGCGCTGTCGTACACGGCAGGCGCACCCGATCCGCCGCCGTTCGCGATCGGCGTGCGATATTTTGCGAACAATCAACCGGCGTTTCCGAACCTGCGACCCGGCGACGTCGCGGTCGCCGGTCAGCGCGCTCCGCTCGCGGGCGACTACGGCGTGCTGCGAAGTGTGTCGCTTCAGTTCGCGAATCCGACGCCTTCGCCGCAGAACGTCTATCTGTACGAACAGCCAGGCGCGACGGGCGGCGGCGTGACCTCGACGATCTGGTTCACCGGCGACGCGGCGCCGACGCAAGTTCGCTGCGTCAGCGATCCGTCGCAGCGCTACCTGGTGAAAGGCTTCGGCATCGCACCCGGCCAGACGCTGAACGTGACCGGCACGTACATGACGGACGGGACGTCGTTTCTTCCACTGTATTTCGGCCTGACGGCAACCCCGCCGCCACCCGCCCCCGCCAACGGCTGCGGCGCAAAACCGGGTATGTCGGCAACGCGCTGAGGATCGTGGCGCATCCTTCGACAGGCTCAGGATGACAAAGGGCGGTATGCTCTCGCTGATGGCGACGGCGGAACTCGACGAGCGGCTCAGCCGGCTGCGACCCTTGCCTGAGAAGAGCTGGCATGGGCTGACACGGCTTTTCGCGGCCGAGGACATCCGGTTCACGTGGGCCAGCAATGCGCTCGAAGGCAACACGCTGACGCTTCGGGAGACGCAGCGCGTTCTGGAAGATGGCGCGACCATCGCGGGCAAGTCGATGCGGGACCACTCGGAGGCGGTCAACCATGCCGCGGCGGTCCGCCGCATGCACGAGATCGCCGAGCGAGACGAGGCGCTTACCGTGCACGTCATGCTGGAACTGCACGGCTTGCTCATGCGCGGTATCGACGATGCGTGGGCGGCACGCATTCGCAACGACGCCGTCGCGATTGCCGGCACGCGCTACCGGCCGCCTGACGCAGATGTTGCGTCGGCCGGTGTGGACGATTCGTTCGGGCGCTACGTCCTGCGCAAGATGTCTGAGCATCCCGTGCTCGTCGCGGCGGACCTGCACTACGAGATCGCGCGGCTGCATCCGTTCTTCGACGGCATCGGCCGTACGGTGCGGTTCCTGATGAACGCGCACTTCTTGCAGAACCGCTATCCGCCGCTGATCATCGAACCCGACCGCCGCGGCGCCTACCTCGATGCGCTTGACACGGGACAAGAGACCGGCGACGCCGGCGCGTTCAGACTCTTCGTCGCCGATGCGATGCTGCAGTCACTGGAATACTACGCGGCAATTCTCAAGTAATCGCTTCAGGCGCGGGCGGGGGCGCGCACCACGATCCGCTTTGCGCGTGACACGACGCCGCGGATGGCGCCGATCAGCGCGTCGCGGCGCGAGACCGTCTGAACCGGCTCGCCGAGCACCGTCGGATCCGCCGCGGCGAGCGCTTTTACCGCCGACGTCGCGTCCACGGCGTGGTCCTTGCCGTAGGCGAGCTGGTTTGCGGCGTAGCGGTCGAGCGCGTAGCGGTAGTTCACCATGACGCCGAACGACTGCTCGAGGCCGCGCGGCGTCGGGTCGCCGAGCCAGTCGAGGCGCTCGATCGTTGCGCCGTTGCCGAGGTGGAAGCGCGCGACCGCGTCGCGCGGCGCGCCGTCGCCGCGTTTCGCTTCGAGCAGATAGCGGGCGGCGAGCCGTAGCAGCGGTTCGCGCAGCGCCGCCAGCGGGGCGGCGTTGCGATGCCAGCCCGGCGACGCGAGCGCGGTGCGGACGTCCGCATCGACGCGGTCGCCCAGCGTGCGCACCCACGCGGCGAAGCCCGGCAGCGGCGAGAGCGTCGCGAACGTGCGCAGGCGCGGCAATTCCGCGCGCAGCTGTTCGACCGCGTGCTTGATCAGCGCGTTGCCGAACGGAATTCCCGTCAGGCCGCGCTCCGTGTTGGAGATGGAATAGAACGTCGCGCAGCGCGCGTGCGCGGGGTCGACGCGCGGCGCGGTCGGGTTGAGAATCGCGCGGATCGACGCAGGCATGTCGTCGGTGAGCGCGACTTCCGTGAATACCACCGGCATGCCGGGCAGTGCCGGGTGGAAGAACGCGTAGACGCGGCGGTCTTCGTCGAGCCGGTCCTTCAAGTCGGACCAGCCGCGCACGGCGTGCACCGCCTCCGAGCGCGCCAGCTTTTCCAGCAGCGCGGCGGAATCCGACCACGTGAGCCGGCGCAGTTCCAGCAGACCCAAGTCGACGCGCGAGGCGAGGAACGCGCGCAGATCGTCGTCGAGCGGCGCGAGGTCCGCCGCATCGGGCCGTTTTTCCAAGAACGTCAGCAGTTGCGCGCGCAAGTCGACCACCAGCCGCAGATCGCCGGGCGGCGCTGCGACGTGGCGCAGCACGCAGTCGCGGGCGGGCTCGAGATGCCGGCGCAGCCGCGCCAGCGCGACGCGCCGTTGCGCGGGATCGGCGGCGGTGCGCGCGGCGTCGAGGTCGCCGTCGACGCGCGCCGGGTTGACGCCGAGCGCGTCGAGCAGGCGCAGGAACCGCAGCACCTCGCTCTCCGAAGCGACCGCCAGGCTGGACCGCACCGTGCGCACGTGATCGCGCGCCGCGAGATCGCCGACCGGCAGATGTCGCAGCGCCTCGATCGCGCGTTCCAGAGGTGTCGTCCGAACCGGCATGGCGCTTCGCACAACCCGCTTCCGGCGCGGCGGGGTTCAGAATCCGAGCGGCAGCTTCGTCGTCGCGAACGGCGGCCGGTGATAGCTCGCGGCGCAGGATGCCGTGTCCAGGTTCTTCGCCGAGCGCGCGCGCACGAACGCGACGATGAGCGCGTCTGCGCACGGCAGCTCGATCTCGTGCGAGGCGTGCGGGATCAGAATCTGCCGCGCGTTCGGCAGATACCGCAGCGCTGCACGCCCGAACTGCGGCGGTGAAGCCGGATCGTCCGTGCCCGAAAGCATCAGGATCGGTTTGTCGCTCCGCACCGGGGTCGCGAAGGCGCGCGCGACCGGGCGCACGTTCCAGATCGCACAGGCATGCTGTTGTGCGCGCACCCGGCTGGCGCCCATGAACGTACCGGCGCCGCTGCGCGCGACATCAGCTTCGGTGATGAACGGGATGTCCTCCGCGCACGTCATCGAGAGATTGAGCCCGGTCGCGATCGAGCTGAAGTTCTGCGTAACGAACTGGATGAGCCCGCCCAGCGGCACGTAGTCGCCGCGATACGCCCGCTCGACGATGAACGGCACGACGGATGCTCCTTCGGAGGTGTACGAAACCTGCCGCAACCGGTCGGCGAACACTTCCTTCGAAAGCGAAACCGTCTGAAACTGCTTCGTCGCTCCGTTGCGGATGCGCATGCGGATCGGGCCGCGGTCGAGACGTTTCTCGAGCGCGGCGAGATGCGCCGCGAACGCGGGGAAGTGCGCGTGACACTCCCGGTCGGCAGCGCACGCCGCGACGATCTGATTGCGGGCGACCTGCGCGCCTTGCGCCATGTCGCGCGGGATGACGTAGATGCCCGGCGGCGCCACCCCTTCGAGCACGGCGCTCTCGACGTGCGCGGGATGGCGCCGCATGTAGTCCAGGTAGAGCATCGTGCCGTACGAGCCGCCGAAGAGCACGACGCGGTCCGCGTGCAGCGCGGCGCGGACGTCTTCGAGATCGTCGGCGGTGATGTCGGTGGTGTAGAGGTCGAGGTTCGCTTTGCCCGCGAGGGTGGTTCGGCACGCGCGCAACGCGGCGTCCGGCCACAACTGCGCGAACCACGAGGCGGGCTGCGCCGGCGGATACAGATCGCAGGTGAGGGGCAGGGAGCCGCCGGTACCGCGCACGTCGACGAACACGAGATCGTACGTGTCGTTCAGATCCCGAAACGGCTTGGCGAAGAGGCCGTCCATGATCTGCGGCGCTTGCTCGACCGCACTGGCACCCGGACCGCCGGGATTCCAGAACATCGCCCCGCCCGACGCCGTTTTCGCCGGAATGATCACGACCTTGAGCGGGATCGTGCGCCCGCGTTGCGCCGCGCGGTCCTCGAACACGTCGAACGTGCCGCACCGCGCCGGCGTCTTCTTCTGTCCGACGACGCACGGCTTGAGGTGCAGCCGCGACTGGAGAACCGTTTCCGGCGCCGCAAGCGCCCGGCTCACACCGAGAAGCGCGACGAGCGCCGCAGCGGCCGTGGCGTAGCGAAGGAACGTCGTCATCTTCGCTGGAGCGTAGTCACAGCGACCGCCCGGCGTCAAGTCGCGACGACGATCTCGCGGCTCGCCGCCCACACGGCGACGTCCCGGCGCTCGATCGTCGCGGCCATCAGCTCCGGGAACAGGTCGGGCGTGCACGCGAACGCCGGGACGCCGAGCGCGGCGAGCTCCGCCGCATTGCGCGGGTCGTAGCTGGGCGCGCCGCGGTCGTCGAGCGCGAGCAGCGCCACCATACGCACCCCGGAGCGCACGAGCGCCGCGGCGCGCGCCAGCATCTCGCTGCGGTTGCCGCCTTCGAACAGGTCGCTGATCAGCACGAGCACCGTGTCGTTGGGCGTTCGCACGAGCCCTTGGCAGTACGCGAGCGCGCGGTTGATGTCCGTGCCGCCGCCGAGCTGCGTGCCGAAGAGCAGCTCGACCGGATCGTCGAGCTGCGCGGTGAGATCCGCGACGGCGGTATCGAACACGACCATCGACGTGCGGATCGCCTTCACCGACGCGAGCGCGGCGCCGAGGATGCCGGAATAGACGACCGACGTCGCCATCGAGCCGCTCTGGTCGACGCACAAAATCACGTCGCGCATCGTCGCGCCGCGCCGGCCGAAGCCGATGCGGCGCTCGGGGATGACCGTGCGATATTTGGGCTGATAGTGCTTGAGGTTCGCGCGGATCGTGCGCGGCCAGTCGATCTCGTTGTGCCGCGGGCGGCGGTTGCGCGCGGCGCGGTTCAGGCTGCCCGTCACCGCGGAGCGCAGCGGGTTGCGCAGGCGCTTCTCGATGTCCTCGACAACGCCGCGCACGACCCGCCGCGCCGTGTCGCGCGTCTTGGCCGGAATCACGTTTTTGAGCGAGAGCAGCGTCGCGACGAGCCGCACGTCGGGCGTCACGGCGGACAGCAGCTCCGGTTCGAGCAGCATCTGGTGCAACCCGAGGCGTTCGAATGCGTCCGTTTGCACGACTTGCACGACCGAGCTCGGAAAGTACGTGCGAATGTCGCCCAGCCAGCGCACCGCGTTCGGCGACGACGAGCCCAGGCCGGCGCCGCGCTCGGCGTCGTACAGCGCTTCGAGCACCGCGTCCATCCGCGCGTCGTCGCCCGCGAGCGCAAGCCTCACGCCGTCGGCTTCGCCGCCGCCGAGAACGAGCCGCCAGCGGCGCGCGCGTTCGTCCGCCGCGCTCATCCTGCGATCTCCGCGCCGCCGAGAATCGCGCGCAGCACCGGCACCATCAGGCGCGCGCGGTCCAGATCGATGTCACCGTCGGCGGCGGCGGCGAGCACGGCGTGCGCGTGCGCGCCGCGGCCCGCGGCGATGCGCTCGCCGATCGCGCGGCGCTCCGGCGGCGCGAACGCGGCGAACGCGCGGCGCGCGAGCGGCAGCACCGCGACGAACGCCTCCGGGTGGAGCGTGACGAGCCAGTCGTCGACGACGTCGAGCAACTCCGGATGGTGCACGATCAGCAGCCCGCTGCCGCGCAGCAGGCCGTCGATCCACGCGGCGGCCGCAGCCGGCGGCGTGCCGAGCGACAGCGCGCGCGACAGCCGCGTGCGCACGCCGTCCGCCGTGAGCGCGCCCGCGTCGAACAGCAGCCGCATCGCGCGGCCCGCAACCAGGCCGTGCACGCGGTCGTTCGCCGCGACGCGCGCGAGCGCGTCGTGCCAAGCGGCACGCTGCGCCTCGTCGTCGAGCACGCGCAGCGCGCCGTCGACTGCGGCGATCCGCTTGTCCATCGCTTCGGCGGCGGCGTCGTCGAGCGCGAGGACCGCGACCGGCAAACCGACGCACGCGCGTTTGAGGAGCTCGTCGATCGTCTCGCCGACGAGCTCGACGTCGGTGCCGCGCACGTCGCCGTAGCGGCGCGTGCGGACCAGCGACGGCAGCGCGTCGAGCATCAGCCCGGCGTCGTGCGTGCGCGCGGCGAGGTCGCGCACGCGCGCGAGCACGAACGACGCCGCGCCGCCGAGCGCCGCTGCGAACGTTGCGTCGAGCAGCGCGGTCAGCTCCGCGAGCTCCTGCGCGCGCGCCGCGCGCTCGCGCACGAACGCCTCGGCCGCATCGCTCAGCGCGTTGCCGTACGCGCTCGCTTCGATTAGCGTCACGGCAAATTCGGGATGCCACCGCAGCGCCCAGACCTCGTGGAACGTCCCCAGCTTGCCGCGCTGTGCGTCGCGGAGCGCACCCCATGCGACCCCGAGCAGGTTCAGCCGGTGCAGCAGGCGGCTGCGGTCGAGATCGCCGGGCTTGCGCAGGTCGAGGTCGAGCTCGCGCGCCGACGGGTCCGGCGGTAGCCGCAGGCGTTTCTGCTCGCGCGCGACATCGGCGACGAGCGGAACCTGCGGGACGTCGTCGGGCACGTCGCCGAGCCGTTCGCCGACGACGAGCCGCTCCGCGAGCAGCGTCATCGGCCGCGCGTCGCCGAAGCAGTATACGGTGCGAATCGCGTCCAGCGACTCGCGCAAGCCGGGCAGCGGCGCGGCGCGCAGCGCCGCCAGCGCGTCGGCGAGCCGCGTCGCCTCGATCGCGTGCGCGGGCGACACGTCGACGTCGGCGTCGCGGAAGCAGCGCGACGCCTTCGTCATCCACGCTGCAATGACACGCTCGGGCGTCTCCCACAAGTGCTCGTACCAGCCCGGCGAGTCGATGCCCGCGCCGTACCCGCTCGCGGCCGTCAGCCGCCCGAACGTCCACGGGATCCATGTCGCGGCGACTTTCGCTTTCGGCAAGCCTTTGAGCAGCTCCACGTCGGCGCGTGCCGGCGGCAGCGACGCGAGCGCCGGAACGTGCCACGCACCGCACACGACGGCGACGTTCGCGTATTGTCGCGACGTCGCGCGAATGATTTGGCGCATCGACGCTTCGCGCGCGCGCTCGTGCGGATCGTCGCGCTCGCCGAGCTGCGCGCGCACGCCGGTCATGAGCTCGGCGACCGCGGCGAACACGTCGGCGTCGTCGCGGCGCCGCTCGACCATCTGATCCCACCAGCGCTCGCCGTCGGAAAATCCGGCTGCGACTGCGATCGCATCGAGCGGATCCTCGCGGAGGCGATCGGTTTGATTTTCGCCTGGCGATGATTCGCCGGCCGGTTCGTCCGCCGACGGCTGGCCATCGGGCGGTTCTTCGCCGGAAGGTGTTTCGCGCGGCACGAGCTGGTTCGCTTGCGGCAAGTCCATGAAGCGCACGGGAACGCCGCGCGCAAGAGCCCAGCGCAGCGCCTGCCATTCCGGCGAGAACGACGCGAACGGATAGAACGTCGCGCGCTGCGGCGCGTCGGGCGCGTACACCAGGATCGCGACGGGCGGGCGCATCTCCGCGTGCGCGGCGAGCGATACGATCGCATCGGCGTCCGGCGGGCCTTCGACGAGCACGGCGTCGGGCGCGAGCGCGTCGAGCGCGCCGACGAGACTGCGCGCCGAGCCCGGCCCGTGGTGGCGAACGCCGAAGAGGTGGACGCTCAGCCCGTCGCCTCGCGACACGCGCGGTACAGGTCTTTCCAGCCGTCGCGTTCCTTGACGACGGTCTCGAGATACTCGAGCCACGCGACGCGGTCTTGGACGGGATCTTTTACCACCGCGCCGACCAGCCCGGCCGCGACGTCCGCCGCGCGCAGCGTACCGTCGCCGAAGTGGCCGGCGAGCGCAAGTCCTTGGTTCATCACCGAGATCGCCTCGCCCGTCGACAGCGTGCCCGTCGGCGATTTCAATTTCGTCTTGCCGTCCGCGGTAACGCCCGAGCGCAACTCGCGAAACACGACGAGCAGCCGGCGAATCTCCTCGACCGCGGGCGGCTGCGCGGGCAGCGCCAGCGACGCGCCCAAGCTCGCGACGCCGGATTGCACGATCTCGACTTCTTCTTCCAGCGTGTCGGGCAGCGGCAGCACCACGACGTTGAAGCGCCGCTTGAGCGCGCTCGACAGCTCGTTGACGCCGCGGTCGCGATCGTTCGCGGTCGCGATCACGTTGAAGCCCTGTACGGCGTCAACCTCCGTGTCGAGCTCGGGGATCGGCAGCGTCTTCTCGGACAGGATCGAGACGAGCGCGTCCTGCACGTCGGCGGGGATGCGCGTGAGCTCCTCGACGCGCACGATGCGTCCTTCGCGCATGCCGCGGAAGATCGGGCTCGGCACGATCGCGTTCTGCGACGGGCCTTCCGCGAGCAAACGCGCGTAGTTCCAGCCGTAGCGCAGCGTCTCTTCGTTCGTTCCGGCGGTACCTTGCACGACGAGCCGCGAGTCGCCGGAGATGGCGGCGGCGAGGTGCTCCGACAGCCAGCTCTTCGCGGTGCCGGGGAGGCCCAGGAGCAGCAGCGCGCGATCGGTGGCGAGCGTCGCGATCGCGATCTCGACGAGCCGGCGGTCGCCGAAATATTTCGGCACGATCGCCGTGCCGTCGTCCAGCGCGCCGCCGAGCACGTACGTGGCGACCGCCCACGGCGACAGCTTCCACTGCGCGGGCCGCGGGTGCGCGTCGGCGCGCGCGAGCGCGGCGAGCTCGTCCGCGTACTGGATTTCGGCGGGCGCGCGCAGCACGGTGTGGGTGGTGGTGTCGGTCATCGGGCCGCCTTCAGGTGATCGCGCATCGCCGCGCGCAAGCGCACGGTGTCGCAAAACGTTGCGATGATGCCGCGCACGGCGTCTTGCGCCGTGTTTTCCGGCCATCCTTCCAGTATCCCGGGCGTTTCCGGCGCGACGCGCGCTGCGGCGATCGACAGCAGCTCGCGGCGCAGCGCCCACGCCTCCATGCTGGCGCCGACGGCAAGCTGGTCTTGCATGAACCGGACGAACTCGTGCGACAACGTGACGTCCCACGGGCCCCGCACGACCGTGGCGAGCTCGCCCGCCTTCGGCTCGTTCGCATCGAGCGCGCGCACGATCGCTGCGGTGCGTTGCGGTGTCGGCGGCGCGCCGGCATTCGCTGCGAGCGTGAGCGGCATCAGCTGCGGCAGCTCGTCGGATGCCTCGATCCATGCGATGCGCCAGGCGTCGTCGCCGTACTGCGCCGTAGCGGTCGCGAACCCGAGGAGCAGCGGTTGTTCCACGTCGGTCTTCCGCGCGAGCCCGATCATCGCCGCCGCGCCGACGCCGTGCGCCGAGGTCCAATGCGACGGCGGCACCTGCGCGATCGACTGCTGCAGCCACCATGCGCGTTCGCCGGTCCGCGCCGGCGGGCGCGGCTCGATGCCGTCGCGCTGCATCGCCGGGGTGCACTCCTCCGGCAGCTCGACGCGGAGCGACGGGCCGCCGAGCACGCGGCGCTTCACCGTGATCCATGCCTGCGCGCGCGCGATCGCGCGCTGCGCCAACCGCGATTGCGGCAGTCGCGCCAGCAGCGCTGCGGCGGCGGTGCGCACGTCCTTGCGGCGGTCGTCGAGCGCGGCTTCCAGAAACGGCTCGTCATCCGGCGCCAGCGCGGTGCGCAGCGCGTCGACGAACGCGGCGCGCTCCGCGGGCGGCTCGCGCTCCCAGCCGGCGGCGAGCAGCTCGCGCGCATGCGCCGCGTCGCGCGCACGCAGCTCGGTCAGCGCGCGAATGCGCGCGGTGCGGTCGCCCTCGTGCCACGCGCGTTCGGGATCGTCCGCGCCGAGCGCGAACGACCATTCGGGCTCTTGCGCAGCAAGCCACGCGCCACGCGCGCCGATGACGGCCGCGATCCCGGCATGCAGTTCGCGCCGGTGCGTGCCGAACGTAAGCAGCCGCGGCAACAGCTCCTCCGGAACGCGAACGTGCGCATCCGCGGCGAGGGCGAGCCACTCCGGCAACAGCGCTGATTCACGCCCACCGCCGAGCAGCACGATCAGATCGTTCGCCGCTGCCGGGGAAGCGCGCCGCAGCGTTTCCGGCGGCGCGGCGTCGAGCGCGACACCGGCCATGTCGAGCGCGCGCGTCCCCGCGCGGCGCGCGAGCCCGGCCACCGCGGCCGCGCGAAGCACGGCGTCTTCCGGCATCGCCGCGGCACCGCGCGCGTCGATGAGCGCGTCGAGCTCGCCGTCACCGAGCCGGATCGCCGGCGCGGCTTCGCGCTGCGTGCCCACGACCGCCGCCCGAACCAGCATGCCCCACGACGGCGAGCCGGGGTTCACCGGGGCCGTCATGCGAGCGCCGTGAAGCGCGCGTCCGACCACGCGCTCAGAGGCAGCAATGCGCGGCCGTCCCATTCGCCGGCGAGCGTGACGGGATGTCCGCCGGCGAGCGCGTGCAGCGCGAACGGCTCGCGCAGATTGCGCGCGAGGGGCAGCGCGCGGCCGTCCGCGTCGCGCACGAACCATGCGTCGCCCGGGCGCAGCGGCGTCACGTCGCGCAGCACGAACGGAAAGCGCTCGAGCCACGGATCCCCGGCCAGCGCGCGCGCATATGCGCCCAGCGCGTCGTCGAACCCCGACGCGCGCGGTGGCTTCGCCGCAGCGTCGATCCCGCCGCGGTCCGTGACGAGCGCTCGCAACGGCGAAGCGGATTCCAGGTACACGAGCTTCGCATCGACGTCGACGCCGGGGACGAGCGGGTCGGCGATGGGTGCGCCGGCCGGCGCGAACTGTACGATCAGCGCATCGCGCTCGCTGCGCTCGCCGCGCAGCCACGTGCGGCGCACCGTCAGCCGCTCGTCCTCTTCGACGCGCACGCCGGTCACCGCCCAGGTGTCGTCGACGACGTCGAACGCGCGCGCGATGATCTCTTCCTGCGTTTGATTCCAGCCGACGTGCCGCCGCACGTCGGCGCGCAACCCCTCCGACAGTTCATTCAAACGCGCATAGGCCGCGCACAGCAGCGCGATCTCCCCCAGCGCCGCGAGCAGCCGCCCTTCCCAGCCTGCGCCCGAAGCGACGATCCACGCGAGCGCCCGCACGCGGCGCGCGACGCCGGGACACTGCGCGTCGACCAGCCGCGCCGCGCGGTCGTACCAGTAGCGCGAAGGCTGCGTCTGCGCGTGCGCGAGCCCGAGCCGGACGACGTCGCGCAGCCACAGCTCGCAGTCCGCGACGCCGGCTGCGACACGGTCTTCCCGGGCCTTCGCGCGCTTCGCCGCTGCGGCGGCGTTCGCAACCGGATCGCCGCTCGGCTCGCGCGGCTTCGCCGCAGCTTCAGTCTTCTTCTCCGCCTTCGCAGTACGCTCGGCGACCCATGCGCGCATCCAGTCCGGCGGCTCGCCGCGCGCGATCCCCCCGCTCGCATGCAGCAGCATGAGCCCGAGTACGTGCTTGCACGGAAATTTTCGGCTCGGACACGAGCACTTGTACGCGACCGTCGCGACCTCCACGCGCGTCTGATACGGCGTCGAACCGCTGCCCTGGCACTCGCCCCACAGCAACGTGCCGTCGGTCGCCGACGAAACCCACTTGCGCGGCGACGCCAGCCCTTGCCCGGCTTTCGCCGAGGCCGGGTCCGGCGCGAGCGCGAGCACCTGATCGGCGGTCATCGCTAGGTGAGTCGCTCGCCATTATGCGACCGTCCTGCTACCCACGGCTAGAAAGCGTGTGCATTCACAGTGGTCGCTGTACCAACGCCGTCTTGCGGATGAGAAACCAGGGACGCTTGATAAATAGTAGAAATTTGCACCTGCGCCGGTCGCCGTACCGACGACTACCGCGCCGGTTTCAGCCGTCCCACCGCCGCGGCCTCGATAGACCGGATGGACACGCGCCGTGCGCGCTCGACGGTGCGTACTCGGCCTGCAGAATGCGTCTCAAGCCAAGGTGATGAACGAACCGCCTTCCGAATTGCTCGCAGCCCGCGATACGATCGTGGCTGCGATTCGCCGCCTGACGGACGGTCGGGATATGCCCGTCGTCGTCGCGCTCGACGGCGGCAGCGCTTCCGGCAAGTCCACCTTGGCCGCGATGATCGCGAACGAGCTCGGCGCGGCGTTGGTTCAGAGCGACGACTTCTTCGCGGCGGCGATCACCAACACGGAATGGGATGCTCGCACGCCAGCAGAGAAAGCTCGCGACGCGATCGATTGGCGGCGCGTGCGCGCGGACGCGCTCGAACCGTTGTGCGCCGGAAAACCAGCCCGGTGGCACGCGTTCGATTTCGACGCCGGCGTTCGCCCCGACGGCACGTACGCGATGAGCACGGATTTCGTCGAGCGCGAACCGAGCGACGTCATCGTGCTGGACGGCGCATACTCGACTCGACCGGAACTCGCCGACCTCATCGACCTGTCAGTCCTGGTCGACGTGCCTGTCGCCGTGCGCCACGCACGCCTTGCCGCGCGCGAGGAGAAAAGCTGGTTGGCCGCTTGGCACGCGCGTTGGGATGATGCCGAGGCGTACTATTTCTCGCACGTACGCCCGGCATCGTCGTTCGATCTGGTGGTGACGACCGCTCGGCGCGGCTAGCGCGGCTGCGCACTTGGCAACTCTATGCGCGTCTACCGGTCGTTGCGATCCGACGCTACGCGCCGTACGCCGCGACGATGTAGCGGTGCCATCCCGCGGCGTTGATCGCGTGCCGGTTCGGCCGTCCCACCACGCACTTTATGGCGCTCGACGGCGCGTACCCGGCCGGGTATAATGGGGCGGACATGCCCGAGTTCGACCCATCACTGCTGGAAACGTGCCTGCTCACCCTTCGGAATCGCGAATCCGAGCTGAAGCGGCGCGGGGTTCTCCACGCCGCCATATTTGGATCGGTGGCCCGGCGCCAAGACGCCGCGGATAGCGACATCGATGTCGCCGTCGAAGTCCAATCGGGCATCGGCTTCGGGACGAGCGGACTGCTCGACCTCGAGCGCGAGTTGAGCGATGTTTTCGGACGCCGTACCGAGGTATTCTCGCTGGGGGGGTTCAAGCCAACCAAGCATCGGGAGATCTATCGCGACCTGATCTGGGCATTCTGAGGTGGCGAAGCACAGCCCATATCAGTCACTTGCAGACATCTTGGACAATATCGATCGTGCGCGGCGCTATATAGGTGAGGCGTCCTTCGAAGAATTCGAAAGTGACGAACAAAAAGTCGACGCGGTACTTCGACGCTTGCAAAATGCGTCAGAAGCAAGCGCGAGATTTCGAAAAGAATGGCCGGAGCTCGCAGACGAGATCGAGGGCCGTCATCCCGAAGTGAATTGGCTAAATTTTCGAAATCTCGGCAACCGGTATCGTCATGACTACGATCACATCGACGTCGAACGCGTGTATGAAGACGCGCAGACGTTCATTCCTCACGTGCGGAAAGCGGTAACAGAAGAGTTACCGCTTTCCGTTTTACCTGAAGAATCCGATCCGACTTCCTAGTCGATCCCGATCAACGAGCTGACGCGGCCTTCGCCACTGCGCGTGCCGCGAAGACGTCCGCCATCGCGGTGCGGTACGACGCCGAGGCGAACGTGTCCGCGCGGGCCGTCACGCTGCGCGCCACGCCCGCGCACGCTGCTTTCAGCGCGTCCGCGTCGGCGGGCTTCACGCCTTTGAGCGCGCTTTCCACGCCGCTCGCTCGGAATGCCGAGTCGGCGATGCCGGTCACCGCGATGCGGGCGGATTCGATCGCGCCGCCGCTCATCGTCAGCACCGCTGCGACGCCGACCACCGCGTAGTGCGACGCCGGGTGGTGGAACTTCACGTACGCCGAGTTCGGTGCCGCGTCGAAGGCGATCTTCGTCAGTACTTCGTTCGCGCCGAGCGCCGTCTCGAACATGCCTTGGAAGAAGTCGGACGCTTTCAGATCGCGCGTGCCGCCTTTGCCGGTCAGCGTGAACGTCGCATCCAGCGCTTGCAGGACGGCCGGATAGTCCGCTGACGGATCGCCGTGCGCCGACGCGCCGCCGATCGTGCCGCGGTTGCGCACCTGCGGGTCGCCCAGGTCGTTGGCCGCGTCCCACAGCGCCGGGGCATTCTTTTTCAGCGCGTCGCTCGCGGCGAGCGCCGCGTGCTTGGTGAGCGCGCCGATGGTGATGCGGCTGCCGCTCGCGTCGATCGTGTCGAGCTGCGGGATGCCGCCGATGTCGATCAGCACGGCCGGCGCGGCGAGGCGGAGCTTCATCATCGGGATCAGGCTGTGGCCGCCGGCGAGCAGCTTCGCATCGTCGCCGTGTTCGCCGAGCAGGCGGATCGCGTCGTCGACGCTGGTCGCGCGGTGGTACTCGAACGTCGCCGGAATCATTTCGTGCTCCCGTTCTTCGGCTGCATCGCGAGCCAGAGCTTCTCGGGCCGCAGCGGCATGTCGATGTGCACCACGCCGAACGGCGCGAGCGCGTCGATGACCGCGTTCGCGACTGCCGGAGTCGAGCCGATCGTGCCCGCTTCGCCGACGCCCTTGATCCCCAGCGGGTTCACGGTCGTACCCGTCACGGTGTGGTCGAGCTCGTAGTGCGGCACTTGCTCCGCGTGCGGGATCGCGTAGTCCATCAGCGTTCCCGTCAGGAGCTGGCCGTTGTCGTCGTAGATCACTTCCTCGAACAGCGCCTGCGCGAGGCCTTGCGCGATCCCGCCGTGCACTTGGCCTTCGACGATCATCGGGTTCAGCAGACGGCCGCAGTCGTCGACCGCGAGGTACTTCACGACCTTCACCTCGCCGCTCTGCGCGTCGACTTCGACGACGCACACGTGCGTGCCGAACGGGAACACGAAGTTGGGCGGTTCGAAGCGGCGCGTCGCGTCGAGACCCGGTTCGAGTCCGGGCGGCAAGTTGTCGCCCATGAACGCGAGGAAGCCCGCTTCCGGCGTCGTCATCGATTTGGACGGATCGCCTTTGACGCCGATCTTGCCGTCTTTGTACTCGACGTCGTCGGGGTTGGCTTCCCACTGGTGCGCGGCGATCTTCACCGCCTTCGCTTGGATCGTCTCGATCGCGAGCTTGAGTGCAGCTCCGCCGACCGCGGTGCCGCGCGAGCCGAACGTGCCGACGCCGTACTGCACGCGATCGGTGTCGCCGTGCACGACCGTGATATTGTCGATCGGCACGCCGAGCTCGTCGGCGACGATCTGCGCGAAGGTCGTCTCTTCGCCTTGACCGTGCGGCGACACGCCGGTGAGCACCGTGATGCTGCCGGTCGGCTCGACGCGGATCGTCGCGGAGTCCCAGCCCGCCGCGGGCATCGCGGCCGACGGGCCCATGCCGCACACCTCGACGTACGTCGAGACGCCGATGCCCAGGAAGCGTCCTTGTTTGCGCAGCTCCGCCTGCTGTTTGCGCAAGCCGTCGTAATCCACGAGCTTGAGCGCCTTGTCCATCGTGGTCTCGTAGTCGCCGGAGTCGTACGTGAGCCCGGTCGCCGTCGTGTGCGGGAACGACGCGTTCGCGATGAAGTTCTTGCGGCGCACCGCGACCGGATCGAGGCCGAGCTTGAGCGCGACCATGTCGATCGCGCGCTCGATGAAGAACGTCGCCTCCGGGCGGCCCGCGCCGCGGTACGCGTCGGTCGACATCGTGTTGGTGAACACGCCGACCACTTCGGCTTCGATGTTCTCGAAGCGGTAGCAGCCGTGCGCCATCAGCAGCGTAAGCGTCGGAATGACCGGCGTGAGCAGCTGGTGGTACGCGCCCAAGTTCGCCGTGATCTTCAGCCGCAGCGCGGTGATCGTGCCGTCCTTGGTCGCGGCGACCTCGATGTCGTCGACCTGGTCGCGGCCGTGGATCATCGCCTGGAAGCACTCCGAGCGCGTCTCGATGTACTTCACGGGGCGCCCGAGCTGCATCGCGATCCAGCTGATCAGCGCCTCTTCGGCGTACACGTTGAGCTTCGCGCCGAAACCGCCGCCGACTTCGGGCGCGATGACGCGGATCTTGTTCTCCGGGAGCTGCAGCACCACCGCGAGCTGCGTGCGCAGCAGATGCGGGATCTGCGTCGCCGAGTACAGCGTGAGCTGCTGTCCGCCCGTGTCCCAGTTCGCCACCATCGAGCGCGGCTCGATGGGCACCGGCGCGACGCGCTGGTTCACGATGCGCTGTTTGACGGTGACGTCGGCGGCGGCGAACGCCGCGTCGGGATCGCCCGCCTTGAACGGCATCGTGAACGCCACGTTGGTGCCCAGATCCTCGTGCACGAACGGCGCGCCGGCCTCAGCTTTGAGCGGATCGACCACGACGCCGAGCTGCTCGTACTCGACGACGATCTTCTCGGCCGCGTCGCGCGCGGTGTACGGCGAATCGGCGATCACGACGGCGACCGCTTCGCCCACGTAGCGGACCTCGTCGAGCGCGAGGATGTAGTGCGGCGGCGTCTTGAGCCCAAGCGCGCCCATCTTGTGCGCGACGGGGAGCGACGACTTGAAGTTGTGCGCGTGGTGGATGTCGTCGCCGGTCCACACACCGGCGACGTGCGGATCAGCTTTCGCTTCCGCGACGTCGATGCTGGTGATCTTCGCGTGGCCGTACGGGCTGCGCACGAACGCGGCGTAGCACGTGTTGACCTGGCGCACGTCGTCGACGTACGTCGCGCGGCCGGTGATGAGGCGGGGATCCTCGCGGCGCCGAATGCGCGCGCCGACCATCGTGGTGAACGCCATTACGTGTGCGCCTCCTGGAGGAACGGCGGGATGATGCCCTCGCCCGACGGCGGCGGCTCCTCCGCCGGCGGATGCATCGGCATGAGATCGTTGACGCTGTGCCGCTCGGTGTTGTCGCGCATCGCCTTGCCGGCCGCGCGCACCGATTTGACGATGTTCTCGTAGCCCGTGCAGCGGCACAGGTTGCCTTCGAGCCCGGCGCGGATCTCGTCGTCGGACGGATCGGGGTTGCGCTGCAGCAGGTCGACCGCGCTGACGATCATGCCGGTCGTGCAGTAGCCGCACTGCAAGCCGTGCGCGGTCCAGAACGCTTCCTGCATCGGGTGCAGCGACTCGGCGGTGCCGATCCCTTCGATCGTGGTGACCTCGTGGCCGCTCGCCTGCACGGCGAAGACGGTGCAGCTCTTGACGGACACACCGTCGAGCAGCACCGTGCACGCGCCGCAGCTCGACGTGTCGCAGCCGACGTGCGTGCCCGTCAAATTGAGGTAGTCGCGCAGCGCGTGAACCAGGAGCAACCGCGGCTCGACGTCGAGGGACGTTCGTTTCCCGTTGACGGTGAGATCGATCTGCATGAAGCGCGTCTCCGGATGAAAGCGGGGGCGAAGAAGGTACCGATGCGACGCCGGAATCTCCTTGCCGGTTCCAGAACCGCCACGGTCATGCCGCAGCCCGTCGACGTGGACGATCTTCGCCGGCGCCTGATGGGCGCGGGGTACGTCGCTGACGCCGGCCTGGCGACGGCGCTGGCGTGCGCCGTCAGCCTCGAGCGCGCCGTCCTGCTCGAAGGCGACGCCGGCGTGGGCAAGACCGACGCGGCGCGTGCACTGGCCGGCGTGTTCGGCGCGACGCTGCTGCGCTTGCAGTGTTACGAAGGGCTCGACCTCGCCGCGGCGGCGTACGACTGGAACTACGGCAAGCAACTGCTGGCCATTCGCGCGGCCGAAGCGACGCACGAGCGCACGCCGGACCTGTACGGCGACGATTTTTTGATCCGCCGGCCGCTGCTCGCGGCGCTCGGCGCGCCGCGCGAGCGCGGCATCGTGCTGCTCATCGACGAGATCGATCGCGCGGACGACGAGTTCGAAGCATTCTTGCTCGAGTTTCTCGCCGACTTCGCGATCTCGATTCCCGAGCGCGGCACGATCGCCGCGGTGCACCGGCCGATCGTCGTGCTGACGTCGAACCGGACGCGCGACTTGCACGACGCGCTCAAGCGCCGTTGTTTCTACCACTGGATCGGGCACCCGTCGGTCGAACGCGAGATCGAGATCCTGCGGCTGCATCTGCCCAACGTCGCGCCGGCACTGGCCGGCGACGTCGCTCGCGCATCGGCGGCGCTGCGCGAGCGCGAGCTGCGCAAAGCACCGGGGATCGCGGAGTCGCTCGACTGGGCGCAGACGCTCCAGCTGCTCGGCGCGGAGCGGCTGAATGCAGAGGTGTTCGAACCGTCGCTGGGCGCCGTGCTGAAGTATCCCGAGGACGTCGAGCTCGCGCGCGCGTCGGCGGCGGCGATCGTCGCGGCGGCACGGCGCCCTTCGACAAGCTCAGCCGCAACTGACACCACGTCAGGGTGACACTCGACGAAGCGGCGGTTGCGGCGGGGTTCGACCGGGCGCTGCGCGCGCGCGGCGTTGCGGCGGGGACCCGGCGCGCGCGGACGTTCGCCGAGGTGCTGCGCGTGCTGCCGCCGGATTCGACGCAGGCGACGTACTGGCGCGCGCGCACGGCGATGCTGCCCTCGATCGACGACGTCGACGCGTTCAACGCCGCATTTCTGGACTTCTTCGGCTCGCTGGGCGACGCCGACGCGCTGGCGAGGCTCGTGCGCACCGTCGACGCGCCGCCACGCCGCGCGCCGCGCAATCTTCCCAAACGCGAGTCGATCCCGCCGCCGCCGTCGGAACGCCCCGCGGACGAACGGCTCGCCGAGCGCGCGCCCACGCAGTGGATCGTCGCGTCGAGCGAGCACCGCCTGAGCGACAAGGCGTTCGAGGATCTCGACGAGGACGAGCGCGCCGCGATGCTGCGGCTGATCGCGCGCGTGCGCGTCGCGAGCGAGTACCGCGCGTCGCGCCGCCGCCGCGCGCACCCGCACGGCGACCGCTTCGACTTTCGCGCGACGCTGCGCGGCGCAGCGCGCACCGCGGGCGAGCTCGTGCGGCGCCGCGCGACGCGGCGGCGGCAGCGGCTGCGTCCGCTCGTGTTCTTGCTCGACGTGTCCGGGTCGATGGCGCCGTTCGCGCGCGCGCTGCTGCAATACGCGCGCGTCACCGCGATCGCGCGGCCGGCGGTGCGCGCGTTCGCGTTCGCGACGCAGCTCACCGACCTCACGCCGCTGCTGCGACGCGCGAGCGACGAGCGCGTGATGGCCGCGATCGCGGAGGCAGTGCGCGACTACGGCGGCGGCACGCGGATCGGCGCGGCGCTGCGCGCGTTCAACGACCGCTACGCGCAGCGGGGCGCCGCGCGCGGCGGCACGGTGGTGATCCTCTCCGACGGCTGGGAGCGCGACGATCCGGCGCTGGTCGGCACGGAGATGGCGCGCCTCCGGCGGCTCGCGCGCCGGATCGTCTGGGTCAACCCGCACAAGCGCCACGCCGCCTACGAGCCGCTCGCGCGCGGCATGGCGGCGGCCGTGCCGTATCTGGACGCGTTCTTGTCCGGCCACAGCTTGCGGACGCTCGACGCCGTCGCCGACGCGATCGAAGGAAAGGCCGCCGCCCGGCCGGGTTAGCGCCAAAGATTTCTCGACCGGCCCGCGAACGTGGCGCCCATGTCCATTCAAGCGCGGGGTGCGCTCGTCAACGGGCCCAATACGAAGTTTCAGGACGACACACAGCGCAGCGACCTGCTCGATGTGAACCTCACGCAGACGGAGCTCATCGCGCTGCTCACCGAGCTGGTGCAGAAGGGGCACATCATCCTCTTCACCGCGGTTCGCTCGGACCACCACGACGACAGCGGCCTGGGCACGCCGCCGCAGTACATCGGCACGCACGCGCACGGCTGGGCCGCCGACCTCTGGCCGCTGAACTCCGACGACCCGACCGATTACATCGACGCTGACGATCCGCGCTTTCAGCGCTTTCTCGCAGATGCCGCCGCGAGCTCGTGGCTGCACCAGATCGGGCTCGCGGGCAGCGCCGATACCTCGACGAATCAGTCGGCGGCGGGTCCGACGGTGTTTTCGGACGACGGCGGTGACCACGTGCACCTCGGCTCGCGGTAGCGAGGCGGCTTCCTCCTACGACGGCGTGATGGGGTCTCTTCGCGCGTCGTCGAAGAACGTAGCATGAACGAAGTCCTGGATAGCATCGAGCGCTGGCGCGCGGAGGGGCAGCGCGTCGCCGTCGCGACCGTCGTCGGCGTCGAGCAGTCGGCGCCGCGCGATCCGGGCGCGGTAATGACCGTGAACGAGCGCGGCGACGTGGCGGGCTCGGTCAGCGGCGGCTGCGTGGAGTCCGCGGTGTACGAGGAAGCGCAGGACGCCATCGCGACCGGCCGTCCGCGGCTGGTGACGTACGGCATCAGCGACGCCGACGCGATCTCCGTCGGCCTGACGTGCGGCGGCACGATCCAGGTGTTCGTCGAGCGGCTCGACTGGTGAGCGTGTGATCTTCGACAAGCTGGCCGAAGCGCTGCGCGCCGACCGCCCCGTCGCGCTGGTGACGCGCCTCGACGGCGCGCACGCCGGCGCGAAGCTGCTCGTGTTCGAGGACGAGACGTTCGGCGATCTCGGTACGCCCGGACTGAATTTCGCCGGCGCGCGCGAAGCGCGCGCGCTGCTTGCGCTCGGCGAGACGGTGATTCGGACGTTCGGCGAGGACGGCGAGCCGGTTGGCGTCGAGGTGCGGCTCTTCATCAACGCGCACGCGCCCAAACCGGACATGTACGTGTTCGGCGCGATCGACTTCTCGCGCGCGATGGCGCGCATCGGCAAGTACCTCGGCTACCGGGTGACGGTCGTCGACGCGCGCCCGATCTTCGCGACGAAGGCGCGCGTACCGGACGCCGACGAGGTCGTGGTCGCGTGGCCCGACGCCTTCTTGGAAAATGCTCCGGTCGACAAACGGACGGCGCTCGTGATCTTGACGCACGACGTGAAGTTCGACATCCCGCTGCTGCGCGTCGCGCTGCGCACGGACGCCGGTTTCATCGGCGCGATGGGCAGCCGTCGCACGCACGCGAACCGCGTCGAGGAGCTGCGCCGCCTCGGCATCGCGGAAAGCGATCTCGCGCGCATCAGCGCGCCGGTCGGTTTGGACATCGGCGCGCGCACGCCCGAAGAGACCGCGATCTCGATCGCCGCAGAGATCATCGCGCTGCGCGAACAACGCCGCGGCGGCCGCCTGAGTGAAGGAACGCTTCCGGTGCACAACGACCGCACGGCGGTGATGCCGTGATCATCGACGACGGCTTCGACATCGACGCGCCGGTCGACCGTGTCTGGGCGCTGCTCAAAGACATCCCCAAGGTGACAACATGCATCCCGCGCGCGGAGATCACGGAGATCGTCGACGAAACGACCTATCGCGCGAAAGTCTCCGTGAAAGTAGGCCCGGTCGAGGTGAGCTATCGCGCGGTGATCACCGTCCAATCTCTCGACGACACGACGCACACGGCGAAGTTCCACGTCAAGGGCGACGAAGCGCGGGGCCGCGGCGGCGTGACGGCGGACGTCGTCTCGACGGCCACCGCGGCGGACGGCAAGACGCACGTCGTCCTGCACACCGACGCGCAGATCAGCGGCATCGTGGCAACAGTGGGCGGACGGCTGATCGAAGCGGTCGCGCAGAAAACGGTCGCTGCCTTCGCGAGCAATCTGGCGAAGCTGGTCTAGCGGTCATCTGAGTCAATACTCTATGGTGCGAAGATGAAGAAACCCGACAGCAATCAAAGCAAATCGCCTTCTCAGCTTATCACCGAGAGGATCGCAGAACTCGGCGACTGGCGCGGCGAGACGCTCGCCCATGTACGCAAGCTCATCCAAGAGGCCGACCCGAAGGTAACCGAAGAGTGGAAGTGGCGGGGCGTTCCCGTCTGGTCTGACGGCGGGATTATCTGCACGGGCGAGTCCTACAAGAGTGTCGTCAAGCTCACGTTCGCGAAGGGCGCTTCCATCAAAGACCCCAAGGGCATCTTCAACTCCAGCCTCGAGGGAAACACGAGGCGCGCAATCGACCTGCACGAAGGCGACAAGATCGACGAATCTGCCTTCAAGGAGCTCATCCGCGCTGCAGTCGCGCTGAACGTGAAGGGCAAAAAATAACGGACCCCGCTGGAACGGTGCCGAGCGGGGCCCTGGGGTGTGGTCTTTAGCTCAATGGAGTTGCCTCCGGCGACATTATACCGTGCCCGAACGCTTCGAAACACGCTCACTCGTCGCGCCGGCGAGACGGCGCTCGGCATCTTTCAGTACGGAAACGTACGTTGGCCCTGAAAAGGTGGTATACTCTTAGGCCCCGGACCGGCGCTCCTATAT
The DNA here is from genome assembly GCA_963723635.1 of Vulcanimicrobiota bacterium. Lineage (GTDB taxonomy): Bacteria > Vulcanimicrobiota > Vulcanimicrobiia > Vulcanimicrobiales > Vulcanimicrobiaceae > Vulcanimicrobium. The sequence goes on along the minus strand of CAVRRP010000038.1, from coordinate 161,816 downwards.
GGGTGCCCAAGGAACCGCCATGAGGGCACTCCGCTTGCCTGTGGTCGCACTCCACACCGACCTCAGCTTCTTTCCGGGGTCGGCATGAGTTCGGCGGCGTTTTTCTCCGGGAATCGCCTGCTCGACGCGCTACCGCCCCGAGACCTCGCCGGACTCGAGCAAGACCTCGAGATCGTGACCCTTGCCGCGCACCAGTTCACACATTCGATCGGCGGGACGATGCACCACGTCGATTTTCCGATCGATGCGGTGCTGTCCGTCGTCGCGACGCTTGCGAACGGCGACAGCGTCGAAGTCGGCACGGTCGGCCGCGAGAGCTTCGTCGAGGCCGACGCCGCGCTCGAATCGTCGCTCTCTTCGCGGACGTCGTTCTGCCAGGTCAAGGGGCGCGTCGGGCGCATGACCGTCAGCCGGTTCGACGAACGCATGACGACGAGCGTTCCGTTCGCTCGTCTGATGCGGCACAACGTTCGCGCTACGCTCTTCAGCGCGCAGCAGTTCGTCGCGTGCAACGCGAAGCATACTGTGCTCCAGCGGTGCGCGCGCTGGCTGTGCATGACGGCCGATCGTGTCGGCAGCGCGCAATTCATGCTGACGCACGACTTCTTGGCGATCATGCTTGGCGTCCGTCGCGCCGGCGTTTCCGAAGCGGCCGACGCGCTGGCGCGTCTCGGCGCGATCGAGTACGCGCGCGGCACGGTAACCGTGCTGGACGCCAATCTCCTGGAACGCGCTGCGTGCGAGTGCTACCAGGCCTGCAAGCGCGCGTTCATCACGGCATTATCCGGGTGAATAGGATGCCGTCCGCCAATCACCGCCTGCGCATCGGCGACAACCCGCTCCAGGCCGAGATGCGCCGCATCGTGGAGAGCATATACGGGCCGCCTCTGCAGCGGCTGCCAGGCCTCGAAATCGGGCGGGCATACTTGAATGCGTCGGACGCGGAATTTCGTTATGGCGGCGACCTGGTCGACGTGTTTCACTACGGTCAGGGAGTCACGTCGTTCGCCATGGTCGACATCACGGGGCACGGAATCCAGGCGGCCATGCACGCCGGCCTTGCGAAGCATGCATTACGCGCGTACGCCTCGCGCGGATTTAGCGCACGAGATTGCGTTCGCGCGCTCAACCGGCTCTGCATCGAAAATAGCGTCTTCGAGGCGGACGACGAGTTTTTCGCTACCGTGTTCTTCGGTATCGTCGATGCGGCGCGGCAAACCATGCAGTACGTCTCGGCCGGGCACGAAGCAGCGTTCGTTCTCGATTCAGGCGACGCGAGACTGCTGCCCGCGACCGGCCCGATCGTCGGCCTCATGGACGACGATACCGCTTTCGATCACGGCGTCGTCCGGCTGTCGCACGGCAGTATTCTCGCCGCGGTCACCGACGGTTTCTCCGAGGCGCGCAATGCAAGCGACGAGTTTCTCGGCGCGGAGGCGCTCGTAGACGTCGTGGAGCTCTACCGCACGTCCGAGGTTGAACAGCAAGCAGAGGCGCTCACGAGGTACGCGTTCGAGTTCGCCAACGAGGACCTCCACGACGACGTGGCGGCCCTCGTCGTCAAAGTGCAACCCGATCGAGCGGCGTGACGAAGCACCTGAAAAACCCTGAAAGGTTCACTTTGCAAGAGAACAACAGCATCGCGAGCGGCATCGGGACGCAGCCGAGCCGCGCCGGTACTGCTGGTAAGCGCCTCGGCGAGTCGTCAGTTCAGATCGGAACGAACGGGCCGCCGACCAAAGCGAACGCAGCGGAGATCCTCATCGAGCATCTCTTCGCCAATACCGATGCACGGATTCCCGGCATCACGTACGCCGTTGCTTATCGTCTAGCGGAAGAGTTCATTGGCGGCGACATCGTCGACGTGTATCATTTCGACAACAATTCGGTCGCGTTCTCCATCGCGGACATTTCGGGAAAAGGCGCTCGCGCAGCGGTGCATGCGGCGCTCATCAAATACGGGCTGCGCGCATTTTCGAGTCACGGTTTGGCGCCGGAGCGTGCGCTGCGCTCGCTGGACAGGCTCTATCTGGAAAACAACAATTTCGAGCAGAACGAATCGTTCGCGACGGTCTTCTTCGGTTTGATCGATCCGAAACGCAAGGTCATGACGTATGCGTCCGCCGGACACGAGCCGGTCATCGTCGTTCAACCGGACGGAACCGTCGAAGTCCTCGCCCCGACGGCTCCGCTGATCGGCGTGTTCGACGACCAGCACCATCTGTTCACGCAAGACGTCGTCACGTTGTCTCCGGGCGCGCTTTTCGTCGCCACGACGGATGGTGTCACCGAAGCACGGAATACCGCCGGAGAAATGTTCGGGATGGAACGGTTCATCGAACTCGTCACGGCGAATTTCCAGGCGGATCTCAAACGACTGATCGCCTTGGTCATCGACGAAGCGCAAGCCTTCAGCGGCGGCCGCCTCGTCGACGACATGGCGATCATGGCGGCGCGGTTTCTCTAACCGCAATCATAAGGATAGACTACTTCTTCGCCTTGGCGAGCGGCATCGTCCACCAGACGAATACGCGCCATGCTGGGGTTCCGATGCGGTCGGCGCCGTTGCCCGGATTGGATCCGGAGAAGCCGGCCTCGGTGTAGAGCCGCAGATACTTGGCGAGCTGCACCGTCAGATCGACGTTGCCGTAGTGGTTGACGTTGCCAAGCCCGTCGTCGGTCATCTCGCGCCTGAACCCGATGACGACCTTGTCCTTGTAGATCGGCTCGTAGACGTTGAGCGTGTAGCTGCGTCCGTTTGCGGGCGACGTAGATCCCGCCAAGGGATAGCTGTCGTGCGTCTTCTGATACACGAAGAACACGCCCGGCACGCCGTGCACCGGATCGCGCTGCACGTAGCCGGCAAGGGCCGAGAAGCGGTCCGTCAACCCGTCCGAGATCGGGAACGTGCCGGCGGTTCCGTACACGCCGAACTCCAAGGGGTTGTTCGGGCGCATGAACGCGGCGCGGTACTCGAGCGCCTTGCCGTTGCCCGGGATGAAGTCGGATGCGCCGTTGAGGTCCGCATCGCTGCCGACGTACGCAGCGTCGAGGCTGATGGAATTGTGGAGATATCCCACCTTCGCGCCCCAGCGGTTCGCGTCGAGCTGATAGCCGTGTTCCCCGACGGTGACTTCCGGCGTGGCGTACGGTGCGATCTCGAACCACATGCTGTACGGCGAAGGCGCCGGAACTTCGAGCTTGCCGATCTGAAGATAGCCGTTGTGCTTGAAAAGGTTGTTGTAGCTCACCCATGCCGTATCGAGCCCGCCGCCCTGATTGTCGTTCTTGAGCCACTGCTGCACGTGATACGACCAGTTGTTTCCGACGAGCCCGTCGGCGTGCACGGCGGCGTTGCCCCAGATGATCCGGTGGCTATCGGGCGACGCCGCCTGCGAATCCGAGTTCGCCTGGTATCCGACCCATAGCGGGACCGCTTTCTTCAGAACGGCTGCGTCCATGTACGCGTACTGCGACCGCTGGATGTATCGCCCGTAGGCGTTCAGCGTCGGCACGGCGGTATGGCACATCGAGCACTGCACGCCATACGCTTGGGCGAAGTTCGGCATCGCAAGGGACGGCGTGCCACCGAGGAACAGCATCGCGGCGCCGAATGCGGTACCTGCGGTCACGCGCAGTGCGCGCGTCACGGTTTGACGTCGACGGTGAGCGCCATGTCCGCGTGTCCGGGGCCGCACACGATCGTGCAGGGAAGCTTGTACGTTCCCGCCTTCGTGGGCGTCACGCTCACGGATACCGGCTTGTCGCCCGTGATCATCGTCGGCGGAATTCCGAGCTCTTTCGAACCGACGCCGTGAACCCCGCCGGCCGACGTGAACTGCAGCGTTTGAGTTTTCCCGACGTGCAGGACCACGTGGTCGGGAGCAAACTTCTGGTCGGCCGTCGCGACGATGTTCACGAACGGCAGCGCTTCGGACGCGGGCTTCGCTGCCGGCGCGGCGACCGCGACGGTCGCGAGCATGACTCCCCCGAGGACGATGGCGGACAAACGCATGCGTGATCTCCCTTTGCCGCCATTGTACGGCGACCGTCGGAACGACGTGCGAATGCACGACGCACGTTGGGTGAACGGCGTTCACATGGCGCTGCGCCCGGTGCGACCGAAGAGCGCCCCGGGCCGCTTTCAGAGAAGCGAGATCGTGCCGTCCTCGCAGCGGTCGGCACCCGCGTCCTGCGGCATTCCCGGCAACCGGACGGTGAAACGCGCTCCCCGATCGGCGACGTTTTCGACGTCGACGGTGCCGCCTTGCTCCTCCACGAACCGTTTCACGAGCGCAAGACCTTCGCCACTTCCCGTCGTGCCGGTCGACGCGGCGCCGCGGAATCCCGCCTCGAAGATCTTGGCGATCTCGTCGCTTCGCACACCCGGCCCGCCGTCCGTGACCGTGAGCGTGAGGATTCCGCCCGAGGGCCGGCAATCGACGTCGATCTGTCCGCCCGGCGGCGTGTAGCGCATTGCATTGGAGATTACGTTGTTGACGATCTCGCCGACGCGAACCGGATCGCCGGTGAAATTCACGCACGCCGGGCCGTGCGCGGTGCATTGCTGCACGCGGAAGGCGATCTCGTTTTCCGCGGCTGCGGCCTCGAACGCGAGCACTTCGTTGGTGACGATGTCGCAGACGTTGATCCGCCGCGCGTTCTTCCCGAGCGCGGGCTGGGGCGACATCTTGCGGGGAGTCAGCTCGCCCAACAGGTTCTCCACCTCGCCCAGCGCCTGCAGCACGGAGGACAGGCGTTGCGCGGACGGTTCGAGCACGCCGTCGCGAAACGCCTCGACGTTCGCGATCGCTACTGCCAGGTGGTTGCGGATCTCGTGGATGACGCGCCTCATGCGGGGTCCACCATCTTGTAGCCGACGCCGAACACCGTGACGATGTAGCGCGGGTTCGCAGGGTCCGGCTCGACCCGTGCGCGGAGGTTCGCGATGTGGCGATCCAGCGTGCGGTCGAAAACGTCTCCGTCGGCGTTGACGCGCTGGAGCAACTGATCGCGAGTCAGCGTCTGGCCAACGTGCGATGACAAAATATCGAGGATCTTGAACTGCGTGGGGGTGAGCGTCGCGGGTTTTCCGTCGACGTGCACCTCGTGCGCCACCGTGTCGATCACGATGGCGCCGACGCGTTTCTCGTGCGCCGGTGCGCCTTCTTCGTTGCGGTTGGACCGGCGCAAGACGCTCTTGACCCGCGCCACGACCTCGCGCGGGCTGAACGGCTTGCCGACGTAATCGTCGGCGCCGAGCTCGAGCCCGACGACGCGGTCGACTTCATGCACGCGCGCCGTCAACATGATCACCGGTACGTCGCGGACCGCACGTATCTGGCGAAGTACCTCCGTACCGGGAAACCCGGGGAGGTTGAGGTCGAGCAGCACGAGATCCGGGGCGTGCTTCTTGAACAGCTCGACCGCGGTGGGGCCGTCGCCGGCGCGCAGAACCGCGAATCCGTCGTCGCGCAGGTATTGTTCGAGGACGTCGATCAGGGCCGGCTCATCGTCGACCAGAAGCACCGTCCGGGTGGTCGTCGTAGTCACCGCGTCGATGAGTTCGGGCGCCGACGCCGCCGGTCCCGGTTCGGCGGTCGTCACCGCGTTGCCGGCGGCGACGACCAGGTCCAGTCCTTGATCTCGGGGGGATCGTCTCCGTGCAGCTCGATGTAGCGGACGTGGTCGGCAAGATGGTCGCGGATCAGCTGCTTGACGTGTGCGCCGCGATCGCGCAGGCCTGGGACGCGATCGATCACGTCGCCCGCCAGGTGGTAGCGGTCGAGCTCGTTCAGGATCGTCATGTGGAACGGCGTCGTCGTCGTGCCTTCTTCTTTGTAGCCGCGTACGTGGAAGTTGGCGTGGTTGGTTCGCCGGTACGTCAGCCGGTGGATCAGCGCGGGATAGCCGTGAAACGCGAATACCACCGGCTTGTCCGTCGTGAAGATCGAGTCGAACTCGCGGTCGGAGAGCCCGTGCGGGTGCTCCGTCGACGGCTGTAAGGTCATGAGATCGACCACGTTCACGACGCGGATGCGCACGTCGGGGAAGTGTCCGCGCAGGAACGCGACGGCGGCGAGCGTCTCGAGCGTGGGCACGTCGCCCGCGCACGCCATCACGACGTCGGGTTCTACGTCCGCGTCGCTGCTCGCCCAGGGCCAGATCCCCAGGCCTTGCGTGCAATGGCGAACGGCGGCGTCCATGTCGAGCCACTGCAGCTCGGGCTGTTTGCCGGCGACGATGACGTTGACGTAGTCGCGGCTGCGCAGGCAGTGGTCGGCGACCGAGAGGAGCGTGTTCGCATCGGGCGGCAGGTAGACGCGCACCACGTCGGCTTTCTTGTTGACGACGTGGTCGATGAAGCCCGGGTCCTGGTGGCTGAAACCGTTGTTGTCCTGGCGCCACACGTGCGACGTCAGCAAGTAGTTGAGCGACGCGATGGGGCGGCGCCAGCCCAGCGCCCGCGTGATCTTCAGCCATTTCGCGTGCTGGTTGAACATCGAGTCGACGATGTGGACGAACGCTTCATAGCAGGAGAAAAAGCCATGCCGTCCCGTGAGCAGGTAGCCCTCGAGCCAGCCCTGACACATGTGCTCGCTCAGCACCTCCATCACGCGCCCCGTCGCCGACACGTGGTCGTCGGTCGGGAGGACGTTCGCCGTCGACGTGCGCTCGGTCACCTCGAACACGGCGTCCAGCCGGTTCGACGACGTCTCGTCCGGGCCGAAGAGCCGGAAGTTGGTGTCGTTCATGCGCATCACGTCGCGCAAGTATCCGCCGAGCGCGCGCGTGCTTTCGGCATGCGACGAGCCGGGCGTGGTCACCGGGACCGCGTACGCGCGAAAATCCGGCAAGCGCAAGTTTTGCAGCAGCGCGCCGCCGTTCGCGTTGGGGTTCGCGCCCATGCGCCGCTCGCCGCGCGGTGCCAGCGCGCGCAGTTCGGAACGCAACGTACCGTCGTGGTCGAACAGCTCCTCGGGACGGTAGCTCTTCATCCACTCTTCGAGCATCGCGCGGTGCGCCGCGTTGCCGCGCACGTCGGTGAGCGGAATCTGGTGCGCCCGCCATGTCCCTTCCATCGGAAGGCCGTCGACGACTGCGGGACCGGTCCACCCCTTCGGGCTGACGAGGACGATCATGGGCCAGCGGGGCCGCACGTGGAACCCGTTGGTCCGAGCAGCAGTCTGGATCGATTTGATCTTCTGAACCGCGTCGTGCAGCGCTGCCGCCATCGCGCGGTGCATCGCTTCGGGCTCGTGTCCGCTGACAAAGATCGGCTCGTGCCCGTAGCCTCGCAGCAGCGAGCGCAGCTCCTCCTCCGGGATGCGCGCCAGCACCGTCGGTCCGGCGATCTTGTAGCCGTTGAGGTGCAGGATCGGCAGCACGGCACCGTCGCGCGCGGGGTTGAGAAATTTGGTCCCGTGCCAGCTCGTCGCGAGCGCGCCGGTTTCGGCTTCGCCGTCGCCGATCACGCAGCACACGAACAGATCGGGATTGTCGAACGCGGCGCCGTATGCGTGCAGCAACGCGTACCCCAGCTCACCGCCCTCGTTGATGGAACCGGGCGTTTCCGGGGACGCGTGGCTCGGAATGCCGCCGGGGAACGAGAACTGGCGGAAGAGCTTGCGCATGCCGTCGGCATCCGACGAGATGTCCGGATAGATTTCGCCGTACGTGCCTTCGAGGTACGTGTTCGCGACGACGGCGGGGCCACCGTGCCCCGGACCCGCGATGAAGATCGCGTTCAAATCGTGTACGGCGATGGCGCGATTCATGTGGACGTAGGTGAAATTCAGGCCGGGCGTCGTCCCCCAATGACCAAGCAGACGCGGCTTGACGTGCTCCGCGCGCAGCGGTTCGCGAAGCAGCGGGTTGGCGAGCAGGTAGATTTGGCCGACCGAGAGATAGTTCGCCGCGCGCCAGTAGGCGTCGATCGCGCGCACGTCGGCGGTGGAGAACTCGTGCGAAACGGCCGCAGCCGCAACGCGTTCGACGAATTTTACGCGGCTGCGCGGCAATACGGCTCTCACGCCGCGCAGCGCACGGTGATGACCGGAATGTGCGCACGTTCGACGACCGTCATGGCGACGCTGCCGAGGACGAAGCGAATCTGGGGCGAGCGCCCGTGCGTCCCGATGACCATCATGCAGCAGTCGTCCTCTTCTGCCGCGGCGAGCAGCTGGTCCGCCGCGTCCCCGTCGCGCAAGACGAGCTGCGTCACGATGCCGTGGTTTCGAGCGCGCTGCGCGGCACGCTCGAGCATCATGTTGACCTCAGGCAGGATCGGCGCAGGATTGCATACGTACACGATCATCGACTTCATCCCCCGCGCGGCAGCGATCGCGATGCCGACATCGAGAGCCGCCTGCGCGGCCGGGGACGAATCCATCGCGACCGCGAGCGGCCCGGTCCGCATATCGTCATCCTCGTGCACCGCGACCACGGGGACGTCCGAATGTCGCATGATCGCCTCGGCGACGCTCCCGAGCACGGCTCGCTTCAGACCGGAACGGCCGTGCGTGCCGATCACGATCGCATCCGAACCGTTGTGCGCCGCGAACGACCGGATCTGGTCGGCGCACGGTCCGTGCAGCACCTCCGTCGTGCACACGATTCCGAGCTTGATCGCCTCGTCCTGGGCGCGGCCGCAGAAGATCGCTGCATCCTCATCGAGCACCTCGAGCATCGGCCCGGGATCCATCGCCGCGCCTTGCATTGCCGGCGCATACGCGAGCACGGGATCGACGACGCTGCAGAACGAGACGCGGCCGCCCTCGCGCGCGAGCTCGAGCGCGAACGCGATACCGCGCGCGGACGCCATCGAGCCATCGACTGGAACGGTGATATGCTGGAAGACCGGCCTCATGAAGACATGCTCGCCGGTCGGTGAGAATGTTCCGCGAACGCCGTCGCGCGCCGGCTTCTCATCCTTCACGACGACCGTCTGCCCGCCCGTGTAGAGTCAGGGGCGATGCGGATCCTCACCGTCAACGCCGGGTCGACGAGCGTGAAACTGGAGCGCTACGATCTCGACGCACCGCTCCCTGAGCTTGCGAGCCCGCCGCCTCCGGACTGGGAGGCACAGACGACGGTGGACGCCGCGGAAGCGGCGATCGCCGACGCGTTGCGCGCCGGCGTCGATGCCGTCGCGCACCGGTTCGTGCGCCTCCCCGATGACACGGCCACCGTACTGCGCCTCGACGCCGACTCCGTCCGAGCGATCGAGCGTATCGGCGAAGAGGCTCCGTTGCACGACGCCGTCGCGATGCGGGCCGTCGCCGTGGTGCGGCGGCTGACGCCCGCGACACCGCAAGTAGCGGTGGCCGACAGCGCGTTTCACCGCACGATGTCCGAAGCGGCGACGACGTATGCGATCCCGCGCGAGCTCACCCGCCGCGGACTGCGCCGGATCGGCTATCACGGGCTCAGCCACGAGTACGCCGCACACCGCGCTTGCGCGCTGGCCGGCGCCGACGTCGAGCGGTCGCGCGTCGTGACCGCGCATGGGCGGCGGCTCGTCGCTGTGCGCGATTCACGAGGGTGCGAGCATCGACACGACGATGGGCTACACGCCGCTCGAAGGGCTGCCGATGGCGACGCGCAGCGGCTCGGTGGACCCGGGCCTGTTGCTGCACCTGCTGCATGAAGGAATGGCGCCGGGCGAACTCGGCGAGATGCTCGAACGACGCTCGGGACTGCTCGGCATCTCGGCCCGAAGTGGCGACGTGCGCGCATTGCTGGCGGCGAGCGACGATCCCGACGCGCGGCTCGCGCTCGACGTTCTCGGCTGGCGTCTGCGCGCAGCGGTTGGAGCAATGATCGGCGTGCTCGGCGGGATCGACCTGCTGGTGTTCACCGGCGGGATCGGCGAGCACGCGGCGGAGATACGCGCTGCGGGCGCGCTCGGTGCCGCGGCAGCGGGGGCGGAGCTCGACGCGGTGCGCAACGCCGCAACGGCGAGCGACGGCCGCATCTCGAGCGATATCTCACACATCGCGATCTTCGTCGTCACTGCACGTGAGGGCTGGCAACTGGCACGTCAGAGCTATCGCGCACTCATGGGCACGTCATCATGAAAGTGGCCCGGCGTTCGACACGGCGCGAAGTCGTGTTGCACGTCCACGATGCGCGCGCGAAAATAGGGCCGTGGCCCTTCAGGCAACATCCAGCCGACCTCACCGGACGTCGGGATCATCATGCCTTCGACTCGGCGATAGTCGCCGAAGCGCCCAACCCACCGAGTCAATTCGTACTTCCGGTTCGGGGCGCCGGCTCGCATCGCAGCGATGCCTACGATCTCACCGTGCTCGCCGAAGTTCACGTCGCACGATACCGTTGTGTCCGCGTCGGCGAGCGTAACCCTTGCGGTATTTTCGTCGATCGGGCTCCACGAGATGCCGTCACGCGGAAGGAGCGCGGTCGGGAAGAACACGGCTTCAGCGAGATATCGCAGCAATTCGCCGGATGCCATGAACGGCGTCCCGTGCTCGTTCACCACCGGTACGAGCGCCGAGAGCGCTCCGTACATTGCACCTTCGCCCGCACAGTAGCCGTCGCGAACGAACACCGGGGTCGCCGGACTCATGCGGATCCGCGCATCCCAAAGAAACCCAGGCGGCGCGGCCGAAAAGTCCTGTACGGCAGTAAACGGCTTCCAGGAATCAGGCTGCATCGCAAACTCGCCAACCTGTCGCAATCGAGTGTGGCGCACGATCGGCTGCCCCGGGATGAGCGCGAACTCGAAATACCGCACGACGGGCGCCGGTAACCCCGCGAGATCGTCGCGTGAATATGGCCTTGCTTCGGCATCGCGCGGTACACGAAGTCTCGCGACGCGAGCCGCCGCCTCGAGATTCCAGCGAACGATCGCGATGGTGACCGCCGCGGCGATCCCGGCAACAAGGGCGGCGACGATCGTTGCGCCGATCATGAACGTACGTTTCATGCGATTTCATCCGGTCGTTTCTAGCGCGGGAAGTGACGCGGCAGCTCGATCGATTGCATCGAAGAGGCTCAGCAAATGAGACATGCCGGCCGTTCCGTGCAGCGCTCGAACGTCGTTTGCCAACGCCTGCATCTCCGGGGCCGCGCGGCGAGAATGCCGGGCGAAGTAGGTACTCGCCTTGCGGCGACGCGAGCAGCCGCCGCCAGTACGTTACGGCGAACGGCAGCGGAACCCACGAGAAAATACTGCGTAAACCGAGCGGCGCAGCGCCCGTACCCAGCCGGTCCAACCCGGCCCAGCCCTCGCGTACCGCGAGGATGAGCGAACGGACCGACGTCGCGTCGGCGGCAAGTGCGCGTGCGTCGCACTTCCATTCATACAGCGCACCGGCGACTGCCGTCACGAACCCGCATGACGTTGGAGGAATGCGTCCATGTCACGCACCAGCGCAGTGCGGATGCCCGCGCGACGAAACGCCAGCGCAATGTCCGGGGCGGACCGCTGGACGGCGGTCGGCTGCTGAGGGATGTCCACGTATCGCACGACGCCCTCCTCGAGCCCGCCGGCGAACCCGGGGAACCCGAGGACGAGCCGCTGCGCGCCGGCCGCTTCGAGCAGGTTCTGCGAGCCGTTTGCATGGTTCACCATCACGACGAAGCGTCCGACCGACACGGCTCGCCGCACGTCGGGAAGTACCGCGTCGAGCTGTTCCCGCCGAACGGCGACCATGCAAACGTCGCACGAAACACGTGCGTCGATGCGCTCGATCACCGGCAGCCGAACGGCGTCGCGCGTGCCGGACGATGGGTGCTCGATCATCACCCCGTTCGCGCGAAGTTCCGCACCGCGGCGCCCGCGCGCGACGAGGGTCACGTCCGCGCCGGCCGCCGCCAGCTTTGCGGCGTATACGCTCCCTTGTACGCCGGCGCCCAAAACGACGTACTTCATCGCTGCTCGCGCGGGAGTCGTATCGTGCGAAAGGCTCGGGCGAACACTGCCGTGAGCACGACGGTCACCGCCGCGAGCAGCGCGAGGCCGGCGCCGACGGTGAGCGGTGTCGCACCGCGTCCGCCGCAGAGCGCGCTCGCGCTGCTCGCGAGCCATAACCGCACGCGGTGGAACGGATCGTCGGGGATCGCCGCAACCTGGCGAGCGGCGCCGAGCACCGCCGGCGATGCTCTATGTGGACGACTGGGGTCCCGGCGTGCGCTCGGTGAAAACGTCCGACGACCCGATGCGCGAGAACGGCCGCGGCATCGAGATCGTCCGCGCGCTGGCGCGCGACCTTCATATCGTCAGTGCGCCCGTCGGCGGCACGCACGTCAGCGCGGCGTTGCCCGTCGACCGCCGCCGGCACTGCGCCGCGTAATCCGAGCGCCGATCTGAGCACCCGCGCCAACCGGGAGGTGCGCGCGACCGCGCGAATCGTCGGCGAGTGCGAATTCAGATCGGCGTGATGGGCTCGGCCGGCGGCGTCATCGCCGAGGACCATTTGATGTTGGCGCGCCGGCTGGGACGGCGCATCGCCGAGTTGGGCGCCGTCATCGTGACCGGCGCATGCCCCGGCTTACCCCACGCCGCGGTGCTCGGCGCGCACGATGCCGGCGGCGAGAGCCTCGGCGTATCGCCCGCGCGCTCGCGCGAGGAGCACGTGGACGTGTTCGAGTCGCCGCTCGACCCCTATTCGGCGATCGTGTTCACCGGCTCGGGGCTGATGGGGCGCGAGACGCACAACATCCACAGCTCGGACTTCGTGCTGTTCGTCGGCGGGCGCAGCGGCACGCTCGGCGAGTTCTGCATCGCATACGACGAGGGCAAGCTGATCGGGGTGCTGCGCGACTCCGGGGGCATCTCGAACGAATTCGGTGGCATTGCGAAGCTGGTGCAGAAGTCGACCGGCGCTGCGCTGATCGAAGACGCCGATCCCGAACGGCTCGTCGACACGTGCCTGGAACGCTACAAGCGCGAGCAGCGGCCGAGCAGCGTGGCGATGGCGACGCAGGTCGCGCACACCAAAGTCGTCACGGAGGAGACCGGTGGCTGAGCTCACGTTCGTCGGCGCGGCCGGCACCGTCACCGGCAGCAAACATCTTCTCACGCTCGCCAACGGCAAGCACGTCTACGTCGACTGCGGGCTGTTTCAAGGCACGCATGCGACGGAGGCGCTCAACGACGCGCCGCTGCCGGTGCCGCCCGCGCAGACCGACGCGATCGTCATCACGCACGGCCACATCGATCACGTCGGCTACCTGCCCAAGATCGTCAAGGACGGCTATCGCGGGCCTATTTACTGCACCACCGCGACCGCCGGTCTGATCGACATCGTGCTCGGCGACGCCGCGCATTTGCAGCAGCATCTGCACAAGCGCGGTTTCCAGCACGAGAAGGGCGCGCCCCCGCCGTTCTACGACGAAGACGACGTGACGGCGACGCTCAGGCTGCTGAAAACCGTCGAGCTCGAGACGGACTTCGAGGTGTGCGGAGCGACGCTGAGGTACCACAACGCGGCACACATCCTCGGCTCCGCGTTCATCGACGCGCACCTCGACGGCAAACGGGTGATCTTCTCCGGCGACCTCGGCCGGTACGGCCGCCCGCTGCTGTACGATCCGGCGCCGCTCGACACCGCCGACGTCGTCGTGTGCGAGACCACGTACGGCGACCGCACGCACCCGCCCGACGCACTGGGCGAGTTCGAGCAGACGCTGCTTGCGGGCATCGCGCGCGGCGGGCCGATCGTGATCCCGGCGTTCGCGGTGGAGCGCACGCAAGACATTCTCTACTCGATCGGGCTGCTGCAGGCGAAGCACGCGGAGATCGCGCGCACGCCGGTGCACGTCGACAGCCCGATGGCGATCAAGGTCGACGCGCTCTTCGCGCGCTTCCCCAACGCACACAAGCCGTTCGTCGACACGCCGGACCGCCCGTTCGGCTGCGCCAACGTGACCGTGCACGTGACGACCGACGAGTCGAAAGCGCTCAACGCGCTGACCGGCCCCGCGATCATCATCTCGTCGAGCGGCATGGCGAGCGGCGGGCGCATCCTGCACCACCTGCACAACCACATTCCCGACCCGACTGCGACGATCGTCTTCGTCGGCTTCCAAGGACCGGGCACGCTGGGCAACTTGATGGTGCACGGCGTGAGCCCGGTCCGCATCTTCGGCGACGCGCTCGACGTGAAGGCAAACGTGGTGAACCTCAGCGGCTACAGCGCGCACGCGGATCAGACGGAATTGCTGCGGTGGCTCGGCACCTTGAAGAACAAGCCGCGCCTGTATGCGGTGCACGGCGAGCCCGCGTCCGCGCAAGCATTTGCGACGGTCGTGAATGCGAAGCTCGGCTTCGACGCGGCTGTCGCGGCGCGCGGGACGACGGTGGCGTTGTAAGAGCGCGTCGCGCGGGTTATCCGGCGAGCCAGACGTAGCGCGCGATCAGCAGCGCGGCCACGACGTACAGCAGCGGGGCGACTTCTTTGCCGCGGCCGCTCAGCAGCTTGATCGCCGCGTAGGAGATCACGCCGAAGCTCACGCCGTTGGCGATCGAGAACGTCAGCGGCATCGTGACGACGGTCAGGAACACCGGAATCGACACCGCGTAGTCGTCCCAGTCGATGCCCCGCAGCCCCGACAGCATCAGCGCGCCGACGACGATCAGCGCCGGCGCGGTCGCGGCAGCCGGGATGACGCTCGCGAGCGGCCACAGCAGCGTCGCGAGCGCGAACAGCCCCGCTACCGTCAGCGCGGTGAGCCCGGTGCGGCCGCCTTCTTCGATTCCGCTGGCGCTTTCGATGTACGCCGTCGTCGTGCTCGTCCCGAGCACCGCGCCGAACATCGCGGCGAGGCCGTCGGAGGCGAACGTCCGGCGCGCGCGCGGCATGTCGCCGTTCGCATCGAGATAGCCGGCGCGGCTCGCGAGGCCGACCAGCGTTCCCGTCGCGTCGAAGAAATCCACGAAGAAGAACGTGAACACGACCGCCGCCGCGCCGAGCGCGAGCGCGCCGCGCACGTCGAGCGCGCCGATCAGCCCGCTCGGCCACACGGGCAGCGCCACGATACCATCGGGGAAACCCGCGAACGGCACGAGCGCGCCGTGCGCGCCGGGATACAGCGGCGCGTGCGTCATGATGCCGAGCAGCGTTGCGGCGACGATTCCGTACACGATCGCGCCCGGCACACGGCGCACGAGCAGCGCGGCCGTGACGACGAGCCCGAACAGCGCGACGAGCACCGGCGGCGCGACCAGCGAGCCCAGCGCGACGAACGTCGCGGGATTCGCAACCACCGCGCCCGCGTTGCGCAGCCCCAGGAACGCGAGGAACATTCCGATCCCCGCCGTGACCGCGAACTTCAAGGCGTTGGGAATCGCGCGCACCACGGCTTGCCGCACGCCGAGCACCGACAGCGCGACGAATAGCGCGCCCGACACGAACACCGCGCCCAGCGCCGTCTCCCACGGGATCTTCTGCCCGAGCACGACGGTGTACGCGAAGTACGCGTTGAGGCCCATCCCCGGCGCCTGCGCGAAGGGATACCGCGCGACGAGCGCCATCAGCAGGCTCCCGGCGGCTGCCGCGAGCGCGGTGACGATCAGCAGCTTCGCGAAGCCGTTGGGAACGTGAATCGCGCTGCCGAGCACCTGCGGGTTGACGAACAGCACGTACGACATCGTGAGAAACGTCGTGAGCCCGGCGCGCAGCTCGCGCGGGACCGTCGAACCGGCGCGCGCGATCCCGAAGTACCGTTCGAGCACGCCCCGCTATTCGATGCGGAGGCGCCTCATCATCTGCGGCGTCGGCAGCTTGAGATCCGTCGCCAGCCGGAAGAACGCCAGCACCTTGACGGTCAGCCACGTGACGTCCAGCTCGTACCAGCGCAAGCCGTGGCGCACCGAGAACGGAAACGCGTGGTGGTTGTTGTGCCAGCCTTCGCCCCAGCCCAGCACGCCGACCCACCAGCAGTTGGTGGAGCGGTCGCCGGTGCGGAACGAGCGGTAGCCGATCGTGTGCGCGGCGCTGTTCACCAGCCAGGTGAGCTGATACACGAGCACCAGCCGCACGAAGACGCCCCACACGACCCACGACACGCCGCCCAGCGCGAACAACGCCGCGCCGAGCAGCAGCGTGAGCCAGTTCTGATACCGGTCGACGAAACGATAGAACGGATCGTCGAACAAGTCCGCCGCGTAGTGTCGCTTCTCGTCGCCGCTGAGGACGTTGGGATTCGGCATCACCAGCCACAGGAAGTGCGACCAGGTGAAGCCTTCGTTCGCGTCATGCGGATCGCCCTCGCAGTCGGTGTGCGCGTGGTGCGCGCGGTGCGTGGCGACCCAGTCGATCGGCGAGCCTTGCAGCGCGAGGCATCCGCACAGCGTCACGGCATACTCGAGCGGTTTCCACAGCCGCAGGCTGCGGTGCGTGAGCGTGCGGTGAAAGCCCAGCGAGATGCCGATGCCGCCGGTCACGTAGATCAGCACGGCCATGACGACCAGCGCCGGCCAGTTGAAAAACCCCGGCCAGAACGCCGCGAGCGCGCCGAGATGGATGAGAGCAAGCACCACGCCGGTGGTCCAGTTTCCGTGTCGCGAGCCCATGTGTCTCCTGTGTCAGCCGCCGCGCGTACGGTACCGTACGCCACGCAGCCCGCGAGACCCCTAGAGCCGGCATCGGTACGAAATGGTACCGAAGGGGCGCCTGCTCGTGGGTAGAGTCGACCGATGGATCTCACGGAGCGCGCGAGCCACGAACCGCCGCAGTTTTCCGGCACCGGTGCCCGCGACCCGTTCGAAAACCGGCTGCTCCGCGCGCTGCCGGCCGCGGACCGGGCGCGCCTGGCGCCGATGATCGCCGTCGTCGCGCTCGAGCGCCAGCAGTACACGAATTTCTACGACACGCCGATGCGCTCGGTGGATTTTCCCATCGACGCGATCATGTCGGTGGTGGCTACACTTTCGAACGGGTCCACCTGCGAAGTGGCGACGGTCGGCCGGGAAGGCTTCGTCGAGGTCGACGCGGCGCTCGCATCGCGCATCGCGCACCGCACGTCGTTCTGCCAGATTCCAGGACGCGTCGCCCGCATGCCGATCGACGTGTTCGAGGCCGAGCTCCAGGCGAGCCCGGAGTTCAAGAGGCTGGTCATGCGCGCCGTGCGCGCGCGCACGTTCATGACCGAACAGCTTGCGATGTGCAATCTCAAGCACGCCGTCATCGAGCGCTTTGCCCGCTGGCTGCTGATGACGCGCGACCGCCTGCAGCGCGGCGAGTTCAACGTGACGCACGAGTTCCTGGCGATGATGCTGGGGGCGCGGCGGGCCGGCGTTTCGGAGGCCGCCGCCGTCCTGCAAACGGCGGGCTGCATCGCGTACCGCCGCGGCATCGTCATCATCCTCGACGGCGACGCGCTCGCGGCGCGATCGTGCGAGTGTTATCAGGCAGAACGGGAAGTGATAGAAGCCTCCTTCCAAAAGGACGAGTCGGGAGCTCAGCAGTGATAGACGAACAAAACCAGGCCCCGTACGATGGCGGCAACCGCCTCATCGACGGTCTGCCGGCACCCGATCGCGACGCCGTCGTCCGCGAGATCACGGTCATGACCGCCGATGAAGCGAGCGGCGGGATCTCGCGCGGCGAGCGCATCGACGCGGCGTACTTTCCGATCGACGCCGTCTTCTCGGTGGTGGTCGAGCTCAGCGGCGGCAACTGCTACGAGGTGGACTCCGTCGGACGCGGCGGGTTCATCGGAGGCGAGCTGCTGCTCGATCTGGACGTTGCGGCGCGATCGGTCATCTGTCAGATCGGAGGCCGCTTCGCGCGGATGCCGGGCGACGCGTTCGAGCGGTGTATCGCGGAAACGCCCGCCTTTACGGCTGCGGCGCACCAGGCGCTGCTGCTCCAATGGTACCGGGCCCAGCAGACGATCGCGTGCAACTTCGCGCACACGTTCGTCGAGCGGTGCGCTCGCTGGACGCTGCTCACGCGCGACGCGGTCGGCCGGCTCGACTTCATCTTTCGGGCGGAGTACCTGGCGATGATGCTCGGCGAGCAAACGCACTTCGTCGCCGAGCCGATGGCGGCACTGCAGGCGCTCGGCGCGCTCCGCTATGGTGACGACACCGTCACCATCCTCTCCGAACGGCGTCTGAAGGAAGCGGCGTGCGAGTGCTACGCGGCGCCGGTCGACTTTGCGAAGCGCCTCGCCGCGCGCGACGGCGCGCGACGCGAGATGTCGTAGCGAATTCGGCGGGACGATGGGCGGTCGCCCGCTTTTCGTGGGGTCGTCAGTCGGCGCTGCGAACCAGCAGCGACTGCTCGAAAGCGTCTTTGGTGTGCTGGTAGCACTCGCACGCGGCGCGCACCAGCAGCGCGTTGTCGAGCACGACCACGACGCCGCGGCGGTAGCTGATCGCGCCCGTCGCCTGCAGGGCCGCCGCCGCAGCGGACACACCCGCCCGGCGCACGCCGAGCATGATCGACAGCAGATCGTGCGTGAGCGGGAACTCGTTGCGGCCCACGCGGTCGCGCGTCATCAGCAGCCAGCGCGCGCAGCGCTCCATGAGCGCGTGCTTGAGGTTGCACGCGGCGAACTGCTCCGACGCGAACAGCCGCGCGCTGACGTTGCGCCGGATGCTGCGTGCGAACGCAGGATTCACACGCAGTTCCTGCTCGAACGCGCTGAGCGGCATCCGCATCACGCTGCCCGCGACTTGGCAGAACACGCTGCGGCGCGCGATGTCGGAATCGAGCGCGCCGTCCGCCTCCACGAAGCTTTCGCGGCCGACCGTGCCGACCTCGCACACGTCGCCGTTCGCGAACGTCGCGACGACCGACATCACGGCGTCGATCGGGAAGTCCACATGCTGCAGCCGCTCGCCTCGCTGGTGCGTGGGTTCGCGGCGCTCCATCGCCCGGACGTGCATGCCGGGCGCCATCCGCTCGCGGTCGCCGGTGGAACGCGCGTCGAGCAGAACGTTCCCGTAGAGATGCGTC
The DNA here is from genome assembly GCA_963723635.1 of Vulcanimicrobiota bacterium. Classification (GTDB taxonomy): domain Bacteria; phylum Vulcanimicrobiota; class Vulcanimicrobiia; order Vulcanimicrobiales; family Vulcanimicrobiaceae; genus Vulcanimicrobium. The sequence goes on along the minus strand of CAVRRP010000038.1, from coordinate 142,884 downwards.
GCATCCATGGCGACCGGCCTTTCAGCAGCCGAACGACGCCGGCCGTACGTACCGTACGCAGCCGGTGACGGGTGGCGTACGGTAGCGTACGACTCAAGGCTGGGAAGCACCCCTTGGCCCAGCCAGTTCGGTGCGACAGCGTACCGACGAGGCCGGGCGATTGCGGATACCATGGCGAAGCGCATGGCCTTGACGGAGAGTGCGAGTCTCGTACCCCCCGAAGGGTCCCCTGCCGGTTCGGCGGGCCCTTGGGAAACCGCCTGCTCGCGGCCTTGTCGAATGAGGCGCGCGACCGTGTGCTGCCGTTGGTCAGCGTCGTGACCGTCGACCGGCAGCAGTACACGAACATCTACGACACCGCAATGCGCACGGTGGACTTCCCGATCGACGCCATCATGTCGGTGGTCGCAACGCTGTCGAGCGGAGCAACCTGCGAGGTGGCGACCGTCGGGCGGGAAGGCTTCGTGGAGGTCGACGCGGCCCTCGCGGCGCGGGTCGCGCACCGCAGCTCGTTCTGCCAAGTCTCCGGCCGCCTCGCGCGCATGCCGATCGACGCCTTTCAGGCGGAGCTCGACGCGAACGCGGAGTTCAAGGCGCTGATCCTGCGCGCGGTGCGCGCCCGCACGTTCATGACGGAGCAGCTCGCGACGTGCAACCTCAAGCACACCGTCATCGAGCGCTTCGCTCGCTGGCTGCTCATGACACGCGACCGGCTCGGAAGCGATGAGTTCAAGCTCACGCACGACTTTCTTGCGGTGATGCTCGGCGCGCGCCGCGCCGGCGTGTCGCAAGCCGCGGCCACCCTGCAATCGGCCGGCTGCATCGCGTACCGCCGCGGCGTGATCAGGATCCTCGACGACCGCGCGCTCGGCGCTCGCGCCTGCGAGTGTTACCGGGCGCAATGCGAAGCGATCGAGATCTGCTTTCGGAAGGACGACTAGTTACCTGTCATGCACGAGCGGACCAACGAACCGTACAACGGCGGAAATCGCCTGATCGACGCGCTGCCCCCGGCGGACCGCGAGGCCGTGTCCGAACATCTCACGATGATGCTCGCGGACGAAACGAGCAGCGGCATATCGCGCGGCGAGCCCATCACGGCGGCATATTTTCCGGTCGACGCGGTCTTCTCGGTCTTGGTCGAAGTGGACGGCGGCCAGTGCTACGAGGTCGACTCGATCGGCCGCGACGGGTTCGTGGGTGGTGAGCTGCTGTTCGGAGTCGGCGTGGCGGCGCGGTCCGTCATCTGCCAGATCGGCGGGCGCTTCGCTCAGATGCCGCTGGCCGCAGTGGAGGACTGTCTCGCGCGCGTACCGTCCTTCGCCGCCGCGGTCCATCGTGCGCAGATGCTGCAGTGGTACCGGGCGCAGCAGACGATCGCGTGCAATTTCGCGCACTCGCTCCTGGAGCGCTGCGCGCGCTGGGCGGCGCTGACGCACGACGCCGTGGGGCGGGCCGAGTTCAACTTCCGGGGCGAGTACTTGTCGATGATGCTCGGCGAGCAGCCGCACGTGGTCGCGGAGCCGATGGCGGCGCTGGAGGCCATCGGCGCGATTCGCTATGCGAACGACGTCCTGACGGTGCTCTCCGACCGCCGGCTGAGGGAAGCCGCGTGCGAGTGCTACGCCGCACCGGTCGAGTACGGCAAGCACCTCGTCGCGCGCCAAAGGCAGCGCGGAACCCGGTAAACCCAGATCCTTAGGCGCGGGTGAAGAAGGGCGTGCCGCCCAGGCCGTTGATCACGAACTGCACGGCGAGCGCGGCCAGGATGATCCCGAGCAGACGCGTGACGACGTGGATGCCCGTCTTGCCGATGAGGCGCTGGAGATAGGGCGCGGCGCTCATGCAGAGCCACGTCACGACGAGCGCCGTGGCATAGGCGAGAAACACGATGAGCACGCGCATCTCGTCGCCGTGCGTCAGGCCGCCGAGCAGCAGCACGGTCGCAATCGTGCCCGGACCGGCGATCATCGGGACCGCCAGCGGGAACACGGCCGGGTTCTCGACCTCGCGCGCCTGCCGCGTCTCTTCCTTCGTCTGCTTGGCGCCCGTCGGGCGCGCGAAGAGCATGTCGATCGCGATGAGGAACAGCAGGATCCCGCCGGCGATCGTGAAGGCCGGCAGCGTGATGCCCAGGTATGCCAGCAGCGGCCGGCCGATGATCGCCATCACGAGGATCACGCCGGCCGCCACGAGGACCGCCTCGTTGATGACGCGCTGGCGCCGCTGCGGCGCATTCGCCGTCGAGACGAGCGTCAGCGGGATCATTCCGATCGGGTCGATGATGGTGATCGCCGTGGCAAACGCCGTCGCCGCGAATTGAACGTCCACCAACGCATCAACCCCGGCCGGGCGGCGTTTGCTTCAGCTACGCGGCCGAGTGCACCGCGGCGTGGCGATCCACGAAGGCCTCGACCTTCGCGTTGAAACTGGCGTGGTGCTCCACCAGCCCCATGTGCTTTGCCGCCGTCAAGGTGTCCAGGGTCGCGCCGGGGATCACCGCCGCGATGTGCTCGCTCGCGCGCGGCAACAGCACCGGGTCGCGGTCGCCGGGAACGACCAGCACCGGCACGGCGATGTTGCCGATCGACGAGGTCTCGTCGAACCGGAACATGGCCAGCATGCCGCGCGCGAGCACGCCGGGCGGCGCCTTCACGAAGAACCGCGTCGCGAAGTCGAGCTGGCCCCGCGTTTCGCTGCCGGCGAAGCCGCTCAGCGCGGTGCCGATGAGTTGCGAGCCGTTGACGTAGCTGAGCCAGTTCATCGCCCACACCAGCGGCGCCAACGCGATCGTCAGGTACATGAGCGGCGTGAACAGCGGCCGTTCGAGCGCGTGCATCGCGCGCGCCCCGAGCGTGGTGCGGGTCGGGTCCGTGTACGTCGTGCCGACGAGCACCAGGCCGGCAACGTCCGACGCCAGCCGCTCGGCGTGCCGGCGCGCAAAGGTCTGCGTGATCATCCCGCCGATGCTGTGCCCGATGATGACGGCGGGCGTCGCCGCGAGGTCGACGACGGCCGCAAGATCATCGGCCATTGCATCGAGCGAGTAGCCGTCCGTGCCGGCACGGCTCGATTTGCCGAGTCCGCGAAGATCCCACGCGATGACTCGGTGGTGTGCGCACAGCGCACGCTTGGTGTAGTAGAACGCCCGGTTGTCGACGCCCCAGCCGTGGACGAGCACGATCGCGAGTGCGCCCTCCGGGCCCGATGTCTCGACGTGCAGGACCGTGCCGTCGGGCCGCTCGACGCGCTGCGTCTGAGCGTCGTGCGCCCATGAGGGATCGTCGTGGCCGCCACGGTGGAACGCGAGCACGATGAAGCGGCCCAGCAGGGTGACGACGAGCATCGCGATGCCGGCCACGAGCACGGCAGTCGAAACGATCGCGCCTTGCCACCATTCGTACACGATGTAGCCGCCGCCGAACAGCAGCGCGAGGGACAGCAGTCCGAAAATCCACATCGGCAGCACGGCGAGCGGCATGAATGGCATCTGGGGCGTATACCCACACCGCGCAAGCGCGAAAAGCGTTACCTCGCGCGGCCGCTGCCGATCAAGCAGCGTTTTCGCCGGCTTCGGTGACCGTCAGGCGGTAGTCAGGAGAAGCGGTTCGCGCAGCGCATCGCGCGAGGCGTCTTTGCAATCTACGTAACACTCGCACGCCGCGGCGCTCAGGGCGGGCGGTCCGACGATCGTGACCATGCCGCGTTCGTGGACGATGGCGCCGGCGGCTTGGAGCGCTTGCGCGGCGACCGAAACGCTCGCGCGCCGCACGCCCAACAGGGTGGCCAAGGACTCGTGCGTCAGCGGGAACGCGTCGCGCCCGACCCGGTCGCGTGTCATCAGCAGCCACCGCGCGCATTGGGCCTCGACGCGGTGTTTTGCATTGCACGCGGCGAGCTGCTGCACGTTGAACAGCGTCGCGGTGACGCTGCGGCGCATGAGCCGCGCGAACGGTCCGTTCGCGTCCATGCGCTCGCGAAAGCGGGCCAGGGGCATGCGCGCAACATCGCCGCCGACTTGGCAGAACGAGCCGCGGCGCGCGGTATCGGACTCGAGCGCGGCATCCGTCTCCATGAATCCTTCGCGGCCGATCGTGCCGACTTCGATCGCGTCGCCGCTGCGGAGGGTCGCGACGATCGATATCACCGCGTCGATCGGGAAATCGACGTGGTGCCTCGGGCCGGCGTAGGGCGCGAGCCACCGGCGTGCGGGGAGCGCAACGATCTCGACGTCGTCGCGCAGATCTGGACCGTCAGCGCCCCAGAGTGAATCGAGCAGGTGGTTTCCCGAGGTGTAGGATGGAGGCATCGAAGGACTGCTTTCAGGAGACTCGCGGTCCCACGAAGCACCGGCACTAGCGAACGACTATAGCACGACAACTTCGAATAATGCGGTACGCTACCGTACCCCGCTCGAGGTGACGGCGGATTCGTTCGCTAGGGTAGGGCGCGTGGTACGATCGGACCTGCATGGGCATCGGCGTCGGCGGACGGCATCATGGTTTGCAGGCGGCGGTCTTCGTGCTGGCCGCCCTGGGCGCGATGTGCTGGCCTGCGGCGGTGCGCGCCGCGGAAACGACGGGATCCATCAGCGCTCGGATCGTCACCCCGGACGGCCGGCCGGTGGCGGGCGTTCGGGTTACGGCAGTGTCGCCGTCGGGCCGCTACGACGGCGTGTCGGACGCTGCGGGGCGGCTCACGCTCGCGGCCGTTTCCCCCGACGTGTACGCCGTCGAAGCGTCCGCTGCGGGCAGCGAGCCGAGCCGCATCACCGGCGTCACGGTCGCGCCCGGACAGCGCGTCGCGGTCACGATCACGCGCGGCGGCGCGCTCGCGCGCATCGGGCGGGTCGGCGCTGCGAACGCCGGTGCGTTCACGGCGGGCGGGACGCGCGACACGTACGTCGTGTCCGGCGATCAGGCGCTCGGGCCCGCGTCGGCCAACGCGTCGGGGCTCGCGACGTATCTGCGCGGTACGGTGCAAGGTGCGATCGCGCCGGTTCCCGGCGTGCAGCAGGACCAGTTCGCGAACGCGATCGTGCGCGGCGGCAAAGTCGACGACGTCGTGTTCAGCTACGACGCCGTTCCGCTGCCGCAGGCGCTGATCGCCGAACCCGGCGGCAACCTCATCGGCGCGCAGCTGGCGACGACCGGTTCGGGCTACACCTCGGTGACGACCGCGGGATTCACGAGCGGCGCGGACGACGCGCTTGGCGGTACCGTGAACCAGACGCCGCTGATCGGTTCGTATCCCGCGCGCACGACGCTCACGCTGGGCGAGGGGCTCGTGACGGGTGCGCGCGACGTCGAGGTGCAGCGGTTGTGGGCGGCCCCGTCGCTGCGGCAGCGGTATGCCGTCGACGCATCGATCGGCAGCCAGTCGATCGCGTACGGGGACGGGCGCACGTTCTATCCCGCGGAGGCCGCGACGTACGGGTTGTCGCTCGCGTCCCGCGCGACGTGGTCGGTAGCCGGGAACGCGCACCTGCGCGTCGGGCAGCGGGACGATCTGGAGATCGCCGCGCTTGCCGGCGAAGCGACGTACGATCAGTACGGCACGCCGTTTGCCGGCGAGACGTACGGGACGTTCGACGGCGCGAGCACGCGCTATCCCGGTGAGCCGTCCGCGGGCGCAGCGGTGCTCGCGCCGACGCGCGTGCGCGGAACGTACTCCATCGAGAAGCTGCAGCTGTTGCGATCGTACGACCATTCGTACGCGCGCCTGCGGGTCTACCGGTCGCAGTACGGAGCGGCCACCGACGCGCCGTTCTTCGACGATCTGTCGTTTCCGAACGGCGTCGTGTCGTATTTCGGCCGGCAGAGCGGGCGGCTCGACGGCGCCGGAATCGATGCGGTGTCGCTGGCGAGCACGCAGCACCAGATCGCGTACGGCGCGGAGCTGCGGCGGCAGACGTCGTCGCTGGATCAAATCGTGCCGACGCTCGACCAGGAGGTGACGGCGAATCCGGTTCTGTCGTCGCGGATCGCGTACGTTTCCGACGACTGGCGGCTTGGGCCGCGGTTCACTCTGGCAGGGGCGTTGCGGTATGCGGCTACGCGCGTCGCGCGGGGCGACGGGCGCGCGTACGGCGTCGCGGCGCTGGACCCGCATCTTTCCGCGGTCGTGGAGCTGGGGCGGGCTTCGTCGCTTCGCGCGGCGTTCGATCACACCACCGTTGCGCCGAAGCCGCTGGAGGCCGAGCGCAACGACAGCCTCGCGCCGGGGGCTCCGTTCATCGCGCTCGCGCCGGAGCGCGGTGATGCGTTCGAGGTCTCGTTCGAGCACGGCGGAAGCGCGCGGTTGCGGTTCACCGTGTTTTCGAAGGACGATCGCGACCGCATCGACGTGGTTCCGGCGAACTACCGTGCGACGGCGGTCTCGGGCTCGAGTCCCGGCACGGCGATCGGCGTGCCGCAGAACGTCGGCAGCCTTCTCGCCAACGGCGCGGAAGCGAGCTACGAGCGCGGGCCGCTGTCGTTCTCGGCGACGTACGTGCGCGCCCGGTCGTCGAGCGCGTCGCAGTTCGGGCTCAACGACCTCAACGCAGCGGCGATCGCGGCGAACCACCTGTTTCCGGTGGGCTACGTTCCCGATTTGAGCGCGACCGCGTGGTACCGCGTGCGGTCCGGCGCCGTGTCCGTGCGGCCGTCGCTGTCGTGGGAGTCCGGGTACCCGTACGGCAACGGCCGCAAGGTGTGGACGTACGATACCGTGACGGGCAAGCCGGTGCAGGTCATCAACAACAACCACGTCAACCCGGGCGCAAACTACTTCTTCTTGCGCGATCCGCGCTCGCCGTACGATCCCGCTTCGAATCCGGTCGTCGCGACGCTCGGAACGCCGGAAGGCGACGATCCCAACACGCTGCGCAGCGCGCCGCTGCTGCTCGCGTCCGTGCGCGTCGAAGCGCAGCTGTCGCCGCGCGTGACGCTCGCGCTCGACGTCGCGAACGTGTTCGGGACGAGCGCGCCCACCCAGCTGCAGAGCAATCCGTATCTCGTCGGGCCGCCGGGATATGCGGGCGGAAATGCGGCATACGCGGCCTGGTACGGCGCGCAGCTCAACGGCAATCCGTACGTGCTCGGGAACGGCGTCCCGACCAACGACGGCACGACGCCCGCGCTGCCGTGGCGATACGGCACGGCCGGGTACGTGCCGTCGTCGTATCCGGAAGCGCGGTCCGTGTATCTGCAGCTGCGCGTTCGGATGTGACGCATCCGCGGCGCGAACGCGCTGCGCGTCAGATCGGCGTCGCGATCGTTCTCGCGCGTGCGGGCGTGAGCGCCGTCGTGCCGGCGCGGTGGCCGTTCGCTTTGAGCAAGAACGCCATGACCGCCGCGTACTGCGCGGGCGTGAGGCTGCCGGGCTTCGTGAGCGGCATCTGCGTCGACATGAAGTCGTACAGCTCGGCACCCGTGCGCGTCGCCATGGTAGGCCCGCCGCGCAGCGCGGGCGCCGTGACGCCCTGCAAGCGCGCGCCGTGGCACGCACTGCATTGCGCCTGGTAGAGCTTCGCGCCCGCGGCGGCTTGCGCGGCCGTATACGACGTTTCCGCAGCCCGCGCGCCGGCGCTCGCCGCGCACGTCAGCACCAGCGCACCGGCCAGCACGATTTTTTTCACGGCGACGCCCTTTCCGCCGTGCGCCCGACGCCCCTGGTACGACAAAGGATCTTTCCGACCGCCAGGACCGCCGTTCATATCGTCTAATCGAACGAGGCTATCGAGGCCTCGGACGTTCGCGGACACGTGCGCCCGCGGCTCCGGCGTCCGTGCTCGAGGGAGAATCACGTGGCTACTCCAACCCGCGCGCTCATTTCCGCGCTGGCGGCGGCGCTGCTCTTCATGCCGATGACGGCGACCGCAGATCCGCCGCCGGCGACCGGCGCGTCCGACATCGAGAACGCCGACCACGATGCGAACTCGTGGCTGGTCTACGGGCGCAATCTTGCCGCGCATCGCTACAGCCCGCTGACGCAGATCAGCACGGCCAACGTCAAAGGCCTCGCGACGGCGTGGAGCAAGCAGCTCGGCCTGCCGGCGTCGATGGAGGGGACGCCGATCGTCGCCAACGGCGTGATGTACGTGACGACCGGCAAGTCGGCGGTGTACGCCGTCGATGCGAAGAGCGGCAAGACGATATGGAGCTACGTCTATCCGCTGCCGGCCACCACCGCCGCGAAGGCGTGCTGCAACGTGAACAACCGCGGCGTCACGCTGGCCGGCGACCTCGTCGTGACGGGCACGCTCGACGCGCACCTCGTCGCGCTCGACAAAGCGACGGGCAAGCTGCGCTGGAACACGACCGTCGCCGACGTCAAGGACGCGTACACGATCACGAGCCCGCCGCTGCCGGTCAAGAACATGCTGATCCAAGGCGTCGGCGGCGGCGAGTACCCGACGCGCGGCTTCATCGCGGCGTACGATGCCGCAACGGGCAAGCAGATGTGGAGAACGTACACGATCCCCGGTCGCGGCGAGCCCGGCTACGACAGCTGGGGCATCCGCGGCACGGCCGAACGCGGCGGCGGACCCACCTGGCTGCCCGGCGCGTACGATCCGAAGCTCAACACGCTCTACTGGGGCACGGGAAATCCGAATCCCGACTGGGATGCGAACGCGACGACGGGCGCGCTGCTCTACACGAGCGCGATGGTCGCGATGGATCCCGACACCGGCAAGATCAAGTGGTATTACCAGTACACGCCGCACAACATCTGGGATTACGACGGCGTCAACCAGCCGGTGCTGGTGGACGTGCCGATGAACGGCAGCACGGTCGCCGCGGTCGCGCACGCGGACCGCAACGGCTATCTGTATCTGATCGACCGCACGAACGGCAAGCTGATCTATGCCGTGCCGTTTCTGGACAAGATCACGTGGGGCACGGTCGGCCGCACCACCGGGAAGATCACGTTCAACGCCGCGATCCAGGCGAAAGCGAAGGCTGCCAAACCGTACCTCGTGTATCCGTCCGTCATCGGCGGTGCGAACTGGGAGCCGCCCGCGTACGATCCGCAGCACCACGTCATGTTCATCTCGGCGATCGAGAGCTCGATCACGATCGCACCGGCGAAGAAGTCGATCGCCAACCCGAAGAAAGGCACGCTCAACTTCGGCGGCCTGCCGGCGGCGCCGGGCTCGTTCGCGGGCAGCGTGTCGGCGTGGGATCTCACGCGCGGAACGATGCTCTGGAAGCGGCACTTCAAATCGCCTGCGTTCGGCGGCGCGCTCTCCACCGCAGGCGGCCTCGTGTTCGTGGGCCAGATGGAAGGCGAGCTCGACGCGCTCGACGCGCAGACCGGCAAGACGCTGTGGTCGGCGAAAACCCCGAGCGGCATCAACGCGCCGCCGATGAGCTACGCGATCGACGGCCGGCAGTTCGTCTCGGTCGAGATCGGCACGGGCGGCGTGTTCCCGCTGTACTTCATGCCGTTCACACCGTGGCTCAAAGCGGTAAAGCCGGGCTCGGTGGTAACGACGTACGCGCTACCGGCATCGACGTCGATGAAGTAACGGTGCTGGCCGCCGGCCTAGGCCAGTTTCGCGGCGCGCATCTGTTCCTCCGGGTCCCAACCCGGTGGCGGCGGAGGATGGCGGAACGGCATTCCATCCCGTATCCAGCGCCGGCGCCATTCCGCGGCATCATATCCGATCACGTCCGTGATGCCGAATTCCATCCCGCACGAGCGGCAGGTCTCGTAGGACGCAACGCCGGCGGCGTCATACGGTGGCTGGTCGGATCCGATAAAACCGCAGGCCGGGCACTCGAGCAGTTTCGGCAAGAAGACCGCCAGGAGCGCACGGCAGTCATCGGCGATGCCGGGCTGCAACGCTCGGTGGTACGCTTCATAGCGCCGGTCGATGCGTTCAAGAAACGCCTCGGCCCAGAGCGTACGGTCGCCGACCACTACGTCATCGGACTCCGAGTCGACGGCGATGAACGGGTAGAAGACGTCGTTGTCTCCGTCTTCGACGGCGAAGCGGAGGCGGGAAATTCTTCGAGACCCTTCGATGGGACCGATTTCTCCGGTAAGCAACTTCTGTGCAATTTCGACCAGAGTGAAGAGCGCTCTGCGGCGGTCGGTCATGTTTTCGCCTGCGGTGCCGGCTCCGGAGATGAAAAACGCGCTTGCGCGCGTTTTCCCGAGTATCTTTCGATTTGATTGCGTTGGTGGAGCTGCCGGGGAGCCGCCCCCCGGGTCCGAAAAGCCGGACCGCCGCTTTCTCCAGGCTCAGCACCGATTTTGTCTTGAGCGCGTCAGCTTCTCGGTACAGGAATCAGACGCGCCGCAGTTCCGGTTGAGTTTCGGGCGCTTCTCGGAACGTTCTCCGCACCCTAGCCGAACTTGTTGACCGCTTGGAGGACGGCAACGGCGACCTCCTCCGAACGGTGACTGTTAGCCTAAATTAGGTCTAGGCAGCCATTGCGTAGTTGTTGTTCGCGTATAAACGCTTGTGATCGTTTTAGGAGGGCTCACAACTCCGCCTGCTTACGTCGGCCTCGGATCTCCCCGTCGAGACTACTCAGCCCCTCGAGCGAGTCCATCCTGGACCAGCAAGGATCATAACACGCCGCGCAAGCCCGGGGTTCCACCGGGGTCGGCGGTCAGGGGATCAGCGTCTGCCGTACGGCGGGCGTCCAGTGGTCGCCGTCGACGCCTTGCGCGACGGCTTCGAACTCACGGTACAGTTTTATGGGATCGCGCATCTCGCTGATCGTGCCCGTCCAGCTCGCGGCCGGCGGCAGCGCGAGGTTGCCGTAGCCGAGCATGCGGCCGAAAAACCCTTGCCACATCGTCGTGCCGGCGAGCGCGGTGTTGCTGAGCGGCGTCACGCGGCGGCCGAACAAGCCTTCGACGACGAACACGCGGCGGTTCGTCGTCACGACACGAAAGCCGAAGTACCGCATGAGCCGGCCGAACAGCGAAAACGCTTCGCGCAGCAGCAGCAGCGCGGCGACGCCGAGCGCGGCCGTGCGCGCGACACCCGTCAGCAACAGCACCGCGACATGGTGGCCGCGCACGATCGGATGCAGCTGCCAGCTCAGCACGGTCGCGAGCAGGATCAGGATCACGACCGCATGCACCGCCGGGCGCACGAAAACAATCCAATGCGGCGAGCTCGCGAACGTCACCGCTTCGGTCGGCAGCAGCATGCCGGCGAGTTCCGCCGGCGTGCCCATCGGCGGCGGAACGATGGCGACCGGCGCGCCGGCGACCACGCGCGGCATCCCTCTGGTGTCGTCGTCCACGCTGCCCGCGGCGGTCGCCGGTGAGCGCGACGGCGATGGTACCGGGAGATCGGAGCCGTGATCGTTTGGTCGCATGGGCTACCCTCGGTCGGAGAAAGCGACGTTCACCGCGACACGGGCCCGTTCCGCCGCAGCAGCTCCGTCAGCTCGCGCTTGATCGTCGTCACCAGCGCGGTGCCGGCGTAGATCAGTCCGGTGTAGAGCTGCACGACGGTCGCGCCCGCGACGAGCTTCGCGTACGCGTCCGCACCGCTCGCGATGCCGCCGACGCCGATGAGCGGCACGCTGCCGCCGGTGAGCTCGCGCACGCGCGCCAGCAACGCGGTCGACGGCCCAAACAGCGGCCGGCCCGACAGCCCGCCGTTTTCGTTCACATGCGGGCCGTGCAAACCGGCCGGCCGCGCCCGCGTCGTGTTCGCGACGACGATCCCGTCGATGCGCGCGTCGAGCAGCGTCGTCACGAGCCGCTGCAGCAGGGCGTCGTCGACGTCGGGCGCCAGCTTCGCGACGAGCTTCGGCCGGCCCGCATCCCACGGCGCCGCCGCGAGCCGCGCGAGCAGATCGGCGAGCTGCGGCGGATCGAGAAACACCTGGCCGTTCGCGGTGTTCGGGCAGGACACGTCCAGCGTGAGATAATCCGCGTACGGCGCAAAGCGCTGCGCGAGCTGAACGAAATCGCCGGCCGGATCGACGCTGTCGGCGTTGGAGGCGAGGTTGATTCCGAACCCGATCGTCGGCCGTCCTTTGCGCTGCAGCCGCGCTTCGAGCGCTGCGGCGCCTTCGTTCGGAAAACCCATGCGGTTGATCACCGCGCCGTCGTCGGGCAGCCGAAACACGCGCGGGCGCGGGTTGCCGCGCTGCGCGCGCGGCGTCACGCCGCCGATCTCCACGAAGCCGAAACCGTGCGCGCCCATGCGCTCGTACACGCGCCCGTTCTTGTCGAAGCCCGCGGCCACGCCGATCGGGTTACTGAGCGCGCGTCCGAACAGCGTCGTCGCGAGCACCGGGTCGTCGTCGCGTGGCTGTCCCGGCACGACGTTGAGCTCCAGCGCGCACATCGTGAGCTCGTGCGCGTCCTCGGGATCGAGCATATGCAGAAACGGCTTGGCGTACGTATACGGATCGAACACCGCGCTACGCAACCCCCAGCGGCGCGAAATGGCTCCACGAATCGATAACCGCCCCGCCGATGCGCATTCCGATCGCGCTCGGCCGCCCCGCGACGACGAAGCACGTCGTCAGCTCCTCGCCGTCGAGCACACTGCCGTCCGTGCGGCGCACGCGCCGCCGCGGCGCGCGCACGTAGCGCTGAAAAACCACCGGCTGCTCCGCGATCGCCGGCACCGCGCGGTCGCCGCGCGCAACCTCATCGCCGGCGGCGTCGAGAATCGCGACGCCGATCCCCTCGCGCCCGAGCACGGGCTTGCGCACGTAGGCCGCGCCGTCGTCCGGCCGGTCGAGATACGTCGGCAAGAACGTGCGCGCGATGACGTCGCGCTCCGCCGCGTCGAAAAACTCGCCGCGCTCGTACAGTCCCCAGATCAGCGCCTGCGCGGCCTTCGATTGCAACAGCAACGCGGAGGGCGGATTCAGCAGCCGGCACGCACCGCGCGCGACTGCGTCGAACAGCGCGGCGCCGCCGGGATCGGCGGCGAAATGTTCCAGCGGATAGCAGCGATACAGCACGTCGAGCCGGCCGCACGCGCCGAACACCTCGCCGTCGACGACGTCGAGCTCGTGCACCGGCACGAACGCGACCTCCGCGCGCACGCGCGGCGCGATGAGGTCGCGCAGCATGCACGCCGTGCCGACGTCTTCGCGATAGACGTTCGTCGCGACGACGCCGACACGCGCGCCGGCGCCGAGCGGCTCCAGCGCCGCGGCGATCGCATCGCCGAGCTGGTCGTACTCGCCCGCATTGGGATCGCGCAGCCCGGCCGCGCGCGCCCGCAGACCGTTCTCCACGAACGACTCCACCACAAAGAACGGCGTCTCCGCGTTCAGCTCGACGACGCGATACGTATCGCCGTCACGCAGAAAATCGAATCGCGCGACCAGCGTCGGCCCCGCGCGCTCGTCGCGCAATCGCACCACGTCGTACGCCGCCGCGGGGATTCCCAGCTCGTGCAAACCTTCGTCCGGCAGCGCGCGCAACAGCGGCGCGACGCGCGCGTAGATCGCCCACGCGTCGTGCGCGGCCGCACGAATCGCGTCGACATCCGCCGCCGCGAGCACCACGGCGTCGGGCAGCGCGTAGGGGTGGCCTTCGAAGCGCTCCCAGAACGCGACGGGCTCAGCCGCCGCCGCCGTGCGCTCCTGCTCCACCGAAACCGCCGCCGTGTCCGCCGGCGCCCTTGCCGCCGCCGCGGCCGTCCTTGCCGCCCTTCTTCGCGTACTTCGCCTTCGTCGCCGCGGCCGCGGCCGCAGCGCCCGCGAGCGCGCCGGCGTGCGCCCCGGAGCTGTGGAACCAGTGATGCGAGCGATTCGACGTCGTGTGCGAGCCGCCGTGGGACGACCGCGGCGACGGCGACGGCGAAGGAGAGTCCGGCGCTGCCGACGCCGCACCCCAGCCGTCCAGCGCGAGCACCGCCAGCGCGATGCTCAACAGCTTCTGCGTGTTCTCCATCATGGTCTCTTCAGCGCCGCGGCTGATTTTGCTCCATGCCGCGCGTCAGGAACGACAGAATCCACGAAACGATCGCCATGACGATCGCGCCGAAGAACGCCGGCCAGAACCCGTCGACGGTCAGCCCGACGTGCAGCGCGCCGACCAGCCAGAACAGCAGCGCGTTGATCACGAGCGTAAACAGCCCGAGCGTGACGAGTTCCAGCGGCAGGCTGAGCACGATGAGAATCGGCCGCAAGATCGCGTTGACGATGCCGAGGATCAGCGCGGCGATGAGCGCGCCGCCGATTCCGGAGACGTGGATTCCCGGGACGATGTAGGCGACCGCGATCAGCGCGATCGCGTTCACGATGAGCCGAATCAAAAATCCCATGCCGAGCCTTTCGCCGCTTCACGGTTCCTTCATTCTTGGCCGTTATCGTCACGATCAAAGGGAGGACTTGAAACCATGAACACGCGGCTGATCGCGTCTGTATTTCTTACTGCCGTCTCGCTGGCCGCCTGCGGAGGCGGCGGCAGCACCGGCAGCGCACCCGCACCGACGGTGCCGATCGTGACACCCACGTCGACACCGGCGCCCGGACCCAGCGGAAACATTCCGCTCAGCGAAGCCGTCGCCGGAGCCGCGGCGTGGGTGGAACCGACCGGTCATCACTCGCTGTATTTCTTGGACGTCGACACCGCGACGGGCGGAACGTGCGTCAGCGGATGCCTCAACGTGTGGCCGGTGGACGTGCCGTCGGCCGGCTCGACGGCGAACGGCAACATGACCATCATCACGCGGTCCGACGGAACCGGCCTGCAATGGGCGTATCAAGGGCACCCGCTCTACATGTACGCCGGCGATTCCGGTGCAGATCAGGCGAACGGCGAAGGCATTCCCGACTTCGGTGGACACTGGCACGTCGCCCGGCCGGCAGCAACGCCGACGCCGGCGCCCGGCGCGACCGATCCGCCGGCCTGTCACGGAGTCTACTGCTGAGCATGCAGTCCGCGCTCGGCTAACTCCCGAGCGCGGATTTCACCTGCGATGCGAGCGCCGGCGTCATGCCTTTCACGGCGGCGATCTCGTCGACCGACGCGTTGCGGATGGCGCGCACCGACCCGAACGCGGTCATCAAACGCTTCTTGCGCACGGGCCCGACGCCGTCGAGCGTATCGAGCACCGACTTCGTCATCGCCTTGCCGCGCTTGTTGCGGTGGTGCGTGATGGCGAAGCGATGCGCTTCGTCGCGAATGCGCATCACCAAGTGCAAGCCCGGTGAATTGGGCGGCAGCACGATCGGCTCGCCGTTGCCCGGCACGAACAGCCACTCGTGCTCTTTGGCGAGGCCGGCGACGGGGATGCCCCACATGTCGGTCTCGCGCATCACCTCGACGACCGCGTTGAGCTGGCCCTTGCCGCCGTCGATCAGCAGCAGATCCGGTTTTTCGTGGAAGCGCTCGCGCTTGCGCGCCTGCGTCTCGATCGCCGCGGTCGCGACGTCGTTCTCCGCGACCGGCGGACGGTCCGCATCCTGGCGCAGATAACGCAGCCGCCGCCGCAGCGTCTCCTGCATCGAGGCGAAGTCGTCCGGCCCTTGCACCGCTTGGATGTTGAAGTGCCGGTAGTCGCTCTTCTTGGGCCGCCCTTCGACAAACACGACCATCGACGCGACGGAGTTCGTGCCCTGGATGTTCGAGATGTCGTAGCACTCGATGCGGTGCGGCGGTTCGGGAAGATCGAGCGCGGCGGCGAGCTCGGTGAGCGCGCTGGCCGACGCCGTCTCCGTCGCTTCCTGATGCACCAGAAACGAGCGCAGGTTCTGCTCCGCGTTCTTCTTCACCAGCGCCAGGTAGTCGACGCGCTCGCCGCGCTGCGGCTCGAGCACGCGCACGCGCACGCCTTTGATCTCGGTCAGCCACGCTTCGATCACGCTCGCATCGTCCGGCCGCGCCTCGACCAAGATCTCTTTGGGCACCGCGGCTTCGTACGCGCGGCGGCGGCGCGAGCGCAGCTTCTCCGCCACCGGCGCCTGCTGATCGCGCGCGGCGCGCAGCGCGAGCGGCGAACCGGTCAGCTCCGCTTCGTGCGAGGCGTCCATGCCGAAGTTGCCGGTGCGCGAGGTGTAAAACTGCTTGATGAACTGCGAGACGATCTCCGCGTCGCTGCGCTCGCTGGTGCCTTCGAGGATGAAGTATTCCTGGTTGAGCAGCTTGCCGTCGCGCACGAGAAACACTTGCACGCACGCCTGCCCTTGCGCGCGCGCGAGCGCCATGAGGTCGACGTCGATGCGCGAGCGCCCGACGACCTTCTGGCCCTCGATGGTGCGGCGCACCGCAATGATGCGATCGCGCAAGCGCGCCGCCGCCTCGAAGTTGAAGTGCGCCGCCGCATCGGTCATCTCGCCCTGCAGCCGGTGGATCAGCGGATCGTAGTGGCCTTCGAGAAAGAGCACGACCTCGTCGACGAGCCGGTCGTAGTCGTCCTCGGACTGATAGCCCACGCACGGTGCCAGACAGCGCTTGATGTGATATTGCAGACACGGCCGCTTGCGCTTGCCGTCGATCGGCTCGCGGCAAGTGCGCAGCGGAAACACGATGCGCACGAGATCGATGAGCTCGCGCAAACCATGCGCGTTGGTGTACGGCCCGAAGTAGCGCGCGCCGTCGTCCTTGACGACGCGCGTGAACACCACGCGGGGAAACTTCTCGTTGGTCACTTTGAGGTACGGAAAGCGCTTGTCGTCGCGCAGCCGCACGTTGAACGGCGGCTGGTGGCGCTTGATGAGGTTCGCCTCGAGGATGAGCGCCTCGACCTCGTTGGTCACGACGATGGTGCGCACGTCGGCGACGCGCTCGACCATCTTCACCGTGCGGAACATGTGCGCGGCCGAGTCCTGAAAATACGAGCGCACCCGGTTGCGCAGCGAGACGGCCTTTCCGATGTAGAGGATGCGCCCGTCCGCCCCGATCATCTGATAGACGCCGGGCAGGTCGGGAAGCTGAGCGAGGGTGCGTTCGAGCCGATCGTCAGGCGTCATCGAACGTGTCCGTCAACGCGAAAGAGCGACGAGCTGTCAATGCCTCGTCGAACAATCCGGGAGCTCGGGATCAGCGGTATCGTGCCGGAGGGCGGTCGAGCGGCGGCGCATCTTGGGCTCCCTCAATGAGACGATCAGCGCCGTTTGAGCGAAGTCTTCTTTCGAGAAGGACGCTGGAGCTCGACCAAGTCCTTCATCGTCAGATCGCGTCCAGTTACAGGGTCGTAGGCGAATGAGCTCTCCTCGCCCCACCCCGGCTCGAGGCTCAACACGCCAAAGGAGCCACGACGCGTTTTGCTCGCTGCTGCAATTTTTTGCGCAAACTGTGCGCCCAGTCGTAAGATCTTGGCCATGATAGATCGCTCCCACTGATTCTACACTCTTTACCCCCACGGCCGCAATGACCGCGGCCAAGGTAGACCAAGCGGCCCGGCCGAGGTCCCTGCGTTTCTGTCGCGATTGACGGTCGTTCTCGGGCGCCAGCTTCCTCAGGTCGCGGATGATCACGCGACGCGCCCGTTGCGGGTCTTTCTTAAATGCGCGCAAGAACCGCTCGGAGAGGTGCGGCGAGGGGTACCCGTCGCCGGAAAGCACCGTCCGAAACGAAAACGTCACGGCAGCCAAAGCGAACGGCAGCGCCGCAAAATTCCAGGCGTCCTTATAATCGAGAAACGTCACGATCGCGAGAACCGGGCCGAGCAGCGCGTATGCAACGGCATTGAATGCGCGGATGTCACTCAACACCCGATCGCTCGCGCGCTCCGCAATTTGCACGAGAAAAACGAGCTCGTCGCTCTCGTCCGGGTATTGCCGAATCGTCTCAGACGGTGCATCACCCCCGTTTCGAACAACGCCCTTCAAAGGCGGACGCTGCGCCGCACCGGCGATAGCCCCGAGCAGAAAGATGCCAAGCACCCGCAGCATAGCGAGTCACGGGATTCGACGCTGCGGGCGCGGACACTTCTGATTCGGCGTCCGACGAGCTGTGAAATTACGTCAGCGACGCGTACCAGCGCTGGAGATCGCGCGCTTCTGCAAGCGGGATCTCGTGCGCCGCGCGATATTCCCGAATCAGCGCGTTCGCCCCGCTCTCATCGCGCAGGTACGCGGCGGAGCGGTCCACCAACGCGCGCGGAATCACCGCGTCCGCGCTGCCGTAGCCGTAGAACACCTCGCTGCGCGCGAGGCGGTCGCGCTCGACCGGCAGCCCCGCGTCGAACGGCAGCGTGCCGTGCAGCATCGCGACGCCCGCATAGCGCTGCGGCGCGTGCAGCGCGAGCGCGCCAGCGATTGTCGCGCCGCCGGAGAATCCCACCAGCCAGACACTGCTCGCGGTCGCCGTTTGCTCGTCGAGCCAGGTTTCGAGCCGCGCGACCGACGCCGCCAGCGACGCCGCGTCCGGCCACCCGATGCGCGGCGCCGCGTACCAGCGAAAACCGTCGTCTTGGGGGATCGGCCCGCGCGGCGCGGCGATCGCCGCGTCCGGCGGAAAGAGATCGCCGAGCGAAAAGATGTCGCGCTCGTCGACGCCGTGCCCGTGCAAGAGCACGATCAGCGGGCCGCGCCGCCTCGCGCCGGCGGCGCGGCGCCACAGAACCTCAGGCGGCGAGATCGTCGGGCGCCTTCTTCTTGTTGCGCGCGCGGATCACGAACACCGCCGCGACGATCAGCACCACGATGACGATCACGATGAGCAGCGCCGCTTTGTGCAGCACGCCCGTGATCGCATCGAGATGGTTCCCAGCGACCTGACCGAGATACGCGAGCCCGAAGCAAAAGATCGCCGAGCCGATCGCGGTCGACAGCAAGAACAGCGCGAGCGGCATGCGCGACAAGCCCGCCGGCAGCGACGCCACCCCGCGCACGAACGGCACGAAGCGAGCGAGAAACACGGCCCAGTGCCCGAACTTCGCGTAGAACCGCTGCACGTGGCCGAGCTCGCGCTCCTTGAAGCCGACGTACTTGCCGTAGCGGTGCACGAACGGCAGTCCGCCGTGGTAACCGACTTCGTACAGCGCGGTCGCGCCACAGAGCTCGCCCACGGTGCCGACGAGCGCGACGACGATCCAGGCCGGCAGCGAACCCAGCGTCGGAAAATGCCCCTGCGCGGCGAGCGCCCCGGCGGTCGGCATCACGACCTCGGTCCCGACCGGCGTCCCGATGTTGCCGAGGAACATCACGATGAAGAGCCCGGGGTAGCCGAGGTGGACGATGAGGTCGTGAAAGACCTGGCTCAGGTGTTCCATGCGCGCCTCAAGATGTCGGCGGCGAGCCCGCCGCCTTCGGCGCGGATCGCCTTGAAGAGGTCGACCGGCTCGATCTCACGGTCGCCGGCGAGTTTCTCCGCGATCTCGACGATCTTGCGGACGCGAGGTGTCACGAGAATGCCTTCCCAGGTGCGGCCTTCGCCGGTGCCGAGCGCGCGCTTCACTTCCGCGTGCACGTGCGCGGGCTCGACGCGGTCCGACGCGAGCAGCTCGTCGATCGTGCCGTCGTGTTCTTCCAGCAGCGCGTACAGCATGTGCTCGGCGCCCACGTAGTAATGGTTGTGGTTGCGGCACTCTTGCTCCGCGGCGCGCAGCACGCGGCGCGCGGCGGGACTGAATCGTGAAAACAAACGGCGGCCCGCGTTAGCCCCCGCCCGTGCGCGGACCTCCCCAAACGCCTCCGAAGCCGGCGAGCACAGGCTTTCTTGCCCTCACGGCCAAGCCGGTTGGGTCGGGTGCCCGCCGCCCATCGCCTCGGAGGAAGCTATGCGGATCGCCGTGCTCTCAGCGCTGATCGTCCTCGCGCCGCTCCCCGGCCTCGCGCAGCCCGCGCCGCCCCGCGCGACGAAGCCCCCGCCCGTAGCCACCCGCGAGCCCGCGCCCGCGCCGCCGCGCGTGGGCCCGTGCTGCGTTCGCAAGGTCTGGGACGCCCGCAACCACGAGATCGGCGACGTGATCGACAACCCGATCTCCCCGGCGCAGCCGTGGGGTGCGGCGGTCGCATACCGCCTCAAAGGCGGCGATGCGGTGGTGCTGATGCTCACGCCGGAGTCGTTCAACGGCGTGCAAAGCCCGATGGGCGGCAGCGCGCTGTTCGTGACGCCCGATTGCAGCGGCAACGCCATGTTCGCGATGCTCAACCTGCAGCAGCCGCTTGCAAAACGCTATGCGATGGTGGTCAACATGGGTTGGCCGCCGGGCCCCGGTACGGCGCACGCGTGGCTGTGGGTGTCCGACCCGGTGCCGGTCCGCGCGTTTCCGCCCGCCGGCACCGTGTTCCATTCACAGTGGGACTCGAACGCGTGCTCGCCGTACCCCGCGCCCGGCTACACGCTCAACACCGCCACCGGCGTCGGCGGCTATCAGATGCACCGCGTCGAGGACCTCTTGGCGAAGTACACGCGGCCGTTCTGGATCAACTACTGAGGAAAAGTGGTCGGGGCGGCAGGATTTGAACCTGTGACCTCTGCGTCCCGAACGCAGCGCTCTACCAAGCTGAGCTACGCCCCGGCGCTTGGACCGAAACCCCCGAATTCTCAAACCGGACCGCCTCTCCTTCCCACGCGGGAACGCCGGTGGTGGTACCGAATCGGATGTGCGCCCCATGAGATACCTGATCGTCGGCTGCGGGCGCGTTGGCTCTAACCTCGCCAAGCTGCTCGTCGCCGACAAGCACGACGTCGTCGTGGTGGATGACAACCCCGCGGCGTTCAAACGGCTCGGCAACCGCTTCGGCGGCGAAGTCGAAGTGGGCACCGGAATCGACTACGACGTGCTCAAGCGCGCGCGCGCCGAACGCACCGACGGCTTCGTGGCCGTCACCGACGGCGACAACCGCAACGTGATGGCGGCGCTGATCGCGCAGCGCATGTTCCGCATCCCCAAGATCATCGCGCGCATCTACGACCCGCCGCGCGGCCAGCTCTACCGCGAGCTGGGGATCGACACGTTCTGCCCCACGACGATCGGCGCGCAGCTCATCCGCGACCGCCTGCAGGACGTCGCGTACGCATCGGGCCCGTCGTTCGACTTCGGCAAGCTCTCGTCGCTCGTCGCGACGGTGTCGCCCGCGCAGGCCGGCAAACGCGTGGCCGATGTCGAGATCGACGGCAAGGTTCGGATCGCGGCGATACGCCGGCTGGGCAGCGTGGCCGTCGCCGCACCAGGCGACATTCTTACCGAAGGCGACGAGCTCAACGCGATCGTCGCACCCGACGCGCTCTCCGACTTCGCGCAGGCGTTCTCGTCCGCGCGCCCGCAAACGCGGCTGAGCGCGTAGCCGCATGTTCATTTTGATCGTAGGCGGCGGCAAGGTCGGCACGTACCTCGCGCGCGGCCTCATCAAGCAAGAGCACGAGGTCGTCGTCATCGAGAAGGACGCGCGCAAGGCGCAGATGATGACGAACCTGCTCGAGAGCGACATCGCGATCGTCGGCGACGGCTGCGACCCCAACGTGCTCATGCAGGCCGGCATGCAGCGCGCCGACGTGGTGGTGGCCGACACCGGCGACGACGAGGACAACCTCGTCGTGTGCATCATCACGAAAAAGCACTCGAGCGCGCGCTGCATCGCGCGCGTGAACAACCCCAAGAACAAGCTGATCTTCGAGTCCTTGGACTCGGACCGGCCGGTGACGGTGATCTCGTCGACGGAGATCATCCTTGAGATGATCGACGAGCGCGTGAACGCGGCGCACCTGGAGCCGCTGGCGAAAGTCGGGCACAGCGATCTCGAGCTGGTGCAGCTGCGCATCGCGGACGACTCGCCATCGAAAGGCCGGCGAATCGCGGACATCCTGCTGCCGCGCGGCAGCGTGATCGTGGCGGTTGACCGCGGCGGCGGCGACGTCGTGGTGCCAAACGGCGACACCACGCTGCAGCGCGGCGACGACGTGATCGCAATGATCAAGCGCGAGACGCGCGTCGACGTCTGCGCAGCGCTGGTGGGATGAGGTTGCCGTGCGAATCGTGACGCTGGTGCTCCTGGGGATCGTGGCGCTGGAGCACCTGTATTTTCTGAACCTGCAGATGTTCCGGTGGACGCACCCGCAAACGCTGAAAGCGTTCAAGACGACCAGCGAAGCGGCGCACAGCTCGAAGAAGCTGGCGATGAACCAGGGGCTGTACAATGGCTTCCTGGCGGCCGGGCTCATCTGGGCGATCTTCGCACCCGAGCCGTTGCAGCGGCCCCTGGCGATCTTCTTCTCCGGCTGCGTGCTGATCGCAGGCGTGTTCGGTGGCGCAACGGTGAGCCAGCGGATTTATATGATCCAGGCGCTGCCGGCGGCGTTGGCGCTGCTGTCCGTGTTTGTGTTTGGAATCTAACGGCGGCTCGAACAACAACCCGGAATCGCCGGCGAGCGCGGAGGCGTTCGAGGGCGGCGATCCGGTGTGCTGGCTGCATCTGGTGTGCGAGTCGTGCGGCGCGCTGCTGGAGCACGAAGATGATCCGCACCGGCCGGGGTGCGATGCGCATTAAGGTCCGACTCGCGCCGGCGTTCGTGCGAGCTCATATGTTCGCCCAAGCCGACGGTTCATTTCGCGGTATCCGCCAGTTCGATCCAGGTCGGCGCATGGTCGCTCGTCTTCTCCTTCGCACGGACGTCTCGATCGACGCCGGCGGCCACGAGTCGTCCCGCGACTGCCGGGCTCAGCAGTAAGTGGTCGATGCGCAGGCCTGCGTCGCGGCCGAACGCGTTGCGGAAATAGTCCCAGAAGGTGTAGATCCGCTCGTCCGGATGCAGCGCGCGAATTGCGTCGGTCCAGCCTTGCGCTGCCAGCCGGTGAAACGCATCGCGCACCTCGGGGCGGAAGAGCGCGTCGTCTAGCCAGCGCTCGGGCTTGTAGACGTCGAGGTCCGTCGGCATGACGTTGTAATCGCCCGCCAGCACGACCGGAATCTGGCGTTGCAACAAACTGGCCGCGTAGCTCGCGAACGCATCGAACCAGGCGAGCTTGTAGTCGAACTTGGGACCGGGAGCCGGATTCCCGTTGGGCAGGTAGAGGCAACCGATCAGCACGCCGTCCACCGTCGCCTCGATGTAGCGGGAGTGCGCCGCGTCGGGCTCGCCGGGCAGGCCGCGCCGCGTCTCCACCGGCGGCTCGCCGCGAGCCAGGATCGCGACTCCGTTCCAGCTCTTCTGCCCCAGCCATATCGCGCCGTACCCGGCGTCGCGAATCGCCGCTGCGGGAAACTTCTCTTGCGGCGCCTTCAGCTCCTGAAGGCACACGACGTCGGGCCGCGCTGCCCTGAGCCAGTCGACGAGCACCGGCAGCCGTCCGTTTACGCCGTTTACGTTGTACGTCGCGATCTTCATCGGACCAGCCGTTCAACGCGCGGAACGCATATACCCGACGTCGACGGCGAAGACGGGCGACGCCGAGGAACGCGCCAGCTCGGCAGTCTTAGGCGAAGCGCCTTCTGTAGCATTGGCGGATCGCGGAGAGCGGCACGTAGGTCGGCGCCTCGACGGAAGGCCGCACCGTTTTGAACGATGTTCTCCGGCTGCATGCTGATCGCAGGCGTTCGGCGGCGCGACGGTGAGCCAGCGAATCTACATGATGTAGGCGCTGCCCGCCGGCGTTGTGCCTGATTCCGATCTTCGTCTTCGGAATCTAACGCCGCTTTGAGCGACATGCCGGAACCGCTTACCGGTCCAAAAGCGATCGAGCGCGGCGACCCGGTGTGCTGGCAGGTGATGTAGTCGAGAACGTCGCGGCGAATTCCTCGGGCGTCTTTCAATCGAGCGATCCGTGAGGCCGCTGCGTGTTGTATCGCCCGCGCCACTCCTCGAGGATGCGGCACACCTCGAAGAGCGAGCCGAAGTCGTGCTCGTTTAAGCATTCGTCACGAAGGCGGCCGTTGAAGCTCTCGATGAAGGCGTTTTGAACCGCTTGCCGCGCGCGATGAAGTGCAGCATAAACGTCGGCATGCTGGCCGCTCCTTGACGTCGAGTCGTTCTTGCACGGCCTTCACCTCGGCTTTGCGCTGGGCAGGCCTCAGAACTTTCCCTCAGCCACGACCTTGAGAGCTTCGATGTTGAGGGCCTTGATCGGCCACGATCTTCTTGAGCCGGCGATTTTCGTCTTCGAGCTGCCGCACCTTCATCAGATCGCTCACTTTCAGGCCGCCGTACTTGGCGCGCCAGTTATAAAGCGTCGCTTCGCTGATGCTACGTTCGCGGCAGATGGAGGCGGCTTCTTGCCGGCCTTGAGCTCTTTCAAAATCGCGCCGATCTGGGCTTCGCTGAACCGAGACTTGCGCATGTGGGCTCCTTCGAGGCCGAGGCCTCAGAGTCCGCATATCGCGGGGGCACTGCCGGGGAGAGCGTCAACGTCACCCAAAGACATGCACACATGCCATCCGCGTCACCGTGGGGCACAGTTTTCGAATATCCATAAAAACGGAAGGTGCACCGCGCTCACCACTGAAAAACGCTCGACGAGACCCGGCGGGTTTCAAGGGGATGAGGGTGCACAATTTATTCGGTCGTTCCGCTGCATTCATGCTTGCGGCGATTTTCCTTAGCCCCCAGGTCGCTATCGCAGGAGGCACCCGAACCACGCTGCGGTCGACGAACCGGGTGGCCGGTGGCGGTCATGGAGCGATCGCGCTTTCCGGACACACGCCGCCACAGCGCATCGTGATTCCGGAACCGCCGAGACGCCCCCCGCTACCGCGGTTAAAGTCCTTTCTGGTGCCCGCCGTGAAGACCAGGCACGCAAGAACGTCGGCCGGCGTGATGACGCCCGGTCCCCGGATGCTCGACGGCGATGCGCTCAGAACGTTATTGTCCGACGGCCGTTCCGGTCACGCCGTACGTCGGACCACCGGCCGCGGTACCGGTGTTCTGACGACCTCCTCAGATGTGCCCATCCGCCTCGCGCTACCGAAGCCGAACGCACCCGCGGTCCGATCGTCGGGCAGCGCGCCGAGCACGCCGAGCACGCCGCGCCGTGCGATTTCTTCGCTCAACAATGGATCATCCGGAACCGGGATCAACCCATGGTGGCAATACAGCGAGGAAAACGTTCCGGGTGCTGGACACGTAATGGTAAACGTCGGTACGGGAAACGTCCTACTCCAGGTCGACGACATGAACGTCCCGTACAAGGGAGTCTCGCTCGCCTTTCGCCGCACCTACAACTCTCAGAGCCTTCATGACGTCAATGCCGACGATGCGCCGGTATCGACGACATTGGGTACCGGCGCCAACCCCGCCATGTTCGGAAACCGATGGACGAACACGTTCGACGCGCACATGACATGGGATCCCGCAATCAATATCCTCACCGTCTACGATATCGACGGAGCATCGTACAAGTATGCCCTCAACGCTAGTCAAACGGCCTGGGTGCCCGCGACGCCCGGGCAATATGCTACGCTGACATTCGACGGCTCGTGCGGTTACCTTTGGACCAAGAAAAGCGGTACGATCTACTACTTCGTGCATCCCGACGTGGGCAATCGCTGCGGTGCGCAATACGCGGCTTACGGCGGGCGCCTTTACGAAATCGTCGGGCGCAACAATTACCTGGCGATACGGCTCAAATATGTGTGGGACACTGGCTCAGCAGTGGCAGGCGCAAAGGTTAGCTCTATCGTCGCCGCGGGGACCGACAGCGCCGGGACACAGACGTCCGCAACACTGGCCTTCGGCGACGTCGCAGGGCATCGCGTGTTACTATCGCTTACGCGCCCGGACGGAGCGACGATCCTATACTACTACTATGATAACGGTGACCTGTGGTGCGTAGCGGGTCTTCCGAACAACAACGGCACGGCGCCGAACTGGGAGTGCTACGCGACCGCTCTATCGCCCGGCGGTATCCCGTACATGTCCTATGCGGCCGGGCCGCGCTGGACGGCTGCGAACGGGACCGACAGCAGCTATTTCGGGTTCGGCTATCAATTCGGAACGTCCGTTGCAACGACCAACCTGGCACAGATCGATCATGTCGGCTATGTGAATCCGACCGTCCCTGACGGGACGAATTCCGGGCCGATTCAGCCGTCATTGCCCTCCGGGCTGTTGACGTTCTCCAGCGAATTCTATACCTTAGCGTCCGGGGCCGCGACGCTGCGCGACACGGACGGACATGCGATGAACTGGGTGATCGACGGCGCCGGGCGTGCGACACAAACCCAGGAATGCACGGCGACGCAAGGTTCTCAATGCACCGGCACATGGCTGGTAACCAATGAGTCCTGGGACGCGAGCAACAATCTTGTCTCGGAGACCGATCCGCGCGGGGGCGAAACCGACTACCTGCACGATCCGATGGGAAATACGACAGCGGTCGCCGGACCGATGACGACGATGGCGCAGGGCACGTTTCAGCCGACGCAGTTGTACGACTACGACACGTACAACAACGTGGTCGCATATTGCGACGCGAACGCAACGCACCAAGCGCACGCGGATTGGACAGTTCCCGCGCCGTCGATTTCGCCGAACGAGTCGTTGTGCCAGTCCCAGGCGGGTTCCGTACCGCACTGGCGGGCGACCTATAAGACTCTAGCAACCGATCCGACTATGTCGTACGAGCCGTACGGCGAGCTGATGACGACCACGTCGCCGAGCGGGTACA
This sequence comes from Vulcanimicrobiota bacterium, assembly GCA_963723635.1. GTDB lineage: Bacteria > Vulcanimicrobiota > Vulcanimicrobiia > Vulcanimicrobiales > Vulcanimicrobiaceae > Vulcanimicrobium. The sequence goes on along the minus strand of CAVRRP010000038.1, from coordinate 116,405 downwards.
CGAAGACGTTTTCGTATTCGTCGTCCCAAGAGTCGGGTAACGAGTATGGCCTTCCTACGTCGATAACGGGCGCCCAGATACCCCAGAACGACGCAATCACGCCGATTCGCCAGCCGAAGCAGTCACTCTGGTACGACGCAACCGGTAATCTCGTCTGCTACGGGACGGGAAACGGGCAATGGTTACTCACGTACGACCTGCTCGGGCGACTAACGAGCACGGCGGATCCGGACGACTTCTCCGGCGGCACCGGGGTGTGCGGCAAGGCCGGAGCGCAGCCGAACTGGAACACTGTTACCAGGACGTCGTATTTCCCGGACGGCTCCGTTTCGTCGAAGCAAACGGCATCGCAGATTGCCAACGGCGTCAGTACGTCATTTACTTACGATGTCGATAGGAATCCCACAACTCAAACTCATTACTACGGTTGCACGACCGTTTCAACTTGTACCGCGGGCATTACGCGGAAATTCTATGACGGCGCCGATCGGCTCGTCGAAGTGTCTCTTCCCTACGACGCGAATGACATCCAAGGCTACCCGATGATGACGCGCTACATCTACGATCTGAGCCAAGGCGGTACGACGCAGTACCAAAACCTCGGCCTTCAAGGCCATGGCAATCTCGCCAAAACGCAGGAACTTCTATCGGGCACGGTGATCACGCCGTTCACGTACGCAACGTTCTCGTCATTCACTCCTTACCAGATTTCGACCGGAAGGTGGACCGACGTCCGAGCAACGTCGTTCGATGCGCTCGATCGACCCCTGGCTTCGTACGAAGCGGCGTTTGCGAACCAGCCCAAGCTGTCGAATACGTACGACGCGCCCGGCGCGACGGGTGGCCCTGCTCAGCTCGGCCTGCTGTCATCCGTAACGCTAGCGACGAATGAAGTAAAGCAATATACCTATGACGCTGGCGGCCATCTTACGGACACCTCGTTCCTGAACGACAACGGCGCGACGTCACCGGGTCACGTGCGATATGACGCGAGTGGGCACGTCGTTTCTCGTGGCACGGACGCCTTGGGAAACGAAGTGCTCCAATACGACGCTGCGGGCGAGCTGACGAGCGCGACCAAGCCGGCGTCACTCGGAAGTGCGACGATCACCTACGACTACTACAGCGACGGGATGCGAAAGGATCTGAACTTCTCGTCTACGGTGTACACGGCGAGTCCACTCTATCAATACGCATATCGAACGGATGGCCGCCGCTCCTCGCTGATCCTCAACAATGGCTCGAAGTTCACCTGGACCTATACGCAGGCGGGACGCGTTCAGAGCCAAGCCGATCCCTTTACGGGGAAAGCGGTAACGCCGGACAATTACTATACAGTCGGCAAGTCGCCTGCACGGCATCTCTACTATCCCCCGTCGGTAACGTACGTGCCGGAGACGTACTCGTTTGACAATTACGGCCGAACGATCGGCGTAACGCTTCCAGCGGGCGTGTTCTCGCAGAGCGTGACTGGGTTCGATCTGGAAGATGGTGTGACGGGAATGAGCGACCTGAGCGTGCAGGCGCCGACAAATACCACCACGACTATTTGCGCGACCTCGAACGTGCGCAACGAGAAGTTGCCGGCGGGTGCTTGCAATCGGGGCCTTGTCAACGGGGCCTTTTACGACGGGGCGGTGTTTGCGCCTCAAATTGGCGTAACTATTGCGCCAGGATCGGCGATCACTCCGTGGACGCTCGACGCGCGTGCCGGTATGTTAAAGGGCTGGCAAGGACAGACGCTGGACGATGGCAACACGAGCTCGGGGCAATTCTCCTACGACGCTTCAGGGCGCCTTGCGGGCGACGCAGAGCAACTTGATCGACCGTGGCGGGCCAGCGATGGGACGATGGCCGGCAACCGCGTGTATTCCACCGGGACGCGAACGAAAACATATGACGCGGAAAACCGGCTTCGCTCGCAGCAAGCCTCGCCGGCGATAGGGGCAACATACCCGTTATGGGGCGAGAACAATCCCGGGGGATATTGGAACGACACGGGTCAGGGAGCTTACGATCTACTGGCGGTCGATTACAGCGCGGAAAACCACCCTGTGCGGTTCGCTGCGGCGCTGCCGCCTGACTACGGCGTTGCGTCCCCATCGCAAACGTTTATCTGGTTATGGGATGGAAATGACGTGCTCGCACAGTGCAATTTCGATAACACGAGGACGCAATGCGCAAGCTACGGATTTCCAGTGGAAGGCCTTGCCACCTACTATCCATCGACCGGTTACGTTTGGGTGCTGGATCGCGGTCTCTCCGGCCAGATTGCGGCCGGTCATGATGGGACGCGATTTAGTGGAATGTCCCCCGTCGGTCGACCATCGCGAAATTACTTCCTCGGCGGCATCAACGCGACAATAGCACCGAACAGCGCTTCACCGGACGACGGCGACCCGCCGCCTCCGCCCGCGGGGGCAGGGATATCGGGCACCAAGATAGCGCTCGACGGGTGGACCTTTGGCAACAACACCTGGCAAGGCGTCCGCACCTACGACGCGTCGGTCGGCCAGTGGAACACCCCCGACGCCTACGCCGGCGATGTCCACGACCCGATGAGCCAGAAGCCCTTCATGTGGAATCACAACAATCCATACCAATATAGTGATCCGAGCGGATACGACGCGATTTACTATTATGCGCGGCAGACCGAGGCTGACTTTGTGCATATATTCATCACGGTTCACAAGGATGACGGGAAGATAATACGTTACAGCTTCGGTCCGCGTCCCGGCGAACGCGCACTTGGAAGCCAGCTGGTCCGCGAAAGCCAGGACTACGATCGCGGATCCGAGATTGAACATGATGGTGACGCTACAGAAGTTCCTGTGTACGGCAGTGGTACTTTAGCGCAATGTAGCGGAATCTGCACCCAGAAGAATGGGGGATTCGATGAGGCCTCGCTGGCTCGGTCTAGTAATGTCATCGATAACAGCAAAGCCAAATATTGGGCTCCAGGTCCGAACAGCAACACCGCGTTTCATTACCTATGCGTCATTGGAGGGGGAGGTTTCGCGTGCGACCATCCAGACACGGGAGGGCATTTTGCCCCCGGGCTAGGCCAACCGAGCCCGGCGGGCCCCGGACCCCAATAGTTAAGCATATCTCAAGCGATATAATAGCATGAGCTTGACGCAGTCAATACGCGCTGTGCTCTTCGTAGGGTGGTGCTTCCTGCTCGCGTATCTCTGCGTGATACTTCGCTCGATATTCGATTGCATCAATACGCCGCTCCGTATCGACGATTTATTGTTTCTGCTGCTGTTAGCAATATCAGCAATAAAGTATGGTGCAGTACTCGCGCTTGCATCGTCGATCGGGATTCTGGTCACTACGCGGTTCGCGAGGCAGATTTCCACGTCACGCGTCGCGGTGCTATTCCCGGTGTTGCTGGCCATAGTGGGCATCATTCTTTCGGTGATGTTTGTGCCAGCACAGCCTCGCCTCTGTATTGTTCCGTAAACCGATGTGGAGTTTGTCGGAGCCGATCCGCTTTGGTGGACACCCGGATAAGCGCCTAGGGATCGCCCAGCTGCGCCGCGCGACACCAATGCCTCGTCGATGCGCCGGCAGCAGCTTCCGGCGTATCTGGCGCGTCGATCATACGCGCTCGTCGCCGGCATAGTCGAAGAAGCACTCCTCGCCGCGGCAGAGGAAGGTGCCAGCCATCTGAGCTTGCCGCCGCGGGTGCCGAGCAGCGCGCTTGGCGCGGCTCGCGCTATGACGACTTGATGTGACCCCATCGGGAGCCGGATTCCGTTGGGCAGGTAGAGGCAGCCGATCAGCACGCCGTCCACACTCGCCTCGATGTAGCGGGAGTGCGCCGCGTCGGGCTCGCCGGGCAGGCCACGCCGTCTCCACCGGCGGCTCGCCGCGAGCCAGGATCGCGACTCCGTTCGAGCTCTTCTGGCCCAGCCATATCGCGCCGTACCCGGCGTCGCGAATCGCGGCTGCGGGAAACTTCTCTTGGGGCGCCTTCAGCTCCTGAAGGCACACGACGTCGGGCCGTGCTGTCCTGAGCCAGTCGACGAGCACCGGCAGCCGCCCGTTTACGCCGTTGACGTTGTACGTCGCAATCTTCATCGAACCAACCCTTCAACGCGCGCAGCGATATACCCGACGCCGGCGGCGAATACGCGTGACGCCGAGGAACGCGCGAGCTCGGAAGTACAGAACCCATAGCCAACGTTTCAAGGCTTGTGCGGGCGCGACATGGTTGGCACATGAGCTTATCGATGTTAAGAATCATGACCAAACTGCGCCGCCACCTGCGAGATAATCGCGAACCGCGTGCAGGGTGTCGTTCTGGTGCTTCCACAGCTTCGTGCCCAACAGGATTTCGGCGTGGTCGGCGGCTGCCTGGAGATCCTCCGCGACTGAGCCCTGGCGCCCTGAGACGGTGGCCAGCAAGAGGATCGAGACCAGGCCGTTCGGGCCGCACGATGTTTCGTACGTGAGGAACCCTTCGCGCAACCTTCGCTCGGTTTCGGTTTGCGCGGCTCGCGTCCAGTCGATGCCGAACTCCGCGAACTTTGCCGGAGCTCGGAACGGAACGGCGTTCTTCATGACGCGTCGGAATCGCGGTTGAAGCAAAGCATGCGGTATTGGTTGGCCGCGATAGTCTCGAGGTAGAAGCCAGCTTCGCGTAGCACTGCGACATCGCGACGGAACGATCGCAGCGAGACGCCGAAGCGACGCCGGTAGTCCGCGATGGTCACCGACTCGCGGCGGGCGAAGAGTGCGGTGAGCCAGACGACGCGGACGAGGCGGAAGGCGAAACCGTTGCGGTACGTCTGCGGCGGGCGGCGGCCATGGCGCGGCCGGGTTTTCGACGCGGGCGCGTCGAATCGTGGGTTTGTCATTCGGTGGGGAACTCCATCGGGTGACGGGCCTAGTCGGTGTTCCTGCACCGGCTGGGCCGCTTTGTTGTAAGACGACGAAACAACGGTGTCGTTTCACCGTGTGGCTATTTTACATCATGTTGCGTCCGCGTGCAATGCTGTTGTCATGCGAAAATGTTCTTGGCACGTGCGCCGTGGGATTTGGAATGCCCGTTGTTTCAAACTGGCTCGTGCGGTGCCCCCCGACGAGCTCAGATTGACAAGGACGCTTGCAGCACAATGATGTGCGGCGTTGGGCTCAGATTTTCGATCGCGATGCCGTCGTGCGCTGCTTGCGATCGAGTTGTCGCTGGCTGCGCGATTCGCGTTTGCGCTGTTCTCGCCGCGGCGTGCACGTGTGCGCAAAGCGCCGTTTCGACCGTCGCGCAGCCGGGGTGCGATGCGCCGCGCTAGATGCGGACTTAGTACCAGCCTTCGAATTTCACCGGTCGCGCCTTTTTCGCCATCCGGCGACGTCGCGGACGAAGATGACGAGCTCTTCCTCGGCGGCCGTTGCCGGATTCGAAGTCGCTGACATCGGAACAATACCGCGCTTACCTTCAGCGTATGCCTCTTCGGCGATGTCTTGGCATGGCGGGTGCGGAATCATGAGCGGATACGAGGCGGCAAGACCTAGCGCCGCCACCGCGTCCGGGCTGACGGCATCGACGAAATCGGCCTCGGACACGTCATAGTGTTGTAGATCGGGAGGATGATCGTCTCCGAGGTCGTCGAGCGTCGTTCCGAACGAGGCCAGCGCGTGGCGCCCGGCGTTCGCGCGCGCGCCCTCGAAACTGGGGCTGAGATCATCAGCGCACCGAAACCGGGCCGGCCCGCCTATCCGGTGTTCCAGCGACCGCCGGCCGCGCGCCCTGTTGGCGATGCGCAGCCGTCAGCGCTAAATTCGATGATCATCGACCGCTACAAGGCGCGCGCGAAGGAAGACTTCGATGAAAGCATCGCATCCCTCTACCGCAGAAGCCGTGGCTTCCGAAAACCGCCGCCGAGCGGGCGACGTCGCAGTCGCTGTACCGCCAGCCCGGCGTGCTGCTGGTCTATTGGGCCATCGCCAATACGCCCGCCACTGCGGCGAAGGACAGCCCGCTCACCGACGCCGAGTTGGAGACGATGTACTCGGACCTCGGTCGCACCAGGACAGCGTGAATCCAGACGTACTCCCGAGGAGTGCCGCGCGGCGGAACCGGCGTCATTCGTCATCTCCATAGGCGGCTGCCCGGGTGGGCGACATACGCGCCGCGCTCCGGGCGCATTCCCAGTAGGCGATCCGGAGCACCCAAAGGCTCGCGCCAAGGAACCCCGCGACCAATCGCTTAGGCCGACGGCTTTGAGTTCGCCGAGACTTTTCGGTCGCGCGCCGGAACCGCGGTCGCTCAGAGCGACGCGAAGGTCACTATTCAGAACTCCGTCTAGGTGGGTATGCAGCGCAGCCAGCCAAGCAGCGATCAAGTTCAGCTCGCGCTTCGCGTTGCAATTCATCCCATTGTGGGTCGTACTGATTGCGAAAGTTATTGTGTCCGTACTGGATGCGACCTTCGTATCTGAGGTGGCATTCCTTGACGCAGTCTTCGCGAGTCCACGGCATTTGTAGTCCTATCTCCGGAGTGTGCGGGTCAGGTAGTCCGCCTTACGGTCAGTTGCTTTGCCCCTGTGCATAAATCCCCTTGGCGCGGTCGGCCCCGGCGAGTGCGATGGGGACGAGCATCTAGCCCTTCAATGCGTCCACCACCGCGGACAGGGTCCGCGAGAACGGCTGCGGGATCGATTGCGAGCGTCAGTCCGCCCGGTTCGAGGTTCGGCATGGTGAGAGGACCTTTCAAGGGCGCCCTGTTAGCGAGAAGAGAATCGATCCGTGCAAATGTGCGCTTACGGATCGGGGGGTGACATGGCCGACGAGAAGCATCGAACGCGGTACAAGCACAAGCGGTCGCGGCAGCGATCACGCGCGCAGAAACACGAAACGCCGGTCGAACCAAGCCCGCCGAGGCAACGGACAGCACGCGAAAAGACAGCCGTTGAACTTGCACCATGGATCGCAGCCGCATTATCCGCGCTCGCAGTCATAGGCGCGCTTTGGACGGCATGGGAGACGCGAAGGGGAGCCGAGATCGCAAGAGAGGCAGCAGCATTAGAGACGCATGTTGCACTCGTTCGTTCATGCGACGTGTTCTCGGCCGCGCGATTTCGCGATGGTGACGACATGCTGATTCTGAATGGATCAAAGGACACGGATTCAGACTACGAGTCGACCATTGAGCGGTCGGACTTCGACGGCTTCAGGTCAACGAAAGCGCAAACGTACGTCCGATGCGAGTTCACGAACTACAGTCGCGTTCCGCTCCTGACTGTCGCAGTCTATATGGCCGTTGACTACCATCACCATCGGCTGCACAAGACGGAGCATAATTTCCCGTTTTCTGCGCTCGGGCCGGGACAGACGCGAGCCCTCTGGATCGTAAACAAGTCGCAGGAGGCAGTCACCGTTGACACACCGCAGCGGGCACGATATGCACGCTTCCCCGAGCTGTCGACGTTCCAGGACCAGAGGTTTCTTCCGGTACTGACCGACTACTGGGTCTTGCAGCGCGACGAGAACCCGGTCGACAACCTCGATCAGTCCCTCATGTGAAGACTTCCGACTCGGGACTAGCCGGGAAGGCAAGCCTCAGGTTCGAATCTCGTTCGGCTACCAAGCGAACAGCGCTACAGCGCGGTTGTTCGTCAGTCGACATCGGCTTGCGGGTCTTGCCTTACTCAATGAAAGCCTCGCCGCGCGAAGGGGACAATGAGTTACGCCATGATGACCACGTACATTTTCGGAGCGCTCCTCGCTGCTGCGACACCGATTCCGGTTCACGTCGAGAACTGGCCGGGGCCAGATGCGGTCGGGCTCGATACGCTCAAGTACGCGCGGTGGGCATTTTGGGCCACGATCTTCATTGGGATACCTGCGTTGGGATTTGCATTCATAGACTACCTGCTGAATCTGCAGCAATTCAGACGACCGAAGTTGGTCGTTTCGGTGGAACCGAGCCGAAAAAGGTATACAGCAAATCAGGACATCCTAGGTCTCAATTGCGGCTTTATTGTCAATCTTTACCTTGCGAATCACGGTACGCGTGCTGCAAAAGGCTGCTACGTTGCGATATGGCTGCCCACCACGATCAGATTGATAAAGCCCAACGGGTGGGTCAGGGGTGGCGACTTTCCTGAGCCGACAATGGGCGTCGAACATGAACGGTATGAACTTTTTGTCGAAGAGCCCGTATTCTTGGAGCATCCCCTGACTTTGCCCCCAATCGGATTTGATTCAGTCGTTGGCCCACAGGATTTCCACATCCGATGGCAAGTCTACGACGAATCTGGAAAAACCCCGAGCAGGTCACCGGGCTCAATCGCTACAGGTATTCGCTTTCCACTGCCGCCGTGAGCCTGGTCAAATGTCACTTGGCCTTGGCTGCAACGTGTAGTGGACATCGCAAGGTCTACTCGCAGTCTAACGGCCGTCTAACAGACGCGTCGATTTCTATCAAGATCTAGCGGGATGCGACGGAGGCAAACACGCGAGAAACCGCGCCGTTACGGGATTCTCCGGTACTCCCAGGGACCTGCCGGGACCCACCTGGACGGGTTCGAATCCCGTTGGAGCATTCGGACTTTACGATGCGCGCTACTCGGGATCGGCCCTGACCTCGGCCGGTGGATAAGGGAACCCGGAGCGTCGGGGAAAAAATCAAAACCGATGGACGACACGCAGCCCGAAGCCGCCCCCGAGATCATGGAAGTCCGCGCCAACACAGCGGCTGCTGCGGCGCTCGCGGTTCTCCAAGACGGCAAGCCGCGCGACACGGCGACGTTGCTGCACGATTGCATCGCGAGCGGCGCCCTGCCGCCTTCGGCAACCCGCGACAGTCTCTACGTCTCGCTGACCGACTACATCACGCGCATCGTCGCGCGCGGCCAGCGGCCGGAGATCGTCGAAGATCCGATCACCAAGGCGTTCCACGTCAACCATCCGGTCGACGACTGGCCCGATGTCACGCTGCCGCCGCGGCCGCGAAACATCTCCCCGGAGACGCTGGCCACGATATCGGAGCTCCTCCGATCCACGGCGACCGGTGACGACCCCGCCGCCTTCGAGAACGCGGTCTGCGACGCGTTCACGCTCATGGGCTTCATCACGACGCACATCGGAGGCAACGGCAAGCCGGACGGCACGCTCGACGCCCCGCTGGGCCCGCTCGGGTACCGAGCGATCCTCGAGTGCAAGACTGCGGAATCCGGCGTCGCGAAAACCGTCGCTCCGTCCGAGCCGGCAAAGTTTCGCGAACCCTACAGCGCGACGGCCGCCCTCATCGTCGCGCCGGACGTCAAGCGCGAAGCGACCTTCCTCGCGGAGCTGCAGACCCACGACGTCGCGCTGTGGACCATCGACGACCTGATCGAAGCGCTCCGTAACGACGTCGATCCGTACGAGTGCCGCGAGCTCTTCAAGGCCGGGCCGGTCCGCGACCGCTTGCACGATCTCATCTGGAACCGCACGCACGGTCTCGAAAAGCGCGCCCACGTCATCCGCACGCTGCTGCAGCGCGACGGTTTCGCCGCTCAGCGCGATCTCGTCGGCCGGCTTCCCTGGAACGAGATGCCGGCGATCACGCTCGACATCGCCATGGTCGTCGTCGAAGGCGCCCTTCGCATCGCCGGCGTTTCCGGCGGTGCGTCACGCGAGGAAATCCGCGCGGCGATGGACGACCTGGTCAACTCGTTCGACGCGGTCGCCGTCCCCGAGCACGCCGGCATCGTGATCCGCAGCGCCGGTCGCCCGAAGTAACCTCGCGTCTCAACGGGCGCTGATACCGACGCCGCGCCACGACTCATGCAGCGCGTCGACGACGCGCGAACCATGCGATCGTGCGGCGTCCAGCGTCGCAATCGAAAAGGCACGGAACCCGCACGTGCGCTCGAGCCCAGACCGCAGCGCAGCGTACCAGACGCGTCCGGCAACCGACCAGGCATTCCCACCCAGCGCTTTCGCAAAGAGGTAGAACGCGTGGTTGGGGATGCCGCTGTTGATATGCACGAGCTCTTCGCTAGGCGCGTCGCGGACGTAGTCGCGCATGTGGGCAGGCTGCGGATCGCGTCCGCCGAGCAGCGGATCGTCGTACGCGGAACCCGGAGCAGCCAGGGAACGCAACCCCGCGCCCGAGATCGCCGGGCCGAAGATGCCGGCACCGATGACCCAGTCCGCATCGGAGAAGGTCTGTCGCAAGGCGTGCTGCTTCACGAGCGAGCCGAACACGTCGGCGATTGACTCGCTGAGCGCGCCGGATTCACCCTCGTATGCGAGACGGGCATCGAGCTGCGTCACCCCGTGGGCCAACTCGTGGGCGCCGATCTCCAGGCACGACGTGAAGCTCAGGAACGCTTCCCCGTCGCCGTCGCCATAGACCATCTGCGCCCCGTTCCAAAACGCGTTCTGAAACCGCCGGCCGTAATGCACCGTGGAGACGATGGACATCCCGCGGTCGTCGATCGAATCTCGGCCGAAGACCTCCGCATAGAAATCAAGCGTTCGTCCCGCAATGTCGTACGCCCGGTCGACGTCCGCATCGCCACCATTTCGCAGGCTCTCCGCGCGCACGAGAAGACCGGGCAAGACGTTCTCGCGACAGCCGTCGTAGACGATGCGCTCTCCCGGACCGGCGATTTGGCCGGCACTATCCACGCGAGTGGTCCGACGAGCCGCAGGATGGATAGCAATCGAACGCGTGCCAAGCGCCGCATCACGGACGCGGTCACCCGCATATCGCCCGAGCGCATCGAGAACATACGGCGGAACGACAGCCATCGCGCGACTACACAGCTTCGAAAGCGAACGTCGACGCAGTCGTGCCGTTCATCGAAAACATTACAGTGGTACCCGCTCGCTGGCCACAATCACAAATGCTATATCTTGCTACGCGCACACGCGCGCACAATAGAAGCGACTCGGCCGCCACACGTGCCTCGATCCGCGCACTCGAGCACGGCAACTTAGGCGGAAGGCTGCGTCAGGATGCGCGCCACGTAGACGCGGTAGCCGAGCAGCAGCGCGAGCCCCACGAGCGTCACGACGCAGGTCGTGGCGAGTGCGACGGGGTTGGGCGCCGTGCGATAGATGTCCAGGCCGCTGGTCGGGTCGGGGAAGCCCGGCAGCAAATACGGGAAGATCGTGCCCGCCGCGGAGAGCAGCATGCCGATGATCGCGAGCGACGACGCGGTGAAGGCGCGTCGCGCGTCGCCGCGACGCAGCATCGTCCACAGCGCGCCCAGCGAGACGAGCGCGACGATTGCACCGACGGCGATCGCGGGCGGGGCGCCGAACGTCGCGGGCGAGCGCACGAACAGCGTCGCGATGCTGACCACCATCCACCACGCCAACGCGAACGGGAGCAGGCGCAGCGCCGTCGCTCGGCTGCGGTCCGCGACGGGACCGCGCGTCCGCATCGCCACGTAGACGGCGCCGTGCAGCGTCAGCGTGAGCACCGCGAGCAGCGCGACGGCGAGCGCGTAGGCGTTGAACAGAAAGCCGAAGAGGCCCAGGAAGTACCCGCCGTGCGCGAGCGGGACGCCGCGCACGATGTTGCCGAGCGTTACCCCGAACAGCACGATCAGGAGCAAGCTCGACAGCGAGAACGCCGCATCCCAGAACGAGAACCACAGCGGATGCTCGATCATCTCGCGGATCTCGAAGGAGATGCCGCGGCCGATCAGGAGCCAGAGCACCACGATGAACGGCAGGTAGAAGCCGCTGAACGCAGACGCGTAGACAAGCGGGAAGAACGCGAACAGCGCCGCGCCCGCGGCGACGAGGAACGTCTCGTTCCCGTTCCAAAACGGCGCGATCGCGTCGCGCGCGACCTGCCGCTCGTGATGGTCGTGCGCGATGAACGGGAGCAGCGCCGCCATCCCCAGGTCGTAGCCGTCGAACAGCGCGTAGCCGGCGAGCAGCGCGCCGAGGATGCAGAATGCGAGGATGCTCACGTCGCGCTCGCGACCGTCGGCGTCGTCGCGCTCGGCGCGTTCGTCTCCGGCGCCGCGCGCGGCCCATTGAGGATCTCGCGCAGGATCAGGAACAGGTACAGAATGCCGAGCAGCAGGTACACGCCGGCGAAGCCGATCACGGTGAAGATGGTCTCGCCCGCGACCACGGTCGGCGAGATCCCCGCGTCGGTCCGCATGAGGCCGTAGATCAGCCACGGCTGACGGCCGACCTCCGCCGAGGCCCACCCCGCCTCGTTCGCGATCGCCGGGAACGGCAGTGCGAGCAGCGCGATCCACCAGTACCAGCGCGCGCGGAATAGCGCGCCTCGCCACAGTAACAGCACGCCGACCGCGCCGATCGCGCAGAAGATCGTTCCCAGGCCGACCATCACGTGGTACGCGTAGTACGTGAGCGCGACCGGCGGCCATTGGTCCCGCGGAAACGCCTCGAGCCCGCGCACCGGCGTGGTGAAGTTGCCGTACGCGAGGAAGCTGAGCACACCGGGGACTTCGACCGGATCGAGCAGCCGCATGTTGCCGACATCCGGCATCCCCAGGATCGCGAGCGGCGCGCTCGCCTGCGAGTGAAACGAGCCCTCGAGCGCAGCGAGCTTGACGGGCTGATACTCCGTGACCATCTTCCCGTTCGTGTCGCCGGTCGGGAAGACGGCGGAGCACGACGCGACGAACGCGCAGATCACGCCCCAGCGCAGGAACATCCGGCCGACCGCCTCGTCACGGCGCGCGAGGAGATAGAACGCGCCGACGCCCGCGACCAAGAAGCTGCCGGTCACGACGGCGCCGGTGATCGCGTGCGTGAACTGCGCCCAGGCGAACGGCGACAGCAGGACGGCGCCGATGTTCGTCAGCTGAATCGTTCCGTCGCGGGCGACGGAGTAGCCGACGGGGTGCTGCATCCACGCGTTCGCCGTGATGATGAAGAAGCCTGAAAGCCACGACGCGAGCCAGACGACGACGCCCGAGACCGCCAGCAGTGCGGGGCGCAGGACGCGGCGTCCGTACAGCAGCGCGCCGAGAAACACCGATTCGCTGAAGAAGGCGAACATCGCCTCGAGCGTGAGCGGCTGTCCCATCACCGCGCCCGTTCGCGCCGAGAACGCCGCCCAGTTCGTCCCGAACTGAAACTCCATCGGGATCCCCGTCACGACGCCCGCCGCGAAGTTGATCGCGAAGACGCGCGTCCACAACCGCGCGGCGCTCTCCGCGCGCGGGTTTCCCGTCCGCGCGGTAACCAGCCAAAACACCGCGATGAACGGTGCGAGCCCCATCGTCACGATCGGGAACAGGTAGTGGAACATCACGGTGAACGCGAACTGAATGCGATCCCAGAGGGCGGTTTCCACGGCGTCTCCTCGCCGGCGCCTGCACGGCGCCTCGTGCGTCTATACCCGCGCGGCGATCCGCGGATCGGTCGCGGCGCTAGCCGGCTCATCTGAACAGCACGCTATCGGGTGAAGCAACGAGCCTCCGCCTCCTTCGATCTCCGTCTAACCGACCGGTCTGCTTACGGCCGTGATCTGGCTGATGAAAAGCCTGTTCCACGCTGCACGACGCCGGAATGCCGTGTTGCACCAAGCCGGACGGTTGGTGCGCCCCCAGTCGGCGATGGTCTCGTGTTACGGTTTTTCGCCGCGGCGGGCAAAGTCATCACATATCAGGCTGTCCGATTAACCGAGGCCGCCTCTCCACCATGACGCCGCGTACTTCAGCGGACCGACCGTACAGGCGATTCACCGCTCAACGTCGACGTAAACGGCTAGCATGTCGGAAGCTAACTCGATGACAAGCACGACCGTGGCGACCAAGATTCGCAAGGCCGCGATGTTCACCGTCGGCTCCCTCTGTGCGCTGGCGCTCGTCGCCGGCGGTCACTTGCTGCAGCAAACGCCCTGGGCGCAATCGAATGGCTTCGTGGGGGCCGTGGCATGTCTCTTGATCATGGGCGTGCTCGGCGGAGCGATATTATGGGGCGCACTGCGCCTCGAGCGATTCGTCGATGCCTTTTCCGCGCGATCGCGAATGGCTGAGCGCGGATTGATGCATCTCCCTGCAGCATCGAGTGTTGATGAAGATGACCCGACCCGGTGAAGGCGCGCCGAGAGCCGCTGTCGGGCGCCTATGATAGACGCCTTACTCGCATTATGCTCGCAAACCGTGCTGTCAGTTGGAAAGCGGAAGGAGTTCCGGGACGAACTGCAGGCCGTATTCATCCAGACCACCTCTGGGCTGGTACTGAAGATCCAGAGCTGTGAAGTGGAATGCGCGCCGTTTGAGGCATACTCGCTTCGTTTCACGCTTCACGCTGCGGACGGCCGTTCTTGGCCAGACTATGAAATCGTCAGCTGTGATCTGAAGATCGACCAGATTGAAATTTTCCGGCGAGAAGAATGGGTCGATTCAGAATCCGCTCCGCCGCCTACAATCGGCATCAATCCGGTCAGTATCGACGCAGGGCCAATCGGATCGAGGCCGTCGGGATCAACCGCGACGACTGTCATATCGGGCTGTGCATTTCACTCGGCCACGAGCAAGTCCGCATTGCTGTGGATATTCATGCTTGAGAACCCGCGGCTCATTGGGATCAGCAACTGCACGAGAGAGCTCGATGAATTCAGGCATCAAACCACGAGTCAGACGATCTGCTGAGGCTACACTCAGAGGGCCGTCCTTCACCTCAGCCGAAGCAGGCGTGCTTCCGCTATCCGGAAGTGTACGGTGATGATGTCCCGTCGGCGTTTTGCTTGGCCCGGTGTTTCGTTGCGAGTTGCGTTGTGCTCCGGCGTCCTCTCCGTTTCGGCGCTTTTCTATATGCGTCCGGTGATGGCGGCACCGAACGTTCCGCCGGCAGCGACGTCGCCCGCAACGCCCGCCGCTGCGGCGGCGCAGCCGTGTGCGCTTACGCTGGCCGCGAGCGCCACGGCGGCGGGTCAGTCATTTTCGATCGCGTCTTCACCGCATGTCGTCGTCGTCCCGACGATCTTGGCCGGGACGCGTACCTACACGCTGAACATGTCGCAGACCGGTACGCAGCATTGGACGGCCACGATCGACGGCGCGGCCTCGCCGGTGCCGGACGTTGCGACGATCGCGTTCGACGGCGTGCATATGGCACACGACGTCGTTCTGCAATCGAGCGACGTCGCCGGTTGTGCGACGCATGTGGTCGTCCTGCAGTTCGGATCTGCGTTCCCAACGGTGAGCGGAGGTCCGCTCGGTACGTCGTTGGCACTCACGGACGGCGCCGTCTCCGCATCGTTCACCGCCGACGGCAACTCCTCGGACGTCGCCATTCAGCTTGCCGGCGGTGCGCCGACCGGACTTTCGTTCAACGCAGCGGTGAAGGCCTCGGTCACATCGAGCGGGCTGACCTTTCAACCCGATAAAACCTCGGTGGCGATCCGGCAAAACGGGACGCCGCTCACCACGGTGTCGCTGCAGGGCGGCGCTTTTCCGCCGCAACTGACCACGGCATGCTCGGCACTCGCCGCGCTCGTACAAGCTGCCGGTACCACCTTGCAAATCGCGGTCAGCAACGCTTCGCTCTACAACTTCGGCCTCACGTGCAACGCGAACGGAAACGACCCGACCCTGTCCGCGGCGTTCTCGAGCCCGCGGTTCCTCAAAGCGCCGGTTGCGATTCAGTCCACCCTCGGCGCGTCCGGAACGACGTTCAACCTCGGAACGGTCTCCGTTGAAGACGGCTCTACGCTAAAGGACGTTTCGGTGGCCTTCGTGGCCGGGACGGGCGAGACGCCTGCCGCCGCGGTCATCACTGGTTCGCTGGACACGTCGGTGTTCACGACGACCCCGGTCAGCGTGCAAATCAACGACGACGGCTTGAAACTCTATGCAGCCGCGAACTCGACCGCGGTCGTGACGGGAAAGCATCCGAAGTTCACCGCGTCCGTCACCGACATGAACTGCCCGTTCGATACGGCGACGCTGCGGCTGGCGCGGTGCAACGGGACGATACAACTCGCGCTTTCCCAGCTGGCGGGACCGCTCGCACTCAGTTTTACGGCAAAGAGCGTGACCGCGTCCGGAAGCCAAGATATTCCGCTTGGAAACGATTATACGCTTTCGCTCGCCGGGCTTTCGGTAAGCTTGGACAAGGAGCTCAAAGTCGCCGCAAAAACGGCGGCCATCGTCGGTGGAATGCTGGGCACCAGCGGAATCGGCGTGAGAGACCTGGCGATCTCTCCGCAGTGCATTACGGGAACCGTCACCGCGGCAAAAACCATTCCCGCCGGGGCGTTCACCTTCGCCAACATCTCGGGGAGGCTCAAGTCGTGCGCGTCGGCGACGGATCAGCCGAACCTCGCGGCGCCGAGCGCGACGCCGACGCTTGCGCCGCAAGGGCTCGCGCTCGTCGCGGACGCAAAACTCACGCTGGGGGATACGGCCGCACCGTCCGACGCGCTTTCGGCGTTTTCGGTCGCCTTGAATCGACTTGGCATGCTCATTCCGGTGAATGGCGGCCGGCTCGCGCTCAGCTCGCCGCAGAGCGTCACGGTAACGGGAAAGCTCCTGCACCGTACCCTCGTCGGCGTGTGCCCGGCAGCGCTCGTGGACCCGTCGCAAAACGCAGCAGGCGACACCGCGCTGCCGCCGGTTGCGCTCGGGCAGGCGTCCGCCGCCGCGAACGACATTCCCGTGGCGGGCCGGTTCTTCCAGGTCACGGCTGACGGCGGTTACGAGCTCTGTGTCGGAATTCACATCACGCCGGATAGCCCGACGGGAATACCGCCGAGCGGCACGACGGACCTCGCGAACGCGCGGCTCCTCTTCACCCACAGGAGCAAAGCGAAGAACGCCGTCCAGACGACCGGTGATATCGCATTACAGACGGCGAGCCTCAACTACGCCGGCACCGGAATCTCGACCCGCCTGGGTTCGAGCTCGTTTGGAATAACGTCGCTGAACTTGACGTACGACGCCGCGGGCGCTGCCGCGCCGAGCCAACTGGCGACGTCCGGTTATGCCGCCTCCGCCTTGATTCCGCTCCTGTGCCGCGCCAGACTGTACGGCGATGTGACGATGAAGATCCAAAGCCTCACCGAAGTCGCCACGTCGACGGCCACGATCGATACGCAGCTGGGGTTCGGCGACAGTTGTGTTTTCGCGGACATGAGCGGTTCGGTCAGCATTCCCGTCGGCGCGAATTCCGTCTACCTGCGCGAGCTGCACTTCGGGATGGGCCCACATGAGAAAGACAGCAGCAAGCGCGTTTCGTTCGTCAGCGTCACCGGCCGTGTCTACATCGGTCAGGGCGGGTTCGCGTTCAAGAACTCGGGATTCACGGACGTCGGCGACGGCGCGCGCCCGGCGTTTCATCCGGATATGTGGGGTACCGTGGGCATGAACGTCGGCTGGATCATCTCCGGCATCGGCGGATTCATCACGGGAACCATCGTGAAGTAGCCCTAGATCAACGGCCGCGGCGCGTGATTGGGAAGGCGACCACTCTTCCAGGAGATGACGCTCACCGATGATGCAGACTCAATGGCCCGGGCTCGGGTCCAGCCTCGACTTCTCCGCGCTCGACTCGCCGCTAGGCGATGGCAGTTCCGTCGCGATAGGCAGCGGATATCCGCGCGCGCAGCCGCCCGACGGGATCACGCGACCGTGGTGGGCGTCCGGTAACGGCGCCGGGTCCGGGATCCCCAACGCTCCGGGCCCATTCGGCGGGTCTTTCGGCAATGGAAGCGCCGCGAACGGTTCGATCGGCGGAATCCTCACCGGGCTCGTCAGCTTGCTGCAGCAGCTCATCGGCTCGCTCGTCAACCAGAACCAGAGCCAGAACCAATTCCCGAACCAGCCGCAACAACAGCGCTGCGCCGCGAACGGCGCGCAGGCGTTCGAAAACCTCGACGTGAGCTCCACGGGCGACCCGCATCTCGCGGCCGTCGGAACGCGGGAAGGCCCCGGCGGCGGCAGCGCCGTCGACGCGCACTGGGACAGCATGAGCTCGGAGAACGACCTCGTGCACAGCACGCAGATCGACGGCGGCTACCGCGTCTCGACCGCGGTGACGCAGCCCGGCGCGAACGGCGTGACGTGGAACCAGTCCGCTACGGTGCATACGAACTTCGATCAGGACGCCGTCACGATGAACCGCGACGGCTCGTTCGGGATCTACGACAACGGCCAGGAAGTGCGGCTCGGGAAAGGCGAGTCGGCGACGCTCTCCGGCGGCGAGACGGTGTCCGAGAACCAAGACGGCTCGTTGCTGGTCAGCGCACGCAGCGCCACCGGCGGCACGATCGCAACGACGCTGCGCGCAAACGGCCAGGGCGTCGACGTGACCACGCACGCGCACGAGATCGCCGTGGGCGGCGACGCGATCGCGCACGCCGATCCCACGGCACCCGTCCGGCACGCTCCGCACGTGCCGCCGCCGGCGAAGTAGCTCAGGCTATCGCGTCACATCTTCATCTTCATCTTCGCCGCGGGATTCCAACAGGTGTACTGCTTGCACGGGTTCTTGGTTTGGATGAACGGCTTGCCCCGAACAGACCAACCCGCATGCGCCGAGATGTACGCCGCAATCCAAGCGGCTCCGCCCTTATGGTTTCCGTTGTCCTTGCCGCTGCAGACGTTGGACAGTGAGCTGCCCTTTTCGAACTGCGCGCACTGATAATAGCCGGCCGCTGCGGCGGGCTGCGAAGAGCCCACGACGGTACCGCCTGCGCAGAGAAAAACGCCGGCTACATAGAGAGCTCGAAACGTTGATGACATTCTCAACCCCTTCGTTGTCATAGCGCCGGCACGTGCGGCCGGCCAGCTCCCGGTGCTTCCGTACGAATACCGCAGCCCCTGTGCGTTCGCGGTTGCGCGGCAGCGCCCGATGCGAGGCGGCCAGCCTCATCTCTCGGGCGATCAATGCGTGTGCGTGAAGTTTCCCAGTCCAACGCCGAGCCGCTCGATGCGCAGCAGCGCCTCGCGCATGCCGAGCGGCTCCGCCGGCCGGCCGACTTGCGCGAAGTAGCGCTCGGGATCGATGTTCAGCGTGCGCGTTTGCACCATCGCGACACGGTGCGCGCCGAGGAAGCGCTCCAGCGTCTCCACCTCGGCGCGCTCGTCGGTCACGCCCGGATGCGTCAGCAGGTTCAGCGACACGCGCAGTCCGCGGTCCACCGCGAGCGCGATCGATTCCAGCACGTCGTCGAGGTCGTAGCCGGTGGGCCGGTAGTACGCCGCATAGACGTCGGTCCGGAACGAGTTGAGGCTGATGCGCACCGCCTGCAGTCCGGCGTCGATCAGCCGGCTCAGGCTCTTCGGCAGCGAGCCGTTCGTGTTCAGGTTGATCGTGCCGTTGCCGCGGACTGCGCGAACCTGCGCGATGGCGCGTTCGATCGTCGTCACGCGGAGCAACGGCTCGCCCTCGCAGCCCTGCCCGAACGACACGATGCCGTCCGGCACGCGTTCGAGATGGCGGATCGCGATGCGCGCGACGTCGTCCGCATCCGCTTCGAACGCGACGCGTGTCTGCGGCGACGGCATCCCCGCGTCGGGCGCGAGCTCGGAGATGCAGCCGACGCACGCCGCATTGCACGTCGGCGACACCGGCAGCGCGGCTTCGCCGCGTTCGATGAAGACGTTCTGCGCGGTGAAGCAGCCGTAGTCGCGCGAGCACACCGCGAGCTGCGCGAGGGTGCGGTTGCGCGGGTCTTCCGCCTGGCGCGCGCGCAGCAGCGCTTCCAGCTCGCCTTCGCCGAAATAGCGCGGCGTCCAGTCCTCGCTCTCGTCGGTGCGCATCGCGGCGACGTACAGCTCGTCGTCGAGGACGCACGCGAACGTGTAACCGAACAGCGGCAGCGCCGGCGCGCCCGGATTCGTGCGGTACGCCGGCAGCAGCAACCGCGTATAGCCGGCCGGCAGCAGCGCGGCGAGTGCGGTGCGGCGCGCGGCGACCCCGCCGCCGACGAGCAGCGGCATGCGGCCGGGCAGCATCGTCGTCACGGTGCCGGGCGGCGCGGGGATCAGCTCTTCGCGGCGCGGGCGGCGCTCGATCCCGCCGTCGGCGAGCGGCGAGCGCGTCTCGTCATAGTAGATGCGGCCGCGCGTGTCGGTATACGCGAGCCCCGCGGTCACGTGAGGATCCGTTCGAATTCCAGCACCGCGTCGCCGGCGAGCGTCGCGCGCCGGCCCGGCTGCCACATCACGTCGAGCACGCCGCCCGGAACATGCAGCGATACCGGCGAGGTAGCATCGCCGTCGGCGATCAGCACGGCGGCCACCGCGACCGCACCTGTTCCGCACGCCTGCGTCGAGCCCGCGCCGCGTTCCCAGTGGCGAACGCGCCAACCGTCGCCGTCGCGCGACACGAAGTGTATGTTCGTGCGGTTCGGATAGCGCGGATCGTGCTCGATGCGCGGGCCGTCCACGGCGAGATCGACGGTGCGCGCGTCGTCGACGCGGATGACGACGTGCGGGTTGCCCACGTCGACCGGCGTCGCGCGGAAGCCCGCGACGTCGTGCGGCGCGCCGATGTGCGGCTCGCCCATCTCGACCGCGATGCGGTACGGCGCGCGCGAGAGCACGCGCGTTCCGATGGGGCCGGCGGCCGTTTCCACCGTCGCGGCGTCGCGGCCGTCGTGCTCGTCCAGATAACGCCCCACGCAGCGCATGCCGTTGCCGCACATCTCCGCGTCGCTGCCGTCCGCGTTGATGATGCGCAGGCTCGCATCGAAGCGTTCCGACGGCTGCAGGAACAGCACGCCGTCGGCGCCGACGCCGCGTTCGCGGTCGCACACCGCGCGCGCGAACGCGACCGGATCGGCAACTGCCGCAATGCGTTCGTCGACCAGCACGAAGTCGTTGCCCGTCCCGTTCGTCTTCACGATCGGGACGCCCGCGGTCACGGCGCGCGCCTCGCTCACGGCGCGACCGCTTCGCTCATGGCGCGACCGCCTCGCTCTCGTCCGGCACGAGCGACGCGCTGACGGGGCCGTTCGGCGAGATCGTCGACACGGCGTGCTTGTAGATCAGGTGCGCCTTCTTCTCGTACTCGAGCACGATGGTGAACGGGTCGAACCCTTTCACTACGCCTTTGAGCTGAAAGCCGTTGACCAGGTAGATCGTGACGGGGACGGCTTGGCGCTTCACCTCGGCAAGGTACGCGTCTTGGAGCGGCTGCGGACGTGAGTTTGCCATGCTCGCAGGTTTAGGCCCAGCCCGGAAGTGCTCCCGCTTCAGCGACGGCGTGCGCGAGTGCATCGACGGCAGGAACCCGAACGAGCCCCGGCTCGGTTCGGAACCACGTCGCTTGCCGCTTCGCATACCGCCGCGTGTTGCGGATCAAGTGCGCGCGCAGCTCGTCGCGCGTCGAAAATCCCGCGAGAAATGCGAGCGCCTCGCGGTATCCGACCGCATCGGCGGCAACCGCACCGGCGCCGATGCGTTCGGCCTCCTCGAGAAACCCGTTCGCCAACATCTCATCGACGCGCGCGGCGATGCGGCGTTCCAACACCGCGGAATCGATGTCGAGATAGAGCTTCCGATAGGGAATCCCGCGCGTGCGAAGGTTTCCGCCCGCTCCGAGCGACGGAGGCGAAGGCGCACGTGCGGATCGCTCGACGAGCGCAACCTCGAGCGCGCGCATGATGCGATACGGATCGTTCGTCGCGATCGCTGCAGCCCGCTGCGGGGCGAGCGCGCGCAGCCAGTCCGCGAGCACGTCCGGCGGATGCACGTGCGCCTCGCGCGCGAGCCGCTCGCGCAGATCAGCGTCGTACGCCGGGGAAAGCGTCACATCTCCGGCCACTGCGCGCACGTAGAATCCCGTGCCGCCGGCGACGATCGCGCGCTTCCCGCGCGCGTGCACGTCGTCGATCGCGGCGAGCGCATCGCGCAGGAACCGCGCCGCGGAATACCGCTCACCCGGATCCAGAAAGCCGACCAGATGATGCGGCACGCGCGCCACATCGGCATCGCTGGGCGCCGCTGTTCCGACCGCCATCCCGCGATAGATCTGCCGCGAATCGGCGCCGACGATCTCCGCGCCGAACCGCTCCGCCAGCGCGAGCGCGAGCGCGCTCTTGCCGGACGCCGTCTGCCCCGTGAGGATCAGAACGCCCGGCGTCACACGCGTTTGAAGAGCTTGGCGATCTGCTCGGGTTCGAGGCGCACGACCGTTGGGCGCCCGTGCGGGCAATGCATCGGGTTCTCGCAGTGCTGTAGCCGTTCCACCAGCGCGGTCATCTCCGGGTACCCGAGCAGCTCGTGCGCGCGCACGACGGAATGACACGCCAGCGACGCCCACACGCGCTGATTCGCGTCCAGCCCGCGCACGTCGTCGCTCAAACACTCGATGAACTCGGCCACGTCGAACGGGCGCGTGCGGCCCGCGTGCACGAGCCGGGCGGGCGTGGCGGTGATGCGGTACGCGCGCTCGCCGAAGTTCTCGACGTGCAGTCCGCCCGCGGCGAGCGCGTCGAGCGTCGCATCGAGCCGGTCCGCTTCGTCGGCGAGTACCTCGAACGTGTACGGGATCAGCAGCGGCTCCGCGGCAGCGTGCGCGTGCGCGTTGGCCGAGAGCTGTTCGAACACGATTCGCTCGTGCGCCGCGTGCTGGTCGATCAGCACGACCGCGTCGCCGTCGGTGGCGAGGATGAACGTGCGATCGACCTGCGCGAGCACGCGCAGCGTCTTTCGATCCGCCTCGTCATCGTCGCCGCTCGCCGGCGTGAACGAGCCCGCCCAATCGACCTGCATCGAGCCTAGCGCCGATCCGTTCACGGACTCGCGCTCGGGCGGTGCGAACGAGACGGCGCGTTCCAGCCGCGCCGCCGCACCGCGCCGCAGCGCGGTCGCCGATCGCGTCCTTCACCGCGTCCATGACGCGGTCGGCGTGGCGCAGCCGCACGTCGCTTTTCGTCGGATGCACGTTCTGATCGACGGCATTCGGCGGAACGGTCAAGTACAGCACCCCGTACGGATGACGCCCGACCATCGCGAACGTGCGGTACGCCGCCGACCACGCGCCGCTCACCAGCGTGCTGCGCAGCAGCCGGCCGTTGACGAACAGCACCTGGCTGCGGCGGTCGGGCCGGTCGTCGCCCGGCGAGCTGACCCAGCCGCTCACGCCGGCGTACTCGTCGCCTGCCCGAACGGGAACCATCGCCGACGACGGCGTTCCGAAGACGTGGCGCAACCGCGGTGCGAGGTCGTCGCCCGGCGCGAACGCGAACGTCGGTTTGCGGTCGTGCTCCAGCGTGAAGCCGACGTGCGGGTAGGCGAGCGCGAGCGTCGCGAGCCAGGACGCGATGCGCGAAAACTCCGCCGACGGCGAGCGCAGGTACTCGCGCCGCACCGGCACGTTGCCGAACAGCTCGCGCACGACGACGCGCGTCCCCGGCGGCCCCGCGACCGGCCGCGGCTCGCCGAGCTCGTCGGCGTGCGCGTCCACCGCCGTCGCGACCTCGGCATCCGCGGTCCGCGAGACGATCGTCACCTTCGCGATCGCGGCGATCGACGCGAGCCCTTCGCCGCGAAAGCCCAGCGTGTCGACGCGCGTCAGGCCCGTGGCGTCGGCGAGCTTCGAGGTCGCGTGCCGCGTCACCGCGAGCGGCAGGTCTTCTCGCGCGATCCCGACGCCGTCGTCGGCGACCTCGATCTCCACCAGCCCGCCGCCGCGCACGCGCACCGCGATGCGCGTCGCGCCCGCGTCGAGCGCGTTCTCCACCAGCTCCTTGACCACCGACAACGGCCGCTCGATCACCTCGCCGGCGGCGATCTGCCCGATCGTCTCAGGGTCCAGGAGCCGAATCATCCCGGACCGTTTCAACGCCGCGGGCACCACCTCCGGGCGCTCGGATCGACTACCGCGGCGGCGGCAGGATGTCGTTTACGGCGATCGCATCGTCGGGGAACGCGAGCGGCGCGACGGAGTCTCCGCGCGCGGCGCGATGATGGTCCTTGTAGCGCTCGCCTTTCGGCTCGCGGAACACGTCGACGTGTTCGTGCTCGACGTCCACGATCCAGTACTCACGCACGCCGCGCCGCGCGTACGCGCGGAGCTTCGCACCCGCATCGTAGCGGAGCGAGGACAGCGCGACCTCCACGACGAGCAACATTTGCGACGGCTTCGGGTGCGCGACGGCGTACTGCGCTTCCGGGAGCGCGCTGAGCATGACGTCCGGCTCGGGTTCGGACCAGCGGTCGAGCGTCACCGGACCCTGCGCGCGGATGTACGCTCGGCCGCTGAATCGCTTGTGAAAGGCGCTCGTCACGCGGTCAACGCTATAGCAGTGCGGCGGCCCGCCGGGCGGCATCTCGATCAGCTGACCGTCGAGCAGTTCGACGCGCTCTTCCGGCCCGAAGATTCCGGCTTCGTCCATCCGGTGATATTCGGCGACGGTGATCCGCCGGATCGCCATGTCGTCGCCGTTCGGCGGTTTCGACCGGGTTGCCGCTGCTTCTGCTGTTGCTTGCATCTCACTCACCGGAGTGTCGCTCCGCCTCGGTGACCCCATCGTTGCCGGTTCGTGACGGCGCTGCGTCGTCCCGCGCCGTTTCGGCCAAGCGCCCTTGCCGAAGCTCGACGTACGCGGCTCTGATGATCACGGCGTGATCGCAATCAGCTCGCTTCTCACCGCCGATTGCGAAGCGCTCGTCCCCGACCTCGTCCGGCTCACCGTCGACGCGGTCGACGGCGGGGCGGCGCTGGGCTGGGAACCGCCGCTCGATCCCGACGACGCCGCGCGCTACTGGGAGCAGCGCATCGCCCGCTTCGACTGCGACGACTGCGCGCTGTTCGCCGCGTTCGCCGGCGACGATCTGGTCGGCGCGGTGCAGCGCGTACGCGGCCGTTTCCCGACGCACCGCCATCGCGCCGAAGTCCAGAAGCTCATCGTGCTGCGCGCGTGGCGGGGGCGCGGGATCGCGCGCGCGCTGATGGACGAGCTCGAAGACGACGCGTTCGTGCGCGGTATCGAGCTGCTCGTGCTCGATGTTCGGCCGGGCGAACCCGCCGAAGCGCTCTACGTCGCGAACGGTTTCGAGCGCACGGGCCTCGTCCCGCAGGCGGTCAAGCGCGCCGACGGCACGTTCGAAGACGTCGTCTACTACTGTAAGCTGCTGCGCTGAGTCGCGCCGCGCTCACATATCGAACAGCAGCGGCTGCTCCACGACGTCGGGCTTCGCGAGCTTGCCGCGCAGCGGCACCGCGGTTTCCAGCGTGGGCCGGCCTTGCAGCACTTCGGCGATCTCTCTCGCGCGCGCGACGACGGCGGGCGGAAGGCCCGCCATGCGCGCGACCTCGATGCCGAACGAACGCGATGACGAACCGGGCAGCACGCGGTGCGAGAACACCGGCGCGCCGCCTTTCGTGCTTTCGACCGCGGTGATGTGAAAGTTCTCGACCAGCGGCCAGCGCTGCGCGAGGTCGACGAGCTCGTGGAAGTGCGTCGCGAACAGCGCCATCGGCGCGCGCGACTCGCGCTCGAGTAGGTACTCGCAGATCGCCTGCGCGATGGCGAGCCCGTCCACCGTGCCGGTGCCGCGCCCGATCTCGTCGATCAGCAGCAAGCTGCGGTCGGTCGCGCGGCGCAGGATGTTCGCCGCCTCGGCCATCTCGATGTAGAACGTCGATTGGCCCGATGCAAGGTCGTCGCCCGCGCCGATGCGCGTGAAGATGCGGTCGACGATGCCGAGCTTCGCCGCGCGCGCGGGCACGAACGAGCCGATCTGCGCAAGCACCACCAGCAGCGCGGTCTGGCGCAAGTACGTCGACTTGCCGCCCATGTTCGGCCCGGTGAGCAGCATGAAGCGCGCGCGCTCGGTGCCCAGCCACAAGTCGTTGGGCACGAATGACGAGCCCAGCAGCGCCTCCATGACCGGATGGCGCCCGTCGGCGATCTCGACGATGCTCTCCGCGGCGAACGACGGGCGCACGTAGCCGCGCTCGCCGACGACCTGCGCGAGCCCGCAGTACGCGTCGAGCTCCGCGAGCGCATCGGCCGTCGCGAGCAAGTCGTCGACGCGCTCCGCGACCCGCTCGACCAAATTTTCGTAGAGCGCCTGCTCCAGGCGCAACTGGCGCGACTCGGCTGACGCGATCGCGACGTCCAGCTCGCGCAGCTCCGGCGTCACGTAGCGCTCGCCGTTCGCGAGCGTCTGCTTGCGCGTGTAGTCCGCCGGCACGTTGGCGATCTGCGCCTTGGGCACTTCGATCGCGTAGCCGAACGCGGACGCGTACTTCACCTTGAGCGACTTGATCCCGCTGCGCTCGCGCTCGCGGTCTTCCAGCGCGGCGATGCGCGTGCGCGCGTCGCCGCGCAGCGCCACGCACTCCGCGAGATCGGGGCTGGCTTCGCCGCGGATGACGCCGCCGTCCGCGAGCGTCGCGGGCGGCTCGTCGACCAGCGTCGTGGTCAGGTCGGCGCGCAGCTCGTCGTACTGGCCGACGCGGCCCGCGATCGCGTGCATCCCGGCCGGCAGCGATGCCTCGCGCAGCGCGTCGGCGATCGGGTCGAGCAGCGCGAGCGTCCGGCGCAGCGACGCGAGGTCGCGCGGCAGCACGCGCCGGAAGCGCACCTTTTGCGCGATGCGTTCGAGATCGAAGCAGCCGTGCAGCACGTCCTGCAGCGCGAGCCGCCGTGCAGCGTCGCGCACCAGCGCCTCGACGCAGTCGGCGCGCCGGCCGATCGCCGCGGCGTCCACCAGCGGCGCGAGCACCCAGCGCCCCAGCAGTCGCGAGCCCATCGCGGTGCGCGTGCGGTCGATCGTCGCGAGCAGCGTCGCGCGCGGGTTCGCGCCCAGGGCCTTCGTTAGTTCGAGGTTTTTGCGCGTGTTCGGATCGAGCGCGAGGAACGTGGCCTGGCGGTAGAACTGTGCGTCCCGCAACGCCGTCGTGCCGCTGTGCTGCACGCTGACGCGGCGCACGAACGCGCTGAGCGCGTCCAGCGCGCGGTGCATCGCGAGCGAGGCGTCGGACGAGAAGCCGTCGATCGGGTCGCGCGCGCGTTCACCGACCGCCGCGAGCACCGGCGCGGCGACGCGCGTCTGCGCGTTCTCGAGCGCCGCATCGAGCGCGGAGCGCACGTCGCCCGGAACGTCGGCGACGAGCTCCGCCGGCTCGAGCCGCCCGATCTCCGCGAGCACGTCCTCGAGCGCCGACTCGCCGTCGAACGCGGTCGCCGACACGTGGCCCGTCGAGATGTCCGCGTGCGCGAGCGCGATGACGTCGTCGTACGCGGTGATCGCGGCGAGGTAGTTGTGCGCGGACCGTTCGAGGATATGCTCTTCGAGCAGCGTCCCGGGCGTGACGACGCGCACGACGTCGCGCCGCACGAGCTTGTTCGGGATGGGCGCTTCGAGCTGCTCGGCGAGCGCGACGACGCGGCGCTGCGCCACGAGTTTGGCGAGATAGCCGTCCAGTGCGTGATGCGGCACGCCCGCCATCGCCACGCGCCGCCCGCCGCCGGCCTCCTTGGACGTCAGCGCGATCGACAACGCGCGCGCGATCGTCTCGGCGTCTTCGCCATAGGCTTCGTAAAAGTCGCCGACACGCGAGAGCAAGATCGCTTCGGGATAGCGATGTTTCATCCCGAAGTACTGCTCGAGCATCGGCGACCACGTCAGGGTCGTCGTCATCCGAGCCGCAACCGCATCCGGCGCCCGTTCCCGACAACTGGACCTCCCTCCCTGTGGAGAATGTGGAGAATTCGCGTGAGCCTGTCGAAGGGTCGTCCATGCGGCGCCGCCTGATCGTCACGGTCGACGACTTCGGACTTGCGATCCCGGTGAACGAGGCCGTCGAGCGCGGCCATCGCGACGGCATCGTCACCGCAGCGAGCTTAATGGTCGCCGAAGATGCCACGGCCGACGCGATCGCTCGCGCGCGCGCCAACCCGACGCTCGCCGTCGGCCTGCACGTCGTCGTGGTCGCCGGGCGGCCGGTGCTGCCGCCCGAGCGCATCCCCGAGCTCGTCGGACATGACGGGCTGTTCTCATCCGCGCTGGCGCGCGTGGGCGTGAAATACTTCTTCCGCCGCGCCGCGCAGCGCCAGCTCGAAGCGGAGATCCGCGCGCAGTTCGCGGCGTTCGCGGCGTCGGGTCTCCCGCTGGACCACGTCAACGCGCAGTGTCACTACCACCTGCACCCCACGGTGCTCGGGCTGATCTTGAAAGTCGCGCGCGACTACGGCAACCCGCCGATCCGCGTCCCCGAAGAACCGGCGGGGCCGTCGTGGCGCGCGACGCGCGAGAACCTTCCGGGCCGCTTCGCGCACGCGGTGCTGCTGTGGCCGTTCACGCAGCTGATGAAGGCCCGGCTGCGCGCGAACCGCGTCGCGCACAACGATCGCGTGTTCGGCTTCAACGACACGGGGCGCATGACGCAAGCGCGCGTACTGCAATTTCTCGGCGACCTCCCGGCCGGCTCGACCGAATTGTACTTCCACGCCGCGACGCGGCGGTGGCCGGGGATTGCGGCCGATCTCTCCGCGTACCGGCTCGAAGAGGAGTTCGCCGCGCTCGTCAGCCCGCGCACCCGCGACGCGATGCGTGCCGGCGGCGCCGAGCCGATCGCGTTCCGCGATCTCACCGATGCGCGCTAGCGTGCGCGGCGTCGCCGAAAAGCTCGCGCTAGGCGCGGCGCTCGCGAGCATCGGCTACGCCGCGTTCGCGTTGCAGCGGCTTCGTGTCTTCGAGCGGGGTGAACGCGGCATGCCGCCGCGCGCGACGGGCACAGCGAGTCCATCGGTGACGATCTTCAAGCCCGCGCATGGTGACGACCCGTGCCTGGAGCAGAACCTCGCCTCATTCTGCGAGCAAGACTATCTGGATTTCGACGTCGTGTTCGGTGCGCTCGATCCGGCCGATCCGGCGCTGGCTGTGATGCGCCGCGTCGCCGCGCTCTTTCCCGCGCGCGCGACGGTCGTCAGCGGCGACGGCGTTGCGCGCCACCGTAATCCCAAGATGTCCACGCTCTACCCGATGATCGCGAGCGCGCGGGGCGAGATCGTCGTGATCGCCGACAGCGACATGCGCGTCACGCCGGGCTACCTCGCCGCAGTCGTCGCGCCGTTTGCCGACCCGCAGACCGGCGCCGTGACGTGCGTTTTCCGCGGCGAGCCGTCGGACGGTCGCCTGGCGTCGGCGCTCGCGGCGATGGGAATCAGCGAGCAGTTCATGCCCTCGACGCTCGTCGCGAACGCCGTCGAACCGATGACGTATTGCTTCGGCTCGACGATGGCCGTGCGCCGCGAGGTGCTCCAGGAAATCGGCGGGATCGGCGCGCTGGGCGACCGGCTCGCGGACGATCACGCGCTGGGAAGCCTCGTCGTTGCGCATGGATATTGCGTCGAACTGGCGCGCTACGTCGTGACGAACATCGTCAGCGAGCCCGGCCTGCGGCAGCTCGTCGAGCACGAGCTGCGCTGGATGCGCACCATCCGCGGCGTGCGGTTCGCGAGTTACACGGGCGTGATCCTCACGTATCCGCTGCCGCTGGCGCTGCTGCATCTCGCCATCGCGCGCACGCGAATGCCGGCGCTCGCGCTGGTCGTCGTCGCCGCAGCCTTGCGCCTTGCGCTGCACGCGCGCGCGCACCGAACGTTTCGGACGAGCCGCCGCCCTAGCCCCTGGCTCATCCCGCTGCGCGACGCGCTCGGCGTGACGATCTGGGCGCTGGGGCTGTTCGGGGGACGCGTGCGCTGGCGCGGGACCGAGTACCGCATGAGCGGCCGCGGCCGGCTTGCCGAGAACAGAACGGGGCGCTAAGGTCAGTGCGGCCAGACGCTCATGCCCGTGCCGTTGACGATATCGTTCCCGGTCACGAGGATCTGTTGTGTCGCGCCGGGGGTGCCTTGCCGCGCAGCCGGCAGCATGAGCACGCGATTGTTTCCCGAGTCCGCAACGTACAGGTTGCCGTTCACGTCGAAGCCGAGCGCGTAGGGCGCGCTCATCCCGGCGGCGGCGCCGCCGAGGGTTCGTGACGGCGGGACGTTGCCGTTCGCGTTCGTGGGGAACGCGCGCACGTCGGCGCCCCCGGTGTTCGCGACGTAGACAGAACTGCCGTCGACGGTGATTCCGCGCGGTGCGGACAAGCCCGTCGCCGCACCGGACACCAGCGTTGCCGGAGCGACGTTGCCGCTCGCCGACAACGGGAACGTCTCGGTGCTGTTCGCGGTCTGGTTCACGACGTAGATGCTCGACGAATCCACGGCGATCGAGCTCGCGCCCGACAGCATGGTGTTGCTGCCGGAGATCGTCGTGACGAGCGTGCCGTCCGTGCCGGACAGTATTTCGATCGCATTCGCGCTGAGCACGTAGATGCGCGCCGCGTCGGCCGCGATCGCCGTCGGTACGCCGCTGCCGGGCGGGAGCGCGAACGTCTTGCTCGGCCCCTGCGTGATCTGCGTACCGGGCGCGTGCACCGTAACCGCCATCGAGCCCGCATTCGCGACGTCGACGTTGCCCGCCGGATCGAACGCGACGCCCTCGATCTTGCTGGTGCCGTTGTAGAACTGCTTGGGCACCACCACCATGGGCTGCCCGGCGCGATCGGCCGGCGTCGAGATGTCGATCGCGCCGTACTGATTGCCGCCCGAGCTGTACGTGTTGCTCAGCGCGAACGTGCCGCTTTGAATGACGCCGGTCACCGGCGCCGTGCGCGTCACGGTCGAGCCGCCGTTCGTCACCATTGCCGTAAGCGTCGCCGACCCGATGGTCCCGCCGAACGCGGAGACCAGGTCGGGGACCTGCGACGAATCCGTCAACGACGTCGGGGCGTACTGGTCGAGGACCACGCTGCTGCTTCCGCTGTACGTGACGACGATCGGCGCCGCATACGCGCCGGCGATCGTGTAGCCGTCGGGATCCTTGGCGGTCACTGTGATCTTCACGGTCGAACGATTCCAGAACGTGACCGGTGGGACAGAGACCGAGAGGTCCGCGACGATGCCGCCGAGCACGACGTTGAGCGCGTTCGCTTGGCCTTCCACGATCACGACCTGCGTCGTGATCGTCGACAGGATCTTGCCCTGCGCCGCGCCGCCTGCGACGGCCTGGTCGTATGCCGCGACCGTCAGCGTCTGCTGCGACAGCGGGAGAATCAGCGTGAACGTGCAGGTCACGGAGCCGGCCGTTGGAGCGCAACCCGCCGCCGTGGGGCCGACGTCGAACGCGACGGACGGGACGCCCGCGTCGGCGACGGAGATCGACTTCGTGCCCGCGGAGACGTACCGCGGTGAGCGCGCGCCGTGCGACGCCGTCGCCACGCTCGGGATGCGCACCGTCAGCGTCAGGGTACCGCGCCCCTGATCCGCGACATGCGGCGCGATCGACTGCGAACCGCCGCAGCCGGCGGCGGCGAGCAGCGCCGCGACGGCGATCGCTCGTATCCGGATCATCAGCTCACTCCCAGCGAAATCGAGGTGACGGTCACGTACGCATCCGTCGTGATTCCGCGCGAGTCGGTCAGGTGGATCGCCGTGCTGCCGACGGCGACCGCCGTGACGGTGAAGGCGTTGTTCGCGTTCGACGTCACCGTCACGACGGACGGGTCTGCCGACACCGCCGTGAACGACCCGGAATACTGTGGCTCCGATGCCGTGACAACCGCGGTCGTGCCGATGCCGACGAGCCGGGTTTGCGACGGACTTGCGGTGATCTGCGGCAGCGCGAGGAACGCGCACACGACCGGCTTCCCGGCGACAAGCGAGAACGGCAGCGCCGCGGCGAAAAAGTCGAAGACGTTGGGGCCGACGGCGTTTGCGGGCTGCGGCGCGATGTTCCACGTCACCGGCGTCTCCGACGTGTTCGCGATTTCCAGCCGCAGCTGGTAGCCGGCGATGTTCACGCCGGCGGGGATGGTGAGCTCGAAGACCGGTCCAGCGGGAAGCGAGAACGTCGCCGACGGCGTCAGCGTCACGTATGTCAGCGCGACCGGCGTCACCGCCGTGTTCTGGACGGTTGGGAACGCCGGCAACGGGATGGGCGCCGCCACGCTCGTCAACTCGGTGAACGTGGTGCCGGCCGTCACCGTACCGGGCCGCGAAACGATCTGCTGGAAGTTCACCTGCCCGCTGTAGCCGCCGAACGGCGCGAGACTCTGCAAACCCAGGAGCGTCGGATCCAGCGTCGCGAATGCGCCGATCGGCGCGGGCGACGGAGACGGCGTCGCCGGCGGCGGCGGCGCGACGCTGGACCCGCCGCCTCCCCCGCCTCCGCATCCCACCAAGAACGACGCAATGAGAATCGGCGCGACCATGACGAGCCGCACCGCTTTGAAGCACCGCACCAGCGATAACCCTTTCGCAACCAGTGGCCGATGCGCGTTCGCCGCTTGCACGCGCCGCCCTGTGAACAATGACCTGGTTCAACCTTCCGGCCAAACGCCGGAGAAGCGCTACACCGTCAAGAGATCGATCATCGGCGGCGCCACCGGCTCCGCGATGCCGTCGTAGCTGGCGGCGCGGCCGATGCACGTTCCGCGCACGCCCCACACCGACGCGCTCTCCACACGAACCTCGGCCCATGGGCGCGACGGATCGGGCGTCGATTCCGTCAGCGGGAAATTCACCGTGACATTATCGACCGTCTTGGCGCTTAGCCGCGTCGCATCTTTGCGCGACACGCCGTGGATCAGGGCGCGCACCGTGGTTCCGACCTTGCGATCGTGATACGCGCGCACCGCCTCGTCCTGCACCGCTTTGAGCCGCACGAACCGATCTTGCGCCACGTCTTTCGGCACCGCGTTCGCGGCGTGCCACACCGCTGCCGGGGTGCCGCGCCGCGGCGAGTACACGAACATGTACGCCTGCGCGAAGATTCCGGTCTTGCACACCTGGACCGTCTGCTGGAAGTCCTCTTCGGTCTCGCCCGGAAACCCGACGATCAGATCGGTGGTGATCGCCCAACTCGGGTTGTGCGCCTTGAACGCCGTGATGCGCTCGAGAAACTGCTCGATCGTGTACTTGCGGTTCATCTTGCGCAGCATCGGGTTGGAGCCGGACTGCAGCGCGAGGTGGAAGCGCGGGTTCATCTTCGGCAGCGTCGCGCAGACTCGTGCGAGCTTTTCGTTCATGTCCTTGGGGTGAGAGCTGATGAACCCGACCCGCTCCACCGACTCGATCGCGCACACTTCTTCGATCAGGTCGGCGAAGTCCGCGCCGGTCGCCGGCTCCTTGTAGGCGTTCACCGTCTGCCCGACCAGCGTGATCTCGCGTGCTCCCGCCGCCGTTTTGATGCGAACGTCGTCGAGGATGTCGCGCATCGGCCGGTGATCGAAGCGCCCGCGGACGTGCGGCACGATGCAGAACGTGCAGTAGTACGAGCACCCGCGCTGCACCGTGACGAAGCCGCGCAGCCCGTCGTACGGTCCGGCGATGCCCTCACCCGCGCCGCCCATGACGGTTTCGATCTCGCGGTCGACGCTGAAGTCGTCGTCGGGATATTCCGCCCGCCACACCGCCAGCGCGTCGCCGAGCGCGCCCAGCTCGCTCGTCCCGAACACGCCGTCGACGTGCGGCACGATCTGCTGCATGCGGCCCTTGTCCTGTTCGGCCAGGCACCCGGTGACGATGACCTTCACCGACGGGTCCGCGTCCTTGACGGCCTTCCAGTGCGCGATCCGCCCGTACGCGCGCTTCTCCGCGTTGTCGCGTACCGTGCACGTATTGAGCACGAGCACCGCCGCGTCTTCGGGCCGCTCCGCCAGCGTGAAGCCCGCCGAGACCGCGCGGCGCTGGATGTCCTGCGAGTCGGCCTCGTTCATCTGGCAGCCGTGCGTCTCGATGTAGATCTGCGCCATTAGCGGTTCTTTTCGGAAAGCGGAGACATCAGCGGGTGTCCGAGGAGATGGTGGTGAGTAAGTCGAGCGGCAGGTACAGCCGCGAGCCGATCATCGTGGGTGCTTCGCCGTAGTCGACGGTCTTGCCGTCAACGCGGTACGCCGTGGACCCGATGTGCCCGATCACCTCGTGGCCGCCGTAGCGCACGACGACCTTCTCGCCTTCGACCCGGATGGCGCCGCGCGGCAGATAGTCCTCCGCCGGCGCGACGACGCTGGGCCGCACCGCCTCCGCGTCCGGCTGCACCACGACTTCCGTCCGCGTCCCCGGCCACACCATCACCGAGCGGGTGATGCGGCCGCGCGGCGTGCGCGCGCTGAGCTCGTGCGTGCCGGCAGCGACCAGGATGGTTCCGTCCTTCGCCGGGACCGCCGGGTGCCCGTCGACGTACGCCGTCCGCACCTCGCCGTGGATCGCAATCCAGCCCGGCAGCGGGTGCAGCGGGCCGCTGTGCGCAGGCTGCAGGCGGGTCGAGCTGAGCGTGGTCTGGTTTGCGATCACGCTCACGTCGAGCTGCAACGGGTCCCAGCCGGTCTTCGTCAGGCCGACCGAATGGCGGGCGGCCGCCAGCGCGCCCAGCACGAGCGGGCTGCGGCCCACGTAGGTGCCGTCGATCCAGACGTCCGCGCCGGTCGGGAGCGTCGTCACGTAGAGCGAGCCGGTCGGGACGGCGGCCAGGAGAAGCACGCACGTCACGGCCGCCGCGAGGCGACGGAGCATATCGTTGGGAACCTTGGTCGGTCATGTCCGAAGCCCTCGCACCCTCCCTGCGCGTGCGACCTGCGACCGTTGCGGTCGTGGGGCGCCCCAACGTGGGGAAAAGCGCGCTGTTCAACCGCCTGCTCGGCCAGCGCCTCGCGATCGTCGAGGACACCCCCGGCGTCACGCGCGACCGCCTCTACGCGCTCGCCGAATGGAACGGGCGCACGTTCACGCTGGTCGACACCGGCGGCATCGACACCGAAGTCGATCCCGACGACGCGATCGGGCGCGGAACGCAGGCGCAAGCCGAATCCGCGGCACGCGACGCGGACCTCATCGTGTTCGTCGTCGACGCACAAGACGGCCTCACGCCCGTCGATGCGGACGTCGCCAACATCTTGCGGCGCAACCGCAAGCCGGTGATCCTCGTCGCGAACAAGATCGAGTCGCCCAAGCACGCCGCATCGGTGCACGCGGAGTTCGGCGGCCTCGGGTTCGGCGAAGTCTACGGCGTGTCCGCGCTGCACGGCGAAGGCACGGGCGACCTGCTCGACGCGGTCGTCGAGAAGCTGCCGCCCGACGATCCCGCCAACGTCGGCGAAGCGGAGCTGTCGCTCGCGCTGATCGGCCGGCCCAACGTCGGCAAGTCGTCGCTGCTCAACGCGCTGCTGAACGAAGAGCGCGCGATCGTCTCCGACGTGCCCGGCACGACGCGCGACGCGATCGACACGCTATTCACCTGGAGCGGCCGCACGTTCCGGCTGATCGACACCGCCGGCGTGCGCAAACAACCGGGACACCACGGCTCGATCGAATACTATTCGTCGCTGCGCTCGCTCAAGGCGATCGCGCGCTGCGACGTCGCGATCCTGCTGATCGACGCGCTCACCGGGCCGACCAACCAAGACCGCCGCCTCGCCGGGATCGCGCTGGAAGAGCGCAAGGCGCTGGTGATCGTCGGTAATAAATACGACCTCGTGCGCGAGCTGGGCGAGTACAGCCAAGGCGAGCTCGCCAACGAGATCCACGCGCAACTGCCGTTCGCGTCGTTCGCGCCGGTCACGTTCCTCTCGGCGCTCACCAAGCGCCGCTTGCAGAGCCTGATGCCGCTGGTCGAAAAAGTCGCGGAGAACCTCGACCGCCGCATCCCGACCGCGAAGCTCAACGCCGTCGTGCGCGACGCGGTGCTCGCGCACCCGCCGCCGATCCACTCGGGCAAGCCGCTCAAGATGCTGTACGTGTCGCAGCCGCAGACGCACCCGCCGCTGTTCGTGTTCCACGTCAACGACCCCGATCTCGTGCCCGCGTCGTACAAGCGCTTCATCGAAAATACGCTGCGCGCGGAGTTCGACTTCGAAGGCGTGCCGCTGACGTTCGAGTTCCGTTCGCGGCGCGACGACGGCGAGCACGGCGAGCACGATCGCGGCTCCCGGCATCGCGAGGCCGCAGCCGAATGAATTTCGTTCTGCTGTGCGTCGCCGCGGTCGTCGTGGCGTTCTTCGTCGGCGCCATCCCGTTCGGCGTGCTCGTCTCGCGCGCGTTCTACGGAACGGACATCCGCAAGTCCGGCAGCGGCAACATCGGCGCCGCCAACGCGCTGCGCACGCTCGGCAAGCGCGGCGCGATCGCGGTGCTCGCGCTGGACGCGCTCAAAGGCTTCGCGCCGACGCTCGCGGCGATGGCGCTGGGCGGGCCCATCCCGGGCACGCTGGCGGCGGTCGCGTCGGTGGTGGGCCACTGCTGGTCGCCGTTTCTCGGCGGCAAAGGCGGGAAAGGGGTCGCCACCTATTTCGGCGCGCTCTTCGCCCTCTGGTGGCCGGCGGGGCTCGCGTTCATGCTGGTGTGGGTCGCGATCGTGATCGCGTGCGGGTTCGCGTCGGTGGCTTCGATGCTGGCCTCGGTCGTCATGGGCTTCGTGCTCTGGTACGGTCTGGGCAGGGAGGGCCTCGTCTGCGGGATCGTACTGGCGCTGTTCGTGATCTATCGCCATCGCGAGAACCTCGAGCGGCTCCGGCACGGGACGGAAAACCGCCTCTCGTTGCTGAAAGCGGGCTCCCAGCAATGATTAGTTCGAATGATTTCCGGAACGGCGTCACCATCGTCATCGACGGCCAGCTCTGGACCGTGATCGAGTTCCTTCACGTCAAACCGGGCAAGGGCTCCGCGTTCGTGCGAACCCGCTTGAAGAACGTGAAGAGCGGCGCGACGGTCGAACGCACGTTCCGCGCCGGCGAGAAGCTGGAGCGCGCCACGGTCGACAACCGCGACATGCAGATGCTCTACAACGACGGCGACGGCTACCATTTCATGGACAGCGAGACGTACGAGAACTTCACGCTGCAGAAGGACGTCATCGGCGACCCCGCCGACTTCCTCAAAGACGGCATGCGCATCGCCGTGCAGTTCCATGACGGCACCCCGATCGGTGCCGACCTGCCGGCGCACGTCGAGCTCAAAGTCGAAGAGACGGATCCGGGCTTCAAGGGCGACACCGCGACGGGCGCGACGAAGCCCGCCAAGCTCGAGACCGGCGCGACGGTCAACGTCCCGCTGTTCGTCAACCCGGGCGACGTCATCCGCATCGACACGCGCGACCGCCGCTACATCGGGCGCGTCCAGAGCTGAATCTCGCTCGACGTTCGCGATGACGCCGCTCGGCGCGCTGGTGCTGTTCGCGATCGGCGTGGCGGCGAGCATCTTCGGCTCGATCGTCGGGCTGGGCGGCGGGTTCGTCATCATCCCCGTGCTGCGCGTCGCGTTCGGCGTACCGCCCGCGCAAGTCGCGGGCACGTCGCTGCTGATGGTGCTGGCCAACACCGGCGCGTCGACGTTCGGCTACCTGCGCAACCGCGTCGTCGACTTGCGCCTCGCGCTGCCGTTCACGCTGGGCGCAGTCCCCGGCAGTATCGCGGGCGTCTTTGCCGTCAAACGCTTCTCGCCAAGCGGGTTCGACATCGCGTACGGGTGCCTGCTGATCGTGCTCGCGGTGCTCGTGGTGCGACGCCGCT
This sequence comes from Vulcanimicrobiota bacterium, assembly GCA_963723635.1. Classification (GTDB taxonomy): domain Bacteria; phylum Vulcanimicrobiota; class Vulcanimicrobiia; order Vulcanimicrobiales; family Vulcanimicrobiaceae; genus Vulcanimicrobium. The sequence goes on along the minus strand of CAVRRP010000038.1, from coordinate 78,950 downwards.
CCGTCACGTCGCGCCCGGTCGGGGAGCGAACGTTCGCGCACGATCCGCGTATCGGCGTGATCGCGGGCGTGGGGATCGGCTTCTTCTCCTCGCTGTTCGGGATCGGCGGCGGCGTGGTGATGATCCCGCTGCTGCTGATCGCGGCGCGCATGCCGCCGCACATCGTGACGGCGACGAGCGCGTTCGTCATCACCATGACCGCACCGGTCGGCGTCGTCACGCACGCCCTTGCCGGCGACGTCGATTGGCCGTTCACGCTGCCGCTGGTGGCCGGCGGCCTGGTCGGCGGCAGCATCGGCCCGATGATCCAGAAGCGCGTGTCGTCGCCGCGGCTGATCACGCTGCTCGCGACGGCGCTGATCGTAGCCGCGCTCGGGTTGGCGCTCAGGCATCTGCTCTGAGAAAGCGGCGAGCACCGCGCCTTGCGACGCGGTGCTCGTTCGATGGTGTGACGTCGGCTTCGAGACCCTACGGCATCCTAGCACACCACCTCCGGTCGGTAAACCTCCCGGGCTGGAGCGGGCGGGAATCGAACCCGCAGCACATGGGGTCTCGAAGCCCATATGTCGATGCCATCGAACCGCCCCAGCGCCGGTATGATCACGCGGCGAGCGGGTTTGGCAAGGCCTCGGATCGTGTAGTCTCGCTTGGCTTCTCCCGGCACATTGATTCTTAGCACACCGTACCGTAAGGCGACGGTGGTCGCTGGGTATCGTGGCTTCATGACCAAACGGAGCGAGTTTCTGACTGCGGGGGCGGTCGCAGCTTTGGCGGCGGGCGCGGTCGGAGCTGCCGGGACGCCCGCGAGCGCGGCGGACAATGCGATCCTCGACGAGACGGCGTTCGTCGCCCGCATCCGCAGCAGCGCAAAGCATCGCCAGCTGATCGCAGCGCCGCGGGTGGACGACGGGGCCCCGCTGCAGTTCGTGATCAACACGCTCAACGGTTTCCACACCGCGTGGCACGAGTCGGACGCGAACGTGCAGATCGCGCTCGTGCTGTACGGTTCAGCCGTGACGATCGGACTGGACGACGAGGCCTGGCGCACGTACAAGCTCGCCGAGATCGTGAAGAAAGTCCAGCAAGAATTCCTGACGGTGGACGCATCGCAGGGCAACCCGTGGTCGCACACCGCCACTGGTCGCGGCGGAGACCGGTCCGTACCGGCGCTGCTGGCACGCAACGTGCGCATCATCCTCTGCAACACCGCACTCGGCGACGTAGCGAACCGCATCGTCGCCGCAGGCTACAACGCCGGCGAAGACGCCTTCGCGGTCCAGGCAAAATTGCGCGCGCGCGCTCTCCCCGGCACCGACATCGTCCCCGCGGGAATCAGCTCGGTCGCGGTCCTCCAGGAAAACGGCTACAGCTTCTTCAGCGCGGCCCTTTAGAGGCAGCGCGCCCCAGCTCGACCGGGCGCATCTCCACGATTTCGAATACGACGAGGGGCTTGCGGCAGCGTGCGCACACCACGTTGGGTGACGGCTTGCGCTTGCGCAGCACTTCCATCGTGCATTTTTCGCACCGGATGATGTAGCGCTTCGTCGACTCGTTCAGCGGCGCGGCTTTGCCGAGGTCGTGGTAGATCGAGCGCAGGCCGAGCTCGCGCATCTTCTTCTTGAACGTCGCCGTGTGGCCCGGCGGCTTGCCCAGCGCGTGCAGCCACGCGTGGATCATCTCGTGCAGCAGCGTCTCGCGCAACTCGCCCTCCTTGCCGACCAAGTGCTTCGGTGACAGCTCGATCAGCGGCGGCTTGTACGTGATGCGGCCGGCGCTGTTGGAGAACCGCGCGTTGTACGCGATCCGGTAGGTGGGGATCTCGCCGCGGAAATGCATCCAGTTGTACTGTGCGAACAGCAGCTGCAGCTCGGCGACGCCGGGAAGACCAGGGAGCACGTACTCTCATTCGCCAAGTCACCCGCGTGGGCTTGCCGGCGCGTATCGCGATTCCGATCCTCGTGGTCTTCGCCGTGGTGTTCCTCGGCATTCTCGGGTGGTTTCTGCGCATCGGCTTCGGCACGACGGGCTCGGCGTTCGGGCCGAGCGGCGCGCCCGCCGAGCAGGGCGACGCGCGCATCGCGGCGACGCCCGCGCCGCTGGCGACCGATCCGCCCGGGACGTTCACCGTTCCGCAGACGGGCACTGGCCCCGCGCAAGGCGGTTCGAACGCGCTGCCCGGCGCATCCACCGGCGGCGGTAACGCAGCAGGTCCTCCCGCGCCCGTGATGCAGCAGCTCACCGAACTGCGCGCGCGCATCGCGCGCGATCCGAAGGATCGCGCCGCGCTGGTGCAGCTGGGCGACATGGAGTTCGCGGTGCGCAAGTTCGACAAAGCGGCGGACTACTACCACCGCGCGCTCGCGCTCGATCCAGCCGACCCCGACGTCAAAGCACGCTACGCCGCCGCGCAAAGGCAGCTCGCTCGATGAGACTCTACATCTCCGCCGACATGGAAGGGACCGCCGCGGTCTGCTCGTGGACGCAAGTCGACCCGACCAACACGACGGAGTATCCGTACTACCGGCGGTTGATGTCGCAAGAGGTGCGCGCCGCGATCGACGGTGCGCGCGAAGCCGGCGTGCGCGACGTGCTCGTGAACGACTCGCACGCCTCGATGCGCAACGTGCTGTGGGACGAGCTTCCCGACGACGTGCGCCTCATCTACGGCAACCGCAAGCCGTTCTCGATGTCGGAAGGGATCGACGGCAGCTTCGACGCGGCGTTCTTCACCGGCTATCACGGCGCGGTCGGCACGCAGGACGCGACGCTCGATCACACCTACACCAGCGAGACGCTGCGCGAGACGCGCGTGAACGGGCGTGCGTGCAGCGAGGCGATGCTCAACGCGGCGGTCCTGGGCCTCGCGGGCGTGCCCGTCGTGCTGATCACGGGCGACCGCGCGTGCATCGAGCAGACGAAAGCCGTGATGCCGTGGATCACCGGGGTCGTGGTGAAAGACTCGATCGGCCGCTTTGCGACGAACTCGCTGTCGCCCGTGCGTGCGCAAGCGCTCATCCGCGCCGGCGCGAAAGAGGCGATGGCGCGCGTGAAAGAGGCGAAGCCGTTCGTCTTCGAGCCGCCGGTCGCACTCGAGCTGGACTTCTGCTGGACGCACAACGCGGACTTCGTCGATATGATGCCGGGCTTCGAGCGCATCGGCCCGCGCAGCGTGCGCTTCGTGCACGACGACTACCGGGTGGTGTTCAAGGCCTACGTCGCGGCGTTCCGGCTCGGTGCCGCCGCGAACGCTCCCGTCTGAGCGTTCCGATGCCGACGGTCGCATACCAGGGCCACGCCGGCGCGTTCAGCGACGTCGCGGCGCGAAGGCTCGTGCCCGGCGCCCGCACGCGCGGGTACGGCTCCTTCGACGCAACGGCGGCCGCGCTCGACGCGGGCGAGGCCGACTATGCGGTGCTTCCGGTCGAGAACGCGATCGCCGGACCGGTCCCGCGCAACTACGAGCTGCTGTGGGAGCATCCGGCGCTGCGCATCCGGGGCGAAACGACGCTCGAGATCGAGCTGTGTCTGATCGGCACGAACGGCGCCAGCGAAGCGACGATCCGCGAGATCCGCTCGCATCCCGTCGCACTCGAGCAAGTTCGCCGCTATGGCGCCGCGCACGGTTGGAAGCAGAGCACCGCGACGGACACGGCGGGCGCCGTGCGCGACGTCGTGGCGCTGGGCGATCCGGCCGTCGCCGCGATCGGACCGGCGCTCGCCGCGGACATCCACGGCGGAACGATCCTCGCGCGCGGCATCCAGGACGAAGCGGAGAACTATACGCGCTTCTTCCTGATCGCGCGCGGATCAGCACCAGTTCATGAAGCCGCCGACGGCCCGGAAGCCGCGGTGCCCGGCGACCGCGCGTGCGTCGGGATCACGGTCGAAGACCACCCTGGTTCGCTGCGCGACGCGCTCAGCGCGTTCGCCGACCGCGGAATCGACTTACGGTTCCTGATCGCCCGCCCGGACCGTCGCGTACCGTTCAGCTACCGTTTCTTCGTCGAGCTCGTGAACGTCGATGACACGCGCCTCGAGGCCGCCCTCGCCGCGATCGGCGGCGAACAGCGCATCCTCGGGCGTTACTAGAATCCATTCTCGCGATCGAACCTTGCCGTCGTAGCTGCTCGGCGTGATGTACACAGCGCTGGGGCGTTCGATGGTCTCGAAGCGGTGTCTCAGCAATACCGCTTGCGGGTTCGATTCCCGCACGCTCCAGCCCGTCGGGTTGCTTCGACGGAACATGGTGTGATACGGTGTCCGTGCTGAGACACCGCCTCACCATCGCGGGTACCGCGTTCGCAAGGACGCGGTACCCGTTCGCTTTTCGGTCATGCATTGATGCCAGACCGCACGCATCGAACGGTCGCGCGAGGCCGCTCAGGTCTCGCGCCGCCGTAACGCTCGTCTCCCCTTGCTGTCGTGAACCTTGGCGTGATGTGCACAGCGCTGGGGCGTTCGATGGTTCGAGGGGTCGCCTGAGCAGCGTCCCCTGCGGGTTCGATTCCCGCACGCTCCAGCCCGTCGAGTTGCCTCGACGGACCCGGTGTGGTATGGTGTCCGTACTGCTCAGGCGCCCCCACACCATCGCGGGTACCGCGTTCGTAAGGACGCGGTACCCGTTCGCTTTTAGGTCGCGTCGAACGCTGCGGCGAGGCCGCTCAGATCTTGCACGGCGTCCAGCGACGGCGCGCGCAGCGTGCACGATGCCGCGTGATCCGGCAGCGCTTCGTGCGCGAATATCGCACGCGCGCGTGCTATCCACGGCTCCCCCAGGTAGGTGGCGAGGCTGCCGAGTACGATGACGTCGAGGACGAGCAGGTCCGCGAGCAGCGCGCACGCCGCGCCGACCGCGGCGGCATTGTCGTCCAGCGCCGCGATTGCGATCGAGTCGCCGCGCGCCGCGCGCTGCGCGACCTCCAAGCCGGTCTGCGCGTCGAACGACGGATCGCGCATGCGTGCGAGCTTGGGCAGGGCGCTCGCGGCACCGTAGGATTCGAAGCAGCCGGGTTTGCCGAACACGTCCGGGCCTTCGTCGCGGTACCGCACGTGGCCGAGCTCCGGTGAATACCCGCGCGAGCCGTAGCGGGCGCGGCCATCGATCACGATGCCGGCGCCGAATCCTGTGCCGCACGTCAGATACGCCAGCCCGCCGACGCCGCGGGCGGTACCCCAGCGCACCTCGGCGAGCGCGCACGCCGCCGCGTCATGATGCACGGCGAGCGGTTTTCCGATGTCGGCGCGCAGCCGTTCGCCCAGCCGAAACCCATGCATCCCCGGCAAGTGCGGCGGCGCAACCACCACGCCGGTGCGCGCGTCCATCGGCCCGCCGACCGCGACACCGAGCGCCTGCGCATCCGCACCGATCGCGCGCACCGCGTCGACGACCGCCGCGTATAGCGCTTCGCCGTCGCGCGCTTGCGTGGCCCACGTCCGTCGCTCGAGAATCATTCCGCCCGCATCGCCCAACACCACGCTCGTCGTGGTACCGCCGATGTTCACGCCCGCGAGCAGTGCACCGCTCCGCTCGGCGCCGGTCATAGCACGATGACGTCCGCGTCGGGCTCGCTGGCGTGCAGCCGCGCGAGCGCCACGGCCCGCGCTCGCTCGTTGCCGCCGCGGTGCGCGTCGACGATGAGCGCACGGCGCGGGCGCGCCGCGGGGGTACCGTCCGGCACGACACGCCGCATCGCATCAGTGATCTGCGCGCGCAGCACGTCGCGATCGAGTCGCCGCCCCTCTGCCGTCGGCCACACCAGCAGTCCCACGAAGTCGCGGCCGTCGCCGCTCACCAGCACGTCGGCGGCGTCGCTGCACTCGGCGAGAAACGCCGTCCGCAGCTCACCGGCGAGCACCCACGCGCCCGATGCGAGCTTGAAGCGCTCGTCGGCGCGCGACACGTACGCGAGGCCGCGCTCCGGCGCGGGCGCATCGACCGGCCTCACGAGGTCGCCCATGCGGTAGAATCCCTCGTCGTCGAACGCCGCCGCGGTGAGGTCTGGCCGCCAGAAATACCCGTGCATTACCTGCGCGCCGCGCACGCGCGCTTCGTACGAGTCGCCCGACGGAACCAGCTTGAGCTCGACGCCCGCGAGCGGGGCGCCCAGCGCGTCGTATGCGGACTCGACGCCCCTGGTGAGCGCCACCGCGGGCGACGCCTCCGTCGAGCCCCACATTGCGGTGAGCGGAACGCCGATCGCGCGCAGCGCGTCGCGCGTCGCGGGCGCGAGCGTCGCGCCTGCCCAGCACGCGCGGTCCAGCCGCGACAGCCAGTGCCGGCGCAAGGCGTCGTCGGCACGCAGCCGGTCCACCCACGCCGCCCAGCCGAGCGGAACGTCGAAGGCGAGCGTCGGCGCGATCTCCGCGCGCAGCCGCGCCGTGCGCTCGAACCGCGCCGGCGTCGGATCGCCGTCATCGATGTACAGCGTGCCGGCGTGCCGCAGCGCGATGCCGAGCACGAGGTTGCCACCGAGGCCGTGGCTCCACGGCAGCCAGTCGACCATGACCGGCGGGTGGTCGTCGAGAAATCGCCACGCTTGCGCGACGCCTTGCAGCATCGCGCCGATCATCCCGTGCGTGATCACGACGCCTTTCGTCTCGCCGGCCGAGCCGGACACGAACAAGATCTTCGCCACCGTGTCACGACCGACGCGTTCGCGCGGGCGAACAGGGTGCTGAGACGTCTCGACTTGCGCAGCCAGCCGGGCGTACTCGACCGCGCGCGTCCCCGTCGGCGGTTCGGTGACGGTAACGTACGCGGCATCGGGCGCTACGGCGCGCGCCGCCGCCGCATACGCTGCGCCGTCACGCGCGAAGATGACACCGGGCTGCACGATGGCGGCAATCTCGCGCAAGCGCGCAAACCCGTCGTGCGCCGCAAGCCCGGTCTTCGCGGATACGGGCACGACCGGAATCCCCGCGCGCAGCGCGCCGAAGGTCATCATCGCGTGCTCGATACCGTTGCCGGAGAGAATCATCAGCGGCCGCTTCTCCGACGCGCCGAGCGCGCGCAGAGCATCGCCGATGGACCACGATCGTGCCTCGACCGTCTTGAACTTCACCTCGCGCCACTCGTCGCGCCCGAAACGCTCGACCAGAAACACGCGATTCGGCGCTTGTTCGCCGGCGCGGTCGAGCAGCGCGAGCAGCGTCGACGGATATTCACCCAACGTCCCGCCGTGCAGCCGGAGCGTGCCGTCGCGCTCGCGCTCGACCGCGATCACGCCGAACGTGACTCCGTCAGGTGCCGGCGCCCTCGAGCACCGTCCCTTTGATGCGGTAGCACACTCCGCGGAACAGCGCGACGAGCTCGCCGTCGCCGCGCGTGACCGTGATGTCGTACACGCCGGTGCGGCCTTTGGACGATTGCTCCTGCGCCTCGGCAACGAGCCGGTCGCCGAGCCGCACCGCGTTGACGTACGAGATCGACGCCTGCAGCGCAACGTTGGGCTCGTTGCGCGAGTTGCACGCAAACGCGAACGTCGAGTCCGCCAGCGTGAACGTCACCCCACCGTGCGCGATGGCGTGCCCGTTCACCATCGTGTCCGCGATCATCAGCGACGCGCGCGCGTATCCGGGCCGCGCATCCTCGAGCACGATGCCGAGCGCCTGGGACGCGCGGTCGCGCGAGAGCATCGCCTCGGCGCACGCGCGCGCGAGCGCAGCCTCACCCATTTACTTTACTTTCTTCTTCAAGAACTCCTGAACATCAGACAGCGTCTCCTCAGCCTTTAACGCTTGCCGTCTGGCCGCTTGATACAGGACAAAGACATTTCCCGGCGTGGTATTAGCAGGCTCCACTTTGGACTCAACTACCTCATTACTTGTGTTCAAAATCTGGAACCGGTGGTTACCCTTAAGGTCGCGATAAACACGGCCCCGAGCATCGCCGAGCTCTATTGAGAAATGGGTTGGGTCGTCGCGGGTCCAATCGATCTCACGCTTTGTCGTGCCCTGAATTAGGGTTTGCACGATCTCATCAATTGTTGCCATTTAGAATACGCGGCCTCGAAGTCGAGCGGTGAGACGGTCCAGATCAAATACTACATCGGTGACAAAGTCGGTGATTTCCTCTTGGTCGGATTCTGACAACGTGGCTCCTCGACGAATACTTCGGAGGTTTCTCAAGGTCACTTTGCCGTCTCCGATGGATTTTTCGAGCTTTTCGATCTCCGTTGCCTCCATCGCGCTACGCGCGGACGTGATCCCAATAAGCTGCTCGCAGAGATCATTGAATTGAATGGAGATGAGTTCAACAGCCTCCTGTGGCTGGGACTGAATTGCTTTCGCCAGCGCAACAGCACGCTGGCACTCCGTTAGCACATCTTGGACCGCAAGACGGCCGATAGCCGCCTCGACGGCTTTCTGCGATTGCTTCGCGGTGTTTTCCGTTTCAATAATGATTTTTAGAGTTAGTCGAAAACCCAAATACGTGACATAAAGCCCGACCGCGCCTAGAAAGTCTCCGGGACGGGACCTTAACGGCGATACCGTCGTTCCGCTTGGCAAAACCATCGCGGGCGCTGTGGTCCAAATAAGAACGATTATTATAACGAGAAACCCTGTTGCAACAATGAACTCCAGCAGCGATAAGCGCGCTAGGAGGGCCCTCACGCGAGCGGCGTGCGGGTTTCGATGATGCGGAAACGGTTTGCGACGAACGCCGCGTCGGTCAGCGACGCGTTGCCGGCTGGGTTGCCGCCGGTGACGTGGTAGTCGCTGAACGCCGCCGACTGGTTCACGAGCAGCGTGCCGGTCAAGTTCACCGCGAGGTTCACTTTGCCGTCCTGCGCCCACTGCTGCGCTTTCGCCAGCACGGCGTCGTCGGTGGTGTAGACGATCGCGGTAATGGCGCCGCGGCGCTGCGCTTCGCTCGTCGCCAGACGCAGCGACTCATCGGTGTCCGCCGTTCGCACGACGAACGCGATGGGCCCGAACGCCTCGCGGTCGTACCGTTCGCGGTCCGCCGCGTCCACCACGGCGATGAGTGGCGTGCGCACGCGTGCGTCCGGGAAGTCGGGATTTGCGAACGGCTCGCTCTTGCGCACGACGCCCGGCTTCGCATTCTCCGCGTCGATGCGCGCCAGCGTCGCGTCGGTCGCGATCGCGCCCAGCGTCGCGGCGCCGCGCGCAGGATCGCCGAGCAGCCCGTCGACGCCCTTGACGATCGCCGCCACGACGTCGTCGAACGAAACCTTTTCTCCGCCGGCCGTGATGCCGCCGCGCGGGACGAACAGGTTCTGCGGCGTCGTGCACATCTGACCGGAGTACAGCGACAGCGACATCGCGAGGTTGCGCGTCATCCCCTTGAGGTCGTCGACGGAGTCGATCACGACGCTGTTCACGCCGGCCTTCTCGGTGTACACCAGCGCGCGCGAGTTCTGCTCGAGCCAGTCGCCGAACTCCGTCGAGCCGGTGTAGTCCAGCAGCGTGACCTCCGGGCGCTGCGCCAGTACTTTCGCGAGCGGGCGTTCCGGCGTGTCGACCGCGAGCTGCACGGTGTGCGGATCGAAGCCCGCCTCGCGCAGCACGCCCTGCACGATCTCGACCGTGATCGCAAGCGGCAGCACCGCCTGCGGGTGCGGCTTCACGACGACGGCGTTGCCGGTGACGAAGCTTGCGAACAGGCCCGGATACGCGTTCCACGTCGGAAACGTCGAGCAGCCGATGGTCACGTCCACGCCGCGCGGCACGATGCGGTACGTCTTCTCAACGCGAATCGGCTCGGGCTTCGCGGGTTTTTCCCACACGACGCGCTCGGGGATGCGCGACATCTCTTCGTACGCGTACGCGATCGCTTCGAGCGCGCGGTCTTGCGCGTGCGGACCGCCCGCCTGAAACGCCATCATGAAACCCTGGCCGCTCGTGTGCGACACGGCATGCGCCATCTCGAACGACCGTTTGTTCAGCCGCGCCAGCGCTTCGAGCGCGACGCCCGCGCGCACGTCGATCGGCGCGGCGCCCCACGTCTCGACCGCACGGGTCGCGGCGGCCAGCAACGTGTCGACGTCGGCCACCGGATACTGCACATCGAGTGCGATCCCGTACGGGGAGAGCTCGGTGGCCACGGTCTCGCCGGTCGCCGGCTGATCCAGCTCGAACGCGCGCCCGAGGCGAGCGTCGAACGCGGTCTTGCCTTCGGCCGCGGCGGTCTCGCCGTAGATCTTACCGCTCGCGCTCTCGGGATAAGCGCTGAAGTACGCGCGCGTACGGATCGCTTCGCGGGCTTTTTCGAGCGTGTCGCGGTGGCGTGCGAAGAGATCGGCGCCGGAGGCCAGGGTCGTCGTCATGCCGACCGCTTCGGCGGTGCTCGCGGGCGCCCCCGGCAGGCTCGTAAGCGCCCTGTAAGTCGGCGCCGTTATGGTCTGGGCGCGTGATGCTGTTGCCCGAACCCTCGCCCGCCGCCAAGGCATACCGCTTCGTGGCGCGCGTGAGCGGAAGCGGGTTGCCCTTGGTCGACAAGGCGCTTCGCCTGCGCTGCACGCTGAGCGCGACCGACCACAGCGTCGTCGGCGTCAGCGCGGTCGTGCTGACCCTCGGGACGGCTGCCGAGTGCGATCACGTCGTCGAGCTCGTCCACGAGCCGGCCGCGGGCGACGCCGGCGCGCCGCGCTACTTCGAGCTGGTGGCCTCGCTCGCACCCACCGCGGAGCCGGCCACACGGCTGCGGGGCGCGTTCGCGCTCGGGCCGTCGAGCGACGGCACGGAGTACCGCATCGCGGGCATGATGGACCCCCGCCAGCGCCGCGTCGTGCTGCCGGACATCTGCCTGCTGGGCGGCAGCTAACCGCCCAGCGCCGCGGTCAGCGATGCGCCCGCGGGGCTGGAGAACGGACCCGACCCGCGCCAGGTGATGCGCCCGTCGGGCTCGACCAGCAGCAAGGTGAGATGCGCGCGGTCGCTGATGCCGAGCGAGCGCGCGAAGGCTTCGACGTCGACGAACAGCGGAATCGTCGATGCGCGCAGCTCGGGTGCGGTCACGGCCGCCTTCATCGCGGTGAGGATGCCGCGGCGCAGCCACTTCGGCGTGCCCAGCCCGATGAACAGCCGCGCGCGCACGTCGGAGCGCGAGCGCACCAGCGCGTCGATGTAGGGCACCCACGACTCGAGCTCGGGCTTGTGCTCGAGCACGAACCCGATCATCGCGACCGTGCGCCCGACGGCGAGATCGCGCGGGGCAGTGAACTTCGTTCCGTCGAGCGCCTCACCCGCGATGGCCGGAAAGCGTGCGGCGTCCATGCGCGAACCGTACCCGCATGGTACGAACGATCCTCACGACTGTCACCGCGTGACGATCGGCGAGGTAGTCGATCCGGTCATGCTTCCGATTGCGTACGGCATCGCCGTCGTCGCCGTGCTCTGGCTCATCCGGCATGTCGCGCAGGGGTACCGATCAGCGCCGAAGCGGGTGCCGATCAACATCCGCGCGGACGGCCGCCCGGGACGGTTGGTTCCCAAGCCGCTGCTGTGGGTGGCGCCGGGCACGGTGGCGGCCGTGGTGATCGCGCTAGGCCTCGCGATCTTCACGACGCCGCAGAAAACCGATGAGCACGTCATCCTCACGCTGGTGATGCTCACGCTCGCGGAGGTGACGTGGTTCGTCGGCTGGGCGGGCGACCGTCAGATCGAGATGGCGCGCAAGATGACGTACCGCGTCGCACCGGCCCGCCTGCTGCGCACGCTGCTGCCCATCATCGTCACGGTCGCCGTCACGGTATTCGTCGGCGCGCGCCACTGAACGGCGCGCCGGTTCGTCGAAACCAGGCGCCGTGCGGTGGTCAGAAGACCGGGATGATGTCTTCCGGCCCGATGTGGCCGACGTCGACGCCGTCGAGGTCGAGCTCCGGGATCGCGGGGAACTCGATGCCCCACTCGCCGACGATCGCGCGCACGCGCGCCAGCGCGGTGCGCCAGTTCTCCGCCTGCTCGTCGAACGTCAGCACGCCCAAGCCGGCGTCGCGCGCGTGCTGCACGAGCACGCGGTGGTTCGGCAGAAAATAGTCCGGGATGTCCCAGAACTGATTCGGCGGCTCCCACAAAATCATGCTCAGGAACACGAAGCCCGCACGCAACTGCTTCGTGATCATGGTCTTGTACTCGTCGTTCAAGCCCGGCCAGTCGCGCTCGAGCACGGTGAGGCAGATCGCGAGGTGGCGCGCTTCGTCCTGACCGACCTTCTTGAAGATCTCTTTGAACAACGGGCGCGTCGCTTTCTTCGACATGCCGAAGAACAGCGTCGACGACGCGACCTCACCCATCATGAACGACGTGAACAGCACGCTCAGCGGATACTTCGCGAGCGACGCGCTGTAGCCGGACCAGTAGCGGCCGCCGTTGTGATACAGCCAGCCGATGTTGTTCTGCGCCGCTTTCGCAAGCTCGCTCGTGGCTTCGAAATCCATCGGGCCGCCCGGCACGAGCGCTTGGATCGCGCGCTGGCACACTTCCTCGTGGTTCATCTCGTCGTGCGTGATCGAGAAGAAGCACTTGCGAATCGGATCTTCCTGGTGCGTCTCGAACGCGTGGATCGTCGCCTTGGCGAACACGGCCGGCCCCGAGCCGTCGAAGTTCGCGAGCACCGCGTACCAGTACATGATCCCCAGGCGCTGCTCTTCGGTGAAGTCCTCCGCGCGCAGCGTGTCCCACGGAAAATCCGACGGGTTCCACACGTGGCGCTTCGCGCGCTCGTAGAGCTCCGCGAGCTTGGGCGTCTCGACCCGCCACTCCATCGGGAAGATGTTGGGCTGCGGGACCTCCGGGTACGGCGTGAAGCCGCCCGCCGGGACGACGAGCTCGGGCTGGTGCTGCGCGATCAGGGCCATGGGTGATCCTCTCCCTACCGAATGGTCGGTCAGGGACGAGTATACCCGGGAAACGCCCCGGGATCAATCTCCCGGGGGCGTCGCCGGCTCAGCCGACTTCGGAAAGCCAGTCGTAGAGCGTGTGGCGCAGATCGGTGGCGACCTGCGAGAACGTGCCGCCTTCGCCGAGCTCGCTCTTGGCGCGCACGTCGCGTGCGAGGGCGAGCGTCAGCACCCGGGCGGCCTCGCGGTGGAACTGCGCGTGGAGCGAACGCGAGCGCGCGTACAGCGGCCGCGCCTTCAGCGACGGCGTGATGTCGCGCGTCAGCCAAATCCCGATCGGGCAGGCGTCTTCCTTGCCCGTGGTCTGGACGTCGACGCTGCTGCGCCCGTACTCCGCCGCCGTGCGCAGACGCCCCATCCAGGCGTGATGCGCGGCGATCGCCGCCGTGATCTGCTGCTTGAGCGTACTCTTGTCCGAGTCCGTCAAAACCCCGTTGCTCATCGTACTTTCTTCCTGGCCTCCAACACCCGCATGAAACGAACGGCCATGTTCACGGCCGCTCGCTCGGTATTGGTATCGGCAATGGGGAACAGCACTTGAGGTGGAGGCTCTCCCGCGTTTCATCCAGATCGAGCCCGTCGGGCACTGCAACTTGCGGTGCCGGATGTGTCCGGTCCGCTACCGCGACGTCACGAACGCGTTCATGGCGTGGGAAGCGTACGTTGGGATCATTGACGCGCTTCCCGATCTCTCGGAGATGCATCTGCAAGGCCTGGGCGAGCCCTTGCTGCACCCGCGTTTCTTCGACATGGTGGAATACGCGGTCGCGCGCGGCGTGAAGGTCAGCGTCAACACGAACTTGACCCTGCTGACGCAGGCAAAGGCCGAGCGCGCCGCGACGTGCGGGCTGTCGGCGATCTTCGTGTCGATCGACGGCGCGACCGCGGAAACGTACGAGTGGGTTCGCGTCGACGCGCGCTTCGACATGGTGGAGCGCAACATGCTGCGCCTGCTCGAAGCGCTCGCGCGCCACGGCAGCACGACGCACGTCGAGGTGACGGCGGTGGTGATGCGCGAGAACGTGGACGAGCTCGCGGACCTCGTCGCGCTGACGGCCCGCTGGGGCGTGAAGACGCTGCACGTGCAGCACCTCTGCCATGACTTCGGCGAGTCGACGCTGCCCGCGCGCTACGAACCGATGCGCGAGTTCGTCGCGCAGCAGACGCTCGTCGGGCACGATCCACTGGGCGTCGCGCGCGCGTTCGACGCGGCGCGCGAAGCGGCATCCGCGCACGGCATCGCGCTGCGCCTTCCGCGCGTCACGCCGCGGGAACACGCACCCGGCACGCCGGGACGCGCGCGTTGCGACTGGCCGTGGCGCGGACCGTACGTCGCCTACGACGGAACCGCCATGCCGTGCTGCATGGTCGCAACGCCGGACCGCGCGTCGCTGGGCGACGTGGTGCGCGACGGTGTCGCGGCGGTCTGGAACGGCAAAGCCTACGAGATTTTCCGGCAGCAGCTGGATTCCGACACGCCGCCGGAGATATGCACGTCGTGCAGCGTCTACTCGCACGTGTTCTGAGTTTTCCGGTCGCCGTCAGCCTAACATAATTTCTCCGCAACCCGCGCGAGCAGCTCGCTCATCGTCGGGTGCAGGTGAGGCATGTCGGCGACCTCTCGCGCGGTTGCGCCGCGGTCGATCAGCGCGATCGCTTCGCCGGCGAGGTCGATGGCGTCGTCGGTGACGATTGCGATGCCGACGACGCGGTCGTCGTCGCGCCGCGCGAGCATCTTCACGAAGCCTTCGGTCTGCTCGGAGACGAGCGCCTTGCCGACCTCGCTGGCCGGCAGCGTCGCGACGCGCACGTCGATGCCGTCCGCGCGGCACTGGCGCTCGGTGCGGCCCGCAACCGCGACCTGCGGCTGCGTGTAGAGCGCGTGCGACTCCCAGCGCCGCCAGTCCGCCGCTACGGGCTCGTCGGCGAACGCGTTCATCGCCGCGAGCCGGCCCGCGTACGCGGCGGTGTGGACCAGCGAGCGCCGCGCGAGCACGTCGCCGGCGGCGAAGACGCGCGGGTTGGAGACGCTGCGGAGCGTCGCGTCGGTGAGGATGCCGCGCGCGGAGTCGCCCTCGATGCCGCCGGCGGCGAGGTCGAGCCCGTCGACGCGCGGGCGACGGTTCGTCGCGAGCAGCACGAGCTCGCAGCGCGCGCCGTGCGCGCCGCGCGCGGTGTCGGCGAACAGGACCGTCACGTCACCGTCGCGCGCGGCGCGGCGCACGTCCGCGTCGAGTACGACCTCGACGCCGTCGCGTTCGAGCGCCGCGCGCACGGCGGTGCCGACATCGGGATCGTCGTTGCGCAGCAGCTCGGGCGCGTCTTGGAACAGCGTGACGCGCGTTCCGAGTCTCGCGAAGAACTGCGCGAACGCGCATCCGATCGGACCGCCGCCGACGATGGCGATGGAATCCGGCGCGTGCGTCATTTCCAGCACGTCCGTACTCGTCACCGTGCGCACGCCGTCAAGCCCTTCGATCGGCGGCGGGATCACCGCGGAGCCGGTGGCGACGACGAACCGCTCAGCGGTGATGCGGCGCTCCGCGGCACCGCCGCGCTCGCCGACGACGATCGCGTCCGGCGCGACGAAGCGCGCGTCGCCGCGCACGAGCGGGTATTCCGCGAGATCGTGCAGGCGATCTTCGGCGAAGTAGTCCACCAGCGCGCGCTTGCGGCGGATGATCGCGGGCAGGTCCATCTTCACGGGCGCGGTGTCCACGCCGACGTCGTGCGCCTTGCGGACCTCGCCCTCGATCTGCGCGGCGGCCAGGATCGCCTTGGCCGGCATGCAGCCCCGCAGGATGCACGTCCCGCCCAGCTCCTCGGCCCCGGTCACCACGACGAAGTCCCGCCCTGCCGCCCGGGCGGCCTCGGCCGCCGTAAAACCCGCCGTCCCTGCGCCGATCACGCAGAGCTCATGCCGCTCCTCGCCCACCGGGCCAGCGTACCCCGATAGCGTCGCGAACGGAGGGCCGGAAGCGATCAGCGGTACAAAAAGACCAAAATCGAACAGGTGTTCGATAGTCCGTTTGCCGAAGAGGCTGCGTCCGATGGATGCGCGACGACGTTTCCGGCCCGACGACCAGGGCCCCGAGCCCCCCAGCCTGCACGAGGTCCAGCGCGCGATCGAGCGCCTCGACCGCGAGGACCGCGCGATGCTGCGGCCCTGGATCCTCGCCCGCTACGACGTGCGCGGCTACCGCGCCGTCGGCTTGGCGCGGCCGGCCGACCCGGCCGGCCGGCGGCCGATGACCGCGGTCGCAGCGGACGCGAGGCGCGTGCGGGTGGAAGGCTTCGGCGAACGGTTGCGGCGGCTGCGCCTCGCGGGCGGGCTGAGCTGCGCGCAGCTCGCCCACCGCGTGGGCGTCACGGAAGGCGCGATCCGTCAGATGGAGAGCGGCCAGACGAAGATCGCGAGCTTCGTCATCGGCTTGCGGCTGGCCAAAGAGCTGGGTACCGACGCCTGGTACCTCGCGAACGGCGTCGCGGACGACGCCGAGGCGCACACCGGCGCCGAAGGGATCGCGCTGCGCGTCAGCGCGCTCGAACAGCAGATCGCCTCGCTGCTCGACGAGCGCACGCGCGGGACGAAGCGCTCAGCGCGACGCGACGGAGTCAGCTGCGGCTGACGCCCTCGAAGGCGATCGCGACGACCGCGTCCGCGATCGCCTCGCGCGTCAGAGAGCCGCGGCGGTACCACTCCACCACCGAGTTCGACATCCCGAAGATCAGGCGCGCCACCAGCCGCGGGTCGAGATCGCGGCGCACGTCGCCGTCGCGCTGCGCCTGCGCGATGATGTCGGTGACGAGCCGGTCGAACGCGCGCCGCCGCTCGACCGCGTCGCGCTCGCTCTTCGACGCGCCGTGGATGCGAAAGAGCACCGTCAGTTCGGGCAGCAACTGCATCGTCGTCTGCGCGACGCGCCCGATGATGAAGCGCAGCCGCTCGATCGCGCGGCCCTTGCGCCCATCGGACTCCTCGCGCGCCGCCGGCTCGTCGAGGATCGCGAACAGCGCGTCGAGCGCGCGGCCGAGGCCGCGCTCGAGCAGCGCTTCCTTTCCGCTCACGTGGTGGTAGATCGAGGCCTTCGTGATGCCGGCCGCGCGCGCGACGTCGTCCATCGATGCGCCGTCGTAACCGCGCTCCGCGAACACGCGCAGCGCGACGTCGGTCAGCGAGTCGATGTCGTACGGCTTGCGTGGTTCCACGCCGGCGATCAGGGCGACGGCGTCGGTGCGACGATGATCGCGCCCACCGGCGGCGGAAGTGTCCGCATGCCGAGCAGTTTCGCGAAATCCGGCCCGAGCACGGCAGCAATGTGCGCGTACGCCGCATTGACCTGTGGCGCGAGCGCCTCGAGCGCCGCCTGGTGCTGCTCGAACGGCGGCTGCAGCCCGCCGCCCAGCGGACCCATCAGCGCGAAGACGCGCTCGCGAATGCGGTCGGGCCGGGTGACGGAGTCCTCGTCGTGCAGATCGTTCGCCGTGAGCTCGTCGCGCAGCGCGACGAGCCGCGCGCGCTCCGCGGGTGGCGGCGACTTCTTCAGGCGCGCGTCGATCTCGTTGAGCGCGCGGTCGAGGCCGTCGATCCAGTGGAAGCAGCGCGCGAGGTACGCGTGGCGCGCGGCGCGCTGATCGGCCGTCCACGGGCTGAGCGGATCGTCCGCGAGCGTGAACGGCTGGTCGTAGGTCTTGCCGTCGACGTGCAGGCGCGCCGTGTATTTTCCGGGCAGCGCTTCGGGGCCGCTGCCCGGCCCGGCGTTCTGGAAGCTCGTGCCGAGCCAGCGCGTCGGACCGTCCTCGTTGCCGTCCCACGTGATGCGGTTGAGGCCCGCGTCGTTGCTGACGTAGTACTTCGCGCGCTCTTCCTTGGGCGGATCGGCGCGGTCGAACGGCACCATGCCGCGCAGGGTGCGCACGGGCTTGCCGCTCGCGTCGGCGATCTCGAACCACGGGCGCTCCTTCGCCTTCGCGCGCTGGTAGAACGTCAGCACCGCACCGCCCGGCGCGTTCGGGCGCGACGAAGTTGTTCGCCGGCAGCGCGTTGGCGTCGCCGGTCTCCACCGACGGCCAGCCCGCCCACAGCGTCGCGTCGCGCACCGGGAAGAACTGCACGCCGGCAACGCGCGCGGCAGCAAGCTGCTGCAGCGCTGACAGATCGTCGAGCACGAAGAAACCGCGTCCGTGCGTTGCGACGAGCAGGTCGTTCGCGGACGGCTGCACGTGCACGTCGTAGACCGGCACCGCCGGCAAACCCGCCTGCAGGCGCTCCCAGCGGCCGCCGCGGTCGTAGGAGACCCACAGCGCGTTCTCGGTGCCCGCGTACAGCAAGTTCGCTTCGCGCGGGTCTTGCCGAACGACGCGCACGGGCGCATCGAGCGGTAAATTCGCCGCGATGGAACGCCACGTCGCGCCGTAGTCGTCGGTGACGAACGCGTACGGTTTCTTGTCGCCGATGTCGTGGCGGTCGAGCAGCGTGAACGCCGTGCCCGCGGCGTACGGGCTCGCTTCGATCACCTCCACGCGGCCGTACTTCGGCCAGCTCGGCGGCGTGACGTTGGTCCAGTGCGCGCCGCCGTCGCGCGTGAGCTGCACGAGGCCGTCGTCGGTGCCCGCCCAGATGAGGTTCGCGTCCTTCGGCGACGGCGCCAGCGCGAGCGTCGTGTCGTAATATTCCGCGCCCGACACGTCGAGGTCGATCGGGCCGCCGGAGTTGCGCTGGTGCTCTTTCTCGTTGCGCGTGAGGTCGGGGCTGATCGGCGTCCAGTGCCGGCCGCGGTCGGTCGACTTGAACACGACGTTGCCGCCGAAGTACGCGACGTGACCGTCGAGCGGCGAGAACGCCAGCGGCGCGTTCCAGTTGAAGCGGTACGGCGACTCCGCGAAGGACGTCGCCGACGTGAACACGTCGCGCGGGAACGGCGACACGTCGACGCTCTGGCGCGCTCGTTGGTCGTAGACGCCGAGCACGCCGTCCTGCGTGTTCGTCCAGATGAAATTGGGGTCGACGGGATCGGGGACGGCGAACATGCCGTCGCCGCCCGTGATTGCGAACCAGTCGCGGTTCATCAGGCCGATCCCGTTGCGCGCGGTGGTCGGCGCGCACCACGAGCTGTTGTCCTGCAGGCCGCCGCAGATCATGTACGGCTTCTGGTCCGAGTAGCCGACGTGATAGATCTGCGCCAGCGGAATGCGGTCGAGGAACGCCCATGAGTCCCCGCCGTTGCGGCTGAGGATCGCGCCGCCGTCGTTCCCTTCGATGAGGCGCGTGCCGTCGGCCGACCACCACAGCACGTGGTTGTCGACGTGCACGTTGCCGATCAAATGCTTCCACGTGCGCCCGGCGTCTTTGGACACCGTGAGGTACATCGACACCGAGATCACGCGCTTCTCGTTGCGCGGATCCACCGCGACGTGGCTGAAGTAGAACGGCCGCTGTTCGGGCGTCGTGTCGCTGGAGACGCGCTGCCAGGAGTCGCCGCCGTCGTCCGAGCGCCACACCGTGCCCTGCTTCGACTGCACGACCGCGTACACGCGCTTGGGATCGCTCGGTGCGACCGCGACGCCGATGCGTCCCAGCGTGTCGGTCGGAAAACCGCGGCCGTGGATCTTCGACCACGTGCGCCCGCCGTCGCGCGAACGGTACAGCCCGTCGGCGAGCCCGCCGCTCGTCGCGATCCACGGCTCGCGCCGGAACTGCCAGATCGCCGCGAACACCGTCTGCGGTGCCTTCGGATTCCATGCGAGATCCGCCGCGCCGCTGGAGGGCCCGACGTACAGCGTTTTGTTCCACGTACGGCCGCCGTCGCCGGTGACGTAAACGCCGCGCGCGCTGCTGTCCTTCCACGGGTCGCCGAGCGCCGCGACGATCGCGCGCTGCGCGTTCTTCGGGTCGACGAGGATCTTGGAAATGTTCGACGTGTCGTCCAGGCCCGCGTGCGTCCAGTGCTTCGCGCCGTCGCGCGTGAGCCACACGCCGTCGCCGTACGACACGTCGTTGCGCGGGTTGGCCTCGCCGGTGCCGACCCACACCGTCTTGTCGTCGGTAGGCGCGATTGAGATCGCGCCGATCGCGCCGAACTTCGACGCGCCGGTCCACACCGGTTGGAACGACGCGCCGCCGTCGGCCGACTTGAAGACGCCGCCGCCGGCGCCGCCGACGTAGTACAGCGCGGGATCGCGGTCGCTGCCCGCCACCGCGGGCACGCGGCCGCCCGACGTCGCGGGGCCGATCGCGCGGAACTTCACGCCGTCGGTATCTGGCCCGGGCGAGGCTGTGGCCGTCGGGCGGGGGCCCGGCTTGCGGGGCGCCTCCGGCGCGGTGCTGCCGCTGGGCGCGGCCGCGAGCGGCGCGAACGTGAAGGCGAGCGCCGTCGCGAGCAGCGCGGCGGCGGAAAGAAGAGGACCGGTACGCATCGCACACGTGCTTCCGACCGCGCGCGGCGGTTCCCCGCCCGAACGATAGGTAGGGGCAGACCTGCCTCCGTGGGAAGGCTCGTGAGCGATGGCGACGACGACCGCGAAGGCACCCGCGCTCTCCCGCGAGCAGCTGCTCAAGCTCTACCGCGACATGGTCACGCAGCGAGCGGTCGACACGCGCGGCTTTCAGCTCAACCGGCAAGGCAAGATCGGGATCGCGATGGGCTCGGAAGGCCACGAGGCGGTGCAGGCCGGCACGGGGCTCGCGTTCCAGCGCGGCAAGGATCTGCTCTACCCCTACTATCGCAACACCGGGATCATCCTGTCGTGCGGCTTTCCGCTCACGGACCTGTTCCGCTCGCAGCTCGCGCGCGCGAAGGACACCACCGGCGGCCGTTCGATCATCAACCACGTCACGGCGCGCGAGCTCGGCATCGCGTCGATCTCGTCGATCATCGCGGCGCACTGCACGCATGCGGTCGGCGCGGCGTGGTCGATCAAGCGCAGCGGCGCGACCGATCGCGCCGTGTTCTGCCAGTTCGGCGACGGCGCGACGTCGCAAGGCGAATGGCACGAAGCGATGAACTTCGCGGCCGTCCACGCGCTGCCCGTGGTCTTCTTGTGCGAGAACAACCAGTGGGCGATCTCGACGCACATCAGCAAGCAGATGCGCGTGCCGAGCGTCGCAACGCGCGCCGCCGGCTACGGCATGCGCGGCGTGACGTGCGACGGCTTCGATCCGGTCGCCGTGTACACGACGGTGCGCGACGCGCGTGCGCACGCGGCGTCCGGCAAGGGTCCCGTGCTCGTCGAGTCGATGTGCTATCGCTTCCTCTCGCACACGACCGACGACGACGACCGCACCTACCGCACGCGCGACGAGGTCGCGGAGCACCGCCCCAACGACCCGGTCCCCAAGTTCGAGAAGTATCTGCTCGAACACAGCGTGCTGACCGACGCCGACGTCACGTCGATCAAGCGCGAGATCACCGAGCTCGTCAACCGCACCACCGACGAGGTCGAGGCGGAGCCGTATCCCGAAGCGAGCACGCTCTACGGGAACACCTACGCCGGCCCCGACGACGCGTGGGTGGATTCCCGATAGCAACGTACACCGTCCGACGAGGAGCGCCATGAACCCCAGCGACGATCTCATGCAAGCTGCGAACGGACAGAGCCACAGCGTCCGGACATCCGTGACGGCCACGACGAGCGTGGGCGTGCCGTTCGCGAGCCCGGACATGGTGGTGTACACCTACAGCGGGCTGCAAGGCAACGCGCCGGCGGCGTACGGAAATACGATCCTGCTTTGGCAGGGCGGTCCGGCGGTTCCGTCCGGTGGAGCGCCGTTGGCATCGGCGCCGGTTGCCACGAACATGACGAGCGGCAGCGGCGCGCTCCCCGCTCGGCTCGCGTCCGGCGCGAGCTACCTGCTGGCATACGCGGTCGGCCCCGACGCACAGAACGTCTGCGCGACGGCATTCTTCGAACCGGGCGCCGCCCCGGACACGATGCGGTTCTCGCTCACCACGATCGCGATCCAGATGGCGACGCCGTATGCCATCCTGCTGAACTATGCGGTTCCGGCGGGGATCCAGCCGGCGGCGGCCGGCCACTGGGTCGGCGTGTGGCAAGGATACGCTTCGCACACCGTACCGCCGATGAGCACGGTGAACGTCGGTTCGAACACGAGCCAAGGCTCCGTCGTGATCCCCGCCCACCTGGCGATCGGTGCGACCTATACCGTCGCGTACGCCGCAGGACCGGAACGAACCGCGCTCGCGGCGACCTGCACGTTCGACCTCGTGTAGCCGGCCTCGCCGCTACGCCGGGCCCGGCTCGAGCTGGAGCGCCACGACCGTGTCGTTCGGGTCGCTTTGGATGCCGCTGATCGTCAGCGTTCCGTTCGCCTGGGTGAATGGCAGCGGCGCGCCGGTGGCGAGCTGCGTCGCCGACGTTACGGTAGCGCTGAAGTTCGGCAGCACCAGCGGACCGTTCACCGCGTCGAAGATGTGCACGTACGTGGTGGTGCCCTTGACCGTCGTGTAGATCGTGTCGGCCTGGCGGTACGTGCCGTACGTCGTCCCGTAGATCGCGTCGCCGTTGACCCGCAGCCACGCGCCCATCGCGTTCAGCGCCGCGACCGCGCCGTCCGGGAACGACCCGTCCGGTTTGGGGCCGACGTTGAGCAGGAAGTCGCCGCCGGACGACGCCGCTTTGGCGAGCGTCTGGATGAGCTGGCTCACCGGCTTGTACTCTTCGCAGGGATTGTAGCTCCAGCTGTCCCGCGTCGTCATCGACATGCACGTCTCCCACGGCTGAAACTGCGCGGGGGGCATGGGCCACGGCGGCGACAGCGGGGTCTGGAGCTTCTGCACGGGCTGGAGGTTGTCGTAGAACTGCTCGTAGGAGTGCAGCGTCTTGAGCACCGGAAGCTGCAAGAAATAGAACAATCCGTCCGTGAGCTCGCCCGGCAGGGGCGGTACGATCGACTTGACCGGCACGCCGTCGGGGACGAACTGCTCGGGCGTGATGAAGTCGCCGCCGTAGTACAGCCGGTTGTCGACCAGCGTGTCGGGGCTGAGCCGCTGGATGAGGTCGTGAACGCTCTGCGCTTCGAAGATCCACTGCCGCACCAAACCGTCGAACCACAGCGTGAACACCGGCTTGCCGTCGACGTGGTACTTCTCGTCCGTCAGCAAGGTGGTGATGTGCGCGCGCATCGTGTCGAGGTAGCGCGCGAAGCGCGGGTCGCGCGGGCCGCCGGTCATGAGCGGCACGAAGTCGCTCCACCAGTTGTCCTTGGCGGGCTTGGACGTGTCGCGGTAGTCCGGGTTGTGGAGGTCGGGCGGCGAGTAGTACAGGCCCAGATGCGGGAACTTGAGCTTACTGCACGCGGCGGCCAGCTCGGCGATGAAGTCGCGGTTCGCGTACGCGGGATTCGTCGATTTGAAATCCGTGCCCGGCGCGTCGAACAGGCAATAGCCGTCGTGGTGCTTGGTGAGCGGCACCAGATAGCGCGCGCCCGCGTTCTGCGCGATCTCCACCCAGCTCGCCATGTCGAACTCCGCCGGCGGCTTGAACGCGTTCGCCCAGCCGAAGTACGTCTCGTCGGACGGCGGGTCAGGCCACATGTTGGGGACCATCAGCGGCCAGGACGCCTCGGCGCCCCCGACCGTATAGATTCCCCACGTGATCATCAGCCCGAATTTCGCGTCGTTGAACGCTTGCAAGCCGTCCGGCTTCGCCACGCTACCCCCTTCGGAGCCCCAACGGGCTCATCGCTGGAGACGTTGGCGAAACGCCCGTGCACCCCTCGGAACGACGACTGGACCGGCTGATGGTATACTGCTCGTACCATGAGCGTTCCGCGCTTCCGGATGGCAACTCCCGAAGAGCGCGCCTATTACGAAGGCGTTCTCTACCCGCTGCAAGACCGCATCCTCGCCGTGGCCGCCACGTACGGCGATGCGCTCGTCCTCACCGGTGGCACGGCGCTCGCACGGCTGTATCTGCACCACCGCTATTCAGACGACATCGATCTGTTCACGCTCCACGGCCATGCGGGCACGCTCGGACGAGACTTCGGGAACGCGTTGCAATCGCAGGGATTCGTCGTCGAACCGGTCACCGAAGCGGTGGCCTTCATGCGGATGTGGGTCGGCGACGGCGAGCACCGCGTGCAAGTCGACGTCGCGCCGGACGCGCAGCGCGCCGAGCCGCCGGCGCCGTCCGCGCTCGGCGTCTACGCGCACACGCTGCGGGACATCGCGGCGAACAAAATCGGCGCCTTCGAGGATCGCTCCGAGGTCAAGGACGCCGTCGACCTGTATCACCTCACGCGGCGGTTCACGTGGCGGCAGCTCTTCGACGACGCCGCCATCAAGCGCGTCCCGATCGCATACGACGATCTCCGGCACTTTCTCGACACGCCGCTGCGCGGGTCGGCGCTGCTGACGAACGCGATCGACGAAGCGGACTTCGCGCGCTTCGTCACGTCACTTCGTGACGAGGTCGCGGCGGAGATCAAAAAAAAAGTCTTTGAGTTCCGCCTTCGGCTCGATTCGATCGTTTCGGATTTGCTGTGGGACACGCCGCGCGAGCTGCGCACCATCAACGAGCAGACGCGCCGCGTCCTCGAACGCCGCGCGCCGCAACTCCCGCTCCCGCAGCGCATCGTCCTCCTCGAAGCACTCGCGGCGTAGGGCTACGCAACAAACGATGCGGAAAGGCTGACCCGCGTCGAACGCGGGTCATGCCGGAGATTCGACGAGCGCAGCGAGTCGAATCCTACCGGTGGAGCGTGATCGAGCCGTTGATCGTCTTCGCGTCGATGTGAAACCCGCCGTCGCCGACCGAACCGTGCGCGCTCGCGCCGGGCCCGTAGCGGGCGTGGTCCACCGTGATGCCGTCGGCGGTGATGCCGCCGGTGAGCGTGCGCGCCTCGAGGCTCACGCCGCTGCCGGACGGCACCGACACGTCGATGGAGCCGTTCACCGTCTTCGCGGTGAGCGTGCCGCGCGTGCGGTCGAGCACGTGCACCTCGACGGAACCGTTGACCGACGCCGCCTTGCGAACGTCGCGGCCCTCCACGCGCACGTTGCCGTTCACCGATGAGGCGTCCGTCGGGCCGTCGTTGATCGCGTCCACGGAGCCGTTCACCGATTTCGCGTCGAGCGTGATGCCGTGCGGAACGGTGATGTCGAAGTCGACGGCCGTGTCGTTGTGCGAGCCGCGCGACGACGAGGACGAGTCGTCGTCGCAGCCGCGGTTCGCGTTGGGCGGATAGCGCACGCACACGACGACGCCGTCGCTGCGGTTCTCGACATGGATAGCGACCTCGTTGGGATCACTGCGGTCGGCGTGCTTGTTGGCGCGGATGGCGAGCCGGTCGCCGGTGCGCACGCGCACCGTCCCGTTGACGTCGCGGACCGTGAGCTTCTGGCCCGGGCGAAGCTGGCCGTCGTAGGTGAACGGCACGGCGGCAAACGCAAGAACTAATAACATAGTTACAGCCTACGCCCAGGCGGCGGCCCTGTCAAGCGGGCGGTCCGGCGGCGGGCGCGAGTCCCGCGTCGCGTTCGGCCTGCCGCTGGCCGCGCTCGGTGTACAGCCGCAGCTCCGCGATGTCGCGCGGAAAGATCACCCCGAGCGCCCAGTCGAACGCGACGCGCACTTGGCGGTCGAGCCCGGGCAGCCGCGCGAGATAGTAGCCGCGCCACAAGAACCACGCGAGGAAGCCGGTCAGCACCAGGCCGCCGGGGAGTGCGGCGACGCCGCGCCGCCCGCCGAGCGACGCCATCGTGCCCAGCGAGGTGTAGCGGAAGGGCTTCGTCGGCTTGCCGCGCAGCGTCGCGACGAGGTTGTCGGCGAGCACCGGGCCTTCGCGAATCGCGTGCTGCGCGGTCGCGGGATACCAGGCGTCCTTGTCGCTGAGCTGCGCGCCGGGCCGCATCGGAATCCACGCCGAATCGCCGAGCGCCCACACGCCGGGCCGGCCGGCGACGGACATGTCCTGGTCGGTCACGATGCCGCCGTTGCGGGCGTGCGTGACGCCGGGCAAGTCGCGCAGCACCGGCGACGGCCGCACCCCCGCGCTCCACACCACCGTCGCGGACGCGATCGTCGTTCCCGATTGCAGCGCGATGCCGTCGCCGTCGATGCGCGTCACGCCGTCGCCGATGATCAGCTCGACGCGGCGCCGCGCGAGATGTCGCGTGGTATAGCGCCCCATCGCGGCCGGCAGATCGGGCAGCAGCGCCTTCCCGGCTTCGATCAGGATCATGCGCACGTCGCGCATCCGCAGCGGCCGGTAGAACGGCACGATCGAATGGAAGAAGTCGACCAGCTCGCCGGCGCACTCGCAGCCGGTGTAGCCGCCGCCGACGACGGCGAACGTGAGCAGCCGCTCGCGCTCGGGCCCCGGCGGCGTGACGACGGCCTGCTCGAGCGACGCGATCACGCGGTTGCGAAGCGTCTCCGCGTCTTCGAGCGTCTTGAGCGGCAGCGTGTGCTCCGCGACGCCGGGGATGCCGAACGTCGACGTGACCGAGCCCAGCGCGAGCACGATGTGATCGTATTCCAGGCGCGCGATCGCGCCCGTGATCGGATGCCGCGCCTCGACGGCATTCGCGTCCAGGTCGACCCGCGCGATCTCGCCGAGCACGAACGTCGTGCGGTGCAGCTGTGCGCGCACCGGCGTCGCGACGTGCCGCGGCTCGAGCCCGCCGGAACTCACCTCGGGCAGCATCGGCGTGAACAGCGTGAAATTGTCACGGCTGATGAGGGAGATGTCCGCTTCCTCGCGGCGCAGCTTCTTCTCCAGCCGCCGCGCGACCGCGACGCCCGCAAATCCGCCCCCGAGCACGACGATGCGCGTCATGTTTGGCCGCGTTCTCGATCGCACCGCCGTTCTCCGCGGGCGGGCGCTCCTCTCGGCGCGGGCGACCGGCTTCTAGATCACTGCAAAATACTCGATGATCGAATGCCCGACGCCGTCCGAGATCGTAGCCGACTCGACGTGACCGTCGCGAACACAGAGCAACCCGCAGCGGAACGTGAATAGGCCGCCCGACGGGAACGAGGACGGACTCGGTACGAGCGACGGCCCGAACTGCGCGCACGCCGCCGTGGAGCACAGAATCGTCACGGTGAAATCACCGTTCAGCCCACTCTCCTGCGCCGTAAACGGACCACCGCCCGTCCCGCCGCCCATGTTCACGGGATACGGCGAGTTCGGCGACGTGGTGGTCGGCGGGCCGCCCGCGACGCCAAACAGGATCGTGCCGCTCGGGCCCGGCGGTGTTCCGCCACCACCGCCGGAACCGCCCGAGCCGCCGCCGCCGCACGCAGCCAACAGCGCGCTTGCCATCGCGATTGCGAACGCCCGGCGAATCCATGTGGTATTGCGCATGCCGCGGTAGTGAGACGAACATATCTGAAAATCATCCTCGCGCTCGGCGCAGGAGACCACGTCAGAGCTTACCTCCGAATCCCCGTCCACGGCGCGACCCACGGATGCCAAGTCATCACCACGACCAGTACCACCGCGAGCACGAGCAGCGCCCAGAGCGCTGCGTTGACGAGCCTAGCCACGCGCCGCCTCGCGGATCGCGCTTGCGCGCGCGACGATCTCCGCGGCGCGCGCGGCGTAGCGCGGCGCGCCGCCGACGTCGCCGGGGACGCGCTCGCCGTGGCGCGTCGCGACATACCATACCAGCGTCGCGGCGCGGCGCAGCATCGCTTCGGGCACGAGCTCGCGCTCGTCCGGCGCCAGCGGCGCCTCCTGCGCGTACGCGGCCAGCAGCGGACCGACGCGCTCCAGCAGCAGCGGTTCGTCCTCGCCGTCGCGCGCGAACTCGTCGAGCAGCACGCCCACGTCGTACACGCGCTCGCTCTCGTGGGCGAAATCGAAGTCGATCAAACCGTTCACCTCACCCGCTTGGACGCTCACGACGTTGCCGGGGTTCGGATCGCCGTGCACGACGACGTGCGGCAGCGCCCCCGCGCGCGGCGCGACGCGCGCCGTCGCGGCCGTGGTCGCGGCGACGAGCGCGTCCCAGTCGAGCTTGCGCGCTATGAGCGGGTCGGCGGCGAAGCGCGTGAAGCGCTCGCGCAGCCACGGCAGCATCCCAAGAAAGCGCGCGGAGCGCATCCCGCCCGTTACGTGCACGTCGTGCATCGCGCGGTGGAAGCGCGCGAGGACGCGCGCCGCGGCGCACGCGGTGGCAAGATCGCGCTGGCCGGTCGTGCCGTCGACGTACGGAAACACCGCCGCGAAGCCGCCGCGGGGCGCCGTCACGATCGTTGCGCCGGCGAGGTCGCGCAGCGGCGCGACGACTTCGCGCATCCGTTCGGCGGCGTGCGCGACGACGGCGTGCTCGAACGCGATTGCCGCGCGCGTGACGTGCAAGCGGCCGTAGCGCCGCACGACGAAGCGCCCCGCGGGCGCGTCGATCCGAAGCGTCTCGTTGGAGTATCCGCCCTCGAGCGCGACGGCGCGCGCGCCGTCGACGTCCACGCCGACCGCCGCTGCGACGGCAAGCGCCTCGTCCGGCGTCAGCGCGCTTGCGGTCAACGCACTTGCGCGGTCAGCGCGGCGATGCGCTCGCGAAACCAGTCGCCGGTCGCGGTCGCCTCGGCCGGCAGCAGCGGCTCGGGCGACGGGCGCAGGCGCGCGATGTCCCAGCGCAGGTGCTCGCCGCCGGTCGCGGCGCCGAAATACCCGTCGTCGAGCGCGGCTTCCGCATGCGTGCGGATCGCGACGACGTCGATGCCGTAGAAGGACGCGAGCGCCGCCGCGACGCGGCACATCGCGTCGAGCTGCGGCTCGGTGAGCGGAAAAGCACCGAAGTCTCGCGGCGTCGCATCGCGCATCGCGGCGATCGAGATGCCGATCGACCACGAGTTGCGGCCGGCGGTGTGCGCCGCGTACGGCAGCGACGGGTCGAGCCGCACGTCGCGCATGTTCTCGCGCAGATCGTGCGTGTGGTGGACCAGCACGTCGTGCGCCCCGCTGATGCAGTAGTGATAGGCCGGAAAGACCGCGTCGTAGTCGTGCGCCGTCCAGTGCAAGGAGATCGAGCGCAAGTCTCCTGGCGGCAGATCAGGCCGCCATTCACGGAGCGGGACGGGTGGAGCGAGAACTACGGGATGATGCAAGACCAGGATCCGTTCAAGCAACCGCGCCAGCGCAACCAGCAGCAGCGAGGCACGGCCGGCGGCATCCTGGTGGCGCTGGGCATTGGGGCGGTGAAGTTCAAGGGCGCGCTCTTGGTGCTGCTCAACCTCAAGTGGCTCATCCTGGCGCCGAAGCTCCTGCTGACCTTCGGATCGATGTTCCTCTCGATCTGGTTCTACGCGCTGTTCTTCGGCTGGAAGTTCGGCGTCGTCTTCGTGCTGCTCATCCTCGTGCACGAGATGGGGCATTTCCTCACGTTCCGCAACTTCGGTACGGCGGTCTCGCTGCCGCTGTTCATCCCCGGGCTCGGCGCGTTCGTGAGCTCGCCGATGACGTCGGATCCCGCGCGCAACGCGGTCGCTGCGCTGATGGGCCCGGTGTTCGGCGTCGCCGCGGCCGCCGCGTGCTGGGGCTACGCGATCGTCACCGGCGAGCCGTTCTGGCTCGCGGCGGCGTACATCGGCTTCTTCTTGAACCTCTTCAACCTCATCCCGGCCTTCCCGTTCGACGGCGGGCGCGTCGCGGGCGCGATCGACGGCCGCATCTGGCTCGTCGGCGTCGCGCTGCTCGTCGGCTGGGTCGTGCTGTTTCGCGCCTTCAGCCCGTTCACGTTTTTGATCCTGATCTTCGTGCTCGTCTCGTCGGTGCCGCGCGGGCTCGCCGCGTGGCGCGGCCACGTCGACCCGCTGGTGCAGGTGGCCTCGCCCGGCCAGCGCGGCGCGCTCGCGCTGGCGTACTTCGGGCTCATCGCGCTCGCGGTCGCGGGCTCCGCCGCGACGCACGTCGTAACGCCGCGCGGATGAGTCGTTCGCCCGGCTCGCGACCGGACGAGAACGAGCGTTCCGGCGCGGAGCCGCCCGCACCCGATTTCGCGATGCAGCGCGCGGTCGAGATCCTCGCGCAGGTCTACGAAGCGGGCCGGTCGCGCAAGAACGTCCCGCCCGTGCCGCTCGACCGGCCCGTCGTGCTCGCCAACGAGCGCTTCGTCTTCGCGCTCGGCACGACGGCGCGCGCCGACGTCGAGAAGGCGTTCGGCGTCGCGTTCTCCTATCCGATCCGCGGCTGGCACACGTACGCGGCGCGCGAAGACGGCCGGCGCTATTTCCTGAGCCTGTTCTACGCCGACGCGATGCTGCTCGCGCTCGAGTACTATCTGCCCAAGGCGGATCGCGCGCCCAATCTCGCCGCGCGCGACTACGGTCCGTTCAGGCTTTCGCCGGGCGACGTCGCGCTCGGCGCGGCGACCGCCTCGCTCGACGAGCGCTACGCCGTCGCGGTCGGCGGTCCCGCACCGGTCGTGTACGCCGAAGCGTACGAGGCGCGCTTCCCGGGCGGCGTGGCGTACGTGATGGGCAACGGCGGGCGGATCGAGCGCATCGGGCTCTACGCTGCGACGTAACGCCGCGTTCGCCGGCGCGCTCGTCGCGATCGTGCTGGCGTTCACGCTGCTGCGGCCACCGGCGACGCAAGGTCCGTTCGCGCGCGACTTCGAGGCGTACTATGCGGCCGGCGCGACGTGGAACGCCGGCGGCGACCCGTGGTCGCGCGCGGTGTGGAGCACGGAGCGCACCATCGGCGGCGTCGACGCGTCGCGCGACGAGCTGTTGCCGTACGTCGGTCCCGCCGCGGCGCTCCCGCTGTTCGGCGCGCTCGCGCGGCTGCCGCATCCGGTCGCGACGCGCGTGTGGACGACGCTGCTCCTGGCGGCATTCTTCGCGCTGGCGCTGGCGTCGCTCGCGCTCGCGCGTGCGCGCAGCGCGCAGGCGCTCGCCGGCGCGACGCTGTTCGCGATCGCGAGCGGGCCGGGGACCAGCGCGCTGGCGCTGGGCCAGATCGCGCAGCTTTCCGCGGCCGGCATCGCGTGCGCGCTCGTCGCATACGAGCGCATTGCAATCGCGGCCGGCGCGTTCGCGACGCTGCTCGCGGGGCTGCAGCCGAACCTCGCGCTGGCGCTGATCGCGCGGATGCGCGATCGCGCCGCGCTGGTGTGCGTGGCGGCGGGCGCGCTCGCGTTCGGCGCGCTGACGCTCGGCGCCGGGGGCGGCGTGCGCGGTTTTCTCGCGTACGTGCACCGGCTCGGCGAGCACGCGCAAGCCGAGCGCTTCGTCGTCATCCAGCACACGCCGGGCGCGATCGCGCGGGCGTTCGGCGCGTCGGACACGGCGGCAAGTGCGATTACCGCGGCGTGCGCGGTCGTCGCGGTGGCCGCCGTCATCGCCGTCACGGTGCGCGCGCGGCTCGACGCGCGCGACGGCACGCTGCTGGCGTTCGCCGCCGCGCCGTTCGCCGTGCCGTTCTTCCACGAGCACGACTTCGTCGTCGAGCTCATTGCGCTGCTGCTGCTCGCGATGCGCACGCAGGGCGCCGCGCGCGGCTGGGCCGGCGTGGCCGCCGCGCTCGTGGGCGTCGACTGGCTCGGCGTCGCGCAGCGTCCCGCGGCCGCGCCGCAGATCGTCGTGATGGGGCTGGCGCTGGGGTGCGCGTTCGTCGTGCTCGGCAAGGGCGCGCGCGCGACGCGGGCGGACCTCATGCCGTTCGCCGCGGTCCTTGCGCTGGCGTGCGTCACCGTGCCGCTGGGCCGTGCGTTTCCGGCGCCCGTGTGGCCCGACGCGCTGCCGGCGGGCTATCGCGCGCCGGCGTCAGCGAGCGCGAGCGCGGTGTGGGCCGGCGAGCTGCGCGCCGCGGGGCTCGCGCAAGCGCAGCCCGCGTGGGGCGCGCTGCGCGCGCTGCCGCTGGCGGGCTGCATCGTGCTCGGCGTCCTGATCGTTCGTACGCGCCGCCGCGCGCCGCGCACGCCGGCCTCGATGTCGACGTTCTAGATGTCGACGTTGATGAAGTCGTCGAACGGCGTGGACGAGTTGGGGTGCCAGCCGTTCATGTCGTGGTTGTACGCGTCGATCTCGTCGCGGATGTAGAGCACGTAGTACGGGATCGTGTCGGCGAGCCGGTCGTCGAGCTTGGCGATGACGGCCTTGCGGTCGGGCTCGTCGTACGCTGCTTTCTCTTGCAGCAGCAGGCGGTCGATCTGGCTGTCGCAGAACCGCGACACGTTCTCGCCCTTGGGCGGGACGCTGTTGCAGCCGAGATTCGGCGTATAGTCTTCATCGGGCGTCGCGCCCCAAGAAAACGACGACACGTCGAACTTGCCGGCGAAGACGGGGCCGCCTTGCTCGACCGGCGCGAAGAACAGCGCCTGCGTGACGCGCTTGACGTCGAACTGCAGGCCGATCTGTGCCCACGACTGGCGCAGCAGCTCGATGAGCTGGTCGGTGTCGGGCACGCCGGTGTACGACACGAACTGCAAGGCGAGCCGCACGCCGTTCTTGGCCCGGATGCCGTCCGCGCCGCGCACCCAGCCGGCTTTGTCGAGGATGTCGTTGGCTTTGGCGACGTCGTACGGGCGCAGCGGGCGGTCCGTGTGCATCGGCGACACCGGCGTGACCTGCGTCTCCGACAGCGTGCCGGTGCCGTGGTTCACTTTCTTGCGAATCGTCTCACGATCCGTCGCGTACGCGATCGCCAGGCGCACCGCGGGATCGCTGACGGCCGGGTGCTGCACGTTGAACGTGACGTGCGAGTAGTAATAGCTCGGAAAGCGCGCGACGGTGAGGTTCGGCAGCGCCTTGACGCGGTCGTAATAGCCGGCGCCGACCTTCGGCCACACGTCGACCTCGCCCGTCTGCAGCTGCGTGAGCAGCGTGTTGCGGTCCGGGATGAAGCGGTACGTGACGTGCTTGAGCTTCGGCAGCCCGCGCCAGTAATACGGGTTCGGCTCCATCTCCACGCGGTCGCCGCGGATCCATTTGACGTAGCGGAAGGGGCCGATCCCGACGGGCTTGCTGTTGTAGTCCGCGTTGTTGAAGTTCGGCATGCTCGCGAGCAGGTGCTTGGGCAGGATGCACGGGTTCGCGCCGGCGCTCCCGAAGAACGTCGGCAGAAAGCCCGAGTACGGTTTGCTCAGGTGGTACACGACGGTGAACTTGTCGGGCTCGTCGATCTTCTTGATGAGGTCCCACCCGTCGCGGCCGATCTCGTTGTTGGCCGGGTTGTTGACCGCGTTGGTCGTCCACACGACGTCGTCGCCGTCGAACGGCACGCCGTCGGACCACTTCACCCCTTTGCGAATGTGCCAGGTGATGGTCAGTCCGTCTTTGCTGACGCCGCCGTTGGCCTGCGACGGCACGTCGGTCGCGAGCTCGGGGTACGGCCGGTTGTTCACGTCGTAGCGCACCAGATACGCCATCGTGAGCTCCGACATGTTTCCGAGCGAGGCCGCCGTCGCGAGGTGCGGGTTGAGCGACGTGATGTCTTGCGTGTCGCCGATGCGCACGGTGTGCGGAATCGTGTAACCGTTGTGGGGCCCGCCGGACGACACCTCGCCGGACGACGTCGCCACCCCGCCGGTCTTCGTGCACGCCGCGAGCAGCATGCAGGCCGCGATGGTCGCCAGAGCTTTCTTCACCGGTACGCTCCTAGATGTCGGCGTCGACGAGATCGTCGAACGGGGTGACGTGGTTGGGCGCGAAGCCGCGCAAGTCGTCGTTGAACGCGAACAGGTCCTCGCGCGCGTCCAGCACGATCGTCGGGACGTCGCGCACCAGCCGTTCCTGCACGAACCGCAGCGCCGCGCGCTGGCCCGCTTCGTCGTAGGTGGCGTCGTACCGCTCCAGCGCGCGGTCGACCTCCCGGTCACAGTAGCGCGGGACGTTCGCCCCTTTGGGCGGGATGCGGTCGCACGCGAACAGGTTCGTCAGATCGGCGTTGGGGCCGAGGATCCACGCGTAGATCGTCGCGTCGTACTTGCCGCCGTAGATGATCCCGCCCGTCTGCGCGGGCGCGAAGAACAGCGGCGACGGGTACTTGCGCACCTCGAACGTCACGCCGATCTGCGCCCAGCTCGCGCGCACCAGCTCGACGATCTGGTCGGTGTCGGGCAAGCCCGTGCCGATGGCGAACCCCAGCGCGAGCCGCTCGCCGTTCTTCGCCCGGATGCCGTCGGGGCCGCGGCGCCAGCCCGCGCGGTCGAGCAGCGCGTTCGCCGCCGCGATGTCGTACGGAACGCGCGGCGCTTCGAGATGGAACCGGTGGGCCGGCGGGATCACCGCCTCCTCGAGCATGCCGACGCCGTGCCGCACCTTGGCGAGGATCGTCGCGCGGTCGGTCGCGAGCCGCAGCGCGCGCCGCACGGCCGGATCGCGCAGCGCACCGTGCTGTATTTCGAGGTCGATGTGGTTGTAGCCGTATCCCGCGCGGCGCAGCACGTGCACGGCGGGCAGCGTGCGCACGCGGTCGTAGTACGCCGCCGGCACGGGCAGCCACAGATCGACCTCGTGCGTCGTGAGCTGCGTAAGCACGGTGTCGCGGTTCGGCACGACCTTGAAGATCACGCGCTCCAGCTTCGGCTTGCGGCCGAAGTAGAGCGGGTCCGGGACGAGCTCGACGCTGTCCGACCGTTTCCACGACGCGTACTTGAACGGCCCGATCCCGACCGGCAGCGCGTTGTAGGCCGACTCGTTGATCGTCTTTTCGTTTGCGAGCAGATGCTTGGGCAGGATGCACGGCTGCGCGAACGCCGAGCCGAAGAAGTTCACGTAGAAGCCCGCGTGCGGGCGCTTGAGCCGGAACACGACGGTGTAGCGGTCGGGCGTGTCGACGCGGTCGATCAGGTCGAACCCGACGTGGGTGAGCTCGTTGTTGGCGGGATTTCGCACGACGTCGGCCGAGAAGCGCACGTCGTCCGCGGTGAACGGAACGCCGTCCGACCAGCGCGCGTCGCGCCGCAGGTGGTACGTGATCGTCTTGCCGTCGGCAGAGATGCCGCCGTTCGCGCGGGACGGCACCGCCGTCGCGAGCTCGGGCACGGGCCGGTCCTGCTTGTCGTACCGCACCAGCCACGCCATCGCCAGCGAGCCCATGTAGCTGACGACGACCTGCGAGTTCAGATGCGGGTTGAGCCCGACGATGTCCTCGCCGGTCGCATAGCGCAGGACGTGCGGGATCGTGTACGGATGCCGCGCGGCTGGCGCGCGCGTCGCGTCTGCGCCCGACGGAGTGGGCGCGCCGGCCAGCGCGGCGCACGCGGCGAGCCCGAGCGCGGCGCGCGCGATGCTCAGAAGTGGTACTTCCACGTCTGCCAGAACGGCGTGGTGATCACCGGCGTCGGGGTGAAGCCCTTGAGCGCGCTGGTGTAGACCTCGAGGTCCTTGCGGAACCACAGGATCACCGACGGGTCGTCCTTGGCGAACTCGCGCTGCACGATCATGTAGTCCGCGATCCGGCGCTTGGTGTCGATGGTCTGGTTTGCGTCGTCCATCGCGTCGGTCGCGACCTTGTTGTCCCAGAAGAGCGAGTTCTGACCGTGCGGGGCAAAGTTGTGCGAGGAGTAGATCGCGCTCTGGTCCATGTCGGCCGCGCCGACCCACGCGAAGAACGCGATGTCGTACTTGCCGCCCTGCAGCACGCCGTTGGCGGTGTTGTCGAAGAACAACGCGGTCGGGTAGTTCTTCACGATCGCGTCGGCGCCGACCGCGTGCCAGTACGTCTGCGCCTGCTCTTCGTCCGCCTTCCCGGCGATCGACTCGACCTGTGTGGAGATCTGGAACTGGAGCTTCTGCCCGTCCTTCACCCGGATGCCGTCGGGACCGGGCTTCCAGCCGGCCTCGTCGAGCAGCGCCTTCGCCTTCTCGGGATCGTAGGGATACTTGATGATGTCGGGATTCTGCGCGTCGGGATACAGCGTGGGGTCCAAGAACGTGTCGCTCAGCTCGCCCAAACCGTGGCGCAGTTTCTCCAGCATCGATTTGCGATCCACCGCATAGGTCAGCGCGCGGCGCACGCGCACGTCTTGCAGGATCGGCCGGCGAAAGTTGAAGTCGAAGTGCTCGAACGTGTACACCACCGGCGTCACGGTCGTGTCGCCGTCGATGTTCTTGACACGGTCGAGCGACGATGCTGCCAAGTTCCAGGCGAAATCGAGCTCGTGCGTCTGGAGCTGCGTCGCGAGCGTGTTCTGATCGGGGATGATGCGGTAGACGATCTCGCGGATCTGCGGCTTGCCCAAGTAGTAGTCGGGGTTGACCTCCAGGCGCACCTGGCTGCCGCGGTCCCACGAGACGAACCGGTAGGGGCCGCTCCCGATGGGCGCGGAATTGTAGTGCGCGGTGTTCATGCTGCCTTGCGCGTCGTTGAGCTTGGCGAGCAGATGCTCGGGCATGATCGGCCCGTTGCCGTTGAGGCTCCACAGCTGCTGCAGGAACGGCGCGTAGACGCGCTTGAGGTGCACGACGGCAACGTACGGATCGGTGCAGTCAACCGACTGGATCTCGCGCCAGCCTTCGGTCGTGTTGACGTTGTTCTTGGGGTTCACCATGACTTGCCACGTGAAGCGCAGGTCGCGGCACGTCACCTCCGCGCCGTCGTGCCACTTCATGCCGTGGCGCAGCTTGTACTTGATCGTCTTGCCGTCGGCGCTGACGTCGCCGTTCTCCGTGGTCGGTATCTCGGTGACCGCGTCGGGCACGGGCTTCGCGTGATCGTCGTACACGACGGTGTACGAAAACAGGAACGCCGACAGCTCCAGCCCTGGGCTCGCCGACGCGAAGGCCGGGTTGAGATTCTTCGGATCGGCCGCGGTCGACATCACGAGCCGGTCGGGATGCGGACCCGCGGGTCCGTTCGCGCCGCCGTTGGGCGACGAGGCGACGTTCTCGCCGACTTTGGTGCACGCGCACAGGCCGAGCGCGACCAGCGCGCACGCGGCAAGAATCCGACCGAACATCAGCGCATCGCCTCCGGGTCCAGAGCGTATTTCTGACAGAACGCGACATAGGCTTCGGGCGCGATCTCGGACGGCTTGATCTCGCTGCGCCCGCCCCAGAACACGTTGGTGTAGTCGAAATCGATCCCCGCTTCGCGCAGATGCGCGTCGATCGCGGCCTTGTGCGCGAGCACCGCGTCCTTCTCCATGCCGTGCGCGACGCCCATCACGTTGACTCCGCGGAACTCCGGCCCGCCTTCGCGCCAGTACGCGTGCGTCATGATGTAGTGCCGCCCGACCTCGCGCCCCGCGTCCATCTCACGCCCCACCGGGACCTTCCAGTGGAACAGCGCGTTGTAGCGCGTGACGCTCTGCCCGCCCGCGTGCTGCTGCGGCTTCACGTGCTCGAGAAACGTCGAGAAGCGCCCGATCACGCCCTTCGCGTTGAGCTCCTTGCCGATCCGCTCGAACTCGTCGAGCGACACGCCGGCTTCGCGCGCGCGCGCGACCCACACGTCGCGCACGATCTCGTCCGCGGCCAGCTCGCGCTTGATCGCGGTGAGCACGCGCCATTCCAGCGCGCTCAGCTCGACGATCTCGGTATCCTTCACGTCCGCGAGCTCGGGCGCGCGCGCGCCGGGCTCGATCCCGCGCCGCCGCACGTGCCCGACGCCCAGCGCGAACAGCGCCTTGGCGGGCATCAGCCGGTACGACTGCGCGCCGATCGTGCGCGCGAGGAACGCCGCGTGCTTCTCGAGCGAGAACCCCTGCGGCACCTTGAGCGTCGTCCACAGCCGGTAGTTGGAGCCGGCCGTCGTGCTGTCCGTCGTGCGAATGACGACGTGGCCGGAGAACGGGTCCTCGCGAAACAGCCACGCGAATGCCTCGTCGAGCCGTTCCGGCGGCACCTGCCACGCGCACAGCGCGCCCGCGGCGAGGTTGGTGGCCATCAGCGTCTGGCGCACGCGGCGAATCGTGCCCGCTCGAAGCATCGCACCGATTCGTTCCATGACCGTCGCGGCGTCGATGCCGCTGCGCTCGGCGATCGCGCCGAACGGGTCGAGCTGAAAGCCCGTGAGGCGATCCTCGCTCACCGCGAGGATCGCCGCATTGGTCGGATCGTCGATCCAGACCGGGACCGTGGAAGTCATACCGCCGGGGACTTCACCCGGCGGCGTTGGTGCCCTCCGCGTACAGCAGCGCCTGTTCGGCTTGCCGTACGGTGTACACCGCGGTGACCTCGTCGGTCAGCGCCTGCGTGAGCCCGACCTGCGCGTTGAGCAGCAGCGGCAGCGTCGTGACGCCGGCGCGGTACTGCGCTTGCGTGGCGCGCAGCACTTCCTGCGCCTTGGCGAGTTCCGCGTTGGTCTGATCGAGCGCCGCGTACGCGGAGACGAGGTTCACCAGCGCGGTGCGCACGTTGAGCTGCACGCCCTGCTGCGCGATCTGCAGCTGCGCGAGCGCGCGGTCGAGCTGGCCTTGCGCCTGCGCCGTCTGCGCCTTCGTGACGCCGCGGTCGTAGAACGGGATCGTCAGCGCGAACCCGATCGAGCCCGCGTTGCGGAACGTCCCGCCGCTCGGGTCGGTCGACGTCGTGCCGTACGACGCGCTCGCGTTGACGTTGGGGAAGTTGCCGAGCCGTGCCGCGCGCACGTTCTCTTGATTGGCGACGATGTTCTGCTGCTGCGCCGTGAGATCGGGCCGCAGCGCGTTGGCGCGCGTGATGGCGGTTTGATACGTCGGCGTCGGAAACGCCGGCGTGACCGCCAGCGTGCCGGCCGTAGCACTCACTGCGGGCACGTCGTCCTTCGGCTGCACCGCGATGTCCGCGTCGAGGCCGAGCGTGTTCGCGAACGTCGCGAGCTGAACTTGTTCGTTGGCCTGCGAGCGGATCACCGCGACGCGCGCCTGCGCCGTCGGCAGCTGCGCCGTCGCGAGGTCGGTGCGCGCCGCCGTGCCGGCGCGAATTTGCGCGGTGACGAGGCTCTCCTGCACTTGGTCGAGCTGCACCGTGGTCAACGCGACCTGCGTCTGGCGCTGCGCCGCGAGCGTGTTGTAGTACGCGGTCGCGACGTTGAACGCGACGGTCTGCAGCTGGCGCTGGTACGTCGCGATCGACGCCGACTGCGTCGCGCGCGCGCTGCGAATCTGCGCCGCGACACGGCCGCCGTCGAAGATCAGCTGCTGGAGCGAGACCGACAGGCTGTTGGTCGTCGTGTTCGGATTGAACGTCGTCGTGGTTCCGGTTCCGGTGCCCGTGTTGTTCGTGGTCGTGCTGCCGGCTTCGCGGTGCGCGCGCGTCGTCGACGCGTTGCCGGTGACGGCGGGGAAGAGCGCGGACTGCGCGAGCCCGACCGGCGCGGTCGCGATCTCGACGTCGGCGCGCGCCGAGGCGAGCAGCGGCGAGCGCGCGTAGCCGATCAGCACCGCCTGCGGCAGCGTGATCACCTGCGGGACGCCCGGCGCGACGCGCGTTTGCGAGACGGGTGCCGGCGTTCCGTACGCGGGGAAGGGCAGCGGTGCGGCCTGATCGGCCGGGGCGAGCGTCGGGATGGCGCTCGCGTTGATCGCGCGGCCGCCGCCCGACGCGTTGGCGGACGCGGGCTGCGGCGCGCCCGGCGGCGGGGTTCCGTTCGCGCCGGGCAGCGCGCTGGGGCTCTGGCCGCGCGCGCCCGAGGTGGGCGCCCCGACGGGCGTGGGCAGCGCGGCCGGCGTGGCGGCGGGCCGCGGCGTCGTCGTGGTGGTGGGCTGCGTCGCCGGCGGAGGCGTCGCGGTTTGCGCGGCGGCGGGCTGCGACGCGAGGGCGAGCGCCGTCAGCGCGACGCTCGCAAGCGCGCGCGACATGGCGGACGATCGCATCACTGCGCGCCGCCGCGCGGGCCGCCGGCGGCCGCTCCGCCGATCGCCACGACGCTCTTGTCCTGCAAGGCGTCGGGACGCGTGGTGATCACCGTGGTGCCCGGGCGGATGTCGGAGCTGCGAATCTCCGTGAGCGTATCGGTCTGCAGCCCGACTTGCACCGGGACGACCTTCGCCTGCATCAGCTTCACGGGCGGTCCTTGCTGCGCGCCGGGGCCGCCGGCGCCGCCGGGACCACCCGCTCCGCCGCGGCGTTTGCCGCCCGAGGCCGCACCGCCGGCCGGCGCGGCGCCGGCTCCGGGTGCGCCGCCGGGCGCGCCCGACGCGCCGGGCGCGGGCGCAGGCAGGTCCGCGACGGTGTAGACGTTCGCGCCCTTGTCGCTCTGGAACACCGCGGTGCGCGGCACGACGATCGCGTTGGGGTGGAACTCCTTGCGGACGTTCACGCTGACGAGCATTCCGCCGCGCAGCCGGTCGCCGGGGTTCGGAACGCGCACGCGCGCGCGATACGAGAGCGTGCCTTGCGTCGGCGTCGCGTTGACGTCCATCACGGACGCGCGCAACGGCTTGTTGCCAAGACTCGACGTCGTGAACGATACCGGGGTGCCGCTGTGCACGTACGCGAGATCGTCGTCCGGAACGTTGACGTTGAGGTAGACGGTGTCGATCTGCGAGACGCGCACCACCGGCTGGTTCGGGCTCGCGAACGCGCCGGGATCGAGCAGCCGCTGCGTCACGACGCCGTCGAACGGCGAGACGATGCTGGTCTGCGCGATCTCCGTCTCGAGCAGATGCACCTGCGCCTGCGCGGCGGCGAGCTGGCCGCGGTTCACCGCGATCGCCTGCTGCTGGATCGGAACGGCATTGCCGCCCTGCGTCTGCGCGTAGCGCAGCGCCGTCTGCGCTTGCCGTTCGGTCTCGCGCGCGTTATTCACGGCTTGCTGCGCCTGCACGTACTGCGAGCGCGCTTGTTCGAACTGCGTCTGCGCGACGTAGCCTTGCGCGAGGAGCTGCTTGTCGGCGTTGTAGGTCGCGAGCGCGCTCTGGTACGCGGCTTGCGCCGTCTGCGTGCCGTTGCGCGCCGCGGCGAGCTGCTGCTGCGCGGTGACCACGGTGTTGGAGGCCTGCGCCGCGGTGACGGGCACCTGCAGCGTCGAGCCGCCGAGCTGCGCGCTCTGCTGCTGCACGATCGCCTGCTGCTGCGCGAGCTGTCCGCGCAGCGTCGAGTCGTCGAGCTTCGCGACCACCTGCCCGCGCGAGACGTGCTGGCCTTCGTTGACGTAGACGGCCGCGACGTTGCCCGACTGCTGCGAGCTCAGCGTCGACTCCTGAACCGGCGCGATCTGGCCGTCGAGCGTGACGAACGTGGCGATGTCCTGCCGCTGGGCCTTGGCAACGTCGACCGCCAGCGGCGGAGGTCCGCTGCGGGCGGCTCCGCCGCCTCCGCCCTTGCTGCACGCGGTCGCCGCCATGGCGAGAACCGCCGCGGCCAGCAACGTGCGCTGACTCCGTCTCATGCTGCTCCTTCTACTAGTGTTTTCTTGGGGTGTGCTGCGAACCGGCTTCGGCATTGCGTGCCCCGACGCCGCCGTCCGGCCGTACTACCGGGTGGAACGTGAAAATGATTCGCCCGGTTGCCGGTCGTAAGGTGCCCCCGGGATGCGCGGCAAGATCGAGGTCGGGAGGACCTATCAGAGCCAGACGCGGGTGGAGGAATGGATGACGGCCGACAAGGCCGGCAACAAGGGGGTCCCCGTGCTCTCGACGCCCATCCTCCTGCAGCTCGTGGAGGAGGCGGCGATGCAGTGCGTCGCGCCGGCGCTCGATCCCGATCAGATCACCCTGGGCACGCACGTCGACCTCACGCACCTCGCGGCGACGCCGGTCGGGCTGATCGTCCGCACGGAGGTCGAGGTCCTCAAATTCGACGGGCGCCGCATCGAGTACGCCTTCACCGCGTTCGACGAGCGCGAGAAAATCGCCGAAGGCACGCACGAGCGCTACGTCACCTCGCGCGAGAAATTCCGCGAGCGCCTCGACGAAAAGCTCGGCTGACGGCGCGCTCGAAGGCGGACCTCGGAACCTGCATGTTGTAAAGGGCGCTTTACGGGAGTCGGTCCGCAACGAAGACTCGGTGGGCGAGCGGAACCCTGCGCTACCGAGCGGCGTTGTCGGATTAGATGCGGGGCGGTGGCCTCGCCTCGTGATTAAGGCGTCCATCACGTGGGTAGGTCCGACTGTGGCTGAGCAAGCGAGTAAAATCGCGCGCTCCCGTCCCCGGGCCGGCCACGCCGGCGCCAACGCCCTTCTCGACACAACACCTTAGCTAGGGAGTATTACGTGAAACGACTGAGCACCGGGCTTTTGGCCGCGCTGGTCGCGGTCGGAATCGGTACGACGTCGGTGTCGGCCTCGAACTCCGCGCAGGCGCATGGCAACATCGGACCCAACGCGCCCACGCAGATCGCACAGGCCCCCGCCGGCGCACCGCCCGCTGACTTCGGCACGCCGCCTTCCGGCGAGGTCCCGATCCTCTTCAACGACCGGCATG
The DNA here is from genome assembly GCA_963723635.1 of Vulcanimicrobiota bacterium. Classification (GTDB taxonomy): domain Bacteria; phylum Vulcanimicrobiota; class Vulcanimicrobiia; order Vulcanimicrobiales; family Vulcanimicrobiaceae; genus Vulcanimicrobium. The sequence continues at coordinate 36,822 of CAVRRP010000038.1, read as the reverse complement.
TCTATTCGAAGCCGGACCGCCTGAAGGCGAACCGCGTCCTCGCCGCACTCGTGCGTGGCAACACCATCCTCATTCCGCTCCGCTCGATGTTCGAGCAGATGGGCGCGACGGTTTCGTACGATCCGGCCTCAAAGACCGTGGACGTCTCGAAGCCGGGCTCCGACGTCAAAGTGACCGTCGGCAAACCGGAAGTCGTCATCAACGGTGAGAGCCGTCCGCTCGACGTCCCTCCCGAGATCTACAAGGGCGCGGTCGTCGTACCGGTTCGCGTGATCTCCGAGGGCATGGGCGCGTACGTTCAGTGGGTGCCGGACCGCCGCATCGTCGTGGTGCGCTACGTCCAGCCGCCGACGATCGTTCCGACGGCCCCCCCGACCGCACCGCCGACCGCGCCGCCAACGGCCCCGCCGACGCTGCCTCCGACCCCCGTTCCCACCCCCACCCCCGTGGCCCGTAACCCGTACGAGCACTTCATCGTCGGCGACTACATCTTCTCGCCGAAGGTCTACAACGAGTTCTCGCCCGGCAACAAGGGCACCGGCGGTTCCTATGCCGTCCGCGGCGCGGTGGAGTTCCCCGCGTTCGGTCTGCCGTGGATGCTCGAGGGCGACTATCGCTCGTGGAGCTACCCGCACAACAGCAGCATCGCTCCCGGCGCGTTCACCGTGGCCGGCGGCGACGGCAACCCCTGCCCGCACGGCGGATTCACCGGAGCACTCGCCCCGGCGACCGGCGACCAGGGCTGCGTCACCGTGATCGGTGCCTACGGGCAGACGGCCGTGCCGTCGTTCACGGCGCGCGACATCGACTTCGACGGGCGCCTCGGCCTCAAGATCGCCGAACCGCGCATCTACATCGGCGTCGGCTACCTGCACCGTGAAGAGAACTACGGCTATCCGAAGCAGAACGGCTTCGGCTTCGGCGCCGAGAAACTCCCCGACCTCGACCAGCCGCTGTCCGTGTACGGCAGCGTGTGGTACTACCCGAGCATCTCCGGCAACTTCACGTTCCCGGCCGGCTCGGTGCCTCCGGGCCTGCCTGCAGGCTCGACCGACAAGTTCCAGCAGCGCTTCCTCAAGTACCAGATCGGCGGCACGCTGAACCTGGGCAACTCGGGGCTGTTCCTGGACGCCGGCTTCCTCGGCGACTCCATCAAGGGCAAGAACCTCTCGCCTTCAGATGCGTCGCACGCGGGCGGCTACGTCGGCCTCGGTATCAAGTTCTAAGCGTCCTTCAGGACTCCGCGAACAGGAAAAGCCTCCGGCTCACGCCGGGGGCTTTTCTCTTTCGTGCGAGGCGGAGGCGGTTCTAGCGGCGCGGGGTGGGCGACGGGCTCGGCGAGCCCATCGCGTTCTGCGCGTTGATGACGCTCTGGGGAGCCGAGCCCGGGAACGGCGTCGGCACCGCCTGGCCGGGCATCGGAAGCGCTGCCTGCGGTTGCGCGGCAGGCGCTCCGGATGCCGGCGCGGCGGATGCGTCGGCGCCGCCCGGGACCGACGCCATCGCCGGCGCGACCGGAACGACCGCCGCCTGACCGTCCTCGCGCCGCGCGACCTGAACAACGCTGCTCTTGGGATAGTCGTGGCGCAGCCACGCGAACGTCGAGTGCACGTGCTTCACGCCGTCGTTGGTGTGGATCTTGAGGTAGAAGCGCTCGAGGCCCAACAGCGTGCCGGGGAGCCAGCTGTCGCAGGGGTACTTGTGCTGCCAGTCGTGGATCGCGTCCTCGGTGAGCGCGATCGCGTTGCTGGTCGACGGCGCCTTGGTCGGGTCGACGTCGATCTTCAGCCCTTGGTCTTTGATGGTGTTGCGGATGCCGAGAATGCTCATCTTGAGCTTTCCGAAGTATTCGTCGGCGGGCGCGACGCGGCACTTCGGTGCGGCCTTGGCCACCGTTTTCGACGGTTTGGCTTTGGCGGCGGTCGTGGTCGCTTTGCCGGGCGTCTTCGCGGCGGCGACGGGCGCCTTGGGCGCAGGCTTGGGCGGGGTAGTCGACGGCACAGCCGCAGTTGTGGCGGCGGCGACGAGCGAAACACACGCGATCAGTCGTTTCACTCAGGTATCCTCATACGTGGTCCTGATATGCGGATTGCGAGAGGCGATCAACGACCGCCCTCGAGGGTTGGAGACTAATTAGGTGAGTGCTCGTCCAACACCCGTCGCCGTGGTGCAAACGCGTGCGCACGACCGCGCCGTCTTCGCGGAGCGGTGGCCCGCGCTGCTCGCGCAGATCGCCGCCGCCGCCGAATCCGGCGCGCGATTGATCGTCGTCCCCGAAGGGACCGTCCCCGCCTACGTTATCGGCACCGACCCTATCGACCCGAGCCAATTGGAGTCGGCGGCCGCAGACGTGATCGCGGTCGCAGCGCGCACCGGCGCGACGATCGTGTACGGCGGCGCGCGCGCCGGCGAGCACGGTCTCGCGAACAGCGCGTACGTCGTCACGCCCGGCGGCATCGTGGGCTATGCCGACAAGTACTTTCTGTGGCACTTCGACCGGCGCTGGTTCAGCCAAGGTACGGCCCTCCAACCGGTCGACACGCCGGTCGGCCGCTTGGGCGTCTTCGTCTGCGCCGACGGCCGCATCCCGACGATCCCGAGCACGCTGGTCGCGCGCGGCGCGCAGATCCTCGTCGTTCCGACCGCGTGGGTGACGAGCGGGCGCGATCCGCACGCGCTCGAAAACCTGCAAGCGGATCTCATGATCCCCGTGCGCGCGCGCGAGAACGGCGTCCCGCTCGTCGTCGCCAACAAAGTCGGCGTGGAAGCGCGCAGCGTCGCGTACTGCGGCAAGAGCCAGATCGTCGCCGCGGACGGAACGGTCGTCGCGCTCGCGCCGCAGGACGAAGAGACGACGCTGCACGCGACGGTCGCGATGGGCCCGCCGATCGTCGCGCGCACGGCGGAACCGCCGCGGGTCGCACGGCTCGCCGGCGACCCGCTGCCCGCGGCGGTGCGCATCGCCGTCGCGCTGCATCCCGATCCGCAATTGCACGCGCTCGCCGCGGTTGCCGACGCGGGGCTGGTGATCGATCCGCACACGATCGCGGCGAGCGACGACATCGCGCTCGTCGACGACGAAGCCGTGCTCGACCCGCGCGCGCTGGTCGCCGCGCGGCTGGACGGCGTACGCCTGTTCGTGTGGCGTGCGTCGATCGACGCGGCGTGGGTCGTGCCGTTCGCACGCACGCGCGCGGCCGAGCTGCGCGCGTACGTCGTCGTATTCGACTCGCCGCGCCGCCGCGCATTCGCCGTCGATCCCGACGGCGTCGTGGTATGCGGCACGTTCGGCGAGTTCGAGCTCGCCGCGTTCGCATTCGATCGCGCGCGCACGGACGCGTGGAGGGTTGCTCCGATGACCGACGTACGTGACGCCCTCATGCGAGTCGGCGATCTTTCCTCGGTGCCGGCGGCGACGTGAGCGCCGCCAAAGCCTTCGAAGAAGCGCACGAACGCCACGAGCACGGTCATGAAGGTCCCAGTTGGGTCCCGCTCGCGGCCGCGGTGCTCGCCGTGTGCGCCGCGATCAGCGGTTACTTCGGCAGCTTGCGTTCGACGCAGGCGCTCGTCGAGAAGAACGACTCGATCGTGGCGACCGCCAAAGCGTCGGACGCCTGGGCGCAATACCAGGCGGAGCGCATCAAGTTCTACATCGCACAAACGGCGATCGACGCGGGCGCGCGACCGGGCGCGAACGTTGCGACCCTGCAGAAAAACGCTGCCGATGAAAAAGCCAAAGCGCCGCCCGCGATGAAGAAAGCGCTCGCGTTCGAAGAAGAGGCCGTGCATCACAACGAGCGCTCCGAACGGTTGCTCCAGCAGCACGAGACGATCGAGGTCGGCACGACGCTCTTCGAGGTGGCGATCGTGCTCGTGTCGATCACGGTGCTGGTCGGCTCGCGGCTGCTGCCGGTCGTCGGCGGCGGCGCCGCGGTGCTCGGCGCGATCTTCTTCCTGGTCGGCCTGACGCGCTGACGTTGCCGCGTTCGGCCGGTGCACTCGCGCGTGGCGCCGCAGCTGCGGCGTTCGCGCTGCTGTGCGCGTGCGCGGCAACGCGCGCGTTCGCTGCGACGCTGCCCGGCTCGCTCGCGCCGCCCGCACCGTTTCCGCTGGTCACCGCGTCGAGCCTCGAGCGCGAGGCCGTCGCGCCGGGCGTCGCGCGCGCGACGTACCGCATGTTCACGTCGGCGGGACCGCTCGTCGTTTCCGTCGTGACCGTCGATCCGCAAGAAGCGACCGTGCGGCTCGGCACGGTGCTCGCGCACGACAGCGTGATCTCCAAAGACGAGACCACGTCGTCGATGGCGCGCCGCACCGGCGCGGTCGCGGGCATCAACGGCGATTACTTCGACATCAACGCGAGCGGCACGCCGCTCGGTATCGTCGTGCGGAACGGCGCGCTCGACCGCACGCCGAGCGCGCGCATTGCCCTCACCGTGACGCGCGCGCGAACCGTGCGCTTCGACACGTACCGCTTCGCCGGCAGCGCCACGTACGGGGGCGTCGTCGTGCCGATCACCGCCGTCAACGAATGGCCGCCGCAGAACGGCGCGTCGCTGCTGACGCCTGCGTTCGGCGTGCTTCCGCCCAATGCCAACGGCGTGACGCTGCTCGACCTTCAGCCGGACCCCGGCGCTCGCGCGGGGACGGCGTCTTATCGCGTCACGGCGGTGACGACCGCGCCGCCGTGGCCCGCTGCGGCGGGGATGCGGCTCGCGTATGGCCCGGCCGCGCAAGCGATCGGCCCGGTACCCGGCGCCGGCGACACCGTCACGATCGCGTACGACACCGATCCGGCGCTCGGAGACGTCGTCGCGGCGGTCGGCGGGGGACCCGAGCTGCTGCACGGCGGCGTCACCGTCGACGATCCTTCGTCGCCGAACTATGCGGATCGCGATCGCCGCATTCCCGCGTCGGCCGCCGCGCGCTTCCCCGACGGAACGCTCGCGCTCGTCGTCGTCGACGGGCGGCATCCGGCGACGTCGATCGGCGTGAACCGCGGCGAGCTGATCGCGCTGCTGCGCGGGCTCGGCGCGACCGACGCGATGCTGTTCGACAGCGGCGGGTCGGCGACGCTCGCCGCGCGCGTGCTCGGCGATGCGGACGCAAGCGTAGTGAACGAGCCGTCCGACGGGTTCGAACGTGCGGTCGCCGACGGGTTGTTCGTGTACAGCGACGCGCCGGTCGGACCGCCCGCGCGACTGGTCGTGCGCCCGTCACGCATCGTCGCGCTCGCCGGCGCGCGCGTTCCGCTGAAGGCCCGGGTCGTCGACGCGAACGATCACGGGCTCGGCGACGCGCGCGGCGCCTGGCGCGTCGCTCCGTCGCCGCTGATCGCAGCGATCGGCGACGACGACGTGCTGTACGCGGGCGCGCAGCCCGGCGCCGCGAGCGTACACATCACGCGCGGCGGCGTCGCGACGGACGTTCCCGTCGAGATCGTCGACCGCGTCGCGCGGCTGATCGTTGGGCCGGCGCGCGCAAATCCCGACCCGCATGCGACGATCGCGCTCACCGTCGCGGCGTTCGACGCGCGCGACCGCCCCGTCGCCGTCGACGGCGTCGTGCGCTGGAGCGCGAAGGACGCCGCGATCGACGCGCGCGGCCGGCTCGCCGCGGGCGATCGCGACGCGCTCGTCACCGCGAACGTGGGCGGCGCGAGCACGACGGTGACGATCCCCGTCGGCCGCCATACCGTGCCGCTCGCGCTGTTCGACGACAACCACCGCGCGAGCTGGAAGCTCATGACGGCACCGGCCAACGGCCCCGGCGCGCTGGCCGTCGAGGGCAACCGGCTGCGGCTGGACTACGACTTCACCGCCGGCGAGCGCGCGGCGTACGCGGTCGACGAGATCGCGCTGGGCGAGCCGCTCGCGCTCGCGTGCGACGTCGATGGCGACGCGCACGGCGAAGCGCTGCGCGCGACCCTCGCCGACCGCTACGGCGACCGCCAGACGGTGACGTTTGCGCGCGCGATCGACTTCGGCGGTACGCGGCGCCTGACGGTCAAGGTTCCCACGTCGCTCGCGCCGCCGCTCGCATTGCGCAACGTCTATGCGGTCGGCACGCTTTCGAATCCGCCGGTCACCGCGGCCGGCACGCTCGTCGTGCACGACTGCGCGGCGACGGTCGCGGGCGCGGACCCTCAGCTTCCGTTTACGCGCTAGGCTCTTTTTACACGGTAGCCTCTTTTACGCGCTAGCCTTTTTGTACGCGCCGGCCTTTTGCGGCAGCACGCTCCAGACCAGGCCGAGGACGAAGAAGACTGCGCCGAGCACGAGCGCCCATGCCGGCGGCGCGGCCGCGACGGCCAGCGCCGGATACGCACCGATCGTCGCGCGCACGCGAATACCGGCCACGCTGACGTCTTTGCCCGATGCGGCGAGCGTGATGCCGAGCGGTTTACCGGTCTCGTCCGCGACGGTGAGAACCAGCGCCGGCGCCTTCGTGTCGGGGTTCGCGCGGTTGAACTGCGCGAGATCGCCCGGCGTGAAGTACAGCGCGCGCACGACGCGATGACGCGCGGGCGCCGCGAACGTGTCGAACGGCACGTTGAGCGCGCCGATGCGCTGGCGCTGTCGAAACAGCAGCACCGGCGACAGGAACGACGGGTTCGTCGGCTGGGTGACGGTGAGGTGCGCGCCCTGCTCGTCGAACGCTTCGACGAACGCCGCGGGATGCGGCTCGAGATACACGAGCGACTCGCCCGTCAGGCGGCGCGTCGCCGGGGCGAGCGCGATCTCGCTCGCGTTCCGGCGCCGCAGGATCACGCCCGCGGACGCGCGCGCGATCGTCGCGGCGTCGGCGGCGCCGAAGAATGCCGCGGCGCCGAGCGCGGGAACGGGCACGACGGTGCCGGGCGTGCCGACGACGCGCGCGGTGTCGGGGCCGAGCAGCCCCGATGCGAGCCCCGCCACGCCGGCGATCAGCGCGCCCGCCATCGCGAGCAGCAGCCGTTTTCCCGCAGCGCCGTCGGCGCCGCGCCGCGCGCCGTTCGCGTACGCGATGACGACCACGAGCCCGATCGCAAGCGCGAGCGCGTACTGCCAGGTGTGGTACAGCGGCGTCTGCGGATACAGGTCCTGCGCGGCGACGAGCGCGATGACGATCGCCGCGACCGCGCTCGCGGCGATCCGCGCGCTCACATGTCCGCTCCTGGCGTGCGGTGCGGCGCGGAACGCGCGAGCGCCGGTGCAACGACGGCGCGCATCTGCTCGAGCGTCATCGCGCCGTCGATGCCGCGCACGACGTGACCGTCGCGCCCGACGATGACGCTCGTCGGCAGACCGATCCCTTCGTAGGCGCGTCCGTACTGCTGCTGCTCGTCGACCAGCACCGGAAACGTCACGCCGCGCTCCTTCGCGAACGCTGCGGCTGCGGACACCGACTCGCCCTGATCGACGCCGAGCACGACCACGTCTTTTGCGTGCTCGCGCGAGAAGCGCTCCAGCGCCGGCATCTCCTCGCGGCACGGCGGACACCACGTCGCCCAGAGATTCACCAGCACGACCTGTCCGCGGTGGCGCGCGAGCGAGTCGGTGCGGCCGTCGGTGCGCGGCACGTCGAACGACTGCGCGGGCGCGCCGGCGAGCGCCGCCGGCCCGGTGCCGCCGCCGGACGTTGCGGCGTCGGGGGCGTTGTAGCACGCGCTCAGGAACACCACCGCAGCGATGACGACAAACCGGGGCACCCGAGGCTCTTCGTGCTGAACGCGGCCGTTCCGTTCCCGTGGCGCGCGGGGCGCGTGCGCGCCGCGGACGCGACGCTCGCGACGTACGAAGCCGGCAGCGACGCGCCCGGCGCGCCGGTCGTGCTCATGCTGCACGGCCTGGGCCACTGGAGCGACGGCGCGTGGGGACGTCTCGTGCCGCAGCTCGACCCGGCGCTGCGCTACGTCGCCTTCGACCTGCCCGGCTTCGGCGCAAGCGACAAACCCGCGGCCGCATTCGATCTCGCGTATTTCCGGCGCGTGCTCGACGACGTGGTCGGTGCGCTGGGTCTCGAACGCTTCGCGCTGATCGGACACTCGCTCGGCGGGTTCATCGCGGCCGATTACGCCGGCGCGCATCCCGCGCGCGTCACGCACCTCGCGCTCATCGCACCGGCAGCGTTCGCGCGCACGCCGCGCCACCTCGTCTACGCGCTCGCGGGCGGCATCGCGCGCCCGCTGTTCGAACGCCGCCCCTCGCGGCGCTTCGTGACGCGCATCCTTCTGCGCAGCGTGCTGGATCCCAACGCGCTCGAACCGTCCGACGTCGAGCGCGCCTACGAGCTCTCGCAGGACGCGGCGCTGCGCAACGCGTTCGCCGCCGTCTACGCAGGCGCGCTCCACGCGTTCACACGCGCTCGCGCGCTGCACGCGGGCTTCGCGCGCTACGCCGGCCCGGTCTTCTGCGCATGGGGCGCGCACGACCGCTACATCGGCGTCGCCGCGCTGCGCGACGTCGTCCGCATCTACCCGAACGCAAAAACGCTGATCCTGAAGCGCAGCGGCCACCTGCCGATGATCGAAGAACCGCGCGCGCTGGGAACGGCGCTGCGCAATTTCCTCGCATCAGCGTAAACTGAACGCGAACTGGACCACGAGAACGATCGCGGTAGCGATCGCCGTCAGCAGGGTTGCGATCTCCAACCGGGTTGCTTTGCGCTCGTTGATGCGCTCGTTCGTTCGACACGCATTCGCCGCCGCGCCAACTGCTTTTTTGATCGTCTCGGCGGGGTGCTGCGGAAAGAACGTTTCGAGAGCCTCGACCGTCGGGGCGACGGGGCCCCGCTTGGTCATGAACGCGCTGAGCAGAAAGCCGAGCGGGACCAGATAGATGAGTGCCGATCCCGTGTTCCAGCTCTTCAGCGAAAGCCGGAACAACAAGCCCATGAAGGCAACGACGCCGGCCAAAAGAGCGGTGACCTTGGCGTCGACTGCTTTACCGAAATCCTCTTCGCGTTCGGCTCGGTCGATGACGAGGCCGAAGAGATATCGATAATCGACGGAAGCGTCAGGTGCGAGCGGTTCGTCGGCTAGAAGCGAAATCTCCGCAAGGGGTCCGTCTTGTCGCGATCCCTGATGAAGTCTGACACCCTCGGCGGGCGAGTCGGAGCCGGACGCTCGTCCTCGTCGGTCCTGGTCTCGAGGTGCTGCGTCTGCTCCGCCGGCGGCTTCACCGGCTTGTCGGTCGCGTCGCTCATCGTCGTCTCCGGTAGGCACACCCCCATCATGACGACCGCATGTTGCGGCATCGTTGCCGGGAAGTCAATCACCAATTACCAGTCGCCCATTCTTTCTTCGTCTACTTCGCCTTCGAAGACGATCGTGCCGGGGGCCAGGATCGCGGAGACGACCGGGACGCCGGCGTAGCGCAGGTCGCGGTTCATCGCGTCTTCCGGCGAGCGCGACATCAGCGCTGCGAAGCGGCCGAGGACATCGGGTGCGCAGAGCACGCGCTCGGGCGCGACGTTGTAGAGCCGCCGGAAACCCGCGAGCGCGTTTTCGAAGGCCGGCTCGTCGAACCGTGCGCCGAGCGCGACAGTCCATCGCACGCGTTCCAGGGCCTCGTCCCTAACCGACCGAACCGCATGCGCGATGACGGCTCGAATCCTCGACGGGCGCGCGCTCGCCGCCGACCTGCACGCCGAGATCGCGGCGCGCGCGGCGCGTCTGCGCGCGGCCAAGGTCGAACCGCGGCTCGAGGTGGTCATCGTCGGTGCGGACGCGGCGAGCGCGGCGTACGTGCGCAGCATCGAAAAAGCCGGCGCGAAGGTCGGCGTCGACGTGAGCGTTGCGGCACTGCATGCCGATGCCGACGAGGATGCCGTGCGCGCGGTCCTGCACGTGCTCGGCGGTGATCCCGGAATACACGGCGTCATCCTCCAACAGCCGCTTCCGCCGCACCTGGGGATTCGGCGCATCGCCGAGGCCATGCCGGCGCACAAAGACGTCGACGGCGCCAATCCGGTCAACCTCGGGCGCCTGGCGTTCGCGAGCGGGACGGAGTTCGTTCCCGCGACGCCGATGGCGGTGATGCTGCTGCTCGAGCGCAGTGCGCGCTGGCCGCTGCGCGGGCTGCGCGCGTGCGTCGTCGGGCGTTCGAACGTCGTGGGCCTGCCCGTGGCGCTGCTGCTGATGGCGCGCGACGCGACGGTGACCGTCGTGCACAAGGAGACGCGCGACCTCGCTCACCACACGCGCGACGCCGAGATCCTCGTCGTCGCAACGGGCGTGCCCAACCTCGTTCGCGGCCACATGGTGCAGCCCGGCGCGACGGTCATCGACGTCGGCACGACGTACGTCGACGGCAAGCTGACCGGCGACGCCGACTACGGCGAGGTGTCGGCGGTCGCGGGCGAGATCACGCCGGTTCCGGGCGGCGTCGGCCCGGTCACCAACGTCGCGCTGATGCGCAACGTCGTGCTCGCCGCGGAGCGGCTCGCGAGCGCGCGGTGAGCGTTAGTTCAGCGAGAAGTGCTTGCCGAAGAACTGTTCCTGGTGCGTGCGGAACTCGCCGCCCGGCGCGTCGTCGCGCACGACGCTCTCCTGCGCTTTCTTGCGGTCGAGCAGCGAGCGCAGCTGCGGCAGCAGCCGGCGCAGGAAGCTGAGCTCCGCTGCGAGGCGCGCTTGCGCGCCCGGCAGCTCCAAAAGACGCTGCTTGAGCGCGTCGGCCACTTGCAGCGCGTCGCCGACGACGTAGCTCGCTTCGACGGGATCGTGCGGCACGTCGACGTCGTTCGCACTGCCGGAGAACGCGACGAGCAGCCGCACGTACTCGCGAAAGTCGCTGAGCACGCGGTGCGCGAGCTCGGCTGCGCGCGCGTCGGCGTCGTCACCTTCGTCGTCGAGGAACTCCACGTCCGCCGTGAGATACGGATCGCGGCTCACGATGCGCTCGATGCGAAACCGCCGCCCGCCCGTGGTGCTGATGTAGTACCGGCCGGCGGGCAGCGGCGTCACCTCGGAGATCTCGGCCGTCGTGCCGATCTCGTGCGGCGTCACGTCGGGATCGCCGGCTTCCTGGCCGTCGCGAATCAGGACGACGCCGAATGCCTCGCTCGCGTCGAGGCATTCGGCGACCAGCCTGCGGTAGCGTTCTTCGAAGACGTGGAGGTTCAGCACCGCGCCCGGGAACAGCACCGTGTTGAGCGGGAAGAGGCGTAACCGTCCCGTCACGCTGAACCTGCCGCTGTCATCCTGAACCTGTCGAAGGACGAAGGACGCGTCAGACCGTGCGCCCGGCCTTCGCCGCGTCGAGACGCTGCTGCACGACGTTCCAGTCGATGTTGGCGAAGAACGACTCGATGTACTTGCCGCGTTCGGCGGGCTTGTAGTCGAGCAGAAACGCGTGCTCCCACACGTCCATCACCAGCAGCGGCACGAAGCCCGCGACGTTGCCGTCCTCGTGCAGCGTGATCCAGTGGTTGGACACGCGCTGCGCGTGCGGGTCGTAGTACGCGATCGCCCAGCCGACGCCGCGCATCCCGCCGACCGCGCTGAAGTCTTTCTTCCACGTGTCGAAGTCGCCGTACGTTCCGCCGAGCGCTTCTTGCACGCCCGCGCCGGGCTGGCCGCCCGCGTTCTTGGTCATGTTGCCGAAATAATATTCGTGCAGGACCATGCCGTTGTACTCGAACCCGAGCCGGCGCGTGATCTCGGCGAAGCCCGGGTTCGCACCGGCGGCCTTGTCGTTCTTGATCTGCTCCGCGATCTGTTCGTTGAGCAGGTTAGTGTTCTTGACGTAACCTTCATACAGCCCGAAGTGGACCTGCAGCGTGTTGTCCGAGATGCCTTGCAAACCGGCGAGGTCGAACTTCTTCGGCGTGTACGATTGTTGGGCGAGCGGTGCCAACGGAGGCCTCCTACGATCACGGGTTTGGGGTAGACCGAGAGCTTCGACGACGCGCGTCATGCCCCCGCGACCGCCCGAGCCGGTCGACGGGCGGCAGGTTCCCGCTTCCGGCGGGCGGCAAACAAGCGTCATCGTGCGCGACCTCGCTTACCTCACGCGGCTCCATCGGGAGCCGTCGCCGTTGCTCCTGGAGCTCGAGCAGCACGGCCTGCGCGAAGGGATCCCGATCGTCGACCGCGCCGCCGGGCGGTTCCTCTCGGTGCTCGTCCACTGCATGCAGGCCAACCGCATCTTGGAGCTCGGGACGGCATACGGTTACTCGACCCTGTGGATGGCGCTCGCGCTTCCGCCCGCGGGGCGCATCTGGACGATCGATCCCGACATGGAGCGCACGGAGATCGCGATGTCGTACTTCCGCCGCGCCGGCGTCGAGGAGCGCATCGAGATCATCAACCAGCCCGCGCTCGAGGTGCTCGGCACGTTCCCGCAGCGCAACCTCGACATCGTGTTCATCGACGCCATCAAAACCGAGTACGAAGACTACCTCGAAGCCGTCGTGCCGATGCTCAAGCGCTCGGGCATCGTCGTGATCGACAACTTGCTGTGGTCGGGACGCGCGGCCGCGGTACCCAAGTCGTCCGACGAGCCGAACACCAAAGCGATCCGCGCCTTCAACAAGACCTTCCTCAGTTATCCGGGACTCGACGCGACCATCGTGCCGATCGGCGACGGGATCGGGATCGGTGCCCGCGTCGACTGATGATTTCCGCGCGGCGATGCGCCGTTTCGCAACCGGCGTCGCGATCGTGACGACCGCGTACGAAGGCCGCATCCACGGCTTCACCGCCAACGCGTTCGCCAGCGTGTCGGCCGAGCCGCCGACGGTGCTGATCTGCGTCAACCGGCGCGCGACGGCGCATCCGCTGATCGCGTCGTCGCAGCGCTTCTGCGTGAACGTTCTGGCTCTGGACCAGCGCGCGCTCGCCGAGCGCTTCGCCGGCGGCGAGCCGCGCTCGCGGTTCGACGGCGTCGGCTACCGCATCGGGCCCAGCGGCTCGCCGATCCTCGACGGCACGCTCGCGCACCTCGACTGCGCGCTGGGCGAAGAGCTGTCGGCGTCGACGCACACGATCTTTCTGGGCGCCGTGCTCGACGCCGGCTGGCGCGACGGCGAGCCGCTGGGATACTTCAACCGCACGTACCGTGATTTCGCCCTTGGGCCGGCGCGCGGGGATACCGCGTGATCGTCGAGACGTTCGCGGTCGGCGCGCTCGGCTGCAACTGCACGATCCTCGGCGATCCCGCGAGCGGTGAGGCGATCGTGATCGACGGCGGCGACGAGGTCGCGGAGATCGCGCGCCGGCTCGGCGCGCACGGCCTGCGCCCGCGCTATCTCGTGCACACGCACGCGCACGTCGACCACATCGGCGCGCTCGGGCCGCTGCGCGAGCGCGTCGGCGGCGACGGTCTGCTGCACCATGCGGACCTGCCGCTGTACGGTACGCTCGCGCAGCAAGCGCGCTTTCTCGGCATGCTCGCCGCACCCGAAGCCGTGGCCCTCGACGGCGATCTCACCGACGGCGACGTGCTGCGCGCCGGCGCCATCGCGCTCCGCTGCATCCACACGCCGGGTCACACGCCCGGTTCGACGTCCTTCGCGCTCGACGGCGCGGGCGGCGGCGAAAGCGCGCTGCTCTTCACGGGCGATACGCTGTTCAGCGGCGCCGTGGGCCGGTGGGACCTCGGCGGCACCTCGCTAGCCGACATCGTAAACTCGATCCGGCGCAAGCTGCTGGTCCACGACGACGCCAGCGTGGTCGTCCCGGGGCACGGGCCGGCCACCACGATCGGCCGCGAGCGCCGCACGAATCCGTACCTTCTCTGAGCTTGCGCCCGCAGGGAACGCACCGCCGCCGCCCGTACGCCGCGACGATATGCTGAACTCGACCCGCGGCATCGCCGCCGCTACTGCCGCCGCGATCCTGCTCGGGTCGACCGCCCTGGCGGGATGCTCGAGCGGCTCGAACACGACGATCACGCACAACCCGCCGCTCTCGACCTTCGGCGGAAAGAGCACCGCCCGCAGCGCGGTGCAGAGCGCGATCCTCGTCACGGAGACGTCGAACGGGATCGCCTTCCCCGGCGGCCCCACCCCGGCGGCGATCGGCCGCCGCGTGCTCGACATCATGAGCGGCCGGCGCGTCGCCGCCCTGTTCAGCGCGTGCACCAACGGCACGAAGACCAGCCAGGTGACGAACTCCGACGGTTCGACGACCACCACCACCGACATCTACTACGACGCGCTGTGCACCACGCTCGAGGAGGAGCAAGTGCTCAACGTGGCCACTCCCGGCAAGTCGACGACGAGCGCCACCGGCACGGTGACGACGTACGACCACAGCGCGAACGTCACGAGCAACCACTCGTTCACGCTCACCGCGGCGAACGCGGCGAGCGTTCAGACGGTGACCTACAACGACGCTGCGGCGGCGACGCTCGGCGGCGGCGCCATCGCCGCGGTCGGCGCTACGTGCCAGGGGGCGCCGAACTCAGCGACGATGACCTGCAGCGCCGCGATGTACGGGACGGGCACCACGTCGACGTTCGGCCAGGCGATCGCCGACACGGGAACCGCCGGCACAGGCGGCGCGAACAACAGCGTGGCGGTGAACATCACGTACTACGGCGGCGGAATCACCGGGATCGCGCAGTCCGGCAACACCTGGGGCGTGTCCGGTGCGTCCGGGTTCAACGGCGCGACCGGCACGTACAGCTTCTCGTCGACGGGCTCGACCGGCAACGGCACCTTTTCGATCACCGACTCGCTCTATACGTACACGGTGACCGGGAAGCTCAGCTCGACCGGGCTCGCCGTCACGATCGTGCGCAACACCGATCCCATCGCGACCGCCACCGTCGACCCCGCCGGCAACGGCACCATCAATTACGCGGACGGCACGACGGACGTGATCTGGGGCGAGATCATCGGCGTCTGATCGCCGCGCGTCGGCTGCGATGCGAGGACGTTCGTCCCTGCGGGCGTATGACGTTGGGTGAAAGGTCGTGCCCGCTCGTTCGGGTAGGCCTTGGACAACCGAACGTTGCCAGGAGGTCCCGCTCGATGCTCTCTCGCTTGCGTCCGCTTTTCGCCGTGGCCGGCGTGGTCTTAGGCCTGTCCGCTTGCGGCGGCGGCAGCAGCAGCCCGACGTACGTTGCGCCGGGTCCCGGACCGGGACCCAACCCCAACCCCCCGTCGACGGCCTCGGTCGCGGTGTCGCCGAGCTCGCTGGCGTTCACCGGCGCCGGTGACACGCCCCAGACGTTCACGATCACCTCGACGACGCCCAACGCGCCGGCACCGGTCGTGAGCCCGTACGGCTGCAGCGGCGTCGCGACGGTCGGCAACCCCAGCTCGACGACGCTGCCCGCGACGTACACCGTGACGCCCCAAGGCAACGGCGTCTGCACCTTCGTCGTGACGATCGCGAACCGGTCGGCGACGCTCGGCATCACCGTCGGCGGCGCAGCGGGCGGCTCGTTCACGAGCTCCGCGAACCCGCTGACGTTCACGGTCGGCGGACCGGCGCAGAGCTTCACCGCGACGGCGACGAGCGGAACGCTCACCGCCGATACCACGTCGTGCAACGGCGTCGTCACGGTGAGCGGCGGCGGCGGCGCGTCCCCGCAGACGTTCACGATCTCGCCGGTCGCCGCGGGCTCGTGCACGCTCAGCATCGTCGACGGCTCCAAAGCGCTGCTCGTGCCGATCTCCGTCAACGCGTCGACCACACCGGCCAGCGCGGTGTTCGCCTCGCCGTCCGCGCTGAGCTTCGCGTCCCCGTACGACACGCCGCAGCAGGTGTCGATCACGGCGCAGGGTTCGTTCGGAAACATCACCGTCGACGAGAGCTCGTGCATCGCCGCCAGCGCGAAGATCGCGTACCTCACGCTCAACGGCGTGGCGCCGGGGCAAACCGTGACGCCGCCGGTGACCGCAACGGTGACGCCGTACGGCACCGGAGGCTATCAGTCGCCCGGGACCGGCTCGTGCACGATCAACTTCATCTCGTCGACCGGCGCGGCGGCGGCCAGCATCACGGTGGTCGTCAACCGGTAGCGGCTATTGGTCGGGAAGGATCTTCCCGTCGTCGTCCGCGCCGAGCAGTAACGGGCGCAGCAGCGGGATCGCCGGATCGCCGTACTGCAAGAGGTCGTGGTGGAAGCGCGCGAGGGTGTACGCGCTTCCCAGCTTCTTTTTGTAGTCCGCGCGGAGCTTGTAGATTTCGAGCTTGCCCAGCGTGTAGTAGCCGTACGTCGCGTCCTGCGTGCCGCGCTTGGCTTCCGCGCGCGCGCTCGCCGGGTCGAGGAACGCTTGCGTTTGAAAGAACGCGATCGCCTGCGGCACCGTCATGCCTTGCGTGTGCATCTTGACGCCCACGACGTAGCGCGCGTTGCGCCAGATCGCCTCGCGCAATTGCATGATCTTCACGCGCGGGTCGCCGTTGCCCCAGCCCTGCTCCACCATCATCTGCTCGTCGTAGTGCGCCCAGCCCTCGACGAACGACGTCGCGGTGAGCAGCTTCTCGCTCAGCGTGAGCGGCAGGTGCTTGTCGATCGCGAAGTTGACGAAGTGCCCCGGATAGACTTCGTGCGCCGAGATGATCGGGCGCTCGTAGTCGTTGAACGCCTCGAGATACTGCTCTTGCACCTTGGGCGGATCGTGCGGGTTGACGGGCGTGACGTTGTAGAACGCCTGCGTCGCGACGCGCTCGAGCGGCCCGGGCGAGTCCATCGACGCTTCCGTCGTCGCGCGCTCGAATTCAGGCGTCGGGGTGACCTTGATGTTCGCATCCGGCGGCAGGTCGATGATGCGGTGCGCGATGATGAACGCGCGCAGCTTCACCAGGTCGCGCCTGCGCCGCGCCCATGAGGTGCGCGGAGTCCGGATGGACCCGGTACAGCCGCGCCAGCACCTGTTCGGTGGTCGCGTGCGGGTCGATGCGCTTTCCCGTCGCGACCATCTCCGCGTGCGTCTGCGCGAGCGCCTTTTCGCCGATCGCGAGATAGCGGTCGAGGGGCATGTCGATCCCCTCTTCGTATTTGAGCCGCGCGCTGTAGTTCGCCGCGCCGATCGCGTACGTGCCGGACGGGTGCGCCACCCAGCGCGACTTCAGATACGCCGCGAACGCGTTGGTCGCCGCGACCGCCGTCGCGGTGGAACGGCGCAAGCGCGCACGCGCCGCGGCATCGCCCGCGCCGGCCAGCGCCTGCGGTACCGTCGCGGTGAACAGGGCGATGCTGCCGGCGGCGTCCTCGGCCGCGATCGACGCGGTGTCCTTGTCGACGGCGGTCAAGTTCGCGCGCGCTTGCGCGTACAGGCGCGGGATCTGCTCTTCGCGCGCGATCACCGCCCGCATGCGCACGGCAGGCGGTGCGAAGTTGCGCGCGATCAGCACGAACACGCCGCCGCTCGCGGTCTGCACGTAGCCGTCGGGCTGGTGCTTCCACTGCTGCATCGTCTGGTTGATCAGCAGGTCGTCGCGCAGCGCGTTCTCCAGCATCCGCCGGTCGAGCCCGGCGCGCGGCGACAGCGCCGCCGTATCGAGCGCGCCGAGGCGGTCGAGGTAGCGACGATCGCGCGCGAGCTGCGCCGCGTAGTCCGCCGCCCCGTACGAGCCGAGCTGGGCGTCGTACGCGTGGATGCCGGTCGCCGTCGCGCTGACGGGATTGGCCCGGAAGTTCTCGTCGAAGTAGGCTTTTGCGAGCGCGGCGTACGCCGCGTCCGCGGTCGCGGCGGAGGACGCGCTGGGCTCGGTCGACGGCGCGGGCGAGGCGCCCAGCAAAGCGGCGAGCGCAACGACGGCGAAGAAGCGGCGGTTCGAAAGCATCACGTCAGACTTCTCTCATCATCGGGGTGTACCATCGCGGCCACCGCGTTCGCCCTACATTGGAGGCTCGCTTTGTTTCGCAGCTCCCTCGCCGCCGCGACCCTCGTCGCCGCCCTCGCCGCGCCGGCGCTCGCCGCCGACTACGCGGTCGACCCCAACCACACCCAGGCGACGTTCACCGTCACGCACCTCGCCATCTCGCGCGTCTCGGGCAAGGTCCCGGTCACGTCCGGCACCGTGTCGCTCGGCGCCAACGACGTGCCGAGCGCGATCACCATGACGCTGAGCGCGAAGGACATCGACACGCAGAGCGCCGACCGCGACAAGGATCTGCGTTCGCCCGACTGGTTCGACGTCGACAAGTTCCCGACGATGACGTTCGTCGCGAAGTCCGTCACCGGCACGCCGCAGGCGCTCACCATCGCCGGCGATTTGACGATGCACGGCGTCACCAAGCCGATCACGTTCACCGCGAAAGAGATCGGCAAGATGACCGACGCGCGCGGCCGCGCGCACGTGGGCTACAGCGCGTCGACGACGCTCGACCGGCGCAACTGGGGCCTCAACTGGGGTCGCACGACGCCCGGCGGCTCGCTGATCGCCGGCAACGACGTGACGATCGACCTTAACGTCGAGATCGTGTCGAAGTAACGGCGCTCCGCCCGCGGACTTTTATTTCGACGGGACGGCGCAGTCGCGGCTGATCCAGTAGTGCGCGTTGCGCGGATAGCCTGGCTCGACGACGGCGATGTCGGTCTCGTAGAACTGCGTGCTTTCGAGTGTGGTGCGCGGGCCGCTCATCAAGCCGAAGCGTTCGCCGAGGTGAACGTCCGGCGCATGGGCGCGGATCGGGTGGTCCGTTCCCGAGACGAAGACGAACAACGGCGTGCGGTCGCACACGACGCTGAGCGTTCGCCCCGCCGGCGGCGCGCTCGGGGCGGGCGACGGGCTCGGCGCCGCGGCGATGAGCGCCAGGGCTGCCAGCGGCGCGATCAGGTGCTTCATCAACGTTCGAACGCTTAGTGCAGCTTGATGGTCAGCATGCCCGCGTCCGCGAGAACCTTCGGGCCGGCTTTGGCGTCTTCTTCGGTCGTGCCGTTGCCGCGCTGGTTGGCAGCCGCGGCGGCCGCGGCGACGGTCGCGCGCGCTTCTTCGAGCATCGCGTCGGTGATCTGACCGGCCGCGCGCTTGGCGCGGTAGTCTTCGACGGCAGCTTGCAGCGCGAAGCGCGAGCGCTCCGGATAGTCTTTCTTCTTCTCGGGGTAGCCGTCGAGCGCGGCTTCGATGTCGGCGTCGGTGATCGCGAGCGCCTCGTCGATCGTCTTGCCCTTCGCCAGCTCGACGAGCAGCGAGCACGTCGCCGTGCCGAAGCCGCAGCCGGTGGTGAAGTACGAGATGTCCTCGATCACGTCGCCGGGGCCGACCTTGAGAAAGAACGTGTACAGGTCGCCGCACGAGTCGCTGAAATATTCGCCGCTCGCGGTGGGACTCTCCATCGTGCGAAAGCCGGTGCGGTGCTCGACGAGCGATTGAAATTTCGCGAAGTTCATTCTAAAGGCGCTCCGCCCCGGGCTGCGCGCCCCCCACGCGTTGCGTGGGGCCCCCGATCCGACCTCGCAACGACATGTTGCTACGATCACGATGGTTCTGCGCTCGGTCCGCGGCCATTGGTGTGCTACGCATGTAACTCTATCTCGAAACGGCATTCGGTGCCGCCGGTTGCGAGGCTTTCCACTTGCTCCGCTTTCCCGGGCACGACGGCATCGAGGATCGTGTGGATCGCGCTGCACGCCTCGGGGTTCTCGGCGACGACCGATGCGTACGGGCACGAGTGCTCGTGCAGCGTGATGGTGCCGCGCTCGGTCGTGCGCAGCTCGGCGGTGACGCCGGCCGACTTGAGCTGCTCGACCAGCGAGATGAGCTGCCCTTCGGGCTGCGAGTGCTCGCCGGACGTCAAGCGCTCCGCGGACCGCTTGCCGATTCGCTGGAACACCGCCTTGACGGCGTCGGCGCCGCCCGCGACGCGGATCTCGCGCAGCACGGCGTTGAGCATCTTGTCGTAGCGCTGGGGAAAGAAGCGCTCGGCGTCCGGCGTTAGCGAGTACTCGACCGTCGGCTTGGTCTTGCCGCGCCGCACGCTGCGCCCGGCAATCAGCCCGTCGCGCTCGAGGAGCACGAGCTGCTGGCGGATCGCATTGGGCGAGAGCCCGAACTGCGTGGCCAGGTCGAATGCCGACGCGGAGCGTCGCTCGCGGAGGGCGGCGACGATCTTCCCCCGGGCGGACTCGAAGAAGCGGTCGTGCATGTCCGCCCCAACCCTACCACGAACGTCTGAGATAGTCCAGGTCTTCCTTGACTTTCTCGGCCTGCCAGCCTACGATAACCCGGCATGTCTATTACGCGCGGGCTCGTGGCACGCGACCTTCGAGTCGCCGTCGAGAACAAGGAAATCCTCAAAGGAATCGACCTCACGGTCGAGCCGGGGCGCGTCCACGCGCTGATGGGGCCCAACGGCAGCGGCAAATCGACGCTGGCGTTCGCCCTCGCGGGCCATCCCGGCTACCAGATCCTCGGCGGGTCGGCAACGCTGGACGGCCAGGAGCTCCTCGAGCTGGCGCCCGACAAGCGCGCCAAAGCCGGGCTCTTCCTGTCGTTCCAGTATCCGGCGGCCATCCCGGGCGTGTCGGTGGCGAACTTCATCCGCACCGCGCGCCAGTCGGTGCGCCCCGAAGATCTCAACCCCGCCAAGTTCCGCAAGCTGGTGTTCGAGAAGCTCGACACGCTCGACATGGATCCGGCCTTCCTCGGGCGCTACGTCAACGACGGCTTCTCGGGCGGCGAGAAGAAGCGGCTCGAGATGCTGCAGATGGCGATCATCGCGCCGAAGTACGCGGTGCTCGACGAGACCGACTCCGGCCTGGACGTCGACGCGCTGCAATCCGTCGGCCGCAGCGTCAACGCGCTGCGCGAAAGCGACGAAGGCAAGGACATCGGCTTCCTCGTGATCACGCACTACCCGCGCATCCTCAAGCACGTGCCGGCCGACGTCGTGCACATCATGATCGACGGGCGCATCGTCAAGAGCGGCGGCCCCGAGCTCGCGGACGAAATCGAACGCGACGGCTACGACGGCGTGCGCGACGAGGTCGCCGCGGCCCGTGCCTAGCGGCACCGAGACGCCGTCCGCGATCGCCTTCGCACCCGACTCGGCGACGCTCGTCGACGTCCT
Organism: Vulcanimicrobiota bacterium; assembly: GCA_963723635.1. Classification (GTDB taxonomy): domain Bacteria; phylum Vulcanimicrobiota; class Vulcanimicrobiia; order Vulcanimicrobiales; family Vulcanimicrobiaceae; genus Vulcanimicrobium. Next base: position 15,868 of record CAVRRP010000038.1, on the reverse strand, counting down.
GGACTTCCTCGGGGAGTCCGATGGCGCAACGCTCGATGAAGCGAAGCGCGACGAAGCGCTGCGCCGTGAGGCGCTCGCGCGCTTCGTAGAATTACCGGCGCCCGGTGCGCGACCCAACCGCGGCTGGAAGTACGACTACGCGAAGCTGCCGTACGAGGATCTCGTGTGGACGTCCGGGCGCGTCGAGCTGCCCGCGATGCCGGCCCGGCCCGTCGCAGCGCACCGTTCATCCAATGAAAGCGGCGACGTCGACCGTCCTGCGCTCGCGACCGAGAACGCCGGCGGCTTGTACCACCTCGGCGCGACGTTCGTCGACGCGCCCGGCAACGTCGATCCGCGCGTCACGCTGCTGCCGCTCGACGCGACGACGTTGCGCGACTTGGCGGCCCAGCTCGGTCCGGTGATGCACCACGTCGTCGACTGGCGCGCCGACAAGTTCGCGGCGCTCGCGACCGCGTTCCGCAATTGCGGCGCGTTCGTCTACGTGCCGGCCGGCGCGCAGATCGACTTGCCGATCCAGCTCATCTTCGCGAATACGGGAGCACGGGACGAAGCGGTCTTTCCGCACGTCGTGGTCGTGCTCGGCAAGGGTGCGCGCGCGACGGTGATCGAGCGCCATGTCGGCGAAGGCGATCCGTTCGTGTGCGGCATCGCCGAAGCGCATCTGGGCGAGGGCGCGGAGCTCGACTACGTCGTGGTCCAGCAGGCCGGCGAGGCGGCGCGCGTGATGTTTTCGCGCAACGCGCGCTGCGAGCGCGACGCGCAGGTTCGCTGGCACCTCGCCGAGCTCGGCGGCGCGCTCGCGCGCACGGTGATCGGCGCGCGGCTCGAAGCGCCCGGCGGGCGCGCGGAAGCGTCGGCGCTCTTCTTCAACACCGGCACGCAGCACGTCGATCTCACGTCCGGCGCCGACCACGTCGTCGGGCCGACGTTCTCGGACACCGTCGTGCGCAGCGCGGCGACCGGCCGCGGCCAGGGCCGGTACGTCGGCAACATCGTCATCCGCCCCAAGGCGCACGGCAGCGACGCGTCGCTGCGCGACGACGCCTTGCTGTTGTCCAAGCGCGCGCATATCGACTCCATTCCGGCGCTGGAGATTGCGGCGAACGACGTCAAGGCGTTCCACGGCGCGACGGTCGGCTCGCTCGACGAGGACGCGCTGTTCTACGCGGGCAGCCGCGGGATCGCGCGCGCCGAAGCGCTGCGGCTTATCACGCTGGGCTTCTTCGAACCCGTCATTTCGCGCTTCCCCGGCGAATCGCTGCGCGACGAGATCCGCACGGCGCTCGACCTCAAGATCGACGACGCCACCGAGCTGGGCGCATGATCGCCGCCGCGGACCCCAAACAGGCGCGCATCGTCGCGGACTTCCCGATCCTCGCCAAGCCGACGTCGCGCGGCAAGCGGCTCGTGTTCCTCGACTCCGCCGCGTCCTCGCAAAAGCCGCGCGCGGTCATCGACGCGCTCGTGCACTACTACGAGAACGACAACGCGAACATCCACCGCGGCGTGTACGAGCTCGCCGCGCGCGCGACCGAGCACTTCGAAGCCGCTCGCGCGAAGGTCGCGAAGTTCGTCAACGCCGCGCACACCGAAGAGATCGTCTGGACGCGCAACACGACCGAGGCGATCAACCTCGTCTCGTTCTCGTGGGGCTTGGCCAACCTCGGCCCGGGCGACGCGATCCTCACCACGCAGCTCGAGCACCACTCGAACCTCGTCCCTTGGCAGCTGCTCGCCGCGAAGACCGGCGCCGAGCTGCGCTACATCAAAGCGGACGCCGACGGCGTGCTCGTCCTCGACGATCTCGACGTCTTGCTGGCGGGCGTGAAGCTCGTCGCGCTCACCCACGTGTCGAACACCATCGGCTCGATCGCGCCGCTGGACCTCATCGTCCCGCGCGCGCACGCCTCCGGCGCCGTCGTGCTGGTGGACGCGGCACAGTCGGTTCCGCACATGCCGGTCGACGTGCAGGCGCTCGACGTGGACTTCCTCGCCGCGAGCGGTCACAAGATGTGCGGCCCCACCGGGATCGGCTTCCTGTACGGCAAACGCGCGCTGCTCGACGCGATGCCGCCGTTCCTCACCGGCGGCGACATGATCAAGCGTGTGTCGTACGAGACGACGTCCTATAACGAATTGCCGTGGAAGTTCGAGGCCGGCACCAGCAACATCGCGGACGCGATCGCGCTGGGCACGGCGGTGGACTACCTGACCGAGATCGGGATGGACTGGGTCCGCGCGCACGAAAAGCGCATCACGGCGTACGCGCTCGAACGCCTCCGCGCGCTCGAGCCGCGCGGCCTGGCGATCTACGGACCACGCTCGGCCGACGAGCGCGCGGGCGTGATTTCGTTCAACTTCGGCGACATCCATGCGCACGATCTCGCCTCGATCCTCGACACCGAGGGCGTGTGCGTGCGCGCCGGCCACCACTGCACGATGCCGCTGATGGAAAAGATGGGCTGGCCCGCGACGGCTCGCGCATCATTCTACCTCTACAACACCGAAGAGGACGTCGACGCGCTCGTGCTCGCGCTGGAAAAAGCAGCGCAGGTGTTCCGGCTCTCGTAATCATGGACGACTTCTACAAAGAGTACATTCTCGACCATTATCGTAATCCGCGCAACTTCGGGCATCTTGCGCGCGTCGACGCGTCCGCCGAGGACTTGAACCCGCTGTGCGGCGACACGATCAAGATGGAGCTCGCGCTCGACGAGCAGGGGCGCGTCGAGGACGTCAAGTTCAGCGGCAAGGGGTGCGCGATCTCGCAGGCGTCGGCGTCGATGCTCACCGAGAGCGTGAAGGGGATGAAGCTCGAGGACGTGGCGCGGCTGCCGCAGGACGCGGTGCTCGAAAATGTCGGCATCGGCATCAGCCCCACGCGCATGAAGTGCGCGATGCTGGGTCTCAAAGTGCTCAAGAGCGCGGCGCTGGGCGAGCTGGCATCCTGGCCCGACGAGAGCTCCTGACATTTCGTCGCGTCGTTCGGCCGCAGCGCTGTTCGCATTCGCGTTCGCGCTGACGTGCGTTGCCGGCGCGTCCGCGGCGGCGAACGCCGCGCAAGGCGAGCCCACCGCGATCCCGGGCGCCGCAACGGTGCCGCCGCGCGCCGAGCGCCATCCGCTCGCAACGCATCCGCGGCCGCGCGGACGTGCGCGAATCGTGCGCACCAACGTGCCGAGCGTGCTCTCCGACGGGGGCTTCGAGTCCGGCGGCTTCACCTACTGGCAGCAATGCGGCAACGTGAATGCCTCGGTCACCGCCGCGCGCGCGCACGCCGGTACATACGCGCAGAAGTCCGGGTCCAGCGCCGGTGAGCCGAACGGCGACGAAGGCGTGTGCCAAGCCGTCACGATCCCGGCCGGCGGCAAGCTGACGTTCTGGGTGTACCAGTACTCCACCGAAACAGACACGGCGTACGCCTACCAAGAGGCGCAGCTTTTCGACGCCCGCGGAACCACCGTCAAGCAGCTGTACCAAACCGTCAACACCACCAACGGCTGGGTGGAGCAGAGCTACGACGTCTCGGCGTTGGCGGGGCAGACGCTCTACCTGTACTTCGGCGTGCACGGCGACGGCTACGGCGGCGCGTACGCGATCCAGTACGTGGACGATGTCTCGCTCGCGAGCGGTTCGGCGCCGTGATCAGCGGCGTCGTCGTGCTGCGCTTCGCGCTCGCAATCGTGTTCGACGCGCTCGCGTTCACGGTCTGGGACGTCGGGACGCGGCCGCCGCTGCGCTTGATCCGCGACGTGCGGCGCGGCGTGCGCGTGCCGCGCGTTCTGGTCCAGGGAGTGCTGCGGTTTCTGATCGGTTTGATGCTGCTGGTTCTCGCCGCCGTCGTCGCGCGCCCCGCGATGCCGACGATGCGTGCGTTCTCGTTCATCGAGACGGGGATGATCGTCGCGGCGCTGCTCGTCGAGCAGCTCGTCGGGCCCGACTTGCGGGGGCGCTGGCGGCCGAGGATTCGGCCTCAGCCGGAAGCGCCGCGAACGCAGCCGTAAGCCGGCGTCAGATCTCGCGGCGGCCTTCGATGCAGACGTTCTGCACGTCGTAGGCGCGCTCGAGCACCACGGCGTCACCGTGAGGCGTCGCGAACGTGAGCCACACCTGCCGGTACGGCGCTTTGGGCGACGGCTGCACTTGATTCGTGATCACCGCGCGTTTCAGCATGAGATCGCCGGCGACGCCCAGCGCCTTCGCGGTGTCCGGGGCGGGAAACGGCTGATTGCGCCAGTACGCGAAGACGCCGCCGCCGCGCTTGATCGCCTTGCGCAGCACGCCGTCGCCGGGATAGCGTCCCGGGCGCACGGTATCGTCGACCGACGCGACGATCGAGTCGATCGCCGTCTGCTTCACCGACCGGCTCTCGCAGTTCGCTTCGGTGCGCAACGGCAGCTGTAGCCGCGGAGCGGACGACGCCGTGCAGGCGGTCAGCAGCAGCAATGCGAGCGGGAGCAGACGCGATGGGTTCACGTCTCCTCCGCTTCTACGCGAGTTTGCCGGACGTCTTCTCCAGCAGCGCCCACGCCTGCGCGCCGAACTTCCCGCTCCACTTCGTGTAGAAGCCCGAGCTGCTGAGCTTCGCGCGGAAGCCGCTCGTATCGGCCTTGTTGATCGTCATGCCGCGGCGCGCCAGCTTCTCGGACAGCGAGTCGTTGCGCTGCTGCGTGTCGCGGCGCTGCAGCAGCGCGTATTTGCTGAGGTTGCGCTCGACGATGGACTGCACGTCGGGCGGCAGCGCTTTCCACGCGTCCTGATTGCCCAGGAAGTGGTACGCGGACCACATGTGGTTGGTGACGCTGAGATACTTCTGCACCTCGAACAGCCGGCCGACGTCGATGATCGCGTACGGGTTCTCCTGGCCGTCGAACACGTGCGTTTGCAGCGCGGTGTACAGCTCGCTGAAATTGAGCGGCGCGGGCGCGGCGCCGAGCGACTTGAAAAGGTCGACCCACAGCTCTCCGGCCGGCGTGCGAATCTTGAACCCCGCGAGATCGCCGACGGTGCGTATCGGCTTGCTCGACGACGTGATCTGCCGCATCCCGTTCTCCCACATCTTGGGATGCACGTACAAGCCGGCGGCGCGGATCGCATCGCGCACGTGATTGCCCAAGTCGCCGTCCATCGCACGGAACGCCTCGGTGGAGTCTTTGAACGCGAAGCCGACGCCCTGGATCCCGGCGAGCGGGACGACCGACTGCAGAATGCCGCCGTCCAGGGTGAAGAACTGCAGCGCGCCGGAACGGAGCTGCTGCAGCGCCTGCGTGTCGCCGCCGAGCTGATTGTTCGGGAACACCTGGACCTCGAGCCGGCCCTTCGTCTGCTCTTTGACGGCGTTCCAGCACTCTTTCATGCGCACGTTGAGCGGGTGGTCGAGCGAGACGTTGCTGGCGTACTTGTACGTCCACTCCGCCGCGCGGGCGGGCGCTTTGACGATCGCGATCGACGCGAGCGCCGCCGCCGTGCCGGCCGCGAAACGGCCGCGCGAAATCGTGGGGCCGCTCATGCGATTCGTGTGATCGAGCATGTGGTGTTTTCCTCTCGGCGTTGCGGGTGGTCGTGCAATCGGCTTGCGGTGGTCGTGTCGTTTCGGATGGCGTTCGTCAGTCGAGCATGAGGCCGCCGTCCACCGTCAACGTCTCCCCGTCGACAAAGGACGAGCGCGGCGACAAGAGCCATGCGATCGCCTCGGCGATCTCGCGCGGTTCTCCGGATCGTCCGAGCAGCGTCAGCGCCTCGACGCGCCGGCGGTGCTCCGCGTTGCTGAACGCATCGTCCAGCATGGGCGTAAGCGTCGGTCCCGGCGCGACGCAGTTGACCGCGATTCCGTTGGCCGCGAGCGCGCGCGCCGCGCTGCGCGTCAGTGCGAGCACGCCGCCTTTGCTCGCAGCGTACGCGGCCGTCCCCGACAAGCCGCCGCCGCGCTTTCCGGCGACGCTCGCAACCGTGCAGATGCGCGCGCCCGCGCGCATGCGTTTGGCCGCCTCACGGATGCAGAGAAACGTGCCGACGACGTTGATGTCGTTCACGCGCCGGAACGTGTCGACGGTGAGCTCCATGAACGGCGTCGTATCGGCGATCCCCGCGGGCGTCGCGAGCGCGTCGAGCGTCCCGCCGAACGTCTCGAGCGCACGGTCGAACAGCGCGACCACGGACGCCTCGTCGGCGACGTCCACCTCGAACGCGTAGCCGTCGATGTGATGCGCGACCTCTTCGGCGCCTTTCTTGTCGCGATCCGCCACGGCGACACGATAGCCTTCTTTCGAAAGCAGCTCGCACACCGCACGCCCAATCCCGCTCGCCCCACCGGTCACGATCGCCGTCGGCGGATTCTCCCCAAACCATTCCATGCTTTATGTCACCCTGAGCTTGTCGAAGGGTGCGCCACCATCGTGACGCGGTGATCGTGGCGCATGCTTCGACAGGCTCAGCATGACAGAACGCATCATAGAAGTACTCCGGGGTCTGCGCATGCGCGGGCGAACGCGGCGAGGAAGCGCGCGGCGGGGGCGCCGTCGACGAAGCGGTGATCGAACGAGACCACGCACGTGAGCATCCATGCCGCGATCAGCGCCGCCTGCTCGGATCCGTTCGCTGACTGCACGACGGCCGGGCGCTGTGTTGCGGCGCCGATGCCGAGGATCGCGGTTTGCGGTGGATCGGGGAGCGGTGCGACGCGTTCAACGCCTTGCGGTCCGACGTTCGAGATCGAGAAGCATGCGCCGCCGACGTCGGCAGGGCCCAGCGCGCCGTCGCGTGCGAGCGCGGCGAGGCGAACGATCTCGCTTTGAATCTCCGCGAGCGAACGCGCGTCGGCGTTGCGGACCACCGGCACGACCAGACCGTGCGGTGTGTCCGCGGCGACGCCGATGTCGATGCGCGCGAACGGCGCACCCGACGTCGCGTCGGTGCGCAGCTCGGCGTGCTCGCGCAGCAGGCGCGCGGTCGCGAACACCGCGAACGCCGTCCAACCGAAGTCGCGCCGGCGCTCGATCAGCGCCTTCACCGCATCCACCCGCGCGACGGTCTCCACCTGCGCGAGCGGGAGTTGCGCGACCTCGGTCATCTTGCGGTAGATCGCACGCCGCGCGGCGGGCAACTGCGGCGGAAAAGCACCACCGCGCGCGGGCGTCATAACACCGTGCGCGGACGGCATGTCACCCTGCGCTTGGCGAAGGGTGTGCACGTCGGACATCGTGATGCGGCCGCGCGGGCCGGTACCGCGCACGCCGCCCAGCGCGACGCCGTGCTCGCGTGCAAGCCGGCGCGCCGCGGGCGACGCGATCACGCGTGCGCCGTTGCCCGGCTCCGCACGCAAAGGTTCCGTCGATGGCGCAAGCGTCGGCGTCACGCCGTTCGCGCCGGCGGAGATCCGCGGCGCTTCGACGATGCCGTGCGTGCCGCCGCCGATCGCATCCGGTGCCGTGCTAGTCGCGGACGCCGTCGGCGCCGCTTTGGCCGAAACCGCCGTCTCTCGTTCGCCGGCGAGCGCGATCGTTCCGATCACGTCGCCGCAGGCGAACTCGTCGCCGTCGTTGCCGAGTGCCCGGCCCACGGTGCCGCTCGCCGGCGACTCGACCTCGTAGTTGATCTTGTCGGTCGAGACTTCGACCAGCGGCTCGCCTTCGCGCACCGCCTCGCCCGGGTGTTTGATCCAGCGCGCGATCGTGCCGCTCGCCATCGTGAGGCCGAGCTTAGGCATGACGACGTCAACCGGCATGGGTCTGCACTCGCTCGATCGTCACGATCATACCTCTCGCCGCACGAGGCGGCGCGCGGCGTCGGCGATCATCGGCGCTTTCGGATACATCGCTTCCTGCAGCACCGGCGCGAACGGCACGGGCACGTGCGCGGCGCCGAGCCGGAGCACCGGGCCGTCGAGGTCGTCGAAGCAGTGCTCGCCGATCCACGCCGCGATCTCGGCGCCGGCGCCGCCGACGCGCACCGCTTCGTGCGCGACCACGACGCGGTGCGTGCGCGCGACGGCGTCGGCGATCGCGTCGTAGTCCAGCGGCCACACCGTGCGCAAGTTGATCACGGTCACGTCGATGCCGTCGGCCTCGAGCTGCTTTGCCGCCTCCAGCGCACGTCCCACGGTGATGCCGTACGTGACGATGAGCGCATCGCTGCCCTCGCGCATCGTCTTCGCCTTGCCGATCGGCACGACGAAGTCGTCGTCGTCCGGAACCGCGCCCTTCTGCGGAAAGAGCGCCTTGTGCTCGAAGTACAGCGTCGGGTTGTCGCTGCGGATCGCTGCCTTCAGCAGGCCTTTCGCGTCCTCGGCGTCGGCCGGGACGACCACTTCCAGCCCTGGCGTGTGCATGAACCAGCTTTCCAGCGCCTGCGAGTGCTGCGAGCCCGCCGACTTGGTGATGCCGTCGGGCGCGCGCAGCGTCATCGGCACCACGCACTGCTCGCCGAACATGTAGCGCAGCTTCGCGGCCTGGTTCACCAGCTCGTCCATCGAGCACGTGATGAAGTCGGCGAAGTGCATGTCGACCACGGGCCGGCACCCGGTCAGCGCCGCGCCGACGCCCGCACCGACCAGCGCCGCTTCGGAGATCGGCGTGTCGCGCACGCGGTCGAGCCCGAACTCCTGCGGCAAGCCTTTGAACTGGCCGAAGATCCCGCCTTGCTTGGCGATGTCCTCACCCATCAAGAACACGGTCGCGTCGCGCCGCATCTCCTCTTGCATCGCTTCGAGCGTCGCGTCGCTGAACGAAAGAGTGCGCGGCATGCTAATGCCCGCTGCCCTGCGAGCCGGCGCCGATTTCGGGCGCGAACGGCATGAACGCGTCGCGCTCGCGCGCTTCGATCACGTGGACGGGGTCGCCGCCGTCGCGGTCGCCGGTGTACGCGCCGAAGAACGCTTCGTCGCGCTGCGGCGAGGGCGAGCTGCGCGCGAATTCCACGGCGTCCGCGAACTCGTCGCGCGCCTCGCTCCACAGCTTCTCGAACTCCTCGGGTGAAAGCGCATCACCCAACAGCCCCTGCATGCGCACAATCGGGTCGGACGAGCTCATCACGTCCTCCACCTCGGTCTTCTGCCGGTAGCGCTCGGGGTCGCCGATGAAGTGCCCGCGCGCGCGGTACGTCTTGCACTCCACGAATGTCGGCCCGCCGCCGCTGCGCGCGCGTTCCACCGCGGCGCCGACCGCGTCGTACACCGCGAACGCGTCGAAGCCGTCGACGATCGCCGACGGCATGCCGTACCCGTCGGCGCGAATCGCGACGTCTTTGATCTTCATCGTCTCCGCGGTCGACGTCGTCGACGCGTACTGGTTGTTCTCCAGCACGAAGATCGCCGGCAGGCTCCACACCGCGCACAGGTTGAGATTCTCGTGGAACGGGCCGCGGTTGGTCGCGCCGTCGCCGAAGAAGCAGACCGCGACCTGATCGGTCTTGCGCTGCACCGCGCTCAGTGCCGCGCCCGCGACGAGCCCGAAGCCGCCCGCGACGACGCCGTTCGCGCCGAGCATGCCCACGGAAAAATCGGCGATGTGCATCGAGCCGCCCTTGCCCTTGCAGATCCCGGTCGCGCGCGCGAACAGTTCGGCGACCATCCCGCGCATCGACGTCCCTTTCGCGAGCGTGTGCCCGTGCCCGCGGTGCGTTGACGCGATCGAATCGTCCGTGCGCAAATTCGCGCAGGTCCCCGCGGCAACGGCTTCCTGGCCGATCGACAGGTGCGCAAAGCCGGGGATGTCGCCGGCGAGGAAATGCTTTTCGATCCCCTCCTCCAGCACGCGGATGCGGATCATCGTGCGCAATAGCGCGATCCCGAGCTCGCGGCGCGCGCCGTCGACCGGTGCGGACAAGATCTTAGCCAAGGGACACTCTCCGGTGCACGGTATCCGAGCCTGGGGGACTGGTCGTCGATCCCGTCAGCGCCGCGGTGGCGGTGCGCGCGGCGTCCAGCACCGCGTCGCGCAGCACGGTGCGCACGCTGCGGTAGCGAAACGACGGAACGGAGACGGACAGCGAGCCGGCCGGGCTGCCGTCGTGCGCAAAGAACGGCGCGCCGAGACAGCACACGCCTTCGCAGAACTCTTCGAGGTCCTCGCTGAAGCCGCGCCGCCGGACGCGTTCGAGCTCCGACTCGATCGCGGTCATCGTGACCAGCGTGCGCGGCGTGATGCGGCGCGGCGGATACGAGGCGAAGTGGGCGCGGACAACGCTCGCTTCTTCGTAGGCGAGGACGGCCTTGCCGAGCGCACGCGCGTGCAGATCGGCGGAGTAGCCACGGTGCAGCGCGTGGACGCGGACGCGCTGGCGCGACTCGACGATGTCGGTGATCACGACGGCCCGCCCGTGGAGCATCGCGAGGTACGCGTTCTCGCCCGTGCGCGCGCCGAGGTCGGCAACGATCGCCCGCAGCTCGGGCTCGACCGGCCACGAGCGCGCGTACGCGTCGCCCAGCCGCGCCGCCTTGGCACCCAAGCCGAAGGCGCCGGTCCGCTCGTCGCGCGAGACGTAGCCGTCGACCGCCAGGGTATTCATCACGTGATACGCGCTGGAAATGTTGAGCTCAAGCTCGACGGCCAGCTGCTTGATCGGAACCGGCGCCTCCGCTTCGGCCAGATAATCGAGCACGCGCAAGGCGCGGCGGACGGTCCCCAGCAGTTCCGCCATTTCAGTATGTGAAATCCCGTTCGAGAATGTCGAACACGTGCCGCGACGATACCGCTGCCGGAGCGGCCTGTCAATACTTTGCAGAGAAGGGCCCGAGGCCCGGAGGGAAGTTTCCTGGACTTGCCCTAAGTCGGTCGACCACCCATCAATCCGCCATCTTCAGGAGCATCAGCGCGTGAAGCAGACTCTTTCGCGAGGCCGGTTCGTAGCCGGTACCGCCGGCGCCGCGGCGCTCACGTTCGGTGGAGGCCCCTACGTCATCGCCGCACCGACCAAAGAAATCACGATCGGTCTGGACGTGCCGCAGTCGGGGCCGTATGCGGAACAAGGCCAGGACCAGTTGCGCGCCTACCACTTGGCGATCGACGAGATCAACGCCAAGGGCGGCATCATGGGCATGAAGGTCAAGACGACGGAGGGCGACGACCAGACCAAAGCCGGCGTCGCCGTCGAGAACGCGCAGCGCATGATCGAGCGCGACGGCGCCGTCATGATCACCGGCGGTTCCTCGACGGGTACGGCGGTCGCGGTGTCGGGTTTGTGCCAGCAGAAGAACGTGATCTTCATGGCCACGCTGACGCACGGCGACGAGACGACGAACCAGAACTGCCACAAGCACACGTTCCGCCGATACAACGACGCGTACATGAGCGCGCAGTCGCTCGCGCGCACGCTCGTGACGAAGTACGGCACCGGCAAATGGTTCCACATCACCGCTGACTACGCGTGGGGCCATTCGGTATACGAGAACCTGACCGCCGTGGTCGAGCCAAAAGGCGCGAAGACGATCAAGAACGTCCTGACGCCGTTCCCGGGCACGAAGGATTTCTCGCCGATGCTTCAGCAGGCGCAGGCGGCGAAGCCCGACGTGCTGGTGCTGACCGAGTTCGGCGCCGACATGGTGACGTGCCTCAACCAAGCCGCGCAGTTCGGCTTGACGAAGTCGACCAAGATCCTCGTGCCGCTCGTCGACGAGTACATGGCCAAAGGCACCAAGGACAACTTCGACAACGTCGTGTCGACCGCGCCGTTCTACTGGAAGTACCACGCGGCGAAATATCCAGGCGCAAAGAAGTTCGTCGACGCGTTCCAGAAGCGCTACGGATTCCCGCCGTCCAACGGCGCGGAGACCGCGTACGCGGACATCTACATCTACAAGATGGCCGTCGAGAAAGCGGGCTCGATCGATCCGGCGAAGGTGATCGCCGTTCTCGAAGGCACGAAGTTCCAGTTCACCAAGGAGCTGGAATGGTACCGCAAAGAGGACCATCAGGGCGTCAACTCGTGCCTGGTGCTCGAAGGCATCCCGGAGAGCCAGCGCGGGCCCGGCGGGTTCGAGTACGCCAAGGTACTCGAGGTGCACGAAGGCGACAAGGTCGTGGCGCCGCTCGCGGGACTCGCCTGCAAGATGGAAACGGCGTAGGCCGAACCTCCGTCGAATCCGACGCGGGCCGGCGCCCTTCGGGCGCGCCGGCCCGTTTCCTTATCTGCCTTCGAGGAGACACGTGGAAGCGCTCTTCCAAGCAATGCTCGGCGGACTCGTCCTCGGTCTGATCTACATCGCGATCGCGGTAGGTCTGACGATCATCTTCGGTACGCTGCGACTCGTCAACTTCGCGCACGGCGCGTTCTACGCGATCGGCGCCTACGTCGGCTTGGTGATCGCGCAGCACGTCGGCATCGGCTGGGCCTTCATCGCCGCGCCGGTCGCCGTCGCCCTGTTCGCGATCTTGCTGGACCGGATCGTGCTGCGCTCGTTCTACGACAAGGAACCGACGTCGCAGCTGCTGGTGACGTTCGGGATCGCGCTGGTGGTCGAGGAGTCGTTGCGGCTGATCTTCGGCGCGACGACGCAGCAGTACGCGATGCCGGTCGCGCTGCAAGGCTCGGTCGCCCTCGGACCGATCACGTACCCCGCGTACCGGCTGCTCTTCGCCGGCGGCGTGATCCTGATGCTAGTGCTGGTCTGGCTCTTCATCGAGAAGACCAACTACGGGCTCATCGTGCGGGCGGGGATTCGCGACCGCGTCATGGTGCAGTTGCTGGGCGGCAACATCCGCCAGGCTTCCACCATCGTCTTCGCGCTGGGCGCGGCGATCGCGGGGCTCGTCGGCGCCGCGGCGACGCCGATCTACGGCATCGATCCGCCGACCGGTTTCGCGTTCCTCGTACCGTCGTTCGTGGTCGTCGTCGTCGGCGGACTCGGCAGCTTCTGGGGCGCGGTCCTGGGCGGGCTGCTGATCGGCGAGCTGCAGAGCTTGACGAACCTCGCCTACGCGCCTGCGTCCAGCGTCGTGATCTATCTGTGCATGGCGCTGGTGCTGCTCTTCCGGCCGCAAGGACTGCTCGGCGAGAGCGAGGTCATCCGCCAGTCATGACGTCCACCCCCACCGAGGCGGCGCCGGTCGTCATCAACCGCGGCAACCTGCTCGCGGCCGACGTGCGGTTCGCGGCCCTCTGCGCGATCGGCATCGCCCTGTTCCCGTTCTTGCTGCACCCGTTCGGCGGATACTCGACGCTCGCGACGCAGATCGCGATCGTCAGCATCGCCTCGATCGGGTTCAACCTGCTGCTCGGCTACGCCGGGACCCTCTCGTACGGGCACGCGATGTTCTACGGCGGCGGCGGTTACATCGCGGCGATCATCATGCTGCGCGTGATGCCGCAGCATCCGAACGTCTGGCTCGCGGTGATCGGCGCCACGCTCGCGACCGCCGTGCTCGCGATCTTGGTCGGCGCGCTGACGGTGCGGCTGTACGGCATCTACTTCGCGCTGCTCACGCTGGCGTTCGCGCAGATGGTGTACTTCATCGTCGAGCAGGCGAAGGACTGGACTAACGGCGACGACGGGCTGCAGTCGCTGCCCAACGCGCTGCTCCCGCTCGGCGTGTGGAACATCGACCTGACGACGCCGCTGCCGTCCCTCGCACTGGGGCCGTTCGGAGATCTCAGCGAGCTGCGGCTGTGGTACGTGTTCGCCGGAATCTGCCTGCTGTTCGTGCTCATGCTCGCCCGAACGCTGACGCGCTCGCAGTTCGGCGAGATCCTCGGCGCGATCCGCGAGAACGAGCAGCGCAGCACGCTGATCGGTTTCAACGCTGCGGCGTACCGGCTCGCGGCGTTCACGATCTCCGGCGCGCTGACGGGCTTTGCCGGCGCCCTGCGCGCGCTGTTCGACGGCAGCGTCCCGATCGACTCGGTCGGCATCGACCGCAGCGGCTCGTTCGTGATCTACACCGTGGTCGGTGGCGTGTCGACGCTGTTCGGGCCTGTCGCCGGCACGGCCGTCATCATGTTCCTCGAGAACGTGTTGTCGGCGAAGACGCCCGCCTGGCGATTGATCGAGGGGCTGATCTTCGTCGGCGTGATCGTGTTCTTGCCGCGCGGGCTCTCGACGGTCCTCAAGCAGCAGCGCGACAAGAACCCGCGCGCCATCTTCGTGCGGTCGCTGCGCCCGTCGAACGAGGAGCCCGACGCCCTACTCAAGCCCACCGGCGAGGGCCGGCGCAGCGCGCCGATGAGCATCATCGAGACGTTCAAGCTCGGCAAGCTGTTCGGGCACTTCGCCGCCAACAGCGACGTTGACTTTCGCGTCGACCCCGGCGAACTGCGCGCGGTGATCGGCCCGAACGGCGCCGGAAAGACGACGTTCTTCAACCTGCTGTCCGGCACGATGTCGCCGTCGTCGGGGACGATCAACTACAAGGGCCGCGACGTCAGCCGCGTCAGTGGCACCGCGCGCGTGCACCTTGGCATCGCGAAAGCGTTTCAAACCGCAAGCCTGTATCCCGATCAAACGGTGCGGCAGAACTGCCGGCTCGCCGCCCTCGCGCGGGTGCAAGGATCGTTCCGGCTGCAGGTGTTTCGCCGCTCGGCGCGGCTGGACGACGTCGACGCGCTCGCCGACCGCGCGATGGGAAGACTCGACCTGCTGGGCGTCGCCGACGTGCGCGCGGGCGACCTCTCGCACGGCGACAAGAAGCGCCTCGACATCGCGATCGCGCTTGCGACGCAGCCGCAGATCCTGCTGCTCGACGAGCCCGTCGCCGGCATGTCGAAGGACGAGGCGCGCAAGACCGAAGCGCTCATCCGCAAGCTCTCCACCGAGATGACGGTGCTGGTGATCGAGCACGACATGGAGATGGTCATGGGGATCTCGGACTCGATCACTGTGCTGCACCAAGGGACGGTTCTCGCAACGGGCACGCCGGCGGAGATCCGCGACAATCAGCTCGTGCAGGAAGCGTACCTCGGCGGCCACTCCGAAGCGGAGCTCGCGCACTGATGAGCGCTTCGGATACGACGACGCCCGCACCGGCGCCCGCCCCCGTGACGCAAGCGCGCCTTCGCGTCGACGCGATCAACACCTACTACGGTGACAGCCACGTGCTGCGTGACGTCTCGCTGCACATCGGCGCAGGCGAGACCGTCGCATTGCTGGGCCGCAACGGCGTGGGCAAGACGACGACGCTCAAGAGCATCGTCGGCTGGCAAAAGCCGCGCACCGGCAGCGTGACCCTCGACGGCGAGGAGCTCGTCGGCCGCGACATGATGACGATCGCGCGCAAGGGCGTCTCCTTGGTGCCCGAAGAGCGCCGGATCTTCAACAACCTCACGGTGGCGGAAAACCTGAAGATCGCGCAGGTGACCGCACGCAAGCCGGGCTGGACGCTGGAGCACGTCTACGAGAAATTCCCCCGCCTGCGCGAGCGCCTGACCCACAAGGGCGACGAGATCAGCGGCGGCGAGAAACAGATGCTCGCGATCGCCCGAGCCTTGCTGCAAGACGTGAAAGTGCTCATGCTGGACGAGCCCACGGAAGGTCTGGCCCCCCTGATCGTCCGCGAGGTGGAAAACGTGATCCGCGAGATCAAGGCGGCGGGCATCACGACGCTGCTGGTGGAGCAGAACCTGTACTCAGCGCTAGCCGTGGCGGACAGGTGCTACATCATCGACCAGGGCGAAGTGAAGTTCGAAGGCACACCGGAGCAGGTCCGGTCCGACGAGGACCTGCGGCGGCGCTATTTGCACGTTTAGCAACGATTAGGTTTGCCGACGCCATCCGGCCGAGGGAGGACCGTTGCGGCTAGCCAACCTATGTGCCCATGCGGGTGACTTTTTCGGGTATCAAGGACCGTTCTTCGACCTTCGCCAGCGGCGCGGCGTCGTACCCCAGCGACAGTCGTGGTACGCGACCGGGGCCATGTCATCCGCCGCACGATAACTGAGA
>CAVRRP010000037.1:0-26140 GCA_963723635.1 Vulcanimicrobiota bacterium | reverse complement strand
GGTGCCCGGCCTGATCACGACCATCCGCGTGACGCCCACGCGCGCGGGCACGTACCGCATCGTCTGCACCGAGTTCTGCGGCGTGCTGCACAGCAAGATGTACGCCAAAGCGGTGCTCGAGAGCCAGCAAGACTTCGCGAAATGGTTCGCGCAGCAGGGCGGCGGAGGCGCATCGGGATCCGGCGGCGGCGGTTCGGCCGCCGGTGCGGCGATCGCGCTGACCGCGGGCAAAGCCGATGCCGGCCAGGCGCTGTTCGGACAGAAGTGCAGCGCGTGCCATTCGACCGGACCGTTCGAGCAGAAGCAGGTCGGTCCGGGGCTCGGCAAGATCTTCAGCGATTCCGCGCATCCCAAGCTCGTCAACGGCAGCGACGCGACCCCGCAGAACGTCGCGGCGATCATTCACAACGGCTACCAGGGCGACATGGGCGTGATGCCCAGCGCGCAGGTGAACCAGCTCTCGAACAGCGACATCGCGAACCTGGTCGCCTACCTCGTGAGCCTCTCGAAGAAGTAACGGAGCATATCGTACATGGCGACCATCGCGCCCGGCGTGCCGACCGGACCGTACCACGCGGTTCTCGACCACATCCACCCCGAGCCGACGAGCTTCATCCGGAAGTACATCTTCTCGATCGATGCCAAGGTGATCGGGATCCAGTACATGATCACCGGCGCGATCTTCTTCGCGATCTCGGGCTTCATGGCCGAGCTCATCCGCACGCAGCTGCTCTCGCCCAACGGCTTGATCGTCAGCCCGGCGACGTACAACTCGATCTACTCGATGCACGGCTCGTCGATGGTGTGGTTCGTGGTGATCCCGCTGCTCACGGGCGCGTTCGGCAACTTCGTCATGCCGATGCAGATCGGCGCGCGCGACGTCGCGTTCCCGTGGCTGAACCTCGTCGCGTTCTGGATCTTCCCGGTGGCCGGCGTGATCTTGTTCAGCTCGTTCCTGGTCGGAGCGCCTGACGCCGGCTGGACCGAGTATCCGCCCATTTCGCTGCTCGGCCCGCCGGGCACCAACCTCTGGTGCGTCGCCGTCTTCCTCATCGGCATCAGCTCGACGATGACCGGCATCAATTTCCTGGTCACCATCTTCAAGATGCGCGCGCCGGGCATGACGTTCACCCGCATGCCGCTGTTCGTGTGGGCCCAGTTCGCGACCGCGCCGCTCTCGTTCATCGCCACGACGGCGCTGGGCGCCGCGCTGGCCGCGCTGTTCATCGAGCGCGTCTTCGGCGTCCCGTTCTACGATCCCAAGCGCGGCGGTTCGCCCGTGCTGTGGCAGCACATGTTCTGGTTCTACTCGCACCCGGCCGTCTACATCATGATCATCCCCGGCTTCGGGATCATCTCCGAAGTGCTGCCGACCTTCGCGCGCAAGCCGATCTTCGGCTACAAGATGATCGCGTTCAGCTCGGTCGCGATCGCGCTCTTGAGCTTCTCGGTGTGGGCGCACCACATGTTCACCTCCGGCATGGCGCCGTGGCTGCAGCTCCCGTTCATGATCATCACGATGGTCATCGCGATCCCGACCGGCATCAAGATCTTCTCGTGGATGGCGACGCTCTGGGGCGGGGCGATCAACTGGAAGACGCCGGCCTTGTACGCCACCGGCTTCTTGATCACGTTCACGTACGGCGGCATCACGGGCTTCTTCCTCGCCGCGGTGCCGCTCGATTATCACGAGCACGGCACGTACTTCGTGGTCGCCCACTTCCACTACGTGCTCTACGGCGGCTCGATCATGTCGCTGTTCGCCGGCCTCTACTACTGGTGGCCCAAGATGACCGGGCGCATGTACAACGAGAAGCTCGGCATGCTGCAGTTCTGGCTGACGTTCATCGGCTTCAATGCGACGTTCACGCCGATGCACTGGCTGGGGCTCATGGGCATGCCGCGCCGCGTGGCGACGTACGACCCGCAGTTCCAGTTCTGGAACCAGTTCGCGTCCATCGCGTCGTACGTCATGGCCGCCGGCGCGCTGCTGTTCATCTACATCCTCATCGACAGCTTGCGCAACGGCAAGAAAGCCGGTCCCAACCCGTGGGGCGCGCGCACGCTCGAGTGGATGGTGTCGTCGCCCGCGCCGTACTACAACTTCAAGAAGATCCCGGCGGTGCTGGCGGCGCCGTACGACTTCGGCAACCCGCTCCCGTACCTCGGCCTCGACGCCGCGCCCGGCGCGACCGAAGCGACGCCGACGCACTCCTCGCACCCGGTCCCCACGCATTAGGAGACGGCGAACTTCATGGCAGTAAGCGTCGCTCCCGGCCACGCGGTCGGACACGGCGATGACCACGGGCACGACGGTCACGACGACATCATCTACAATGAGACGCGCGACATGCGCCTCATGGGGTTCGTCCTCTTCCTCGGCGCCGACGTCGTGCTGTTCTCGTCGTATATCTTTGCGTACATCTACCTGCGCAACTCGATCCCGTCGTGGCCGCCGCCGGGCCCCAACGGCAACCCGCTGCCGCGGCTGGACACCGCGTTCGCGGCGTTCAACTCGGTGGTGCTGTTCGGATCCGGCGTCACGATGCACTGGGCGCTGGAGCACTGGAAGCACGCCAACCGCGGCCGCTTCAACCTGTTCATGTTCCTTACGATCCTGCTCGGCGTCGGCTTTCTCGGGGGCCAGGCCTACGAGTACGCGCACGCGCAGATCGGCGGCTGGAGCGGCAACACGTTCGGCGCCTCGTTCTTCACGCTGACCGGAATGCACGGGCTGCACGTCGCGGTCGGCGTGGGCTTCCTCATCGCGCTGTGGATCCAGACCACGCGCGGCGTCTACACCCAGCAGCGCTTCTTCGGCCTCACCGCCGGAACGCTCTACTGGCACTTCGTCGACGTGATCTGGGTCGTGCTCTTCTTCCTGTTCTACTTGTGGTGAGGCGCGATGGAAAGTCTTGGTAACATCGAAAAGATCGTCGCCTTCGTCGGGGCGCTCGTCGTGTTCTCGTTTGCCGTGATCGGGTTGCGCGGCGAGTGGCACAAGACGGGGCTCGACGATCACGTCACCAAGGTGCTGCTCGGGCTGATGGCCTTCGGCTGCATCCTCGTCGTTCTCGCGTGTTTCGGCGTGCTGCCGCACACCGCACCCGGAGGAGCTGCCTGATGTACGACATCGAAGACGAACGCGGCGTCCCCATCTCCAGCGGCGTCCCGCCCATCGTGACCTACGCCGGAATCGCGGGCGTGGTCCTGATCTTCATCATCGCCGCGCTGGTGCTGTCGGTGTCCGGCTACGGCCACATGTGGCCGTCCGCGAACACGCTGAACCTCAAACTCTAGGGTTCGTCACTCGGCGGAGCTCGTGACGAACCCCTCGCTCGGGCTTCGCCCGAGCTCCGAAGACGGAAGTTTAAGCGATTTCTTCCTTGCGGCCGTGCATGCCGACGCCGAACGCCGGCATGCGGGCCGGGAGGACGCCGGTGGGTCGGCCGTCGATGTGGTGAACGCCGCCGTACTCGCTGAACTCGCACAGTGCCGGGCGCATCTGGTCGGGAAGCTCGACCTCGCCGAGCGTCGGCCACTCGCACGCGATCGTCTTGTCCTCGGTCAGGACCGCGACGTAGCCGTTCGTGTCGTCCGCGGAGCGCGCGTCGCGGCGGCGATAGCGAATGTAACCGTCCACCAGGTAGATCGGTCGAAGCGTATGGGCCAGCGCGCGCGCCGGCGCAAGCAGCACCCACAGCGCCCACACCGCGCACGCGACCACGCCGAACGCGAACACGGGCGCGATGACCACGATGTCGGGGGCGACCTTGCCCCGTGAGATCTGAGGAGCGAAGAACACGCCTACCGTGATTGCCGCGAAGACCATGCCGCACAGCAGCGGTTCGACCGCGATGCTGAGCCGTCCGAGGAATCCCGTGAGCACGATGCGGCGCTCCGCGCGCGTCCACGGCCGGCGGATGAGCGTCTTGGCACGCTCCTCGGCGGTGAGCCGGCTGGGCCGCATGCCGTGGATGATCTTCGTGGTATCGATCATGCTGCTGGTGCTGGTTCCTGGGTTCGCGAGTGCGGCGACGCGCCTGCACGGCGTCGTGCTCGCCGTGACGCCGAAGACCGGGCAGGCGATCGTGCGTCACGACGCGTTCGGCGCGATGCCCGCGATGACGATGCCGTTTCGGATCGTTCCCCGCCAGCGGGCCGCGCAACTGCAAGCCGGCGCCACGATCGACGCCGACGTCGACACCAAGACCGAGCCTTGGACGCTGTCCAACGTCAGCAGCACCAGCGCGCAGTCGCTGACCACCGACACGTCGCCGCTGCGCCGCGTCACGCCCCTGCACCTCGGAGACGTCGTACCCGACACGCCGTTCGTCGACCAGACAGGCAAACCGTTCCGGTTCTCGCAGCTGCGCGGTCAGGACGTCGTGCTGTCGTTCATCTACACGCGCTGCGCCGACGCGCGCATGTGCCCGCTGATCAGCGCGAAGTTCGCGCGGCTCCAGGAGCTCGCCGGCAAACGCAATATGCACCTCGTGGAAGTGACGCTCGATCCCGCGTTCGACCGTCCGCCCGTGCTCGCGCGCTACGCGCAAGCGTTTCGCGCCGATCCCAAGCGCTGGAGCCTCGTCGTCGGCGACGCGGAACCGACGCTGAACTTCGCGGCGCAGCTCGGCATCACGGCGTTCCCCGATCCTTCGGTCGGGATCATCCACGCGGAGAACACCGTCTCCATCGACCGCCGGGGCCGGATTGCCGCGATGAACACGGGCAACGACTGGCTGCCCGACGGCCTGCTCGCCGACATCGACGCGCGCAACGGCGCGGCGAGCAATCCGCTCGCGCGGCTCAACCTCTGGCTCTCGAACGGGTTCGTCGCGCTGTGCGGCAACAGCGTCGCGGGCTTCAGCGGCCTCGCCGATCTCGCGGTCGTGATCGTGATCTTTTCGGCGCTCGCGTATCTGGTGTACCGCGTCGCGCGCAAGATCTTTCTCGAAAGCGCGTAGCGCTTCGCATCGTCAGCAGCCGGAGGTGGCTGCGATGCTGTGGTCCGCGGCGATCCCTTCATCGCGCAGGATTCCCTGGTTGAGCTCGTCGAGCTTGTCGCCGAGGAACACGAAGTGCTTGTTGTAGGTGGGATCCGGCGTCGGGTCCGCGTGCAGCGGGCGCGGCGTCGATAGGCCGTTGCGGCGCAAGATGGACGAGTCGGTCTCTTCGCCGCGAATGTTCTCTTTCGCGTCGGCCGCTGCTTCGCGACCGCGCAGGATCGCGATGTCGCGCTGAACCTCGACCGCCGCTTTCTTCTGGCGGTAGATCGCGCCGCCGAGCGCGTCGGCGAACGTCTTGAGCTCTTCCTTGCGCTTGGGGTCCGGCGAGTTCACCGCGTACTCGCGCAGCCGCTTCACCTCGGCGTCACCGGCCACCGCGGCTTTGCCGATCGCTTCGGCGCGCCGGAGGATGGCTTCCATCGCGTTGCGGCGCTGCAGCACGTTCATCGCATCGAAGTTCGTGTTGCGGACGTTGGTCGCGATGATCGCGAGGGTGCGGTCGTTGTCCAGCGCTTCGGTGATCGCACCGTTCGCGTGCGCGACGATCGGCACGCACGCCGGCAGCGCACGCACGCGCCCGATCTCGGTGAGCGGCGTCGGTGGCGACGCGCTCGTGGCCGCGGGCGTGCCGGCTGCGGGCGCGGGATCGGCCGCGAGCGCGACGATGATCGGCAGAAACAACAGCATGGCGACGTGAAACGCTTACGTCGTCAACAGCCGGACGTCGCCGCGATGCTGTGATCGGCGGCGAGCCCTTCGTCCAGCTGAATGCCTTTGGCGAGGTCGTCGAGCACATCGCCGATGCCCTTGAACTGCTTGTTGTAGCTGTCGGGGGTGCCGGGCAGGATCGGCGGGGTGTTCGCCATCGATTGCGCGGCGGCGAACGGCGGCACGGGATTGTCCGCGTGCATGATGCCGCGCGCTTCGGAGGCGTCCTCGCGCCCCTGCATGATGGTGACGTCGCGCATGAACTCCACGGCGGCTTTCTTCTGGCGGTAGAGCGCGCCGCCCAGCGCGTCGGTGAACGCCTTGAGCTCTTCCTTGCGCTGGGGATCGGGCGAGTTCACGGCGTACTCGCGCAGCTTCTTGATCTCGACGTCGCCCGCCGACGACGCGACGCGCATCGCTTCGGCTTGTTTCATCAGCGCGTTGATCGCGTTGCGCCGCTGCATGAAGTTCAGCTTGTCGAAGTTCGTGTTGTGCACGTTGGTCGTCAAGACCGCGAGCGTGCGATCGTTGTCGAGCGCCTGCGTGATCGCTCCGTTGGCGTGCGCGACGATCGGCACGCACGCCGGGAGCGCTCGGACGCGGCCGATCTCCGTGAGCGGCGTGGGGCGCGGCGCACTGCTCGCCGCGGGGGCGGGATCGGTCGCGACGAGCGCCGCGACGATCGGCAGGAGCATCAACATGAGGACGATGCGACTTCCGTCGCCAGGACGATCTCTCCTCGGAGCCGAGGCCGCCGTGCAGGGTATCCGCGGAGCGGGCCGTCGAACGACCGACGCCGATGCGGCGCGTCCTCGCCGCCCTCCTGATGGCCGTCGTCCTCGCCGGCTGCCGCGAGGTGCGGGTCAACACGGTTCGCTCCGGGACGACCCCGGTCGTGGGCCCGCGAGAGGTCGTCGTCATTCGCGACCGGCGCGCGCTCGAAGCGATCGGCGTCGCGCTCCAGCCCGACTTCCGCCACGAGTTCGTCGTGGTGCTGCTGATGGGGCCGCACAAGGAGACCGGCTGGAGCCAGATCATCGAAGCGATCCGGCCCAACACCGACCGCATCCGCGTCGTCGCGTTCGAGCGGGCGCCGCTCGACGGCGGCGAGCCCGCTCCCAAGGAGTACCGGACCTACACCGCCTGGTTCGTCCCGAACATCGCCTATCGCGCCGGCTCGCGGGTCGAGGTCGTGTCGCCGTCGGGCGAGGCGATCGCCTCGACCACGCTGCGCTGAGTGCGTCCCGACATCACGCTCGACGGCGCCGCGCTCCGCGCCAACGTGGCCGCGTTCGCGGCGCTGGGAGCGCCGGTCGCCGCGGTGGTCAAGAACGACGGCTACGGCTGGGGCGCGCGGCGGCTCGCGCGCGAGCTGGACGCGGTCGTCGAGTCGTACGTCGTCGCGGACGACGACGAGCTCGCGGCGCTGCGCCCCGCCACGGACAAGCCCGTCCGGCTGCTGCTCGACGCCGCGCCGGGCCGGCTGGCGCGCGTGCTCGCGCTCGGCGGGATTCCGAACGTCTCCAGCCGCGCCGCGCTCGCCGAAGCGGCCGCCGTCGCGGCCGCGCGCGGCGGGCTCACCGTCCGCGTCGGTATCCTCGACGCGACGGGCTGGGGGTCCATCCGGCCCGCGGACGCGGCGGAGTTCGCGCAAGCGCTGGCCGGCACGGGAATCGCGGTGGAGCTCTGGACGCACGTGACCTCGACCGCGCGCGCCGACGCGACGCTGAACGGCTTCATGGCCGCGCGGCGGGCCTTCGAGTCGGCCGGGGTGCCGGTGGCCGGGCTCGACGTTGCGGGGACGGCAGCGGCGCGCCGCGGGCTCGCGTTCGACCGGCTGCGCGTGGGGATCGGCCTGTTCGGCGCGCGGCTGGGCGCGTCGGTCGACAACCGCTGCGCATTACGGGTGACGGCGCCGGTCGTGCGGCGCTTCGCCCCCGGTGAGGCCGGTTGGGCGGGCTACGGCGACACGGCGATCGAGCCCGATCTCTCCGTCGCCGTGTTACGTTGCGGTTACGGCGATGGTTTTCCGATGAATCTGGCGGACGGTGTCGATATTCTCTCGGTGGGGATGCAGTACACGTCGCGCGCCGTCCGCGCGGGGATCGACGTGCGGGTGCTGATCGGCGGCGACGACGACGTCGACGCGCTGGCCGCTCGCGCGAGGATTACGCCGCACGAGCTGGTGGTAGGCTTGGCTTCGAGATGACCTCGGTCGACGCGCTCGCGCGCTTCGCGGCCACGATCACCCGGCTCGGGGTGGTCTTGAGCCCTGACGGATCCCCGAACGAAGTCGAAGGCGTCCTCAACCCCGGCGGAGCGCCGGACCGGGACGGCACGTGGCTGCTCTACCCGCGCGCCGTCGCGCGGGGCAACGTCTCGCGCGTCGGGCTGGCGCGCGGGACCCGCGCCGGCGACGACATGCGCTTCGAACGGCTCGGCTTCGCGCTGGAGCCGCAGGCCGCGTACGAGATGCGCACCGCGCCGGGCGGGATGGGCTGCGAGGACCCGCGCGTCACGTTCGTCCCCGCGCTCGACCGCTACGTCATGGCGTACACCGCCTTCGGACCCGACGGCCCGCGCATCGCGGTCGCGCTGTCGCAGGACGGCTACCGCTGGGAGCGGCTGGGGCTGATGCGTTTCGCGCCCGGCCTCCACCAGGGCGACGACAAGGACGGCGTGTTCTTTCCCGAGCCCGTCATCTCGCCGGCCGGCGTGCGTTCGCTGGCGCTCTACCACCGCCCGATGCTTCGGCTGTCGCTGCTCGACGGCAAAGCCGCGGTCCCGACGCTGCTCGATCTGCCGCCGCACGAGCGCGAGTCGACGCGCATCGGGTACGTTCCGCTCGAGGCGGCGCTGGCGGATATCCGCGCGCTGCTCGACGTGCGCGAGAGCGCGATCGTGCTCGAACCGAACGCGCCGTGGTGCCGTATCAAAACGGGTGCCGGCACGCCGCCCGTGCGCATCGCGGAGGGCTGGTTCTCGCTCTTCCACGGCGTCGAGGCCATCGAAGTCAGCGAGAACAAGTACGTCATGCAGTACAGCGCCGGATTCGTCGTGCACGACGCCGAGCGGCCGCACATCGTGCGCTATCGCTCGCAGACGGCCGTGATGGTTCCCGAAGGCGTGGACGAGACGCACGGCATCGTGAACAACGTGGTGTTTCCCACCGCGCTGTGCGAGCTGGGCGACCGGTCGTACGAGATCTATTACGGCATGGCGGACGCGCGCATCGGCCGCGCGCGGCTGCAGCTCGCGCCGCCCGGCGCCGCCGCGGAGGAACCGGCAGCATAATCTCGCGTGCGATGGTGCGGTATTACGTCATCGCCGCCGCGATCGTGATCGCGTTCGGAAGCGTCGTGTTCGCGCACCGGTTCGCCGTGCAGGGCTGGAAGATGCACGTGGACGCCACCGGCCCGCCGTCCGCCGCGCACGGAAATTCGAACGAAGGGTTCGTCGCGACGCCGGCGCCGTTCTTTCTGGGTCAAGGTGGGTGGGTGCTGAGCGCGCTGCCCGCGTGCTTCGTGCAGCAGTCGTGGAAGGAGGGGCCGTCGCCGCTGATGCGCGACGACGTGCCGCAAGCCGCGCTGCGCATCGCGCCCGGCATGGCGCTGCACCGCGCGAACTGCACGGTGCTCGTGCGCGCGCACGACGTCTGGGTCTACCGCGGCGGCGACCGCCTGCGCGTCCCGCCGGAGGCCCGCCTGTACCACGGTCCGCAGGGCCTCACGCTGGTCTACGAGCACGCGGGCCGCACCGAGGTCCGCGTCTACTGAAGCGGATTCGAGCAGCCGCGGCGAACCGTCCCGGGTCATGGAAATCCGCGAGGAAGTCGCCAAACGGCGCACGTTCGCGATCATCTCGCACCCCGACGCCGGCAAGACGACGCTCACCGAGAAGCTGCTGCTGTACGGCGGAGCGATCGTCACGGCCGGCCAGGTGGCGGCGCGCCGCCGCGCGCGGGCGGCGACTTCGGACTGGATGGAGCTCGAGCGCGAGCGCGGCATCTCGATCACGTCGACGGTGCTGCAGTTTCCGTACCACGGCCACACGATGAACCTGCTCGACACGCCGGGCCACCAAGACTTCGGTGAAGACACCTACCGCACGCTGCTCGCGGCCGACGCCGCCGTGATGCTGATCGACGCCGCCAAAGGCGTCGAGCCGCAGACGCGCAAGCTGTTCGCGATCTGCCGCGCGCGGCGCATTCCGCTGTTCACGTTCGTCAACAAGATGGACCGGCCGTCGCGCGACCCGCTCGAACTGCTGGACGAGCTCGAAAACGTGCTCGGCATCGGCGCGTACCCGATGAACTGGCCGCTGGGCAACGGCGAGACGTTTCGCGGCGTGTACGACCGCGAGTCGCGCGAGGTGCACACGTTCGAGCGCACGCAGCACGGCGCCAAGCGCGCGCCGGTGAAGGCGTCGGCGCCGACCGATCCCGCCATCGCGGCGCTGGTCGACGAGCGCACCTATCGCGAGTTCCTCGATCAGCTCGAACTGCTCGAAGGCGCGGGCGCGGGCTTCGAGTACGACGCGATGCTGCGCGGCGACGTCACGCCGGTGTTCTTCGGCAGCGCGGTGACCAATTTCGGCGTGGAGTTGTTCTTGGACGCGTTCGTGCGCATGGGCCCGCCGCCCGCCGCGCGCATCGACTCCGACAACCACCGCGTGGAACCGACCGACGACCGTTTCTCCGGGTTCGTGTTCAAGATCCAGGCGAACATGGATCCGCGCCACCGCGACCGCATCGCGTTTTTGCGCGTGTGCAGCGGCAAGTTCGAGCGCGACATGACGGTGCGCAACGTGCGCACCGGCAAAGACGTGCGGCTGACGCGCGCCATGAAGCTGTTCGCATCGGACCGCGAGTCGGTCGACGTCGCGTTCGCGGGCGACGTGGTCGGCCTTGCGAATCCCGGCGTGTTCGCGATCGGCGACACGCTGGCGGACGGCGACGCGACCGCGTTCGACCCCATCCCCGCCTTCGAGCCGGAACATTTCTCGCTGGTGCGCAGTACCGACACCGCGAGCTACAAGTCGTTTCAGAAAGGGATCGCGCAGCTTTGCGAGGAGGGAGCGATCCAGGTGTTCCATCCCTACGGCGAAGTCCGGAGCGAGCCGATCCTCGCCGCGGTGGGCGCGCTCCAGTTCGAAGTCGTCAAATACCGCTTGGAGTCGGAGTACAACGTGAAAACGGTCTTCCAAACGCTGCCGTACACCACGGCGCGCCGCGTGCGCCCCGCAAACGGCTCGGCCCAAGCCGACCCCGCGACGGCGACCCTCGGCTCGAGCGCGCGCCTCGTCGAGGACTGGGACGGCAACGTGCTCGCCCTGTTCGAGAGCGAGTGGAGCATCAATCTGGTGCAGCAGTGGAACCCGGGGCTGGCGTTCGAGCCGTTCGGCGCGCGCGACCTCGCGCGCGAGGTGCCGGCGTGATGAAGAACGTCACCCCCGGACCGGCGCCGCAGCGCACCGCCGGCACCACCGCGCCGGTAATGGACGGACGCCGAAATCAGATCGTCATCCTCGCGGTCTTCGTGATCGTGCTCGTGCTGCTGGTGCGCGCGTGCTCCGGCCGCGAGAACCATTACGAGCGGATCGCGCGCGACCTCACCGCGGCCGTGCAGAACAATGACTACAACGCCGTGGCGAAGCTGGAGAATCCGGAGACCGCCGCGGACATGGGCCGCGGCCGGCTCGGGCACGCTGCGGACGTGCTGTCCCCGCTGGGCAAGATCCGGCGCGTGCATGAAGTCGCGACCACCAGCAAGACGCCGCGCGTACACGAGTTTGACGTAACGTTCGACAAGGGCGCCG
The DNA here is from genome assembly GCA_963723635.1 of Vulcanimicrobiota bacterium. Taxonomy (GTDB): domain Bacteria; phylum Vulcanimicrobiota; class Vulcanimicrobiia; order Vulcanimicrobiales; family Vulcanimicrobiaceae; genus Vulcanimicrobium. The sequence goes on along the minus strand of CAVRRP010000037.1, from coordinate 14,606 downwards.
CGCACGAGATCATGCAGTTCGACCCGACCGACAAGGTGTTCCACTTCGACTACCGGCTTACACCGGCGCAGTGATCCAGACGTCGTTCGCGGCGTCGTTCGACGACGTGCGCGCCGCCGCGGACCGGCTGCGCGGCATCACGCACCGCACGCCGGTGGTGACGTCGGCGACGCTCGACGCGCACACGGGCGCGCACGTGTACTGCAAGGCCGAGAACCTGCAGCGCATCGGCGCGTTCAAGATCCGCGGCGCGTACAACGCGATCGCGCAGCTCGAGGGCGAGCGCAGGCGCGGCGGCGTGGTGGCGTTCTCCAGCGGAAACCACGCGCAAGGCGTCGCGCTGGCGGCAAAACTGCTCGGCGTTCCGGCGACGATCGTGATGCCGTCCGACGCACCCGCGGCGAAGCTCGCTGCGACGCGCGGTTACGGCGCCGAGGTCGTGACATACGACCGCGAGCGGATGAACCGCGCGGAACTCGCCGCGTCGATCGCTGCGGAACGCGGCGCGACGCTTGTGCCGCCGTACGACGATCCCGCGATCATCGCGGGCCAAGGCACCGCCGCGCTGGAGCTCATCGAAGACGCGGGCCGGCTCGACGTGCTGCTCGTGCCGCTGGGCGGCGGCGGACTGCTCGCGGGCAGCGCGCTCGCGGCGACGGCGCTGTCGCCCGGCGCGCGCGTCTACGGCGTGGAGCCGGAAGCCGGCGACGACTGGGTGCGCTCGTGGCGCGAAGAGCGCATCGTGTCGATCCCCGTCCCGAAAACGATCGCCGACGGCCAGCAAACGCAAAGCCCCGGCGCGCTGACGTGGCCGATCGTGCGCGCGCTCGCAGCGGGCGTCGTCACGGTGAGCGACGACGAGATCCGCGCGGCGATGCGCTTCGCCTTCGAACGCCTCAAGCTCGTCATCGAGCCAAGCGGCGCATCGGCCCTCGCCGCGCTCTTGCACGGAAAGGTCGACGTACAAGGCGCACGCGTCGGCGTCGTCATCAGCGGCGGGAACGTGGACCCGGCCACGTTCGCCGCCTGCATCAGCACGTAGCCGGCGGACTGGATCACCGTCAGGGCAGGTATGCTAAGAAGGCGGTGTCATTTCAAGCCGTTTAGGCCGAGTGTGGTATCAGCTTCGTAAGGGCACATGACGAAAAAGAAGCAGGGCCGCAATCGCCCTACGGCGCGCTAGCCCTGCCTCGTGATTATATCACCACGATAGCGCTACGTCAAAGCACCTAGGTGGATTCTTTGATTGCCGGTGAACGTTGATGATGGAGATCAGAGCTGAACGCTGAAGTTCAGCGTGGCTTGGAACGGGATCTTCGTGCCGAGGAAGCCCGTGTTGAGGTTGTTGCTGAACACGCCGTACGGGTACTTCAGCTGGATCGGCGTCGCGGCGAGCGGGACGAAGTTGCCGCTGGGGCCGAGGCCTGCGCCGCCCGACGGGAGCTGCGAATAGACGCAGATGTTGTTGTCGTCCCACGGGTAGCCGCGCTGGAAGCAGCGGTCCACCAAGCCGGTCATCGTCAGCGTTGCGCGCACGCGGCGGCTCACGTCGTACGACGTCTGCAGGTTCACCGTCAGGCGTGACGGCTGCCGGAACGCGCCGAGGTTGTCGAACTTGCCGGTGAACTGGTCGGGGATCATCAGGTACGACAAGCCGCTGGTGATCGACGAGCCGCCGCACGAGTACGGCGCGGCCGCGGTCGGGTCGGTGCCGGTCGGCGCCGTCGCGGCGCAGCTCGGGATGTAGCCGGGCGTGCTCAGCGGCGAGCCGTAGAACGCGCCGCTGGAGAACGTGAACGACGGCGAGATCGAGAACCGATCGTGCTTCCACGTCATGACGAGCGACGCGACGTGCGGCGTCTCGTAGCCGTTCTCGCCGGTGAACGGCTGCGGGATTTGGCCGTAGGTGGTGTACGAGCCGGTCGGATCGAGCAGCGGCTGCGGCGCGGCGGTGTAGTACGGGTTCGTCACGGTCACCGCGCCCGACGAATTCGTCGGCGTGCCGTTGTAGACGCCGCCGCACAGCTTCGCGTTGTTCGCCGTCGGCGCGGCGCACGCCGACGTGTACGAGTTGTACTCTTGGATGTACTGGTTCACGCCGTCGATCACCGTCAGCCCGCTCGGCAGCGGGCCGTAGCGGATGCGGCTGTGCGTGTACGTGTACGCGAGCTGCGCGCTCAGGCCGTTGCGCGCCGGATCGCCGGCGCGCAGGGCGAGCTCGACACCCGACGACGTCTGATGGCCGACGTTGAACCCCGACACCACGCCGCCGACGCCGATGGGCACCGGCTGCAGCTGGTCGCGCGTGCTCCGGTAGAACGGCGTGAACTTGTAGCTGATCTGCGTGCCCGGGACGTGTTTCTCGAGCGAGAGGTCGTAGTTGTTCGAGACGTCGGGGCGCAAGCCGTGGATCGGCGTGTTGTACCCGGTCGGCAGGAACGTGTTGCCGATGAACGACGCCAGGTTGCGATCGATCGTGTCGTATTGCAGCCACGACGTGTCAACGGCGCGCGCGTACACGCCGTACGAGCCGCGGATCACCGTGTCGGGGTTGATCGCGTACGTGAAGCCGAGCCGCGGCTGGAACACCGTCGCGCCGATCGAGCTGCCGTTCGTGAACGCCAGGTTCGCGGGCCGGTAGCCGGGCGCGATCGCCGCGCAGCTGGCGGCGTTCGCGCCGCCGGGCCCGAGGTTCACCGTGTTCGACGAACCGGGCCGGAAGCAATACTGGTCGTTGTAGGCGTTGAACCAGAACGCGCGCGCCGCGTCGAAGCTTTCCGTTTCGAGTTTGTCGTCATAGTGCTCGACGCGGACGCCTGCGTTGAACGTCAGCTTGTCGTTGGGCCGCCATTGGTCGCTCAGCGAGATCGCCGTGAACGTTGGGGACACCGTGTTGTAGCGGCCGTTGTTGCCGGTCTCGGTGACGCGCCATTGCGCGCCCGCCGCGAGCGCGCCGCCGACCGCGGGATACGGGATCAGGTTCGCGCCGCCGCCCGCGAGGTTGCCGTGGTTCGCGCCGGAGAAGCAGTCGGCGACCACACCGGTCGCGTCGTAGCACCGTCCGCTCGCATCGACCAGTGTCGTCGCAGCCATGCCCGTGGAGTTGCCGGGGAACCCATAGCTGTAACGGCGCACCAGCTTCGCGGTCGTGACGGAACCCGAGACCGTGAGCAGGTGCTTGTCGGAGAGCTGGTTGGCGTACTGCAGGTTGAAGCCGTGCGTGTGCGAGGGCAGCTCGTAGTCGTTGAGCTCGCCGCCGAAGAACCCCGTGAAGTTCTGGTTGGAAAGCCCGGTGATGAACCAGTTGGAGTACATCGTATAGCCGTACAGCCGCAGGTACGACTTCGGGTCGAACGCGTGCTGGTACTGAAACTTCACGATGCCGACCCCGTTGTCGTTGGAGTCCTGCGCCGAGTTCGACAGCGGCCCGCCTAGCGGGCGGCCCGTGGGCGACGACATGAAATAGTACGGCTGCACGAACGCGGCGTTGGGCGCCCCGTAGATCGGCCCGTTGTACACGTAACCGTCGTGCCAGGTGGCCTGCGCCGCACTCGGATAGCTCCCCGTCGCCTGCTGCACGCCGGGCGAGAACGGCCCGCCCTGATCGTTGAGGCTGCCGTAGTAGTGGGTGAAGATGTCGCTCGACACATACAGCGCCTGCACGTCGTCCCGCAAGTCGCCGTGCGGGATCGCGTAGTGCAGGTTCAGCACCGCTTCGCGGTCGTTCGTCCCCGCGATGCCGTACGTCTGACCGGGCCCGAACGCGTTGGGGAAGACGGCGGAGAAGTCGACCGGCGCCGCGTCGTACACGTTGAAGCGGTTCGAGTCGATCACCAGCGGATAGAAGAAGCGCGGGTCGGACGCGCCGTTGTACTGATCGATGTAGCGAAACGCCTGCGTCGCCTGCGCGACGCCGCCGTAGTACGAGAACCGCCGCCGCGCGTCCGTGCCGCCGAACTCGACCTGCCCCTTGTTGAACAGCTGCGGCGAGCCGATCCCGAACTGCGCGGTCTTGAAGCCCGGATACGTGCCCGTGCGGATCACCTGGTTGACGTAGCCGGAGATGCTCGACGCGTCCGAGCTGGCGGGTGTACCGCCCGTATACACTTGCAGCTCCTGCTGGCCGAGGTTCGAGAGCATCGTCTGCGGCGCGTTGTCGTAGACGCGGTTGGTCGGGATCCCGTCGAGCTCGTAACCCACTTGGTCGATGTCGCCGCCGCGGATCGACAGCGTTTGAAACCAGCCTTGCTGCCCCTGCTGCACGTTCGCGCCCGGCACGCTTTGAATCGCGGCGTACGCGTTGGTGAGGCCGCCCGGTCCGCCCAGCGCTTGCGACGTGTCCTGGTAGGCGCCGCTGACGGAATAGACGTCGCTCGTCGTCCCCGCGCGGATCAAGTCGGTCGCGCGCCGCGCCGTCGTGCCGCCGATGCGCGCGAGCCGCGGCGCGACCGCGCGGTTGAGCGTCTGCGTCTGATCGGCTTGCACCGTCACGCCTGCGAGGCTCAGCGTCTCGTAGCCCGTGCGCTCGACCGTCACGGTGTACGTGTCCGGGTTGAGCGATAGAAACCGGAAGCCGCCGGCGGCGTCGGTGACCGACGTCGCGTTTTGCGACGGGGACGCCACGCTCACGCGGGCGCCTTCGACCGCGGCGCTGGTGTTCTGGTCGACGATGCGGCCGACGATCGTGCCGGTCGTTCCCGCGCGCACCGCGACGGGCGAAAATGCGACGGCGACGGCGGCGGCAAACGCCGAGACCGCCCGAACCAAGCGTTGCATGCACGGCGATTAGCGGACCGGCGCTCGTTCCCTCCGTCCGCCTCAGCGAGTGTGGCCGGCGCGTCCCATCTCGTAGAACTGCGGGTTGGGCCGCATGTCCATGAAGCCGGCCATGCGGTTCGACAAGCCGAAGAACGCCGCCACGGACGCGATGTCCCACGCGTCGTCGTCCGAGAGCCCGACGGCCTTGAGCTCCGCGAGCTCTTTGTCGCTCGCGACGAAGCCCGGCTCGTTCACCCGCGTAGCGAACGTCAGGATCGCGCGCAGCCGCGGCGCGAGGTCGGCGGTGCGCCAGTTCGTCGCAATCTGGTCGGCGACGATGGCGTCCTTGCCCAGGATGCGCAGCGCCGCGCCGTGCGCGACGACGCAGTACAAACAATCGTTCTCCGCTGAAACGGCGACGACGATCGCCTCGCGCTCCGCGCGCGACAGCCCGCTCGGGCTCTTCATCAGCAGATCGTGGTAGTGCATGAACGCGCGGAAGTGCTCCGGCCGCTTCGCGTACGCGAGGAACACGTTGGGGACGAAGCCGATCTTCGCGCGCGTCTCCTCGCAGATCGCGCGGATGTCGTCGGGCATGTCGTCCAGCGGCGGCGCGCCGAAACGCGAAGGCGCCGCGTCGTGCGCGGCGCCTTCGTTGAACGGCGGGTGGCTACTTGGGCGCGGTGATGTTCCCGCAGGCGACATAGACGGGGAGCTCCTTGGTCGACTTGTGGACGTTGATCGCGTACGGAGCCTTCTCCAGCTGCGCGATCGTCACGCCCTCGACCGTCTTCTCGGACATGCCGTCGTGCACGGTGGTGAGCGCGTAGGCGGGCTTGGGATCGAGCTTCTCGCACGTACCCTTGTGGATGTGCGCGGGCTGGTCGACGTCGCTGCCGTTCATGCGCAGGCGCACGATGAGACCGCGCGCGCCGTCCAGCAGCGTCGCCGTACCGGACTCGCCGGACTTGTTCTGCTCGGCCAGCCGGATTTGCATCGGCATCTTGCGCATGGCGGGCGCGGGGCTCTGGGCGGTCGCTCCGAGAATCAGTGCCGCGCCGAGCGCGGCCGGGATGAGAGTGCGCACGAGAACTACCTCCTGGTGTGAGGCGAGGTTCGCGGTCCCTTCGTCCGCCGCCGGCCATCGCCTGCGAACGGCGAGGCCGCCGCGGATACCGCGACGGCCTTCGTGCTCGAACAGCGGTGCGAGCGCGTCGCGCCGGTTTACATCGCTCCGTGCATCGGCATGATGTTGCCGCAGCTGACGATGTGCGGGATGTTGTCGGGCGACTCATGGATGTTGATGTAGTAGCCGCCCTTGTTCACCTTCGTCCACTTCGACATCGCGATCTTCGTGGACGACATGCCGTTCACGACGTTGGTCAGCGGGATCACGACCGGCCCGTTGGAGCCGCACTTGCCGCGGTGGATGTGCGATGGCTGAACCGCGCCCTTGGGTTCGCCCATGACCCTGATGCCGAGCGTGCCCGCGCCCATCGCCATCTTGAGCGTCGCGCAGCCGGCCTCGCCGGACCCGCCGACGGCGTTCAGCTGCACGCTGCCGGCGGGGCACTTCATCATCATCATCATGTGGCCGCCCATGTGCCCGCCCGTCGCGCCGGGCGAGCCGCCCGTGCCTTGCGCCCCTCCGGGAGCCGTTGCCGACAGCAGGAGCGCCGCCCCGAGCGCGACCGTTGCGATAATTGCTTTCATACCAACCTCACAGAGTTCAAGATGGAGTACGCTTCCGTACGGCAGGCCGAACGCCTGCGCTGCCCGGCGACCCTGAGGCCGGTCAGCCCCGGCCCTTGAGCATCTCGCGCGCCGCGTTCCAGCCGGGCGCACCCATCACGCCGCCGCCCGGGTGCGCGGCCGAGCCGCACAAGAACAGGTGCTTGATCGGGGTGCGGTAGTTCGCCCAGCCCGGCGCCGGCCGGAACATGAACAGCTTGTTCAAGCTCATCGCGCCCTGAAAGATGTTGCCGCCGGTGAGGTTGAACTTGGCCTCGATGTCGACCGGGCTGAGCACTTGGCGATCGATGACCGACGCCTTGAAGCCCGGCGCGTACTCCTCGACCACGTCGAAGCAGCTGTCGGCGAACGCGTTGCGCGCCGCGTCGTCCCAGCTCCCGCCGCGCAGCGTGTACGGCGCGTACTGGCAGAACATCGACATCAGGTGCTTCCCGGGCGGTGCGACCGTCGGATCGACGGCCGACGGGATCGTGCACTCGACGATCGGGTGCGCCGACGGCCGGCCGTACTTCGCGTCGTCGTAGCCGCGCTCGATGTAGTCCTGGTCCGGGCAAAGGTGAACGGTGCCGCGGTGCTGCGGTCCCGCCTCGCTGCCGGCACACGCGGTAAAATTCGGCAGCGCGTCCAGCGCGACGTTGATCTTCGCCGACGCGCTCGCGTAGTCGATGCGCTCGATCTCCGCGACGAACTCCGGCGGCAGGTGTTCGGGTGCGAGAAATTTCTGAAATGTCAGGCGCGCGTCGACGTTGCTGGCGACGTGGCGCGCGCGCAGCTCGTCGCCGTTCGCGAGCGCGACGCCGACGGCGCTCCCGTTCTCGACCAGGATGCGCGCGACGTCGGCCTCGGTCCGAATCTCCACGCCGAGCTCGGCCGCGGCTTTGGCGAGCGCTTGCGTGAGCCCGCCCATCCCGCCTTTGACGTAGCTCCACACGCCGCGCGCGCCGTTGGTCTCGCCCATCACGTGGTGGAAAAGCACATACGCCGTGCCAGGCATCGACGGCGACGCGAACGCGCCGATGATCGCGTCGGTCGCGAGCGTCGCCTTGAGCTCTTCGGATTCGAACCAGCGGTCGAGGATCGGCCGCGCCGCGCCGGTGAGGATCTCGACCGCCTCCCCCATCGTGCCGTTGAGACCCTTGACCGAAAGCCCGAGCTTGCCGAGCGCGAGCAGATCGCCGATGCCGGGCCGCACCGGGTTGGGCGGCGTCTGGACCAGCGTCGGCTCGATCACCGCCGCCACGCGCTCGAGCATCGCGACGTATTTCGGGTACGCGACCGCGTCGCGCGCGCTGAACTTCGCGATCTCGCGCGCGTTCATGGCTTCGTCCGCGCCGAGCATCAGATAGCGGCCGTCGGGGAACGGCGAGAACGACGACGGGTTGCGTTCCAGCAATTCGAAGCCGTAGTCGCGCAAGCGCAAGTCGCGGATGATCTCGGGCCGGAACAAGCTGTTGACGTACGCGGCCGTCGACACTTTGTAGCCCGGGAAGATGTTCTCTTCGGTGACGCACGCGCCGCCGACGACGTAGCGGCGTTCGAGGACCAGCACCTTCCACTTCGCGCGCGCGAGATAGCACGCGGTCACCAGCCCGTTGTGACCGCCGCCGATGACGATCGCGTCGTAGACCGCGGCCGCGGTGGGCCGCGCCGTCACTTCCCGGTGCGCCCCGTCGGCGTTCCGTCGTTGCCGACGTTCTTGGTCGCGCCCTGCGTCATGCGCCGCTGCTCGCCCTCCGTCGCCTTGCCATTGCGGACGCGGGCGCGTTTGGGCGTGAACGGCTTGCCGGTCTTGTACTCGCCGTGGCGCGGCAGCGACCAGTCGACGTCCTGGCAGCCCACGGGGGTGAACGCGCGGCAGTCGTGCGGGCGCGCTTCGTAGATGCCGCAGTAGTAGCGCCCGCTGCGCGAGCCCATCAAGAAGACGCACTTGTGCTCGGAGTCGTCGCTGTACGCGCCGTCGTCGTCCACCTTGCGCAGCCAGCCGACGGACCAGTCGTCGGCGGACTCGCGCGCGACGACGTACTGCTCCATCACTTCGTCATAGGACAGCTTCAGGTGGTCCGCGATGCGCTGCACGTCCTCGCGGTTGACGAACGGCTCGTAGCCGCTGCAGCACTCGGCGCAGCCCGGCGGGCACGTGACGTTCTCCGGCAAGTCGTACAGGTGCTTGCGCGACAGCTCGATGACCCGCTTCACCGCGGCGACGAACTCCGCGTCGTCGTTGTACTTGTAGACCCACTCCTTGCGGGTGACGTCGTTGGCGTTGTACTTCCGCTCCGTCACGGTGTTGTAGTGCACCGTGACGTGCTCTTCGTCGATCTCGATCGACTGCACGTTCTTCATGGGGGTGAGGTCGAGCTCGCTGAGCTTCGTCGGTTGCCCCGTATCCTTGGTGAACGCGCGCAGATTGCGAAGCTCGCGGTGGGCGATGAGATCGATCGTCTCCTGCATGGCGGCTTTGCTTCGGGGTCCACGGCGGACGAACCCGGCGATCCGGAGAACATGCCGTGGCCATGCGCTTTCGACCCGCCCCGCTCGCTTTGGCCGCCCTGCTGGCGGCGACGTGCGTTCCCGCCCGCGCTGAGGACCTCGCGACCGTGCGCGGCAGGATCGCGGGCGCGATGCAGTCGGCGAAGTCGTTCGTCGTGACGACGACCGCCACGACCGGCTTCACGGTCACGATGACCTTCGTCGCGCCCGACCGTTTCCACAGCACGCTCGCCTACAACGGCGCCAGTCCGGACGTCGTGCTCGTCGGACCGGTTGCGTACGTCAGCGCGAACACCGGGCAGCCCTATCGCAAGACGGACGCGCCGCCCGAGGTGATCGCCGCGCAGACGCACCTGCGCGACGTGCCCGTCGATCAAGTACTCCCCGACAAGAACGCGGGCGGCAAGACCTGGGGCCAGTTCACGACCACCTCCGCCGGACCGCAGAAAGACCAGCACTTGACCTGCAGCTACGACAAGAAGACGTACCGCATCAACGACTGCTCGAACGAGGGCCTGACGGTGACGTTCTCGCGCTACGACGATCCGGCGAACGTCGTCGCGATTCCGACCAACCTCGCGCCGCCGGCGCCGGGCGCGCACTGATGCGCACCGTGCGTGCGGCCGGCGCGGCGCTCGCCGCCGTGATGGCTGCCGGCGCCGTCGCGGTTGCCGCGACCGACGACGCGACCTCGCTCTCGGCGAAGGTCGATCAAGCGATCAGCGCCGCCACGTCGTATCGCGTCACCGTCGCAGGCCCGAGCGGCTTGGCGATCGACATCGTGTCGGTCGGCCGCGACCGCGTGCGCGTGCAGTCGACCGCGGGCGGCACGACGTCGGAGTCGGTCATCATCGGCACCGCGATGTACTACCGCGGCGCGAACAAACCATGGGCTGCGGCGGCGGTGCCGCCGGTGAAGAGCGCGCGCAAGAACCTGCTCTACATGGCGGCGCCGGGCACGAAGCTCGAACCGCTCGCGGATCGCAGCGACGGCGGCGTGACGTACGGCGCGTTCGGCTCGCTCGGCGTCGGCAACGCCGGGACGCCCGCCACGATGGAGTGCACGTACGAGAAGACGACCTATCGTCCCCACACGTGCACGATCGTCGTGCAATCGCTCTCGGAGCCCGTTCACGTGACGTACGACAAGTGGAACGATCCGTCCAACGCCGTCGATGCGCCGCCCGGCGTCGCGCCGCCGACACCGGCGCCGTCGGGAGCGCCGCACTGATGGCGCGCGCTGCGATCGGCGTTGATCTCGGCGGCTCGCATGTGATGGCCGCGGCGATCGACGGAGCGGGCGAGATTCACGCCAAATTCGAGCACGACATCACCGACCGCGCGCCCGCCGCCGTCGTCGACGCGCTGGCGGACGTCGTGAAGAGCGCCATCGACGCGACGAAGCACGACGTCGTCGCGATCGGCGTCGGCTCGCCCGGCAACATCGATCCCGTCACCGGCACCATCCGCTACTCGCCCAACTTCGGCTGGACGAACGTGCCGCTGGGCGACCGCGTGCGCGCGGCGTTTCCCAAGCACACGGTGTTCGTCGGCAACGACGCCCGCTGCGCGACGCTGGGCGAGTACGCGCACGGCGTCGGCCAGGGGACCCAAGACTTCGCGCTGCTCACGCTCGGCACGGGCATCGGCGGCGGCTTCGTCGCGCGCGGCGTGCTCGCGCTGGGCAATCAGAGCGGCGCGGGCGAGTTCGGCCACCACACGATCCGCCCCGAGAGCGGCTTCATCTGCGGCTGCGGCAAGGTCGGCTGCTTCGAGGCGCAGGCGTCGGGCACGGGCCTGATCCGCCACGCGCTGCGGCTGGCGCCGTCGTTCCCGCGCAGCGCCCTGCTCGACGTGCCGCGCGAGAAGCTGGGCTCGAAGGCGATCCGCAAGGCGGCTCAGGCCGGCGACGCGCACGCGCTCGCCGCGTGGAACGCGTTCTGCGACGATCTCGCGCTGGGCCTGTCCAACGTGATCGCCTTCGTCAATCCCGAGGTGATCGCGCTGGGCGGCGGCGTGTCGAGCGCGGGCGACTTTCTCCTCGACCGGGTGAAGCCGCTGGTCGAGGTCCGCACCACGATGGTCCCGCGCGGCACGACCCGGATCGTCCGCGCGACGCTGGGCAACGACGCCGGCGCCATCGGGGCGGCGACGGCCGCACTCCGCGGCGGCCTCTTCGCGCAGCCGCGGCCTAGCGCCGCCGCGTAAGAGCTTCGTAAGTGCGCGTAAGCGCGCGGAAACCGGCCGGGAGGACACTGACCGCGTGAACGAGCGCGACATCCCGGCGCTGTTGCCGCCGATCTGCGGTGATTGCGGACACCGGGCCTCACTCCACCATCTCGACGGCTGCCGAGCCTTGATGCTCGGCCGCGGCACACCTTCGCGGACGTGCGGTTGCGAGACCACGCTGCGCGAGATCCTCAGCGCGCGCTTCCCGCGCACGCCGGCGGAGCTCGTGGACCGCCCCCAAGTCAGCCGGAACTAAAGCTTGACGTAGACGAGCTCCGGATCGCCGGGATCCAGCTCGTCGATCTGCCCGCAGCGCCGCCAGCCGTAGCGGTCGAACACCGCTTGCATCGCCGCGTTCGACGCGTTCGTCGAGCTGAACACGCGATCGGTCACCGCGCGCTGCTCCGTCGCCTCGAGCAGCATCCCCGCGAGGCCGTTGCGCCGGTACTGCGGCTGCACCGCGAGATAGGCCAGAAACGTGTGGCCGAAAAAGCCTTCGTAGATCCACGCATACGCCGCGATCGCATCCGCGGCGTGCACGACGACGACCTCGCCTTCGTCGAGTCCGCGCAGGAAGCGGCGCCGCTTCGGCGCTTCGAGCAGCGGCGGCCACACGATCGGTTCGAGCGCCGCGAGATCGTGCGCCGACGCCGTGCGCATTTCCCACGCGGCGTGGGGCCGGCTCACGGTGCGTGCTGCGGTGCGTCGAGCGCGAGCGCGGTCATCATGCGCACGCCCGTTTCGAGTGCGGACTCGTCGATGTCGAAGCGCGCATGGTGGTGCGGGAACGCGCTGTTCGGGCCGCCGTTGCTGCCGATGGTGAAGAAACACGCGGGCACGCGCTCGGCGAAGAACGAGAAGTCTTCGGCGCCCATCAGCTTGGGCACGTCCGCGACGCGCTCCGCGGGCACGACGCGCTGCGCGAGCGCGCGCGCGTAGCGCGTCTGCTCGACGTCGTTGGACGTCACCGGATAACGCCATAAATACTCGAACTCGTACGTCGCGCCGGAGCTTTCGCAGATGCCGCGCAGCACGCGCTCGATGCGCTCGGCCATCTTCGCGCGCACGTTCGCGTCGAACGCGCGCACCGTGCCGAGCAGCCGCACGCGGCTGGGGATCACGTTGTGCGTCGTGCCGCCGTTGATCGCGCCGATCGTCACCACCGCGGGCTCGATCGGATCGATGTTGCGCGACACGACCTGCTGCACGGCGACGACGAACTGCGATGCGACGTAGACGGGATCGACCGTCTGGTGCGGCGACGCGCCGTGCCCGCCTTTGCCTTCGACGGTGATCTCGATGGAGTCGCTGGACGCGTAGAACGCGCCTTCACGAAAACCGACTTGACCGGCGGGATGCGTCGATGCGAGATGAAGCCCGTACGCGCGCTCGATGCCGAACCGCTCGAGCACGCCGTCCTCGACCATCGCTTTCGCGCCGCCCTTCCCTTCCTCGGCCGGCTGGAACAGAAAACACAGCGTTCCCGCGACCTCGTCGCGCCGGCTCATCACGATGCGCGCCGCGCCGAGCAGCATCGCGACGTGCCCGTCGTGCCCGCACGCGTGCATGTGCACCGGCGTGCGCGACTTGTACGGGACGTCGTTCTCCTCGTCGATGGGGAGCGCGTCCATGTCGGCTCGCAGCATGATCGTCTTGCCGGGTTTGCTGCCTTTGAGCACCCCGACGACCCCGGTCTTGCCGATTCCGGTGTGGACGTCGAAGCCCAGCGCGCGCAGGCGCTCCGCGACCATCGCGGACGTACGCTCTTCCTCGAAGCCGAGCTCGGGGTGCTGGTGCAGATCGCGCCGCGTCGCGACGACTTCGTCGGCGACCTCCGCGGGAACGTCGATGGTGAGCGTCGCGGGAGCCATGCGGGTGGTTTACCCGGCGGCGGGGATGGTCGGACGCCGGCCGCTGATCGCGATCTGGCCGATGAGCTCGGCGATCCGGCGCGAGCTGCCGCGCGGGGCGATTGCGGTCTGCTGCGAGCGCATCTTGCCCAGGCGCTCCTGGTTGTGGACGATCCGCGCGACCGAGGACACGACCTCGGCGGTCGTCAGCGCGACCACGCCGATCCCGTTGGTGCGCACGTAGTCGAGGTTGCCGCGCTCCTGGCCCGGGACGTAGTCGTAGACCACGACGGGGACCTCGGCGACGGACGCCTCGGCGATGGTGCCCGGCCCGGCCTTGGTGACCAGCAAGTCGGCGGCGCGCATCAGCTCGGGGACGTCGTGGCGGAAGCCGAGCACGGTCATCGGCGTGGGCAGCGACGGCGCCAGCTCCTCCAGCTTTTGCTTGAGCGCGGCGTTGCGGCCGGTGACGACCACGAGATGGTAGTCCAGCCCCGCCTTGGCCAGCCCGAGGGTCGTGGGGAGCAGCTTGCCGCCGCCCTCGCCGCCGGCCATCAGCAGCGCGATCGTCGCCTTTTCCGGCAGTCCGAGCTTCTTGCGGATCTCGGCCTTGGAGCCCGAGACGTCTTCGAAGCGGGGGTGGATCGGGTGCCCGAGCAGCCGCAAGCGCTCCGGCGGGACGCCGCGCTCGATCGCGCGCTGGTAGACTTCGCGGGCCGGCACCACCGTCAGGTCGGCTTCGGGGAGGAGCCAGCCTTCGTGCACGCGGCCTAGGTCGGTGATGACCGTGACGATCGGGACGTGCTGCATGCCGGCGTCGGCGCGAGCGCGCAGCGCGGCATGGTTGAGCAGCGGGTGGACCGACACGATGACGTCGGGCTGGTACTGCGTGAACACCTCGCGCAGCCGCTCGCGGTAGAGCGGCTCGCAGAACCGCACGATCGTCTTGTAGCGGCGCCGGCCGTTGGTCGCGTGGTAGAGCGCGCCGTAGATCGGCGGGGCATAGCGAAGGGCCGCGCTATATGCCGGCCCCAGTGCGGAAAGCGGAAACGTGCAGTGGGTCGCGATGTCGTCGATCCGCCACTCGAAGCGCGTCGCCCCGTCGATCTCGTCGAGCGCGGCGCCGACGGCTTGCGCCCCGGCGCGGTGTCCGCCGCCCGTGTCCGAGATCAAAAAGAGGACGCGCTTGGTCATCCCACCTCAGCTGGTCTGCTTGACCATCTTGCGCCGCTTCATCAGCGCGGCCCGGCGCATCATCGCGGCTCTGCGCTTCGGGTCGAGCGTGCGGAAGAACGCCATCAGCGCGCGCGAGGGCGCATCGTAGAAGCGGAAGATGTCGCCGAACTCGATCTCGGGGTTGCGATGGTGCCCGTCGTGGTCCTCGGGCAGGACGATCTGCAGCGCGCGGGCGAGCCGCACGCCCCATGCGGGGGTCCGCCAGCCGAGCTCGGTCGTGTGGCGCCACCAGACGTGGAGCTGGCCGAGCAGCAAGCCGGCGACCGCTCCGTAGACCGAGATCCACGCGCA
>CAVRRP010000036.1:0-123464 GCA_963723635.1 Vulcanimicrobiota bacterium | reverse complement strand
CACGCATCGACCGCCTCGATGAGCGAGGAGGATTCCGGAACTCGGGGCTGGCGGGTGTGGTTGTGCGCGGCATGGGAGCGATGGTGTCGTGAGCCGTGCGAGCCGGCGCGAAAAGGCTGAAGGCGAGCTCGAGCATCTCGAAGAGCGATTTCGGCAGCGCCTGATCGTCGCGCTTCATGCGTGCGCGTGCGGCCGATGGGGATTGTTCGGTCAGAACGATGCCGCCCAGCGCGCCTTGGGCCGCTATGCGCCGCGCTTGATACCGGCCGACGTCGGCCAGCTCATGGAGCTCGGCGACGAGATCGATGCGCTGCGAACGTCGTTGGGGTTCACGGACGGCAACGCGCTCTACGCGCGCCTCAAAGAGTTTCGGCGGCTGCGCGCCGCGAGCGCGCCCGGCGAGCCGCGGCTCGCACAGCAGTTCCTCGCGGAGATCGGCGAAGCGCCTCACTCCGGCGCCGAGACGTCCTCGGCGTAGCGCAGCGATCACACGATACCTGCGGTTGCGAAAACGCGGGCGGCGCGCTCCGCGGCGCGTTCTTGATCCGCGATGAGGCCCGCCCGGTCCGCCAGTTCGAAGGCGCGGGCAAGGTGCACGACCGAGCGCGAGCTTTCCGCGCCGCCCAGCATGCGGAAGTGGTTCTGAAAGCCGTTGAGGTAGGCGAGGAACACGATCCCCGTCTTGTACGCGTACGTCGGCGTCGCGAACAGATGCCGCGACAGCTCGACCGTCGGAGCGAAGATCGCGTCGTAGCGCGTCGGGTCACCGTCGTCGAGCGCGCCCAGCGCGGCGCGCGCCGCCGGCGCGATTGCGTCAAAGATGCCGAGGAGCGCGTCGCTATGCGCGCTCCCGTCGCCGGCGATAAGCTCCGGGTAGTTGAAGTCGTCGCCGGTGTAGCAGCGCACGCCCGGCGGGAGCCGGCGGCGCACGTCGATCTCGCGGCCCGCATCCAACAGCGAGATTTTTACACCGTCGATTTTCGCCGCGTTCGCGTGAACGATCGTTAGGAACGTCTCCGTCGCAGCGTCGAGATCCGTACTGCCCCAGTAGCCCAGCAGCTGCGGGTCGAACATCGGTCCCAGCCAGTGGATGATCGCCGGGCGCGTCAGCGCGCCGAGCACCTTGGCGTACACGCGCGCGTAATCGTCGGCCGAGGCAGCGGCTCGAGCCAAGGCCCGCGAGCACATCACGATCGTTGCGCAGCCCTGCGCTTCGATGAACTCGCACTGTTCCAGAAATGCCTGCTCGATTGCAGCCAGCCCGTGCGGCACGAGCGGATCGAGCGCATCGGTCATCGCACCGCAGCCGACCGTTCCGCCCACCGCCTTCGCTTCGGCAGCGGAACGGCGAATCAACTCGCGCGCATCGGCCGGTGTCAGCCCCATCCCGCGCTGCGCGGTGTCCATCGCTTCCGCGACGGCGAATCCCATCGACCACAAATGCCGCCGGTAGGCGAGCGTCGCGTCCCAGTCGACCGCGCCGCCGAGGACCGGATCGACCGGCGAGCGCGGATCGCACACGACGTGCGCCGCCGCGTACGCCACGCGCGTTCGCGGCGGGGCTTGCGGCGTTACGGCGTGCCGCGGAGCGTCGCTGGGCACGTACGGCGCCAGCGTTCCGTCCGCGCGCGGCAGCCGCAGGTGCGTCGATATCATCATGCCGGCAGCGAGATCGTCACGCCGGGATCGCGTCCGCCACGAGATCGGGAACCTCGACGAACCGCTTCTCGCGCCACGACTGCAAGCCGAGCTCCGCGAGCTGCACCCCCTTTGCCCCGGAAACGAAATCGTACGGGAACGGTTCGTCCGCGACGACGTGCCGCAAGAACTGCTCCCACTGCACCAAAAAGCCGTTCTCGAAGGTCTCGTTGTCGGGCACCTCGTTCCAGCCCGCCGCGAAGTCGATCGGGTTGGGAATATCGGGATTCCACACCGGGCGCGGCGTCAGCTCGCGCGGCTGGATCTTGCAGCCGCGCAATCCGACGACCGCGCTGCCGTGCGTGCCGTCGATCTGGAACTCCACCAGCTCGTCGCGGTTGACGCGCACGCACCACGACGAGTTGAGCGTCGCGACGATCCCGCCGTCGAGCTGGAAGATGCCGTACGCGGCGTCGTCCGCCGTCGCTTCGTACGTGCGCCCGCGTTCGTCGACGCGCTGCGGGATGTGGATCGCACCGAGCGCGGACACGCCACGCACCGGCGCGATCAAATATTCGAGCACGTAGCGCCAGTGGCAGAACATGTCCACCATGATCCCGCCGCCGTCTTCGGCACGATAGTTCCACGACGGCCGCTGCGGCGGCGGCCCCCAGTCGCCTTCGAACACCCAATAGCCGAACTCGCCGCGCACGCTCAAGATACGGCCGAAAAAGCCGCTGTCGACGAGCCGCCGCAGCTTCAGGAATCCCGGCAGGTACAGCTTGTCGTGCACGATGCCGTCCTTCACGCCGGCCTCGCGCGCGAGCCGTGCGATGCGCAGCGCTTCGTCGAGCGTTGGCGCCAACGGCTTTTCGCAATAGACGTGCTTGCCGGCGCGGATCGCTTTTTCCAGCAGGCCGGGGCGCGCGGCGGTCGTCGCCGCGTCGAAGAAGACCTCGCATTCCGGATCCGCGATCGCCGCGTCGAGATCGGTCGTCCAGCGGGCGATGCCGTGCTCGCGCGCGAGACGTTCGAGCTTCTCGGCGTCGCGTCCGGCGAGCACGGGCTCCGGCCAAATCACCGTGCCGTCGTCGAGGCGCACGCCGCCGCGCGCGCGGATCGCGACGATCGAGCGAATGAGATGCTGGTTCATCCCCATGCGGCCGGTGACGCCGTTCATGACGATGCCGACGGTACGACGCGACATTTACGACTCCGTGTGTGCGGAAGCGCCGAGCAGGGCGCGCGCGCGGTCGCCGAGATCGGCGAGCACGGACGACGTCATCGTCTGCGCGTAGTTGCGCTCGGCAGGAAGATCGACCGGGAACATCTCCGCGATCGTGCCGGGCCGCGCCGTCATCACGACGACGCGGTTGGCGAGGTAGAACGCTTCGGGGATCGAGTGGGTGACGAACAGCACGCTGGTGCCGGTCTCGCGCCAGATGCGGTGCAGCTCCACGTTCATCACCTCGCGCGTCAGCGCGTCGAGCGCGCCGAACGGCTCGTCCATCAGCAGCACCGGCGGCCGGTGCAGCAGCGCGCGGCACAGCGACACGCGCTGCTGCATCCCGCCTGAAAGTTCGTGCGGGTACGCGTTCTCGAACCCGCGCAGGCCGGTGAGCTCGATCAGCTCGTCGGCGCGCTTACCGGCTTCGCGGCGGTCCATGCGGCGAATCTCCGCCTGCATCAGGATGTTGCCGCGCGTGCTGCGCCATTCCAGCAGCGCCGCGCGCTGGAACACGAAGCCGATCTCGCGCTGCGGCCCGTTCACCGCGTGCCCGAGCAGTTCGGCACGCCCGCGCGAGGGGCGCACGAGCCCCGCCGCGACTTTGAGCAGCGTCGACTTCCCGCAGCCCGACGGGCCGAGCACCGACACGAACTCACCGGGCGCGACCGCGAGCGACACGCCACCAACCGCGTCGGTCGTCTTGCGGCGCGTCACGAAGCGCACCGCGACGTCGTCGAAGCGCACGGCGGCGGTCGCCGCCGGATCGATCGCCGTCGCGGGCGCCGCCATCACTTCGCGATCGACGCGTCCCAGTACGCGTCGGGCTTCTGCGGGTTCTTCAAGCCCAGATACTTGGAGACGGTGGCGATCGTCGACTCCCAGTCCGCGGCGTCGTTCACGCCGATCGGGCGATTCTTCGTCCTGGGCGTGTGCAGCAGCGTCAGCGTGATCGCGAACTGCTTCGCCAGCACTTCCTTGGGCGGCGCGTTCTCGGCGAGCTTCGCCTCGGCGGCGACCGCATCGCTCTCGTGCTTGCCGGCTTCCGTCCACGAGCGCTGCGCCGCGCGGAAGAAATCTTTGGCGAGCTGCGGATCCTTCTTGAGCATGCTGTCGCTCGCGACGAGACCCGTCGAGAAGAAGTTCACGCCGTGATCGGCGTAGCGGATCTGCTCCATCTTCTTGCCGGTGCGTGCTTCGATCGTGGGCGACTGGTCGTTGTAGAAACCGGCCAGCGAGTCGGCGCGGCCGCTGATCACCGCCGTCAGCTTGCCGGCGGGATCGACGTTGAGGCGCTGCACGGAGTCGTTGGGCACGTGGTTCGCTTCGAGCACCGCGGCGAACGTCTCATACGCCGCGTCGCCGGGGCTGCCCGCAACGCTCTTGCCCTTCATGTCGGCGACCGACTTGATGTTCTTGTCGGCGAAGAACTGGATCGACGCGGGCGTCGTCTGCAAGAACACGCCGATGCTCTTCACGTCCGCGCCCGCCGCGATCGTCTTGAGCAGCGCGGGCGTGTCGGCATAGCCGAAGTCGACCTTGCCGGCCGCAACCGCCTGCACCGTCTGCGTCGAACCGCCGCCGGGCTGGATCGATAGATCGATGCCCGCGTCCCGGAAAAATCCTTTGTCCAGACCGTAATAGAAGCCGGCGTGCTCGCCGTACGGATACCAGTTGAGCATCAGCGTGACCTTACGCAGCGGCTTCTGCTGCGCGCCGGCCGTGGACGGCCCCGCGAGGCCGAAGACCACGACGAGCGCAAGGAGGGCCAAGCCCGCAGGCAGCGCTCTGAGCAAACGGTTCATCCGGGTTCCTTTCGAGGCGTCAGGCGGTGACGAGAATGTCGCGCTCTTCGCGCGCGGTGCGCCACGGGATCGCGAAACGTTCCGCGATCTCGAGCACGACGAACAGCGCGATGCCGATGAGCGACATCGCGATCAGCGCCGCGAACAGCTGCGGCGTATTGAGGTTGCCGTTGGAGCTCATGACGATGTAGCCGAGCCCCGAGTTCGCGCCCACGAACTCGCCGACGACCGCGCCGACGACGGCGAGCGTGACGGCGACCTTGAGCCCGGCGAAGATGTGCGGCATCGCGTGCGGGAAACGGATCTTCGCAAACGAGTCCCAGGGGTTCGCGCCCATCGTCGCGGCGAGGTCCAGCAGTTCCGGATCCACGGACCGTAGCCCGGCGACGCCCGAGATGACGACCGGGAAGAACGCGATCAGGACCGCGACGAGGATCTTCGGCGCGATCCCGAAGCCGAGCCAGACGACGAACAGCGGCGCGATCGCGATCTTCGGCACGACCTGCGCGGCGAGCAGCAGCGGGTAGAGCGTCCGCTCGACGCCGCGCGAGTAGACGATCGCGATCGCACACACCAGTCCCACGGCGGCGGCGACGACGAACCCGATCACCGTTTCGAGCAGCGTGATCGCCGAGTGCTTCGCGAGCAGCCCGGCGTGGTCGTGGAACTCGGTCAGGACTGACGCCGGCGACGGGATCAGGTACGGCTTGACCAACCCGAGCCCGGTCACCACCCACCAGACCACGACGACGCCGAGCAGGAAGATCGCCGGACGCCACCAGGTCTCGACGACGTCGGCGAACTTCGAGCTGGTCGCGGCGTCGTCGACCGAGCCGCTGAAAGCGTTTGCAGCCACTGGCTGGGCTTTATCGCCAACGATGCTCTGAACTCCTACGTGCCGTCCACGGCTCCGTCCCAGCCCCGTATTAGGGTGCGGTGACAAGGGGAAATGTAACCGCTTCCAAACGGTAGGCAGCAATGTCGAGCCGGCTTCGAGACGTCGCCCAGCGGGCGGGGGTGTCCGTCGCGACCGCTTCGCGGGTGCTGTCGGGAAGCGCCCGCGGGGTCAGCCCGCCGCGGCGCGAGGCCGTCCTCGCGGCGGCGCGCACCCTGCACTACGTTCCCAACGCCCATGCCCAGGCGCTGGCTCGGGCCGGGACAACGCACATCGGCGCGATCCTCCACGACGTGAGCGACCCGTACTTCTCGGAGATCGTGCGAGGGCTGCAGCGCGCCGCGGCCGACGCCGACCGGCTCGTGACGGTGTGCAACAGCTACCGCGACCCCGAGCGCGAGCTCGCATACGTCGGCCTGTTGCGCTCGCAGCGGGTCGGCGCGCTGATCCTCACCGGCTCGGGGCTGGACGACCGCTCGTACAGCGAACGGCTCGCCGCGCAGATCGGCGCGTTCACGTCGACGGGCGGGCGGGCGGTCTTCATCGGCCGCCATCACGTCGCGGGCGACGCCGTGCTCCCCGACAACGTCGGCGGGGCGCGCGCGCTCGCGCGCAGCCTCATTGCGCTGGGTCACCGGCGCTTCGCGGTCATCGCCGGGCCGCCGCTGCTGACGACCGTGCGCGACCGCCTCGACGGCTTCGCGGCCGGACTCGCAGAGCACGGCATCGCGCTCGAGCCCGAGGCGATCGTCAGCGGCGACTTCTCGCGCGAAGGCGGGATGCGCGCGACGACGCAGCTGCTCGACGCGCGCACGACGGCGACGTGCATGTTCGCGATGAACGACGCGATGGCGCTGGGCGCGCTGCGCGTGCTGCGCGCGCGCGGCGTCGATGTGCCGCGCCAAATGTCGCTCGCGGGCTTCGACGATATCCCCGCCACGCTCGACACCAACCCGCGGCTCACCACCGTGCGCATCCCGCTCGTCGAAATGGGCGCCCTCGCGGTCGCGCTCGCACTCGAACCGCCGAGCGACGAGCTGCGCGTCCGCCACATTCGCGCCCAAGTCACCCTCCGCGAAAGCACCGCCCCACTGGGAGACCGATGACCGACCTCACCATCGCGCGCGTCGAGACGCTGCCCGTCGCGCTTCCCACCTTGGCCGACTTCGCGGTGAGCGGCGGCAGCGTCGCGCGGGCGGGGCAGCCGTCGGTGCGCGTGCTCGTCAAAGTCACCGCGTCGGACGGCACGTTCGGCTGGGGCGAGGCGACGCCGATTCCGTCGTGGACGTACGAGACGCTCGAGTCCATCGCGACCACGATCGATCGCTATCTCGCGCCGGTCGCGCTCGGCATCCCGCTGTGGGATCTCGATCGCCTCACGCGCGTGTTCGACCGCGCGATCAACCGCGGCTTCTCGATCGGCGCGCCGCTCGCGAAAGCGGCGGTCGACGTCGCCGTTCACGACGCGTTCGGCAAATCGCTCGGGCTGCCGGTGTGCGCGCTGCTCGGCGCGCGCCGCACGGAGCGCATTCCGCTGGGCTGGATCGTGTCGAGCGAAGGCGGCGGCGGCAGGCAAGGCTCCGTGCGCGAGGGACGCGAGCGCGGCTACCGCGCGTTCAAAGTGAAGATTGGATTGCACGGGGAGCGCGACGACGTGCGCGCGGTCGAACGCGTGCGCAGCGCCGCCGGCGACGACGCGTTCTTGTGGGTGGACGCGAACCAAGGCTACACGGTGGACGTCGCGCTGCGTGTCGCTCACGCGCTCGACCGCCTGGGCGTCGCGGCGTTCGAACAGCCGCTGCCGGCCAACGACATGGACGGCTTGCGCCGATTGCGCGATCGCTCGCCGGTCCCCGTCGCGCTGGACGAGTCGCTGCGCCACCCGACCGATCTCGCGACGTTCGTCAAGCTCGGCGCGGTCGACGTCGCGATCGCGAAGGTGCAGCGCAGCGGCGGTTTGACGTTATCGCGCCGGCTGTGTCAGTACGCCGAAGACTCGGGCGTGCGGCTGATGGGCTCGGGCCTGACGGAATCCGACATCGGCCTCGCCGCGTCGCTGCACCTGTTCGCCGCGTTCGGCATCGACACGCCCGTCGACTTGAACGGCCGGCAGTTCATCGAAAGCCCGTACGCGCGAAAGACGGTGATCGTCGAAGACGGCTATGCGCGCATTCCGGACACACCCGGACTCGGTGTGGATGTCGACGAGGAGTGGGTACGCGCGCACCGCGTGACGGTGCACGGTTTGTGACGATGGACGGCGATTGCCGCGTGCGGTCACAGAACCGGGTACACGGGGCTTCATGAACGGACGTACGCCCGACGCCGGCGCGGCCGGCACGATCGCGCTCGGCGATCTCACGGTCAATCGGCTAGGATTCGGCGCGATGCGCCTCACCGGCAGCGGCGTGTGGGGGCCGCCCAAAGACCGCGCCGCCGCGCACGCGGTGCTGCGGCGGGTGATCGAGCTCAACGTGAACTTGATCGACACGGCGGACTCCTACGGGCCGCACGTCGACGAAGAGCTCATCGCCGAAGCGCTGCACCCGTACCCCGCCGGACTGCTCATCGCGACGAAGGCCGGCTGGCAGCGGCCCGGTCCGGGCCGGTGGGTGCCCGACGGACGGCCCGAGCATCTGCGCGAGGCGGTGCACGGCAGCTTGCAGCGGCTCAAGCTCGAACGCATCGATCTGCTGCAATTTCACACGCCGGATCCGAACGTGCCGTTCGAAGACTCGGTCGGCGCGCTCGCGGAGCTGCAGCGCGCCGGAAAGATCCGTCACCTCGGTTTGTCCAACGTCGACGTCGATCAGATCGAACGCGCCCGGCGCATCACCGCGATCGTGTCGGTGCAGAACCCGCTCGCGGCCGACGGTTCCGACGATGCGGAACAGGACGACGTGCTCGCGCACTGCGAGCGCAACGGCATCGCCTTCATTCCGTGGGCGCCGCTGGGCGGCGGCTCGATGAGCGCCGAACCGTTTGCGGCGGTTGCGCGCGCGCACGGCGCGACGGTCAGCCAGGTCGCGCTCGCGTATCTGCTGCGGCGGTCGCCGGTGATGGCGCCGATCCCGGGCACGTCATCCATCGCGCACCTGGAAGAGAACGTCGCCGCCGCGTCACTCCGGCTCAGCAACAATGAAGTGGCCGCCCTGGGAAGCACGTAGCCGCATCGTGTTGGCTAGGCCATTCTACCTACCGACTCCCTGATCGCTCGTATAAGCAGTATCGCCCACCATTTTCGTCCAATTCAAAGTGCTGGAGCCGTCCCCAGATTAACCGCGCCGGCTCCCTTGGCAAAATTGCGGGCTCGGGTAAAATCGTCTTATGGCAACGGAGACGCTCAACATCAGCCTTACGGGCGATCTGTCCGCGTTCGTCGAGGAAAAGAACGGAGCGGATACGCTTCCGCCAGCGAAGTCGTTCGTGATAGCCTGCGGCTGATGCGAGACCGCGACGATCAACGAGCGAAGTTTCGTGCTGCCATCCTGGTCGGACGCAACGACATGGCCGAAGGTCGCTGGAAGCCCTTCGATGCGGCACTTATTCGGGACATAGCTCGTCGAGGTAAGGCAAAATCGCAGCAGCGAAAGGCCGAACGCCGCCGGGCTACGCCGTAGTCGTTGCCGCGGAAGCGGAACAGCAGCTCGTCGACATCGCTCTTTGGTATGAAGAGCGAAATCCTGGCGGCATCGAACGATTTATCGATGCGTTCGAGCGCCTTCGCACGATTCTCCGGAAATCCACGTATCGGACGGTTACGCCCAGAGTTGCTGGATGGGCTCCGGTCGTGGCCGATCTATCCGTGGACGGTCTACTACAGCGTTCGCGAAAAGAAATCCCAAGTCGAGATCGAGGCCGTGTTCCACAGTGCGATGGACATCGATTCAGACGACTTCAGCGAATAAGATACGGATAAACGGCCTTCAGACGCGAACCGCCATCGTGCGCAGGACGGTCGCCGTGCCGCCGACCAGGGTGACGTCCCGGCGCACGCGCACGATCAGCTCGCTCGGCGCGGGCTTCGGCGAGAGTGCACCTTGAAGGAAGCGGTAGTCCGCGCTCTCGGCCCCGCGCGCGAGGTAACCGCCGAGTAGCCCGGCGGCCATCCCGGTCGCGGACTCCTCGGGGATGCCGTAGCGCGGCGCGAACATGCGGATCGTCGCGTCGTAACCATCTTGGGCGCGCGCGAACACGTACAGGCCGATCGCGTCAGGCGCTTCGGTGATCGTTTCGATCGCGCGCTGGTCCGGCACCGCGGCGGCGAGCGCGTCGCGCGTGGTCTCGATCAGCACGAAGCGGACGCCGTGGTCCGCGATCACCGGCTCGCGCACGACGGCGCTCGCATCGATGCCGAGCGCGCTCGCGAGCTGCGCGGTCTGCGCAAACGGAACGATCGACGGGCGCGGCTGTTCCATGAACACGGTCGCGTCCTCGACGGTGATCGCACGGTCGCCGATGATCGTGCGCTTCGTCGCGCGGCCGCCGTGCAGCGCGCCGCGCTGCGCGAGCAGCGCGAACGTCGCAACGGTCGCGTGGCCGCAGTCCGGGACCTGCTTGTTCGGCGTGTAGAAGCCGACCTCGAACACGCCGTCACCGGCGTCGCGCACGAACGCCGTCTCCGACAGGGCGACCAGCGCGGCGATGCGCTGTCGCTGCTCATGCGCGAGCGTCTCCGCGCCGACCACGACACCCGCGAGGTTGCCGCCCGCTCCATCCTTGGTGAACGCGGCGACGATCTCGACATTGACCGTGCGTGCTGCGGCTGTCGCGCTTTCCGTCATGCCGACATGGAACCGCATCCGCGGTGGTGCGGCAAGGTCCACTCCGTGCAGCCCGCCGGGCCACTTCGGCGAAGTGGCTTGGCCGCCGGGCTGTCGCTGGTCACCAGCGGCTGCGGAGCAGCCGCTCCGTGTACTCGCGCTCGAAACTGTCGCTGAACTTTTCGTTCATCAGGCTCAGATCGGGCTTCGGCCGGAGACGCCCCGCAAGGGTGTCGACAAAGCGCTTCAGCGGGCTCGATGCGGCGACGTGGCGGTGTTCCACGGCGGTACGGGCATTTCGATCTTGAACGTGCACGATGATTCTCCGGCAACGCGCGGCGCGCGCTGCATCGCACAGGATCGGCGCGGCGCGTCGCCGCCCGACAGCCCTGCGAAGCTTACGACACCGTCCATACCCGGTGGGTTGCATTATGCAAGTCACCCTCGCGACGGCGCTCGCGAGCGGTGCCGGCCGACCCGCAAGGTCCGGTTCGCGCGCGGTGGGCTGGGCCACTTTGACGAAGTGGTCTGATGCTTCGAGCGCGAACGCTCGCGCATGCGGGAGACGACGCGGCCCGACCGGTTCGTCGCGCTGACTTCACTCGACGTCGACGTCGGGCGGCGCGGCACGATTCGCATGCAGCTGCTCGAACAGCTGCGGGCGGCGATCCGCGATCTGCGCCTGCCGGCGGGCTCGCGGCTGCCGTCGACGCGCGCGGTCGCGCAGCGCCTGCACATTTCGCGCAGCACGGTGACCGACGTGTTCGATCAGCTTCTCGCTGAAGGGTATCTCGTCGCGCGCCACGGCGCCGGCACGTACGTGTCGCCCGCGGTGCGCGCTTCACCAGCGCGCAAACGGTCGGCGGCCGCAACGTCGTGGGAGCGCGTGTCGCGGCGCGGTAAGCTGTTCGCCGACATCACGACGCGGTCACGCTACACCGGACAAGAGCCGCGCGCGTTTCAGCCCGGCGTTCCGGCGATCGATCTCTTTCCGTTCGGTGTTTGGTCGCGCCTCGCGGCGGCGCTCTTGCGCAACCCGCCGCGCGAGCTCGTGTCGTACGGCGATCCCGCGGGCTTTCGGGCGCTGCGCGAAGCGATCGCCGCGCAGCTGCGCGACCGCAAGCACGGCGCGTGCGACGCCGATCAGGTGATCGTCACCAACGGCACGCAGCAGTCGCTCGACATCATCAACCGGCTGATGCTCGATCCGGACGAAGCGGTGTGGATCGAAGACCCCGGCTCGCTCGCCGCGCGCGCGACGTTCGTGGGTGCCGGCGTGCGGCTCGTGCCGGTGCCGGTGGACGATGAGGGCATCGTCGTCGCGCACGGCGTTTCAGCCGCGCCGCGCGCACGGCTCGCGTTCGTCACGCCGGCCGTGCAGTCACCGACCACCGTGACGATGTCGGCGGCGCGCCGCGCCGCGCTGCTGGCGTGGGCTGACGACGCCGACGCGTGGATCGTCGAGGACGACTACGAAGACGTCTTTCGGTATGACGGCGAGGACCCGCCGCCGCTGCACAGCATCGCCGGCACCGATCGCGTGATCCTCATCGGCTCGTTCAGCCTGAGCACGTTCCCCGCGCTGCGCGTCGGCTACATCGTCGCGCCGCGCGCGCTCGTCGACGCGTTCGTCGCTGCGAAAGGCGCCATCGACCGGCAAGGTGCGACGCTGGAGCAGGCCGTGCTCGCGGAGTTCGTGCTCGGCGGCCACCACCTGCGCCACCTGCGCCGCATGAGCACGGAATATGCCGAGCGCCGCGCCGCGCTCGTGCGCTGCTTCGCGCAGTATCTTCCGGAGCTGCCGTTCGCGCCGCCGCGCGCGGGTTTGCATGCGCTGCTGCCGCTGGCCGGCCGCGACGACGTCGCGCTCGCGCAGGCGGCCGCACGGCACGCGATCTCCGTCGTGCCGCTATCGCCGCTCTACCTCGACCGCGACCGGCGCCGCAACGGGCTGCTGATCGGCTTCGGCGTCGCGTCGACAGGCGAGATCCGGCTCGGCGCGCGCAAGCTCCGTGAAGCGTTCGTCGACGTCCGCGGCCGCAAGATCACCGCACGCTAGCGCAAGCCGCGGCGGCGACCGCTACACCGCGACGGTTTGCCGTGCGTCGCCCGGTGAGAATTCCTCGCGCACCGTGCGCGGGTACACCGCGCGCGTGTCGATGCCCGGGCGCGTAATGCGCGCGCGTGTCACGTCGTCGTAGTAGGCTTGCAGCTTCGCCGCGACCGGGCCCAGCTTGCCGGTGCCGATCGTGCGATGATCGAGGCTCGCCGTCCACGCGACGCCGACGCCGGTACCGCACAGCACGATCTCGTCGGCTTCGTACAGCTCCGTGCGGTCGATCGCGCGCGCCTCGACTCGCAGGCCGAGGTCCTCGCGGAGGAAGCCCGTCACCACCTTGCGCGTGATGCCTTCGAGCAGGTTCTGCGAGAGATCCGGCGTCGTGACGATGCCCTCGCGCACGACGAACAGGTTCGCCGCCGATGCTTCGGACACGTGGCCGTCGTCGGACAGCACGATCGCGTCGTCGAAGCCGTTGAGACGCGCTTCGCTCTTCGCGAGCGCGACGTTGACGTAGCTGCCGGTGATCTTCGCGCGGGCCGGCGCGGCGTTGTCGTCGACGCGGCGCCACGAGCTGACGCACAGCTTCAGGCCGTCGTCGGTCTCGAGATATTTGCTGTTCGGAAACGCGACGATCGCCAGGTCGTGGCCCACGTTATCGATCCGCACGCCGAAGAACTCTTCGCTCTTGAACAGCAGCGGCCGGATGTAGACGTCGGAGCGGAAATCGTTGCGGCGGCAGAGCTCCAGCGTGATCTCGGTGAGCGCCTCGTCGTCGAGCGGCAGGTCCATCAGCAGCACGTTGCCGGAGCGGCGCAGCCGGCGAAAGTGCGCGGCGGGCTCGAACACGTACAGCTGCTCCGCGCCGTCGTTCCAAAAGCCGCGAATGCCTTCGAAACAGCCGGTGCCGTACTGCAGCGCGTGCGTCAGGAGGCCGAGTGTGGCCTCGCGATACGGGCGAAACGCCCCGCGGTGGTAGACGATGAGCTCCGAAAGATCCATCCGACCCTCCTCAGAGACCGATCATCGCACTCGCGGGCCGCGCGCCGGAGGGCCACTTCACATGGCAGTGGCCCACCCTTCGACAGGCTCAGGGTGACAAATCAGCTTACGACGGGGCGTCGTTCTGGTGCGCGGCGTAAGAGCGGGCGTCGAAATACCAGGCCGGCAGCGATGCAGGGAAGGTGATTTCGTTGAACTGGAAATCGACGATCTGACCGTCATCGTTGTACCCGCCGCCCACGACGCCGTGGAGGTTCGTCACCACGGG
This sequence comes from Vulcanimicrobiota bacterium, assembly GCA_963723635.1. GTDB lineage: Bacteria > Vulcanimicrobiota > Vulcanimicrobiia > Vulcanimicrobiales > Vulcanimicrobiaceae > Vulcanimicrobium. The sequence continues at coordinate 109,809 of CAVRRP010000036.1, read as the reverse complement.
AACGCCTTGGACGGTGCCCATCGTGATCGTGAAGGTCACGGGATAAATACCGCTCTTGCCGTTGTTCACGAACAGCTTGTCCGTCGCGATCAGTTTGCGCAGCTCGAGCGTTTTGGCATCGACGTAGATCTCGCGCAACCGGTTGCGCTCGACGTCGCGGATCGGAAAGATCGTGAGATGCAGCTGATCGCCTTCGGTGGCGAGCGCATCGACGCGGTAGTCCGATTCGATGATCGTGCGAACGCCGCCGATCACCGGCAGCGGCGTGTAATGCGGTTCCGGCGTCGGCACCTCGCTGACCGGGTGCGGTCGCGCAGGCGCCGGCTCGAACACGTCGGCGGTCGGCGGACCGGGGTCGCGGGCCTCGTTGAAGGCCGGGCGGTCGAACGTCAGCGGGCCGCGCGCCTCGTCGCGGAACACCATGCGCGTGAGCGCGGCGCGATCGTTATTGCGCACCCAGACGTGCACGGTGTAGCTCCCAGTCGAGTCGGGATAGCCGTTCGTCGCCTTCTGCGAGCGCACGAGCGTGTACGTTTCGTAGGCCGGCGGCGGGCGGTGCGAGCGGTATTGCGCGCGGATGAGCCCAAGCATGCGCTGCGGCGTGGGCGTCGGTCCGGCCGCGGGGGCGGCGGCGGACGGGGCGACGGCCGCCGCAAAAACCGCGGCGAGCAACAGGAAAGGGAGCATGATCGAGCGTGCTACGCCGCGAGCGGCCGCTCGGCCCGCCGACTCCGATCGGCGAAGCGACGGGAGCCGGCGCGCCGCGCAGCATACCAGGCGGGATGACGCCGCTCTTCCGCATCGCCGCCGTTGCGCTTGCGACCGCCTTCATCGCCGCGCCGGCTGCCGCCACGACGCCGCGCGCGACGACACCCGAGGACATCGCGCGGATCGCGTACGTGACGTCGGCGTCGATCTCGCATCGCGGCGACCGCGTCGCGTTCGTCGTCACCAAGCTCGATCCGGCGGCGAACCGCTACGTGCGCAACCTCTGGCTCGTGCGCGCGGACGGCACCGGGCTGCGGCAGCTCACGCGCGGCGGCGGCGACAGCGACCCGCAGTGGTCGCCCGACGATCGCACGATCGCGTTCTCGGGCGCGCGCGGCGGCCCGTCGCAGATCTACACGATCGCACTCGACGGCGGCGAAGCGCACGAGCTCACGGGCGAAGCGAAGGGCGCGTTCGGCGCGCGCTGGTCGCATGACGGCACGCGCATTCTCTACGGCGCGAATTTCACCGATCCGGAGCCGAAGACGCATCTCGACGAAGCGGCCGCCGGCGAAAAGCTCGGCGACAAGCACAAGCTCTCCGACGTGCGCGTCACCGACCGGCTCGATTTCGAAGTGAACGGCGAAGGCGAGACGTTCGCGCGCCACGCGCACCTCGTCACGATGCGCGCCGACGGCAGCGCGCGCAAGCAGCTCACGCCGGCGTCGCCGTGGTCGGAGTCGGCGGCGGCGTGGTCGTACGACGACCGCAGCATCGCGTTCGTCTCGCTGCGGCGGCCGGTCGATCCCGACCGCATCGACAGCGACGTCTACGTCGTGCCGTCGCGCGGCGGCGCGCTCCGCCGCATCGCCACGAAACACCGCACCACGAGCACGCCGATGTGGTCGCACGACTCGCGCGCGCTGTACGTGAGCGTCGGCTCGCAGCCCGACCCCGCGGGGCTCTCGGGCATCGACGTGGTGCGTGTCGACGGCGGCGGCGAACGCGTCGTGGTGCCGGAGAACCGGGTCGCCTTCGGCGACGCGCTGCTCAGCGACACGAAAGAAGGCGGCGCAGGCTGCGGGCCGCTGCTCGAGCCGCACGACCGCTGGTTCGTCGCGGACGTGAGCGTCCCGGGCGCGACCGCGCTGCAGCGCTTCGATGCCAGGTCCGGCCGCGCGGCAAACGTCGTTGCGCGCGGCGACGAGATCGCCGACTGCTCCGCGAACGACGCGCTCACCGCGATCGCGTACACGGCGTCCGACGTGACGCATCCCGCCGAAGTGTTCGTCTACGATCCGGCGCGCGGCACGTCGCGGCGCCTCACCCAGCTCAACGCCGGGTACGTCGCGGGCGCGCGGCTCGCGCCCGCGCAGCGCTTTCACGTCCGCGACGAGCAAGGCTTCGCGGTCGACGCATGGTTCTTGCCGGCGAACGTGCCGCGCGGCACGCGCGCGCCGACGCTGCTCGAGATCCACGGCGGGCCCGTCGCGGAGTTCGGCAACACGTTCTTCCAGGAGATGCAGCTGCTCGCCGGACGCGGCTACAACGTCGTCTATGCGAACCCGCGCGGCAGCAGCGGCTACGGCTACGCGTTCACCGCCGCGCTCAACAAAGACTGGGGCAACCCGATGTTCCGCGACGAGCAGGCCGTCGTGGACGCGGTCGCGGCGCGGCGCGATGTCGACCCGCACCGGCTCGGCGTGCTGGGCGGCAGCTACGGCGGCTACGCGACGCTCTGGATGCTCGGGCACACGCACCGCTTCAAAGCCGCGGTCGCCGAGCGCGTGGTGAGCGACATGACGTCGTCGTTCCTCGCGTGCGACGAGTGCTACAACGTCGACGCGCGCTACGCGTTCGGCAATGCGTGGGAGGACCAGGAGCGGTACTGGCGGATGTCGCCGATCGCCTCGATCGCGAGCGTGACGACGCCGCTGCTGCTGCTGCATTCGAGCGAGGACACGCGCACGCCGCAGGTCGACTCCGATGCGTGGTTCACGCTGGCGAAATCGCTCGGCCAGAACATCACCTACGTCCACGTTCCGCGCGAGAACCACGACCTCAACCGTACCGGCGAGCCGATCCACCGGATCGAGCGCCTGCACCTGATCGCCGACTGGTTCGGTAAAGAGCTGTGACGATGCGCCGATTCGCTTGCGCCCTGACCGCCGCCGCGGCGCTGCTCGTAAATGCGCTGCCCGCCGCGGCCGCGCCGGCCGTGCCGCCGAAGCGACCCGTCGCCGCGGAAGACCTGTTCAAGATCGCGTTCGTCTCGAACGCGACGATCTCGCACGACGGCCGGCACGTCGCGTTCGTCGTCACGCGCGCGGACCTGAAGCAGAACACGTACCTCGCGAACGTCTGGCTGGCCGAAGCCGACGGCTCGCGCACGATGCAGCTGACGCGCGGCGATCACGACGGCCAGCCGGCGTGGTCGCCCGACGACCGCACGCTGGTATTCACGCGCGCGCACGATGCGCCGCCGCAGCTCTACGCGATCGACCTCGCCGCCGGCGGCGAGGCGCGGCAGCTCACGCACCAGGCGCACGGCGCGTCGGGCGCGCGCTTCTCGCACGACGGCAAGCGCATCGCATTTCAGTCGACGGCCGTGGACGACGCGCCGGCGAGCAAGGTCGATTGGAAAGCGCTCGGCCTCAACGTTCCGGCCAAGCACAAGACGTCCGACATCCGCACGCTGCCGTGGGCGCGGTACGAAACCAACGGCGCGGGCTACACGTACGACAAGACGGCGCACATCTGGACGATCGCGGCCGACGGCACGAACGCCAAGCAGCTCACGTCGGGCGCGGACGGCGAGAACCTGGCGGACTGGTCGCCCGACGACACGCGCATCCTGTACGGCACGACGCCGCTCGCATCGGTGGAAGGCGACGACAGCAAGATGTTCGTCGTGACGTCGAATGGCGGGCCGGCCGCGCCCGTACCGGTCGCGCACTACGGTGTCAACCCGCAGGAGTGGACGCACGACGGCAAGCGGATCGTGTACGGCTACGTGTCGCGCCACGACAGCTCGGGCATGCCGGCGCTCGCGTCGGTGAACGCCGACGGGTCCGCCGACCGCACGCACGTTCCCGAAAACACGGTGCTGCTCGGCGACAACGTGATCAACGACACGAAAGAGGGCGGCGCCGGCTGCGCACGCCTCACGCCCGACGACGCGGCGGTGATCGCCGACGTCAGCGTGCCGGGTGCGACGGAGATCGACCGCTTCGATTTGAGCACCGGTAAATCGACGACGCTGGTCGGCGACGGCCGCGAGATCCAGGATTGTTCGCTCAGTGCCGACGCGAAGGCGATCGCGTACACCGCGCTCGACGCGACGCATCTTGCGGAGGTCTACGTGCGCGACGGCACCGGCGTGCGGCAGCTGACGCACCTCAACGATGCGCTCACCGACGCACTCGCCGTCGCCGTGCCCGAAGCACACACGGTGTCGAACGGGCAGGGCGGCAGCGTCGCGTACTGGCTGCTCAAACCGCCCAACGCGGTGCCGGGCAAGCGTTATCCGACCGTGCTCGACATCCACGGCGGCCCGCACACCGAGTTCGGCAACAGCTTCTTCCACGAGTTCCAAGTGCTCGCCGCGCGCGGCTACAACGTGGTGTACGCCAACCCGCGCGGCAGCGTGGGCTACGGCTACGACTGGTCGAGCGCGCTCGACGGCAATTGGGGCGACGCGATGTTCGCCGACGAGACGGCCGTGATGGACGACGTCGTCAAGCGCGCCGACGTCGACCCGGCGCGCACGTTCGTGTCCGGCGGCAGCTACGGCGGCTACGCGACGCTGTGGATGATCTCGCACACCGACCGCTTCCGCGCCGCGCTCGCCGAGCGCGTCGCGAGCGACCTGTTCACCGAAACGCTCGCCGCCGATTTCGCCGCGCCCCGCGGCTTCGAAGGCCCGCCCGGCACGCCGCGCGCGTGGGGAGGCGCGCTGCAAGGCCACGCGACGCTGTGGCAGCAGTCGCCGCTCGCGCACGTCGCAGACGTCCACACACCGCTGCTGCTGCTCCACGGCGACGCCGACACGCGCACCCCGATCGCCGAGACGCTGCAGGAGTACGAAGCGCTCAAAATTCTCAAGCGGCCGGTCGAGCTCGTGCAGTTCCCGCGCGAGAACCACGACCTGAGCCGCACCGGCGAACCGATCCACCGCGTGGAACGCCTGCACATCATGGCCGACTGGTTCGACCGCCACCTCCGCTGACAAAGGAAGAGGTCCATGAAGCCTTCAGCATCCACGATTGCGTGCGCGGCGTTCGCGGTGGTCATCGCATTCGGTTCCACAGCCGCTATGGCCGACGTCACCGACGACCAGCTCATGGCTGCGGGCGGCCCGTGGCACGGCAGCGCGGTGCTCTGCGCGCCGGGCATCGTGCACGACGTCGGACCGCGTTTGGAAGAACCGAAAGGGCAATACAAGAGCGGCGTTCAGGTCGAGATGGTCATTCCGTCGAAGCCGCGCTGGCTGATGAACAAGACGTTCGCGACGGCGACCGTCGTCCATTACCAGGACTCGGACGGCAACGCGATCATGCAGAAGGCACGGCCCGGCGATCCCGTGCAAGTTTGTCTGGTGTCCTTTCCGGTGCCGACGCACGACCCGAAAACGGGCGCGACGATCTGCGATCCGACCGCCGATCCGCGAGGCTTCGTCTTTCGCGTGTACGCGTACCGGCAGCACGCCGCGTACGTGGGTCCCAACGAAGAACACGCCTGCGGCGGGGCATGACCGCCACGCCGTGAGGCCGGCGCGCGTCCGGCGTCGAACGATGCGCACTCCCCATGGAACTCGTACGATTTACCGCGCTCGAGCGGCACTACGGCGCGAACGAGGTCTTCGCCGGCCTCGACGGCGTCATCCGCGACGGCGACAAGGTTGGCTTGGTCGGGCCGAACGGCGCCGGCAAGTCGTCGCTCGTGCGTCTGCTCGCCGGAACCGATGAAGCGGACGGCGGGACGATCGTGCGCGCCCGCGAGCGCAGCCTCGGCTACCTCGCGCAGGACGCCGCGGAGAGCGGGCCGCAGACGCTGCGCGCGGCGTTCGACGAAGCCATGGCGCGCGGGCACGCGCAGGAGTGGGAGATGCGCGCGACGCTCAACCGCTTCGACTTTGCCGAAAGCGATCTCGACCGGCCGCTGCGCGAGTTCTCGGGCGGCCAGCGCACGCGCGCGCTGCTGGCGCGCACGCTGCTCGAGCAGCCGGACTGGCTGGTGCTCGACGAGCCGACGAATCACCTCGACCTCGACACCGTGCGCTGGCTGGAGAACTTCGTCGCGCGCGACCCGCGCGCGTTCCTGATCGTCTCGCACGACCGCTATTTTCTCGAAACGGTCGCCAACGAGATCTGGGAGCTCGACCGCGGCGAGCTGTCGACGTACGACGTGAAGCCCGGGCGCGCGTACAGCATGTACGTCGAGGAGCGCGACATTCGGCGCGAGCAGCAGCGGCGCGACTACGAGGCGGCGATGACGGAGCGGCAGCGCCAGCGCGCCGTGATCGACGAGCTGCGCACGCACGGCTCGCACAACTACAGCGCGGTCTGGAGCCGCGAGAAAGCGTTCGCGCGCGTCGACGTGGTCGATGCGCCGCGCAAAGAGCGCCGCAAGATCGCCGTCGCGCTGAGCGCCGCACGGCGCGCCACGAGCGGGCCGGCCGTCGAGATCAAGGGCATCACGAAGGCCTACGACCGCACGCTGTTTGCGAACGTCGGCGCGACGTTCACGCGCGGCGAGCGCGTCGCGATCGTCGGGCCGAACGGCGCGGGCAAGACGACGTTCCTGCGCATCCTGTCCGGCGAGCTCGCGCCCGATCGCGGCAGCATCCGCTACGGCACCGGCTTGCGCACGGCGAGCTACTCGCAGAGCAGCGTCGACGATCTTCCGGCCGGCGCCACCGCGGCGGAAGCCGTGATGCGCATGGGCGTTACCGACGAAGAGGCGCGCGGGCTGCTCGGCCGCTTGAACTTGGGCGGCGACTCGGGCGACAAGCGCGTCGAAGCGTTCTCCGGCGGCGAGCGGCGGCGCATCATGCTCGCGCGGCTGATGGCGCAACGCGCGGACTGCCTGTTCCTGGACGAACCGACCAACGACCTCGACATTCCCAGCCGGGAAGCGCTCGAAGACGTGCTCGCGGAGTACGACGGCGCGCTGTTCGTCGTGTCGCACGACCGCTATCTGCTCAAACGCCTGGGCGAACGCGTCGTCTCGATTCGCGACGGCAAAGCGCACGTGATCGACGGCGATTACGAGACGTACGAACGCCGCGCGCACGAGCTGGCCGACACGCGCAACGACGGCGGCGCGAACGGCACGGCGCGCACCGCAACGGCCGCCGCGCAAAAGCCGGCGGCGGCGCAGAAGACGGCGCCCGCGAAGCTCGACCGCCAGAACGCGCACGACGCGAAGGTCGCCGCGGGGCGCCGCAAGCGCGCGGTCGCGGATGCGGAGAACCGCGTCGCGAAGCTCGACCAAGAACGCGCGCGGCTCGAAGCCGACTTCGCCGCGCCGGATCTCTACGACAACCCCAAGCGCGTGGTCGAGCTGGTGCACGCGCTCGAGCGTGTCAAGGAAGAAAGCGCCGCGGCGATGGCCGCCTGGGAAGCGGCCGTCCGCGCGGCGGAAGCCGGCGGCTGAGCCTTGCGCGAGGCGTCGTGCCCCCCGTCGCGAATGCTTTTCCGCCCCGTCTGACACCCGAAAGGACCCGCTCGCCATGACCTCGGTGCTCGAACGCTCCACGCTGCTCAAGTCGCTCGCGTACGTGGGTGGGCAGTGGGTCGGCGCGGACTCCGGCGCGACGTTCGCGGTGTACGATCCCGCGACCGGCGACACGGTCGCGAACGTGCCGCGCATGGGCGCCGCGGAGACCCGCCGCGCCATCGAGGCGGCGAACGCCGCGCTGCCCGCTTGGCGCGCGACGCCCGCGAAAGAGCGCGCGAAGATCATTCGCCGCTGGTACGACCTCATCGTCGAGCACACCGACGAGCTCGCGCACATCATGACGCTCGAACAGGGCAAACCGCTCGCCGAAGCGCGCGGCGAGATTGCGATGGGCGCGGCATACGTCGAGTGGAACGCCGAAGAGGCGAAGCGGGTGTACGGCGACACGATCCCCACGCTCGCCAACGACCGGCGCATGGTCGTGGTGAAGCAGCCGATCGGCGTGTGCGTCGGCATCACGCCGTGGAACTTCCCGCACGCGATGGTTACGCGCAAAGCGTCGCCTGCGATCGCGGCGGGCTGCACGTTCGTGCTCAAGCCCGCGGAGCAGACGCCGCTGTCCGCGCTCGCGGTCGCCGCGCTCGCGGAACAGGCCGGACTCCCCGCGGGCGTCTTCAACGTCGTGACGGGCGACGCCGATGACGCGCCCGTGATCGGCGAAGAGATGACGTCGAACCCGATCGTGCGCAAGCTCGGGTTCACCGGCTCCACCGCGGTCGGCAAGCTGCTGATGGAGCAGTGCGCGCGCACCGTGAAGAAAGTGTCGCTGGAGCTGGGCGGCAACGCGCCGTTCATCGTGTTCGACGACGCCGATCTCGACGCAGCCGTGAGCGGCGCGATGGGCGCCAAGTTCCGCAACGCCGGCCAGGTGTGCGTGAGCCCGAACCGGCTCTACGTGCAGGAAGGCATTCACGACGCGTTCGTCGCGAAGCTCACCGAGCGCGTGCGCAAGCTGCGCGTCGGGCACGGGTTCGCCGAAGGCACCACGCTGGGGCCGCTGATCGAAGAGCAAGGTTTCTCGAAGGTGGTCGAGCACGTCGAAGATGCGTGCTCGCGCGGCGCGACGATCGTGCACGGCGGTAAGCCGCACGAGCTGGGCCGCACGTTCTACGAGCCGACGATCCTCACCAACGTGACGCGCGCGATGCGCTTGAGCAACGAGGAGACGTTCGGGCCGGTCGCGGCGATCGCGTCGTTCACGACCGAAGCCGACGTCGTCGCGATGGCCAACGACACGCCGTTCGGGCTCGCCGCGTACTTCTACAGCCGCGACGTCGGGCGCACGTGGCGCGTCGCCGAAGCGCTGGAAACCGGGATGGTCGGCATCAACACGCCCCTGATCGCCAACGAGTCGATGCCCTTCGGCGGCATCAAAGAGTCGGGCATCGGCCGCGAAGGCTCGAAATACGGCATCGACGAGTGGGTCGAGATCAAGTACATGTGCTTCGGCGGGTTAGACGCCTAAAGGCTCCGTGAAGGGGAGTCGCGGCGCGACGTCCGAAGCGACTCCGGACGGAGGCACGAACTCATGCGCATCGCCGGCTTTTCTTCGCATCGCACCGTCCTCGTCGCGGGACTCGCCGCGCTGGCGGCACTCTTGCTCGCAGGCACCCGTTCCGCGGCGCCCGCCGGGCCCGGGCACTACACGCGCGCGCAAGCCGCGAGCGGGGGGACCGTCTACACGGCGACCTGCCAGCAGTGCCACGGCGTCAGCCTCCAAGGCCAGTCGGGGCCGGGGCTCGTCGGCGCGGCGTTCCGGAACTACGTCGGCAAATCAGGCACCGCGGCGTCGCTATACGACTTCATCTCCAAGCAGATGCCGGCGGACCGGCCCGGATCGCTGACGCAGCAGCAGTATCTCGACGTCACGGCGTACCTGCTGGCGCGCAACGGCTACCCCGCGGGCGACGTGCCGCTCACGACGAGCACGCTGAGCCAGGTCGCGCTCGGCGGCGGCGGCAACGGCGCGACGTCGGCGAAAGGCCCGACGAACACCGCGCACGGCGCGGGCAAGAACGCCACGAACGCCGAGATCATCCGAGCGGCCGCCCCGAAGAACCACGTCTACACGAAGGTGCCGGGCGGCGCGAACGTGAGCGTGTCGGACGCGATGATGCGCGGCGCCGCGAGCGATCGCGCCAACTGGGTGCTGACCGGGCGCACGTACGACAACGCGCGCTACTCGCCGCTCACGCAGATCGACGCCGGCAACGTCACGTCGCTGCAGGTCGCCGGGATCGCGCAAACGGGGATGACCGCCAGCTTCGAAACGACGCCGATCGTCGTCAACGGCGTCATGTACGTCACGACGCCGACCGTCGACAACAAGATGAAGATCATGGCGATGGACGCGACCAACGGGCGCATGATCTGGGACACCACGTACAGCCTGGGCTCGTTCCAGATCTGCTGCGGTCCCGTCAACCGCGGGCCCGCGATCGGCTACGGGATGGTGTACGCGCTGACGCTCGACGACAAGCTGCTCGCGCTCGACGCGACCACCGGCAAGGTGCGCTGGCAAAGCACGGTCGCCGATGCCGCCGTCGGATATTCCGAGACGATGACGCCGCAGGTGTACGATGGCATGGTCGTGATCGGCAGCGCGGGCGGCGAGTGGCCGATCCGCGGCTTCGTCGCGGCGTACGACGCGCACAGCGGCAAGCAGCGCTGGCGCTGGGACTCGACCGATCCGAAGACGTACGGCGGCGACTCCTGGAAGCGCGGCGGCGGCATGGTGTGGACGACGCCCGCGATCGACCCGGCGCTGGGCCTCGTGATCTTCAGCACCGGCAACCCGAACCCTGATCTCAACGGCAGCTATCGCAAAGGCGACAACCGCTGGAGCGACTCGATCGTCGCGCTCGACGTGCACACCGGCAAGCTGAAGTGGGGCTACCAAGAGATCAAGCACGACGTGTGGGACTACGACGCCGTCAGCAACGTCGTACTGTTCGACGTGCACCAGAACGGTCAGACGATTCCGGCCGCGGGTGAAGCGGGCAAAGTCGGCTGGTTCTACATCGTCGACCGCCGCAACGGCAAGCTCATTCGAAAGTCCGATCCGTACGTGCGCATGACGCCGAACATGTTCAGCCAGCCGACGCACAAGGGCCCCGTGATGCTGCCCGGCGCGAACGGCGGCGCGGAGTGGTCGCCGCCGGCGTACTCGCCCGACACGCACTACGTGTACGTGCTCGGCATGGACCAGCTCATGCGCTTCACGACGAATCCCGAAGCGTATCAAAAGGGACGCATTCGTCTGGGCAGCGCGTTCAGCAATATCGAACCGGGCGGCGTGCAGGACGGGCGCTTCGTGGCGATCGACACGGAGACCGGCAAGATCGCCTGGACGTACATGACGCCCGAACCGCTGATCGGCGGCGCGCTCGCAACGGCTGGGAATCTGGTATTCTTCGGCGAGGGCAACGGCTGGTTCGACGCGCTCGACGCGAAGGCGGGGAAGCTGCTATGGCGCTACAACCTCGGCGCCGGCGTGAACGCGCCGCCGATCACGTACGAGGTGAACGGGCAGCAGTACATCGCGGTCGCGGCGGGCGGAAACTTTCAGCTCTCGTTCCCGTATGGTGACACCGTGGCGATCTTCAAGCTGGGATCCGCGGCGCAGCCGGCGCCGCAACCGACGAAATAACGCCGTGGGAGTCGTAGACGAAGTCGCGGAGCGGCTCGTGCGCTTTCGCGTCAAAGCGGGGCTCGATCCCGCTGCGGCCGCGGCGAAAGCGCACGTCGAGCCCGAGCGGCTCGACGAAGCGGAGGCGGGGAACCTGACGCTGCGCGACGACGAGATCGCCGCGCTCGCCGACGCGTACGGCATCGACAAGACGGAGATCTTCGGCGGTCGCATCACACCGCTGCAAGACTACGCGGGCGGCGCGTAGCGGCCGCACGCACGCCGTATGCCACGGTTCGTCAGCGAGGCGCTGACGGCGTCAGCCGAGTGCGTCGACACCGGCGCGCTCAGCCGCGGCGAACCGCCGCTGCCCAAAGAGTTCGGCTGGCGCGGCGAGCGGCTCACGGTGCGCGAAGTCGTGCGCACGTGGCGCTCGACCATCACCGACCGCGGCGACACGTACCTCGCGCGGCACTGGTTCGAGCTCGCGCTGGCCGACGGCCGCGTCGCGGTGCTCTACTTCGACCGCAAGTCGCGCCGCGACCAGCCCCGCTGGTGGCTCTACACGCTCAGCGACGAGGCGTGATCACGCCGGCTTGCGCGCGAGGAGCGCGGCCGTGGACGCGCTGGTGCTCACCGCGACGGCGTGCGCGATCGCTTCGGGCGCGCACGGAGCTTTTTCGGACAGCCAGGCGACGATGAGCCCGAGCTGCGCGTCGGCGAGATGCGCGGCGATGAGACGAAGCGGTACGAGTGGTTTGCCGGCGCGCGCCTGACGCGCCGTGGCCGTCAAGCGTTGCTCGATCAAACCAGCCAAGAAGCGCGCCACGAGGCGCCGCGACGAACCCGCCAGCATCGCACGCGCGAGCCTGCGGTTCTCTCCGAAATGCGCGATGACCATCGCGAGCCGCTCGGGTACTGCGCCGCGGCCCGCAGCGTCGGCAACGATCGCGAGCAACGGCCGCACGCTCTCTTCAAACAGCGCGTCCTTGTCGTCGAAATGCTCGTAGAACGTCGAGCGGCCGACGCCGGCCGTTTCGACGATGTCGCGCACGGTGATCGCGTCATAGCCGCGCGAGAGCACGAGATCGCGAAACGCGTCCAACAGGCTCTGCCGCGTTCGCTCCACCCGCCGGTCCGGCTTCGCCGCACGAATCAAGTGCCGACCCTCCGTTTGCGGACACATCGCCGCGCGTGTCCGCAAGTGGACATCGCGGCGCCGGCCTCCGGCAACTTTGCGGCCCGGCCTGCTATGGTAGAGCCGCAAACGATCATGTGAGGTAATCGAGCGTGCAACAGGAACGGCCGGCTTCCTTCAGCGACGGCGTGCCGAACGGGACAGCAGCAGGAATTGCCATCGGCGTCAGCGCGATCGCGACGATCTTCGCGATCGCGCACCACCCGACCGTGACCGTGCGGGATCCCGTCCATGCGATCGCGCAGATGGTTCGCCTGGCGACGATGGACCGCATCGTGCACGGCGTCGTCATCGCGCTGCTCGGCGCGCTGCTGTTCGGGTTTTCGGTGTACTCGTTGCGCCGCGGCTTGCACCGGCAGCTCGTCGTCGCAGCACTGGTCGCATACGCCGCCGGCTCCGGTGCGATGATCGGCGCCGCGCTGATCGACGGGTTCTTGATTCCGCAGATCGCCGGGCGGTACGCAGGCGCTACGCCCGACGTCATCACCTTCGCGGCGCAGATTCTGTCGGTCTGCGCGATGACGATCCAAATCCTCGCGCAGTTCGGCGTGCTGGCGCTGTCCAGCGCGGCCGTGCTGTGGTCGGCGGACCTAGTGCGGACGCCGGGCGCATTGCGCGTCACGGGGATCATCGGTGTCGCGTCCGGCGCGGCCGCGGTCGTCGTCCTTGCGTTCGCGGGGTGGTTGAACCCGCACAATCTCGTTGCCATCGTGCTGCTCCAAGCGGTTTGGTACGTTGCCGTTGCCGTGCTGCTCATCCGCGGGCGCGTATGAAACATCCGCGGCAGTAGGACGCACCGGCGCGCGTCGCGCCTTATGGCGGATCGGCAAGCGGGTTGTAACTTCACCCAACGAGCGAGCGTAGCTCGCTACATGTCCTCAGATGGATGCCGATACCATCGGCATGAAGCTCATCGCTGCGGGAGTCGCGGCTTCGGTTTTGCTGGCTGCCTGTGGAGGCGGCGGAGGCACGTCGGGCGGTCCGCTGCCGCCGGCCGGTAGCAGCAGCACGCAGCTGATCCCCGGCAGTTCGACGCCGCACGCGATCAAGCACGTTGTCATCATCTTTCAAGAGAACCGCACCGTCGACAACCTGTTCAACGGGTTCCCCGGCGCCGACACGGTGCAGATCGGTCTGAACTCGAGCGGTCAGCGCATCCAGCTGCGGCCGACCACCTTGGCCGAGCCGTTCTCCATGGACCACACCCACCACGGCTTTCTCACCGAGTACGCGGGCGGCGCGATGAACGGCTTCGACCGCGCCACCAGCACGCCGTGCAGCGCGTGTGAGGCACCGCCGCAGATGCGCGCCTACAGCTACGTGCCGCAGGACCAGACGCAGCCGTATTGGGACATGGCGCGGCAGTACACGTTCGCGGACCGGATGTTCCAGACGAATTCAGGACCCAGCGCGCCCGCGCATCAGTACATCACCAGCGGAACCTCGCTCGCGTCGACGTCGAGCTCGCTGCTTGCGGCGGACAACGGCGACTCGCCGGGGGGCGGACCGACGGGAGGCTGCGACGCACCGGCCGGCACGACCACGCCGCTCATCGATCCCGGAACCGGGGACGAGTCCCAGCGCGCCGGTCCGTGCTTCGAGCACCCGACGCTGTTCGATCTGCTCTACACGCGCGGCGTGAGCTGGCGCTACTACGTGGCCAACCTCGGCCCCGGGCTGTGGAACGCGCCGGACGCCATCCGGCACATCCGCTACGGGCCGGATTACGGAAACGTCAGCGCGCCCAGCGGGAACGTCCTCAGCGACATCCAGACCGGCAAGCTCGCGCAAGTGTCGTGGGTGACGCCGACCGCCGCGGCGTCCGATCACTCGCGCTCGACGGACGGCAGCGGACCCGCCTGGGTCGCGTCCGTGGTGAACGCGATCGGAACCAGCAAGTACTGGAACGACACGGCGATCTTCATCACGTGGGACGACTGGGGCGGCTGGTACGACCACGTTGCGCCGCCGCAGTACAACGCGTACGAGCTGGGCTTCCGCGTCCCGCTGATCGTCGTATCGCCGTACGCGCGGTCCGGCTACGTCTCGCACGTGCGCCACGAGTTCGGCAGCATCTTGAAGTTCACCGAAGGAACGTTCGCGCTGGGCAGCCTCGGCTACACCGACGCGCGCGCCGACGACCTCTCCGACTGCTTCGACTTCACGCAGGCGCCGATCGCATTTCGCGCGATCGCGTCGAAGCGCCGGGCGAGCTACTTTCAGCGGCTAACGGCAGATCCGCGACCGATCGACGACGACTAGCACGAAGCCTACTTTTGGATCGCGGTCAGAACCGTATGCTCGTCGGGATTGCGCAGCGTGTCCCCGGTGAAGTCGACTTTCGCCACGGCGCCGAGTTCAGGCACGTAATAGTAGTCTTGACTGAACGTCGATCCGTCGCTACGCGGATACGCGCGGTTGTATCCCCGCTTGTCCTCCATGTGGACGTGCACCGCTTGATAGTCGGCCCCGAGAACGTGGATACGCGTCCAGCCCTCGACGGTGACTTTCTCGTCGATCGGCGTCGAAGAACTATTGACGTATTCGTTTTTCCACGAGCTGCCGATCGTCAAGGGAAATTTCAAGAACGCGGCCGATAGCTGGTACTGCGGCTTCCCGGTGAGATCGGTTCTCTTGTAGAGGTTGAGGTCCGCGTCTCGATACAGATACACCGTCTCTTTCTTGTCGGTTCGCGACCACTTCGAACAGGGCGGCAGCCTGCAATCGGAATCCTGAGCGGGCAGCTCGATCAGCTTCACCGTGTAGAGGCCGTTGCCACCGTCGTATTGGAGCGTAAGGCCGATTTTCAAACTCGGCCTCTCGACCGTCTGAGGCTGCTCTTGCGCGTTGGTGATACCGGGATTGAGCAGAAACGCGAGCAGCATGGCTGCGGCGCGCGCGATCTTCAGGGGCATGACAGTTCTCCGCAGGTTGAAGCGGCGGTTTGACACACCGGTGCGATTTTCTTTGCTCGGTTACAACGGCCCGCCTGCTAGCGATCGCGCGACGGGTCCCGCGCGCTAGGGCTGTCCCGCTTCGCGATATCGATCGCCTTGTCGATCGCGTTGCGAATGACGGGCGTCGCGACTGCCAGCACGACGAAGGGGATCATGAGCAGCGACACGTTGAGAAGCAGCGGGGCGATACCGCGACCAGTACGCCGTACGCGATGATCAGCGCGATCAGCGTCGCGGGAGCGATCCAGATAAGCTCGCGCGGACCGCAGGCGAACGATCGCCCATTAAGCGTTCCGTAAGGGATTCGCTTCGGGATCGATGCCCACCGCCGGCGGAAGTGCGAAAGGAGGTGCAGCTGGGAGCCGAGCGCGAGGCCGATACCGAGCCGCCAAAATCAGGGACGCGATCATGCTACCAGATGCGGCAAACGTTCTTGCGCACCATCTTATTGATTGCGGCGGTTCGGTAATGCAGGTCGACTACAACGCAAGTATCGTCGCGACGGAAGCCGTTCCGAATTGCTCCTCCGTGATCCACCTGAAGCTTGAGCCCTTCCTCTACTTGAAACGCCACTCGTCGAGAAAACGCCGCGCCAGTTCCGGCGTCAGATCCAGGATCGCCTCGGCCGTGACGGGCTGGCCGGCCGCAACGGCGACCGCGGCGAGCACCGCGCGCGTGAGCGGCTCGGACGCCGCGGGCTCGAGGCGTTTCCCGATCGCTTCGGGAACCGCGCGCAGCGCTGCGTGATACGCCTCGGCGAGGTCGTCGGGGATCGCGGGGCCTCGGCCCTTCGACCGCGCGATCTCGATTGCAGCAATCAACGCGATCGCGTTCCACGACGGTTCCGCGGCTGCGGTTTGCAGCCGTACCAGATGCGGCAGTGTCGCGTACGACGCGGTGTACACGTCGCCTTGATGATAGAGGCGCCGCCACAAGCGGTCCGCGCCCTCACCCGACGGAGACGACTCCGCCTGAGCCAGCCACTCGGGCATATACTGAGCACTCCCAAGTGCATCGCGGAGCCGTCCCCACCGTTCGCTGTTCGGGCTTAGCATTCACCCACGTTCGCTCTCCATTGGAGATTGCTTGTCGGCGACCGCACGAGCGCGCTAGGGCTGGCTCCGTTGCGCGATGTCGATCGAGTTGTCGAGCCCGTTGCGAATGAACGGCGTCGCGACCGCCAGCACGACGAACGGGATCATGAGGAGCGACACATTGAGAAGCAGCAGGGGTGACACCGCGACCAGTACGCCGTACGCGATGGTAAGCGCGATCAGCGTCGCGGGAGCGATCCAGATCAGTTCGCGCGGACCCCAGGCGAACGATCGACCATTCAGCGTTCCGTAGGGGATTCGCTTCGGGATCGATGCCCACCGCCGGCGGAAGTGCGAAAGGAGGTGCAGCTGCGAGCCGAGCGCGAGGCCAATGCCGAGCGCCAGGATCAAGGACGCGATCATGCTACCAGATGCCAGGCGTTCTTCCGGACCATCTTATCGCGCAGACCCCACGCGAACGCGCGCCGGTTGGGCAGCGCTCCGTCGGGGATTCGCCTCGGGATCGACGGCCACCGCCGGTGGATGTGCGACACGAGCTGCAGTTGTGAACCGAGCGCGACACCGATTCCGAGCGCGACCGATCAAGGGCCGAGGCTCAGCATGACTGATTACGCGGGCCGGTATCACGCGTTCTCGCCGCGAAGTGCGGCGCGATGGTCTACAAGCCTCCTTGTGCGGTGATCCTTGTATACATGGTTCCCGGCACGGGCGCGGGTCAGCAGTGAAGCTCATCATCGACTGGGACGGCACGGTCACGGAGCGGGACACGCTGCAGCTCGTGCTGCAGCATTTCGTGGCACCCGACGTGCTCGATCCGTTGGAGTCGGAGCTGGACGCAGGCCTCGCGGACGGGACCATCACGCATCGCGAGGTAATGGAGCGCGAGTTCGCGATCATGACCGCGCCGCTCGACGACGTGGTCGCGTTCGTGGTCGAGCACGCGCGCGTGAGGCCCGGCTTCGCGGAGCTCGTGCGACGCTTCGATCCGCTGATCTTGTCGTCAGGGTTTCACGAGACGATCGAGCCGGTGCTCGCGCGCGAGGGCGTCTCGGCGCGGCTGCGCGCGAACCACGTCGCGCCGGGCGCGGACGGCTGGCGAATTCGCTGGGTATCCGACTCCGACTGCGCGACTTGCGGCCAGCCGTGCAAGCGCAACTCGCTGCCGGATGGTCCGTTCGCCTATGTCGGCGACGGCTTCTCAGACCGTTGCGCAGCACTCGCGGCAGACCGCATCTTCGCGCGCGACGGCCTCGCACGCTATCTCGACGACACGGGCGTGCGCTATGAGCCGTTCACCGACTTTCACGACGTTGCCCGCGCGTTAGCAACGGTTCCTTGAAATCCTGAGATCAACACCTTCCACGGGACCGATCGCTTGAGTGAGGCGACGGAGCGCGATCTGCTCAGCCTGCGGTATTGGCCCCGTCGCCGGTCGGCTACTGTGGCGGCTACCAGATGCGGCAGGCGTTCTTGCGCACCATCTTGTCCGTTGCGGCGCACTTGAAGGCGGCCTGGAACTCCGGCATGTTCGAGAGCGTGCCGATCACGCGCAGCTTCGGGTTCGGGTGCGGGTCGGTGGTGGCGCGCTGGCGGATCTCCGCTTCGGTCTGGGCCGCGCGCCAGACTTGCGCGTACGACAGGAAGAAGCGCTGCTCGGGCGTGTAGCCGTCGATCATTTTGTGTGCCTTCGCTTGCGGGGTACGCTCGAAGGCTTTGTACGCGATGGTCAGACCGCCGAGGTCGGCGATTGCTTCGCCTTGCACGAGCTTGCCGTTGTCGTGCACGCCGGGGATCGGTTCCAGGCTGCTGTACTCGTCGACGATGCACTGCGCGCGGCTCGCAAAGTTCTTCGAGTCCTCGGGCGTCCACCAGTCGCGCAAATTGCCCTGAGCATCGAACTGCTTGCCCTGATCGTCGAAGCCGTGCGTCATCTCGTGACCGATCACCGCGCCGATCGCGCCGTAGTTCACCGCGTCGTCGGCGTTGGGGTTGAAGAACGGCGGCTGCAGGATGCCGGCCGGGAACACGACCTCGTTGTTCGACGGGTTGTAGTACGCGTTGACGGTGGGCGGCGTCATGCCGAACGTGGTGCGGTCCGTGGGCTTGCCGAGGCGCGCGATGTTGCGCGCGACCTCGAAGCGGCGCACGTTCATGACGTCGTTCGCGTACGGGCCGTCGGTGACGGTCAGCCCGGAGAAGTCGACCCACTTGTCGGGATAGCCGATCTTCTTGGTGAACGCGCCGAGCTTGGTCTCCGCGTACTTCTTGGTCGGCGCGCTCATCCAGTCGAGCGTCTCGATGTCGTCGTGCAGCACGCCTTGGAGGTTGTCGACGAGCGCGAGTGCGCGCGCCTTGGCGGCGGGCGAGAACGTGCGCGCGACGTAGGCCTTGCCGAGCACGTCGCGCAGCGAGGAGTCGGCGGCGGCGGTGCAGCGCTGCGAGCGCGGGAGCTGTTCCTTGACGCCGCTCAGCACGCCGCTGCGGAAAGCGAAGCTCGCGTCGGCGAAGCGCTTGGGCAGCGAGCTCGCGTACGCGTCGGCGATGTGATAGCGCAGGTACGATTTCCACGTCGCGAGCGGCGTCGTGGCGACCAGGTTGTCGTACGCGGTGACGTAGGCCGGGATGGCGACGTCGACCGTGCTGAACGACGGTGCGTTGTATTGCGCGAAGTACGACGACCACGGGATGTGCGGCGCGAGCTTCGTCAGGTCGGCGACCGGCATCGGGTGATACGTCGCGGCGGGATCGCGCATCTCGACGCGCGTCGGCGTCGCCTTCGCGAGCGCCGTCTCGAGCGCGATGACCGCGTCGGCCTGCGTCTCCGCGGTCGCCGGCGCGTCGCCGAGGTTCGTCAGCTGCGCGACGACGTACGTGCGGTACGCCGTGCGGATCGCTTGCGAGCGCGCGTCGTCCTTGAGGTAGTAGTCGCGGTCGGGCAGACCCAGCCCACCTAGGCCCAGCGACGCGATCTGCTTCGACGAGTCCTTGGTGTCGGAGTCCGAGCTGAAGTTGATCCCGCCGTTGACGCCGACCACATGCAGCTTGCCGACCTCATCGACCAGCGCGGGGATCGAGGCAACGCGCCCGACGTCGGCGAGCATCGGATCGATCGGCCCGGTGCCGGCCTTCTCGATTCCGGCCTCGTTCATACACGCACGGTAGAATGCGCCGATTTTCTGCTCGTCGCTGCCCGCCGGCGCCGATGTGTTCTTGGCGGCGTCCTCGAGGATCGAGGTGACGACGGCCCGGTTCTCGTCGGAAAGCTGATTCAGGCTGCCCCAGGTCGCATGCCCCGCGGGGATGGGGTTCTTCTTGATCCACCCGCCGGTCGCAAACTGGTAGAAATCATCGCAGGCTTTGCATGTGGGATCGAGGTTCCCGGGGTCGAGCACCGGCGCGTTTGCCGGTGGGCTCCCAGGAACCGCCCCACTGGCAATATGCGGAAGCGAGGTAACCACAAGCGCGGAAAGGGCGACTGCGCCAAAGGCACGCAGAGCAAGTAGAATCGGCTGCACCTCAGTACCTTTGCGGAGCCGAAGAAGATGTACTGCCGTGCCTGCGGTCGGTTGGGTCAGATCTGTGGGCAGGACACCGGGGTCGGATTATTTCAGTGCTATGGTGAGGAGGATTGAGAATGTCACGTTCGAGTTGGCGCCAAAACGACGGTGCCTCCGAGCACTTACGCTCAATTCTAATGAGCGCCGGGATAACGCTTGAGATCGAGACTGCGGCCGCATGCGAGAGGGCAATGGCAAAGCTCGACCTACCAACCGGTGCTCACCACTCAGGGGAAACGGTGGTATATGATCCGGACGGGCAGGCGGAACGATTTCGTGAAGTTGACTACGTCGGAACACTCTATCACGAACTTTCGATAAACGACAGGACCGGTTTCCAGCTTAATGTTTCGGTCCCAATTGAATGTAAGAGCCGACGTGACGTCGAGTATTTCTTTTACGAGTTGAAACACACCGGTCATATCGCTCCATTCCCGCTTGCGAGCGAGCACCGCGGCTCTCAATTGTTCCATCGCGCTGAAGAAGCGCAGAAGGCTGCCCTGCGCGGCCAACTATATGCTCGGACAATTGGCATAAGCGTTAAGGACGGACAGCAGCCGGAGAAACTCGCGGATGAGGACCTCATCTACAAAGCGGGTGGTGCGCTTTATGACTTTATCACCTTCGACCTTCGTACGTTAATAGAGGATGATGATGATCACGACGCCGAGCTTCGCCAACTCGGAGTAGTGAAAACCTTTGACAGATACATTTCTCAAAGATATTATCATTGGACATCCGTGCTTCGCGAGAGAACTGCGAAGCTTAGGACCTCTTCATGTGAACAGGTACTACAAAACACGATTCGGCGACGACCAGACGGGCTTCTACTCACTGCTCACGCTCCATTTGCCTATCGTATGCGTAAACGGTCCATTATACAGAATCGACCGACGGGACGGTCAACTTGAATTTGAAGAAGCAACCCACTGCATCACAACGTTCCGGAAGCAGTCATGGCCTGGTGATCTTCGCGATTTTCTCGGATCACGCTCGGCGGAGGTACCAGTGTTTCTCACGAATCCGGCCGGCCTTGCTAGCGTTGTCGAAATCGCAGCGACTTGCTTTCGAGCGATTTACCATGCGTTGACCTCCGCGCCTACGATATTGGAACGGCGGTGGCTACTGGAAGCGGCCTTCTTCCGGACGATCGCGCGACGCTACCGTATGCTGGAGGGAGATTCAGAATTCCGGTCCGACCTTGATCGGTCATTATCACCGTAGCCTCCATTTCA
Source organism: Vulcanimicrobiota bacterium (assembly GCA_963723635.1). Lineage (GTDB taxonomy): Bacteria > Vulcanimicrobiota > Vulcanimicrobiia > Vulcanimicrobiales > Vulcanimicrobiaceae > Vulcanimicrobium. Next base: position 88,730 of record CAVRRP010000036.1, on the reverse strand, counting down.
GCGCTGCCCTTTGCGACAGGCTCGGTAGTCATCACCCACCTCTTATGTGCCCGATACCCGTCGTAGCTTGATCGCCCCATCTGTGCTGGATCCTCCATAGTTGTAATATCCACCGACGAGGCCTTCACCTGAAATCTTGTAAAAACTCGTTCCCCTGTGAGGCGTACGAACACCTACCTTATCCGGCTTCGGCTCATTGGAAAATTCGTAGCGAAGCTCCGACTCATCGATGGAGATGAACGCCATTTCGGATTTTGCAGTCGTGGAGATCGTTTCACCTTCGATGCGGATGCCTGACCACGTCTGCTCGATTACAACGTCGATATCCGTGGTTCGAAAAACGCCCTGGAACCGCCCGCGAAGCGTCCCGACATATTTCCCATTCAGATCGGGAATTCTAGAGAGGCGCCATTTGCCAAACCTGACTCGCCAAAGTTTCTTGTCGAACCAACCTCTTAGGACGCCAAACCATGTAATCGCGGTCGGCGGGTCAATCTCCCAAGGTAGTCCCGGTATCCATCTGGCAATAATGAGGTGGGTCCCGTAACCCAAGGCGATCGCGGCGGCGGCAAGATAAAAAAATACCAACGCGCGTTCATCCCTGTCGATCGAAAAGGCGTGCATCCTATCCAGCTCCTTCGGCCCAATCACGCTACACGGGGAGTTAAGTTGCGGGCCGTCGAAACTCCTTCGATGAGAGGAGCCTTTCTAATGAGCGAAGCCGACACGCAGCTAAGAGCTTTCGCACCACAGTTATCGGGATACATAGGGTCTCTTATAAGCCGATTCGATCGCGACATCAGCAAAATCGTGCTGTTTGGCTCGCGTGCCATGGGGACTGCCCGGGCCAACAGCGACTACGATATCGCGATATTCGTTTCTCATTCCGATTCACTCAAGGAGGCTCGTAGGGAAGCGTCGCGCCTCACGATGGCACCATTGGTACGCGAGGGACTCGACATTAGACCGGTGGTTCTACGACAGACCCGTTGGGACGAGAAATCCGAATTCCTGCTACACATCAGGACGCACGGACGGGTCCTTTACGATGCACGGAATCATGGCTGATCTACGGACGGCGTTAGCCGAGGAGAGTTTTCGCCGTGCCGAAGTCAACCTCGAAGACGCTTTTGAACTTGACGTCGAAGACGTCGAAGGACCGGTCGTGCATGCTGCATATCTGGCCATTTACCATGCAGCTAAAGCAGTAGTGCTCTTTCGCGACGGCGTCGCGCCGAAGTCGCAAAAAGAAACCGGTCTGCGGTTTATTGAACTCCTGGCCGCAAAAGACGCAAGCTATGGCGCGATTCTTCGATACGCCGAGAGTTTGAACGACACGGTGGAATATGATGGATCCATTGACCTGCAAGGCGACGAAGCCGACGAATTACGAAATAACGCGAAGCTATTCGTCTTGTATTGCGGAGCGTCAATAGACCGCAACGTTCCGCTGTTCTAATCGTCCAAACCGTCGCCCGTCGGGGCCCGTCACAATTGGGCACGAAGAACTACCGCACTTTACGGTGTAATGAGAGCCTCTCTGACAATCCGCTCCTGTTCAACAGCATGAGCTCCGGGATATCCCTCGGACGGACTTGCCCTATACGGCCGACCCACGTATTCTACGTCTAATAGACCATTCGGCAATCGCTCCACCAGACGTCGGCGGACGTGGGCCCGGGCCCCCATGTTCTTTGGTTCTTCTTGGACCCAGACGACCTGGTGCGCGTTCGGATAACTCGATAGTGTGCGCAAAATTTCTGCCGTCGGCAGCGGGCTCAGCAGTTCCACGCGCACAGTCGCGGTCGTCGTTGCCTTCTCGTACAACGGGCTTGACGTCAGGTCATAGTACACGTGTCCGCTCGTCAGTAGCACGCGCTCGACGCCGGTCTTGTCGACGCCCGCCACGCTGTAGCGCGGATCATCGATCACCTCGCGGAACTCACCGCCCGCCAGCTCGTCGATCGTGCCGTATGCCGCGCGATTGCGCAGCAATGATTTAGGCGTCATTACCACAAGTGGATAAGCCTGCTGCGCCTTCGCCTGCGCGCGCAACAGATGGAAGTACTGCGCCGCCGTCGAGCAGTTTGCCACGCGGATGTTGCCTTCGGCCGACAGCTGCAAGAAGCGCTCAAGCCGCGCGCTGGAGTGCTCCGGCCCCGCGCCCTCATACCCGTGCGGCAACAGCAATGTTAGGCGCGTCTGCTGGCCCCACTTGGCCGCGCCGGCTGCGATGAACTGATCGATGATGATCTGCGCGCCGTTGTTGAAGTCGCCGAATTGGGCTTCCCACAGCACCAGCGCGTTGGGGATCTCGAAGCCGTAACCGTACTCAAATCCCAGGCAAGCGTACTCACTCAACGGCGAGTTATAGATCTCGAACGACGCCTTACCATCCTTCAAATGCTGCAACGGCACGTGCCTCGCATCCGTGCGCGCGTCATGCAACACTGCGTGCCGGTGCGAGAACGTCCCGCGCTCGGTATCCTGCCCGCTCAACCGGATCGGCGTCCCCTCGCTCAGCAACGACGCGAACGCCAACGCCTCCGCCAGACCCCAATCCACCTCACCGCTCTCACGCAGCGCCGCTGTGCGCTTTGAGAACTGCGCCACCAACTTCTTGTTCGGCACGAACCCATCCGGCACGTGCACGACTTCGTCGGCCCACCGCAGCAACCGCTCCTTGTCCACCTTCGTGTCGATTGCGCCTTCGTTCTTACCCGTCTTCGGTGCGGCGTGGATCAGCTTGCTCTTGTACTCGCCGCTCTTCACGAGCTTGTGCGCTTCCGACATCCGCGCCGTCGCGCTGTCCTGCATCTCCTTGATTTGCTCGTTCGTCAGCACGCCCTGCGCGACGAGCTGGCCGGCGTACAGCTCGCGCACCGTCGGGTGCAGTTTGATCAGCTCCGTTTGGCGCGGCTGCGTGTACGCGGGCTCGTCCTGCTCGTTGTGGCCGAAGCGGCGGTAGCCTATCAGATCGACGACGACGTCGCGGCCGAACTTGCGGCGGTAGTCGATCGCCAGGTGCACCGCCGCGATGCACGCGTCGACGTCGTCCGAGTTCACGTGCACGATCGGCAGATCGTACCCCTTCGCCAAGTCGGAGGCGTAGCGCGTCGAGCGGCCTTCGCTCGGGTCCGTCGTGAAGCCGACTTGGTTGTTCGAGATAATGTGGATCGTGCCGCCGGTGGAGTAGCCTGCGAGCGCCTGGAGGTTGAGCACCTCCGCGACGACTCCTTGCGCCGCGAACGCGGCGTCGCCGTGGATCAGGATCGGCGCGGCGACTTCGCAGTTGAGCGTCGGCGGGTTCACGCTGTGATCGGTTTGCAGGCAGCGCGTCATGCCTTCCACGACGCCGTCCACCGCTTCCAGGTGCGACGGGTTGCTCGCGAGCTCCACCTTCACTTTGGTGCCGGCCGTCGTGACGTACTCGCCCGTCGCGCCGTGGTGGTATTTCACGTCGCCCGTCGCGTCGGCGTCGCCTTCGGTCGGTGCGCTTTCGCGCAGCGCGGCCGACTCGAACTCCGCCAGCAGTTCTTCGTACGGGCGGTTCACGACGTGCGCGATCGTCGAGAGGCGACCGCGGTGCGCCATGCCGAGCACGACGGTCTTCGTGCCGTCCTCCGCCAGCAGCGAGATCGTCTCCTCGAGCATCGGCACCATCACGTCGAGACCTTCGATCGAGAACGTCTTTTGCGACATGAACTGCTTGCGGAAATACCGCTCCATCGTCTCGACCTTCGTCAGACGCTGGAGCACTTGCACGCGGCGCTGCGGCGTGAGCTCGCGGCGGTGCTGGCCGCGCTCGATGTAGTCGCGCAGCCACTCGCGCTTCTGCGTGTTCGAGATGTGCTCGATCTCGTACGCGATCGTCGAGCTGTACGTCTCGCGCAGGCGCGGCAGCACGTCGGCCAGCGTCTTGCCCGGCACCTTCACGTTGAGCACCGACGCCGGAATCGCGTTCAGCATCGCCGGCGTGAGGTTGTACGTCGCGGGGTCGAGCGACGGGTCGTTGGGCGGCTCGGTGCCCAGCGGGTCGAGCGTCGCCCCGAGGTGGCCGTGGCGGCGGTACGCCGACACGATCGCCATCCCGGCCGCGATCGCGCGGAGCATCTCCTCGGACGGCAGGCCCGGGATGTCGGCGGTCACCGGCTCTGCGGCTTCGCGGACGTCGCGCGCGGCCTGCGGCGCCGCGCCGTTCGCGTTCGACGCTGCGGTCGCGGCGGCGCGCACGCTCGCGCTCACGCCGAGCTGCGCGAACACCGTTTCGTAGAACTCGTCGGCGCCGGCGAGCAGCTCGTCGACGCGCTTGAGATATTCGCCCGACTGCGCGCCTTGGATCACGCGGTGGTCGTAGGTCGACGTCAGCGTCATGACTTTCTCGACGCCGATCTGTTCGAGCGTCGTGCGCGACGCGTGCGCGAAACCGGGCGGGTACGCGATCGCGCCGGCGGCGATGATCGCGCCTTGGCCCACCATCAGGCGCGGCACCGACGCGACGGTGCCGATGCCGCCCGGGTTCGTCAGCGTGAACGTCGCGCCGGTTTGCTCTTCCACCGACAGCTTGTTGTCGCGCGCCTTCGCGACGAGATCTTCGTACGCGGCGCGGAACTGCGCGAAGTCAAGCGCGGCCGCGTTCTTGATCACCGGCACGACGAGGAAGCGCGAGCCGTCTTTCTTCTGTGCGTCGACCGCGAGGCCGAGGTTGACGCCCGCTTCCACGCGCTGCGGCTTGCCGTCGGCGCGGCGGAACGACGCCGTGATCGCGGGCAGCTCGCGCGCGGCGCGCGCCAGCGCGTACGCGATGATGTGCGTGAACGACACCTTCTCGCTGCGGCCGGCCTGCTTGAGCGCGGCGTTGAGCTCGGCGCGGCGCTGTTCGAGCGTGCCGACGTGCAGCGTGCGGAACGACGTCGCCACCGGGATCGACAGCGACTGCTCCATGTACGACGCGAGGTTCGCGACGGAGCCCTTGAGGTCGGTGACCTTCGCGTCAGCGGGGGCCGGCGGGTAGTTCACCGCGGCCGGCGCGGTGGGTGGCGCACCCTTCGACAGGCTTAGGGTGACATTGTCCGCCCCCGTGCCGTCCGCGGTGGACGCCGAGCCCGGGCTGCCGGAGAACGCGATCTTGCCCGAGGCGACGGCTGCCTCGACGTCTTCGCGCAGGATCAGGCCGTCCGGGCCGGTGCCGGTGAGCTTCGAGGCGTCGATGTGGAGGCGCTCGACCAGCCGGCGCGCGTGGTGCGACAGGACGCCGCCGGACTTACCGTTACCGCCGCCGTGGCGTTCGGCCGGGGGCGCACCGGAGCCCGGGGCGCCGTAGCTCGCGGGGGTCACCAGCTCGGGCTCTTGTGGCGCACCCTTCGACAAGCTCAGGGTGACATTGGGGGACGCCGTCGCGCCGCCGCCTTCCGGCTTCGCGGCGGTGGTGTCGATTTCTACTAGGACCGCGCCCACCGGGATCGTCGCGCCCTCGTCGCCGTGGACGGCCGTGATCACGCCGCTCGCGGTCGAGGGGACCTCCACGTCGACCTTGTCGGTGGTCACGTCGACCAGCGTCTCGCCGTCCTCGACCCAGTCACCGACTTTCTTGCGCCACTCGACGATCGAGCCTTCACTGACCGACTCGCCCATCTCGGGCAGGGTGACGTTCACCAGCGTTTGCGAAGCCATTGACCTCTATCGTACCACCCTGACCGCTCCCGGTCTGCGACCGACCGGGCAGCGACCCAGGCGCCGCCATAACCGCCGCGGACGGTCGCGGGATTCATGCTTTCCTTACGAGGCCGGCGCAGGATGCACGAAACGGGCGCACGATCGTAAAACTGCTAGCGCGTCCGCCCCGTTAGGAGAAGCATGCGCAGACTCGTTCTCTCGCTCGCCATGGCGCTCGCGCTCGGCGGCGCCGTCGCCCTCGCCGGAGCCCCCGGCGCCGCCCAAGCTCCCGCCGCAGCCGCATCGGCGGCGCCGTCGCCCGAACCGTCGCCGATCTCGACGATCCACATCAGGAACTTCGCCTACGTCCCCGACACGGTCACGATCCACCCGGGCCAGACGGTGCGCTTCGTGATGGACGACGAGACGCCGCACACGGTGACGGCGGTGGACAAGTCGTTCGACAGCGGCAACCTGGATCAGAAGGCCACGTGGAAGCACACGTTCGCGACGGAAGGCACGTACAAATACTTCTGCGCGTACCACCCGTACATGAAGGGCACCGTCATCGTCAAGTGACGTGATCGCGCGACTCGCGGCGCTGACGCTGACAGCGTCGCTGCAACTGCCGCAGCCCGTGCCGCCGCAAACCGAAGGTCTCGCGGCCGGCTACAAGCTCACGCCGCATGGGTGCATCGCAAACGTGAGGACTCCCACCGCGTTCGAGTACGCGAATATGCGGCTGCGGGCGCGCGCGTCACAAGGCATCTCGAGTGACGCCGACGCGATCCTCTTCTACCGGCGCAAAATCCGCGAGACGGCGCACAGAAACGAATCCGTGGGCGGTGTCGACCTGGGCTATCGCATACCGCTAAGCATCGCGCTCTACCGGACTCATCGGGTGCCCGAAGCACGCGCGGAATGGCGCTTGTTGCTGGCTCGCCAAATATCCGAGCCCGCTGTGGACGCCGGTACGCGCGACGCCCTGGCCGGCCGGTTCCACGAGGCCCTCATCGCCTATGCGATGTCACCGCCCGGCTTCAATCCGATCACATTTCGCGACTCCGGCGCGGCCTATAACTTGCAGCGCGGTTTGAACGCGGCAGCTCGCGCGGACGTCGCCAGCGCGGAGACGTTCTTAAACTACGCTCTCGAGTGCAGCCCGTTCTTCCAAGTGCCGCACTTGGCGCTGGGCGTCATGGGCGCGATGCGCCGCGACTTCACCACGGCACGTCACGAATGGATCGCCGACCTCGAGGGATGGGACCCAGCGCCGCCCGACACGGCAGGCCCCACGCCGGCGCAATACGATGGGATTCGCCTGCTGCTGCGATACGGCTGAATCGGGTGCCGTCAGCCGTGCGTGCGTAACAGCACCGGCGCAATGACGTTGAACAGCAGCGCACCGGCGATCGCGAAGCCGAACCCGAACGCCGTCATCGATAAGACGACGATCCCAATGCTCACGATGTTGGTGTTCGGGACGCGGCCCGGGCCGATGCGCGCCGTGATCGCCCAGCCCGCCGTCGATTCCACGAGGCCCGTCAGTGCGCCGATGATCTCCACCAGGCGCAGGTCGAGCAGCGCAAGCATCGCGACGAATCCGATCAGCGCGTAGAGCGCGAACTGCACCGGCCACAGCCGGCGGTACAACGCCGGATTCGGGCGCGTCAGCCACGCCGCCGCGGCGTCGAACGCCACGATGAGCGCGATGCTGCCCAGCAGCGTGAGCGGGAAAGCGGTCGAGATCGGCCAAGGCGCCACGTCGTACGATGGTCTTCAGCAGCGAAGTCTTCCTGTTCGGCTTTCTTCCGGCCGTGCTCGCGCTGTATCTGCTCGCGCCGGGCGCGCGGCTCAAGAACGTCGTGCTCGTGCTCGCCAGCATGTTCTTCTACGCGTGGGGCGAGGGGCGGTTCGTCGCGCTCGTCGTCGGCGAGGCGCTCGTCAACTACGGCTTCGGCCTGGCGCTGACGCGGCTGCCGGGCGGCGGCACTCGCGAGCGCAAGCTGGTCCTCACGGCGGCGATCGTGTTCGACCTCGGCGTGCTCGTGTGGTTCAAGTATGCGGGCTTCCTTGCCGAGAACGTCGCGTTCGTCACCGGCGGACACGTCGGCGCCGGCGCCGCGCTGGCGCACGTCTACCTGCCGCTGGGGATCTCGTTCTTCACCTTCCACGCGATCTCGTACGTCGTGGACGTCTATCGCCACACCTCGGAAGCGCGGCGCAACCCGCTCGAGGTCGTGCTCTACTTCATGTTCTTCCCGCAGCTCATCGCGGGGCCGATCATTCGCTACAAGGACATCGCCGCGCAGCTCACGCGGCGCGTCGTCACGGTGGACGGGTTCGCGTACGGGGCGCGGCGCTTCGTCGTCGGGCTCGGCAAGAAGGTGCTCATCGCGAACACGCTGGGCGCGTGCGTGGACCACGTCTTCGCCACCGCGCCCGCCGACGTGTCGCGGCCGCTCGCGTGGTTCGCGCTGGCCGCGTACACGCTGCAAATCTACTTTGACTTCTCCGGCTACTCCGACATGGCGATCGGCATCGCGCGCATGTTCGGGTTCACGTTCCTGGAGAACTTCGACTTCCCGTACGTCGCGCGCTCCATGCAAGATTTCTGGCGGCGCTGGCACATCTCGCTCTCGCGCTGGTTTCGCGACTACCTCTACATCCCGCTGGGCGGCAACCGCGTCGCGCCGTGGCGGGTGTACGCCAATCTGCTCATCGTATTTTTTCTGGTGGGGTTGTGGCACGGCGCGAAGTGGACGTTCGTCGTGTGGGGACTCATCCACGGCGCGTTCCTGATCCTCGAGCGCATCGGCGCGATGCGGCGAATCACGGCGACACCCGTCGTACGGCACGTCTACGTTCTGGCGGTCGTGATGTTCGCCTGGGTGTTCTTCCGCGCCGACTCGTTCGCGTACGCGCTCGGATATTTGCGCGCGCTGGTGCAGCAGGCGCCGTCGCCGGTGCTCGGGTTTTGGGGCGCGGTCGACCATGAGATGCTGATCGCGTTCGCGCTGGGCTGCGTGCTCGCGACACCGGTGATCGCGCGGCGCGTCGAAGCCGCGCTGCGCGAACCGGCATCCGGGCCGCGCATCGCGCTCAGTGCCGCCGCGGTGCCGGCCGGGCTCGCGCTCATCTTCGTCGTGTCGGCGGCGAAGCTCGCGGCCGGTACCTACAACCCGTTCATCTACTTTCGCTTCTGATGGAACGCAACGCGCGCTCGCCCGGCGACGTCGCCGTCATCATCCTGTTCGCGCTGCTGCTGCTCGCGCCGAGCGCGCTCGCGCTCACCGGCCATGCAGGCTTCGACATCGCGTTCTTGCGGAACACCGAGCACCGCAACCCGTTCGTCGCGCCGCCCGTCACGCGGGGCGCGCTCGCGACCGGCGGCTGGGAGCGCGACGCCGAACGCGAGATCGCCGACGCGTTCCCGCTGCGCAAACAGCTGATCCGAAGCTACGCCTTCGTGAAGTACTCCTGGCTGGGGGACGTCGGGAACAGCAAGGTGATCCGCGGTCGCGACGGCTGGTTCTATTTCGGCGACGCGGAACGCACGTATCTCACCAACCCGTCGCGCCCCAGCGATGCGGTGCTCGCGCACGTTGCCGACGGCTACGCGGCGCGCGCCGCCTGGTGCGCGCGCCGCGGGATCCGCTACGTCTTCTTGCTCGCGCCGAACAAGAGCACGATCTACCCGCAATTTCTTCCGCCGGACATCGTGCCGGTCAAACCGTCGGCTGCGGACCGTCTGCTGCCGCTGCTCCGCGCGCGCGGCGTGCGGACCGTCGACGTGCGCGCGGCGCTGCTCGCGGCCGCCCGCCACGGCCTCGTCTACAGCAAAGGCGACACGCACTGGAATCAGCCCGGCGCGTACATCGCCGATCGCGCGGTCGTCGCCGCGCTGCGCGACGCGGGCGTGCGCGAAACGATCGTGCCGCGGACCGTCCGCGAGCGCACCGGCACCGGCCCCGGCGATCTGCTCGGCCTGAGCGCCGTCGACCAGTACGTGCGCAACGAATGGGTGTACGCCGACTACCCGCATCGCGCCCGAGAGATCGCACCACCGGCCATGCCGGACGACGCAGCGGCGGCTGCGTTCGAGGTTCACGCCTTCGCCGTCGACGACCCGTCGCTGCCGGTCGCCGTGATCTTCGGCGACTCGTTTTCGAATACGCTGACGCCGTTTCTCGCCGAAAGCTTCCGCCGCACCGTGCAGCTCGGCTATCGCGCGAACGTGCAGTTCGACCAGCGCGTGGTGACGGCGGAACATGCGTCCGTGGTGATCCAAGAGCTCGCCGAACGGAACCTCGTCAACGGCGCGGACTTCGTCCCGTAGTCAACCCCCGACCCTTCGGCCGCGACTCTCGAGCGTCCGACAGCACGCGCCAATACTGGTCGGCGTCGAATGCAAAGCCCGCGGGACCGCGACGAAGATCCACGTTCCATCCCGCGGGCGAGTAGTCGTACGTTTCGAGACCGATGCGGCACCAGATAACACGCTCCGCACCGACGTGCAGATCAGCAGTGATGCCCGCTTCGTAATCGTCCCCGCCGCAGAGCGGGCACACGTAAAGTCGCGAGCGCCCCGTGGGAGTATTGGGCACGCCCGACTCGAGCGGAGCGAACCAATCGCGGCGTGCAGGCCAAGGGCCGATGCTCGCCTTCAAATCCCAGACGTTCGATGAAAATAAGTCACGCAGTGTGACACCGTCGATGACGAAGTCGTAGCCGCCGATTTTATCGTCGCGCGTCATGATGCTGAACGTCGATAGCGGCGCGTCGGCAAGGCGGAAGGCAAGGCGCTTTCTCCAAGAGCGCTTCGCCTCGCTCAGCGACTCGTCGTTGGTTTCGCATTTCCGCCGATGATCGGCATATGCCGCAGGGTCGTCCACCCAACCGCACCGAGCGCAGACATCGTAGTGCTCCGCCGCACCGAAGGCACATCCGAGGCCGCAAACGGGACAATCGGTTTCGGCCTCGCGGACGAGCGCGAGCGGGGCCGGCTGTTGATTCTCGTTTGTCATGAAAAAGGTCAACTTTGCTCGGAACCGCTCATGCCGGAGCGTCGCGGCCCTTTTGGTGCTGTCAGCGCAAGAAGCCCGGCTGCATCGTGTGATGGGCCGGGCTTTTCGTCATCGTGGTGCCCAGGAAGGGACTCGAACCCCCACCCCCTTGCGAGGACTAATACCTGAAACTAGCGCGTCTACCAATTCCGCCACCTGGGCGCAGATGGACCGACCTCGGTTCATCCCCCGCCGCTGGGGTCCCTGCGCCCGCCGGTCGCCAGGTTCGGCCCCGTAGCCCCAGAACCAACGAAGCAAGCGTGAAGCCCGAGCTCGCAAACCTCAACGCTCCGCCCGGCGAACTGCATCGAACCAATCAGCCGCGGCTGATGACGCCATGATGCATGTCCCAGCGCCGGCCGCGATCATCGCGCACGCCGCGCAACCGTCGCATGCGTGCATGGACCGCAGCGCGACCCCTCCGCCCGGCGTTACGTTCGAGGCGCGAGGTCCGCAAAGCGGTCTTCTGCGCCTCTCGTTGTACGTTCCGCCGGCGGTACGGCGCGGCGAGCGACTCGTCGCGACGCTCCGGCTAGAAGTCGTTCACGACGAGCCCTTGTCGCTGCTCTCGAACGACAACCCCGGCGGCGCCGATTACGATTTCGTCGTCACGGATGCTCGGACGGGCAAGGCACTCGCTAAGCGTGACGATTACATCGTTATGATTACGCGGATATCCTACGAAGCAATTTTGCGCGAATGCCCGGTGTATCAGTCGGTTACTCTGACGCGAGCATACGACTTTCCGACCGGAACGTTTCTGATTCGAGCGACGCGCCGGCCGACGCAAGTCCGGCAGATGGGCGACCGTCTGGAGACCAAACGACTGCCGGATATTCAGTCGAACGTCGTTCCGGTGACCGTCTTCTAAATTGGACGACGCACCCGGCACATCGTGCGCGAGCGCTAGCGGCTCAGTCCGCGCCGCTGCCCTCGCGGCGCGCACCCGGCGCTAGGTGCGCGCGCAGCCAGAGCACCGGCGCGACGCCGACCGTTGCGAGCGCGGCCGTCGCCAGCCACGCGACGCGCAGCGACGTGTGGTCGGCGAGCGCGCCGAAACCGGTCGGAGCAGCCGCCGAGGCCAGAAAGATCGCCGTCAGCGCGATTCCGAGCGCGCTTGCCGCGCGTTCGGTGCCGCCTACTTCAGCGAGCGCGGCGGCCATCAAGCCGTTCCAGCCCGCGGCGCTGAAGCCGAGAACGATCGCCGCGCCGAACAGCACGCCGACCGCGCCGGCGTGTACGGTCGCCAGCGCCGCGGCGGCCAGCGCGGCGAGCACGCAGATGGCCGCGAACGGAATCAAACGCTCGCCGTGCAGGACGCGATCGCTGACGTAGCCCCACGCGAGCCGCCCGCACGCCGCGGCACCTTGCGCGCACGCGAAGGCGAGTGCGGCGACGGCCGCCGACGTACCCACCACCGTGACCCCGGTGACGGTGAGAAACGCGTTCATCGCGATCTGCGCGCTCACCAAGATCATGCACGTCAGCGTCACCCCGATCAACCGCGGATCGCGGGCGAGCGTATGCATTCCGCGCATCACCGACGCGAGCGTCGTCGCCGGCGCGGCGTCGTCGCGCTGCTCGCGATAGCCTGCGTATGCGATCAGCGTCGTCACGGCGACGATCGCCGCCGCGAACACGAACGCACCGCGATAGCCCGCGACGTGCGCGACGAACGGCAGCGTCAGCGCGCCGAACAACCCGCCGACCGGCACGCCCGTCTGGCGGATGCCCATGGCGAACCCGCGATCGCGGTCGAACCACGCGAGTATCGCGCGACCGCCGGCCGGCGTCGACGCGGCATAGCTCGCGCCGAACACCGCGATGCACGCGACGAGCCACGCATACGATTCGAACAGCGTCGCCGCGAGCAGCGCGCCCGTCATCGTCATCCCCGACAGCAGCACCATGCGCCGCTCGCCCCAATGATCGGTCACTACGCCGGCCGCGCCCACGAACAACGCAGAGCCCAGCATCAGCGCGGTGAAGATCACGCCGAGCTGCGCCTTCGACAATCCGAACGCCGACACGAACGTCGGCGAGAGCGATCCCAGCGCCTGCTGCACCACCGACGCGCCGGCTTGCGCCGTCGTCATCAGCGTGAGGACGCGCCACCGCCCGGTCAACGCGTCATCGTTCGTAGACGGGAACCAGCTGCGCGGATGCGATCGCGCGGTCGTGCGCGCCGATCGCGTCCAGCTTGAAGGTGTAGTGGTGCGGCGGACCCGGCGGCGGACACGGGCCGCCCCAGCCCTTGGTTCCGAAATCGTTGAGCCGCACGACCGCGCCGCGCGGCACGGCGTCGCTCAGCGCGCGGGCACTTGCCGGGATATGGAACACCGCCCAGTGCACCCAGCCGCCCGGCTTGGGCGCGTCGTAATCGATCACGGTGAGGTTGAACGAGCGCGTGCCGCGCGGCGGCGCGTTCCACGCCAGCCGCGGGGTCCGGTTCTCGCCGCCGCACCCGTCCTTGCTCCAAACGAACGCGCGCGCAACAGGCGTGCCCGTCGCGACGTCCGGACTCGTCAGCGTCAGCCCGAGCAACAGCGGAACGAACATCGATCTCTCCTCTCATGCCGAAGTAGGCACGATCGTGGCGCACCCTTCGACAAGCTCAGGGTGACAAAAAGTCTTCGTCATGCCGCGCCGGTGACGATTGTTCATGCCCGTGCCCGTTACGAGCGATCATGCCGGTGCCGGTGACGAGCGTTGCACCAGGGAGATGCCCAGCGCGATTGCGATGAGGCCGCCGAGATCGCGAATGCCGACCGGTTCGTGCAGCAGCAGGGCCGCGAGCGCGAGCCCGAACACCGGCGTGAGGAAATAGTACGCCGTGACGCGCGACGCCTCGCCGTGGGTCAGCAGCCAGAACCACAGCAGCGAAGCGCCCAGCGACATCACCAGCACGACGTACCAGAACGACGCAATGAGCTGCCAGCTCCACACCGCGTGCGGGCGGCCTTCGAACAGCATCGCCAGCGGCAGTAGTACGATCGCTGCGGCGAAGAGCTGCAGCGCGTTGACCGCGCGGAAGTCCAACCCGGCGCACCAGCGCTTGAACACGATCGTCGACGCCACGCTGCCGAGCACGCCTGCGAAGGCGATCGCGACGTCGGCCGGGTCGGCACTGCCGCTCCCGGTGCGCACGATCATGATCCAGACGACGCCGCCGAAGCCCAGCAGCATGCCGGCGACTTTGTTGCGGGTCAGCGGCTCGTGCAGCAGCCATGGCGCGACGAGCGCGAGCGTCAGCGGGTTGGTCGACGCGACGATCGCGCCGACGCCCGACGCGATGTGGCGCAGCGCAATGTACGTGCAGCCAAGGTACACCGCGTTGCCGAGGATCCCGAGCACCGCGACCGCCGCCCAGTCGCGGCGCGTGCGCGGCATCCGCGCACCGAGCGCGCGTGCTACGGCGAGCGCGAACAGCCCCGCGACGGTGAACCGCACGACCAGGAACCACAGCGGCGACGTGCCGACCACCCCGACCTTGCTCGGGACGAACGCCGACGCCCACAAGAAGATGTAGAAGAGCGCTCCGGCGACGCCAAGGGCTCGTCCCTGCACCCGTTGACTCTACCCGGCCGAAACCGGCCCGACGTGCACTTCTGTCTCAGCGCACGATGAACGTCACCGTCAGCCACGCGCGCGACGCCGACTGGGACGCCGGCTTGCGCCAATTCTTCGCCTACCGCGATCTCGGCGTCGCGGGCGCCACACAGGGGCGCGTCGGCGCGCACGTCATTCGTGCGCGCGGCGCGTCCGATGCACCCGGCGAGCGCCATCACCACGCGCTCGACTTTCAGATGGTGTACGTCCTGCGCGGCTGGGTCGACTTCGCATACGACGGCACGGGCCGCGTGCGGCTCGAGGCCGGCTCGTGCGTCGTGCAGCCGCCCGGCATCCGCCATGCCGAGCTCGCCCACAGCGACGACCTCGAGATGCTGGAGATCACGCTGCCCGCGGAGTTTCCGACCGCAACCGATTGACGGCTCGCCTGCTCCAGGCGCGGGCTCACACGTCGGAGCGTCCGACTTTCGTCGGAGGGGTGCGTCGCTATCCCGTAAAACCAGGCCGCATCTTACTTTGCCCTTTTCATGGGTGCGGAGGTTTTCTTGTACAAGACGAAGCTTTTTGCGTTGGCCGCGATGACGGCGCTCCTGACGGCCTGCCAGGGCGGCCAAGCCCTTCCGCCGCCGGCACCGAGCCAGCAGCAGGCGCAATCCGAGGATCGCGAGCTGCAATCGCTCTCGCTGTTCGAAGCGCAGAACGTCGCCACGGGCGAGCACGTGCGGATGTATCCTACGCGGGACGCGATGGACGCGTTCCGGCTGGCGCAAGCCGGTCAGCGCGAAACGCAAGCCACGTCGCCGCTGCTGTACAACGGCGGCCCGGTGCAAACCGCACCGCACATCTACATCGTGTTCTGGGGATCGGCGTGGAATACGAGCACCGGCGACCCGAAGGGCGTCGCGTCGCGGCTCAAGTCGTTCATGGGCATCGTCGGCGGCAGCCGGTGGCTCAATAGCGTAACGCAGTACACGCAGAGCGGCGGCGCGCACGTCGGCAACGCGGCCGGTAGTTTCATCGGCTCCTACGTGGACACGACGAGCTCGCCGCCGAGCCGTCCGACCCAGTCGCAGATGGCGGCTGAAGCCGCAAAGGCCGCCGCGCATTACGGCAACTACACGTCGAGCGCGGCGTACATCGTCGCAATGCCGCACGGCATCAAGCCGTCGGGATTCGGCACGCAGTACTGCGCGTATCACAGCTCGACCACTGCGGCCGGTCACACGATCGCGTGGACGAACGATCCGTACTTCCCCGACGCAGGCTCGTCGTGCGGCGCAAACTCGGTGAACGCGAACGGACCGCTCGACGGCGTGACGATCGTCGCGGGCCACGAGCAAGCGGAGACGGAGACGGATCCGTTCCCGAACAGCGGCTGGCTCGACAGCAGCGGCGCCGAGAACGGCGATAAGTGCGCGTGGACGAATCTCGAGAACAACCCCAACGCCGGCGGCTACCCAACCCAACCGCTGTGGAGCAATGCCAACAACGGGTGCGTGCAGAGCTACTAAGCGCACAGTGCTAGCACGCTGGGTGCGTGCGCGCACAAATGTCGCATATTGCACTTTGGTCGGAAGGAACGGCGGAAGCCGCGACAAATGTCGCGGCTTCCTCTCTTCTTTTCCTACACTGGGTGTGGAGGTTTTCTTGTCCAAGACGAAGCTTTATGCGATCGCCGCGATGTCGGCATTGCTCACGGCCTGCCAGGGTGGGCAGGCGCTTCCGCCGCCGACCGCGGGCGGCGCGCAACTGACCCCATCGTCGGGCGAGCGTGAATTCACGTCGGTTTCGCTGTTCGAAGCGCAGAACAACTCGACGGGCGAAACGGTCCGCGTGTTCCCGACCAAGGACGCGATGGACGCGTTCCGTGTCTCACAAGCCGGTCAGCGCGCCACGCAAGCGGTGTCGAATCTGACGTACCACAACGGCCCGATTCAAACGGCGCCGAAGATGTACGTCGTGTTCTGGGGCTCGGCGTGGAACGGCAGCGGCGACCCGAACGGCGTCGCATCGCGGATGAAGTCGTTCCTCGGCATCATCGGCGGCAGCCGCTGGCTCAACAGCGTCACGCAGTACACGCAGAGCGGCGGCGCGCACGTCGGCAACGCCGCGGGCAGCTTCGTCGGCTCGTACGTCGACACCACGAGCTCGCCCCCGAGCCGTCCGTCGCAGTCGCAGCTCGCCGCCGAAGCGGTGAAGGCTGCCGCGCACTACGGCGACTACAGCTCGAACGCCGCGTACATCGTCGCCCTGCCGCACGGCATCGTGCCGTCCGGCTTCGGCACGCAGTATTGCGCGTACCACAGCTCGACCACGGCCGCCGGTCACACGATCGCGTGGACGAACGACCCGTACCTGCCCGACGTCGGTGCGTCGTGCGGCGCGAACTCCGTCAACTCGAACGGCACGCTCGACGGCGTCTCGATCGTGTTCGGTCACGAGCAGGGTGAGACCGAGACCGATCCGTTCCCCAACAGCGGCTGGCTCGACAGCAGCGGCGCCGAGAACGGCGACAAGTGCGCGTGGACCAATCTCGAGAACAACCCCAACGCGGGCGGGTATCCGACCCAGCCGCTGTGGAGCAACGCCAACAACGGCTGCGTCCAGAGCTACTGACCGGAGCGATTCCGCAAGGGAAGCCGGGAGGCCGCGACAAACGTCGCGGCCTCCTCTTTTTGCCCGCACCGGGGTGTGCAGGCGTTGTACGGTGTGGAGGTTTTTCATGTTCAAGCCGAAGCTGTATGCTGTCGTCGCGATGTCGGCATTGCTCACCGCGTGCCAGGGCGGGCAGTCGCTGCCGCCGCCGCCGGCCGGCGCGCAACTGCAACCGTCTTCGAACGACCGCGAGTTCACGTCGCTCTCGCTGTTCGAAGCGCAGAACGTCGTGACGGGCGAGAAAATCCGCGTACTTCCGACCAAGGACGCGATGGACGCGTTTCGCACCGCGCAAGCGGGACAGCGTGCGACGCAAGCGACGTCGCAGCTGACCTATCACGGTGGCGTCGTGCAAACCAACCCGAAGATGTACGTCGTGTTCTGGGGCCCGTCGTGGAACACGACCGCGGGCGATCCGGACGGGGAAGCGGCGTATCTCAAGGGCTTCCTGAAGATCATCGGCGGCAGCGGGTGGCTCAACACGGTGACGCAGTACACCGACGGCAACGGCAACCACGTCGGCAACCAGCCCGGCAGCTTGGCCGGCACGTACGTCGACGCGGCGAGCTCGCCGCCGAGCCGCCCGACGCAGTCGCAGCTCGCTGCGGAAGCGGCGCGCGCCGCGGCGCACTTCGGCAACTACACCACCAACGCCGACTACATCGTCGCGCTGCCGCACGGCATCGTGCCGTCCGGCTTCGGTACGCAGTACTGCGCGTACCACAGCTCGACGACGGCCGCCGGTCACACGATCGCGTGGACCAACGACCCGTACTTCCCCGACGTGGGCGCGTCGTGCGGAGCCGGCTCGGTCAACAACCCCGGCACGCTCGACGGCGTGTCGATCGTCGCCGGCAAGGAGCAGGCGGCGGTCGAAACCGATCCGTTCTCCAACACCGGCTGGCTCGACAGCAGCGGCGCGGAGATCAGCGACAAGTGCTCGTGGACCATGCTCGAGAACAACCCTACGCGGGCGGCTATCCGACCCAACCGCTGTGGAGCAACGCCAACAACGGGTGCGTCCAGCACTATCCGTAGCCGCGCATTCCGAATCGCGGGAACCCGCGGTGGGGTCGCGCGCGTCGAAGGCAGCATGGAGGACTTGGTACTCTGCCCCTGCGGTCACGCGATGGGGTCGCACGACGGCGGCGGCTGCGCCGGAGACCGCTTGCGCTCGTGTCATTGCCGGCGCGATCGCTATCGCGCGCTCGACGCCGCCGTCGACGAAGCGCGCGCGCGGCCGTGGATCAGCCAGGACGAAGCGCCCGCGTCGTAACACACCGGCGTCTCGCGCCGCCGAGCGGGGCGAGCGCCGGCACGAGGGCTCGCCGCACGGCGTATGACAGCGGCCCGCCGTTCGAGTACAATACGAGAGCGATGACGGAAGAGACGCTCTTCTACCGCCGTTTCGTGGACGACGTCCGGCGCTGCGCCGCGGGCCGCGCGCCCGCCACGGTCGCCGAGATCGAGTCGCGCGTCCGCGTCGCGCTGGTCGCGCCGCCGGCCGCGCGCGAGCGGCGCTGGGCGCGCGTCGTGGCCGCGGTGAACGAGCTGCTCGTCGGCCTGCCCGGGCGCGAAGGCGGCCCGATCGCGCGCTTGCGCACGTTCGTGCGCGAGAACGCGGATCTCGGCCGCCCGCGCGACGTCGCGATCACCGACTTCCGGTTCGACATGCGCACCGAGGGCGTGCTGACCGACCGCCGCGGCCGCAGCTATCTCGTCTACGCGCACATTCCGCGCGCGGCGCTGCCCCTGGACGAGGTCGTTCCCGGCGCGACGCGCCGTCTCGCCGAGTGGGCCGTCTACGTGCTGTGCGGCGGCGCGGCGGCGGCGTCGCTGTGGTTCGCGTTCATCTTCCCCATTTAGACCGTAGCAGCCGTTCGATGCCGAGCACGCAACCGGCCGCGAAGACGGGGTAGAGCGGCAGCACGACGGTGCGCCGCGTCACCGGCGGCGCGGGATCGGCGATGCAGCCGACCAGCCCGCCCACCAGCGCCCCGACGAGCACCGGAACGCTGCGATCGCGCGAGCGCGCGAGCGCGGGCACCGCGAGCACCGGCACGACCGCCGTGAGCGCGTGCTTGAGCGACGTCACGACGGACGTCGCCGCGGCCGTGACGTACCAGCGCAGCATCGAATGCTGCGGCTTGTCGGACAAACCGAACTTCAGCAGCGTGCGGCCGACCAGCCCCACGCCGATGTCGCCGCGCTGCGACTCGCGCACGCGCTGCAGATGCTCGCGGGTCGACGGTACGCCCGCGCGCGCGAGCACGACGGTGATCGCGACCGCGCACGCCGCGGCGGTCGCGGCGATCGTCGCGCCGGCGCGCACGCGTTCGCGGTCGCGCGCCGCGGCGCCGGCGAGCGCGAGCGCGACGCCGGACGCGAACGGCAAATACGGCAGCGGCCGCGTGAACGACAGCACGACGGTGAAGAGCGCGAACCGCACGGCACCGCGCCCGTCCTGGGCCAGCTCCGCCATCGCGTCGAGCGAGCCGGTCCACAACAGGAGTGCGGTGCTGTCGTTGAGACCGTGCACGCCGACGTCGCGTACCGCCGCGCTGCGCGCGTACCACAGCGCGAGCGCCGCGGCGCTCGCCGGTCGGCCGAACCGCCGCAGAAAGCGGTACAGCAGCACGGCGCTCGCGACGTAGGACGCCGCCGCGACGTCGGTCAGCGCGTAGAAGCCGCGCCGCGGATACAGCACCGCCGATAGCGCGGGGTACACGACGCGCGGCGCGAACAGCGCCCACCACTCGGGCTCGTCCCCGGCGAGCGCGGGCACGAACTGCGGGTTGCGCTCGCGCGCGAACATCTCGGTGAAGAACGCGCGCGAGCGCGCGCGCGCGTCGTCGAACGGCACGCCGCGGCGCAGCAGCATGCGGATCGCGTAGTCGTAACCGTCGGGCTCCCAGCGCCGCACGTTGCGCCGCAGGTCGGCGCGCAGCGTCGCCACGGCGGCGAGCCCCACCGCCGCCGCGGCGGCGAGATCGCGGATCACGCCGTGACGGGAGCGCGGTCGCCGAGCGCGGCGGCCGCGCGCGCGGCGTGCTCGCCGACCGTCACGAGCTCGTAGCGCGCCGCGTAGCGCGCCAGCACGCGGTCGAAGCAGCGCAGCTTGCGTTCCGCCGACAGCCGCATCCCGGGAAAGAACGCGAGCGCCGGCGCTTCGTCGCCGCCGATGAAGTCGAGCGGGTGCAGCAGCATCGACGGCGCCGTTTGGGTGAGCGCGCATAGCGCGAGCGCGAGCTCCACGTACGGGATCACCAGCGCGGGCAGACGCTCTTCGAGGAACAGCAGGTAGCTGAGGTGGATCGGAATGCGCAGCAGCGGCATCGTCGTGACGGGAATTTCGACCAGCGAACCGCCCGGCGAGCTCCAGCGGTACGGATGCAGCGGCCGCAGCCCGTCCTTGACGCTGCCGAACAGCGCGTTGCGCTGCTCGAGCTGCTTGCCGCGCAGCCCGCTCGTCGCGAAGTAGTACGCGCGCGCGAGCGGCCCGATGAACGTGGGCAGCGTCGACGCGTCGTAGCGGTAGCCGCGCCGCACGAGCACGTCGACGACGGCGGGCGTGACGCTGTAGCCGGGCCCGCGAAAGCCGGTGGGCCGCACGCCCGTCGCCGCTTCGATGGCAACTTCCGCGCGCGCGATCTCCGCCTCGAGCGCCGCGTCGTCGTACAGATGCAGCCACGGCTCGTGGTGGAACGAGTGGTTGCCGATCTCGTGCCCGCGCTGCGCGATCGAGCGCAGCACGGGGTGGTTCTTCTCGAACGCGGCGTCCTGCCCGACGATGAACCAGGTGATGCGCAAACCGTGCCGGTCCAGCGCGTCGAGCGCGCGCGGCACGACGGTGTCGAGATACGACGGGTACTCGGACCACGAGGCGTCGCCGCGCGTCTTGCGGTACGACCACTCGTTGTCGAGGTCGAGCGAGACGCTCGCGTAGGGACGCGCGGTCATGCCGTCCCGCTCAGCAGGCGTTCGCCGGCGAGGTGTTCGGCCGAGGCGCGCGCGACCGGCGCGGCGAGGATCGTGCGCGCGGCGTCGTTCGCCAGCCCCACGGTCTCGTTCACGTTGAGGGTGCCGTCCACGATCTGCGCGGCGTTCACGATGAACACGCCGTCGGCCGAGGTGCGCACCGCGGGAACGCGCTCGGTGTAGCCGAGCGTCGGCAGCGGAAACACGTACGGCACACGCGACACGCGGAACGCGAGGATCTCGTCGTCGCGCAGATCGGGGTGCATGCCGCGCAACCCCGCGAGAAAGCGCGCGCGAATCGACTCGTCGTCGAGCGTCTGCAATGGATCGTCGGGCGGGCAGTAGCGCGGCAGATACACGAGGTGCTTGCCGCCGAACGCCGCCGGATCCACCAGCGCCGTCATCTCGATCACGGCGCTGAATGGTACCGGATCGCAGATGTTGGTCACGTAGTACGGCGACAGCGGACGCGACAGCAGCAGCGACGCGCACACGATGCCTTGGTATTTCACCGCGCGCAAGCGTTCGAGCTCCGGCGGCGACAGCGCCGGGCACAGCCGCGCCGCGACGGGCGCGGGGGCGGTGACGACGACGCGGTCGTATGCGTACGACGCATCCGCGGTGGTGACGCGCACCGCGCCGTCGCCGTCA
This sequence comes from Vulcanimicrobiota bacterium, assembly GCA_963723635.1. Taxonomy (GTDB): domain Bacteria; phylum Vulcanimicrobiota; class Vulcanimicrobiia; order Vulcanimicrobiales; family Vulcanimicrobiaceae; genus Vulcanimicrobium. The sequence goes on along the minus strand of CAVRRP010000036.1, from coordinate 67,155 downwards.
GGCACCACGGCGCGCACCGGCGTGCTCGTGCGCACCGTCACGCCGCGCCGCGCGAGCAGCTCTTCGAAAGCGCGCAGCACGACGGCGTATCCGCCGCGCACGTATCCGAAGCGCTCGCGGTCCAGGCCGGCGCGGCGCGCCGCGTACAAGCGCGCGACCGTCGCGCGGATGAACGACGCCGCGACGCGCTCGTGCGCTTCGCCCAGCTTCGCGCGCAGCAGCGGCAGCCAGATGCGCTCGTACGTCGTTTTGCCGGACCACTTGCGCAGCCACGTGCCGACCGGGATGTGCGCGAGCGCGCCGGTATCGTCGCTGCGCGACGCGCGCAGGATCGTCGCCGCGAGGCGCACCTTGTCGACGGGACCCAGCGGCGGGAAGAGCGCGAACTCCAGCGCGTTCGACAGCGACAGCAACCGCCCGCCGACGAAGAATCCCGTGCGCGTCGTGGACCATTCGAGCTCGTCCGCGACGCCCAGCTCGGCGAACAGCGCGCGCGTCGCCGTGTCCGAGTACAGCGTCACGTGGTAATGGCGGTCCCACGTCACGTCGCCGAGGTCCCACGGCGCGGCCAGTCCGCCGATCTCCGGCGCCGCTTCGTACACCGTGACGTCGTCGCCCGCGGCCTGCATCCGCAGCGCGAGCGTGAGCCCGAGCAGCCCGCCGCCGACGATCGCGCAGCGCACGCTACGCGCGCTCCGGCACGCCGTCGGCGAAGCGCCCGCCGCGCAGCGCGAACGCACGCCCGCACGCCGCGCACGTTCCCTCCGCATCGGCGAGAATGACGGTGCCGTGCTGCGCGCGCGTCACCGGCTCACCGCAGCGGCACACGAACCCGATCACGCGCGCGGGGTTGCCCACGACCAGCGCGTGGTCCGGCACGTCTTTGGTCACGACCGCGCCCATGCCGACCATCGCGAACGCGCCGATCGTGAGGTCGTTGCCGATGGTGCAGTTGGCGCCGATCGTCGCGCCGCGGCGCACCAGCGTCGGGCGCGTGTGCTCGTCGACCGCCGATGAGCGCAGCGCGCGCAGCTCGGGATCCGTCGCGCGCGGAAAACGGTCGTTGGTGAACACCGTGTGCGCCGCGACCATCACGCCGTCCTCGATCGTCACGCCCGCGCACACGTACACCGAGGCGTTGAGCTTGCAGAGATCGCCGATGCGCGCTTCGGGCGCGACGTAGGTCTTCTCGCCGATGATGCAGTTCGCGCCGATGACCGCGCCGCGGCGGACGTGCACGGCGTCCCAGATCGCGGTGCCGGCGCCGACGGCGGCGCCGTCTTCGACGATCGCCGTGGGATGGATCATGCGGCGCTGATGCGGCGCACCGCGCTGCAGTGCGCCTCCTTCACGGCGACCCAGCGGTCCCCGCGCAGCGCATCGTACGCGCCCTCGATCACGTGCACCGACGCGAGCGCGTCGACCGGCGCGATCGCCAGCTCTTCCTCGCCGCGGATCGCGCGTGCGAAGTTGTCGTGCTGCGCGCGGAACGCGGCGAGCTTGTCGTAGCCGCGGCCGATCGCGCGCCACTCGCCGTCGCCGACGCGCACGCGGGACGCGCGCCAGCCCACTTCGATCATACCGTGCGGGCCGTACAGCGACACGATCGCCGGGATCTCCTTGCGCAAGCTCCACGACAGGTCGATGTAGCCGACCGCGCGATTGCGCGTGCGAACCGCAACGTGGACGGTGTCTTCCACATCGAGCGGCTGGATGGGCGTTGCCGCGTATGCGCGCACCTCGTCGATCGGTCCGAGCAGATAGCGCACGAGGTCGACGGAATGGGTGCCGTTGTCGATGAGCACGCCGCCGCCGCTGATCTGCGGGTCGGCATTCCACCGGCCCGACATGTCGACGTACGACGAGAACGTGTTCTCGAACGCGACGACCTCGCCGATCGTGTCGGCTTGGATCAGCCGGCGCGCTTCGACGACGTCGGCGACGTAGCGGAACTTCGACGCCATCGTCAGCAGCCGGCCCGTTTGAATGGCGGCCGCGAGCATGCGGCGCGCGCTGGGCACGGTGATCGCGAACGGCTTCTCGCACAGCACGTGCAGGCCGCGCGCGAGCAGCGCGAGCGTCAGCGGCTCGTGCGTCACCGGCGGCGTGCAGACGATCGCCGCTTCCGCGCCGAGCGACGCCGGCAGCTCTGCGATGTCGCCGTACGCGGGCACGCCGGCCGGCGCGGCCAGCTCCGCGGCGCGCTCGCGCGATACGTCGACGACGGCGACGAGCCGCGCGCAGTCCGAGTCGGCGAGCGCCGCGACGTGCGTGCGCGCGATCGCGCCCGCGCCGACGAGAACGACCCCGACGGGAGAGCTGACGCCCGAGCGGCTCACGCGCGCAGCTCCGCCACGGCGTCGCGCAGCGCGCCGGCGATGAACGCGACGTGCTCCTCGGTGTAGCGCTCGTTCCAGGGCAGCACCAGCACCTGCTCGAGCGCTTGGAACGTGCCGGGGAAACGCGCGGGATCGTAGTCCACCGCCGACGGATCGGCCAGCGTGAACGGCCAGCCGCTGGTACCGAAGGTCGCGCGGTCGCGGAACACCGCGCATTGGAAGGCGGGCTTCTGGATGTAGCGCGGCGCGTTGAAGATTCCGCGCGCCTTGAGCTTCGCGCCCAGCGCGACCGAACCGCCGGCGATCTGCGCGGGATCGACCATGACGATGTACTTCCAGTACGCGTGCGTCGAGCCGTCCGCGACGACGGGCGCCGTGATCCCGGCGAGGTCGCGAATCTGCTCCGTCAGCATTTCCGCGGTCGCCTGGCGCGCGTCGACGCAGCCTTGCAGCTTCGGCAACTGCCCGAGGCCGACCGCGCCTTGCAGCTCGGTCATACGGTAGTTGAGCGCGAGGAAATAATGGTCGGGCTGCGGGTCGCCGTAGCCCCACGCCTTGTTCACGAACAGCGTGACGCGACGCGCGAGCGCGTCGTCGTTGGTCGCGATGAAGCCGCCCTCACCGGTGGTGATGTGCTTTCCTTGCTGCAAACTGAAGCACGCGATGTCGCCCCACTGCCCCACCGCACGGCCGTCCACCGTCGCGAGGTACGCCTGCGCGGAGTCTTCGATCAGCATCACGCCGCGCTCGTCGGCGAGCGCGCGCAGCGCCGCCATCTCGCACGGGTTGCCGAAGAGGTGCGTCGCGATGATCGCGCGCGTGCGCGGCGTGATGCGCGCGGCGACCGTCGCGGCCGTGACGTTGCACGTGAGCGGGTCGACGTCCGCGAACACCGGGATCGCGCCTTGGTAGAGGATCGGCGCGAGCGCGCCCATGTCGGTGATCGCGGTCGTGACGATCTCGTCGCCCGGCTCGGGATTCAGCGCGGCGACCGCGCAGTGCACGGCCGCGGAGCCCGACGCGCACGCCACGACGTGCTTTACGCCGATCGTCCGCGCCAGCGCGCGCTCGAACGCGGCGACCGCGGTCCCCTTGGTGCTGTTGAGCGTCCCCGACGCGATCGCGTCGGCGAGAAACGCGAGCTCCTCTTGTCCCAGCGTTCGCCCGGAGGCGTCTGAGTCCGACGGCAGCGTCATCCGATCGGCGGCAGTGGTGGTCACGGTGCGGATCCTTCCTGAAACGAGCGATACGTGGCGGTACCGAGGACGAACAGGTCCTCGAAGCTGCGCTTCGCCTGAAGCGCGAGGAATGCGAAGCCGGCGAACTGGATGGCGGCGAGCGACGCGACGATTGCGAGCGCCGCGAGCAGACGAAAGCCGCCCAGCCCCGCAGCGATCGCGAAGCCCCACGCGAAGAGCGCGAAGAGCGCGAGCGCGAGCGCGGGCACCATGAAGAACATCACGGGGCGGAACAAAAACGCCGAGATCGCGATGGCGACCGTCGTGCGCGGCATCCGCAGCGCCGATCCGCCCGCCGGACGGTCCGCGCCGGTCCAGTCCAGGTGCGCGGGGATCTCGACGATCCGCGCGCGCAGGATCTGCGCCTGGCGGAGGATCTCGGCGTTGACGTCCATGCCCATCGCGCGGACGTTGAGCGACCGCAGCAAGCGCGTGTCGTAGGCCCGCACCATCCCGGTGTACGTGCTGATGTGCGCGTTCGACGCCGCGGCCAGCAGCACGTTGGCGACGCGGCTGGGCAGCAGCCGCCGGAAGGGCACGCGGGTGGTCACCCCGCCGTGCGCGTACGGGGACGCGACGACGATCTTCGCGCCGGTCTCCGTGAACGCGTCGAGCAGCCGGTCGATGTGGTCGACGCTGTAGGTCAGGTCGGCGTCGAGCGTCACGACGACGTCGCCGTGCGCCTGGGCGAAGCCGTACCGCAGCGCCTGCCCGAGCCCGAAGTTCGTGCGGTGTCGCAGGACCCGGATTCGCTCGTCGCCCGCCGCGAAGGCGTCGGCGAGGGCGCCCGTCCCGTCGGTGCTGCCGTCGTCGACGACGAGAATCTCCCAGGTATACGAATCGGAGCGCGTGCTCAGATGGTCACGCACCGTGCTCAAGGTCCGTTCGATGATCGCGGCCTCGTTGTACGCCGGGATCAGGACCGACACGAACACATCTCCCCCGACTCCCCTCCTTGGAATGGCAACTGCCGGGACGACAAAGTTACCGGACTCTTACCCGGCGCCTGCTTCTTTATGCGCCGAATCACATTCGAAAGCCCGGTACACGGGCATGATTCGGCCAAGAACGTGCGGGAACGTACGCTGCCGCGCCACCCGGAACGCGCGCCGCAGGGCCGGTTCGACCCGGGCCCGGCGGTCGCCGAAGTCGGTCTCGGCGTCCTTGCCGGTCGCCCAGCGCAGCGCGCGGTCGAGCAGCGGCGCGTCGCCCGGCGTTACGACCACGAAGGTGCCGCCGGGCCGCAGCACCCGCCGCACCTCCGCGCACATGCCGTCGAGATCGTCCACGAACTCCAGGGCGCTGACCGCGACGACGGCGTCGAACGCGTCGTCCTCGAACGGCAGCGCGCGCCCGTCGCCGCCGCGCAGGTCGGCCTGGATGCCGCGCGCGCGCAGCGTGGCGGCGACCGCGCCGGCCCGGCCGTGCACGTCGAAGCCCGCCACCTGCCGCGCCCGGGCGGCGAGGCTCGGCAAGAACACGCCCGACCCGTAGCCGACCTCGAGGATCGCGCCGGTGCTCGCCGGCAGCAGCGACAGGGCAAGGCGAAACCGCATGCGGGACACCAGCCCCAGCAGCGGCCGGTAGTTCCAGTCCGCGTGGTCGACCGGTCCGGTGCGTATCAGCGCGTCGGCCGGGAGCAAGCGCAAAACGTCGGGCATCCGTTCCATCCTCAATTTCATCCTCAATCCTTTGAGTATCGTCCGTCGAGCCGGATGTTCGTATACCCCGTCTCGCCCGGCGTCCAGCGGTGTCGGCGGCGCGGCGGGCGAACGCGGCGACGTGCTCCTCCGGTTGCTGCCGATCCTCGGCATCACGTTCATCGACATCCTCGGGTTCAGCATCCTGATTCCGCTCATGCCGTTCTTCGTCAAGAAGTTCGGCGCGCCGGACGTCACGGTGGGCGTCGTGTTCGCGACGTACTCGCTCTGCCAGCTCGTCGCCGGCCCGGTGTGGGGCAACGTCAGCGACCGCATCGGCCGCAAGATGGTGCTGATCGTGTCGCAGATCGGCTCGACCATCGCGTGGACGCTGCTCGCGTTCGCGCCGTCGATCCCGTGGGTGCTGTTCTCGCGCGCGCTCGAAGGGCTGTCGGGCGGCAACATCGGCGTGACGCAGGCGTACGTCGGCGACCTCGTCGAGCCGAAGCGGCGCGGCGAAGCGTTTGCGTATGTCGGCGCGGCGTTCGCGGCCGGGTTCGTGTTCGGGCCCGCGACGGGCGGCTGGCTCGCGGAGCGCTACGGGTTCGCGGTGCCGTTTCTGGTCGCGGCCGCGCTGCAAGTGCTCACGCTCGTGGTGACGATCGTGATGCTGCCGGAGTCGCGCGGGCGCGCGCCCGCCGATGCTGCGAGCGCTGTCGGCTTGCGCGACATCGTCGCGTCGCTCGCCGACAAGGCGGTCGCGCCGGTGCTGTGGCTGCGGCTGATCTACACGCTGGGCATGTACGGCTGGTTCGCGTCGATGACGCTGATCCTGCACAAGCAGCTCGGCTGGGACGTCGCGCAGACGTCGTACGTGTTCGCGTCGTTCGGCATCCTTCAGGTGACGCTGCAGGTGAGCGTCATCGGCCGGCTCGTCGACGCGATGGGCAACCGCGCGGCCACGAACCTCGGCCTCGGCTTGTGCGTGCTCGCGTTCGCGCTCGTTCCGTTCGCGACGACCTTCGCGCTGGCCGCGGTGCTGCTGCTGCTGTTCGGGATGGGGATCAGCGTCGTCAACGCCGCGTTTCCAGCGCTCGCGTCCGACGTCTCGCCCGACGACCGGCGCGGGACGGTGCTCGGCGTGGTGTCGGGCCTCGACAGCCTTGCCGGCTTCGTGATGCCGCCCGTCGTGACGGGCGTGCTCGGCGCGTTCGGCGTCGCGCCCGCCGCGGCGATCATCACCGCGCTGGTCGCGGGCGCGTTCGTGCTCGGCATCCTGCAAGCGCGGCGCGCCGCGATGACGGCAGCCTGACGTGCGCGCGCTGGTGCGCTTTTTCGGGCGCAGCGTGCGGCGCTGGCGCGCGGGACCGGAGCTGCGCGTGTCCGAGGACATTCGCTTCAACGCGGCGCCGCGCCTGATCGAGCTGCGCAGCCCGGCGTTCGCGTTCGGCGAAAAGCTGCCGCTGAACGGGTCGCCGCCGCTGGAGTGGAGCGGCGTTCCGCCCGAAGCGAAGACGCTGGTCATGGTGGTGGAAGACGTCGACGTGCCGTTTCCGCGCCCGCTCACGCACGCGGTCGCGTACGAGATCTCGCCCGATACGACGTCGCTCGCAGCCGGCGCGCTCGACGGCAAGCACGACGACGACGTCACGCTGGGCTACAACGGCGGCGGCGGCACGAGCTACATCTCGCCCGCGCCGATCCCCGGCCACGGGCCGCACCGCTACGTGTTCACGCTGCTCGCGGTCGACTTCATCCCGCGCTTCGACCAGCCGCCGACGCGCGGCCGTTTGCTCGACGCCGTCGCGGGCCACGTGTGCGCGCTGGGCGAGCTGATGGGAACCGCGGAACGCTAGACCGTCACCCAGCCGCGCCCGTTGCGATCGCGAGTGCTTCGAGACAGAACGCCGTGGTGAGCTCGTCCGAGCCCCACACGCCATAGTATGCATAGGCATCCCACCCGCCGTCTTCGCGCTGTGTCGAACGGACGATGCGGAGGACGTCGCGGCCGAGCGGCGCGCCGGGGTCGAACGTGAGAACCGCCGACGCCGCGAGCGCCGCTTGCAGCGGGGTGAGACCGTCGGGGCGCGAGGTGCGGCGCGCGACGCGGTCGAGGATCGGTTGGCGCAGCACGCCGAGCGCCGTTGCGCCGTGGCGGTAGGCGCGCGCGACGGCGTGGTACAGCGCGAGCCGATCCTCGTAGTAGAGGCTGAACGGCATCGTATCGGCGAGCACGGTGCTGACGACGAAGTCGATCGCCGGACGTGTGTCGTCCCGCTCGCCCAGGTACAAGACGACGTTCGCGTTCACGACCGGATCGACGTCGTCACGGTTGATGTGCATGACGCGAAAGCGTGGATCCTCGGATTCCGGGGCCGGCACGTGTCGCGCACGCAGTCGTGCTTGAACCGCGCCGAGCGATCGCGCGAACACGAACCGTGCGTCCCAGCGGTTGTTCGGCGCCGGCACGATCCAGGTTCGAAAGCGGCCTGACGCATCGCGGTTCGCGCGGAACAGCCAGGCGTTGCGGGGGACGGGCGATCCGGCGAGCCGCAACGCATACGACGCGCACGCGGTGTCGTCGAGATCGGGTGGGAGCCGAGCGTGCTTGTGCTGGCGCGTCGAGTGATACCGCCAGACGCCGCCGAACTCCATCTCGCCGCGAACGAACCTCGCGGCCTGCGCCATCATATCGCCGGTGTCGGTGCGCTCGAGCTGCGCCAGCGCATACATCGCGACGGTCGTCCCGAACGGCGAGCTTTCGAGCACCGGCGATGAAAGCCGGCGATCCGCACCAAGCATCATCGCGAACTCGCCGTGCGGCAGTTGACGGCGCCGCAGAAAGGCGACGCCACGCTCGATCGAGCTGTCGCTCACGCCGGCCGGCCATGAAGGGGACGTACCAGACCACCGGCGAGAAGAAAGCGGCGATGCTCCTCTCCGTCCACATGCCGAAGACCGCGGGAACGTCGTTCTTCAAGAATCTCCAAGGCTTCTACGGCCCTCGTCTCCTCTGGCACAACAACGATTGGGTCGAGATCGCGACTCCGGAGGCGATCGAACGCCGCGAACGCCACCGCGCCCAGCTCATCGGCGACCCTGAGGATTTCGCGCGTCGCTTCGATGCCATTCACGGACACTTCTCGGCGCGGAAATATTCGGACCTCTTCCGCGACGCGCGGCTCCTGACGTTCGTACGTGATCCGTTTCAACACGTTGTCTCGTGCTACGAGTTCGCGGTTCGCTCCGAATCGTTGCTCCATCCGGGTCATGACGCGTTCAAGGCGCGGAACATGTCGATCTTCGAGCTGATCGAGATGTATCCGGACCATCAGTCGATGTACGTGGACGGCGTCCCGCTCGAAGAGTTCGCGCTGATCGGGCTGCACGAGCGCTACGAGGAGAGTCTCGCGTTGATCGAGCGGATATTCGGCTTGACGATACCGAACCACGGCACATTCGAGAACGCGAACCCCCGGCGAGGCGGAGGCGAATACGAGATCTCGCCCGACGTGCGACGCGCCGTGCAGCGTCACCGCGCCCGGGACATCGAGCTCTATCGGCGAGCAGTCGAACGCTTCGAAGCGCTGGTCGGAAGGCTGCATCGCTGAGTCGCAAAGCGAGAACCCAGCGCGTCAGACGGTCACCCAGCCCGCGCCCGTTGCGATCGCGATCGCTTCGCGGCGGCCGCTGCAGTTGAGCTTGCGGCAGATCGAGCGGATGTGCGTGTCGACGGTCTGCGGGCTGCGGCCCGTGCGCGCCGCGACGTCCTTCGTGCTCGCGCCTTTCGCGAGCAGCTGCAATATCTCGCGCTCCGACGGCGTGAGCTGCGCGTAGCCGGGCTCGTCGCCGCGCGCCACGGGCAGCGCCGCGAGCAGCCGCGCCATACCGCCGAAGTGTTCGGCGCGCAAGCGTTCGAGCGCGGCGGCGAGCGTAGCCGGCTCCGCCTGCGCGAGCTGCACGCGCTCCATCGCGCGCACCGCGTGCGCCAGCGCGCGCAGGCGCCGCATCGCCGGCGTCGTCAGCCGCTCCGCTTCGGCCAGCGCACGGTGCGCGGCCGAGGACCGCCCGCGCACGAGCTCGGCGACCGCGATCACCAGGTGCGCGCGCACGATGCGCAGCGACGGCCGCGTGCAGCGCTCGAGCGCCGCGGCCGCGTCGCGCAACGCCTCGTCGCCTTCGGCCTGCAATCCGGCGGCGAAGGCGTACAGCGCAATCTCGGCGCCGCGCAGCGCGCGCCGCTCGTCGCTCGTCTGCGCCGGCGCGGTGTCCGCGAGCTGCTCGTACGCGCGCCGGAAATCGCCTTCCCACGCATAGCGCAGCGCGCGCGCGGGCAGCAACCCTTGCGCGCGGGCGACGGCCGGCACGACGCGGTCGTCGAGCTCGTGCTCGATCCGTTCCACCGCCGCGTCGTCGCCGCGCTCGACCTCGATCGCGTACGACGCGATCAGCCCGAACACGCGCGCCTGCCGGCTCGCGCCCTTGCGCGCGCACTCTTCGAGCTTGTCCAAGATCGCGAGCGTGCCGATCGGGTCGTCGTCCTCGTCGTTGACGACCGTGTACAGCACGCTGTACGCGCGCGCCGCCACCTCGTACAGCCCGTGCGCCGCCGCGAGCTCGACGGCGAGCGTCGCGTACGTGCGCACGCGCTCGTGCGTCGGCGCAAACTGGTACACGAACGCAGCTTGCTGGTACAAGCGCGCGCGCACGTCGTCACCGAGCGGTTCGAGCAGATCGAGCGCGCCGCGAATCGTCGTGAGCGCGTCGCCGACGCGGGCCGCGCGCACGTACGCGGTCGCCAGCGTGCCGAGCATCGGCACGCGGAGTGCGAGCGGCAGCGACTCGTCGCGCGCGTACGGTTCGAGCAGTTCCACGCAGGGCCGGTCTTGGCGCACGAGCTCGATCGCGTAGCGGTGCACGAGCGCGATGCGCAGCTCCAGCTCGCTCGCACGCTCGATCGCGGCGACGAAGCGCGGCTCGGCGACGTCGAAGCGGCCGCGGTTCGCATCGAGCATCGCGCGCACGCCGATTACCGCCGCGGTCGCCGCGCGCGCCGCGGGGATCGCCTCGAGCGCGGCGGCCACGGTCTCCCCTTCGCCGCGCTCGAGCAGCGCGATCCCGTCGCGCTCGATCACGCGCACGATATGATCGACCGCGCCGACCTTTGCGTACAACCGCAGCGCGCTCGCATCCCCGTTGCGGCGGGCTTCGAGCACCGCGCCGGCATCGGCGTGCGCGGCGTACCACTCGTTCGCGCCCGTCCGCCGTAATTCGCGTTCCAAGAACTCGCGGAACAGATCGTGATACCGGTATTCCGTCGATGCCGTCGTGCTCAAGAACGCGACGCTGCGCCGCAGCTCGGCGAGGAACTCGGGTGTCGCGCCGAACGCTTCGGCGATCGTGCCGTCGAACGTCGCGAACACGCTGGTGCGCATCAGAAAGCGCTGCTGCGCGCGATCGAGGCCCGCGAACACCTGCTCCGCGAGATAGCGGTAGACCATCTCGCGCGTGCCGCTCGCCGCCGCGCGCAGATCGGCCGCGTGCGTCCGCGTGCGCAGCGCGATCGACAACGCGATCGGCCAGCCCGCAGTGAGCTCGCGCAGCGCTTCGACCTCGCCGGGATCCGTGCTCGCATCCGCGTCGTCCGCCGTCGCGAGCGCCTCCTCGGCGGTGAAGCGGAGATCGTCCTCGCCGACGGGCAGGTCCATGCGGCCGTAGCCGATCCACGACGCGATCGGCAAGCCCGCGTCGGACCGCGTCGCCACGATCCAGCGGATGCGGTCGCCGGTGCGTTCGACGAGATCGACGAGCACGCGCACCGCGTCCGGATCGGTCGCCGCATAGTGGAAGTCGTCGATGACGATCGTGCACACCGTGCGTTTGAGATGTTCGCCGAACCAGTCGCCGAGCTCGCGCACCGGATCGGCGGCGCCCATCAGCCGCTGCTGCATGGCCGCAAACGCGGCGGCCGCGGTCGGGGCGACGGGCTCGAGCGCGGCGCTGAGCCCTTGCGCGAACGCCATCAGCGTGCGGTGCTCGCGCGCGACGTCGTACCGCACGGCGTCGACGCGCGCGGTCGCAAGGAAATCGCGCAGCGCGACGCTCTTGCCGAAGCCGGCCGGCGCGACGATGAGCGTAACCGGAAAGCGGGCGGCGCGGGTCAGCCGGTCGTTGACCCGCGCGCGCAAGAGACGCGTAACGGTGATCGGGCGCACTTCGCCGGTCCGTTGCCGAGCATCCCCCAATCGTGGGTATACCTCCGCCGAAGCAGACGTGCCCCTGAAGGAGCTTCCTGCCGAAGATGCCTGACCCCCGACGCCTGAACTCCATCGCTCGCGCGCTCGTGATCCTAGCGGTCACGGGCCTCGCCGCATGTTCCGGCGCCGGCGCCGTCCCCGCGCACGCATCGTCCGCGCCGGTCGCGCCGCAGTCGCACCGCGTCTCCGACGCGGCCACGGGCCAGCCGGGCGACACCATGCAAGGACTCCCGGGCGACACGATGCAGGGCCTCCCGGGCGACACCGCCACCGGCATGCCGGGCGACACCATGCAGGGCCTGCCCGGCGACAACATGCAGGGGCTGCCGGGCGACAACATGCAGGGCTTGCCGGGCGACAACATGCAGGGGCTGCCGGGCGAGAACATGCAGGGGCTCCCCGGCGCGCTCTTCGGATGCCCGGGATTGCCGCCCGCGGGCAGCGCCAAGTGCACGATCGCAATCAACCAGAACGTTCCGCCGGTCGCCGACCCGAATCTGCCGTCCGGCGCCATCGCGGGCTTCCACCCGGCCGATCTGCAAGCGGCATACGCGCTGCCCGCGCAGGGCGCCGGGCAAGTCGTCGCGGTGGTCGACGCGTTCGACGATCCGGCGGCGGAAGCGGACCTCGCCGTCTACCGCGCCGCGTTCGGGCTGCCCGCATGCACCACGAGCAACGGCTGCTTCCACAAGGTCGACCAGCGCGGCGGCGTCGCGTATCCGGCGGCGAACCCCGGCTGGGCCGAAGAGATCTCGCTCGACCTCGACATGATTTCCGCGGCGTGCCCGCGCTGCTCGATTCTGCTCGTCGAGGCGAACTCGGCGCTGATGGACGACCTGGGCGCCGGCGTCGATACCGCCGTCGCGCTGGGCGCGAAGGTCGTGAGCAACAGCTACTACGCCCCGGAATGGTCGGCCGAGACCGGCGAGGACGTCCACTACCAGCACCCCGGCGTCGCCATGACGGCCAGCTCCGGCGACCGCGGCTACGCGTCGTATCCGGCCGCGTCGGCCTCGGTCACGTCGGTCGGCGGCACGTCGCTCAGCCGCAGCGGCGGAGCGTGGAACGAGACCGCATGGAAGTACGGCGGCCACGGCTGCAGCTCGTACGTGAAGCGGCCCGTGTGGCAGAGCATCCCGTGCAAGACGCGCTCTGCGGTCGACGTCGCCGCGGTTGCCGATCCGCAGACCGGCGTGTCGATGTTCGACGCCGCGGCCGGCGGCTGGCTCGTCGCCGGCGGCACCAGCGTCGGCGCCCCGCTGATCGCGGGCGCGTACGCCCTCTCGGGCACGCCGGCGGGCCCGTGGTACTCGTACTCCTACGCGCGCCGGGGCTCGTTCCACCCGCTGACGACGAGCGGCCGTTACACCTACGCGACCGGCCTCGGCTCCCCGAACGGCGTCGGCGGCCTCTAGGGCCCGTCGCGGGCGACGGCCCGCGTTCTCTGGTACAATGAGGCATGAGCCGCGCCTTCACCAAGGAGCGCGACGACGCGCCCGAACCTGAGGTCGTGCCGCCGGCGCGCACCGGACCGAATCACCTCACCGCCGCGGGGTTAGCGCACTTGCGCGAACGCTTCGATGCGGCGGAAGACCCGCGCGAGCGCGAGCGGCTCCAGCACAGCCTCGACGCCGCCGTCGTGATCGAGCCGCCGGACGACCGCAGCGTCGTCGCCTTCGGCGCGACGGTGGTCGTCGCCGACAGCTCGCGCAAGCAGCAGACCTACACGATCGTCGGCGAGGAAGAAGCGGACGTCAAAGCGGGCAAGATCGGCGAGACGTCGCCGCTCGCGCAAGCGCTGATCGGCGCACGCGCAGGCGATCACGTCGTGTGGCACCGCCCGGCCGGCGACCGCAAGCTCACGGTGAAGTCGGTCGCGTACGCGTAGCGCGCCGGTGACATTGAAATTAGATGTCGCCCGAATCGATCAGGGCTAGGCCGCGTTCGACGATTGCGTTCACCGCGGCGCCCATGTCCTTGAAGCGCTCGTCGTGCGTTTGGCCGCGGACGTAGCGGATGTAGATCTGCTGCAAGATAACCGCGAACCGGAACACGTTGAACACGACGTACCAGTGCAGGTCCGTCATGTCGGCGCCTGATGCGCGCGCGTAGCGCTCCGCGGCTTCCCGGCGCGTCATGAAGCCGTCGTGCCAGGTCGGCATGCGGCCGTGGAGCTGCTCGCCGCCGTCGTTCTTCTCGCCCCAAAGCGCCAGGAGCTCGCCGAAGTCCATCAGCGGCTCGCCGCGCGTGCACATGTCCCAGTCGAGCACGGCGACGGTCTTCGCGGGATTCTCCGCGTCGAGCAGCGTGTTGTCGAGCTTGTAGTCGTTGTGCAGCAGCGCCGTGCGGCGCGCGGCGGGGATCGTCTGGCGCAGCCAGCCGGTGAACGGCTCCGCGGCGCCGACGTCGTCGGTGAGCGCGTTGTGCCAGCGCTCGATCCAGCCGTACACCTGGCGTTCGACGTAGCCGTCGGGTTTGCCGAGCTCGCCCAGTCCGACGCTTGCGGGATCGACGGCGTGCAGCGTCGCGAGGTTGTCGACGAGCGACTCGCCGACGCCGCGCAGCACGTCGGGCCGGTCGCGCCACGGGGCCGGAATGTCGCGCCGGAACGCGACGCCGTGCCGGCGTTCCATCACGAAGAAATCCGCGCCGATGACGCTGTGATCGGTGCACAGCAGATACGCCTGCGGCGCGAGCGGATAGCCGGCGTTCAGCGTGGAGAGCACGCGGTACTCGCGGCGCATGTCGTGCGCGCCCGGCGCGACGGGGCCCAGCGGCGGCCGCCGCAGCACCCACTCGCGCTCGCCGAAGCGGATCAGGTACGTCAAGTTCGCGTGGCCGCCGCCGAACTGGCGCAGCTCCAGCGGCCCTTGCGCGCCGTCGAGGTGCTCGCGCAGATACGGCTCGAGCCGCGCGACGTCGACCTGCTCTTCGGCGCGAACGTCGATGGTGTCGCTGTCGCGCGCGATCACCGCGGTGCGACCGCCGTCATCCGCGCGCTCGCGACGGGATCGCGGCGAGGTGCGCGGTCTCGTTCGCGCTCATCAGCAAACGCCGGCCGCCGCCGATGCGCACCACCGACACCGACGCGTTCGCGAGCGGAAACAGAAAGTCGTGATCGCTCGACGCCATTGCGCCGAGCGCGGCGTTGATCGCGCCCGCGTGCGACACCACCGCGACGCGCGCGCCGGAATGACGCGCCGCGATCGCGTCGAGCGCCGTCAGCATGCGCGCGCGCACGCCGGCCGACGGCTCCGTGCCGGGAATGCCGTCCCACGAGCCGTCCCGGATAGCGACCGTCGCGAGCCACGGGAGCCGGTCGCGCAGCGGCATCGCCTCGTCGACCGGGCCGATCGCGATCTCGCGCACGCCCGGTTCGTCGTGCACGGCAACGCCCGCGAGCGCCGCGATCGCCTCCGCGGTCTCTCGCGCGCGCCGGATCGGGCTCGCGTACACCGCCGCAATGCCCAGCTCGCGGAAGCGCTCCGCGACCGCCTCGGCTTGCGCGCGGCCGCGCGCGCTGAGCGGATGGGTCTCGTAGTCGTCGTAGATTTTGAACGCGTCGTCGGACTCGGGCACGGCGTCCGCATGGCGCACGAGGTGCAATTCCGACGCGCCGCGCTTCAGGCTGAGCTCCAGCGCGTCGAGCGGGTCGACCCGGCTCACCCTTTCTGCAGCTCGAACTTGGCGATGGAGCGCAGGTGCACTTCGTCGGGCCCGTCCACCAGCCGCAGCGTGCGCGCGTGCGCGTACGCCGCCGCGAGGTGCTGATCGCTGCCGACGCCGGCCGCGCCGAACGCCTGGATCGCGCGGTCGACCACACGGCACGCCATGTTCGCCGCCGCGACCTTCACCATCGCGAGCTCGTTGCGCGCGACTTTGTTGCCGAACGCGTCGAGCTTCTCGGCCGCATCGTACACGAGGAGCCGCGTCTGATCGATCTCGATGCGGCACTCCGCGATCCACTGCATGATGACGCCTTGCTCCGACAGCGGACGGCCGAACGCGGTGCGCTCCTTGACGCGCTTGACCATGGATTCCAAGGCGCGCTCCGCGAGGCCGATCGCGCGCATGCAGTGGTGGATGCGGCCCGGGCCGAGCCGGCCCTGCGCGATCTCGAAACCCTTGCCTTCGGCGACCAGCACGTCGTCCGCGGGAATGCGCACGTTGTCGAAGTTGATCTCGGCGTGGCCGTGCGGCGCATGATCGTAGCCGAACACCGACAGCGTGCGCAGCACCGTCACGCCCGGCGCGTCGATCGGCACGACGGCCATCGTGTGCTGGCGGTGCGGCGGTGCGCTGACGTTCGAGCGGCCCATGAAGATGAGCACCTTGCAGCGCGGGTGCCCGGCGCCCGACGTCCACCACTTGCGGCCGTTGATCACGTACTCGTCGCCCTTGCGCACGATCTCCGCGCTGATGTTCGTCGCGTCGGACGATGCGACCGCGGGCTCCGTCATCGAGAAGCCCGAGCGGATCTGCGCGTCGAGCAGCGGCCGCAGCCAGCGCTCTTTGTGCGCGTCGGAGCCGTAACGCGCGAACACTTCCATGTTGCCCGTGTCCGGCGCGCTGCAGTTGAAGACTTCCGGCGCGATCTCCGAGCGGCCCATGATCTCGCAGAGCGGCGCGTACTCGCGGTTGGTGAGGCCCGCGCCCCATTCTGGCTCCGGCAAGAACAGGTTCCAGAGGCCGATCGCGCGCGCTTTGGCCTGCAGCTCGTCCATGATCGGCGGCTGCATCCACGGCGTCGGACCGCTGCGGAGCTGCTCGTGGTAGACGTGCTCGTTCGGGTAGACGTCGGACTCCATGAACGCTTCGAGGCGGTCGTGCAAGGCCGAGGCGGGCGCGGCGGTGGTCGTCGTCATCCGCCCTGGCTTCGCGGGCCGGACGGCTTTTCCACTCGGCGCCGGCCCGTAAGCCTACTTCTCGACGCCGAAGAGCTGGCCCAGCCACGCGTAGTAGCGCGGCTGGCGGGCGCGCAGCGTGTCGCGGTCGAACGGCGGCCGGTCGACGTGCCCGGACAGATACAGGCTCGCCGTGACGGCGAAGAACTCCATCGGGTTGCGCAGGACGTACGACCCGGCCGGGTAGAGGCCGCCGTCGCGCGCCTCGGCGTAGAAGCCGAGCACGTCGGGGTTGCGCGCGCCCTGCGGGAGCGCGAACGCATGATACGCGTGCAGCAGCTCGTGCAGCACGATCGGCTGCTGCGGCGGGAGGCGCACGTCGATCTCGATTCCGCCGCCGCGCGAGAAATGGTCGCGCGCACCGGGCCGCACGTCGATGCGCTGCGCGCGGAAGAACGCGAGCACGTCGGCGCGCGCGCCGCAGTCCGCGACGACGTCGAGCTGGTGCTCGACCGCCGCGCGCGCACCGGCGTCGCGTTCGATCGCCGCGGCGTCGACGGTGAACCCGCGATAGACGAGGACGCCGCGCGCGGGCGGGACGGACGCAGCGGGCTCCGGCGGCGCGGCAGCGGGCGTGACCGCGGGTTCCGGCGCGGTGCCGAGCATGCACAGCGATGCGATTATGAGGCTGAGCGAAACGAGCGGCCGGTACATGGCAGTGTTGTACCGCGCCGCACGGCCCCCGCCTCCGACGCCAGCCATCGCGGGTACGACTGCCAGATGCCGCGGAGCCTGCAGCCGGGACCGAGCGAGCACCGCGCGGCGGTGCGCGCCCGATGAGCGCATCCCTGGCGGCCGGCCGCGCCGTGCCGATGACGGCGGCCGAACGCAAGGCGGACCGCAAGGCCAACCCGCCGCTGGCCATGATCACGCTGACCGTCATGCTCGGGCTGATCATGGCGATCATCGACACGTCCATCGTGAACGTGGCGCTCAACGACATGGCCGGCAACCTGGGCTCGTCGGTCGACGAGATCGGCTGGGTCGCCACCGGCTACATCCTGGCCAACGTGATCGTCATGCCGCTCAACGGCTGGCTGACGGCGCGCTTTGGGCGGCGCAACTTCTACGCCGCGTGCGTGGCGCTGTTCACGATCGCGTCGTTCATGTGCGGCACCGCGACCAACGTGTGGCAGCTCGTGTTCTACCGCGTCATCCAGGGCTTCGGCGGCGGGGCGCTGCAGCCGACCGCGCAGGCGATCCTGTTCGAATCCTATCCGCCGGAGAAGCGCGCCGGCGCGATGGCGATCTTCGGCTTGGGCGCGATGGTCGGTCCCGCGCTCGGGCCGACGCTGGGCGGCGTAATCGTCGACAACTACAGCTGGCCGTTGATCTTCTACATCAACATCCCGATCGGGATCGCCGCGTTCATCATGACGCTGCTGTACATCCGCGACCCGGTCTACCTGAAGCGTGACAAGTCGCCGGTCGACGTGGTCGGGCTCGCGCTGCTGACGGCGGGCGTCGCGTCGGTGCAGTACGTGCTCGAGCGCGGCCAGCGCGAGGACTGGTTCTCGTCCACGACGATCCTCACGCTCACGGCGGTCGCGATCGTGTCGCTGATCGTGTTCTGCTGGCGCGAGTGGCACGACCCGCGCCCGCTCGTCGACCTCAAGGTGTTCAAGTCGCGCGCGTTCAGCGCGGGCAACGGCATCGGCATCATCACCGGGTTCGGCCTGTTCGGGACCGCGCTCGTGCTGCCGCTGTTCTTGCAGAACGTGCTCGGGTTCACCGCGACGGAGACGGGGCTCGTGCTGCTGCCGGGTGCGATCGCGACCGCGATCAGCATGCCGATCGCGTCGCGGCTGACGGCGAAGGTCGACGGGCGCGCGATGATCGCATTCGGGCTGCTGGTGTTCGCCGCGAGCGCGTGGTGGATGGGCGGGATCAATCAAAGCTCCGGCTACTGGGACGTGTTCTGGCCGCGCGCGCTGCAAGGGTTCGCGCTGGGCTTTCTGTTCGTGCCGCTCTCGACCGCGACGCTGAGCGAGATCGCGCGCGACCGCATGGCGAACGCGACCGGCATCTACACGCTGGTGCGCCAGCTCGGCGGATCGCTGGGGATCGCGATCCTGCAGTTCCTGCAGACGCGCTATTCCGACAACGCGTACGCGGCGCTCGCGTCGGGCGTCACCGACGCGAACCCCAGCGTCAGCACGTACCTGCGCGACCTGCACGGCAGCGCGGCGCAGCTCTATCAGATGGTCCTGCTCAATGCGACCGTGATCTCGTACGACATGGTGCTGCGGCTGTGCGGCATCATCTTCGTCGTGTCGATTCCGCTGGTGATGCTGCTGAAGTGGCGGAAAACTGCCGCTGGCGCACCGTCGGGTGCTGCCGCGGCGGAATAGCGCAGGAACCGCGGGCGCACGCGGCAGAGTCGGCCGCATGCGCTCTTTCGCCGTCTTGCTCGCCGCGCTCGCGCTGATCGCCGCGCCGCACGCCGCGCCCGCCGTCGCCGCACCGCCGCTGCCGGCGTTCGAGGAGCACGGCGCGACGACGTGCACGCGCCCCGCGTCCGCCGGCTCCCCGGGTGCCGCGCTGCTGGTCGGGACGGCGGGAAGAACGCCGCTGAGTTCCATGCTCGTCATGCCGCCGGGTCCGATAAAGAACGCGCCGGCGGTGCTGTGGGTGCACTGGCTGGGCGAGATCGCGACCACCAACCACACCGAGTTCATGAGCGACGCGGAGGCGCTGGCCAAGCGCGGTGTCGTGTCGATGCTCGTCGACATGCCGTGGTCGCAAGCGAAGTGGTTCAGCGACCTGCGCTCGCCGCAGAACGACTACACCGACACCATCGATCAGGTGCTCTCGCTGCGCCGCGCGTTGGACTGCTTGAGCGGCATCACCGGCGTCGACAAGACGCGCATCGCGTACGTCGGCCACGACTTCGGCGCGATGGACGGTGCGCTGCTGCTCGCGGTGGATGCGCGGCCGTCGTATGCGGTGCTGATGACGCCGACGCTGTCGTTCTGGGAGTGGTATCTGCTCGGCAAACAGCCCGCCGATCCGGGCGCGTACGTGGAAGAGATGAGCGGGCTGGACCTGCCCCGCTGGCTCGCGAACGGCAAGCAGAAGGCGACGCTGCTCCAATTCGGCCAGAACGATGAGTACGTGTCGCAAGCGACGGGAATCGCGCTGCGCAACGCCGTCCCCAACCGCGACCGCACGTTCAAAGCCTACAAGCTCGACCACGCACTCGACGACGTGACCGCGCACGACGACCGCGTGAACTGGCTGGCGGCGCACTTGGGCGTGTGACGCCGCTAGTCGCGCGCCGCGGGCGCGTGATAGACTGGCGTGACACATTATGATCGTTCCCGCCCGACCGCTCGACGACGACGAGCTCCTTCGGTTCAGCGGTCGCGCGCTCGACTTCGACCGGATCATCGGGGCCGGGTAAAATCGCGCGCCGGGTCCTGCCGTAACCGCGCGCGAGGGCTCGTTCGCGTTGGCCGGATCGCGCTCGGCCACGGCGAACGCGGCGCTCGATGCCATTGGAATTTCGGTGCAGCAAGTGCGGTCAGGTCAAGGACGTGCGGACGCTGCGCGCCTCGGTGTGCCCCGACTGCACGGCGAGCGCGGAACGCGACGCGGTGATCGCCGCCGACGCGGGCTTGAGCGCGCGCAAGCAGTACGAGGACGCGCTGGCGCGCGGCCCGCACTACACGGGCTCGCTCGAGGACTGGACGCCGAAGAACCCGGTACTGCTTGCGGACGGCGAGCATTTCGTCTGTCCCACCTGCAAGCGTGAGAAACACCTCGTGCACGACCTCGCGTACCGCTGGCAGAAAAAGCCGTACCCGATCCCGACGAAGTACACGCCGTGCGACGAGTGCCACCGCAAGGAAACGGATGACACGGCGTTCACCCGGCCGCGCGACCGCTTCAGCCGCGAGCGCTGAAGCCGCCAACCGGCCGCGGCGCTATTGCGCTACGCTGCTGACGTCGGCAAGGGCGACGTAGTGCGTCGCGTCGAGCCCATACACCGCGAGCAGCGTGACGTACGGTCTGCCGCCGTCGGTCTTGGTGAACGTCTGCGTGCACGTGCCGGCGCCGCTCGTCCCGGTGCCGGGCGCCCAGCCCGCGTCGCGTAACTGCTTCGCGAACGCTTTGAACACCGCGGCGAGACCGAGGGTCGACTCGATCCGCGCGCCGGTGGTCGAGCCGTCGCTGGCCGGGCCGGACGACACGATCGTGATGCCGGCCGGCGCGGTGAACGTCGGCAGCGGTGAGCGCGGGAGGAACACGTCGAACGGCGACGGGCCGTCGCTGCATTGCAGTTCGACGCCGCCGCCCGCGGAGAGGACGGACAGATCGAAGCCGGTCGCGTCTTGCGCGTTCACGATCGTCAGCGCGGTGCGCGGCTCGCCGGGCGAGCAGTACTGCGTCAGCTTCGGAAACGGCAGCGTGAAGCCGCCTTGCGGCATCGGAAAACGCCGGCGCGCGTCGGGCGCCGGTTTCCAACCGGCTTGCGCGAGCGCCGCTTCGTACGCCGCAATCGCGGCATCGCGGCCCGCGGGCGCGTCGTAATACAGCATCGTGGGCTGCGTGACGACCATGGTGTTGCCGACGGCAGTGCCGCCGCCGCTTACGCTCGTGTACGTGCCGTGTCGCGGGACCTCCACGACGCTGCCGAGCAGCGTGGCCTTCGGCAGCGGGACGGTCGCCGGGAAGTTCTTCGGCGCCGCGTGCAGCGTAACGGTGGCATCGCTGAAGCCGCCGCGCGACGCCACGCGCTGCGCCAACTTCAGTGCGTCGTCCTGATCGGAAGCCGCCGCCACGATCGGAATGAGCGCGAGCGCGGCAGCGACCAGCCCGGCCAGTCGCAGCCGCATCATGCCGCGCTTTTTTTCCGCTTCGGCTTCGCGGCGCTCGCGGTCTTCTTCGCTTTGGAACCGCCGCGCTTGGCGGACCTTTCGTCCGCCTCGTCGTCGTCCGCCGCACTCCCGGCTTTGCCGCGGCGCGACTTCGACTGCTCCAGCGAGCGCTGCAGCACGTCCATGAGGTTGACGACGTTGGTCGCCGCGGGCTTGCGGACTTCGGGCGCCTCGATCTCCTCGCCGTTCGCGCGCGCCTCGATCATCGCGAGCACGTCTTCCTTGTACTTGTCGTGGAAGTTCTCGGGATCGAACTGCTCGGCGCTCATCGTGTCGATGAGCATCTTGGCGATCTTCTTTTCGCCCTCCGCAACCTTCTCGTTGAGCGCCGGGAAGTCGAAGCTGCTCTGCTCCACGAGCTCGTCCACGAAGTGCATCAGCTCCAGCACGAGCGCTTCACCGTTGGGTTTCACCGCGGCGATGTGCTCGCGCGAGCGGATGACCACGCGCGCGATCGCGACCTTGCCCGAGTCGATCAGCGCGTCGCGCAGCAGCGCGTAGGCGTGGCGGCCCTTCTTCTCGGGCTCGAGATAGTACGGCGTGTCGAAGAACATCGGGTTGATCTGCTCGAGCTCCACGAACTCGACGATCTGCACCGACTGCGTCGCCTCGGGCCGCACCGCTTTGAGGTCGTCGTCGGTGACGGTAACGTAGTGGCCCTTCTCGTACTCGTAGCCGCGCACGAGATCGGCGTACTCGACCTTCTCGTCGCACACGCTGCAGTGGCGCTCGTTGAAGATGCGGCCCTTGTCTTTCTTGTGCAGGAAGTTGAAGCGCAGGTCGTTGCTGCGAACGGCCGTGTACAGCTTCACCGGAATCGTGACGAGTCCGAAGTTGATCGCGCCGGACCAGATCGCATGTGCTGCCATTGTGTCTTCGACTTCTCCGTTGGAGCGCTCAGGCCGAGGTCGTCAGTCCCAGAGCGAGCGGGCCTTTGATAGAGCGCTTTCGAGCGATTGGGGCTTCCAACCCTCGCGCCGCCACGGGTCGCCGTGCTTCGCGACGAGTCCCGGCACGTTCGCGATGGTCCACCGCCGCATCTCGGCGGTCGTCTCGGGGGAGCGCTTGCGGCGCATCGCCTCGACGTCCCGCCAGGCCAGCGGCATCGACACCGGCGCCCCGTCCCGAGCCCGCACGGTGAACGGCGCGACGTAGGTTTTTCCCTTGCCCACTTGCACCCAATCCAAGTACACCACGTCGTCCGGCCGCTTCGCGATCGTCCGCTCCAGCGTAGAGTCCTTCGGCAGCACGCTGTGGATGCGCCGGGCGACCAGCTCCGAGATGCCCTTGGCGACGTCGTAGTCGTAGTGCGGCTCCAGCGGGACGATGACGTGCAGGCCCATCCCGCCCGTGGTCTTCACCAGCGGCGTGATCCCGATATTGGCCAGCTCCTCGCGGAACGCGAGCGCGACCTTGGCGAGCCGCGCCAGCGGACAGCGCTCGCCCGGATCGAGGTCGAACAGGATCACGTCCGGGACGTCGATGGTCGGCACGTGCGAGTACCAGATGTGCAGCGTGATCGCGGCGAGGTTCGCGACCCACACCAGCGCCGCTTCGTCGTTCACGACGACGTACGTGACGTCGCGCGGGATGCCCGTCGACGGCGGGATCGTCACGCGCGCCACCCACTCGGGCGTGTAGCGCGGCATCTGCTTCTCCCAAATGCCGCGCGGCACGCCGATGCCGTCCGGGAAGCGCTCCATCGTCAGCGGGTTGTCGCGCAGGTAGGGTAAGATCGCCGGCGCGACCGCGCGGTAGTACGCGACGAGGTCGCCCTTGGTGTAGCCGTCGTTAGGGAACAGCACCTTGTCCTGATTGGTGAGCTTCACCGCGCGCCCGCCGACGTCGACGGTGGTCTCGCTTTTCTTCGCCGCCATCAGGATGGTGGTGCGTTCACGCGTCCGGGTCCGCGTGCTGCTCGTACTCGCGGACGACGGTCTTCGGGTCTTTGTCGATGCGCAAGCCCAGGAATACCGGTTGGCGCAGGATGCCTTCGCGCGTCCATTCTGCGAACGTGATCTCCGCTACCAGGTCCGGTTTCACCCAGTGCGCCGGCGTGTTCGTTTTCGGTTTTTCGCTGAAGGGCGCCGTCTTGCGCTCCAGCGGCGCGAGCTTTGCCATCACGCTGCCGAGCAGCTTCGCGTCGTAGCCCGTGCCGACGTGGCCCGCGTAGACCAGCTTGTCGCCGTCGTAGTAGCCGACCAGCAGCGAGCCGAACTCCTTGCGGCTGCCGCGCGGTTCGGTCCAGCCGCCGATCACGAACTCCTGGCGCTTCTTCGCCTTGATCTTCACCCACTCGCGCGAGCGGATCGAGCGGTACGGCGACGTGCGCACCTTGCCGACGATGCCTTCGAGGCCGCGCTTCTCGGCAAGCGCGAACAGGTCGTTGCCTTTCGTCAGCACGTGCGACGAGTACATCACGCCGCGGTCGGGCACGATGATCGCCTCGAGCAGACGCTTGCGCTCTTCGAGCGGGCGCTCGCGCAAGTCGCGGCCGTCCGCGTACAGCAGGTCGAACACCACGAACGTCACCGGCGACGGCTTGCGGCGCTTGAGGCCGCGCGCTTCCGGTTTGTCGCGCGACTGCAGCGCCTGGAAATCCGGCCGGCCGTCGTCGTCGAGCACGCACAGCTCGCCGTCCACGACGACGGGCAGCGACCGGAACGCTGTCGCCAGCGTCGCCATCTCGCGGAACTGCGGCAGCAGATCGTTGCCCTTGCGCGAGGTGAGCTGCACCGTGTCTTTCTCGATCACGGCGACCGCGCGGTAGCCGTCCCACTTCAGCTCGAACAGCCAGCGGGCGTCATCGAACGGGCCGTCGACCAGCGTCGTCAGCATCGGCTTGACCGCGCGCGGGATGGGGTCCGCATGCGCCGCCTTCGCGCGCGCCGCGCGCTTCACCGCGGTGCCGTCAGCGGACGAGGCGCGGTTGCTCTTCCAGATCGGCGCGTCTTTGCGCGACGCTTGCAATTGCGCGAGCGTCTTGCCGGTCTTCACGCTTTGCGCGTGCTCTTCCATCTTCCAGTTCGGGTCTTCGTACTCGTCGTGGTCCTTGAACATCAGCCACGGCTCGCCGTGCTCGCCCTCGCGCGGCTTCATCTTCACCAGCGTGAACAAGCCCTTGAGCTTGTGGCCCGCGAGCACGATCTTGAGCTTGCCCTTCGCGATCTGCGCGACGGGGTCGTCGCCTTCGAACAGCTGGTAGAAGCCCTCGTCCCAGACGATCACCTCACCGGCGCCGTAGTTGCCTTCCGGGATCACGCCTTCGAACGTGCGGTAGTCGAGCGGATGATCTTCGGTTTTCATCGCGAGCCGCTTCTCGCCGGCGACCAACGTCGGTCCCTTCGTCACGGCCCACGACGGCATCACGCCCGCCGCTTCCAGGCGAAAATCCCAGTGCAGACGCGTCGCGCGGTGCTGCTGCACGACGAAGCGGAGCTTCTTGGTAGAAGCCCGCTTCGGTTTGGCGCCCTTTTTCGCGCCCGACGGTTCCGGCGTCGCCGAGAAGTCGCGCTTGCGCGCGTACTCGGCGAGCTGGTCGGGACTCTTCGTTTTCAGATCCGGCGCCCGCCCGTTCCGTCAGATCGCGTCGTCGCGCACGTCGCGCTTGGACTTGTCGAAGTCGGCCTTTATGTCGTGACCGGCTTCTTTGACGTGCGAGGCGACGCGGTCGCCGAGCGGCATGTCGTCGCCTTCGACGGCGCGCTTGACCTTCTCGCCGCCGGCTTGCACGCGGTGCTTCATTTCGTCGAGCGCGTCGTGCGTATCGCCTTTGATCGTGTCGACCGTACGGCGCGCGTCGTGTTCGTCACGGCGGTCCATCATTGCGTTCCCTTCGTCGTGGTGGTGGTCGACGAGCCGGACGTCGTGCCGTTGCCGCTCGTGCTGTTCACGGTGGTGTTCGTGCCGTTGGCGCTCGTGGTGCTCGTTGCGTTCCACGGCTGCCACACGAAGAGTGCGATCAGCGCGACGACGACGACGACGGCGATCAAGCTGAAGGTCGCGAGCGACCCCCCGTTTTCGCGATCGACCGAGATGTTGCGTTCTTCCATTCGTGACGGTTCCTCCAATCGTTCGTCTACCCAGGAAGCGGCTTGCCCCTACGGATTTCTCGGCGTGGCGGACCAGGGTCACAGTCAGCCGCAGGTCGCAGCCCCGTCGCCGCGTCACGACCCGGCGCGGAGGTACGTGTTCCAGTACCAGCATCCCCACGCGCCGGCGACGACGCTCCACGCGATGAGCCCTTGCGCGATGCGCCACAGCGCGGTCGCGCCTTGGCGCGCCGCCAGGCCCATGAGCACCAGGACGAACGGCTCGAAATCGAGCGCATGCCGCATCCCGAACTGCGAGCCGCCGTTCGCGTAGTAGAGAAGCGACGGCCCGGCTACTAGGAGCGTCGCGACCCACAGCGCCACGACGAGGCGGCGCGGCTCGCGCGCGAGCAGCGCGAACAGCAGCGCCGGGCTCGTGAACCACAGTGCGGTGCCAAACGCGAGCGGCTCGAGATAGGGGAACTCCGCGTGCCACCGCGGCGCGACGACGAAGAACGAGTACAGCTCGCCGGGCACGTTGGCGAGCGCGAACGGCGAACCGGTCGGCGCGCCCATGTACGGGTCCTGATGGTAGAACACGGTGTGCCCGGCATCCCACGGCACGTGCCAGCGCACTTCGTTGTACCCGACCCACAGCACGAAGAACGGCAGCAGCGCGAGCACGAACGCGAGCGCGCTGCGCGGCCGCCGCTCGCGCACCAAAAAGCCGTCCCAGACCCACCACAGCAGCACCGGCAGCGCCATGACGAGCGTGAAGCGCGAGCCCAGCGCAAGCGCGGTCCACAGCGCGACGAGCCACCCGCGGCGCTCGCCCGCGAGCTCGCACAGCGCCAGCAGCATGAACGCGACGGCGGACGTCTGCGCGATGAACCACACGTCGCCCAGCATCGAGCACCACAGCAGATCCGTGCCCGCCAAGAAGAACGCGACGAGCCAGATCGTCGCGCGGTTCGTCACGCCGATCCGTTCGAGCAGCGCCCACGCCGCGCCGACGGCGACCCCGCACAGCAGGCACGCGAGCAGCGTCTGGTTCGCGGCGGTGCCGGCGATCATCACCAGCGGCAAGATCAGCACCGCGGGCACGGGATCGTTGACGATGTAGCGGTGCCCTTCGAACAGCACGGCGTCGATCGACGAGTCGCGCCACAGCGCGTCGATGTCGATGTGCCCGTGCAGCAGCGAGCTCGCGAGCAGCACGTAGTTGTCGTACGGCGAATGCCGCCCGTGCGCAAACGCGACCGCAACGATTGCGCCGAGCAATCCCGCCAGCACTGCGTTCACGGCGGAAGAATCTCGTACACTTGCGGCGTGCCGGGTGCGAGCAGCCGCGTGCGATAGCCCGGCAGCGCGGGCGGACCGTCCGACACGATCGTGACTTGACGGTCGCGCATCCACCTTCCGTAATCAGAGAGATAGTCGCGTGGGAGTGCGGTCAAGAGGATGCGGCTGCCGAGCGCGCGGTCGACGTACGCTTTGTACGCGATCGGCGTCGCCCAGTCCCAGACCGAGACGACGACGGCGCCGTCGCGCGTGCTCGCCGCGACGCGGTCGCCCAGAGCGCGCGCCTCGACGTCGTTGCGCGCCGCGACGATGTCCGCGCCCGCCGCGACGTCGCGCACGACCGCCATCGCGAGCAGCCCGCTCACCGCGGCGAGTGCGAGCACCGGCCGCTCGCGCCCGAACGCGCGGACCGTCCGGTCCGCGGCGACCGCGACGCCGATGGCGGTGACTGCGTACAGCGCGAACACGTAGCGGCTGGGATCCGCTTCCGCGGGATACGATGCGCCGAACAGCGCGGGGACGACGCCCGCGAGCAGCAGTCCCAGCCCCGTCGCGGGCGATTGCACCGCGATGAACGCGAGCCCGACGAGCGCCGCGACCGGCAGCCCCAGCGGTTCGTCTTCGCTGAAGAAATAGCCGAAGCGGTCGACGGCCTTGCGATACGTCGCGGGCTCGAACAGCGTCGCGAGCGTTTCGCCCGGACCCCACTCCTCGCCCGCGACGAGGTTGCGGAAACCCTCGCGCGTCGCGGGATGATGGTCGTCCCAGAACGGGCGCCCCGGCGCGATGCCGAGCGCGAGCGTGGGATCGATGCGGTGCGCGCTGACGTACGCGCTGCGCAGCGGCAGGTACGCGTACGCGGCGACGACGACGATGACCGCGGCAGCGACGCCCGCCGCGACGACGCGCGCGGGCCAGCGCCGTTCGAGCGTGACGACGATGCCGCCGAACAGGATGAGCACGGTGGTGTTGTCGATCGCGACGGCGACGCCGGCCAGCACGATGCCGGCCGCTAACGCGCGCCGCTCGCCGCGCAGCGCCCAGCGCACCGCGAGCGCGACCGCGACGAACGCCACCGCGAAGCCCACCGGGTGCACGTCGGCGTACGACGCACGAAACCACACCGTGTGCGCTAACGCGAACGTCCAGCCTGCGAGGATCGCGAGCAGCGGCAGCGCCTCGAACAGCAGCGCGACCGCGGCGATCGTTCCCGCGCCGCACGCCACTGCGACGGCGGAAAGCGCGTTGACCCGCGCCGCGACCGAGCCGAACGGCAGTACGTGGGTCCAAAGCCAGCCCACCATCACGTAGCCCGGAAAGCCCGTGGGATACGGAATCCCGGCGATCCACACGACCGTCTGAAGGTCGCCGCTGTCCCAGAAGCCGACCGAAGTCCGCACCGAGGCGAGCAGCACGACGAGCGGGACGGCGAACGCGATCGCGACCGCGCGCGTCCCGTGGAGGCGGAGGAGCAAGCGCGTGCAACTACGCCCGATGCTTCGCACCGGCCTGTCGCGCAAGCGGGTGGTGATCGCCGAGCCGTTCGCGGAACACGGCCTCGCGGTGCTGCGCGACGCGGGGATCGACGTGGACTCGCAGGTGGGCGGCTCGCGTGCCGAGCTCGTGACGGCGCTCGCGAACGCCGACGGCTTGATCGTCCGCTCCGAGACGCGCGTCGACCGCGAGCTGCTGGCGGCCGGACCGCATCTGTCGGTCGTCGCGCGCGCCGGCGTCGGCGTCGACGCGATCGACGTCGACGCGGCCACCCACGCCGGCATCATCGTGCTCAACACGCCGGGCGCGAACACGCTCGCCGCGACGGAGCAGACGTTCGCGCTGATGCTGTCGCTTGCGCGCCGCACGCCGCAGGCCGTGCAGCAGCTGCGCGAGGGCGTCTGGAACCGCAAGACGCTCGTCGGCACCGAGCTGTACGGCAAGACGCTGGGGATCGTCGGCCTCGGGCGCATCGGCGGCAACGTCGCGACGCGCGCGAAGGCGTTCGGCATGACGGTCCTCGCGCACGATCCGTACGTCACGAGCGCGCGCGCCGACGCGTTCGACGCGCGGCTCGTCGATCTCGGCACCTTGCTGCGCGAGAGCGACATCGTGACGCTGCACGTGCCGCTCACGCCGCAGACGCTGGGCATGATCAACGCGGCGGCGCTGCGCCAGCTGCGCCCGCACGCGTACGCGATCAACTGCGCCCGCGGCGGCGTGATCGTCGAACGCGATCTGCTCGACGCGCTCGACGCGAACGTGCTGGCCGGCGCGGCGATCGACGTCGTGGCGGAAGAACCGCCGCCGCCCGGCGGCACGGGCGCCGCGCTGCACCGCCATCCGAAGGTCATCGCGACGCCGCACCTCGGCGGCTCGACGCACGAAGCGCTCGCGCGCATCGCGACGGAGCTCGCGCACGACGTCGCGCGCGTACTGCTCGGCGCGCCCGCGAGCGCCGCCGTGAATGCGCCCGTCCCGGACGGTCCGGACGCCGAGCGCGTCGTGCCGTTCCTGGAGGTCGCGTACCGCCTCGGGCGGTTCTACCCGCAGTTCGCCCGCCCGGCGCGGCTGCCGGCGTTCACGCTGGTGCTCGGAGGCGCGCTCGCCGGCGCCGCGCCCGAACCGCTCACGCGCGCATTTCTGAGCGGCCTGCTGCAAGCGACGACCGACCGCCGCGTGTCGGTGGTGAACGCCGATGCGATCGCACGCGAGCTCGGCATCGCGGTTGCCGCGCGCGACGATGCCGCCACGGCGGCCTACGCGTCGTCGTTGCGCCTGATCGCCGGCGACACCACGATCACCGGCACGTCGGTCGCCGGCGCGCCGCGCATCGTCGAGCTTGACGGCTACGAGATCGACGCCGTGCCGTCGGGCGCGATGCTGATCACGCAGCACCGCGACGTACCGGGCATGATCGGGCGCGTCGGCACGATCCTGGGCGACGCGCAGGTGAACATCTCGACGATGCAAGTCTCGCGCAACACCGTGGGCGGCGACGCGATCATGGTCCTCTCCACCGACCGCCCCGCACCGGATGCGACGCTGGCCGCGCTGCGCGCGATTCCCGGCATCGCGTCGGTCCGCTCGTTGGCGGTGTAGCGGGGCGACCGCCCGCCAAGGAGGCAAGCGCGAGCGGGCGGAACGCCGGTTGAACGATAGCTTCGATTCCGGAGGGTGTTTCGATGGCGTTGCAGCGCGGTGCGCTCATGGTCCCAATTGCGGTGCTGGCGGCGTTGTCCGTCGCCGCGGCCGTGCCGACGCGGGCGAGGTCGCAAATGCCGGCCCCGGGGGCTACGGTCGGCCCCGTCGATTGCATTCCGCACACCCGGGGCAACCTGGTCGAGGATCCGCCGGTCGCGCCGAACCCGCACGACATCACGCTCTACGTTCTGGCGGACAAGAGCGGCACGCACTACTGCTACAAGTTGCATCCCAACGACGTGTACCGCGAAGCGCCGACGATCGTCGTGCGCAACCACGACTACTTCAACTTCACGCTGATCAACACACTGCCGCACCCGGGCCCGCGGCCGTCGCCGTACAAGATGCAGGGCAACTGCCCGGTGCTCCCCGTCGAGACGCCGACGCCGATGCCGCAGAGCGCGACCGGCGAGGATTTCACCGCGTCGCCCGTTCCGACACCGTTCCTGTCGTATCTCAACCATCAGCGTTCGGTCGAGTCGAGCAACGCGATGATGCCGGACATGAACCCCGGCGACACCAACGTGCACACGCACGGGCTCGACACGGACCCGCTCGAAGACAACGTCTTCAAGTCGACGGTCGCCGCGAAGGACGGCACGTGCCGTTACCACATCGCGCTCTATCCGCACCAGAACGCCGGAACGTACTGGTACCATGCGCACCTGCACGGCCTTGCGGAAAAACAGGTCAGCGGCGGTCTCGCCGGTTCGCTGCTCGTGCTGCCGGACGGGCCCGGAGCGGTGCACGTCGGCCGCGTGCTGCTGGTGAAAGACCGCGTGAAGGCGGGCGACACGTCGGAAGCCCGCGAGAAGCTGGCGCTCTTTGCGAACGCGGCGCGGCGCGTGAAGCTCGCCGCGAACGGCGCGCCGGCGAGCGCGACCGCGACACCGGCCGCCGGCCCGTTCACGCCGGTTCCGAACGTCAACCCGGCGAACCCGCCCGCCTGGCATTCGCCGACCGGGCTGGGACCCGCGAGCAACGATTGCTTCGGCGCCACGCCGGCACCCGGCGCGACGTTCCAGCCGATCCAGATCGACGGCGTGCAGATCCCCAACCCCGGTCAGAACCTGCCGGTGCCGGTGACGTACCAGGCGGTGGCGCACGAGCGCTACCGCATCATCGACGCGCAGGCGGACGGCTATCTCAACGTCAAGCTGTTCGAGACCGTCAACGGCAAGCAGGTTCAAAAGCCGATGGTCGTCGTCGCGCGCGACGGCGTCGACGTCGGCGGGAACGTCCTGGCCGTCTATCGCGACAAGGTTCTCATTCCGCCCGCGGGCCGGCTCGACATCGACGTCGCGCGCTCCGCGAACGCGCAGACGATCGTCGCCGACGGCGATTTCTGCGGCGGCAACAACGGCGACTGGACGCCGCGCCGCGAGATCCTCCGCATCCTGCCGCTGCTTGCGATCGTGCGGCGCACGACGACGGCCGTCAACGCGACGCCTACGACGTCGGCTCCGGCGCCGCGCATCGCAAGCGCCGGACAAACGGCTGCCGACGCGTTCTTGAAGCTCGCGCTCGCGACGCAGGCGACGCAGCCGCATCGCGTGCTCACGTTCCAGCAGTACTGGACGACCGGCAACAGCGGCTTCTACGTCACCGAGACGTCCGGGAACGATCCGATGAAGCCCGTGTCGAGCTTCACCGAGCGGCCGTTCTGGTTGGGCCCGCCGCCGCCGCACGACCCGCACGACCCGTACGTGATGCCGACGATCCACGTGCACAAGAAGCAGATCGAGCACTGGACGCTGGTTAACGCGGCGACGCAGATCCACGCGTTCCACATCCACCAGCTCACGTTCGTCACGCTGAACAACCCGTTCGAACCCGATCAGACCAAGGTGTTCGAGGACACGACGCCGCTGATGCCCGGCATGCCGTGCATCATGCAGTCCAACGGCACGTGCACGGTGCGCCCGCCGAACAGCACGCAAAACACCACGATGGTGCTGCCGTCGAAGACCGAGATCGAGATCGACTTCCGCAACGTGCCGTCGGGCACGTGGGTGTTCCACTGCCACATGCTGTTCCACGAAGACCACGGCATGATGGGGATCATCCAGGTCGATTAGGCTTCTGGGCGTCGTACGCTCGCTCGCGGTGCGCGCACCGCGGGCGGGTAGACGCATCGCACGATGCGACGACTTCCACTATCCGGAACGGGCGGCGACCGCACCGGCGCTTCCGTCACGTTCATCGGCAACGCCACGACGCTGCTGCGCCTGGGCGGCTGCACGCTGCTGACCGACCCGTCGTTCTTGCACGCGGGCGACCACGTGCACGTGGGCTACGGCCTGTTCGCGAAACGGCTGCTCGAGCCGGCGCTGCAGCCGCACCAGCTGCCGCCGCTGGACGCCGTGCTGCTGTCGCACCTGCACGGC
Organism: Vulcanimicrobiota bacterium; assembly: GCA_963723635.1. GTDB lineage: Bacteria > Vulcanimicrobiota > Vulcanimicrobiia > Vulcanimicrobiales > Vulcanimicrobiaceae > Vulcanimicrobium. The sequence goes on along the minus strand of CAVRRP010000036.1, from coordinate 34,979 downwards.
GACCACTGGGACCCGCCCGCCGAGCGCGCGCTCGACCGCGCGCTGCCGGTGATCACGACGCGCCAAGCGGCGAAGGTCCTCGCGCACCGCGGCTTCACGCGCACCGTCGGGCTCGAGACGTGGGACGTGCTCGCGGTCGACAAGCCGGGCGGCGGCGGGCTGCGCGTGACCGCGGTGCCGGCGCAGCACGGTCCCAAGCCGGTCGCGGCGCTGTTGCCCGCGACCAACGGCTACGTGCTCGAAGCCGACCGCGGCGACGGGCGCACGCTGCGCGTGTACGTCAGCGGCGACACGCTGGTGCACGACGCGCTGCGCGAGATTCCCAAACGTTTTCCGGGGATCGACGTCGCGCTGCTGCATCTCGGCGGCACGCGCATTCCCAGCCCGAAGCTCGGCGTGCTCGTCACGCTGGACGCGCGCGGCGGCGTGGAAGCGGTGCGCATCGTCGATCCGAAGACCGTCGTGCCGATCCATACCGACGACTGGAACCTGTTCGGCTCGTCGCTCGACGAGTTCGTGGCGGCGATGCGTGGAGCGGGCCTGGCCGACCGCCTGCGCATCGTCGGCCGCGGCGACACGCTGGAGCTCGCGCCCGAGCTCGTCACTGCGACGTGAAGTCCACGCTGAAGATGTAGTCCGCGGCGACCGGCTCGCAGTTTCTGATCTCGGTGCGGAACTGCGACTCGCGCGCCGCGGTGAGCGCGGCCTGGTTGAGCACCGCGCTCGGCGACGTCTGCACGCGCGTGCCGACGACCCGGCTCTGCGCGTCGAGCGAGACGACGACTTGCACGGTGCCGGTGATGCCTTGCTGCTGCGCGATGGCCGGCGTGTCCGGCGGCGCCGGACGCAGCGTCGTCGCCGCGACGTTCGGTCGCGCGCACGACAGCGGCGTCGGGGTGGGACGCGGCGTTGGTGTGGCTACCGGCGCCGGCGGAGCTGCGGCGGGCGCGGCCGTTGCCGCAGGCGCGGCCGTTCCCGTCGCGCCGGGCGAGCCGTTCGGATCGCCGGCGGAGTGCGCGTTCGGCGGCTCGACCGGACCTCCGTGCGGGCGCGCGTCTTGGCGCTGCACGTGGACGGAGATCACGTGCGGCTGCGCGGGCTGCGGCGGCGTGGTCGCGCGCGGAGGCGGCGTCGGGCGCTGCGTCGGCTTCGGCGTGGGGGTGGGGCGCGGCGTGGGCGGCGGCGTCGGCAGGTGATGGTCGAGGTGGAACGTGTCGACGTGCTCTTCTTCCGCGATGGTCGCCTGCGGATGCACCAACGGCAGCACGATCAGGTGTACCGCGACCGAGAGCGCGAACCCGTACGCGAGATAGTTGCGCGGTCGCTTCATGACGACGTCACGAAGCCCACGTCGTCGAGGCCGGCGGCTTTCGCTGCGTCGAGCACGCGCATGATCGTACCGTACGGCGCTTTGACGTCGGCGGCGAGCGCGACGTGCAATCTGCCGCGGCGGCGCACCGTGTCGATCATGTCGGCATACAGCGCGCGCTCGCCGGAACGCTTGCCGTCGACGAACACGGCGCCGCGCTCGTTCACCAACACCTGAATGGTGCGCGCCGCCACAACGCGCGGCGGCGGCGCGCCGCCCCGATCGGGCAGCTGCTTCTCGAACCCCGGCGGCGCGACGAGCGCCGCGAGGATCATGAAGATGATCAGCAGCACCAGCAGCACGTCGGTGAACGGCGTGATGTTGATCTCGGCCATGACCGCGTCGTCGCGAACCGCTTCCATGCCGTTGCGTCGCCGGTGCGATCGAAAAGGTTCAGCGCCCGCACACGTTCGTGGCGAGGGCGCCGCTGCGCGCCGCCCGAACGCGTCGGCGATGCGCGTTTACGTCGCGCGGCACGGAGAAACGACGTGGAACGTCGCCGGCCGCTATCAAGGCCGGCTCGAGTCGGAGCTCAGCCCGCTCGGGATGCGCCAAGCGCTCGCGCTCGCGGACGCAATGCAACGTGAAGGCGTCCGCCGCGTCGTCAGCTCGCCGTTACGGCGCTGCACCGATACCGCGCGGCCGGCCGCGGAACGCGCCGGCGTGCCCGTCGAAACGGACGATCGTCTGATCGAGATCGCGCACGGCACGTGGGAAGGCCGCTTGCGCGAAGAGATTGCGGCGAACGACCCCGCGCGCTACCGCGCGTGGCGCGAAGATCCGGCGCACGTGCAGTTCGAGCACGGCGAGAACATCGCGCAGGTGCTCGAACGCTGGCGCGACTTCGCCGCGTCGTTTGCGCCGCAAACGTCGGCGCTCGTCGTCACGCACGACGCGGTGGTGCGCGTCGCGCTGGTCGACGCGACGTCAGGCATGCTCGCGGATTTCTGGAAGACCAAGGTCGAGAACGGCGCGTACGCCGTGTTCGACGTGCACGGGGGGCGCTGGGTGCTCGTCAGCGAGCGCGTCGCCGATCATCTCGGCGCGCTACGCGCGGCGACGGACGGTCAGGCGCTGTAATACGCGGGCGCGGTCTCGGGCGAGAGGTAGGCTTGGTGCCGTACCGAAGCGTGCCCGCACAGCGCGGTCCTAGGCCGCGCGGGGCAGACGAGCTTCGTATGAGGGTGTATCAATGGCGTTGCCGCGCGGCGTGCTCATCGTTCCACTGATGGTTCTCACGGCGCTGGTGGTCGCGGTCACCACGCAGAGCGCCGGCCGGTCGGCACCGCCGGCGCAGGCCACGATGGACCCGGCCCATCCGTGCAAGCAGTACCCGTACCCGGGCGGTGTGGTCCAGAATCCGCCGGTCGCGCCGAACCCGCACGACATCACGCTGTACGCGTTCCAAGACGGTCAGCGCTACTGCTACCGGCAGAACACGACCGACCAATACTATTACGAAGCGCCGACGATCCTCGTGCGGAACCACGACTATTTCGACATCACGCTGCACAACCGGCTCAACACCCCGACCCCGTCGGGCGACGGCGCCCACGCCGCGATGAGCTCCGGCGCGACGCCGGCGCCGCAGGGAAACCCGCCGTGCCCGGTGCTCGACCAGATGCTGCCGCCGCACGCGATGGCGCCGACGTCGCTGACCTTCACGCCGCCCCCGGAGCGCTCGCCGTTCCCGTTCTCGCCGGTCGTGACGTACCTCAACCACGAGCGCTCCGTCGATCCGAACTTTCCGCATCCCGATGCGGCGACCGGCACCACGGCGCCGTATCCGCCGCCGCACCTGGGCGACACCAACCTCCACTTTCACGGCTTGGACACCGACCCGCTCGAAGACAACGTCTTCCGCTCGACCAATGCCGCGCCGAACCGCACCTGCAAGTTCCACATCCCGCTGTACGCGAATCAAGCGGCGGGGACGTACTGGTACCACACGCACATGCACCACATCTCCGAGGGCCAGGTCAGCGGCGGGCTCGCGGGCTCGCTGATCGTCCTGCCGAACCTGCTCGGAGGGAACCCGAACACACCGGTCACGGCGCGCAACGTCGGCCGCGTGCTGCTCGTGAAAGATCTCGTTCCGGCGGGTCAGACCGACGAAGCGCGGGAGAAAGACGCGCTGCTGGTGCGCCGTGCGAACGAAGCCGCCAACGCGCCCGCCAAGCCTGCGAAAACGGCGGTGTTCACGCCCGTGCCGCACGTCGATCCGGCGAACCCGCCGCCGTGGTACACCCCCACCGGCAACAATTTAGAGCCGGGCGACGCGCTCAGCAAGGATTGCCTGGGCGGCGGCGCGCCCGTGCCGGGCGCGACGGCGCAACCGGCGTTTCAGCCGATGCAGGTCGACGGCGTGCCGATCTACGTCACAGCGAACGCGAACGGCCGGGGTACCACGCAATCGTTGCCGGAGCCGAACGCGCGCCACGCGGCGGCGCACGACGAGCGCTATCGCATCATCGACGCCAGCGCGAACGCGTATCTGGACGTCGAGCTGTTCGACGTCGACGGCAAGACGCAAAAGCGCACCCGCAAGCCGCTGATCGTCATGGCACGCGACGGTGTCGACGTCAGCAGCAGCAGCGCCGTGCACCGCAGCAGCGTGCTCATCCCGCCGGGCGGCCGGCTCGACATCGACGTGCAGGACGCGAAGAACGATCAGGTCATCGTCGCGGCCGCCTCGCACCCGCAAACCACCAATCCCGACGGCTCGGTGGACGGCGCGTTCTGCCCCGGCAACAACGGCGACTACGAGCCGGCGCGCGACTTGCTGGTCGTCCACCCGTCGAGCGGCGACGCCGCGAACCACGTTTCCGCGCCGGCACCGCACGTCGCGAGCTCCAACGAGACGACGGATGCGGACCGGCTCGTGGAGTACGCGCTCCGCCTGGCGCCCACGGCGAACCTGAAGACCAGCGCGCTGGCCGTGGCGAGGGCGAACAAGCTGCTGCCGCACCGCGTGATCACGTTCCAGCAGTACTGGGACGGCTTCTACGTCACCGAGACGTCCGGCGACGACGCGTACCACCCGAAGTCCGACTTCGTCGAGCGGCCGTTCGAGCTCGTGAAGCCGCCGCCCGGCTCGCACGACACATACGTGGTCCCGACCATCCACGTGCACCGCCCCAAACTCAAAGGCCCCAACGACAAGTACATCGAGTACCTGGACGCTGGTGAACGCGGCGACGCAGATCCACGCCTTCCACATTCATCAGCTCACCTTCGTGACGCTGAACAACAGCGCCGATCCGGGCCAGCACTACGTGTTCGAGGACACGACGCCGCTGCTGCCCGGGATGCCGTGCGTCAAAGCCAAGAACGCCACGCTGAACAGCACGTGCGTCCCACGGTTCGGCATGGCGGGGTCCGACTTCAACGCCGTCAAGGACACACCGTGGGTGCTGCCGACCAAGACCGAGCTGCTGATCGACTTCAGCAAAGTCCCGGTGGGGCGCTGGGTGTTCCATTGCCACATGCTCAACCACGAGGACAAGGGCATGATGGGGATCATCCAAGTCGACGGCGGCACCTAGCGCGCCGCGACCGAGGCCTAAGCGCTGTAACCTAGTACGCGGGCGCGCCGTGCGCGACGACGCGGTCGCCGGCGACGACGCTGATCTCGTCGGCGCGGCCGGGCGCGCGCACGAACAGCGTTGCGGGCGTGCCGCCGTCGAGCGCACCGAGATCGCGGCTCGCAGCGCCGCTGCGCAGCACGACGTGCGCGCCGCGCGGCGCGTCGTTCGCGACGACGTAGACCCACGCGCCGTCGCGCGCGTAGAGCGCTTTCGCGACGACGCCCGGCTGCGCGGTGAGCGTGGTGTGGCCGAAGTGCGACGACGCGATCGCGCCCAGCGCGGTGTCGGTGCGCGCCAGCTGCGCCGACGCGGTGTGCACGGACGCGCTCTGCAGCGCGGTCGTCGCTGCGAACACGACCGCGGCGGCGGTCGCGACCGGTGTCCACCAGGTGCGGCGCGGCGCCGCGGCGGCAGGCATGGGCGGCAGCGCCGCAGCGAGCGACGCCGCCGCCGCCTCGGCGGCGACCACGCGCGCGCGGCATTCGTCGCACGCGGCGAGATGCGCTTCGATCTCCGCATCGCGTTCGCGTTCGGTCAGGCCGAGAGCGTAGAGCTCGGCGTCGTCCTCGAGATGGTTCACGATGGGAGTTCTCCGGAAAGCGCGGTGTGAAGGCGGCGCAGCGCGCCGGCGAGGCGGCTCTTGACGGTGCCGAGCGGAACGTTCGTGTCCTGCGCGACTTCCGCGAGCGTGCGGTGCCCGTAGTACGCGCGCAGGATGACGTCGCGCTGCGGCTCGGGCAGCGCCTCGAGCGCGCGCCGCACGCGGCGCGTCTCGACCGGGTCGATCGCGGCGGTCTCGTCGGGTGCGACGGGATCATCCCCGGCGCGGACCTCGCGCAAGTGCCGCCGCTTGGTCGCGCGGATCGCGTCGAACGCTTCGCGCCGCACGCACGCGATGAGGAACGGCAGCAGCGCGCCGCGCTCCGGCCGGTACGCGCCCGAGCTCCACACCCGCACGAGCGCACCGTGCACGACGTCTTCGGCTGCGTCGCGGTCGCGCACGACGTCGTACGCGACCGCGCGCAGCCGCGAGGCGTGCGCGCGGTACGCGAGGTCGAACGCGGGCTCGTCGAGGGCCATCGGACGCGCTTCGACGGCGATCAGCCCTGCGCTAGCGTGCGGTCTTGCCATGCCGCCCGGCCGGCGACCTCGACGGTGCGGTAGCCCAGCACGCCGAGCAGCGATTCCGGGGCGACCTTGAGCGGGCCGGGCTTGGCGCCCGGCGTGCCGGGCGCGGCTTGCGGAAACGCGGTCGCTCGCGCGGTGGCGAAGCGGATCGCGCCGTCCTGGTGCTCGAGCACCTGGTGGATGTGCCCGTTGAGCACCGTGGCCGAGTTGAAGCGGCGCAGCAAGGCGATCGCCTTCGTGCCGTCGGACGTCGTCCAGCCCCACTCGGGCGCCGCGGCGAACAGCGGCACGTGGCCGAACACCACGACCGGCGTGTCGGGCTTGCGCGCGTTGAGATCGTTCGCGAGCCACGCGAGCTGTTCGTCGCCGAGCATGCCCATCGTCTCGCCCTCGCCCACGTTGATCAGCGCGACGAAATGAATGCCGCCCTGATCCCACGACGACCAGCCGCGGCCCGCCGCGTCCTTGCGCGCGAACGACGCCGCGTAGCGCTTGGGGCCTTCCGCGCCGATGACGTCGTGCTCGCCGGGAATCGTGATGAGCGGCGCGCGCAGCGTGCTGAGAATCGCACGCGCGTCGTCGAACTCCGCCGCTTTGCTCAAGTGCGTGACGTCGCCGGTGTGGATGACGAACGCCGGCTGCACCGGCATCGCGTTGATGTCCCCGACGGCTTTGGCGAGCGTGCCGTGCACATCGTCGTTGGCCGGACCGGTGTAGCCGATGTGGCTGTCGCTGATCTGCACGAAGCTGAACGAACCCGGCGACGCGTCCGCCGTCGCGCGCACGATCCCGTCGGCGCCGAGAACGTACAGCAGGCCGGCGCCGGTCCACGCGACGTGGCCGACGAAATCGCGGCGTCTCACGTCGTGCTCCGCGGGCGGCTTGCCGCCTCCACGACGACCGTGCCGTGCATCATCGGGTGCACGGTGCAGTGGTACGCGATCTTGCCCGCTTTCGCGAACGCGTGCGTCCACTTCTGGCCTTGGCTGAGACCTTCGGAGTCCCACGCCATGTCGTCGGCGGTGGCGGTGTGCGCGTCGTCGTCGTCGTTGACGAAGGTGATCTTGTCGCCCGCCTTCACGGTGATCGATGCGGGGACGAAAGCGTCGTCGCGGATATGCACCACGGCGCCGGCAGAAGCAATTTTGGCGGTACCCGCTTGTGGGGAAGGAGCGGCGGCCGTGAACGCGTTGGACAGCGAAACCGCCGTCAGCGCGAGGAGTGCCACGGCGCCGAGCAGCGCTGTTCTCATGCCTGTCCTACGCCGCAGCCCGGGCTCACGGTTCTCGCGGAACCCGTCTTTCCGCGCTCCGTCAGCCGTCCCGCTCGCTGTCGAGGTGTCGCATCTGCGCGTCGGCGTAGCGCCCGCCCGCGGCGCCTTCCGCGGGAACGGCGTCCTCGAGCGCGGCGACGTCGTTCGCGGACAGCCGAAGCTCCGCCGCGGCGAGAGCTTCGCGCAGGCGTTCGCGCGTGCGCGCGCCGACGAGCGGGACGACGTCGTCGCCGCGCGCGAGCGCCCACGCGATCGCGAGCTGCGCCACCGTGGTTCCGCGCGCGTCGGCGATGCGGCGCAGCCGGTCGACGATCGCGAGGTTGCGGTCGAGATTGTCGCCGCTGAATCGCGGGAGGTGCGCGCGCATATCGCGCCCTGCCGGCGTCTGTTCTTTGCGCCAATGACCGCCGATCAGGCCGCGCGACAGCACGCCGTACGCCGTGATGCCGATGCCGAGCGCGCGGCACGCCGGCAGAATCTCGCGCTCGATGCCGCGCGTGACGAGCGCGTACTCGATCTGGAGATCGCAGATCGGGTGCACCGCTGCCGCCCGCCGGATCGTCTCCGCGCCGACCTCGCTCAGGCCGATGTGGCGAACGTATCCCGCCGCGACGAGCTCGGCGAGCGCGCCGACGGTCTCTTCGATCGGCGTTTCTGCGTCGAGCCGCGCCGGGCGGTAGACGTCGACGTACTCGACGCCGAGCCGCCGCAGCGTGTACGCGAGCGCCGTCTTCACCGCGGCAGGGCTGGCGTCGTAGCCGATCCATGCGCCGTCGGGGCCGCGCTGCGCGCCGAACTTCACGCTGAGCACGACGTCTTCGCGGCGGCGCCCCCGCAGCGCTTCGCCGATCAGCATCTCGTTGTGGCCCATGCCGTAGAAATCGCCGGTGTCGAGCAGCGTGATCCCCGCGTCCAGCGCGGCATGGATCGTCGCGATGCTCTCGGTGCGGTCCGCCGGACCGTAGACGTCCGACATCCCCATCGTGCCGAGCCCGATCTCGGAGACGCGGGGGCCCGTCGTCCCGAGGCGGCGCGATCTCATGGGCCGAGCTGCTGCGGCGGCGACGGCAGCGCGCGCGGCGCGGCGAACGTCGACGGCGGCAGCGCGGCGGGGAAGCGCCAGTGCGCGAACGTGAGATGCTCGCGCGCGACGCCGTGCCCGACGTTCGCTTGCGCGGCAGCGCTTCGCGCGACCCACCAGCGATCCCATTTCGAGAACGTCACTTGCCCGCTGCCGGCGTGCTGGTGCGTCGCGAACGACACCGCGACCGGCAAGAACGACACGCCGTCGATCGTCACCTGGGTGAATGCGAACGCGGGCGCGCCGCTCTTGGGCGTGACGTCGAAGACGTAGTCGACGTGCTTGCCGTCCTTGTGCGGACCGGCATAGCTGAAATCGTACGCCGACGGTTTGGGAGCCAGCGCGGCGACGGTGTAGCGATACGGGCGCCGGAAGATGCGCACGACGGGCGTCGCCGGGCGCGTGCCGTTCACCGCCAGCGTCTCGTCGCGCTCGTCGGTGCCGCTGCGATAGATGCGGTGCGTCTGCTCGAGCGAACGCGTCCCCGTTTGCTCGACGGTGTACTCGACGCTGAAGACGCGCGGCTCTTTGATCGCTTTGAGCGCGGTGGCGTACTTGGCGACGACCGCCGCGGGCGCGAGCGCGGGCAATGCCGACGGCTTGGGTGCCGGCGTCGCCGCCGCCACCGTGGCCGCGGCGAAGAACGCGATCATGCGACTTGCTGGGCGAGCAGGTCGCGCATCGCCGCAAGCGCAGCCTCCGCGCCCGACGGGTCCTTGCCGCCGCCCTGCGCTTGCGCGGGCGCGCCGCCACCTTTGCCGCCCACCAGCGGCGCGGCGGCTTTGACGAGATTGCCCGCGTGCGCGCCGGCCTTCACGGCGTCGTCGCTCGCGCTGACGAACAGCGACGCGCTCGCGCCGTCGGTGCCGACGAGCGCCACGACGCCGGAGCGCAGCCGCGAGCGGATCGCGTTGCCGAGCGTGCGCAGGGCCTCGGCGTTCGCTTCGCGCACGACGGCCAGCACCGCGCGCGTTGCACCCACCGTCTCGGCGGCGTCGGCGTACGTCGCCGCGTCGGCCGACGCGAGCCGCGCTTTGATCTCGGACATCGCTTTCTGCAGATCGCGCACATCGGTTTGGATGCGCTCGACGCGTTGCACGAGCTCGTCCGGTTTCGCCGACAGCGTCTCGCTCAGCGTGGCGAGCGTGTCCTGCTGCTGCTCGACGTACCGCTCCGCGGCTTTGGACACGATGCCTTCGATGCGGCGCACGCCGCTCCCGATCGAGCCTTCGCTGAGCAGCACGAACATGCCGAGCTCGCCGGTGGTATGCGCGTGCGTACCGCCGCAGAACTCGACGGCCGGCCCGAACGCGACGACGCGCACGTGGTCGCCATACTTCTCGCCCGCCATCGTGATGGCGCCCGTCGCCTTCGCCTCCTCGATCGGCAGCTCGTTCATCTCTTGGTGGTGGTCTTCGCGGATCAGCTCGTTGACGCGCTGCGTCACCGCGCGCTTCTGCTGCGGCGACAGCGCGCCGGCAGGGCTGCGGAAATCGAACCGCATGCGGTCGACGCCGACCCACGAGCCCGCCTGGACGACATCGTCGCCGAGCACGTCCTTGAGCGCGCGCTGCAGCAAATGCGCCGACGTGTGATGGCGCCGAATCTCCTCGCGCCATTCGGGATACACGCTGGTGTGCACCGCGTCGCCGGCCGCGAGCGTGCCGCGCACGAGCCGCCCGTGGTGCGCGATCGCTTCGCCGACGTACTGCGTGTCGGTCACCTCGAACACCGCGGCGACGTGGGTGATGCGGCCGTGGTCGCCCACCTGGCCGCCTTTCTCCGCGTAGAACGACGTGCGGTCGAGCAGGATCTGCGCCTCGTCGCCGTCGTCGATCGACTCGACCGGCTTGCCGCCCACGAGGATCGCCTGCACGGTGCCGTCCGCTTCCAGACCGCCGTAGCCTTCGAACGCCGACGACAACGTCGGCACATCGGTCACCGTGACGATGCCGCGTTTGCTGGCCGCGTCCGCGCGCGCGCGCTGCCGCTGCTCGTCCATCTTCCGTTCGAACGCCACGCTGTCGACCTGCACGCCGCGTTCCGCCGCGATCTCGCGCGTGAGCTCGTACGGAAATCCGTACGTGTCGTGCAGCACGAACGCCTCGTCGCCCGAGATCAGCATCGTGCAGTCCGCGACCGCGTCGGCGATCAGCGCTTCGAGCAGCTCGCTGCCGCGGTCGAGCGTGCGCATGAAGCCCGCTTCTTCGATGCGCAGCGCGTTCTGCACGTCGCCCAGCCGCGGGCGCAACTCCGGATAGCCGCTTTCCAGCGACGCGACCACCGCGCTCGCGAGCTCCGCCATGAACTCGCGCGGATACCCGAGCAGACGGCCGTTGCGAATCGCACGGCGAATGAGAAACCGCAGCACGAACCCGCGCTCGGTGTTCGACGGGTACACGCCGTCGGCGATAAGGAACGTCGCGGCGCGCGCGTGGTCGGCGATGATGCGCCGCCGCGCGAGCTGTTCGGCCGGCGCTAACGCGGTCTGTCCGACGGGCGGCTGCGCGTCGATGAGATCGGTGAACAAGTCCGTCTCGTACATCGACGTCTTGCCGTTGGCGATCGCGAGCGCGCGTTCGAAGCCGCCGCCGAAGTCGATCGCCTTGCGCGGCAGCTCCGTCAGCTTGCCGTCGGCGCCGCGATTGAATTGCTGGAACACGATGTTGCCCAGCTCGGTGAACCGGTCGCCTTTGTTCGGTCCGTCGTCGTCGGGCCCGGCGGCGAACGCGGGCCCGAGGTCGTAGAAGATCTCGCTGCACGGACCGCACGGCCCGGTGGCGCCCATCGTCCAGAAGTTGTCCTCGTCCCAGCGCGTGATGCGCGCGGGATCGAGTCCGATCTCCGTCTCCCAAAGCCGCTGCGCCTCGTCGTCGGACACGTGCACGGTCACGTGCAGCCGCGCGGGATCGAGGCCCAGTGCGCGCGTGTAGAACTCCCACGCGAAGCGGATCGCCTCGGACTTGTAGTAGTCGCCGAACGAGAAGAACCCGAGCATTTCGAGGAACGTGCCGTGCCGCCCGGTGCGCCCGACGTTCTCGATGTCGGACTTCGCGCCGGCGACGCGCAAACAGCGCTGCACGGTGACCGCGCGCGGCGCGGGCGCGGGCGACTCGCCCAGAAACACCGGCACGAACTGCTCCATCCCCGCGATGGTGAACAGCGTGGTGCTCATCTCATCAGGGATGAGCGAGGCGGACGGCAGCAGTGCGTGCCCGTTCCGTTTGAAATAGTCGACGAATGCTTGTCGGAGCTCTTGGGAAGTCATGGCCGACCCGTCAGGTTCGCCGCCGCCCCCGGGTTCGTCCCGCCCCGGGCGCGCGTGCTACTTCTCTTGCAGGAAGTTCTTCAGCTTTTCGAGCGCCTTTTGCTGCAGGCGCGAGACGTGCATCTGCGAGACGTTCAGGCGCTTTGCGATCTCGGTCTGCGACACGCTTTCGTAGAACCGCAAGTACAGGATCACGCGCTCGCGGCCGGTCAGCACTTGGAACGCGCGCTCCAAGTTGGCGCGGTCTTCGAGCAGCTCCAAGCCCGCGTCGTTCTGGCCGACGTAGTCTGCGAGCGTCTGCGACTTCTTGTCGCCGTCGCCGTTGAGCTCGGTGTCGAGCGACAGCAGGTTGTAGGCCTGGCCGAGCTCCTGCGCTTCGAGGATGTCTTCTTCGGACGCGCCGAGGTGCGACGCCAGCTCGCCGACGGTCGGCGAGTGGCCGAGCTTGACCGTCAGCTTCTCGATCGCGCGGTTGACGCTGAGGTTGAGCTCCTGCAGCCGGCGGGGGACCTTGACGGCCCAGCCCTTGTCGCGGAAATAGCGCTTGATCTCGCCGACGATCGTGGGCGTGGCGTACGTGGTGAACTCCACGCCGCGGTCCAGGTCGAAGCGGTCGATCGCCTTGAGCAAGCCGACGGTACCGACTTGGATCAGATCGTCGAGTGCCTCGCCGCGGTTGGCGAACTTGACGGCGAGGTAGCGGACGAGATTGAGGTGCGCGACGACGAGCTCGTTGCGCAAGCGCTCGAACTCGTTGAGGCCCGTATGGTCGACTCCGCTATCGAGTGCACGGTTGCTACGCAGTTCGGCAAAGCGTGTGAACGCTTGTCGTGCGCGATTCCGGTCCCAGCGTTCCTCGTCCACGTGAGGAACCGACGACGACACGGCTACGGGGTCACGCGCTTCGTCATGACGAGCTCCGTGCCGCGGCGCGGATCGCTCGTGTAGTCGACGCTGTCCATGAGAGCTCGGATCAAGAACACTCCTAGCTCTTCGGTGCGGCCCTCGTCGATGCCGCCTGGTTTCACGGGTTCGAGGTGCAGGCCGGGCGAGCGGTCGCGCACGGTGACGCGCAGCTCGTCCTCGAGCGCGTCGCAGACGATCTCGATGACGCCCGCATCGACGCCGCCCGCGCTCTGGATCGAGTTGGTGCACGCTTCCGCGATGGCGAGCTTGATGTCTTCGATCTCGTCGACCGAGAACCGCAGCCGGCTCGCGACGGCGGCGACCGCGAGACGCGCGACCGCGACCCACTCGGCACGCCCCGGTATCTTCAGCTCGACGGTTCCGTGCGAAGACACTTCGAGGGCGTGCGTGGACGCGTTCACACCAGCGCCTTCATGGCGCTCTGCTCGTCGTCGAAGATGCCGAAGATCTTGACCAGGCCGGTGATGTCGAAGATCTTTTTGATCTGCGGGTTCGTGCACACGAGGTTGACCGAACCGCCGTGCTCGCGCACGCGCTTGAGCCCGCCGATCAGCACGCCGAGGCCCGTCGAGTCGATGTAGCGCACCTTCTCGAGGTTGATCACGAGGTTGTAGTGCTCTTGATCGATCAGTTCCGTGATCGCGTCCTTGACCTTGGGCGAGGTGTACACGTCGATCTCGCCGGTGAGGTCGACGACGTACGCGTCGCCCTCGGACTCACGGACGTTGACTTTGATATCCACGCTATCTCCTAGCTTTGATTGCTTTCGTCTTCGAGGGTGCTGCGCTGGCGCGAAGCGGCGTCCTTGCCTTCCGCGATCGCTCCGTCGAGCCGGGCTTTCGCATCCGCGACGATTTGTCGCCCGCGGGCAAGAAGATCGTTGGCGTCGCCGGCGGTGTCGCGCGCGCGCTCGCCCGCTTCGCGGGCTTTGGCGACGAGCAAGTCGCGGGTGTCCTCGCCCGACTGCGGCGCGAGGACCATGGCAAGCGTGGCTCCGGCAAGAGCCCCCAGCAGCAGTCCGGTGATGAAGCCGGGGACGCTGCCGCCCCCGTCACGATCCGCTTCCATCAGACCCCGCTCCCGGTGGGGCTGGGAGTGACGTTGCCGTCCTGCGATGCGGTGCGGCGGCCGGTCACGAGCCGGCGCAGGCCGGCGGTGATGCCGCTGAGCGTCGCGCCGAGGTTGACCAACGCGGGCGTCACGGCGTCGGTCGCGAGCTTCGCCGTGTTGCCGACGCCGCCGGCGACGCCTTCGAGCGTTCCGACGACGGTGCCGAGCCGCGCGACGGTCGCGTCGGCGGTGTCAGCGATCCCGTTGACGTGTCCGAGCGTCGCCACCACGGGCACCGACAGCGTGCTGATCTGACGGTCGACCTCGTCGAGGGTTCCGTTCAGACGCGTGAACACTTTGGCCAAGGACGAGCACACGATGAAGATGCCGATACCGATCAGCAACACCCCGACCCCGACCCCGATATCCAAAACGATCGCCCAGTTGAAACCCGAACTCAAAACCGATCCTCCGCGTGCTCGCTAGAGCCACGCACGGTCACATTCCCAAAATCGAGGTGCCCTACACGACGAGCGGCGTACGCATGTTCGCTATGATAGCAGGCAAGCGTCGCACGACATCGTCCGACGTCCGCCGCGGTGGTGTCGCGCCCGAGCGAAAACCGGATCACGCCGGGCCGGTGACGGTCGCCGAGGCCGATCGCGGCGGCGACGTGGCTCGGTTCGAGCGAACCGGCCGCGCACGCGCTGCCCGCGGAAGCCGCGATGCCGTCGAGGTCGAGCCGCATCAGCAGCGCGTCGGACGGCACGTCGCCGAACGCGACGGAAAGATTGGTGGGAAGCCGCGGCGCGCCGGCGCCGTTGACGACGACGTCCGGGATCGCGGCGACGATGCCGGCTTCGAGCCGGTCGCGCAGCGCGGCGACCCGAGGCGCGGTGACGTCGCGCTCGGTCTCGGCGAGGGTGAGCGCGACGGCGAGCCCCGCGATCCCGGCGACGTTCTCGGTGCCCGCGCGCAGGCCGTGCTCCTGCCCGCCGCCGACGATGAGCGGCTCGCAGCGCCGTGCCGCGCCGCACGTAGAGCACGCCGACGCCTTTGGGCCCGTAGAACTTGTGCGCCGAGAGCGACAGCAGGTCGACCCCGAGCGCGTCGACGTCCAGCGGAAGCCAGCCCGGCGCCTGGATCGCATCAGTATGCAACAGCACACCGCGCTCGCGAGCGATTCGCTGCCAGCTCGGCGATGGGTTGGATGACGCCGATCTCGTTGTTCGCGAGCATCACGCTGGCCAGCGTCGTCTCGGGCGTGAGCGCCGCCGCGAACGCGGCCGGGTCGACGAGCCCGCGAGAATCGACCGGCAACCGCGTGACGCGCCAGCCGTCGCGCTCGAGAACGTCGACGGCGTGCAGCACCGCATGGTGCTCGGTAGCAACGGTGACGACGTGCCGCCCGCGTCCGGCGGCAGCGCGAGCCGCACCGACGATCGCGAGCACGTCCGACTCCGAGCCGCCGCCGGTGAACACGATCTCGCGCGGTGCAGCACCGAGCACGCGCGCAACGGCCTCGCGCGCCGAATCAACGGCCGCCCGCGCCGCGCGCCCTTCGGCATGCAGCGAATTCGGGTTGAAACCGCCGAGCAACGGCGTCATCGCGGCAACGACCTCGGGCCGAGCCGGCGTGGTCGCCGCATGATCGAGATAGATGCGCGTCATCGCCGTCAATCGTCGCCGAACAGATCGCTATCGGCCGCTCCCGTGCTGCGGCGGCGGGCGTCGATCCAGGCGCGCAGGCGGGCTTCGTCGCCCTGTTTGGTGGGATCGAAGTAGGTGCGGTCGCCTAACGCTTCCGGCAGGTTTGATTGCAGCGCGACCGCCGGCGGGAGGGCGCCTTCGGCGTCCATGTCCGCGTAGTCGGTGTGCGCGTAGCGGTAGCCCTCGCCGTAGCCGAGGTTCTTCATCAGCTTCGTCGGCGCGTTGCGCAGATGCAGCGGGATCGGGTCGTTGCGCGTCGCTTCGACGTCGTGCAGCGCGGCGCCGTACGCACGGCCGACCGTGTTCGATTTCGGTGCCGTTGCCAGATAGAGCACCGCGTGCGCGAGCGGAAAGAAGCCTTCGGGCATGCCGACGAAGTGCACGGCCTGCTGCGCCGCCATTGCGAGCGGCAGCGCGTGCGGGTCGGCGAGGCCGACGTCTTCGCTCGCGAGGATCACCAGCCGGCGCGCGATGAACAGCGGGTCTTCGCCGGCGTCGATCATGCGCGCGAGCCAATACACCGCGGCGTCCGGATCGCTGCCGCGGATCGTCTTGATGAACGCGCTGATGGTGTCGTAGTGCGCGTCGCCGGATTTGTCGTAGCCGGTCGCGCGGCGCTGCAGCGCATCGGCGATCGTCTGCACGTCGACCACGCGCGCGCCGTCATCGCGCCTCGCGGCGGACGACGAGGCAAACTCGAGCGTCGAAAGCGCGGAGCGCGCGTCGCCGTTCGCGAGGTTCACGAGCGCGTCGAGCGCGTCGGGCGCGAGCTCGATGTGCTGTTTGCCCAGACCACGCTCTTCGTCGTGCAGCGCGCGCTCGATCAGCGTGCGCACGTCGTCGTCGGCGAGCGCCTTTAGCACGAACACCCGCGAGCGCGACAGCAATGCGGAATTGACTTCGAACGACGGGTTCTCCGTCGTCGCGCCGATCAGCGTGACGGTGCCGTCCTCGACGTACGGCAGCACCGCGTCCTGCTGCGCTTTGTTGAAGCGGTGGATCTCGTCGATGAACAGCACCGTGCGCCGTCCCGCGGCACGGAGCTTCTGCGCATCGGCCACC
Source organism: Vulcanimicrobiota bacterium (assembly GCA_963723635.1). GTDB lineage: Bacteria > Vulcanimicrobiota > Vulcanimicrobiia > Vulcanimicrobiales > Vulcanimicrobiaceae > Vulcanimicrobium. Next base: position 18,524 of record CAVRRP010000036.1, on the reverse strand, counting down.
ACCCGCCGCAAATCCGCGACGCCGGCGCTGACGGCGGACAGCCCCGCGAAGTGCGCACCCGTTTGGTGCGCGATGATCTGCGCGAGCGTCGTCTTGCCGGTTCCCGGCGGGCCCCACAGAATCATGGACGGCGCTTGATCCGACTCGATCGCGCGCCGCAGCGCGCGCCCGGGCCCGACGATCTGTTCCTGGCCGACGAACTCGTCGAGCGTACGGGGCCGCATTCGCGCGGCGAGCGGCTCGCGCACCCGTTTCGCGCCGCTGCCGTCCCCGCCGTCGTCGAAGAGCCCGATCACGTCAGAACGGCAGTCTGCGCTTTTTGGGTTTCGGCGACGGCGTGACCGAGCCGGGTTCGGGCGTCGGAACCGGCTGCTTGATGACGATCGGCTTGCCGGCGGCTTCGACGTGCTTGGTGTTGAGGTTGTAGTCCATGTTCTGGGCCGTCATCGACGACTCGCCGTCTTTCGTCTTCACGTTGCCTTCGAGCCGCAGCATACCGGTCTTGCGGTTGAGCACGCCGTGCTCCGCGGTTGCGTCGCGCGTTCCTTGCGTGAAGTGCACGTGGCCGATCGCCGTGTAGACCTTCGATTTCGAGTCGACGTCGAGCCGATCGCAGGTCAGCGTCGACGGCCCGCCTTTGGCGTACTCGTCTTGCGATCCGGCTTCGGGCGCGTTGCCGTTGTCGTGCACGACGACGTTGCCGATCAGCGACAAGGTTCCGCGCTTGTCGTTGCCTTCCGCGCGCTCCGCGGTGCCGTCGCTCCCAGGCCGCGAGAATACGACCTTGTTCGGCATCGTGAAATCACCGTTGCCCTTGCGCGTGATCTCGTCCGTCTCGATCCGGTACTCCGGCGTGTCGAGCGCCGACGGCACCGACGGCGACGCCGACGATGACGGCCGAACCGGCGATGATGCCGACGGGGACGGCCGAGCCGACGCAGACGCGGACGGTGCCGGTGACGCTACAGGCACGGGCGCCGGTGCGGGCGACGGCGACGGGGCGACGCCCGCGCACAACGCGATCAGCGCGATCCCGGCAAGCGACGTGCGTGCGACCAACCGCATCGCCGTTACGGCGTCCGGCTCGGCGCCGGCGCGGGCACGGCAGTCGGCGCGGCCGTTCGGTTCGGCTTGGGCGACGGTGTGTGCGCGGGCTCGCGCGCCGGCTTCCCGTGCGGGGCGGGCGTGCGCCGCGCCGCCGGCGCGCGCGGTGAAGCCGGTGCCGGCTGCTGGTTCGCGGGTTGCGTGATCACCGTGGGCGAGCCGTGCGTCTGCACGTCCTTGGTGTTGAGGTTGTAGTCGACGATGTTCGACGTGAGCGTCGAGCCGTTGTCCGTGAGGTGCACGTTGCCCTCGAGGTGCAGCATGCCGCTGCCGCGGTCGAGCGTCGCCTTGTCGGCGCTGCCCGTGCGCGTGCCTTGCGAAAAGTGGAAGTGCCCCGTCGCAGCATACACGCGCGCCTTCGAATCCACGTCGAGCTGATCGCACGTCAGCGTCGCGGGGCCGCTTCCTTTGTACGCCGCGTCGCCCGCTTCGCCGGCGTTGCCGCTGTCGTGCACGACCACGTCGCCGAACAGCGAGACGGTGCCGCGCTTCGAGTTGCCCTGCGCGCGGTCGCCGACCGCATCGGTCCCCGGGCGGAAGAAGCGCACCTTGTGCGGCATCGTGAAGTCGCCGGTGTTGAAGTTCGCCTTCGTCTCATCGGTCTCGATCCGGTATGAGGCCGTCTGCAGCCCTGACGCGGGCGGCGCGGGAGCGGCCGCGAGCGCGCTGCCGCCGCAGGCCAGTGCGAGGCCGAGCGGGAGCAGCAGATTCGAAAACCGATGGGTCGTCACGTCGATAGAACGATCTCGCGGTGCGGGAGCGTCGCGCTCTTCAGAGGTTCATCGAGCCGGTGTAGCCGACGCGCTGCCCGGTGCCGATCGCGACGCACGACATCGGGTCATCGGCCACGATAACGGGGATGCCTGTGACTTCGCCCAGCAGGGTGTCGAGCCCGCGCAACAGCGCCCCGCCGCCGGTCAGGATGACGCCGCGGTCGATGATGTCGGCCGCCAGCTCCGGCGGCGTCTTCTCCAGCACGGCCTTGACCGCTTCGACGATCGCCTGCACCGGCTCGGACAGTGCCTCGCGCACCTCTTCGGACGTGATCTTCACCGTCTTGGGCAGCCCGTTGATGAGGTCGCGGCCGCGGATCTCCATCGCGAGCTCCTGCTCGAGCCGGTAGGCCGAGCCGATCTTGATCTTGATTTCCTCCGATGTGCGCTCGCCGATCATCAGGTTGTAGACGCGGCGAATGTGGCGAATGATCGCCTCGTCGAGCTTGTTGCCGGCGACGCGGATCGATTGCGACACGACGATCCCGCCCAGCGAGATGACGGCGACGTCGGTGGTGCCGCCGCCGATGTCGACCACCATGTTGCCCGACGGCCCGTCGATGGGAAGCCCGGCCCCGATCGCGGCGGCCATGGGCTCCTCGATGATGTCGACCGACTTCGCGCCGGCGAGCTTGGCGGCGTCGCGCACCGCGCGCTCTTCCACCGAGGTGATCTCGGCGGGGACGCAGATCACGACCGATGGCTTTGGCCGGAAGAGCATCGCGAAGAAGGACCGCTGGCGGGTGACCTTCTTGATGAAGTAACCGAGCATCGCCTCGGTCACCTCGAAATCGGCGATAACGCCGTCGCGCAGCGGCCGGATCGCTTGGATGTTGCTCGGCGTCTTGCCGAGCATCAGCCGCGCCTCTTCGCCTACGGCGAGCGTCTTGTTCGTGCGCACATCCTTGGCGACGACGGACGGCTCGCGCAACACGATGCCTTTGCCCTTGACGTAGACGAGGACGTTGGCGGTACCAAGGTCGATCCCGATATCGATGACAGTGACTCCCGAACTGGATCCGCTCGCGGGACACGCGACGGAGCCGTAGTTGAAAACGGCTCCTGTGGGTTCGGCCCCCGGCGCGGGATTCCTCAGCGCGCCGCCAGACCAACGCCGCCAGACCAACGGTCCAGACCCCGCGGGCGTCTCGAACCGTCCTGCCGGAGCAGGGAACCCGGCTACGGCCCCTGCCCGTATTCGTACCAACCTGGGCCATCAGAGAGGCAACGATGGGCATCGAAGTCGGGCGAAAGACGTTCAGACTCCGCGGGATCGTCGCGACGGCATGTCTCGTCGCGCTGTGCGGCGCCGTGCCGGCGCGAGCCGCGGAGCCGCCGACGGCAAAAGAGCTGTACCGCCAAGCGCTCGTCGTGATGAACGACCTCAAAGAACCGCCGTTCGTGACGTTCCGCCTGGAAGGCGTCAGCGAAGGGATGCGGGTCGATTGGACGACGGACAATTGCGATAACGTGGAAGTCAGTCACCGGTCGTTCACATTTGGAAACAACCGGGTTCACTGGACGCTGCGGCACCGTACCGAAGACGCCCAAACCGAGATCGTAGACGCTGCGGACGGTCACCGGTATGTTTCGAATTTCGATCCGACCTGGCTGAGCACGTACCATTCGTTGCGCAATGCACCGTTTCACTTCGGACCCTTGCATTGTCCGTCGGGCATCGCACGAAACCAGCCGACGCCGGCGCCGAGCGAGCCGACCGCCAGCCCCGGTCCGGTTTTGAAGACGATCGGAACGGTCGTGGCGCTCGGTCCGGGCATCTACAACGTCGAAGACCGCGGTGACCAGGCGTGCGCAAACGGCGATCCGGGGCACGCGCTTCATCTTTGGTCGCGCACGAACAATCCGCGCCACACGCTCTCCGACGTGGTCATCGACCTTCGGTCGCTGCGGTTTTGCTCGGTTCGCTTCGCCGTGCGCGACGGCGGTGTCATGGGAGGCACGGTCATCATCGAGGAGCATTACGCCGACGTCGGCGGTTACTGGGTGCAGACCGACGGTTTCCTGGACGGCACGGCACGCGTCGCCGGCATCAAGGCCTTGCACGGCGTGTGGCGCTACCGCTTGTCCGACTTCCAGTTCCCGGCTTCGTTGCCGCAACAAGCGTTCGTGCCGCCGCCCGCCTTCGATCCGGCGCCGTACTTGCACGCGCAACGGATGGTGGATATCGGCGGGCGCCGGTTGAACCTGTACTGTACAGGAAGCGGTTCGCCGACGGTGATTCTCGATGCCAACGAGAGCGACGACACGTCGGACTGGCGCTTCGTGCAGCCGCTCGTCGCAAAGCACACGCGCGTCTGCTCGTACGATCGCGCGGGATTTGGATTCAGCGACCCCGGGCCGTTGCCGCGCGATGCGGCCGCGTACGTCGACGATTTGCGTGGACTCGTCGAGAAGGCTCCGATCGCGCGGCCGTTCGTTCTTGTCGGCTATTCGTCCAGCACGTTGTCCGCACGCTTGTACGCCGATCGGCATCTGGACGATCTCGCGGGCCTCGTGCTCGTCGAGCCGGACATCGAAGACCAAGAAAAGGCACTCTTCGCCGTCGCCCCGGCCCTCGAAGCGGGATTCGAACAAGGCTTTGCCGCGGCAAAGGCGTGCACCGCTGCAACGGAACGCGGCGGATTGAAACCCCACACGCAGCTCTATGACGTCTGTACGTCACAGGACCCGCAGCTGCCGCCGTCGCTGAATGCCCTGGTCGCAAAACGCCAGCTGCGCCCCGAGTGGTGGCGAGCCTATAATTCCGATCAGACGTCGGATAGGACGATCAGCACGGCGGAGGTTCGCAGCGAGCAGCGGCAGTACGGGAGCCTGCCGCTCGCCGTCGTCGTAGCCGCAGACGCGTTTGCTAAGGAACCTCTTCCGCCCGATCAGCGGCGCGCAGAACGGGAGTTCATGACGAAGTTTACCGCGCCGCTGGCGACGTACTCATCCATCGGCTCACGGGTGGAAGTCGACGCCTGCAGCCACGGCGACATCGCGACGAAGTGCGCATCGAACGTTGCTTCGGCGATCGACAAGATCGTCGATCAAGCGCGCGGACCTCGCTGATGCGGACGACGCCTCCGTTCCACCGCGCTGATCAGACGCTGGGATAGACGCTCGTCTCGAAGGTGCCCGTCGGTTCGTGGAACGGGATGATGCCGCTGGAGCGCTGCACTTGCGCGCCCAGCGACGACAGCGTCTCTTCGAACCGCTCGTAGCCGCGGTCGATATATTCCAGGCCGATCACTTCCGTCTCGCCGACCGCGGCGAGGCCCGCGAGAACCAGGCCAGCGCCGGCGCGGATGTCGGGCGCTTCGACCGGCGCGCCCGACAGGCTCGCGACGCCTTTGACGAGCGCCGTGTTGTTGTCCATCGCGACGCGCACGTCGGCGCCCATGCGCACCAGCTCGTTGACGTACGAGAAGCGCGCGTTGAAGATCGACTCCTCGACGACGCTCACGCCCGGCGCCGTGCACAGGAACGACAGCATCTGCGGCTGCAAGTCGGTCGGGAAACCCGGATGCGGCGCGGTGACGACGTCGGTGCCGCCTTTGACCGTGCCGGCTTGCACGCGGATCCAGTCGTCGCCGTTCGATACTTTCACGCCGCACTCGCCCAGCGCGAGCTGCAGCGCGAGTACGTCGTCGGGGCGCGTCTTGCGCACCGTCACGTCGCCGCGCGTGATCGCGCCGGCGATCAGCAGCGTGCCGGTCCCGATGCGGTCGGGAATGATCTCGTACTCGACGCCGTGCAGCTCCGGGACGCCGGTGATGCGCAACGTGTCGCCGCCTTGGCCCGCGATCTTCGCGCCCATGGCGACCAGGAAGTTCGCGAGGTCGACGACTTCGGGTTCCATCGCGGCGTTGTGGATGACCGTGTCGCCGCGCGCGGTCACGGCCGCGAGCATCGCGTTCTTCGTCGCGCCGACGGACGGCATGCGGAACTCGATCGCGCCGCCGGTGAGCCGGCCGCCGTCGCGCGCGCTCGCGACGAGATAACCGTGCTCGACCGACACGTCGGCGCTCAGCGAGCGGAACGCCGCCTCGTGCATGTCGGTGGCGCGCGTTCCCAAGATGCAGCCGCCCGGCAGTGGGACCTCCGCGCGGCCGAAGCGCCCCAGCAGCGGACCGCACAGGTCGAACGACGCGGCGAGCTTGCGCACCAGCGCGTACGGCGCGCGGTGCTTGTTGACGTTGGCGGCGTCGATCGTGATCGTGTTGCGGTCGTCGAGCGAGAGCCGCGCGCCCAGCGCCTCGAGCAGCGACCACATCACCGAGACGTCGGTGATGCGCGGGATGCGGTGCAGCGTCACCTTGCCGCGCGCGAGCAGCGCCGCGGCCATGATGGGCAGCGCGGCGTTCTTCGCGCCTTGGATGTCGACGCTGCCTTCGAGGCGGGCGCCGCCGACGACGCGCAGCGTGGTATCGAGACGATCGAGGACGTTCATGCGACGCTCCATCCGACGAGCGGTTCCAAGGCAATGGTTTCGGCGTCGTGGGCTCCGCCCGTGAACGTCGCCTGCAGCCGCTGGTCCGCGGCGACCCCGATCTGCACCGTGAACGCGCGCGTGCCGTCGATCTCGCGCAGGCGGGCGCGCGCGCTTTCGACGCGGCCGGCGTACCGCCCGCCGTCGGCGTCCACGAACCGCATGTTGCCGTCGCCGTAGAACCCGAAGGCGAACCGCCCGGCGCCCGCGGCGCCGCCGACGATCTGCGTGGCCTCGTCGGCCGGCTCGACGATGAACGCCGGGACGGCGGCGACGTCGGCCGGATGCGCCTCCGGCGGGCGTTCGGGCGGCGGGCCGAACATCGGCCGCAGCGGCGGCTCGGGGACGGCCGCCTGAGGCTGCGGCGCGACCGCCTGCGGCTCGGGCGCCGGTTCGGGTTCGGGGGAGAGCGCGGTCTCGCCGGGCAGGTCGAGCTCGGGAAACGGAGGCGGCAGCGACTCGGGCGGCGGTTCGCCGGGCGGGGCCGGCTCGGCCAGCTCCTCGAGGTGCTCGTGCGCGGAGCGGCTCTGTTCCATGCCCCAGACGCACAGCAGCAGCACCGCGAGCTCGATCCCGGCGGCGGCCACGAACACCCAGGGCGGCGTGCGTCTCATCGGCGAGGGACTTCGGCGTGCGGTCCGATGTTTCTTAGGGCGCTTGCGCGGAAGAAACGGACTACCATTCCGGCGACCGGGAGAACTCACTCGTGCAACGCAGCATCATCGCGCCCGCCGAACGCGTCACCAACCTGCGCTGGGGCATCGCGCTGATCCTCGGCTTCGGCGTCCTGATCAACTACATCGACCGCGGTGCGCTCTCGGTCGCGTCCAAGCCGCTGCACGACGAGCTCGGCCTCGGGCCGGCGGAATTCGGCGTCCTGAGCAGCGCGTTCTTCGCCGTCTATGCGTTCTCGCAGATCCCGATCGGCTACATCATCGACCGGTACGGCGTCACGGTCATCTCGCGCATCGCGGCCGGTCTGTGGAGCATCGCCTCGGCGTGCACGGCGCTTGCGCCGAACTTCGCCTTGATCTACACGGCGCGGTTGTTCCTGGGACTCGCCGAGGCGCCGACCTTCCCGGCGAATGCCAAGGCGGTCGGCTATTGGTTCCCGCGCAGCGAGCGCGGGCTGGCGACGTCGCTGTTCGATGCTGCGGCGAAGCTGTCAAATGCCGTGGGCGTCGCGTTCACCGCGTACCTGCTGGTGATGTTCGGCTGGCGCGGAATGTTCTGGTCGACGGCGGCGCTGAGCTTGGTGTTCTTCGTCCTGTTCTACGTCTTCTATCGCAACCCGAGCGAGGACAAGCGGCTCACGCACGCCGAGGCGGAGTACATCCGCGAAGGCGGCGGGGAGCCCGAAACGCCGGCCGGCGAGCGCGCGCGCGGAGCGAGCCTCGCGTATCTCATCTCGAAGCGCAAGGTGTGGGGACTGACGATCGGCTTCGCGGCGTACGGCTATCTGTTCGCGTTCTTGCTCACGTGGCTGCCGACGTATCTGCAGAACACCTTCGGCGTGAACATCCTCAAAGCGGGCGGCTACGTGTTCCTGATCTGGGGCGTCGGTACGCTGACCGACCTGATCGTCGGCGGCTGGCTCGTCGACTACCTCATCAAACGCGGCGCCGATGCGAACCGCGTGCGGAAAACCGTGCTGATCGTCGGGCTCGTCTTGGGCTTCGCCGTGATCGGCGCGGCGTACACCAAGGACATCAACGTCGCCGTCGCGTGGATCACGCTTGCGGTCGCCGGCATCTCGTTCCACGCGCCCGTCGGCTGGTCGATTCCGGCGCTGATCGCGCCCAACAACAGCACGGGCCAGGTCGGCGGCATCATGAACTTCCTCAACAACGTCGCGGGTTTCTTCGCACCGACGATCACCGGCATCATCGTCGCGCGCACGGGCTCGTTCCACATCGCGCTGATCACCGCGGGCGTGATCCTGATCGTCGGCATCTTCTCGTATGTCGTGATCCTCGGCCGGATCGAAAAAGTCCCGGAGCCGCGTCACGCGTAGCAGTACGCTGGACGCAGGCGCGGCGGTCGTCGTCGGGATCGATCTCGGCACGTCCGCCGTGAAGGTGCTCGCCATCACGACGGGCGGGCGCGAGATCGCGAGCGGCTCGCAGTTCTACGGGCTCGAGACGCCGCAGGCGGATTTCGTCGAGCAAGACGCGGACGTGGTCTACCGCGCGACGATGCAGGTGCTCGCGCGCGTGCTCGCCGACGTCCGCATGCGCGGGAGCGAGGTCGCGGCGATCGGGTTCTCCAGCGCGATGCACGGCGTGCTGTGCGTCGACGACGCGGGCGAGCCGCTCTCGCACGTGATCACGTGGATGGACCGGCGCGCGCACGCGATCGCCGACGGTTGGCGCGCCGACGGTACCGCGCTGGAGCTGTATCAGAAGACCGGCGCGCCGATGCACCCGATGCTGCCGGTCGCGAAGCTGCGCTGGCTGGCGCAGCACGATCCCGCGCTGTTCGCCAAGACGCGCCGCTTCGTCGGGCTCAAAGAGCTCGTCGTGTTTCGCTGGACGGGCGAGTGGCTCGTCGATCACGGCATCGCGTCGGCGACGGGGATGCTCGATCTGCGCACGCGCGACTGGGACGCTCGCGCGCTAGAGCTTGCGGGCGTAGGCGCGGAGCGGTTGTCGCAACCGGCGCTGCCGTCGACGGCGCTGCGCCGGTTTCGCCCCGCGATCGCGCGCGAGCTCGGGCTCACCGGGCTGACGGCGGTGGTGCTCGCGTCGTCGGACGGACCGCTCGCGAACGTCGGCGTCGGCGGCGCGCGCGGCGACGTCGCGCTCACGCTGGGCACGTCGGGCGCGGTGCGGATTCTCGCGGACGAGCCGATCCTCGACTCGCAGGCGCGCACGTTCTGCTACTGCGCCGACGACACGCGGTACGTCGTGGGCGGTCCCACCAGCGCGGCGGGCGCGTCGCTCGACTGGATCTTCAACTTACTGCTGTACGAGTTTCCCAAGGACGAGCGCTTCGCGCGCGCCGCGGCGCTCGCGGCCGAGGTCGAGCCCGGCGCGCAGGGGCTCGTGGTGCTGCCGTTCTTCGCCGGCGAGCGCGCGCCGTACTGGAACAGCGCGCTGCGCGGCGCGTTCGACGCGATCGACCTCGCGCACGACCGCCGCACGATCCTGCGCGCGGCGTTCGAAAGCGTCGTCTTCGGCGTGTACGCGGTGTACGAGGTGATGCGCGAGCTGGTCGGCCCGCTCGACCGCCTGCTGCTCAGCGGCGGGCTCACCAAAGCGCCGCTCGTGCGCGAGCTGCTCGCCGACGTGTTCGGCATACCGGCGGTACAGCCGCACGAGCAGGAAGCCTCCGCGTTCGGCGCCGCGCTGCTCGCCGCGCAAGCCGTCGGCCTCGTCGACGACGCGAGCGCCGCGGCAACCGCGGTGGGGTACGACGAGCCGACGCAGCCGAACGCCGCGCTCGCCTCGACGTACGCGACGTCGTACGCGAAATACCGGCGCTACGTGCAAGCGCACCTCGACGAGCTGTAGCCCAGGCGCGACGCGAGCGCCTCATCGAAGTCTTATAGGTGCGCGCCCTGCCATTCGGACAATTCCAGGAATCCGATCACCACGGCGTGCAGGTGCGCAGCACCGCGTAGTACGCTTTAGCATAACCTGCGATGAGATCGGCCTGATCGCCGTCGCCGTTGACGATGTCGCGGGCGCCGATCCAGTCGAGCTTGTCGGGAAGTAGCAGGTATCTGGCGAGGCCGACACCGGTGAACGTGCCGTCGCGCATGCCGATCACGGTGATCTTCGCAGCCGTGGCGGGATGGATGGCGAGATCAGGCTCGTTCACGAGATCGATTCCGAGAATCTTTGCGAACTTCGTGTAGTTGGCGCGGCCGGTGATCTGCACGAAGCCGCGACCGAAGTATTTGGCGCCGTCGCCCGGCTGCGTGTTGCCGAGATCGGTGCGGCCGCCGTACTTGTCCTGAAAATACGTGTAGGGATCGCCGTCGTAGAGCTCGCGCATCTTTGCAAATCCGCTGCTTTCGTGCTGCGCCGTGCCCAGGACGTAGGCGAGCTGCACCTTGTCGACGACCTTGTACTGTTTGCACGTCGTCACGAGAAGCGGTATGGCAGCCTGCGCCGCGGCGCCCCCGCCGGCGGCTGTGACGAGCAGTGCGACGCACGCTTTGCCGCTCATCGAGCGGCTCGCGGCGAAACCGGCATAGTGCTACCCTCCTGAAGAAGCGAGCGGTTCCCCTTCGCATGTCCCGTGGGGCCGACCTGGCGCGCTACCCCAGCCGGTCCACCCGCGGCGGTACGGTCAAGAACGCGTCGAGCGCGTGCCAAAAGCGTTCGCGGTTGTAGCCGAGCACGAGCGAGTGCGCGGCGCCGGGGACGACGACGAACTGCTTGTCGTCGTTCGCCAGGCGCGTGAAGAAGCCGATCAAATCGTCCTGCGTGGAGATGCCGTCGTACTCACCGCGCGCCATCAGCACCGGCACACGCAGTTGCGTGGGATCGACCAGCGGCAGCTTCGTCACCATGTCGAGGTACGTGCCGGTGGGAACGGTGTCGCCGTACTTCGCCTCAGCGTCGGCGAGCGCGTCGCCCACGGCGGGATCGGCGGTGCCCGGCTTGTCGCGCGTGAAGATGCTGCGGTAGAGTTCGCGGGTCGCCGGGCGCACGTTGTGCGTGCGATAGAACTCGACGTCCTTCGCACGGTTCGCGAGCGTCGGCGAGCCCGCGCCCGTCCACGTGAACGCGGACAGCCCGAGCCGCTCGACCGCCGCCGGGAACGCGACCGCGAAGGCGGCGGCGCGAATGCCGCCCGAGGATTCGCCGAAGAAGTGCGCGCTCGCGCGCCCGGTCTCGCTGCGCACGACGTCCATCGCCGCACGCAAGTCGGCGACGCCGCTCGCGATATCGGAGTTGCCGGCGGTGCGGTCGGAGAGGCCGTACCCTTCGTGATCCATCGTCCACACGTCGTAGCCGCGCCGCGCGAACGCATCCATCATCGAGTAGCCCGGCCGGCCGGGGACGGTGAGATCGAACGTCGAGCGCCCCGCCATCGACGATCCGTGCACGAGAAACAGCACCGGCACCGCGGCACCCGCCGGCGGCGCGACGAGGCGCTTCCGATACATCGCAAGCTTGACGCTGCCTTTGCGCGCCCAGTACTCGGCGTACGAGATTGCCGCGTCGTCGCTGCGCGCCGGCGCAATCGTACTCGGAACCAGCACGACTGCGCCGGCCGCGGTCGCGAAGTGAGCGCGCTTCATGGCGCCCGGTTCGCGGCCCGCGGTCAGAAAGCCCTGACGGCACTCTCCGAACTCACATCACGTCGCCGGCTCGGCCGCGAGCGCGGCGTTGATCTGCGACTCCAAATGCGGCCCTTGCGACGAAAAGTCGTGCGCGAACGCCTGCACGGAATCGACAGCGCCCGCTTCGAGCGCGGTTCGCGTGTAGCCGAGCGCACCGCGCCGTGCACGCCGTTGGGTCTGCTCCGATTACCGCCCGGGACGTGGCGCGCGTGCGAGCGGTCGCGGAGAACGCATCGGCGGCGCGGTAGGCGCAGCGAACCAGGCGCAGTCAAGGTCCGTGAGGCATCGGCGAACGGCTTTGCGGGCACGATACCGGAAGTGAAAGTCTTCGGCATCCACCTGCTCGGACTGGACGAGCACACCGCAGTCAAGCTAGGCCTGACGATCGCACTCCTGGTCGGCTTCGGCCTGCTGCGCCGCCTGCTGAGAGCCGCGACACGCACCGTCGTTCCGCCGACGCGCGCCGCGCGGGTATCGTTCTGGACCCGCCAGATGGTCAGCGTCGCGCTCATGATCTCGCTCGTCGTGTCGCTGACGGCGGTATGGTTCGACAACCCGTCCCGGCTGGCGACGGTCGCGGGACTGCTCAGTGCGGGCGTCGCGTTCGCGTTGCAGCGCGTCATCACGTCGGTCGCCGCGTACATCGTGATCTTGCGCGGCTCCACGTTCTCCGTCGGCGATCGCATCGTCATGGGCAGCGTTCGCGGCGACGTGATCGCGCTCGATCCGTTCCAGACGACGATCATGGAGATGGGCGAAGCGCGCGGCGAGGAAGGCGACGCACCCGCGCTATGGGTCCACGGGCGGCAATTCACCGGGCGCATCGTGACGGTGACCAACGGCGTGATCTTCGATCAGCCGGTCTACAACTATACGCGGGATTTTCCGTACATCTGGGACGAGATCGTGCTGCCGATCCCGTACGACGGCGACGACCAGCGCGCCGAGCGCATCATGCTCGACGCAGTGCGTGAGTTCGCCGTCAGCGCCGACGCGGTCGCACACGACGCGAAGATGCGCTTGAAGGAGCGCTACGGCTTGGACATGCCGGACATTGCGCCGCGCACGTTCTACCGACTGACCGACAATTGGATTGAGATCGCCGTCCGGTTCCTCGTGCCCGACCACGGAGCGCGTGCCGCCAAGGACGCGATATTCCGGCGCATCTTGGCGCAGTTTCGCGCGGCGGGAATCGGCGTCGCCTCGGGGACGTACGCCATCGTCTCGGTGCCGCCGCTGCGCGTCGAGATGCCGCCCGAGCGCCGCCCCGCATGAGCGGGCGGGCGATAATCGACCGTGATGCCTAGCGAAGACTCGGCGCGTTAGGCAGTACCGTGGCAACCCGGCCGGGCTTGCGGCGGTCGTCGACTCGGTATGCAGGGAACGGTGGCGGTGCCGCGCGCAGGCGCGAAGGTCTATCTTGCGCTCGTCGTGCTCGCGCTCGTGTGGGGTTACACCTGGGTCGCGATCAAGATTGCGACCGCGGACGCGTCCCCGTATACCATCGCCGCTTCTCGGCTCGTCATTGCGACGGCGATCCTGTTCGCGCTGCTCGCGCTGACGCGGCGCTCGCTGAAGCCGACGCCGTTCGTGCCGACGCTAATCCTTGGGCTGCTGCAGACCACCGGCTGGACGCTGTTGCAAACGCTCGCCGTGGCGCAGGCGGGCGCGGGAAAGTCGGCGGTGCTCGGTTACACCATGCCGTTCTGGGCGGCGCTGCTCGCGTGGCCGTTTCTCGGCGAGCGCATCGCCGGAGTGCGCTGGGCCGCGCTGGGGCTCGCAGCGGCAGGGCTCGCGTTCGTCGTCGTTCCGCTGAACGCGGGATCGTTCGTGGCCGACGGGCTCGCGGTGCTCGCCGGTGTTTCGTGGGGCGCGAGCGCGGTGTACGCCAAGCGCCTGCGGCAACGCTACGACGTCGAGCTGCTGTCGCTCACGACCTGGCAGATGCTGTGGGGCACCATTCCGCTCGTCGTGCTGATGCTCGCCATCGGCGGGCCGGTGCGGTGGACCGCGTCGTTCGTCGCGGCCATGGCGTTCATGTCGGTCGGCGGCGCGGCGCTCGGATGGTTTCTGTGGATGTTCATCCTGTCGCGTTTGCCTGCCGGCGTCGCGGGCATCGCGTCGCTTGCGACGCCGGTGGTCGGCGTGCTGGCCGCCGCGATCCAGCTGCACGAAATTCCCTCGCGCAGCGAGCTCGCGGGCATGGTGCTGATTGTCGTCGCGCTCGTCGTGAACGCGATCCCGGCGCAACGCGAACCCGCGCTCGCCACCGCGGTAGCGGTCGAAGGGCCGTAATTCGGCGCCCTCGACCGGTCTTCGCTTGTCGCTAACCTCGGAAGATTCAGCTAACCGCCGAAGATGAACGAGTAGTCCGAAGCCAGCTTCGACCTCGCCGAGGCGGTGCGCTTGGCGGGCGAGGGTCCGATCTCGATGATCCGCGGCGCGAGCCTGGCTCCTCGCAGCAACGGTGATGCGGCCCGCGCGAACGAGTGGCAGTCCAGGCACACGGAGTTTTGCACGTAGGTCTCGAGCGTCGTGTTCGCCACGGGCCGGTTGCGCGGCGCCATGTTCGCGGCGGTCAGCGGAACCGTCGCTCGCGGTGCGGGCACGCTCACCGTCTGCGAGGAGGGCCAGAACATGTCGACCAGGCGGTAGTGCTTGTACACCGACGACGAGGCGTTCGCTTTGTTCATCAGGCTCCAGGCCGTGTTGCTAATGCTCTCGGAGAACGGGTTGATCGACGTCGTGCGCACCACTTGCATCGGTGCGCTGTACGGATCCTGGCACGGCCCGACCGTCGGACACGGTCGCGGCGACGTGTTCGGGACGCACTTGTAGTGGTCCGTCGCCGGATTGCAGTTGGTGCGGTAGTACGTGTACGTGCCGGCCGGCGGCGCGCCCGCGGTGGGATCGTTGTCGACGTGCTCGAACGTCGCCCACATGAACTGCTGCGTGCTCGGCATCTTGTGGATGATGTGCAGCCCGACGAGGCCGACGACGACGTTGTGGCGCACCGGCGCGCGCGGCGGGTACACGTCGGCGACGGAGATCTTGTAGTTCGGCCACGTCCGCGGATCGGGCAGCTCGACCCATGCGGCCTTCACCTCGATCGCGCCGAAGTTCATGCCGTAGCCCCCGCTCTTCTGGTTGCCCTTGCAGTCCTTGTCGATCTTCGGATTGCTCGGCGGCGTGCGGGCATCACCGGCGCCGTGCGGCAGCGAGAACCCGGCCGGGCCGTTGGCGCAGGCGGTCTGCGCGTACGCGCTGCTGAGGCCGTTCTCCTTGATGTACTGGTACTCGTCGTTGTCGACGCGCACTTCGTAGAACGTCAAGTTGCCGTAGCGGTCCGTCAGCCACCCGCCTGACGCTTGCTGGATCCCGCGGAAATGCACTTGGGCGTTGAGGAACTTGTTCGTCGCGGACAGCACCTTGACGCCGGGCCGTGAAGGCGGCGCGTTGCGCAGGCGCATCGCCGTTGACGGGAAGAGCTCGTCCGCCGAGTGATAGCTCTCCCACACGGCGGGATACGCGGCGCTGCCGGAGCGGGCCGGCGCACCGAACTGGGATGCGCTCGCGGCGGGATCGGGCACGCCGACCGAATTGGGCTTCGCCCGCCAGTTCAGGTAGAAGAACTCTTGCCAGGCCATGCAGTCCGCGTCGAACTGCTGGTCGATGGCGCCGCCCGGAATGAAATCCGCCGGCATCGTGGCCGCCAAGGCCAGCTTGGCACACGAGCCGCTGCCCGTTTCGCGCGGCATCGGCTGCGACGACGCGGACGGCGCCGGCGCCTGCGCGGCGAGCGTGCCCGCCCCCAGCGCAATGAGCCCCGCGACGACGGTTACGCTAAAACGAAAGAAAGCCGCATTGTGCACGGTTCGATACCCCCGTCAACGACCATACCATAGCTCGCTTCGGCTAGCAACCGCACGGCGAACAGTCATGAAGCGTGGAAGGCCGCGCTCGGCATGGAACGCCGCTTTCTGCATGCAATAGTCGAAGTTCGACCAACAGGCATTTGTGCAAAGGGGGCGGCGTGTCCGAGTTTCGCAGCGGTCATCATTTCTTGCAAATCCCCGGGCCGACCAACGTGCCCGAGCGCGTACTGCGGGCCATCGACCGCGCGACGATCGATCACCGCGGGCCGGATTTCGCCGAGTTGGCGCTGGAGTGCATCCGGCTGGCCAAGCCGGTCTTCCAGACCAAAGGCCCGGTCATCATCTGGCCCGCGTCCGGCAGCGGCGGCTGGGAAGCCGCGCTGGTCAACACGCTGTCGCCCGGCGACAAGGTGCTGATGGCCGAGACCGGCCAGTTCGCCGCGCTGTGGAGCAAGCTCGCGACGCGGATGGGCCTCGACGTCGAGGTGATCCCCGGCGACTGGCGCCACGGCGTCGATCCCGAGACGATCGGCGAGCGCCTCGCCGCGGACACGTCGCACGCGATCAAAGCGGTCGCCGTGGTGCACAACGAGACGTCGACCGGCGTCACCAGCCGCGTCGCGGACGTGCGCGCCGCGATCGATCGCGTGGGACATCCGGCGCTGTTCTTCGTCGACACGGTTTCCTCGCTGGGGTCGCTCGACTACCGCCACGACGAGTGGAAGGTCGACGTCACGATCGGCGGTTCGCAGAAGGGGCTGATGCTGCCGCCGGGGCTCGCGTTCAACGCGATCTCCGACAAAGCGATCGCCGCGTCGAAGACCGCGCGACTCCCGCGCTCGTACTGGTCGTGGGACGACATGCTCGAGAGCAATAAGACAGGCTGGTTTCCGTACACGCCGGCGACGAACTTGCTGTACGGTTTGCGCGAAGCGCTGACGATGCTGCAAGAAGAAGGCATGCCCAACGTGTTCGCGCGCCACGCGAAGCTCGGCGAGACGACGCGGCGCGCGGTGCGCGGCTGGGGCTTGGAGCTCGTGTCGGTCGATCCGCACGAGTACTCCGACACGGTCACGGCGATCTACGTGCCGGAAGGCTTCGACGCCGATGCGCTGCGCGCGACGATTCTCGAACGCTTCGACATGTCGCTGGGCACCGGGCTCGCGCGGCTCAAGGGCAAGGTGTTCCGCATCGGGCACCTCGGTTCGATCAACGACCTGATGCTCGCCGGGACGCTGTGCGGCGTGCAAATGGGGTTGGACCTGGCCGGCATTCCGCACGGGGACGGCGTGTCGCCGGCGCTCGCGTATCTCGCGAACCCGACGGCCGCGCGTTCGCTCGCCGCTGTCTGAGTGAGCGCTACCGCGCCCACGCCGGCAACCACCACGACACCGGCGCGCGAGCCCGTTCTCGCGCGCCGGCTCGAGGCGCGGCTGCGCGCGGAGATCGCGGGCGACGTGTGGTTCGACCGCGCGTCGCGCGGCATGTACGCGACCGACGCGTCGATCTACCAGATCATGCCGCTCGGCGTGGTGGTGCCGCGCACGGCAACCGACGTCGAAGCAGTCATCGCGATCGCGCGCGAGCACGGCGTGCCGGTGACGGCGCGCGGCGGCGGCACGTCGCAGTGCGGGCAGACCGTGAACCACGGGCTGATCGTCGACGTCAGCCGGTATCTGCGTGAGGTCGTCGCACTCGACACGGCCGCGCGCACGGTGCGGGTGCAGCCGGGCATCGTGCTCGACGAGCTCAACCGCGGGCTGAAAAAGCACGGGCTGTTCTTTCCGGTAGATCCGTCGACGGCGAGCCGCGCGACGATCGGCGGGATGACGGCCAACAACAGCTCCGGCGCGCGCTCGATCCGATACGGAATCATGGCCGACAACGTCGCCGGCATAGACGCGGTGCTTGCGGATGGGACGCGGGCATATTTCGGGCCGGTCGGTTCCGGCGGTTCAATGGCGAGCGGTGCGGCGGCGAGCGGTGCGGTAAATCGTGCGGCCGGAAACGGTGCGGTCGGACATCGTGCCGCGGCGGCGGAACGCTATCGCGAGCTGGTGGCGCGCGTGCGTGCGATCGCGGCGCGGGAGGCGAGCGAGATCGAGGCGCGCATCCCCAAAGTGCAGCGCAACGTGGGCGGCTATGCGATCCACACCGTGCGCCCCGACGGCGACTTCAACATGGCGAAGCTGCTGGTCGGATCGGAGGGAACGCTCGCGTTCTTCACCGAGATCGACCTCGCGCTGCAGCCGCTGCCGCGTGCGAAGGCGCTGGGCGTGTGCCATTTTCCCACGTTCGCCGACGCGATGCGCTCCACCGAAGCGCTCGTCGCGCTCGACCCGGTGGCGGTGGAACTGGTCGACCGCACGATGATCGAGCTGTCGCGCAAGATCGCTGCGTTCGCCCCTATTCTCGAGAAGTACGTGCGCGGCGAGCCCGGCTCGCTGCTGCTGGTGGAATTTGCCGGCGACGACCCGGCGCCGCTCGCTGAACGGCTCGAAGCGCTCGACGATGCGATGGCGTCGCTCGGGTTTCCGCACGCGGTGGTGAAGCTGACCGACGCCACGCAGCAAGCCGAGATGTGGGAAGTGCGCGCGGCGGGCTCAACATCATGACGTCGATGCGCGGCGACGCGAAGCCGGTCTCCATCATCGAAGATTGCGCGGTGCCGCTGGCGCACCTCGCCGACTACACCGAACGGCTCATCGGCATCTTCGCGAAGTACGGGACGACGGGAACGTTCTACGCGCACGCGTCGGTCGGCTGTTGCACGTGCGCCCGGTGCTCAACGTGAAGCACGACGAGGACGTCGGCAAGCTGCGCGCGATCGCCGAAGAAGCGTTCGCGGTCGTGCGCGAGTACGGCGGCGCGCATCCGGCGAGCACGCGACGGCATCGTCCGCTCGGAATTTCACGAGGAGATGTTCGGGCGGCGGATCGTCGAGGCGTTCCGCGACGTGAAGACGGCCTTCGATCCGGGCAACC
>CAVRRP010000035.1:0-23705 GCA_963723635.1 Vulcanimicrobiota bacterium | reverse complement strand
TCTACCTAACTCGCGCCTCGCCCTGGACCACGGCGGCCGCTACGATGCGGTGGTTCCACCCGAATTGCCGGAGGTGCCCGCCGTGCTGTCTGCCCTCACGTTCTTGGCCGTCGTCGCGTCTATGGTTCCGCCCATCACGGGCTGACAGGCTCGCTGTGCGGGTGGGCCTGGCTCAGCGCCGCGTCTACTCACTTCTCGTCTGACGACCCGTTCGAACTGGGCGCTATGATGCGGTGGTGTCACCGCTTCCTCACGAGGTCATAGCCATGTTCGAACGCGCGCACGACGCGATGAAACTCGACCCGCTCGTGGTCCTGCTCGACTTTCTCGTCGGCGACTCCGTCGAGAAGCTCGCGCGGAAAAACCGGCTCCCGCACGAGCACGTCGAACAGGCGCTGCGCACGGCGTTGTCGTCGTACGGCTTTCACGCCGAGCGCGACGTTGCGCACGAGGCGCCGGGCTAGAGCTTGATGCGGTAGCCTAGCGTCGGCGCGAAGCCGACGTTGCGGTCCGCGAGCTGCCCCGCGAAGTCGTCATAGTGCGCCGTGTAGTTGAGATAACGCAGGCCGACGAGCACTTCACCGTTCTTCGCGATCCGGTGCGCGAGGCGCGCCGAGAGGTCGACCTGCGAGGCGTTCTCCGGATCAGCGTACGTGTGGACGACTTGGCTGCACTGCGACGGCGGCATCGCGCCGAAGCCGCTGCACGTGTAGATGAACGTCGGGATGCGCGTGTACTGGATGCCGTGCATGTGCGGGTTCGCGGCGGCCCACCACTCCACGCGGTTGCGACCGGCCTGCGTGATGCGCCCGATCTCGAAGCGCGCGCCGGTGACGCGCGAATACTGCGCTTCGGAACCGTTGATCGGCTCGATCTGCGCGCCGCGGGTGTAGAAGAACGTGCCGTTCACCGCGGCGTACGTGGTGATCTGGTTATAGACGGTCTGGCCTGCGCCCGCGAACCAGCCGCCGGCGAACGCGTGCCGGTAGGTCGCGTTCACGATCGACAGCCGCGTATCGAGCGCGCCGTCACCGGCGCTCCCGTAGCCGAACGTCACCGGCGGCAAGCCTTCGATGCGGATGCTCTCGGCATTGCGGCGCACGATGAGCTCGCCCAGCGGAAGCGGGGCGAACGTCAGCTTGTCGCTGTGGCCGCCGTTCACTTGATGCTGGCCGCTCAGCGCGTTGACCGTGACGGCGAGCGTCGCGTCGACGGGATCGGCCGACGCGAGCGCGCTCGCGCAGCAGAAAAGCGCCGCCGTCATCACGGCGACGCGCGGTAGAGCCTTGATCACCCCGACCCCTTCGAACGGGCTCAGGCGCCCCCCTCCGCACCAATTCCGTCGCGAAACGCGGACCAGCGGTCCTGCTCGATCGCGGCGCGCGCAGCGCCGACCAGCCACGTGAGCGCCGCGACGTTGTGGTACGAGAGCAACCGCTGCGCGAGCGTCTCCCCGGCCCGGAAGAGATGGGCGACGTACGCCCGCGTGTACGTGGCGCATACCCGGCAGTCGCAATCCGGATCGAGCGGCGTGAAATCGCGTACGTTGGCCGCGTTGCGCACGTGGTACTCGGTGCCGGCACGGGTGAGCACGCGGCCGTGCCGCCCGCTGCGCGTCGGGTAGACGCAGTCGAAAAGATCGATCCCACGGTCGATGCCCGCGACGAGATCGCGCACCGTGCCGACGCCCATCAGGTAGCGCGGCTTGTCGCGCGGCAGCAGCGCCGCGGTAAAGCGCGCGACGCGGTCCATCTCTTCGCGCGACTCGCCCACCGACAAACCGCCGATCGCGTACCCCGGCAGGTCCAATGCGACGAGCTCAGCGGCGCTGCGCGCGCGCAGCTCTTCGTCGAGCCCGCCCTGCACGATGGCGAACAGCAGCGTGCGATCCGCGTGCCGCCGCGCTGCCGCGCACCGCGCGGCCCACGCGCTCGTCCGGGCGACGGCGCGTTCGAGCTCGTCGCGCGGCGACGGCAGCTTCACGCACTGGTCGAGCACCATCGCGACGTCCACGCCGAGATCTTCCTGGAACGCTGTCACGTTCTCGGGCGTGAAGCGATGCGTGCTGCCGTCGAGATGCGAGCGGAACGTCACGCCGTCGTCGTCGACGTCGCGCCGCGACTCCAGGCTGAACACTTGATAGCCGCCGGAGTCGGTGAGGATGGGACCGTCCCACGCCATGAAGGGATGGATTCCGCCGGCCGCGACGAGCGTGTCGCGCCCGGGTCTCAGCCAGAGATGATACGTGTTCGCGAGCACGATACGCGCGCCCATCTCCGTGAGGTCCTGCGGCTCCAGCAGCTTCACGTCGGCGAGCGTTCCGACGGGCATGAAGCACGGCGTCGCGACGTCCCCGTGCGCGGTGGTCAGCATCCCGCTCCGCGCGCCGCCCGACGTCGCGCGCAGGACGAAGTCGCCGATCATCCCGCTGCTGTCATCCTGAGCCTGTCGAAGGACGCAGCATCGCGAGCGTCGCCATGTATTCCGGCGGCGGCTCGCTTTCGAATGCCATCATTTGCTTCGTGCGCGGGTGTTTGAAGCGCAGGCGCCAGGCGTGCAGTGCCTGGCCGGGAAGCGGCAGGCGCGAGTCGCTGCGGCCGTAGATCGCGTCGTTGAGCACGGGGTGCCCTAGCGCAGCCATGTGCACGCGAATCTGGTGCGTTCGCCCCGTTTCCAAGCGGAAGATGAGCTCGCTCGTGCCGATCAGCCGTTCGCGCAGCGCGTAGTGCGTCACGGCGGGCTTGCCTTCCGTGCGGATCGCGTACTTCATGCGGTTGCGCGGATCGCGCCCGATCGCGCCGCGGATCGTGCCCTCGGGATCGTCGGGAACGCCGACGACGATCCCGCGGTACTCGCGCTCGATGTAGCGCGCCTGCATCGCGCGCCCGAGCGTTCCCAGCGCAGCATCGGTCTTCGCGACCAGCAGCAGCCCCGAGGTGTCGCGATCCAGCCGGTGCACGAGGCCCGCGCGCAGCCGCTCGCCGGGGAGGACGGGCACGTGCGCGAGCAGCGCGTTGACCAGCGTGCCGTCCGTCGCGCCGTGCGCCGGATGCGTCACCATGCCCGCGGGCTTGTCGACGACGAGCAGGTCGTCGTCCTCGTACACGACGTCGAGCGCGATCGCTTCGGGCTCCGCGCCGAGCACGCGCGGCGGCTCGATCGCGTACTCGACGCGGTCGCCCGGCTCGAGCAGCGTGCTCGGTTTCCCCGACGCACCGTTGACGGTCGCCGCGCCGGCACGCAGTGCCGCCGCGACGTGCGACCGCGAGTATCCCGAGAGCCGCGCGACGAGCACGTCGAGCCGCGTGCCGCGCTCGTCGTCGCTCGCGACGTGCGTCAGGCGCGTCTTTCGCCGCGCAGTTGCGCGATGACCAGCAGCGCGACGCCGACCGTGATGCACGCGTCGGCGACGTTGAACACGTTCGGCCAGATGGTCTTGAAGTCGATGAAGTCGATCACCGAGCGGTGCTGCAAGCGGTCCAGAATGTTGCCCGCGGCGCCGCCGACGATCATCCCGAACGCGACGCGCACCAAGTTCGAATGCTTCACCGCGTCGCGGAACGCGTAGGCGAATACGCCGAGCACGATGAGCGCGAGCACGACGAGCAGCGCCGGCGAGTTGCCGAACATGCCGAACGCGCCGTGCGTGTTCTGCACGTACGTCAGCCACAGCAGATGCGGGATGACGAGCCGGCTCTCGAACGGCATGAAGTGCGCGACGACCATCGACTTCACCCACCAGTCGAGCAGGAACACGACGATCGCGACGATCCACAGGAGAGGCACGGCCTGCCCGGTTCGACGCGTCCGCCTATCCTCCGGCCTCACACGGCTCGTGTCGCTCAAAGGCTCGGCAGCGGAACGTGCTGGTAGAAGAAGCCGGCGACGCGGCCGAAGCTGCCCGTGAAGATCACCAGCCCGGCCAGGATCAAGAAGACGCCGGCGGCCACCTCGATCACGCCGAGGTACCGCTTCACCCGGTTGAGCGCGCTCAGCGCTTGCGTGATCGCGGCGGCGGTGATGAGCAGCGGCACGGCGAGCCCCATCGAGTACACGAACAGGAAGAACGTCGCCTGGCCGTAGTGCTGCTGCGACGCTTTGAGGATGATCAGCGAGAGAATGGGCCCGATGCACGGCGACCAGCCGGCCGCGAATCCGATCCCGACCAGGAACGACGCGACGAACGACCGGTTCGCGCTGCGGAACTGAAGGCGCTTGTCCATCATGAGCGCCGGGATCTTGAAGAGGCCGACCATGTTCAGCCCGAGCGCGATGATGACGACCGCGCCGATCCGCGCGATCCAGTCCTTGTAGTCCACGAACGCCGAGCCCAGCGCGCTCGCCGAGAGCCCGATCGCGATGAACACCACGGTGAAGCCGCCCACGAACGCCAGGGCGTGCAGCATCGTGCGCGCCCGGCTGCGCGCGTCGGTCTGGACCTTGAGCTCCTCCACGCTGGAGCCGGTCAGGAACGACAGATACGCCGGGATCAGCGGCAGCACGCACGGGGAGACGAACGACAGCAGCCCCGCGAGAAAGGCGGTCAGGATGTTGAGGTTGGTGTTCACGGCACTCCGATGGTAGACGGCTCCACAACCGCCCTGGGTACGGCGCGGTGGCGGCCGGGGTTTCCGCAGGAGCATCCTCTTCGGCGCGGTCGCGTAGGTTGCGCAAGCCGCGCGCCGTAACCCCCGGCGAGTGAACCACTGGTTCGTCTATCCGAACATCGATCCGATCGCGTTCCGGCTGGGGCCCGTCGCCGTCCACTGGTACGGGCTGTCGTACCTCTTCGGGTTCATCTGCGTCTTCTTGTGGATGAACCGGCCCGCGGGGCGGCGGCGGCTGGGCTTGACTACCGACCAGATCCAGGACTTCCTGGTCTACGCGCTGGTCGGCGTGCTCATCGGCGGGCGGGTCGGATTCGTCATCGCGGACGTCATCACCAAGCACAACCTGAGCGACTACCTCGCGCACCCGCTGAACTTCATCGCGATCTGGCAGGGCGGGATGGCGTTCCACGGCGCGCTCGTCGGCGTGATCGTCGCAATCGTCCTGTTTTTGCGCAAGCACCCCGGGCTGACGTTCGGGATCCTCGGCGACGAGGTGGTGCCGCTGCTGTCGGTCGGCATCTTCACGACGCGCATCGTGAATTTCATCAACGACGAGCTGCCGGGCAAGCTGTGCCTGCCGGACCACCCGTACTGCGTGCTGTTCCCGGCCTACCGTGACGGGTATCGCTACCCGTCGCAGATCTTCGAAGCGATCCTCGACATCCTGACGCTGCCGATCATCCTGCTGGTCTACCGCTCGCGCCCGCCCGACGGCGTGGTGGCGTGGACGTGGTTCACCATCTACGGCGTCACCCGCTCGGTCGCCGAAATTTGGCGCGAGCCGGGCTTCACCGTGCTGGGGCTCGACGGCGGGCAGTTCGTCGCGGTGCTGCAGATCTTCATTGGGATCGCGCTGATCGTGCGCGCCTACCGGCGCGGGATACGCACCGAGGCGCGGTGAAGGGCCTTCTCCGTGATGCACCTTGCCGGCGGAACGGTCGCCGAGCGCGTGGCGACGTTGCGCGAGCGCGTCGACGAGGTCGCCGTCGCGTCCGGCCGTGAGCGCGGTTCGGTCGCGATCCTCGCCGTCACCAAGGCGCAGCCACGTGACGCCGTGCTCGCCGCGGTCGACGCTGGGCTGACCGACGTCGGCGAGAACTATCTGCAAGAGGCGCGCGCGAAGTACGATGGTCTGCCGCCGTGCACCAAGCACTTCGTGGGGCACGTGCAGACGAACAAGGCGAAGGCGATCGCGAGCCTGTTCGACGTGGTGCAGAGCGTCGACCGGCTCGACGCGGGCATAGCGCTCGCAAAGGCGGCACGAGACGCCGGGCGCCGTTTGCGCGTTCTCGTGCAAGTGAACGTCTCGCCCACCGAACGGTTCGGGATCAGCGCGGCCGATGCGCCGGCGCTCGCGGCGCGCTTGCGCGACGAGGGCCTAGCGGTCGACGGCGTCATGGCGATCGGTCCGCTCGAGGGCGACGTCGACGCGGCGTTCGCCACCGCGCACGCGGCGTTCGAGCGCGTCGGCGGGACGACGCTGTCCATGGGGATGTCCGGCGACTGGGAGCGCGCGGTGCGCCACGGCTCGACGATGGTGCGCTTGGGCACCGCGATCTTCGGCCCGCGGCCCGCGAAAGAGAGGAACGTGGCATGAGCATGTTCGCGAAAATCGGTTCGTGGTTCGCGATCCACGACGAAGAAGAGGACGAGACGCTCTACACCGACGAGGTGGGGGCGAAGCGCAACGTCGTGCCGCTGACGGACGCCTCGCGGCGGTCGGGCGGCTCGGTCGCCGTGTTCGCGCCGCGCTCGTTCGGCGACGTGACCGAGATCGCGGACGCGCTGCGCGCGCGCCAGGTCGTGATCGTCAACGTGCAGGGTGCCGACCGCAACCTGCTGCAGCGCGTCGTCGACTTCACGTCGGGTGTGGCGTACACGATCGACGGCCGCATCCAGAAGCTGGCGGAGGCGATCTACCTCGTCGTCCCGTCCGGCGTGACCGTGAACTCCGCCGGCGTGCGCGAGCAGCTCGACGTCGACGGCATCATCGGGATCAAGGATTTGCGCTGATGGCGAAAATCACCATCATCGACATCCAGCACAAAGAGTTCAAAAAGTCGCTCCAGGGCTACGACCGCAACGAGGTCAACGAGTTCCTCGACGAGATCATCGAGACGCTCGAGGACGAGAACACCGCGCGCGCGGCGCTCCAGGGCGAGATCGCGGAGCTGCGCGAGCGCCTCTCGCACTTCAAGACGATGGAAGAGTCGCTGCAGTCCACGTTGCTGCTCGCGCAGCGCACCGCCGACGAAGTGAAAGCGGCGGCGCACAAAGAGGCGGACCTCATCAAGCAAGAGGCACGGCTCACCGCGGAGCGCGAGGTTTCGAGTCTTACCGCACGCATCGAGGAGACGCGGCGCGAGGCGCAGCGCCACCAGGACACCGCGGAGAAAGCGAAGAGCGAGCTGCGGTCGCTGCTGATGTCGCACCTGTCGCTGATCGAGCGCACGCCGGCCGTACCGGCCGGCCCGGCTGCGGCCGGCCCGGCGGCCGCAGCCCCGAGCGCAAGCGCGGCCGAAAACGGGCCGGACGGCGATTCCGATACGGATCAGATCGCACAGCTCCCGCTCAAAAACGGGGCGCCCACGCACCAGCTCGTCGAGTAGTTCCGGCTGCGGCCGGGGCGCCTAGGCGCGGGCGAGCTGCTCGCGCATCTCCTTGGCGCCGATGGGCTCGTTGTAGATCGGCGACCCGGGCTGCTGCTTGCGGCCGCCTTCGACCAGCCCGCCGTTGTCGACGGGGTCGAAGCCGATCTCGTCGATGAGGTCGATCACGACGCGCTTGGCCGCCGGGTCGTCCGAGGCGACGGGAATGGCCAGCCGGCCCTTCTCGCCTTTGGGCTTGCCCTCGGTCCCCAGCCGTTTGTAGAAGATCGTGTTGAACGCCTTGACGACGCGGGCGCCCGGGACGAGCGCGCGGGTGAACTCGGTAGACGTCTTCGCGCCGAGGTCCTCGATCTCGAAGTCCTCGGTGTACGGGTTCATGGCGTCGATCACGATCTTGTCGTCCCAGCCCTCGATCTCGCCAAGGGCCTCTTCGCGCTTGGTCCACGGAACGGCGATGAGGACGATGTCGCTGGCATCGACGGCGTCCTGCGCGGTCGTGGCCTCCGCGTTGGGTCCGATCTCGGCGGCCAGGGCCTTCAGCGACTCCGGCCCGCGCGAGTTGGCGATCCGCACGTGATGGCCGGCCCGCGCAAAGGCGCGGGCGGCGTTGCCTCCGATGTTCCCGGAGCCCAAGATCCCGATCTGCATCCGTATCCTCACGACCGGCCGAAAACGGTTCCCGCTGGTCTTACCCGGGCTTACGCCACAGAGGCTCCGGATTCCGCGACGGCTGCGCTACATTTGGGGGGACGCCGGTTTGGGGCCGCCAGCAGCCGAGCGGCGCCGGTCACACCGCGCACAGCGGCCGGCGCGCGGCATGATCCAGGCGCTTCGTTTCGAACGCCACGTCTGCGCGGGCGCGATGCCGCGAGAAGGGTGTATGTTCGGCGGTGTGGCGACAAGTGGACGATCGGCGTGATTTCGCGCACGCTCCGCGTTGCGCACCGCGGCAAGCATGCTTCAGCGTGGCGAAGACGGCCGACGCAAACGATACCATAAGCTATGGAGGATCAACACGATGCAATTCGGCTATGATTTCGACGATCTCGACATCCGCGAAGAGCCCGCCCGCACCGGCTCTGCGGCGACTCCGGACCTGAGCAGCACGTTCCACTGCACGGCGACCGACGCGTGCTCGAACGTGTGCACTGGAACGAAATACTGCAACTGAGATCCGGTCGGACCACGGTAGTCTAGACTCGCGGCGAGCGCGCGGCACGGCGTCGCGCGCTCGCCGCTCTCGTCACCACTTCGCCTCGTAACATTCCCGTAAACGTGCGGCCATCCCGACCGGCGACCATCGGCGCATGGACGGATTGGATTGGACCGCGAGCGCGATGCGGGCCGCCCGCGCGCAGCTCGACATCGCGACCCACAACCTCGCGAACGCCTCGACCGACGGATACCGCAAGACCGCTGCGGCGGTCGGACTGAGCGACCGCGGCCTCACGGTCGCCTCGCACGCGACGCACGAACAGGGCGCCGTGCGCACGACCGGACGCGCGTTCGACCTCGCCCTGCTCGGCGAGGGCGCATTTCGCGTCGGTGATTCGATGACGCGCAGCGGCGCGTTCACGCGCGACCGCGACGGATTTTTGACCGACGATCGCGGCCGGCGGCTGCGCGGCGCGCACGGCGCGGTGCGGGTGTCCGAGCACGCGACGATCGACGCCGATGGGGCGGTGCACGACGGCGGCCGTGTCGTCGACCGCGTCCCGCTTCCGCCCGGGACGCATCTCCTCGCGGGCGCGCTGGAGACGAGCACGGTGAACCCGATCGGCGAAACGCTCGCGATCCTCACCGCGCAGCGTGCCTTCGAGACGGCGCAGAAGACGCTGCTCGCGATCGACGCCACGCGCGACAAGACCGCGAACGACGTGGTGCGCGTGCGATGAACCGCGCGATGTACGCGGCGGCCAGCGGAATGGCCGCGCAGCAGACGCAGCTCGAGATCGTCGCCGACAACCTCGCCAACGCCGACGTCGCCGGCTTCAAGAGCGCCGCGGCGACGTTCGCCGACGTGCGCGCGGGCTCGATCGGGCTCGGCACCACGGGCGTCGGCAAGCACGCCGTGTTCGCGCAGGGCAAGCTCGTGCGCAGCGGCGGCGCGTTCGACGTCGCGATCGACGGGCCGGGATTCTTCGTCGTCGAGCGCGGGCGCGCGCGGGCCTACACGCGCAACGGCGAGTTCGCGCGCGGCGCGGACGGCATGCTGCGCAATAGCGCGGGCTGGGCGCTGTCCGGCGTGCGGATTCCGGCCGACGCGCTCGCGGCGCGCGTGGAGCGCGACGGGCGCGTCGCGATCGATACGCCGGGTGCGAAAAACCGCACGATCGCGCACCTGCGGCTGGCATCATTCGCGTCGCCGGAAGCGCTGCGCCCGCTCGGTGCGACGCTGTTCGCGGCGACCGATGCATCGGGGCGCGCGCGGCTCTTCGCACCCGGCGGGCGCGACGGCCCGGCACTCGCGTTCGGGATGCTGGAACGTTCGAACGTCTCGGTGATCGAGGCGATGATGCAAATTCTCGGCGCGCAGCGCGCGTACGAGGCCAACGCAAAGGGAGTGCAGGCGGCCGATGAGATGCTGCGCATCGCCAACAACCTCCACCGCGGCTAGCTCCGGCGTCACGTCCCCCGCGAATGTCACCGCGACC
Organism: Vulcanimicrobiota bacterium; assembly: GCA_963723635.1. Classification (GTDB taxonomy): domain Bacteria; phylum Vulcanimicrobiota; class Vulcanimicrobiia; order Vulcanimicrobiales; family Vulcanimicrobiaceae; genus Vulcanimicrobium. The sequence goes on along the minus strand of CAVRRP010000035.1, from coordinate 13,832 downwards.
CTTCGACAAGCTCAGGGGAAGGGTGATCCGGCGCGCGACGTGCTCAACGCGGTATTGTTCCGCGAGATCCTCAAGCCGCTCGCGCAGGGACTCGGTCCGGTGGCGGAAATCGCGCTGGGCGCCGTTGCGGACGACCTGTTCGCGTGCAGGCGGCAGCGATGAGCGAGGACCGTGAGGCGCGGATCCGCGCGCTGCTGCCGGTCGTGAAATACATCGCGCGCCGCGTGCACCGCATGGTCCCCAGCAGCGAGCTGGACGATCTCATCGGCGACGGCTGCATCGGCCTGATCCGCGCGGTCGACGCGTTCGATCCATCGCGCGGCGTTCCGCTGCAGCACTACGCGCGCCGCGTGATCGCCGGCGCAATCCTCAACGGCGTGCGGCGGCAGGACCCGGTGCCTGAGCGGATGCGCCGGACGCTGCGCCTCGCGGACAAAGCACGTTATGCGCTGGCTCAGGAACTCGGCACGCTGCCGTCCCCGAGCGCAATGGAACGCATAACGCCGCCGCTCGCGCCCGCGCGCACCGAAGCCTACCGCCGCAACGCGCTCTCACTCGACACCACGTTGCCGCGCGGCGAACGGCTCGAGCCCGATCACACCGGCGATCCGCAAGTGATCGTCGTCGAGCGGCTGGAGCGCGAGTGCATGAAGCGCGCGGTCGGCGCGCTGCCGCACCGCCAGCGGCGCATCGTGATGGCGCACTACTTCGGCGACCAGCCGTTGCGTGCGCTGGTGGCGCCGCTCGACATCTCACCGCAGCGCGTGTCGCAACTGCACCTGCTCGCGCTCGAACAGCTGCGTGCCGAGCTGTCCGCGACCGCCGACATGACGGCAACCGCATGAAGGACGCCGCCGCGCCGGGCCCGGCGCTCGATGCGAACGCGCTCGCCGTCGCACCGCTCGCCGTGGCGCCGGCTCACGTCGCGGACGTCGATCCCGAACTGCACGCGACGCTGCCGCGCGATCATCCGCGCTGGCAGCGCGATATTCTCTCGGTCTCCGCCCGCGCGCGCGCCGTGGTCGCCGCGCTGCGGCCGGTCGTGGTTCGGACGCTGACGTTCTGGGACCACGTCGTCCGCAGCGTCCACGTGGGCTCGCGAAGTATTGAAGTCGACCCCAGCGGCTGCTACCGGCTGCGGTAGGTGCTGGTACTCCGTGTCACTATGGACAGCCGATTACGTAGTAGTTCGTCCCCGTCTTCTTGAGCGTCGTTTGGTAGAAGACGTTGTCGAGGCCCATGTTCTGGTTCGAGCCGTTCGCGAGCGCGTAGCCCACGCTGTCGTGCGCGCGTCCGGCTTGCACGTGCGCGTAGTTCGTCGCGGTGTAGCAGATGGGGGCCGGCGTCGCAGTCGGCACCGGGGTCGGCGTCGGTCCCGGAGTGGGCGTGCCGTTGGGCGTCGGGGACGGCGTGGGCGTCGGGCCGCCACCGGACTGGATGCGGTCGACCATCTTCTTGATCGCCGCCATCTGCGGGCCGGTCTTCAGCGCGTACGTCGAGGTTTCGTAGCCCCACCAGTCCCAGCATCCGTTAGGGTTGTTGGGCGTGCTGCTCGAGACTTGGTACGGGTACAGCACGAGGAGATTGTTCGTGTCGGCGTACTTGTTGATGCCGGCTTCGGTAATGAACTTCGTGCCGATGGACGCTTGCGTTTGCACGCAGCCGTCGAGAGCGACGATCAGGCGGCATTGCTGGCCGTTCGCGCAGTTGGCCGGCACGTAGAGGTAGCCGTTGGTATCGAGGTCGTTCCCACCGCCGCCGTACGGCGTTTGGTCGAAGTTGACCAGCGTGCCGCCGAGCGTGCCGGTGTTCTTCGCGTTCACCGAACCGTAGAAGTACGTCAGCCACGTCTTCTCGGAATCGTAGCTGCTGCAGTTGATCATGTACGGGCTCGCCGTCGTGCCGCAGGCCACCTCGCCGTCGGGCGACTCCCAGCCGTGTCCGGCGGCGTACGTGTTGTCGTACTTCGTCGCAACGCCGTAGTGCTGGTACTCGCTGTTGAGGTCGTTCATCGTCTTCTGCTCGACGGTGTAGTCCGACGTTCCCGACCACAGGTACGCCTTCTGACCGCTGAGATTGCTCTTGGGATCGATCGTCCCGGCCGAGGACTGGCCGTCGAGATAGCTTTCCGATGCCGAGAGCGAGCTGGACGTCGCGTACTGGCACGTCGTCTGCGCGGTGCTCAAGCTGTCTTGCGCGCAGTAGTACGGGCCGCCGGCGTAGATCGCCGCGAAGTGGAACGTGCCGGAGAACGCGACCTGGAGCTGCACCGCCATGAAGCCGCCGGAGGAGATTCCCGCGACCGCCGTTTTCGTCTTGTCGACGTTGTACGCGCCGAGGCTCGCGAGGCTGCGGACGGCGCGCTGCTGATCGTCGGGCGCCGTACCGGCCGGAAGCGCGCTGCGCGTCCCGGAGCCTGCGCATCCTGCGGCGACCGCGCCGATGAGAACCGTAAGGGCACCGAGGCGCGAAAACGACGGAAAAGCGCGCATGAAAACTTCCTCCCCGCTGAAGCGAACGCTGCGAGGGGTTTCCGGGCTAGCCAGGTTATCCTGCCCGCCGAGCAAGGTCCGAGCCGCGTGCACCTGACCCGCGCAAACTTTACCGCAGGTACACGGCCGGATCGAACGATCTGCCGTAAACAGAAATCGGAGGGAAACGGAATCAGCCGGCCACGCCGGCGGAGCCGATCGTCAGGGAAGGAACCCGATGACCAACCCGTTCAGCGTTACGCGTCTCTATCGCGAGCAGCACGACCGTCTCCGCGCGCACGTCACGAAGATGTCCGAGGCCAAAACCGATGCGGAGCACAAGACCTTGCTGGCTCAGCTGGCCGGCTCGGTGAAGATGCACCTGAAGGCGGAAGACGATAGTTTGTACCCGCGCTTGCTGGCCCACAGCGATCCGGCCGTGCGCCGCAAGGCTGCCGAACTGCAGCAGAGCATGGGCAATCTGGCTGCCGCGTTCGATGCCTTCTACGGACGCTGGATCAAGCCGGGCGCGATCGGCGCCGACCCGCACGGTTACGACAGCGAGATGAAGTCGGTGGTCGCCGCACTTGCGACGCGCATGGACCTCGAGGATCGCGAACTGTACGATCTCGCGGATCGCTCGCTCCAGGCCGCGTAGCGCGCGGCCTCAGCGCCGCGTGCTGAAGTAGCGCTCGATGAATTCCCCGTACGGGGTTTCGGCGATGTCGAAACCCGCGTCGGCCGCTTTGCGCAGCGCGCCTTCCGCACCTGAGCCGTCCTTTTCCGAGAGCACGATGACCGCTGCGACCGCAGCGCGCGTCGCGCCCGCTCAATGGATCAGGACGGGTCCTGCGGCTGCGTCGACCGCTTCGCGGATGCGCACGATGTCGTCGTTCGTCACCGTGCCGATCGTCCACGGTACGGGCGCGTAGGCCGTCGCCGTGCCGGCGAGCGCATCGCTCGTGATGTTGCCGTCCTCGTCGCTCTGGCGGATGTTCACCACCGTCGCGAAGCGACCCGAGGTGAGTTCCTCGACGGAGGGTTGTCCGCCGACGGTGATGCCGCCGATGACCGTTTCGTTCTTCATTGGATCTCCTAGAGGTTTGCGACGATGCCTTCGACGAGGCGGGCGACGTCGTCCGCGCTGCGCGCCGACGCCGCGAGGACCTCTTCGTGCGACGTCGGTTCGCCCGTGCCGTGGACGTTGGTGATCAGCGAGAATCCGACGACGTCGCGGCCGAGCGCGCGCGCCGCGATCGTTTCGAGCACCGTGCTCATGCCGACCGCGTCGGCGCCGATCGTGCGCAGGTAGCGCGCCTCTGCGGGCGTCTCGTACGTCGGCCCGACGAGCCCCGCATACACGCCTTCCCGCAGCGTGATCGCGTATTCGGCCGCGATGTGGCGCGCGAGCTCGCGCAGATGCGGCGCGTAGGCATCGACCATGTCGACGAAGCGCGCACTCTGGCCCGGTAAGAGGTCGGCGCCGATCAGCGGGCTCGTGCCGGTGAGGTTGAGCTGGTCGGCGATCAGCATCACGTCGCCGGGCCGGTAGTCCGGATTCACGCCGCCGGCAGCGTTCGTCAGCACGAACGTCTTCGCGCCGGCGTGCGCGGCGACGACGACCGGGAAAATCACCTCCCCGGTCGCGCGGCCTTCGTACAGGTGAAAGCGGCCGCTGAACGCGACGACGCGGCGGCCATGCAGCATGCCGACGTGCGCTTCGCCTGCGTGCCCTGCGACGCCGGGCAGCGGCATGCCGTCGATCTTCTTGTACGCGACGGTGTGGCCGTCGATGCGGTCGCGCAGCACTGCGCCGAAGCCCGAGCCCAGGACGATCGCGCAGTCGATGTCGCCGCCCGCTTTCTCGCGGAGTACGTCAGCGGCGGCCTCGAGCCGCTTGCGTTTCACGATGGTGGCGCACCCTTCGACCCCTGAGCTTGTCGAAGGGTCAGGGTGACATTGGGGTCAGGCGCCAGCAGATTTGTTCCCGTCATCTCCGGGGGGACGGTGAGGCCCAGCAGCGGCAGCAGCGTTGGTGCGACGTCGCCCAGTTTTCCTTCGCTTGCGAACGTGCCCAGCGGTTTGTCCGAGATCAGCACGAGGGGGACCGGGTTGGTCGTGTGGGCGGTGAGCGGGTTGCCGTCGGGATCGATCTTCTCTTCGGCGTTGCCGTGATCCGAGGTGATCGCGAGGATGCCGCCCGCTTTGATCGTCGCTTGTTCGAGGCGGCCCAGCGCCACGTCGAGCGTTTCGAGCGCGGAGATCGTCGCGTCCCACACGCCCGTGTGCCCCACCATGTCGGCGTTGGCGTAGTTCATCACGATCACGTCGTGCCGCCGGTGCACGAGGTCCTCGACCGCGGCGGTCGTGATGTCGTGCGCCGACATCTCCGGCGCCAGATCGTACGTCGCGACGCTGCGGTTGGACGGGATCAAGATGCGGTCCTCGCCCGGGAACACGTCCTCGCGCCCGCCGTTGAAGAAGTACGTCACGTGCGCGTACTTCTCGGTTTCTGCGAGGCGCAGCTGCGTCATCTGCGCGTTCGCGACGATCTCGCCGAACACGTGGTACTGCGGCCGCGGTCCGAACAGCACCGGGTTGGGGAAGTTCTCCTCGTACCGCGTCATCGTCGCGAACATCAAATCGGTATATGTGCGAACCGGAAACTGCGCGAACGCCGGATCGCTGAACGCGAGCGTGAGCTGGCGCGCGCGATCGGGGCGGAAGTTGAAGAAGATGCACGCGTCGCCGTCGCGGACCGGGCGCGGCTCGCCGACGATGGCCGGCAGCACGAACTCGTCGTTCTCGCCGCGCGCATAGGCGGCCGCGAGCGCTTCCTGCGCGGTCGGGTAGCGGTAGTCGGCGCTCGCGTTCGCCAGCGCGTCGTACGCCTTGCGCGTGCGGTCCCAGCGCTTGTCGCGGTCCATCGCATAGTAGCGGCCGGAGATCGTCGCGATCGCGCCGGTGCTGTGATGCTTCGCGAGGTGCTGCTCCAGGCGCGCGAGGTAGGTAGCCGCGGAGCGCGGCGGCGTGTCGCGTCCGTCGAGGAACGCGTCGATCGCGAGCGGGACGGCCGCCTCGGTGATCACGTCGATCAGCGCTTCGACGTGGTCGAGCGAGCTGTGGACCTTGCCGTCGGAGATCAGCCCCAGCAGGTGCAGCGTGCCGCCGGTCTTGCGCACGTGGTCGATGCACGCGCGCAGCGTTGTATTTTGGCCGAACGTGCCGCTCGCGATCTCCTCGTCGATCACGACGACGCCTTGCGGTACGACGCGGCCGCTGCCGATGTTGATGTGCCCCACCTCGCTGTTGCCCATCACGCCTTTGGGCAGCCCGACGGCTTCGCCGCTGGCTTCGAGCAGCGTGTTCGGGTACGTCGCGAGAATGCGCGTCCAGTTCGGCAGGTCCGCCGCGAGGATCGCATTGCCGTGCGCCGACGCGCTGGTGCCCCAGCCGTCGAGGATCGCGAGCACGAACGGTCGCTTCTTCATGCGCGCGCGCCGTCGAGCAGCGCGGCGAACGAGGCTGGGTCGAGGCTGGCGCCGCCGACGAGCCCGCCGTCCACGTTCGGTTGCGCGATGAACGCGCCGACGTTGTCCGGTTTCATGCTTCCGCCGTAGAGGATGCGCGCGTGGTCGAGCCCGGGCAGCGCGCGGATCTGGCCCATGATGTCGTTCGCGGACGCCGGCGAGTCGGCGTTGCCCGTGCCGATCGCCCAGATCGGTTCGTACGCGATGACGCACCGCGCGAGCTCTTCGATCGGCAGCCCGTCGAACGCCGCATGCACTTGCGCGCACACCTTGTCGCGCGCTTGCCCCGCTGCGTGCTCCTCTGCCGTCTCGCCGACCGCGACGATGGGCGTGATCCCGTGCGCCAGCGCGGCGCGCGCCTTCTCGTTGACGCGGTAGTCCAGCTCGCCGAACAGATGCCGCCGCTCGGAGTGGCCGATCACCACCCACGTCACGCCGCACTCCGCCAGCATCGTCGGTGAGATCTCGCCGGTGAAGGCGCCGTCGTCCGCCCAGCTCATGTTCTGCGCGCCCAACCCGATCGCCGAACCGGCAAGCGCGTCGTGCGCCGCCGCGAGCGCGGTGAACGGCGGACAGATCACCGCGTCGACGTCCGCCAGCGGCAGCTCGCGCGTTCGCACGTCGGCGACGAAGGCGCGCGTCTGCGCGATCGTCTTGTGCATCTTCCAGTTCCCGACGATCAGCGGCTTGCGCGTTTTCACGGCGTGCGCTCCGTCAGCGTGATCACCGCTCCAGCGCCGCCACGCCGGGCAGGGTCTTGCCCTCGAGGAACTCCAGCGTCGCGCCGCCGCCGGTCGACACGTGCGTCATCGCGTCCGCGAAGCCGAGCGCGTGCGCCGCGGCCGCCGCGTCGCCGCCGCCGACGACGCTCGTCGCGCCGCTGCGCGTCGCCTCCGCGATCGCTTCGCCCACCACGCGCGTGCCGTTTTGGTACGGTGGTTTCTCGTACACGCCCATGGGGCCGTTGAACACGATCGTCTTAGCGTTGCGGAGCACCTCGGCGTACGCGCGCGCGGTCTCGGGTCCGATGTCGAGGATCATCCCGTCGCCGACCGCCTCGAGCAGCACGGTGCGCGCGGTGTCGTCGGCATCGAACGCGTCGGCGACGACGGCATCGGTCGGGAGGTGCAGCGTCACGCCCTTGGACAGGGACAGCGCGATGATCTTCTGCGCCGGCAACAGATCGGGATCGCGCAGCGACCGGCCGACGTTGATCCCCTGCGCGGCCAGAAACGTGTTCGCCATGCCGCCGCCGATCGCGAACGCGTCGACCTTCGCGAGCAGGTTCTCGAACACGCCGACCTTGTCGGCGACCTTCGCGCCGCCGATCGCGCACACGAACGGGTGCACGGGGCGATCGGTCAGCCACGCGAGCGCCGCGAGCTCGGCTTCCATCAGAAAGCCCGCGTACGACGGCAGAAATGCCGCGACGCCCGCGGTCGACGCGTGCGCGCGGTGCGCGGTGCCGAACGCGTCGTTCGCGTACAGATCGCCCGACCGCGCGAGCTCGCGCGCGAACCCCGGATCGTTCGCTTCTTCCTCGGGATGGAAGCGCACGTTCTCGAACAGCGCGAACCCGCCGTCGGACAGCGCGTGCGAGGCGGCGACGGCCGCTTCGCCGATGCAGTCGTCCACGAAGCGCACCTCGGCGCCGAGCAGCTCCGCGAGCCGCGCGGCGACGGGACGGAGCGAGTATTTTGGATTGCGCTTGCCGTCGGGGCGGCCGAGATGCGAGAGGATCACCGTCTTCGCACCGTGCTCGCGCAGCCAGCGCAGCGTCGGCAGCGCGGCGGTGATGCGCGTCTCGTCGGCGACCGCGCCGTCTTTCATCGGAACGTTGAGGTCTTCGCGCAGCAGCACGCGCTTGCCGCGCACCTCGGCATCCCGGAGCGACTTGAAATGCATGCGTCAGCGCCTTTCGACGTGCGCGCCGCGATCCCACGGTGCGACGACCGGCTCGTAGGGCACCCGCGTCGGCGGGCCGTTGGCGAAGCGCATCGCCGGCGGCGCCGAACGCGCGGCCGGGAGCGCGAGGAGCGTGCTGCACACTGTGCCGAGCTCGGCGCCCATCGCGACGGTCATCGCGCGATGCGGATCGTCGTCGTCGGCGCGCCGCAAGATGTCGCTCCAGGCCGTCCAGTCACCGGACGCGGGCTCGGGCGCCTGCGCATCGCGAAACGCCGCGAAGTGCGCGGCGTAGCGCGGCGCCGACGCGACGTCGCTTCCCTCGGGCGTGATCATGTGATGTCCCGGCGCGAGCGCTTCGACGCGGATCGTGCGCTCGTCGCTGCTCACCGCGAACGCCGCGTGCCGGTCGGCCAGCAGCAGCGTGAAGCCGCGATAGCGTTCGGGCGCGAGCGCGCCGGCGAACCGTGCCGCCGATGCGGCGTCCGGCTCGCGCAGCGCGCGCAGCACGAGCTCGCCGCGGCTCGCCTTGCCTTCGAGCGGGCCGAGGCGGTGCAGGCCGTTGACGATCGTCGCGACGACGCCGTCGTCGTTCACGCCCAACCAGCTGCCGCCGCCGAGCACGTCGCGTCCCGCAACGATCTCGGGCGCTTGCGGCCACCAGCGCCCGGGCGCGTCGAATGCGCGGTCGAGCCGTTCGTCACGGTTGGCGGCGACGATCAGCGGCCAGCCATGCGCCGGCCGCAGCAATACGAGAACGGTGCACATCCGCTACCGCGCGAAGTGCTCGCCGATGTAGTTCACCCAGCGCCGGTTCACGTCGGCGGAGCGCACCGGATCGCTCGGAAAGTGGCCGTCGACCGGATATGCGACCAGGTCGACCGGTTTGCCGAGATCGCGCAGCGCGTGGTAGAACTCGTACGCCGACACGGGCGACACGCGCTGGTCGCCGCGGTCGGTCATCAGCAGCACCGGCGTGGTGACGTCCTTCACGTACGTGATCGGGCTCTGCGCGACGTAGTCGGCGCGATTGTCGCCCAGCCACGGCGAGCCGCGGAACAGCTCGCGGTCGGCGCCGATGTCGTCGGCGGTCGCGTAGTCGGCGAGGATGTCGGTGACCGGCGCGCCCGCCACCGCCACGCGCCAGTCGTGGTAGTGCGTGATCAGCCACGTCGTCATCACGCCGCCGTACGACCAGCCGCTCACGGCGACGCGGCTCGCGTCGACGATCCCGCGCGCCTTCACCGCGTCGAGCGCGGCGCGGACGTCCTTGCCGGGGCCGTCGACGGTGTCGACGTAGATCGCGTGCTGATACTTCTCGCCGCGGTTGGTCGAGCCGCGGTAGTTCGGCTGCAGCACGAGCCACCCGCGCGCCGCCATCAGCTGCGCGCGCGTGCTGAACGTCTCGATCGAGGCGGAGGTCGGGCCGCCGTGAATCAGCACCACCAGCGGATACGTTCGCCCGGCCGTGAACCCCGGCGGCGTGATCAGCACCGCATCGCCGTCGACACCCGTCGTCGTCGGGTAGGTGATGCGCTCGCTCGCGCCGAGCGCGAGCCCTGCGACGGCGTCGTTGTACGACGTCAGCCGGCGCGGCGCGACGCCGGGCGCGGCGTAGTAGATCTCGTCGGGACGCTGCGTCGTCGAGCCGGCGAAGGCGAGCGCGCCGCCGTTGCCGAGCGCACCGTCGAGCCCCGACGTGACGCTGATGCCGCCGAGGTCGACGCGCTGCGGCGTCCCGCCGATGGGCACGCGGTACAGAACGTACGCCGTGCCGTCCGCAACGGTGAAGTCCAGCGCGCGCCCGCCCGACTCCCAGCCGATGTCGCGCACCGTGCGATCGACCGCCGCCGAGACCGCCGTGCCCGGCCCGCCGTGCGCCGTCGTGACGTACGCCTGCATCGCATGCACTTGGTTGTCGCCGTCGCTGTGCAGGTACGCGACGTGCGCGCCGTCGGGCGAGAACAGCGGATCGTGCTCGTGCGACTTCGATGCGCCGAGCGGACGTTGCGTGCCCGCCGCGACGTCGATCAGGTACGACGTCGCGTCGTCGGCATCGTTGAGCACCGCGGTCGGCGCATGCACGTAGGCGAGCGCCGTGCCGTCGGGTGAGAAGGAGAGCGTCGACTCGGCTTCGCCGTACGTGACGCTGCCGTCGCCCGGTGTGAGCAGTCGCGGCTTGCCGCCGGCGAGCAATTGCAGCCACACGCGCGCGCTGCGCGCGGCGCCGTGCGCGAGCGCCGGATCGTTGCCGACGCGGTACGCGTCGACGAAGCGCGCGTCACCCGTCGCTTTCGGCTTGGGGTCGAGCGCGACGTACGCGAGCGCCTTTCCGTCGGGGCGCCACGCGAACTGCTCGACGCCTTCGACGGCGTCCGTCGCCCGCCGTTCCGCGCCGCCGTTCGCGGCGACGACGAACACCTGCGACTGCGCGTCCTTGCCTTTGACCGGCGCGTCGGCGACGAACGCGATGCGGTCGCCGCGCGGTGACCAGCGCGCGGACGACAGACCCGCGCGCGCCTTTTCCACGGTGCGGCGCGCGCCGCTCCCGACGTCGATCACGTCGAGGTCGCGCACGCGCTTGTCGCGTTCGCGGTCGATGCGCGTTATGACGGCGAGGACGCGCCGGCCGTCGGGGGAGAGCTGCGGCGAACCGACGGACACGATGCGGAAGACGTCGTCGTACGCGAACGCGCGCGGCGCCGCGGCCCCCGGGACGCACGTCGCCGCCGCGAGCACCGCGGCGGCGACGGCAACCGAACCGGTGCGGGGCAACTAAACGGCGCTCGGAATCTTCGCGGCGACGATCTGGGTGAGGTCGGCGAGCCGGCACGAGTAGCCCCACTCGTTGTCGTACCACGCCGCGATCTGGATGAGATCGCCGTTCGCGTTGGTCAGCTTGCCGTCGATGATGGAGCTGTGCGGGTTCTGCTTGAAGTCGCTCGACACGAGCTCTTCCTCAGTGTACTGCACGTAGTCTTTGAGCTCGGTCTCCGCGGTGCCGCGCAGGATCGCGTTGAGCTCCTCGCGCGTCGTTTCTTTCTTCGTCTGAGCGACGAGGTAGATCATCGACACGGTCGGCGTCGGAACGCGCAGCGAGAACCCGTCGAACGTTCCCTGCACCTCCGGGATCGTGAGATAGAGCGCCTTCGCGGCGCCGGTCGACGTCGGAATGATGTTCGTCGCGGCGTTGCGCGCGCGGCGCAGATCCTTGTGCGGCGCGTCGAGGATGTTCTGGTCGTTGGTGTAGGAGTGCACCGTGCACATGAAGCCCTTCACCCAGCCCAGGTTGTCGACGATCGGCTTCACGGCCGTCGCCAGGCAGTTGGTCGTGCACGACGCGTTCGAGATCACGTGGTGCTTGGCGGGGTCGTAGTGCGCGTCGTTGACGCCGAGCACGAGGGTGATGTCCTCGCCCTTGGCCGGCGCGGAGATGATGACTTTCTTCGCGCCGCCGCCGTCGATGTGCGCGCGCGCCTTGGCGGCATCGGTGAAGAGGCCGGTGGACTCGATGACGATCTCGACGCCGAGGTCTTTCCACGGCAGCTTGCCGGGGTCGCGCTCGGCCAGCACGCGGATCGCCTTGCCGTCGATGGTGATCCCGTCGGCCGTCGCTCGGACCTCGCCGTGATACGCGCCGTAGTTGGAGTCGTACTTGAAGAGGTGCGCGCACTCGGCGGCGCTGGTGAGGTCGTTGACCGCGGCGATCTCCACGTCCGGATGCCGCTCCAGGAGAGCTTTGGCGAAATTGCGGCCGATCCGGCCGAACCCGTTGATACCGATGCGCATATCCCGTTCGCTTTAGGCGAAGGAAACTTCCGGCTCCTCTCGCTCGCCGCGCAACCGCTTCACGAGCCGCATCAGCGAAGCGAGCCGGCCGTTGATCGTGGCCTTGCCCACGGCGGGATGGCAGCGGCGACCCAGCTCGGCGAGCGTCTCGTCGGGATGCGCGAGGCGGAGCTGGGCCGCTTCGCGCAGGGCGGGCGAGAGGTTGCGCAAGCCGTAGGCGTCGGCGAGGTATTGGATCGCCTCGCGCTGCGCGGCCGCCGCGCTCGCGGCCCGCACGACGTTGGCGGCCTCCGTGTTCACGAGGCGGTGGATGCGGTTCTTCGTCTCTTTGACCGCCCGGACGTCCTCCAGGTGCAGCACGGCGCCTGACGCCCCCGCGGCGCCCAGCACGGTCACGATCGCATCGAGGCCCTTGAGGTAAACGACCGGCCGGCCTTTCCGCACCATCCGTCCCGGCGTGAGGCCTTCAGCCGCGATCAGCGCGGCGATGCGGTCGGCCCGCGCCGCGTCGGCGGCGACGAACTCCAGATGGTAGCCGTGGTGCGGCGCCGCGACCGAACCGGCGCACAGGAACGCCGCGCGCAGCTCCGCGCGCCGCTCGTCGCGGCGGCGCGGTTTGGGCGGCGGCGGCGCGGGCGCGGGCCCGAGGTCGATCTCGAACGTCGTCGTCTTGTACAAGCGCGCGTCGTGCCCGCGCCGCACGGGCGCCGCGCTGCGCTGGTCCTCGAACAGGGTGCGCGCCAGCCGCGCGACTGCCGAACGCCGCGTGCGAAACACAAGCTCGCCGCCGGCGTCGCCGCCGCCGTAGTACGCCAACCCGTTGCGCAGCGCCGCGCGCACGCCAGGATCGGCGGGCACCTCGCGCGCCAGCGCGTCTTTGGTGTCCGCCGACAAGCGCGAACGCTCAGTCAACGCAGCTCACCGCAGCACGTTCAAGTCCGACGCGGCCCACGCCCAGTGCTGAACGGTGCGGCCGGCGGCGACGTCGATCTTCACGCACGGCAAGCCGGCGGTGCCCGCGACGCCGCCGTGGTGGCGCGCGTACACGAGCTGCCAGATCGCGCCCGGCGTCTCCGGCGTGCGCCAGCGATTCGGGCCGTTCAGCGCGACGGTCACGACGTTGCGCTCGACGCGCACGCTGCGGATGCGATTGCCGTCACGGTGGTCGACGGATGCGAGGTACGTACTTCGCCCGGCGATCGCGTCGCGGAACTCGCCGGCTTCGCGCGGCCACAATCCGGCGACGTCGCCGATCTCGGGGCGCGCCGCGCACAGGTCGGTGTGCCGGATCCCGCCGTACGCCAGCGTGACCAGCACGATGCTGCCGAAAAGCATGAAACCGCCGAACGCCGCGATCAGCAGGCGCAGCATCACCGCAGCCAGTCGACGGGATCGTCTTTGCGTTCCTCGACGATCTCGTACAGGTCCGCCGGCTTGAGCGACGGCAGCACGCGCTCGGGCACCAGCAGCACGCGCACGGTGAGAAACTTCGTGCGGTAGTGGAGCAGGAGCACGTCGCCCGCTTTCACCTCGTAGCCGGGCTTGAGCGCACGGCCTTCCTTGGTGATGCGTCCGGCCTCGATCCCGTCCTTGGCCTCGGCGCGCCGTTTCGCGAGCCGGGACACTTTCAAGAACTTATCGAGCCGCACGAAGCCGTGTTTAGGAGCGCCGCGACGACACCCTTTGCGGCCAACGGCCCGGGCAGGCCCCATCCGTCGAACGCAGGAACGCCGCGCCGCATGCTGTTCGATGTTGCGGGTAACGGGTTGCCCGGCGGTCTGACCTACGGCGACCCCATCGAAGCCGCGGCCGTCGCGGAAGACTTCCCGCCGTGCTGGCTGTACGCGCACGGCTGGCAGGAGACGATCAAGGTCGCGGGCTGGATTCAATCGATGGGCTTCGAGCCGGCGAACTACATCTCCGACGACGGCGGCCATGGGATCTTTCAGCTCACGGCGAGCGTGCCGGACAACTGGGAAGACCCGCAGGTGAACGCGACGTACGCGATCACCGAGTTCTTGCGGCCGGCGATCGCGTACTGGAACGGAACGTACGGCTACACGGGCGACACGCTGATCCGCTGCGTCGCGGCACAGTACAACGCCGGGCTGGGCGGCGCGCAAGCCGGTCACGACGA
>CAVRRP010000034.1:0-50873 GCA_963723635.1 Vulcanimicrobiota bacterium | reverse complement strand
GCTCTTGGACAAGGTCGGCACGCTCTGGTTCGGCGACCCTACGGTCCACACGTCGGAAGGCAACATCGGCGAGGCCGAAAAGGCGCTCGACGCGCGCAAGGTTCCGTATACGAAGCTCACCGCGCGCGAGATCGAGCGCGAGTACCACTTCACCGATCTGCCGCCGGCCTATACCGGGCTGTTTCAGCCCGACGGCGCCAGCATCGACCTGCGCGCCGCGATCCGGACGCTGCACGACTGGAACCTCGCGTCGCCGTTCGTCACGATGCTCTACGAAGCTCCGGTGACGCGCATCGTGCCGCGCAAGAAGTCGTTCGAGGTGACGACGCCGCAGGGCACGTTCACGGCGGAAAAGCTCGTCATCACACCAGGACCGTATGCGAACGGCGTCTTCCACCTGCTCGGCTTCCACATCGCCGCAACGTACTGGAACATGGCGTCCGCGTACTACAAGATCACGAAGCCCGGAATGCAGTATCCGACCTGGTTCGTCTTTCAGAAGCCCGAGAGCGCGAACGGCAACGAGTTCTACGGATTTCCTGAGGTGTCGTGGGACCATCCTGGGTACGTCCGGGTCGCGTCCGACTTCGTCATCCAGCCGCTGACCTCGCCCGAGCAGCGCACGTTCGTGCCGAACGCCGACGAGCTAGGATTCACCGCGGCGTGGGTGCGGGACCACATGACCGGGCTCGAGCCGGTACCGCAATTCACGTCCACGTGTCTGGTCGCGCTCAGCAAGATCGCCGACAAGGAGCTTTTGATCGACTTCGCGCCCGCGCACGTGCCGAACCACGACGACGTCGTCATCTACGCCACCGGCTGGGCGGGGAAGTTCGTGCCCTTGCTGGGGCGGATTCTGTCGGACCTCGCGCTCGACGGGCGGACGTCGTTCGGCATTTCGCACTTCCGCACCGGGACGACATATTTCAGCCGGATCGATTCAGCACGCTGACCCACTGAGGACGGACGACATGGCCAAAAAGACGTACTCGATTTTCGGCGCCGGCGCGGCCGGACTGTACACGGCTTGGCGGCTGCTGAACGGCACCGTCGCGGACAAAGCGTTCAAGTCCAAGCAGCTCGGCAAGGGCGACGTCCTCGAGCTGTACGACTGGGGCAAGTACGACTTCTCGAAGCAGCACCCGGGGACGCGCGAGCCGGGCGCTCGCGTATGCACGTGGCACTATCAAAACGACAAGACGAATTCGTACGTCGAGCTCGGCGGCATGCGTTACTCGGAGTGGGATCGCAACGCTCCCGACGCCGACGGCGGCAAGGCCGGCGGCCATCGCGTCGTCACCACCGTCGTCGCGGAGCTCGGGCTCGACAAGTACTCCGTGCCGTTCAACGAGTCGACCAACCCGCTGTTCTACCTCCGCACGAAGAACATGTACCTCAACGATTTTTCGTCGAAGACGCTGGCGCCGTACAACGTCGACCGGTACGGCGCCGCGGCGCAGCCCGACATCGGGTTCAACGTCATCGAAGAGATCGCCGTGACGAGCACGACCGGGCCGCAGACCCGCGCGGAGTGGGACGCGTTCTACCGGCACGGGACGATCAGCGCGCAGCTGTCTTCGTCGTCGGTCTTCGAGCAGGGCGATCCGCTCAAGAACATCGGCTACTGGAATCTGATGTACGACCGGCTCGGCTCGGAGGGCTTCAGCTACACCGCCGATGGCAACGGCTACACCTCGAACGTCATCAACTGGAACTCCGCGGTCGCGCTCGAGGCCAACAACGAGTTCACGCCCGGTACGCAGTACAAGACGCTGACGACCGGCTACTCCGGAATGTTCACGGCACTGTTCGAAGCGATCATCGCGCTGGCGAAGCAGAAGGGCGTGGACTTCCGGTACGCGCCGGATTGCCGGCTCCACTCGATCTTCCAACGCGACGGCACGATCCACTACGGCTACGCGACACGCAGCGAACCGCACAAGGCCGCCGAGACGCGCACGACCGACGCCGCCTGGCTCGCGATGCCGCGCCATGCGCTCGATTTGGTCGCGCGCGGAACGCGCTACGCGCACACGGGCGGGCTCGACGTGCTCAACGATCGCCGAGTAACCTTGTATCTGGAATCGGCGATCATGCAGCCATCCTACAAGATCGGGATGTTCTTCGATTCGCCGTGGTGGACGCAGCTCGCGACGTACCCGCCGCAGATCACCGGATACGTCGTCACCGCCGACGTGATCGTGGCACTGAAGAAGGAGGAGCGGTTCCCGAACGCCTATCTCGACGCGCTGAAGAAAGTGATCGACGTTCCGTACGCCGCCGCGTCGGATTTCGTCACGGCGGTTGAAGCGCTGGTTGAAGAGCGGCTCACGGTGAAACAGCAGCAGCAGCTCCTGGCCGCGGCGCTGCGTAACACGATCGGGCCGAGCGTGACCGATACGCCGATTCGCCAAGTCGTCTATTTCGGAAACAACGCCCAGGACCAGAAGAGCGAGCCGATCTACGGCATTCTCGCCAGCTATGACGACGAGGCGTACACCGACTTCTGGCAAGCGCTGGAGCTGAACCCGGACGAGCAGCGCGAGGTCCCGTTGGTCGACGACGTCCAGCCGCTGATCGGCCCGCGCAAAGTGCCGGCCCGCATGCTGAAGATGCTGCGCCGGCAGCTCGCCGAATTGCACTTCGGGCCGAACTCCGACTACGATGCGGTCCCCGAGCCGAAAGAGGCGCGGTATATCGACTGGTCGCTGCCGCCGTTCAACGCCGGATACCACGCCTGGGCCGCGCACTACGACATCGCCGAGGTGCAGCAGAAGATCCGCAAGCCGTCGCAGCTGATCGAAGGCGCGGATGCCGACATCTTCATCGTCGGCGAAGCGTACTCGAACGATCAGGCATGGGTGGAAGGCGCCTACTGTACCGCGGAGTCCGTCTTGAACGATTTCTTCGGAATCAAACCGATCATCGACGACACAAACTACCCGTTCATCTGCCGGCTGGGACCGGCGGATTGACGGCGCGCGCGCCGACGTGAGCGAAAAGAGAGTTGAAAGCATCGCGGCTCGCCGCTGCGAAAAATGACACGATGGCGTACGACATTCGACGCTTGACCGGCCGCGATGTGCCGGCCATGCGCCAGCTTACGACGAACTATCACTTCTCATGGGTGCCGGATGCGACTTTGGTTAATGCCAGGGAGGGTTGCCAAAGTGTCTTAGTGCATCCGCATTCAACGCAAAGACCGCAGCCCCACGAGGAGTGTTCATGCGTTTCGGCCGCTTAGCCCTTCGTGTCGCGGCTGTCGTCGCGGCCGCCTTGCTTACCATGAATGCCGGCCTATCGGCGACCAGTACGTCGACACCGACGATCAACCGGGGTCTCGACCTTGCAAACATCGACCGGACATGTAAAGCATGCGATGACTTTTACCAGTTCGCCACCGGCAACTGGTCCAAGCTGCACCCGATCCCGGCAGCGTACCCGAGCTGGGGCAATTTCGAAATCCTTCAGGCCCAGAATGAAGACGCGCTTCATGCCATCCTCGAGACGTCAGCCGCAAACGCGACGTCCGCCCCCGGAAGCAACGAGCAGAAGATCGGTTCGTTCTATCGGTCGTGCATGAACGAAGCGGCCGTCGAACGGGCCGATATCGATCCGCTCAAGCCGGAACTTGCGCGGATCGACGCGATGGCGACGACCGACGATGTCAACGCCGAAGCGGTCCGGCTCGATCAGCTCGGGGCATCGGTGGGCTGGCGCTACGCCTCTGCGCCCGATCGCAAGGATTCGAGCCGTACGATCTTGTTCGTGAGCCCGGTGCAGCTCGGTCTGCAAGACCGCGATCTCTACCTTAATAACGACGACCGCACGAAAGCGGTGCGAGCCGCCTACCTCGAGTACCTCGCATCGCTGGAAACGTTCCGCGGCGTCCCGAGCGCCCAGTCACAGCTCGATGCGCAAGCCGTCGTCGCGCTTGAAACGCAATTCGCCAAGGCACGCCCGGCGAACGTGGATTTGCGCGATCCGGCGCATACGTACCACCCGATGACGGTCGCCGACTTGAGCCGGATCGCGCCGCACGTCGCGTGGGCGACCTATCTCTCGCAATATCTCCCGACGCCGGACACGACGTTCAACGTGCCGCTACCAGCGTCGATCACGGCCTACGATGCCGCCTTGACGTCAACGCCGGTTGCCGTTTGGAAATCGTATTTCAGCACGTCGCTGCTCAGCGAGTACAGCGACGCGCTCCCAAGGCGCTACGTCGATGCGAATTTCAAGCTGATGTCCGTGCTCGCAGGGGTGACGGAACAGCTTCCGCGCTGGAAACGCTGCGTCGAGGCGACCGATGAGAAACTCGGCGACGCCCTCGGCGCCGTGTACGTGAAGAAGTACTTTCCGCCGTCCGCAAAGGCCCGGGCACTTGCGCTCGCCGATAATCTACAAACCGTGCTGCGCGACGACATTCCGAAACTCACGTGGATGAGCCCGCAAACGAAGACGTACGCGGCAAAAAAGCTTGGTGCGCTTGTAAAGAAGGTCGGCTACCCCGATAGGTTCATCGACTACTCAGCGCTGACCGTGAGCGAAGGTCCATTCGTTACGAATCGCCTCGCGGCGGCGCGGTTCGACGCGGATCGCAAAAAGCGGCGCATCGGCAAGCCGACGGACCGCACGATTTGGTCCATGACCCCGCCGACGGTCGACGCGTCCTACAGCGCCGCGAATAACGAGATTTCGCTTCCTGCCGGTATCTTGCGGCCGCCGTTCTTTAGCCCGAATGCGGATGACGCGATTAACTACGGCGCGATCGGCGCGGCGATCGGTCACGAGATGACGCACGGATTCGACGATCAGGGCCGCAAGTTTGATGCGAACGGAAATCAAGTCGATTGGTGGACGGCGGCGGATAGCACCGCGTTCGACGCGCGCGCCCAGTGTATCATCGATGAATACAGCAACTTCGAGGTCGTCCCGGGGACAAAAGGCAACGGCAAGCTCGAGCAGGGTGAGGCAATCGCCGACCTGGGCGGACTAACGCTCGCTTATCGGGCATTCCAACGCACCGCACAGTATAAGGCACACAAGAAGATCGACGGTTATACGCCCGAACAGCGTTTTTTTCTCGCCTTTGCCCAAATTTGGGTAGGGGCCGTCCGCCCGGAATTCGCCCAGATGTTTGCGAACACCGATCCGCATCCGCTCAACAAATGGCGCGTGATCGGGACGCTTTCAAATTTTCCGCCGTTCGCGCATGCGTTCTCCTGCCCCGCGACGTCCGCGATGGTGCGTGCCAAGCGCTGCGAGGTTTGGTAAGGCCCCCCGCACGTATCAGGTCACGCTAGACGGCGACGTTCCGGCTGCCTTCCAGTCGCCGTCGGGCGTGCTAACGTCGGTCGTCCAGGAATGAAGCGACCAGGGGATTTATCATATCCGGGCGGGTCAGCGGTGCCATGTGTCCAGCTCCCGGCACCTCTTCGTACGCCAAGTCTGGACGAGACCTGCGCAGGAGTGCGTTGAGCTCCCGTATAGGCCGGACGGTGCCTGGATCGCACACCAGCAGAGTAGCCGGCGGCAGCCGGGTGGCCCAATCGTCGAGCGATATCGTTTCGTTCAGCACCGCGTCCCACTCGTGGAAATTCGGTTTGAGCGCTTCTGCGAAGGCGGTTCGCCGCTCGGACGACATGTCGCGCCACGTCCCTTCGCCGGTCCAATAGTCGGCGAATCGTTCGGCTGCAACCGTCCACTCACCGAGCGCTCCAAAATGCTTGATGCAATCGCGCAGTTCCATGGCCTCGGCGAATGCATCGATACAGCCGGCTTGCGCGAGGAGAAAGAACGGGTTCGCCTCGAGCAGGACGAGCGTCGCGACGCGATGTCTCTGTCGCGCCGCGACTTTCATTGCGACCGACCCGCCGAACGAATGACCGACAAGGTGGATCTGGTCGGCGCCCGCGGGCAGCGCGGCCTCGACAAGACGCGCTTGATCGTCGAGCGACTGCGGCGTTTCCGTCGGCCACGGCGGCGTTTTGCCGTATCCGTAGAGGTTTACGGCTCGAACACGGTATCGATCTTTCAGCTCGTCCATCAGCCGGCGCCACTGTCGCGCACCGGATACGCTGGAATGGATGAGCATCACCGCGGGACCGGATGACCCCGCTTCGAGATAATCGACGCTCGGTGAATCGTCGATCAAGGCGTGCGAATCGCGGCGATCACGTCGGCGCCGACGAGCGCGTTCATTGGCCGCGAGTTCTGGATCGTCGATCTCGCCGGAAAGGGCGCTTCGAACCACTCCGAATAGGCTTCGTTGAACGCGGCAAAGTCGTTCCATTCCGCGATGAAGACGGTCACCTTTACGACGTTCTCGAGGGAGCTGCCGGCGGCTTCGAGGATGGCGCGGAGGTTTTCGAACAGCTGTAGCGTCTGCTCGCGAATCCCGCCGTCGATCAGCTTTCCGGTCGCGCGAACGACGGGCAACTGACCCGACACGTATACCATGTCGCCGTAGCGAATCGCCTGCGAGTACGGTCCGAGCGCGTCCGGTGCGCTGTCGGTTACAACAGCGTGAATCTCCATCGGCCGTGCTTGACTGCCTGTAAGATGCAGTCCTCTCTGGCGCGTGACTACCGTCGGCATTGCGGACATCGAGAAGGGATCGCGACCGGTTTCCCGATCGCGAACCCTTGTCGTGAGACCGTCGCGCCATCCGTCAGACCGGCGGATGCACCGCGGTCGTATTCGACGCGATATTAACTGCAGCCGCTCGTCGTGCCGCAGCTGTCGCACTTCAGGCATGTGCCGTTGCGCACGAGCGTGAACTGGCCGCATTGCGTGCAGGCGTCGCCCGCGTAGCCCTTCGCGATCGCTTCCCGTGCTTTCGCAGCGACGATTTGCCCCTTCACGACCATGCCGGCTGCCGGTTGGGACGGCGCTGTGGCGATCGCGCCGACCGGTTCCGGAACGCGCGTGGCGATCGCCGGCGTGCTCGGAGTGGCGGCCTTCGGCCCCAGCGCGGTCGGTGAGACGTAGTGCACGTCGCCGAGCTCTTCGGCAACATATTCCGGTTCCGGACCCATGGCGTCGACCGACTGCGACGGCTGCACCTGCGCCAGGTCGTAGCGGCCGAGGTAGTTGACGGCGAGCTCGCGGAAGATGTAGTCGAGGATCGACGTCGCCATCTTGATGTTCTTGTGGCCGACCACGGGTCCGTTGGGCTCGAAGCGCGTGAACGTGAACGCGTCGACGTACTCCTCGAGCGGGACACCGTGCTGCAGCCCCAGCGACACCGCGATCGCGAAGTTGTTCATCAGGCTGCGGAAGGCGGCGCCTTCCTTGTGCATGTCGATGAAGATCTCGCCGAGCGATTCGTCTTCGTACTCGCCGGTGTGCAGGTAGACTTTGTGACCGCCGACCGTCGCCTTCTGCGTGTAACCGCCGCGGCGGTCCGGCATCCGCCGGCGCTTCGCGATATAGCGGTAGACCACACGTTCCGCGACGCGCACGGGGCTGTCGTACGCGGTCAGCGGAACGTCGGCTTCCTCCGGTCCGCCGACGTCGTAGCTAGCCGCAAGCGGCTGTGACAATTTCGAGCCGTCGCGGTAGAGTGCTACCGCCTTGATCATCCGTTCCCAGGCGTAGCGGTATGCCTCCTTGACATCCGCGATCGTCGCCGTCTGCGGCATGTTGATCGTTTTTGAGATTGCGCCAGAAATAAATGGCTGCGCGGCTGCCATCATGTCGACATGCGCCAGCGGACGGATGAAACGCGCGCCATGCTTGCCGCACGGGGTAGCACAGTCGAACACCGGCAGGTGCTCTTCCTTGAGGAACGGTGCTCCTTCGAGCGTCATGCGACCGCAGATCACGTCGGATGCTTCTTCGATCTGCGACTGCGTGAACCCGAGCGTGTCGCGCAGGATCGAATGATTCCAGTCCTTGAGCTGCGCGTCGGTCATGCCGAGCTTTTCGCGGCAGAACTCTTCGCCAAGCACATACTGGTTGAACACGAAGCCGATTTCGAAAGCGCCGAGAAGCTGCGACTCGATCTTTGCGATCGTCGCGTCGTCGAAGCCCTTCGCGCGCAGTGTCGCTTTGTTGATGTGCGGCGTCCCTTCGAGCGTGTTCGTCCCTTTGGCGAACGTCTCGATGGCAGCGATCTGCTCGTTGTTGTAGCCGAGCCGCCGCAACGCGGGCTCGACCGATTGGTTGAC
This sequence comes from Vulcanimicrobiota bacterium, assembly GCA_963723635.1. GTDB lineage: Bacteria > Vulcanimicrobiota > Vulcanimicrobiia > Vulcanimicrobiales > Vulcanimicrobiaceae > Vulcanimicrobium. The sequence goes on along the minus strand of CAVRRP010000034.1, from coordinate 42,699 downwards.
GATCTTGAAGTGGCCGCCGCCGGCGAGCTTCTTGAATTTCACCAGCGCGAAGTCCGGCTCGATGCCGGTTGTATCGCAATCCATTACAAGCCCTATGGTGCCAGTTGGCGCGATGCACGAGACTTGCGCATTGCGATACCCTGCGACTTCACCAATTGCGAGCGCATGGTCCCACATCGATCGCGCGAGCTCCCACGTTTCCTGCGTGAACAGCGTTGGTGCGTGCGTGATCGGTTTGATCGTGAGCTCTTCGTATTCGTCCGCCTGCGCAGCATATGCGGCGTGTCGGTGATTACGCATCACGCGGCCCATGTGCTCCGCGTTCGCGTCGTATTTCGGGAACGGTCCGATCTCGCGCGCGATTTCTGCGGACGTCTTATATGCGGCCCCAGTCATGAGCGCTGAGACTGCCGCGCACCAGCCGAGGCCTTCGTCCGAGTCGTACGGAAGCCCGAGATGCATGAGCATCGTTCCGAGATTCGCATAGCCAAGGCCGAGCGTGCGGAATTCGAACGACTTTTGCGCGATGATTCGGCTAGGAAATTGCGCCATGAGAACGCTGATCTCGAGCGTGAACGTCCAGATGCGGCACGCTTCTGCAAAGCGTCGAGGATCGAAATGCCCCGACTGGTCGAGGAACTTCACCAGGTTGAGCGATGCAAGATTGCAGTTGTGTGCAATCATGCCTTCCGCGATCAAGGAGTGCGTCACAGGCTCGGTCACATCGTAGACCGTCTCTTCGCCGTCGGGCACGATCGAGACGACCTTCGGGGCCCGCGGATTCTTGAGTGCGCCCATGAAGGGTCGGTCGAGCGTTCGGCGCGCTTCGGCGTCTTTTTCCGGCGAGCACGGGAAGCCGATCAGGCTCAGGAACTTCCGCGCCTGCTGATTGTAGATCCGCAGCTGTCCTTGCGGGTTCTTACGGCCCTCGGGATGCGTCCAAGTCTGCCGCGACGTTATCCCGAGGTCGGATAGCAGTAGCTGAACCGACCGCAGCAGAGCGGGCGACGACGAGGCGAGCATGACGTTCTTCTCCGTCGCCCCAGGCTCTTTACGGAGCGAGCCGTCAGCTGAGAACAGGCCCTGCAGATATGCAATCTTGAGGTCGTTCGCGACGCCGTGGATCGCGCTCGGCACGTTTTTCGCAGTTGCAATGCCCTGCGTAAATCCATAGTTGTCTTCAAGCATCGCCACGAGAGACGCCTGTGATGCGCCCGTTTGCATGACGCCGGTGCGCTGCGTATAAATGCTCGACGTCCGCATCGAGGCTGGAAACGTTTGTGATGCGAAACCGGCGGCGATCGTCTTGAGGCCGTTGAGCTCCGCCGTCATCGTGTCGGCGGTCATCTTCTCGGTCGGCCCGAAGACGAGCGCGACCGTGTCTTTGCTGAAAACGCCGTCACCAGTCAGCCATCCGAGCATCTGCCAGCGCTTCGCTTCCAGAGGGTCGGAGGAAAATGAGACAGTGTCGCCGCTCTCGCGAATCGCGATGCGGTCTGTGCCGGCGTTGAGATTGTCGAGCCGCTTCCAGTCGCCGTTGGACGTCAGGAACTTATGATCACCGGTGGCGCGGATAACGCGACCGTCTTTGAGCGTCATCCGGAAAACCTGACGTTTGCCGACCTTCGTGACGAATGCGCGCCGATATGCCGTCAAGCGACGATCGTCATGCTCGCCGTAGATATCCGTCGTTACCATCACGCGTTCGCCGGCTTCCTGCGACGAAAAAAGATCAGCGACCGTGCGGAGCCCGTGCGGCGTGCTGATTCGCGTTTCCGGCGCGAAGCACGCGGTGTCGTCCAAAAAGACGTACTCGGAGCACGGGTTGCTTGCGTTGATTCTCCCATCAACCGGGCACGTATGCCATTCATTGATCGTCGTATCGAATTGCAATCCAGGATCCGCGCACTGCCATGCTGCGAGGCCGATCTTTTCCCAAAGGTCCGCGGTCGGCACGATCTTCGGTTTTGGGTTTCCGTCCTTGCGCCGCGGAACCAAATCCCAACTCTGCCCCGCGTCCAGGCGCGCGAAAAACTCGTTCGGGATGCGAACGGAGTTGTTCGAGTTCTGGCCGGAGACGGTCGCGTACGCTTTGGAATCCCAGTTCGTGTCGTACGTCTCGATCGTGAGTTCTTTGTAGCCCTGTTTCGCGTAGTCGAGCGCGTATTGAATGCTCGCCTGCGGGATGCCGACGCCGAGCGCCGCGCGCATCGCCGCCTTGAGATTGGGGTTAAGCGCGGGATCGAGACGCGCCGACTCCGGCAACGACGCATCGTTCGCCGCTTTCATGATCGCGTTGAGGTGCTTCTCGCTCGTGATCGATCCGGTGACTAGGTCGGCGACTTTCTGCTCTTCGGTGACCTTCCACGTGATGAACTCTTCGATGTCCGGATGATCGAGATCCAGGCACACCATCTTGGCCGCGCGGCGCGTCGTGCCGCCGGATTTGATCGCGCCCGCCGCGCGATCGCCGACTTTCAGAAACGACATCAATCCCGAGGACGTGCCGCCGCCGGAGAGCTTCTCGCCCTCACCGCGGATCTTCGAAAAATTCGAACCCGTGCCGCTTCCGTATTTGAAGATGCGCGCTTCACGAACCCACAGGTCCATGATGCCGCCTTCATTAACGAGATCGTCGCTGACGCTCTGGATGAAGCACGCATGGGGAGCCGGATGCTCATATGCGGAAGTGGATTCCGCGAGCTCGCCCGTCTTCGGATCGACGTAATAGTGGCCTTGCGCCGGGCCCGAGATCCCGTACGCCCAATGCAATCCGGTATTGAACCACTGAGGTGAGTTCGCGGCACCGATCTGCCGTGCCAGCATCGCGCACATCTCGTCGTAGTAGGCGCGCGCTTCGAACTCGCTGTCGAAGTAGCCGTGCTTGAAGCCCCAGTATGTCCAGCAGCCGGCCAGGCGGTTGAAGACCTGGCGCGCGTCGTTCTCCATGCCGAACTTCGCGTCGTCCGCAGCCTCCGAGCGCCACAGCCACTCCGGGACGCCCTCTTCCTCGACGCGGACCGTCTTGTCCGGGACGCCGGCCTTGCGGAAGTACTTCTGCGCCAGGATGTCGGTCGCGACTTGCGACCAGCCCGTGGGGATCGCGATGTCCTTGGCCTCGAAGACGACTTTGCCGTCGGGGTTGACGATCCGCGACGTGCGCGGTTCGAAGCCGATTCCGGCGTAGGGGTCACCGGGGGCCGAGTAGATGCGCGAGAACTTCATTCCGGCTGCCTCATGGGTCGCGAAGTTAACATGGCGGAGGCTTCGAAGTATCGAACGTTTGTTCGGTTTCGTCAAGTCTCCGCGGTGCCGAAGAGCGGGCCGAACACAATGTCTTGTGTACGTTCCGTCCGGACTGTACCAGATATTGTACCTCGTGGCGGATTAGGACACAAGATGTTCGGGATACCTTGTGCATCTCGCGTGGACGGTGCGAACTTTCCGTGGATGCCGGTGGACGGCCGCAAGCAGGCGGTTTCCGGCTGTGCTGCGAGCGGGGTGAGCGAGCTGTGGACGGAACCGGGGATAGCGTGGAGAGGTTCCGCGCCGACCATCATGCCGACACGCTGCCCGACGTGTCCCTCGACGAGCTCGCCGCGCGCGGGATGCGCGGGATCGTCGTCGACCTGGACAACACCGTGTGCGCCTACCGGCAGCCGGAGCTCGCCCCGGGCGTCGCGGACTGGGTCGCCGCTGCGCGCGACCGCGGCTTCGCGCTCGTACTGGTCTCGAACAACTTCACCGAGCGGGTCGCGTCGGTGGGCGCGCAGCTCGGCATCCCCGTCGTGCCCAACGCGCTCAAGCCGCTGCCGTTCGCGTTTCTGCGCGCGCTCAGGCTGCTCGGGACGCCGCGGCGGGCGACGGTCGTTATCGGCGACCAGCTCTTCACCGACGTGCTCGGCGCGAAGTTCCTCGGGCTGCGCACGGTGCTCACCAAGCCGCTGGTCGAGAAAGACTTTCCGCTGACGCGCCTGCTGCGGTTTCTCGAGCGCACCATCGCGGGGCGAACCTGACCGTGCGCATCGCCGCCGTCGTCTTCGATCTCTACGGGACACTGCTCGCCATCGACTCGATGCGCATGCACTGCGCCGCGGCGGGCGTTCGGGATCCCGGTCCGTTCGTCGCCGAATGGCGCCGCAAGCAGCTGGAGTACGCGTTCCTCACGACGCTCGCGAACGTGTATCGCGACTTCGATGAACTGACCGCCGATGCGCTCGCCTTCACGTGCGCGCAATTCGACGTCGCGCTGAATGCCGGCGTGCAGCGCGCGCTGACCGACGCCTGGCGCACGATGCCTGCGTATGGCGACGTCGCGCTGGTCCTGCAAGCGCTCGCCGCCCGCGACATCCCGCTGGCAGTGCTGACGAACGGCACGCCGTCGTCCGCGAACGCCGCGCTCGCGCACGCCGGCGTGCGCGAGCTGCTCGCCGACGTCCTGTCGGTCGACAGCGTGCGCGCGTACAAACCCGATCCCCGCGTCTACGCGCTGGCGACCGCGCGGTTCGCGTGCGCGCCCGGCGAGATCGTGTTCGTCTCGTCCAACGCCTGGGACGCGTGGGGCGCCGTGGCGTTCGGATTCCGCGTTGCCTGGTGCAATCGCGGCGGCAACCCCGCCGAAACGCTGTCGCCCGCGCCCGAGACGACGCTCGCCGGCTTGCACGAGCTGCCGGCGTTCGTGGCGCGCATCGAGTGAGGGTACACCCTCGGGCATGGATACCGGAATGACGAATCTCGGCAGCGGCGGCGAGGCCAAAGCGTCGCCGGCCGATCGCGAAGACACCGACCCGATCGGCCTGGCGGACGACGTCGACGTGGACCAGACGGGCCGCGGCGGCACGATGGACGCCGCGCTGGGCGCGCAGAGCGATCCGACGCTGCCGGCCGGCAACGACGACGGCACCGGCACGACGCTGCCGCGCGTCGGATTCGGCCAAACGGCGGCGTACGGCGAGACGATCGGGAATGCGCCGGGACCAACTGCGGGCAACGGAGACGACGCATGACGAACGACGACAGCAGCGGCGTGCCGGACGCCGGCACCAGCGAAGAGCCCGCACTGACGCAGCGCAACACGGCAACCGTGCAAGGCGTGGAAGACCTCAGCGCGGACGCGAGCGGCGGCGGCGAGAGCAGCGGCGGCAAGAGCGCAGGCGGCGCCGCGCCGACGTACGGCCCGGCCGGCAACACGACGGATGCTGAAGAAGAAGGCGCCGATGGCGACGGGATCTAGCGCGGTGCACGCGTCGACCAACGGCACGACGAGCGCGGAATTGCAACGGATCAAAGAGCCGGCGACGCCGATCGCCGGCCCGTACGGTCATCCCTTCCACCCGATCGCCGTGACGGTCCCGATCGGCACGTGGGTGGCGAGCTTGCTCTTCGACGTCGCGTCGCAGCGCAGCGACGAACCGCGCGTGTTCGCGCGCGGCAGCGCCGAGCTGGTGAAAACCGGGCTCATCGGCGGCGCCGGCGCTGCGTTCCTTGGCTTCCTCGATTATTTGAAAATTCCGAAGAAGAGCGCCGCCGGCGTCACCGCGACGACGCACCTCGCGCTCAACGTGACGTGCATGGCGCTGTACTCGATCAACCTCGCGCAGCGCGAGCGGCGCTTGCACGCGACCGGCACGCGCGACGCCGCGGTGTCGGGCAATGAGATCGGCCTCTCGCTGCTCGCGCTGAGCCTGCTGGGCGCATCCGGCTGGCTGGGCGGGATGCTGTCGTACCACTTCGGCGTGCGCGTCGCCGACGAACGCACGCAGCTGACGGGACTCAAGCCGATCGCATGAAACCGCTCCCGCTGCTGATCGCCGGCGGCGGGATCGGCGGGCTTGCCGCTGCGCTCGCCGTCGCGCGCAGCGGGCGCCAGGTGCGCGTGCTCGAACGCGAAGCGCGATTCGGCGAGATCGGCGCGGGCTTGCAGCTCGCGCCGAATGCGTCGCATGCACTCGCGCGCCTGGGCGTGCTGGACGCGATCGCGCCGTACGCCGTTTTCCCGCGCCGGCTCGTCTGGCGCGACGCGCGGAGCGGCGCGCAGGTCACCGCGCTCGATCTCGGCGAGTCATTTCGCGCGCATTACGGACACCCGTACGTCGTCATGCACCGCGGCGATCTGCTCGACGTGCTGCTCGCCGCATGTCGTGCCGACGCGCGCATCGAGCTGACGCCGTCGCGCGAAGTGGTCGATGTCGAAGAGCACGAGCACGGCGTGCGCGCGATCTGCGCCGACGGCACGGTGCACCACGGGATCGCGGCCGTCGCTGCGGACGGGTTGCGGTCGCGCTTACGCAAGCTCGTGCACGACGACGGCGAACCGCTCGCCGCGCAGTACGTCGCGTACCGCGGCACGCTGCCGGTGGCCGAGCTGTGGGAAGGCGCCGGGCTCGACGACGTCACGCTGTGGACCGCGCCGGCGCTGCACTTCGTGCAGTACCCGATCCGCGGCGGGCAGTTGTTCAACCAAGTCGCGGTGTTTCGCAGCGACCGCTACCGCCCGGACTCCGACGACTGGGGGACGCCGGACGAGCTGGACGCGCGCTTCGCCGTCGGCTGCGCGCCCGTGCAGGCCGGCATCGCGCGCATCAGCCGCGACCGCCGGTGGACGATGTACGATCGCGAGCCGATCGCGAACTGGAGCCGCGGACGGCTCGCGCTGCTCGGGGACGCCGCGCACCCGATGCTGCAGTACCTCGCGCAAGGTGCATGCCAAGCGCTCGAAGATGCAGTGGTGCTAGCCGACGCGCTCGCCGCGCACGACGATCCGGCCGCGGCGTTCCTCGCCTACCGCGACCAGCGTTATCTGCGCACGGCGCGCGTGCAGTACAGTGCGCGCCTGTTCGGCGAGATCTGGCACGTGGGCGACGTCGGCGCGACGCTGCGCGACACCATGCTGGCCGCCCGCCGCGACGACGACTTCGCCCACGTCGAGTGGCTGTACGGCTGGCGGGCGTAACAGCCACGGTCGCGGCCACCCTTCGACAGGCTCGGGGTGACACAGTTCGGTACAGTAGATAGGTGACCACGAGCGCCCGACCCGAGCTGCCGAAGAACTACGACCCCGCCGAGACGGAGCCGCGGCTCTACGCGCGCTGGCTGGCGGCGGGCGTCTTCCACGAGGAGCCCGATCCCGCGCGGCCGCCGTTCATCATCTCGATGCCGCCGCCGAACATCACCGGCCGCGCGCACCTCGGCCACGGCTCGACGTACACGCCGCAGGACGTCCTGACGCGCTATCATCGCATGCTCGGCGAGAACGCGGACTGGTTGCCCGGCCAGGATCACGCGGCGATCGCCACCGAGACCGTGCTGATCCGCGAGCTCGCGAAGGAAGGTGCAACGCGCGAGTCGCTCGGGCGCGAAGCGTATCTCGCGCGCGCGTGGCGCTGGCGCGAGCAGTACGGCGGTGAGATCAACGAAGCATTCCAGCGCTTGGGATTCGGCCCCGATTGGGAGCGCGAGCGCTTCACGCTGGACGCCGGCTTGTCGGCCGCCGTCACCAAGGTGTTCGTCGACCTGTACGAGGACGGGCTGATCTACCGCGGCACGCGGTTGGTGAACTGGGACCCGCAAGCGCAGTCGACGCTCTCCGATGCTGAGGTCGAAGACGAAGAGCGCGACACGTTCCTCTGGCACATCCGTTATCTCGCGGAGAACGGCGGCGACGGCCTGGTCATCGCGACGACACGGCCGGAGACGTATCTCGCCGACGTCGCGGTCGCCGTGCACCCCGGCGACGAGCGCTTCGCGCACCTCATCGGCACGAACGTGGTGCTGCCGATCGTCGACCGCGCGATCCCGGTGATCGCCGACGAGGCGGTGGACCCGGCGTTCGGGACGGGCGCCGTCAAGGTGACGCCCGCGCACGATGCAACCGACTACGAGATCGGCCGGCGCCACGATCTGCCGATGCCGACGGTGATCGACTTCGACGGCCGCGTCGCCGCGCCGATTTGGCGCTACGACGAGACGCCCGAACGCCGCGCGCCGATCGACGCGCAGGCGGAGAAGATGCATGCCTACGTGGGCTTCGACCGCTTCGACGCGCGCAAGCGCATCGTCGACGATCTGCGCCTGATGGGCTCGCTGGTCGAAGAAAAACCGTACGTCACGAAGCTGCCGCTCAGCTCGCGCACGCACGCGGTGATCGAGCCGCTGCTGTCGCTGCAGTGGTTCGTGACGATCGAGCCGCTCGCCAAGCCCGCGCTCGAAGCGTACCGCAGCGGTGCGCTGCGCTTCGTGCCCGAACGGTTCGGCCGCACCTACGCCGCCGGCTTGGAAAACATCCGCGACTGGAACATCTCGCGCCAGGTGTGGTGGGGCCATCAGCTGCCGGTGTGGTACACGCCGAACGACGACGTGGTGGTCGCGCACGACGAAGGGGAGGCGCGCCGCATCGCGCGGCTGCGCTACGGCACCGAAGAGCTCCGGCGCGATCCCGACACGCTCGACACTTGGTTCAGCTCCGCATTATGGCCGTTCTCGATATTGGGCTGGCCTGATCAGACGCCCGAGCTGGAACACTGGTATCCCAATCAGGTGATGGTCACCAGCCGCGACATCATCTTCCTGTGGGTGTCGCGCATGGTGATGCTTGGGCTGCGGTTCGCCGGCAAGCTGCCGTTCGAGACGGTGTTTGTCACCCCGCTCGTGTTCGACATGCACGGCCGCAAGATGTCGAAGTCGCTCGGCAACGCCATCGACCCGATGAGCGACCTCGTGCCGAGGTACGGCGCCGACGGCACGCGCTTCGGCATCCTGCGCCAGTTCCGGCTCGAATCGCAGGAGCTGCGCTTCGACGAGCGCTACTGCGACGAGGCGAAGCGCTTCGCGACCAAGCTGTGGAACGCGCTGCGGTACACCTGCGCGCTGCCGGAGGGATTGCCGCGCGGCGGCGCGCTGCCGCGGCGCGAGAAGCTTACGCTCGCGGACAAATGGATCCTCACCGAGCTGCACCGCTGCGTCGAGACGGTGCAGCGCGCGTACGACGGGTTCGCGTTCGGCGTCGCGACCGATGCGCTGCTGCAGTTCGGCTGGTACACGCTGTGCGACTGGTACGTCGAGGCGACGAAGGCCGAGGGCCAGCAAGAGACGCGCGCCGCGGTGCTGTCGTTCGTGCTCAACACGTTCGTGCGCGCGATGCACCCGATCGCACCATTCGTCACCGAAGAGATCTGGCAGACGCTCCCGCACGACGGCGCGACGATCGTCACCGCGTCGTGGCCCGATCTCGCGGAAATCCCGACGTTCCCGGACGACGCCGCCGTGTTCGGCGCGGTGATCGAGAAGGTCGATCAGCTCCGCAACGCGCGCTCGGAATGGGCGATCGCGCCGAAGGACTGGATGCGCGTAGAGATCCCGGCGTCGCTCGCCGCGGAACGCGGCGTCGTCGAGCCGATCGCCACGCTCGCGCGCGCGCAGATCACGAGCTACGACGGCGGCGACGGCACCCTGCGCGACCGCATCCTCGCCGTGCGCGCGGTCGCGGACACGGCGAAGCTGCGCGAACGCTACACGCGCGAGATCGCGCGCCTGGAATCCGAGGTCGCCCGCTCGGAGAAAAAACTCGCGAACGAAAGCTTTGTGGCGAAGGCGTCGGCAGACGTCGTGGCGGCTGAGCGCGCGAAGCTCGAAGATTACCGCCGCGAGTTGGAACGCACCCGCGCGGCGCTCGACGCGCTGCCACCCGGCTAGCCGCGTTCTCGGGCGCGCTCAGTTCTTGGACGGCGCGACCAGGCTCGGCTCCGGTTCGTCCGCGCCGCGGCCTGGGATCGCGCGGGTGTGGCGCGGGTCGAGTTTCTCGCCGCAGTGGCTGCACACGAACTGCGGGTCGGCGCGGTGCTGGCAGTTCGCGTGCACGATCACGACGGGCGGCCCGTTTTCCGCGTACCAGCGATCGCCCCAGCCGAGCAGCGCTAGAATCACCGGATACAGATCGCGGCCCTTTGCGGTGAGCCGGTACTCCACGCGCACCGGACGCTCCTGATACGCGCGTTCCTCGAGCACGCCGTGCTCCACGAGCCGGCGCAGGCGCGCGGCGAGGATGTTCGGCGCGATGCCGAGCCGTTCCACGAAGCCGTCGAAGCGCCGCACGCCGCGGAACGACTCGCGGATCACGAGCAGCGTCCACCACTCGCCCAGCACGTCGAGCGCGCGGGCGATCGAGCAGTTCATCTCCTCGAAGCTGCGGCGTTTGGCCACGGGCGATCACCTCCGTTGGAAGGAGACATCGACGTCGCGGTCCGAAGTTCCTTGCATGATGCAAGTCACTCGCGAGCGCCTCGTCACCTGGGAAGACCCGCTCGCCTCCGCGAGTTCCCTCCGGGACCTGTCCGGCCTCGAGGCCATTCGCGCGGTGCGCGACGGGCGCGTCCCGCCGCCGCCCATCGCGCGGCTCATGAACTTCACCATCGTCGAGGTCGACGAAGGCCGCGTCGTGTTCGAAGGCTACCCCGGCGAAGAGCACTACAACCCGATCGGCGTCGTCCACGGCGGCTTCGCGCTCACGCTGTTCGACTCCGCGATGGGCTGCGCGATCCACACGACGCTGCCGCACGGCGTCGGCTACACCACGACCGACGTCCAAGTGCGCTTCATCCGCGGCATCACCAAAGACACCGGACCCGTCCGCTGCGAAGCGACCGTGATCCACGTCGGTCGCTCGACCGCGGTCGCCGAAGCGAAGCTCTACGACAGCGAGCGCCGCGTGCTCGGCACCGGCACGACGGGCTGCGCGATCTTACGCCCGGCGAACCGCTGAAAGACGAGCAGTTCACCGCGGGGTAACATCCCGGTCATGAGGCGAGCATGACGGGCTGCGATGCTCGTCTTCGTGCCGACGCGCGAGGATGTGCTTGCTATCCGATCGATCGAAGACGCATTCGATCTGTGGACTTCAAAGGTAACGCGCCGTGAAGTCGCGCTCATTCGAATTGCCGCCGCCGAACGTTTGCTGGAGATCAGACACCATGCGGACGATGCCGCCGGAGACGAGTCGATCGCGATCGAAGCCATTGTAGACGTCGTCCGCTACGGCAAACCGGCGTCGAAGGACGTCGATGCCTATGGCTCCAGGCAGGTCGGAATCAACTTCGAGGGTAAGATATCGGCCAAGCGTCGGATTCGAGTCAAAGTGAGCTGGGACCGGCGCCATTACACCGTGACGGTACACACGATCTAAGCGATCGTGAATTACATGACCGATCCGATCATCTCAACCGATGTGTTGACGACGGAAACGAAGGAACTCGGGCCCAGCGTACGGCTCGTCATTACCAATATTCCGATGATTCGACGCACCGGGGGCGGCCGCGACGATGTGCGCGAGTACCTCACCCTGGATGCCGCATACCAGGTGATCTACCTCCGCCAGCTCGCTCGCATTCGTATGGCGCACGGCGAGACCGACATCAGGCTCGACTTCGGCGACGACGCCTCGATCGGTCGCCGGGCATTCGAAGCACGTGTGCGCGCGCTTCGAGAACGAGACCGTAAGCAGTATGAGAGCCGGCGCCGCCCGATCAGCGGCGTACGATCTGGTTCTGCGAGTGCGCGACCATCGGCACGGCGCAGGCGGCCGGCTTTGGCCATCGCGCGTCGTCGTGCAGGCGCAGCAATGGCGCTTGCGATTCCAGCGCGATGCCGTATGCGATGTCGTAGCTAACGCCGCGAACGCTCGTCTCGAGCGGGAACTCCCACGCCGGCGGCGTGAGGCCGAGCGCCGGCACGGCCACGAGGTTTGCGGGCGAGATCACGACACCGTACACCGCGCCGAAGCCGGCGCGGACCCACAGCGCGCGCGAACCGGCCCGGCCGCCACGGCCTGGCCATGCGTAGCGCACTCATCGTCTACGAAGGCTCGCCGTCCGAAGGCGAAGCCGGACGGGGACGACGAAGGTCCGGTGGATGCAGACCGCGGTGGCGAGGCGACGCGTGCTGATGTCGCCCGACGAGATCGACCGGGCGATCGCGCGCATGGCCCACCAGATCGTCGAACCCGAAGACGCCCAGAACGGGCTGATCCTCGTCGGAATCCGGCGCGGCGGGGAAGCCCTCGCCCGGCGGCTGGCTTCGAAGATCGCCGAGATCCGCGGCTCGCTGCCGCAGCTCGGCTTCCTCAACGTGAACCTCTACCGCGACGACGACGTCGCCCGGGAGCTGCCGGAGTCGGAGATCCGCAGCGGCATCACGGGGCAGACCGTCGTGCTCGTCGACGACGTGCTCTACACCGGGCGCACCGTGCGCGCCGCGCTCGACGCGGTGACCGACCTCGGCCGCCCACGCGCCATCCGGCTCGCGGTGCTGGTCGACCGCGGGCTGCGCGAATTGCCGGTGCAGCCCGACTACGTCGGCAAGATGATCCCCACGAGCCGGCGTGAGCATATCGACGTCCTCATGGCCGCGCAGCGTTCCGACGCCGACGTGGTCACGGTGCACGACGAGGACCGTGCCGCCCCGTAGCCTGCTCGACGTCGACGACCTCGCCCCCGACGAGCTCGTCGCCGTCCTGGACCGCGCGGTGTCGTTTCGCGATGCGCTTCCGCCGCGCGATCTGTGCGCCGGCGTTCCGGTGCTGAACCTGTTCTTCGAAGCCTCGACGCGCACGGCGACGTCGTTCACGCTCGCCGAGCAGCGCGTCGGCGCCGACGTCATCACGTTCGCGCCGGGCGCGTCGAGCCTGGGCAAAGGCGAGACGATCGCCGACACGGCGCTGACGCTGCGCGGAATCGGGGTGCGCGTCATCGTCGTGCGCCATCCGGAGTCCGGGTTCGCGCGCCGGCTCGCCGACGTGTTCGACGGCAACGTGATCAACGCCGGTGACGGGACGCACGCGCATCCCACCCAGGCGCTGCTCGACCTGATGACGCTGCGCCAGGAGTTCGGGCGGTTCGACGGCTTGCGCGTCGCGATCGTCGGTGACATCCTGCACTCGCGCGTCGCGCGGTCGAACATCGTGGGCATGCGCGCGCTGGGCATCGACGTCACGCTCGTCGGGCCTGCGACGCTGCTGCCGCGCGACTTCGTGGCGCCGGGCGTGCGGATCGAACGCGATCTCGACGCGGTGCTCGCGCGGGTGGACGCGGTCATGATGCTGCGCATCCAGCGCGAGCGCATCGAAGTCGGTTTGCTGCCGTCGCTCGACGATTACACGCAGCACTATCAGCTCAACCGCGCGCGGCTGCGCTCGCTGCGCGGCGACGCGATCATCCTGCACCCCGGGCCGTACAACCGCGGCGTGGAGCTCACCGACGACGTGCTCGAAGATCGCCGCTCGCGCTACGTCGCGCAAGTCCACAACGGCGTGTTCGTGCGCATGGCGGTGCTGGATCTGCTGGTGAACGGCGCCCCGGTGCCCGCGTGAAAACGATCGTGGCTTCGTGAAAACGCTCGTGCGCGGCGGCCGTTTGGTCGACCCGCTGCAAGGCATCGACGCGCTGCGCGACGTGCTGATCGAGAACGGGTTCGTCGCGCGCATCGGCGAGCACCTCGACGACGCCGATGCGCGCGTGGTCGATGCGTCCGGCGCGATCGTCGCGCCCGGCTTCATCGACATGCACGTTCACTTGCGCGAGCCGGGCCAGACGCACAAGGAGACCATCGCGTCCGGCACCGCGGCGGCGGTGGCCGGCGGCTTCACGGCCGTCGCCTGCATGCCCAACACCGAGCCGGCGCTGGACTCGGCGGCGATCGTCAGCGAGGTCGTGCGGCGCGCGGACGCCGCAGGGCTTGCGCGCGTGTACCCGGTCGGCGCGCTGACGCGCGGCCGCGCCGGCAAAGAGCTCGCGCCGTATCATCTGCTCGCCGACGCGGGCTGCGTCGCGTTCAGCGACGACGGCGCGACGGTGCGCGACGCCCGCGTGCTGCGCAACGCCGCGCGGTACGCCGCGGACCTCGAGTGCGCGTTCATCTCGCACTGCGAGGACGACGATCTCAAAGGCGACGCCGTCATGAATGAGGGCCCGGCGTCGATGCGGCTGGGGCTCGACGGCGCGCCCGCGCTGGGCGAAGACGTGATCGTCGCGCGCGATCTGCTCATTGCGGCGGATACGGGCAAGACCTGGCACATCGCGCACGTGTCGACCGCGACGTCGCTCGACCTGATCCGCTGGGCGCGTAAGCGCGGCGTGCGCGTGACGTGCGAGGTGACGCCGCACCACCTCGCGTTCCTCGACGACCGCTTCGACGACTACCGCGCCGACTCCAAGGTGAACCCGCCGCTGCGCGGCGCGCAGCACCGCGACGCTTTGCGCGCCGCGGTGCTCGACGGCACGATCGACGCGTTCGCGACCGATCACGCGCCGCACGGCCTCGACGAAAAGGCGCAACTGCTCTCGCAGGCGCCGGTCGGCTTCAGCGGGCTCGAGATCGCGCTGGGCGCCTACGCGTTCGCGGTGCCGGCCCTGCCGCTCGCGCGCTTCGTCGAGCTGCTGTCCGTGAACCCGGCGCGCATCCTGGGCGTGCCGGGCGGCACGCTCGACGTCGGCAGCCCCGGCGACGTCACGGTCTTCGCCGACCGCGCGTGGACCGTCGACGCGCGGCTGTTCTGCTCGAAGGGAAAGAACACGCCGTTCGACGGCATGACGCTGCCCCGCCGCGCCGTGGCGACGGTGGTGGAGGGCGCGGTCGTGTTCGAGCACGGCAACGTGCTGCCGCGCGAGGAAGTACCGGCGTGACGAATCGCGCTGCGCTGCTGCTGGCCGACGGCACGCGCTATGACGGCGAAGGCTTGAACGCGACGGGGATCGCGTTGGGCGAAGCGGTGTTCTACACCGGCATGACCGGTTACGAAGAGGCGCTCACCGATCCGTCCTACGCCGGGCAGATCCTCGCGTTCACGTATCCGCTGATCGGCAACTACGGCATCAGCGGCAGCGCCGCGCAGCATCCGCACGCGTGCGCGGCCGGCGCGGTCATCAAGAACCTCTCGCGGCACCCGTCGCACTACGCGTCCAAGCAGGATCTCGGCTCGTGGCTCGACGCGCAAGGCGTGCGCACGATCGTCGGGATCGACACGCGCGCGCTCACGATCGCGCTGCGCGAGCACGGCACGATCTCCGCCGCGCTCGCGGTCGGCGAGGAGGCGATCGCGGCGGTCGACGCGACACTGCGGCGCTACGTGCAGGACGCGACGACGAAGGGGCTCGTCGCGACGGTGACCGACGCCTATCGCGCGGGCGAGACGGTCGGCACCGGGCGCAAGCACGTCGTCCTGCTGGACTGCGGCGTGAAGCGCAACATCATTCGCGATCTCACCGCGCTGGACGCGCGCGTGACGGTGCTGCCGTACGGCGCGTCGCGCGCGGACATCCTGGCGGAGAACCCGGATGCGGTCGTGATCTCGCCGGGCCCCGGCGACCCGCGCGACCTCGGCGACACGGTCGACGTGCTGCGCGGCTTGATCGGCGAGAAGCCGCTGTTCGGCGTGTGCCTCGGTCATCAGCTGCTGGCGCTGGCGTGCGGGGCGCAGACGTACAAGCTCAAGTACGGCCACCGCGGCGGAAACCAGCCGGTGAAGGACCTCGTGCACGACGAAGTGATCGTCACCGCGCACAACCACGGGTACGCGGTCGACGGTGCGTCGCTGCCCGCCGACCTCGAAGCGACCATGGTGAACCTGAACGACGGCACGAACGAAGGGTTCCGGCACCGCACGCAGACGGTCGAAGCGGTGCAGTTCCACCCCGAAGCGTCCCCCGGCCCGTTCGACGCGCGCAACCTGTTCGCGCGATGGCTCGACCGCGTCGAGTGAGCATCGGCCGAGCCGCTTTCGGCCTCGCGACGCTGGCGCTGCTGATGCTCTCGGCGCAAGCCGATCCGGTCCAAGCGGCGAGCTTGCGGACGCTGCACGTCGAGGCGCTGTCGATGCATGCGGACTTCACGCATGTCAAGGTCGGTCAGGTGTTCCACCTCGCGATCCACGCGCGCGTGCGCGAGAACGTCACCGCGCTGGACGAGTTGGTCATCCCCGACGTCGGCACGATGCAGCTCGAAGGCGACGAACGGAACGTGACGAGCTCGCCGGCAGGCACCGACGTCGTCGAGACGCTGACACTCGAGCCGACCGCGCCGGGCACGTTCACGTTCAAGCCCGCGTATCTCGACGCGATCGACGCGCGCACGCACAAGCCGTCGCGCTTCTCGGCGAACTCGGTTCGCATCACGGTGGACAAAGCGAGTCTCATCGAAGTTACCGGATACTGGCAGGTGTGGCGCTTCATGGCCGGCGTCCTCATCACCGGCACAGTGATGCTGGCCGCCGTGGCGTTGATCGTCACCGTCGTGCGATCGCGCCGCCGCCGCGTGCCGGCCGCGGTCATGCCTGCGCCGCCGCTCGCGGCGCCTCCACCGGCGCCGCGCACGCCGCGCGACGACGTCGCCGACGCGTTGCGCGGGTACCGCACCGCTCCGGCGCACGACGCGCTGATGCGCTTGCGTGGCGCGTTGTTCGTCGCCGCGGGCAGCAATGCGGGCGCGACGCTGCGCGACGCGCTGGCGGTGACATCGGATCACGCGCTGCGTGCGCCGTTGATCGCCGCCGAGCGGGCCGCGTTCGGTCCGGCGCACGAGCGCGATGGCGCATCGGTGGAGCTCGTCTCCGCGACCGACGTCTGGCTTGCCGCGGAGTCGGCCGGAGCGCGGTGGTGAGCCGCCGTTCGGGGAGCGGCCGATGAGCCGGCCGCACGAGGAGCGGCCGATGACTCGGCCGCGCGAGGTGCTCGACGCGCTGCACGCGACCATCGTGGGCCAGGACGAGGTCGTCGAAGCGCTCGTCCTCGCGGTGATCGCGGGCGGCCATATCTTGCTCGAAGGCGCGCCCGGCGTCGCGAAGACGCTGGCGTGCCGCGCGCTCGCGGCCGCGGCCGGCGGCGTGTTCCGGCGCGTGCAGTTCACGCCCGATCTGCTACCGTCCGACATCGTGGGCACGCGCATCTTCGATCAGAAGACCGGCGAGTTCGCGACCGTGCTGGGACCGCTGTTCGCCAACGTCGTGCTAGCCGACGAGATCAACCGCGCGCCCGCGAAGGTGCAGTCCGCGCTGCTCGAAGGGATGCAGGAGCGGCGTGTGACGATCGGGCCCCAGACGCACGATTTGCCCGCGCCGTTCATCGTGCTCGCGACGATGAACCCGTACGACACCGAAGGCACGTACGCGCTCCCGCTCGCACAGCTCGACCGCTTTCTGGCGAAGGTCGTCGTACCGTATCCGTCGTTGGAGGAAGAGCGCACGATCGTCGACCGCTTCGGCGCCGGCGAGCCGCCGCTGCGGGCGAACGTCGCGGCGCTCGACGACGTGCTGCGCTGGCAGCGCGAGGCGCACGACGTCTTCATCGACGCGAAGATCCGCGACTACGCCGTCGCGCTGACGCGCGCCACGCGCACCGCCGACCTGGTCGCGCACGGTGCGAGCCCCCGCGCCGCGCTGGCACTGGTCGCGCTGGCGCGCGCGCGCGCGTATCTCGAAGGCCGCACGTTCGCGGTGCCGGACGACGTGCGCGACGTCGCGCCCGCCGTGCTGCGGCACCGCATCTCGTACGACGACCGCATCGCGATCAGCGGCGGCGATCCCGAAGACGTCGTGCGGCGCATCATCGCGTCGGTGCCCGCGCCGTGAACGCGCTGCGAAACGCCATCGTGCGGGGCGCGCGCGCCACGCCCCGCCGCGGCGGCGCCGTGCGGGGCACGCGTGCCGGCGACGGGTTCGTGTTCTCGCAGCTGCGCGCGTACGTCGAGGGGGACGATCCGCGGCGCATCGATCACGCGGCCACCGCCCGGGTCGGCGCACTGCAGACGCGCGTGTATCTCGAAGAGACGGCGCTCGTGCTCGGCGCAATCGTCGACGAGTCCGGCTCGATGCAGGTCGGCCGCAAGCGCCCGCTGGCGGCGGCGGCCGGCGAAGCGGTGCGCGCGTGGTTCGGCGCGCTCGAAGGCGACGACGCGGCCGCGCGCGTGGTGGACGAGCGCATCGTGCGCGACCGCCGCGCCGCGCCGCTGGTGCATGCGTCGGCGCCGTTCCGGTTCGGGGCCGCGCTCGCCGTCGCGCTGCGCGCCGTGCCGCGCGGCGCGTCGCTGCTCGTGATCGCGGACGGATTCGACGTTCCGGACGACGATGCGCTGGTGCGCGCGGCGCTGCGCTTCGACGCCACCGTGCTGCTCGCGCGCGATCCTTGGCGCGACGACCTCCCGCTGCGCGGCTTCGTGCGCTTGCGCGATGCCGAGAGCGGGCGCGCGCGGCGCGTCTTCGTCGGCGCGCGCACGCGAGCGCGCTATCGCACCGCGGCGCACGCGCGCGAAGCGGCGCTGCACGCACGCTTTCGCGACGCCGGCTGGCGCGTCGGTACGCTGGAAGAAGCGGACGGCCGCGCGTCGCTGCTGCGCGCGTTCGGGCTGCCGGCGTGAGCGTCGCGCATCCGCTGTGGCTCGTCATCGGCTTGCTGCTGGCCGCAGCGTTCTTCTGGGCGGCGCGCGCCGCATTGCGGCGCGCGAACGCGTCGGCGCTCGCCTACAGCGACCTCGCGTTCTTCGAAACCATCGCGAAGCAGCGCGTCGATCCGGCGCTGCTGCTTGCTATTGCGGGTGCCCTGGGAATTGCGGCGTTCGGCGCGGCGCTCGCGGGTCCGCGGTTCGTCGCAAACGTGCCGGTGCGCGGCGGCGCCGTGGTCCTGTGCGTCGACACGTCGGGCTCGATGCGCGCCACCGACGTCGTGCCGACGCGTTCGGACGCTGCGGCCGCCGCGGTGCGCGCGTTCGTCGACGCGGTGCCCGACGGCACGCGCTTGGCGATCGTGGCCTTCGCGAGCGGTGCGGGCGTCGTGCAACCGCTCACCGACGACAAAGATGCCGTGCGCGACGCCATCGCGCGCATCCCGCCGCCCAACGGCGGCACCGCGATCGGAGATGCGCTCGCGACGGCGGCACGATTGCTGCCGGCGTCGGGCCGCCGTGCCATCGTGCTCATCACCGACGGCGTGAACAACTTGGGTGCCGACCCGCTGCAAGTCGCGCCGCAAATCGGCCAAAACGGGATCGAGATCGACACCGTCGGGATCGGCACCAACGACAGCGGCCAGCTCGTCCCCGGCACCGATCAGGCGGCGTCGATCGACGAGGACGCGCTGCGCCAGATTGCGTCCGCCGCACGCGGCGCGTATGCCCGCGCGAACGACGCCGGCACGCTCACCAGCCGCCTTGCCGCGCTTGCCAACAGCACCACAACGGAGAAGAAGCGCATAGACGCCTCCGTGCCGCTCGCCGTCGCGGGCGGGTTGGTCGTGCTCCTCGCGCTGGGCGGCGGCATGCTGGCCGGCCGGTTCCCGTAGGGTCTCGCCGGTGTCTGATTACGACGTCAACGAGCAGATTCGCAGCCGGCGCATCACGTACGAGCGCGGCGAGCTCGATACCGCCACCGTCGCTCCCGATCCGTTCGAGCAGTTTCGCGTGTGGCTGGAGCAGGCGCTGCACGCCGAGGGCATCGTCGAGCCCAACGCGATGACCGTCGCAACCGTCGGCGCGAACGGTCGGCCGTCCTCACGCGTCGTGCTGCTGCGGCAGTGGGACGCGCGCGGTTTCGTATTCTACACCAACTACGGCAGCCGCAAGGGCGACGACCTCACCGCTCACCCGGTCGCGGCGCTGCTGTTCTGGTGGGGCGGCCTCGAGCGGCAGATCCGCATTGAAGGCGCGGTCGAGCGCGTGCTCGACGTCGAGAGCGACGCGTACTTCGCGTCGCGCCCGCGCGGCCACCGGCTCAGCGCGTGGGCGTCGCGGCAAAGCGCCGTGGTGCCCGACCGCGAGACGCTGCACCGCGCGATGGCCGATGCGGACGCGCGGTTCGCGGACGAGGTGCCGCGCCCGCCGTTCTGGGGCGGCTACCGTGTCGTCCCCGACCGGTTCGAGTTCTGGCAAGGCCGCCCCAACCGCGTGCACGACCGCATCGCATACGAACGCGCCGCCGCCGGCTGGTCGATCGGCCGGCTTTCGCCGTAGCGCGTCGACCGAGCGACGAAAAAGCAAAGCGCGCGACGGCCGAGGCCGCCGCGCACTGTCATGGTCGAGCGGGCGTTAGCGCCGGGCGCAGTGCGCGCGGACCCAATGACCCATGCGGTCGCGGTGGGCCGGGACCCAGTGCGAGCCGCGCGGACAGCGGCGATGGTCCATGCCCATGCCCATCGGGGCGGCAGACGACGGCTGCGGTGCGACGGCGAGACTCAGGATGAAGACCAGAGCGCTGATCGATGCGATGAACTTGGCCATGATGGAACCTCCGGATGATAAGAGCGTGGTTGAGTTGATGACCTGGAAAGGCCGTTCTGAGGAATGATTGAACGGCCTCCTATCCTGCAACGCACCACGGGCCGGGGCAGTTCAGAGCGCGAGAATCTCCGCGTCGGTCATCGTGTCGAGCTTCGCCCGCAGCGCTGCAAGCCGGTCGCGATAGGCGCCCGTCACCGATGCGTCGCGCAGCTTCGCGTCGAGCGCCAGTCCGTACGCCGCGATCAGCGCACGGTCGCGGGCGACCGCGATGTCGGGTTTCACGCCGGCGCCTTCCCAGTTCGTCTTCGTGATCGGGTTTCGCGCGCGCGCGTCCGGGACGAAGATCGAGAAATGGTCGTCGATGCGGCGCGTGTCACCGGGATTCGCACCGCCGCCCGTGACCGCGCCGATCAGCGTGCCGCGCTTGAGCGCCTGCACGTCGTACGCGCATTCTTCGCCGCCGGAGAACGTCTCGCCCGACGTGAGGACGTAGAGTGGTGCGGTGATGCGTATTCCCGGAACGTCTTTGGTGAAGGTGGATTCGCTGATCGGCGGCTCGCCGTCGCCGCGCCCGACGAAATCGTTCAAGTGCGTTTTCGGCGGCAGGAAGTGGCTGAGAAACCGCGCGATCGCCGCAGGGTCGCCGCCGTGGTTGCGCCGCAGGTCCAGGACGACGGAGCTGGAGTATGCGACGCTGTTCGCGGCGCCGTCGAAGACGGCGTCCAGTTCTTCGGTGTCAGTCGGGAAATTGCGGAGATCGACGTACCCGATGTTGCCCGGAAGGTGCGCGACCCGTCCGAGCCCGTAACCGCCCTCGCGCCATTGTCGCGCCATCGCGGCGATCTCGGCCGCGCTCGGTTTGTTGCCGGCCGGATCGGCGGGCGGGTTGACGTCGACCGAGTACCGCACGCGGACGTGCTTGTCGTGCAGCACGCCCGCGAGGTCGTCGGTGATGCGCGTCGCGAGCGCGGCGTCCCGAAGGCCGTCATAGGCGCCCTTGGCCGCATTGCCGCGCAACAGCTCGCCGGCAGCGCGAGCGCGCGACGGGTAGACGTAGTACGCCGCGAGTTTGGCGGCGGCGGCCGCGGCGACGTCGCGCGCAGGATCGTCGGCGGCGGATGCGGGAGCGGCCGCTGCGAACAGCGCGGCCCCGAGCACCAAGGCGATGCACGTCTTCATGCGGCGAGTATAGCGCCGTTACTGCTGAAAATGAAACCGGCGAAGGGGAATTCAGTTTTTTGGCGGTTTCCCTCGGTGCTCACGGTCGAAGAGCGGACGTAGCGCCGGGCGGCGGTGCGATGCGCAACCGCCACAGCCATGCCGTGCCGATCACGAACTCCACGATCACGCACACGAGGGCGACGCGCGGGCCCAGGCCGGCGTTGCGCGCGTCGAAGAACGTCACCACCGGCGCGGTGATCGCCGGGGCCGCGATCTGCGGGATTGCGACCGCGAGGTTCCAGACGCCCATCGCGGACGCGAGCGCGGCGCGCGGCAGGACGGCGTACGCGATCGCCCAGTCGGCGGTGAAGAACGCGCCCCACGCCGCGCCCGAGCCGATCGCGCAGGCGAGCGCCACACCGAACGTCGGCGCCGCCGCAAAGGCGCCGACGGCGAGCGCGATCGCCGCGCACGCCACGCTCACGACGACGCGCTTGTCGAGGCGATCCGCGGGGCGCCCGGCCACCGCCGCGCCGGCGACGCCGGCGATCGTGAACGCGAGAAACAGGATCCCGGTCGTCGTGCGGGCGTCGGCGACGTGCAGCGACTCGCGCACGAAGAAGAACAAGAAGCCGAAGAGCGTGTAGAAGCCCACGTTGATGAACGCGCGCGAGACGAGCACCGTCCACATGTTGGCGTCGATGCGCAGCGGCGCGGCGGCGTCGCGCGTGCGCGGCAGGCGCGCGACGTAGGAATCCGTCACCCACCAGCCGGCAGCCAGGCATGCGGCGAGCGCGATGCCGAGCGCCGCGCCGTGCAGCAGCGTCGTGAGCACCAAGCCGACGACGCTGCCCGAGAATTGGTGCACGCTCATCCACGACGACGCGCGGCCCACGCGCTCGGGCTCGACGTAATCGCCGACGATGCCTTGATACGGCCCGCCGGCGACGTTCATGCCGACTTGCAGGAGCAGCGTCGCAACCCACAGCCAGCCCAGTGACGGCACGAGCGGCAGCACGACAATCGCCGGAATCGCGAGCGCGACGCCGGCGCCGTAGAATGCCCGCCGGTGGCCGACGCGCGCGCGGCGGCGGTCGGAGAGAATGCCGGCCGCGACCTGCACGACGGCCGCCACGCACGCGCCCACCGCCGCGAGCAGTGCGTATGAGTTCACCGCGTGCGGCGCGAGCGCGGAGACGCGGTCCTGCAGCACCACGCCGAGCACCGCGGTCCACACCACCTGAATGCCGAACCAGAACGTGCCTAAGCGAAATGCGTGCATGCGTACCGGTAGTCGTCCAGCGAGTCGACGTCGTAGCAGAGGCCGGGATCGCAGCCGCGCAGCGCGCCGACCGGCACGCCCAGCCGGCGGCGGCCGTACGCTTCGAGATCCGGGATCGTCAGCCGCTTCGTCGCGAAACGAAAGCACAGCGCCGGGCCGAGCAGCAGCGCCAGGCGCGGCAAGCTCTTGCGCGCGTCGAACAGCTTCATCGCGAACGCGCGCGCCGGCTCGACCGCTTCGGGCGCGATCACGAACGCGTTGCCGTTGGCGATCCGCTCGCCGCCCAGCGCGACGCTGTGCTCGCCGGCGCCGGGAAAGCGCGCCCGGTAGGCGTCGACGTCGGCGAGCGCCATCGTCAGTGCGAACTCGGCGCTGCGCGCGATCAGCTCGCCCACTCCGCCCGCGCTCGCGAACGGCATGTCCGACGTGAGATACACGAAGCGCTCGCCCGGACACGCGCCGAGCGCGCGCAGCACGTTGGTTGCGCCGTCAAGCGCCGCGTCGATCACGCGCACGCCGCGCCCAGCGAGGTGCGCGCGGACCTCCGCGCCGCCGATCACGGCAACGCCGTCGATCCCCGCACCGGCACACGCGTCGAGCGCGACGTCGAGCAGCGTCCGCGCGCCGAACGGAGCCAACGCTTTCACCGTCGTCCCGATCGCCTCGGCGAACGCTCCGTCGACCAAACCACCCGCGGTAATGACGGCGTGCATCGCCGCCCTGTTCTGCGGCTCGCCGAATTGTGCTTCTTACGGCCGGCGATCGAAGATCGGCCGATATGCCGGGACGTCGGGTAGGTCCCGGTATCTTGCCGGACCACAAGTCAACGCCGGCGATGCGTCAGCCAAAAAGTTGCCGATATCGAGTGGCACGGTCGTGTCTCCCGTTGTGCCCGTCGGTGTAGTCGACCCCTTCGAAGCAGCGTCCGTTGTCTTGGTTGCCGCGGGCGCCGGACTGCCCGGGGTTTGGGGGCGCAGCGGCTTGTTCGACGGTGCGGCCGTGGGCGCCGCGCTAGGAATGGTTTGCTGAATGACGGCAGGCGGCGGAGGCGTTGCGAGCAGCGCCGGAAGACGATCGCAGAAGTTGTCGACGAGCTTTTGAAGGGTGATCTCTGCCGTGTGCTCTTGGATGTTTGCGGCAGGTACGTCGACGACGTTGGTCACCAGGACTCCCGTTGCCGTTGCGTTCTGCCAAGACGTCGTCTTCGATATGAACAACGACCCAAGCAGGGCCAGGAACGGGCCTAGGCTCTGTTTTGTGTTCGTCGCGAACGTCCGCGCGGTATCGCCGAACGCGAGGTCGCTGCGGGATGGGCAATCATAGAGATGTCCGGTCGCGCGCGTCTCGATCCTCGTGTTGAGCGACAGGATCCGGTCTTCGGTCCGCTTCGCAATCGAGTACACGAAGTAGCGTTGGCCCAGCCCGCACAGAGTGTCGGCTCCGACGCTGCCGGATGTGACCGTCCCGGCGTTCACCGACGACGGAACGGACGCGATACCTCGCTTCGCGAGAAGATTCTGCAGGACTCCGAGGTACGTCGGTTCGTTCGTACTCACGTCGGGAATCAACTGGATGAACGGCTGGTATCCGGCAAGCGTCGACAGTACGCCGTTGCGCACGACCGGAGTGCCGATTAGCAATTTGACGTCGGCGTCGCCCAGCGTAAGCGCAGCCGCGAGCGACGCGATCGTTGCCGTATCGTCGCCGTTCTTCGTGGCAATGTCTTTTTGAATGCTGCCGAGTGTGCGGTGCCCGGCGAAATCTACTGAGCTTACGACGAGCTTCAAATTGCCGTTGTCGCCTGTGCGGATCGTCGTCGACACGATGATGCTCGCCCGTGACGGGTCACATGATGCGTCACCCGGGCTCGTGCTTTGCAAGCACGCGAAGTACAGCGGATTGTTAGCATTGAGCTGCTGATCGATGAGTTTCTTGAGCGCGGCTTGGCCGCCGTCGCGGATGGCCGGATCCGGCGCGCCGGTGATCGGGAAGAAGACGACGCGAATGCGCGGGTCCGCCTGCGCCGTCGCACTCGTCGTGTCTGCCGCACGCGTCGCCGAGCCATTCCCGCCGAACGTCCCGATGATCCCAATGGTCACCGCCAGGGCGAAAGAAACGCGCCGCACGGCTCACCTCCATGAAGTTGCCCTGCAAGGATAGCAAGCTTAAAGAACTATGTCTAGCCCGGGGCGGGGAACCGATCCGGCCGAGATTCTTGCAACCGGCGACCCTATGTTGGTATGCTAGGTAAACCGACCTAAAAACTGGAGCAGCGCCGTGCAGAGCGTCGTCGTTCAACGGGCATTCATGCTCGTCCCAGCCGTCGTCTTCTGGCGTTTGCTGGGTGGGCTCTGCGCTGCTGACCCGCCTGCGGCCCCCGCACCGCTTGCGTCTCCCGTACCGCTCGCGTCCGGGCAGAGTCCCAACGCGCTCACCGGGCTGCAGGCGTTCACGATCCTCCAGTCGGCCGGAATGCTGCGGGGAACCGGCGCGGCGCAGCAAGTGACGCCGCGCTCGCAGATCAAGGTCGATCAGTTCTTGACCTTGCTCGCGCGCGCAACCACACTGGGAGGAGCCGCGCCGCTGAACAGCCCGGCGCCACGGGCTGCAGCGTCGCCGGCCTGGTACGATGAGTCGCTTCGAACCGCCACATCCCGAGAGTTGCTAAGTGGGCTGAGCGTGGATCCGACGGGAACGTTGACACGCGAAGAAGCGGCAGTCATCATCGTTCGAACGGCGCAGACGGCACGCGCGCTCCAGCTCGGGTTCATACCGAACGATTTGCCTGATCTCATTGATGCGGATCTGATTGACAGAAAGTACCGGCGTTACGTTCTGATTGCAATCACCTCGCAACTGCTGCCGGCATATCCTGATGGATATTTCCGACCGAGACAAAAGATTTCATGGGGCGAAGCGGCGCAGGCGACGCTGAAGATCAATCAGGGGCCGAGCGGTTCCCGATGAGCGCGCTACGAAGCACGACGGCGATCGCCGGCGTCCTGCTGGCCTTGCTCATGGGATCCTTCCCGAGCGGGGTGCGAGCCGCAGTCGACCCGACCGTTGCGTGGAAGTCGATCGGGCCGGCGTCGGTTTCCACGCGGTTCAACTATCATATCTCCGGCCGCGTCTCGAGCATCGCCCCCGAAGCAAACGGCGATTTCGTCATCGCGGCTGCAAACGGCGGGATTTGGCGGCGCCATGAAGGTACGTGGATCAACCTTACCGCGGGTGACCTGACAACGCTCGCATTTGGGGCCGTCGCGTTCGCACCGAGCAATCCGACAACGCTTTATGCCGGGTCAGGCGAACACCACGGCGGCTGTCCGGATTGCGGCCGGGGCGTCGGCGTCTTCAAGAAGGTCAAGGGAGAAGACTGGCGGCTACTCGACCAGTCACCGGTCCAACGCACGTCGGCCGTGGTCGTGGATCCCAACGACGAAAAGCGCGTGTGGGTCGCCGGATCAGCGGGCGCCTTCCTCTCCACCGACGGCGTCTATTTCGACAGCAAACTGAAAGGCGACATCACCGATCTCAAGGTCGATCCGACCGATATGAAGGTCGTGTATGCGGCGGACGCCGACGGAATTCGCAGGTCGAGCGACGGCGGCGAGTCATGGTCGCCGGCTGTGAATAAGGAGATTCGCAATCGCGACCGGATGAACCATTCGAGCGAGCACTACAATATCGCGCTCGCGATCGCGCCGAGTGATCACAAGACGGTCTACGCGGCATTCGCCAGCGCAAGCGGCGATATCCCGGGATGCGCCATCGGGATGCTGAAGACGACGAATGCCGGTGAAAGCTGGTCCCGCGTTCCCGGAATCTCGGTCACGTCAAACGACTATTTCGAAGCCGTCTTCGCGTTTAACGACGGTGGCCCATCTTCATGCCAAGGAACATACGATAACGCTCTTGTCGTGGACCCCTTCGACGCAAATGTCGTGACCGCAGGCGGCATATGCCTCATCCGCTCGAATGACGGCGGCGACACGTGGTTCCGAATCGACCAGAATTCCCGTGACGAGCTTGCCGTGCACGCCGACCATCATGCCTTGGCGTACGATTCGTTCCAGAATCTGTTGGATGGAAATGACGGCGGCGTCACCACTATCGATCCGAACGGAAAGATCGGCGATGTCAACGACGGACTGGAAATAACGCAATTTACGCGCGGCGGAAGCAGCTTTCATGATGGGCAGGACATCGTCGCGGGTACGCAAGACAACGGAACGCTGACGATCTCGGACGCGCTTGCGGCAAACTCCGACCACCACTGGGACACAGTGCTCGAGGGCGACGGCGGCTATACTGCAATGAACGGCGCGGCGCGAGGTGATTTCTACTTCGAGTATATCAATGGGCTCATCTACCGCAAGCTTCCGAACGAGCCCGCGAAGACGTTGTACCCAGGCAAAGCGTACGGCCTTCCGGGCGCCCTGTTCTACATGCCGTTCGCCCCCGCTGCGTCGCACTTCGGCTGGATCTATGCGGGCGCCGGGCAGTTGTACGTCAACGAGAACTTCGGGGATGAAGCCGAATGGTCCAAGCTAACGACGCGCGATACGACGGAACACGTATCGAGCTTCGCTTTGTCTGCCGCGGACGCACGAACGGCAATCGCCGGCTGGACCGATTCCGAGATCGTGTCGCTAAAGTCGGGCGAACCGAAAATGGTCGCGCATCCGTGGCCGGCAGATTCCGGCGCGATCGACGACGTATTGTGGCCGTCCGATGGAGCGGTCTACGTCGTCGTGAGCGGGCGCATTTGGTTGACCCGCGATTTCGACGACGACAGTCCGGTATGGACGGACATCAGCGGACGGCTTCCGTGTGCCGCCAGTATGCTGCGCAAGGTCTCGAGCGGACTTCTGGCGGCCTGTGACGACGGCGTGTATTTCTTGGACCGCCAACAAGCAACGGCCGAATGGATTCGGTTCGGGGCCGGTTTGCCGCGTGTTCCGGTCGTCGACCTGCTGGTGCTCGGAAACGGTGTCGTTGTGGCATTGACGCACGGACGGGGAGCGTGGATGGCGACGCTTCCGCGAGATGAAGTGGCCGTCCGGAAATAGGCCGCGGAAGGATAGGACTCCGTGCGTGACCGCCGTATCACCCTCGGCAGTGTCACGGCGTACCATCATGGTGATCGGGTCGGGTCCGATCGTCATCGGGCAAGCCGCCGAGTTCGACTACGCAGGGGTTCAAGCGTGCCGGGCGCTGCGTGAGGAAGGCCACCGGGTCGTCCTCGTCAACTCGAATCCCGCGACGATCATGACCGACCCCGAGATTGCCGACGCGGTCTACCTCGAACCGCTCACCGTCGCCTCGGTGGAGCGGATCATTGCGCGCGAGCGGCCCGACGCGCTGCTGCCGACGCTAGGCGGTCAGACGGGCCTCAACCTCGCCGTCGAGCTCGCCGATGCGGGCGTGATCGAAAAGTACCAGGTCGAGCTGTTGGGCACGCCGCTGGACACGATCAAGCTCGCCGAAGACCGCGAGCGCTTCAAGGCCAAGATGATCGAGATCGGCGAGCCGGTGCCCAACTCGCTGATCGTCACCGACATCGAGGCCGGCGTCGCGTTCGCGAGCGAGGTCGGCTATCCGGTCGTCGTGCGGCCCGCGTACACGCTGGGCGGCACCGGCGGCGGCGTCGTGTACGACGAGGCCGAGCTGCGCGCAACCTTGCAGACCGGGCTCGAAGCGTCGCTCATCCACCAAGCGCTGGTCGAGACCTCGCTGCTCGGCTGGAAGGAGCTGGAATACGAAGTGCTGCGCGACGGTGCGGGCAACTGCATCATCGTCTGCAACATGGAGAACATCGACCCCGTCGGCGTGCACACCGGCGACTCCATCGTCGTCGCGCCGTCGCAGACGCTGTCGGACCTCGACTACCAGATGCTGCGCACGTCCAGCATCAACGTCATCCGCGCGCTCAACGTGCAGGGCGGCTGCAACATCCAGTTCGCGCTGCACCCCGACAGCTCCGAGTACATGATCATCGAGGTCAACCCGCGCGTGTCGCGCAGCTCGGCGCTCGCGTCCAAAGCGACGGGCTATCCGATCGCCAAGATCTCGACGAAGATCGCGCTCGGCCAGACGCTCGACGTCATTCCAAACCCGGTCACCGGCGGGCGCACGAAAGCGGCGTACGAACCGACGCTGGACTACTGCGTGGTGAAGATCCCGCGCTGGCCCTTCGACAAGTTCCCGCTCGCCGACACGCGGCTGGGAACGCAGATGAAATCGACCGGCGAGGCGATGGGCATCGGCCGCACGTTCGCCGCGGCGCTGATGAAGGCCGTGCGCGGCCTCGATCTCAAATTCGAGACGCTCACCGGCAACGCGTTCGCCGAGTGGAGCGACGACGAACTGGTGCGCACGCTGCAGCCGGCGACGCACGAGCGCTTGTTCGCGGTGTGCGAGCTGCTGCGCCGCGGCCGCACCGTCGACGAGCTGCACGCGCTCTCGACGATCGACGAGTTCTGGCTGTGGGAGTTCAAAGCGCTCGTCGAGCTGGAAGAGGCGTTTCGCGCGCACGCCGCGCCGGGGCCGCTGTTCGGCCAGGCGCCGCCCGAAGAGCTCGTGCGGCGCGCGTTCGAGAGCGGCTACAGCTCGCGCGGCATCACGTCGCTGTTCGGCGGCGATCTCGCGGACCGCCGCGCGGACCGTGGCCAGTTCCGCATGGTCGACACCGCGGCGGCGGAGTTTCCGGCGACGTCGCCCTACTACTACCTCTCGCGCGGCGAGCACGACGAGATGCGCGCACCGCAGCGCGAAGCGGTCGTGGTCGTCGGCAGCGGCCCGATTCGCATCGGCCAGGGCATCGAGTTCGACTACTCGTGCGTGCACGCCGCGTGGGCGCTGCGCGACGCCGGCCGCGCGGCGGTGCTCATCAACAACAACCCCGAGACGGTGTCGACCGACTTCGACATCAGCGACGTGCTGGTGTTCGAGCCGCCGGGCGCCGACGAGGTCGAAGCGACGGCGCGCGCGACGAACGCGCGCGGCGTGATGCTCGCGTTCGGCGGCCAAACGGCGATCAACCTCGCGGGCGAGCTCGCCAAGCGCGGGATCGCGATCGTCGGCAGCGACCAGCGGTCGCTCGACATGGCCGAAGACCGCGAGAAGTTCGACGCGGCGCTGGAGAAGCTGGGCGTCGCGCGCCCGCGCGGCCGCGCGGCGAACACGTTCCGCGAGGCGCGCGCGATCGCGCGCGAGATCGGCTTTCCGGTGCTGGTGCGGCCGTCGTATGTGCTCGGCGGGCGCGGCATGGAGATCGTGTACAACGAAGGCCAGCTCGCGTCGTACGTCGAGAGCGCGCCGCCGATCACGCCGGGCTCGCCGCTGCTGGTCGACAAGTACATGCGCGGCCGCGAGGTCGAGGTCGACGCGGCGTTCGACGGCGACGACATCATGATCCCGGGAATCTTCGAGCACGTCGAGCGCGCCGGCATCCACTCGGGCGACTCGATCAGCGTGTTCCCCACCCAGACGATCTCCGACGACATGGAAGCGCGCATCGTGCGCGTCACCGAAGCGGTCGCGCGGGAACTCGGCATCCGCGGGCTCATCAATATCCAGTTCGTCATCCCCGAAGGCACCGACGAGCTGCTCATCATCGAAGCGAACCCGCGCGCGAGCCGCACCGTGCCCATCATCTCCAAGGCCACGGGGATCAACCTCGTGTCCGCGGCGACGCGCGTCGCACTGGGCGAAAAGCTCCGCGACCTGCGCTGGGGCACGGGACTGCGGCCCAAGCCGGATTACGTCGTCGTCAAAGTGCCGGTGTTCTCGTTCGCGAAAATGCGCGGCGTCGAGACGATCCTCGGCCCGGAGATGAAGTCGACCGGCGAGGTGCTCGGCATCGACGCCACCTACGCGGGCGCGCTGCGCAAGGGCTTCGTCGGCGCCGGCATCCGCCTCCCGCACCAAGGCGGTCGCGTGCTGGTTTCGGTCAGTGATGAGGAGAAGAACGACGCCGTCGATTTGATGCGCCGGCTCGTCGCGCTCGGCCACACGCTCGTCGCGACGCCCGGGACGTTCGCGCTGCTCGAAGCGCACGGGATCGCCGCCGAGCGCGTGAACCGGATCGGCGAAGGCGCGCCCGACGTGCTCGACGTGATCAAGCAGCGCGCGGTCGATCTCGTCATCAACGACTTCAAAGCCGGCCGCGGCCCGACGGACAACTACCGCATCCGCCGCGCCGCCGTCGAAGCCTCGATCGCATCGCTCACGTCGCTGGACACGGCGCACGCGCTCGTCACCGCGCTGGAATCCGAGTCGGGCCCGCCCCGCTCGCTGCAAGAGTACCAGGCAACGCACCTCGGCGCTGCCGCATCGTAGAGGGACGGGGGCGCGCCGTCGTTCTCTGAGGAGTTGAGCGTACGGTAGAACACCCCGCACAGTGCGATATCGAGCGGCCGTGCGCTTTTGCGCCGTCGATCGCGCGGGTACGCGTTTCCGTATGGCTACGGTGCTGACGGACCGTTCGGCACGACGATCCCTCGACGTTCTCCGCTCGTTGTTCGGCGAGCGGCTTGGCCGAGAGGTCGGCGTGCACCTGTGGGACGGAACCGAGATCAGCTCACCTCGTTCTCGAATCATGCTGCGTTTGAACGCGCCGTTTGCGCTGCGCGCGGCGCTGATGCCGCCGCTCGACCTCAATCCGGCGCGCGCGTTCGTCGAAGGCTGGCTCGACGTTGCCGGCAGCTTGGACACAGCGCTCGACGTGCTCGAGCGATCGGTCACGCGGCTCTCCGCGCTGTCGCTCGTGAAGCTCGCGGCGCAGCTCGTGCGCTTGCCGGCACCGCCGCGCAGCGACGCTGCGCACCGTGCGTCCCTGCGCGGGCGCCTCCACACCAAGGCGCGAGACGCGGCGGCGATCGGCTTCCATTACGATCAGCCGGTGGAGTTCTACCGGATGATCTTGGGCAGCGACCTCGTGTACTCGTGCGCGTATTGGGATGACGGCGTGACGACGCTCGCCGAGGCACAGCGCGCGAAGCTCGATTACGTGCTGGACAAGCTGCGCGTGCGGCCCGGCGCGACGTTGCTCGACATCGGCTGCGGTTGGGGAGCACTGGTCATCCGCGCGGCGCAGCGCGGCGTCCGCGCCCATGGCGTGACGCTCTCTCGCGCTCAGTACGAAGAAGCGCAGCGGCGCATCGAGTCAGCCGGTTTGCAAGAGCTGGCACGGGTCGAGCTGCGCGATTATCGCGACCTCGGCGACGAGTGCTTCGACGCGATCGTCTCGGTCGGCATGGTCGAACACGTCGGCCGCGAGCGGCTTGCGGAGTACTTCCGTTGCGCGTTTCGCGCGCTGCGTTACGGCGGGCTCTTTCTCAACCACGGCATCGTGACGGAGCTCGGCTACGGTGACGGTTACCGCACGGGCAACGACTTCATCGGCCGCTACGTCTTTCCCGACGGCGATCTCGTGTCAATCGACGTGACGATCAAGGCGGCGGCGGCGGCCGGCTTCGAAGTGCGCGACGTCGAGAACCTGCGCGAGCACTACGCGCGCACGCTGCGGTCGTGGGTCGACAACCTCGCCGCGCACCACGACGCCGCGATCGCAGCCACCGACGAGCGCACCGAGCGCATCTGGCGCATGTACATGACCGGCAGCGCGCGAGGATTCGCAGCGGGACGCATGGGACTGATGCAGACACTACTGGGCAAACCGCGCCCGGACGGCGTCACGGACATCCCGTCCACGCGGCGGGATCTCTATCGCGGCCTTAGTTGATCTTCACCGACGTCGTTTGCGCGTCCGAATTTCCGCGCGGTCCGCGCGCGACGAACGTCACGCTCACGCGGAAGTGGATGAACCGCGGGATGTGCGGGACCACCGTCGAGCCCGAGAACACGCCGTCGCTCACGCGCGGAATCGGAAATTCGCGTTTGGCGACGTGAGCAACGACGCTCACGGCGTCGCCGGTGGTGAGCACGGTCGCCGTGACGCGCTCGCCCGACCGGATGTCCCCCGGCACGACGGAAACGTCGGTGATCTTCGGCGCCGAAACGGCCAGCGTGCCCTCGCACGCCAGCGCGACCGCGAGCAGCGTTCCGGCGACCGGCAACGTCCTCGTCAGCACCGTGTCGATCCCAGCAGCATCTTCGAAACGCCTTTCGCTCGGTCGCGGGACCCCTACCCCCGGGGGGAACGGTAACACCTCTATGGTATCACGAAACGTGCGCCGCAACCGCCGGCTGGACGTCTTTCGTCAGCCGCTCCAAGCCGACCGCAAGGCCGATGTCGTGAACCGCCTCAAGACGGCGCGCGGCCACCTCGACCACATCATCGCGCTGCTCGACACCGACCCGTACGTCGTCGACGTGCTGCGCCAGATCGCCGCGGTTCGCGGCGCCCTCGATGCCACGGTCCGCGCCGCGCTGCGGCATTATTTCGAGCACGCGTTCGTCGATGCAGTCAAGGCCGGGCAGACCGAGGCTGCGCTCGACGAGCTGATGAACGCGCTGACGTTCCTGCGCCAGATCGACTGAGTCACGGCCAACCGCGTGTGACCCCTCCCCGGGAGGGGTATAGATATCTCGACATGACGCAGACGTTCGGTTCGATGGTATGGGTGATTGCGGAAGGGTACATCCCAGCATGGAGCAATGGGCCCGAGCCGGAGTTCACCAGCCATGAAACCGCATGCATGCTCAACGCCGGCGACGGCGACGCGCACGTCGAGATCACGGTGTACTTCAAAGACCGCGAACCGGTGGGTCCTTATCGCGTGACGGTGCCCGCGCGGCGCACGCTGCACCAGCGCTTCAACGATCTCAAGGATCCCGAGCCCATTCCGCGCGGGACGGACTACGCGAGCGTGATCGTCTCCGACGTGCCGATCGTCGTGCAGCATACGCGGCTCGACTCGCGCCAGTCCGAGAACGCGCTGATCACCACCATCGCCTACCCTGCCGCATAACGGAGCGAACACCGTGGCAACGACCGTCAGTGACTTTCTCATCGAGCGCCTGATCGCGTGGGGCGTGCGCCGCATCTTCGGCTATCCCGGCGACGGGATCAACGGCATCATCGCCGCGATCGACCGCCACGACGACGTCATCGATTTCATCCAGGTGCGCCACGAGGAGCAGGCGGCGTTCATGGCGTGCGCGCACGCGAAGTTCACCGGCGAGCTGGGCGTGTGCCTGGCGACGTCGGGCCCGGGCGCGATCCATCTGCTCAACGGCCTCTACGACGCGAAGAACGATCATACGCCCGTGCTCGCGATCACGGGCCAGGCGGCGACGACGGCGATCGGCAGCGAGTACCAGCAAGAAGTCGACCTGCAGAACCTCTACAAAGACGTCGCGAGCGAGTACGTCGTCACGCTGATGAACCCGGCGCAGGTGCGCCACGCGATCGATCGCGCCGTGCGCGGCGCGCTGTCCGCGCGCACCGTCACCGCGCTGATCTTCCCCAAGGACATCCAGGAAGAAAAAGCGGTCGCGCACCCGCCGCACATGATGAGCCACAACGCGTCGAGCACCGGCATCGCGCTGGCGCGCATGATCCCGCCGCAGGCCGATCTCCAGCGCGCCGCCGACGTGCTCAACGCCGGTTCGAAGGTCGCCATCCTCGCCGGCGCCGGTGCGTTCGGCGCGGAGGACGAGCTGATTGCTGTCGCCGACCGGCTGCAAGCGGGCTGCGCAAAAGCGCTGCTCGGCAAAGCCGTGCTGCCCGACGATCTGCCCTGGGTCACCGGAACGCTGGGCCTCCTGGGCACGAAGGCGTCGAGCGACATGATGAGCGCGTGCGACACGCTGCTGATGATCGGCACGAACTATCCCTACGCGCAGTTCTTGCCCAAGGAAGGCAAAGCGCGCGGGGTGCAGATCGACATCAACGGCGCGCGGCTGGGCATCCGCTATCCCACCGAGGTGAGCTTGCAGGGTTCGGCGCGCGACACGCTCGAGGCGCTGCTGCCGCTGCTGCAGCCGAAGACCGATACGGATTGGCGTGAAAAGATCGCCAAGAGCGAGCGGCGCGAGACGCGCATCGACGCGTCGCGCGCGGCGATCGCCGGCAACCCCGTCAATCCCGAAGACGTGTTCGTCGAGCTGAACCGGCAGCTGCCCGACCGCGCGATCCTCACGGCCGACGCCGGCACGTCGACGAACTGGTCCGCGCGCCACCTCGACATGCGGCGCGGGATGAAATGGTCGCTTTCCGGCAGCCTGGCGACGATGGGCTCGGCCGTGCCGTACGCGATCGCCGCGAAGTTCGCGTTCCCGGATCGCCCGGTCATCGCGATCACGGGCGACGGCGCGATGCAGATGAACGGCATCAACGAGCTGATCACCGTCGCGAAGTACTGGAAGCGCTGGAGCGATCCGCGCCTGGTGTTCTTCGTCGCGAACAACCGCGACCTCAACCAGGTGACGTGGGAGATGCGCATCGAGACGGGCGTCCCGAAATTTCCGGGCTCGCAAGACCTGCCCGATTTCCCGTACGCCGATTACGCGAAGATGCTGGGCTTGGCCGGCGTGCGCGTCGACAAGGCCGAAGATCTCGCCGCGGGCTGGGAATACGTGCTGCGCGCCGACCGCCCCGCGGTGATCGAGGTGCTGACCGACGCGAACATCTCCATGCTGCCGCCGCACGTGACGACCGAGCAGGTCAAGGCGTTCGCGAGCGCGATGGTCAAAGGCGATCCCGACGAAGGGCCGGTGCTGGTGCAATCGGTCAAGGGCGTGCTGGCGGGCCTCTTCCCGACGCACCACGGCCAATGACCGCGGCGGCAACGAGCCGCCGCAACGACGTTCCGGTCGACCGCCTGGCGGTGTCGGTGTACCGTGTCCCGACGGACCGGCCGGAGTCGGACGGAACGGCGCGCTGGGACTCGACGACCGTGGTGCTCGTGGAGATCGACGCGGGCGGTGCGCGCGGAACCGGCTGGTCGTACGCGAGCGCCGCGGCCGCAACGGTGATCGGCGAAACGCTCGCGCCGGTTGTGCGCGGCGGGAACGCGCTCGACACGCGCGCCATGTGGACGCGCATGACCGGTGTCGTGCGCAACGCCGGCCGCTCGGGCATCGCATCGTACGCGATCGCGGCGGTCGACACGGCGCTGTGGGATCTGCGCGCGCGGCTGTACGGCACGGCGCTGTGCGATCTCTTCGGGCTCGTGCGCGAGACGGTGCCGGCCTACGGCAGCGGCGGCTTCACATCGTATGACGAGCGCACGCTGCAAGACCAGCTCGGCGGCTGGGCGCAGGCCGGCTTTCACGCCGTGAAGATGAAGGTCGGCCGCGACCACCGGCGCGACGTTGCGCGCGCGACCAGCGCGCGCGAGGCGATCGGCCCGCAGTGCGAGCTGTTCGTCGACGGCAACGGCGGCTACAGCGTCGCGGAAGCCGTCGCGATTGCGCGGGACTTCGCGCAGCTCGGCGTCACGTGGTTCGAGCAGCCGGTCGATCACCGCGATCTGGACGGAACACGCCGCGTGCGCGAGCACGCACCGCCCGGGATGGCGATCGCGTCGGGTGAGTACATCACCGACACGGCGGACGCCGCGGCCGTCGCAAGCGTCGTCGACGTGCTGCAAGCCGACGCGACGCGCTGCGGCGGGTATACCGGGCTGCTCGCGGTCGACGGGTTCTGCGAAGTGAACCGGCTGCCGTTATCGACGCACTGCGGACCGGCGCTGCACCTGCACGCTGCCGCGGCGTGCTTGCGGCTGCGCCACATGGAGTACTTTCACGATCACGTGCGCATCGAGCGCATGCTGTTCGACGGCGTGGTGGAGCCCGTCGGCGGCACGCTCCGGCCCGATCGCTCGCGCCCGGGCCACGGCCTCACGTTCAAGCGCGCCGACGCCGCGCGATTTGCCGTCACCTAGCTTCACCGAGGACTCTCTCGTGCTCATCGATCTCATCACGGGCGTCGACCGGACGCCTCGGTCCGACCATCCGGCAACGCCGCCCGGCGTGCGCCCCGATCAGCGGGGCGCGTGGAACGGCGACGCGGACGCGCTCGCGGCCGCGCTGCGCGCGCGCATCACGGGCGAGGTGCGTTTCGACGACGGCAGCCGCGCGCTCTACGCGACCGACTCGTCCAACTACCGTCAGGTGCCGATCGGCGTCGTCGTACCGCGCAGCGCGGACGACGTGGTCGCCGCGGTCGAGATCGCGCGCCGTTACGGCGCGCCGGTCCTGGCGCGGGGCGGCGGCACGTCGCTGGCCGGCGAGTGCTGCAACGTCGCGGTGGTGCTCGACTGCTCGAAGTACTTCAACCGCGTGCTCGAGATCGATGCGGAGCGGCGCTGGGCGCGCGTCGAGCCGGGGATCGTGCTCGACGACCTGCGCGCGGCGGCCGCGCCGTACGGGTTGTGGTTCGGGCCCGATCCCGCGACGCACACGCACAACACGCTGGGCGGGATGATCGGCAACAACTCGTGCGGCATGCACGCGCAGATGGCGGGCAAGACGGAGGAAAACGTCTACGAGCTGGACATCCTCACGTACGACGGCGTGCGGATGACCGTCGGCGAGACGTCGCACGCCGCGCTCGACGCGTACTGCGCGCGCGAGGACCGCGTCGGCGAGATCTACCGCGGCCTGCGCGATCTGCGCGATCGCTATGCGGACACGATCCGCGCGCGCTTTCCCGACATCCCCCGCCTGGTCTCGGGCTACCCGCTGCAGCAGCTGCTGCCCGAGAACAAGTTCAACGTCGCGCGCGCGCTCGTCGGCACGGAATGCACGCTCGCGGTCGTGCTGAGCGCGAAGGTCAAGCTCATCCCGAACCCGTCCAAACGCGTCATCCTCGTGCTCGGATTCGACGACATCTACACGGCGGGTGACCACGTTCCCGACGTCAACGCGCACAAGCCGATCGCGCTCGAAGGACTGGACGATATCCTGATCGGCTACATGCGCAAGAAGAACATGAAGCCGGAAGACATCGCGCTGCTGCCCGACGGCGGCGGCTGGCTGATGGCGGAGTTCGGCTCCAACGACATCGCGGAGTCCAAGCGCCAGGCCGAAGCGTGCATGCACGCCATGCGCGGCAAGGCGAAATCGATGAAGCTGGTCACCGACGAGGCGCAGCAGGCGATGCTGTGGGCCGTGCGCGAGTCCGGTCTGGGCGCGACGGCAAAGCTCAAGGACGAGCCCGCGAACTGGCCCGGCTGGGAAGACTCCGCCGTCGCGCCCAAGGACGTGGGCAACTACTTGCGCGAGCTGCGCGCGCTGTACGACAAGTACGGCTACGAGGCCGCGCTGTACGGGCATTTCGGCCAGGGCTGCATCCACTGCCGGGTCAGCTTCGATCTGTTCACCGCCGACGGCGTGGCCGCGTGGATGCGCTTCCTCGACGAAGCCGCGCACCTCATCGCGAAATACAAGGGCTCGCTCTCGGGCGAGCACGGTGACGGCCAGGCCCGCGGGCGGCTGCTGCCGATCATGTTCGGCGACGAGATCTACCAGGCGTTCCGCGAGTACAAGCGCATCTGGGATCCCGCCGGCAAGATGAATCCGGGCAAGGTCGTGGATGCGTACGCGCCCGACGAAAATTTGCGGATGGGTCAGTACTACCGGCCGTGGGAGCCCGAGACGAAGTTCACGTACGAGCCCGACGACTACGGCTCGTTCGCGTACGCGGCCAACCGCTGCGTCGGCGTCGGAAACTGCCGCCGCCACGACGGCAAAGGCACGATGTGCCCGTCGTACCGGGTGACCAAAGAAGAAAAGCACTCCACGCGCGGGCGCGCGCGGCTGCTGTTCGAAATGCTCGAGCGCGCGCCGCTCGAAGGCGGCTGGAACTCCGAAGCGGTCAAGGACGCGCTGGATCTGTGTCTGGCGTGCAAAGGCTGCAAGGGGGACTGCCCGGTCAACGTCGACATGGCGACGTACAAGGCGGAGTTTCTTTCGCACTACTACGAGTCGAACCGCCGTCCGGTCTGGGCGTACGCGTTCGGCTTGATCCCGTGGTGGGCGCGCTACGGCTCGCGCTTCGCCCGCGTCATCAACGCGGTGACGCAGACGCCGGGCGTCGCGCAGCTCGCGAAAGCGCTCGTGCGCATGGCGCCTCAGCGCGACATTCCGCCGTTTTCCGAGCAGTCGTTCCGCGACTGGTGGCGCGCCCGCGGAAAAGGTGCCAACGCGGGCGGTCCGCGCGTGATCTTCTGGGCCGACACGTTCAACACGTACTTCCACGCGACGACCGCGCGCCACGCCGTCGAGGTGCTGGAGGCTGCGAAGTACGACGTCGTCGTGCCGGAGCAGGTGCTGTGCTGCGGGCGGCCGCTGTACGACTACGGGATGATCGACGCCGCCAAGGGATTGCTGCGGGAAATCCTTGACACGCTGCGTCCCGAGATCGAGGCGGGGACGCCCGTGGTGGGCTTGGAGCCGTCGTGCATCAGCGTGTTCAAGGACGAGCTCTTGAATTTGTTCCCGAACGACCACGATGCGCGCCGCTTGTCGCAGCAGACGATGCTCTTGGGCGACTTCCTCGCCAAGGACGGGCACTGGACGCCCCCGCCGCTGCATCGCAAGGTGCTGCTGCACGGCCACTGCCACCACAAGTCGGTGCTCGGCATGGAAGGCGACCGTAAGGTGCTGCACGCGCTCGGCGTCGAGCTCACCGAGCTCGACGACGGCTGCTGCGGCATGGCGGGCGCGTTCGGCTTCGAAGCCGGCGAGCACTACGACGTGTCCGTCGCGTGCGGCGAGCTCGAGTACATCCCGAAGGTGCGCGAGGCGGCGCTCGACACGATCGTGATCGGCGACGGATTCTCATGTCGCGAGCAGGCCGTGCAGACCACGCCGCGCCAAGGCCTGCATCTCGCGGACGTCGTGTGGCTGGCGCTGCAATACGGACCGGATGGTCCACCCGGTGACTATCCCGAGTTTGCCGCGATGCCCGACGTACGCGCGCAGCGCGCGCGGGGGCGACGCGACGCGGTGCGCGGCGCCTGCGTGCTCGGCGCCGGTGCGCTCGCCGCCGCCGGCTTGGGGATCGCGCGCGTCATGCGCTCGGCGGGGCGCCGATGACGCGTGCGAGCGCGTCGCGGCTGCGGGACACGACCGCGTGAAGGTCGCCGTCGTAGAGCGAGTCGGGCACGTCCTTGGAGAAGATCTCCAGCACGATCGGCCCGCCGAATCCGGCGTCGCGCAAACCGCCCAGGAACGGCGCGAAGTCGATCGACCCGTCGCCAACGGCGAGCCGGTCGAGGTACGAGCGCGGCCGCCGGTAGTCCGACACCTGCGCGACGAAGATGCGGTCGCCGCACGCTGCGAGCCGCGCGCGCAGGTCGTGCTGGCCGGCGAGATTCCAGATGTCGGCGCAGATGCCGAGCGCGTCGTGCCCGACCGCGTCGACGATGTCGCGCGCGTCTTCCAGATTCCACGCGAACGTGTCCTCGTTCATCGCCAGCGGGTGCAGCGGTTCCAGTGCGAGCCGCACGCCGGCGGCCGCGGCGCGCCGCGCGAGCTCGCGGTACGCGGCCACCGTGCTGTCGAACGCGCGCTGCACGTCGCCGTCGCGCGCGATCCCGGTGTTGAGCACGAACACGGCACCCGGCAGGAGCGGTGCCGCGAACTCCAGCGTGCGCAGAAATGCGTCGCGCCGCGCATCGAGGCCGGCCGGCTCGGGCTGCATGCGCGTCGGGAACAGCGAGTGCACGCCGGCTTGGAACGACGATACCGTGAGCCCGTGCACGCGCGCCGCAGCGAGCTGCTCGCGCCGCGCGCCGGCGTCTTTGGCGAGCTTGAACTCCCACACTTCGGTCGCGCGCGCACCGAGCTGCGCATACCGCGCGAGATCTTGCTCGTAGGTCCAAGGCCACGTCGTGACTTCGCTGACGCCGAACGTCCACATGCATAGGAGATACCCGTGAACGCACGCGTCGTGGTGCTCGGCACCGGGTTCGCAGGGCTTACCGTCGCGCGCGCCCTCGCCGGGCGGCGCCGCAATCCGCAGGTCGCGCTCACCGCCGTCAACCGCGAGAACTACGCGCTCTTCACGCCGATGCTGCCGGAGGTCGCCAGCGGCGCGATCGAGCCGCGCCACGTCGCGGAGCCGTTTCGCACGGGCGTACCGCGCGCGGCGTTCGTCCTCGGCGATGTCGAGGCTGTCGACTTCGAGCAGCGCAGCGTGTCCGCGCGCCATCCGGTCACCGGCGACGTCACCGGCATTCCGTACGATCAGCTCGTCATCGCGCTCGGTGCCGTCAGCACGACGCACGGCGTCCCGGGCGCGGACGATCACACGCTGCCGCTCAAGACGCTCGACGATGCAATCCGCTTGCGCGCGCAGCTCATTCGCTCGCTCGAAGCGGCGACCGTCGCGGACGCCGGCGAGCGCGGCGGGCTGCTGACCGTGGCGGTGGTCGGGGGCGGCTTCACGGGCGTCGAGGCGGCGGGCGAGACGTTCGCCTACCTGAACCGCATTCGCGGCGACTACCCCGCACTGCGCGGCGAGCGCATCCGCGTCGTGCTCGTCGGCGGCGGACCGCGCCTGCTGGAAGAGCTTCCCGAACGCTTCTCGGAACGCGCGCGCGCGATGCTGACGCGGCGGGGCGTCGAGGTGATTCTGTCAGACGACGTCGCGTCCGTCGACGCCGGCGGGCTGACCTTGAAATCCGGCGCGCGCTACCAGGC
The DNA here is from genome assembly GCA_963723635.1 of Vulcanimicrobiota bacterium. Lineage (GTDB taxonomy): Bacteria > Vulcanimicrobiota > Vulcanimicrobiia > Vulcanimicrobiales > Vulcanimicrobiaceae > Vulcanimicrobium. The sequence continues at coordinate 1,388 of CAVRRP010000034.1, read as the reverse complement.
GAAGACCGTTGTGTGGAGCGCCGGCGTCCGCGTCCCGGAGCTCGTCGAGAAGCTCGACGTCCCGCACGCCGCCCACCACGCGATTGCGGTGAACGCCGACCTTTCCGTGCCGGGGCGGCCCGGCGTATGGGCGCTCGGCGACTGCGCGCACGTCCCCAAGCCGGGCGGCGGCGCGTATCCGCAGACCGCGCAGCACGCCGTGCGCGAAGCCGCGCTGCTGGCGCGCAACGTCGTCGCATCGCTGCGCGGCCGCGCGACGCGCCCGTTCCGCTACCGGTCGCTGGGGATGATGGCCTCCCTCGGGGACCGCGAAGGCCTGGCGGACATCGCCGGCCGGGGGCAGATCGCCGGCCTTCCCGCGTGGCTGTTGTGGCGCGCGTACTATCTGTCCCGCCTGCACGGCGCGTACCGCAAGACGCGCGTCGCGCTCGACTGGACGCTCACACTTCCCTTTCCACCCGACATTGCGAGCATCGGATAACGCATGAACCTCCAAGACAAAGTCGCCGTCGTCACCGGCGCGGCCACCGGGATCGGGCGCGCCATCGCGACGCAGTTCGTGCGCGACGGCGCGAAGGTCGTGATCGACTACGTCGGTCCGAGCGATAAAGCCGACGACCTCGCGCACGCGCTCGGCACGATCGGCAGCGCCGTCGCCGTCGCCGCGGACGTGAGCGACGAGCAGCAGGTCGACATGCTGATCGAGCACGCGGTCAAGACCTTCGGCCGGCTCGACGTCTTCGTCAACAACGCGGGGATCGAGAAGAAGTACCCGTTCCTGGAGACGCCGACCGACTACTGGCACGAGGTCGTCGCGATCAACCTCACCGGGCCGTTCTTGTGCAGCCGGCGCGCGGCCAAGCAGATGGTGGCCCAAGGCGGCGGCGGACGCATCATCAACATCTCGTCCGTGCACGAGGACATCACGATGCCCACCAACGCCGCGTACTGCGCGACCAAGGGCGGCCTGCGGATGCTGATGCGCACGATCGCGGTCGAACTGGCGCCGCACGGGATCACCGTGAACAACATCGCGCCCGGCGCGGTCGACACGCCGATGGACGCGTCGCTCAAGCAAGACGAAGCCGTGATGCAGACGCTGCTGAACAGCATCCCGCTGCACCGCATGGCGCATCCGCAGGAGATCGCCGAGCTCTGCGCGTTTCTGGCCTCGGAGAAAGCAGCCTACATCACCGGTGCGACATATGTGATCGACGGCGGCATGATGCGCCAGTCAGGGAGCCTGTGACGGCGTGACGCGCGATTCGGCGCAATCCGTCGGCACGGGCGCTCGCTTCGCCGCGTATACCATCCCCGACGGGGAAATGGCGGCGGGCAGCACGCTGGGTGCGCCGAGGTGCTGCCTCGTGATCAAAGCGACCGGGGCC
>CAVRRP010000033.1:0-55744 GCA_963723635.1 Vulcanimicrobiota bacterium | reverse complement strand
CGTGCACCTCGTTCACGGAGCCGCTGAAAGCCGAATGAAAGCCTGACGGCTACGCTGGGGTGACGGTGATCCATCACCGTAAACCTCGCGCTCCGACCAGGAAGTGAAGCCATGACGAACCCCGTGCGCGTCGCAACGGTCGCACTGGCTGCCGCTGCGATCGTCATCCCGAACGCCGCAAACGCGGCTTCCATTTTCCAACGATTTCTCGCGTCGTCGACAGGAGCGAACTCGCGGTCGACAGCCGTTGCGTTCGCCGACGTCGCCAAGGAAGTCGCGCCCGACACGTTTCAGATCGATCCCCGCGCCGTCCAGGGCCGGCGGCTCGTTCTCGGCAGCACCGAAACCGGGAAACGCGTCTGTGTCGGTGCGTGGCGCATGGGCGGCTGCTTCGGCCTCTACATCGAGAAGGACGTCCCCGAGTCGTAGCTCGGCGCAGCACGGGCCCCGAGGACATTCCTCGGCGGCCCGACGAAAGCGGCGGCATGGCAACGACGATCTTCCGGGCCCGGCGCATCGTCACGATGACCGCCGACGCGCCGGAGGCGTTCGCGACCGCGGGTGAACGCGTCGTCTCGACGGGAGCGCTCGCGGAACTGCGCGAGCGCTTTTCGGGTGCGGAGGTCGTCGACTTCGGCGACGCCGTGATCGTGCCGGGGTTCAATGATGCGCACGCGCACCTCGCCGTCGCCGCGGAGGATATGCTGCACCTCGATCTCTCCATCGACGCGGTGTCGTCGCTCGCGGAGATCGCGGCAAAGCTGCGCGAAGCGCTCGCGCACACGCCGCCCGGCGGCTGGCTGCGCGGCAGCCGGTACGACGACGCGAAGATGGCGGAAGGCCGCGTGCTCACGCGCTGGGATCTCGACGAGATCAGCCGCGATCATCCGATCCTGGTGCTGCAGGTCGCCGGCCACTGGGGCGTCGTGAACTCGAAGGCGCTCGAGCTCGGCGGCATCGACGAGTCGTCGGAAGCGCCGCCGGGCGGGAAATTCGGGCGCGACGGCAGCGGCCGCCTCAACGGCATCCTGTTCGAGATGGCGATCTTCGACTTCGCGTACCCGCAGGCGACGCATCTGCCGCAGACGATCGCACCGGCGAGCACGCCCGAAGACCGCGCGCGCGGCCTGACCCTGGCGATGCGCGCGTTCCACGCCGCAGGCATCACGTCCGTCACGGACGCGATGTGCGGCCCCGACGACATCGCCCTGTTCGAGCGGGCGCAGCGGCGCGATGAGCTGACGATGCGCGTCAACATGCTGCTGCACTTCGAGCACTACGGGCTGCTGAAGGAGCGCGGCGTCAGCACCGGCACGGGCACGGAACGGCTGCGGCTGGGCGGCATCAAAACGTTCGTCGACGGCGCGATCGGCGGCCGCACGTGCCTCATGGAACAGCCGTTCGAAGGCACGACCGACGACTTCGGGATGCAGACGCTCTCGGACGCCGAGTTGCGCGACGTCGTGCGGATGGTGCACCTCGACGGCAACCGCGTCTGCGTGCACGCGAACGGCGACCGCGCGATCGGCAAGCTGCTCGACCAGCTCGAAGCCGCGCACGACGAGCGCCCGCAGTCGGGCCTGCACCACCGCATCGAGCACTGCAGCATCGTCAACGACGACATCCTGCGCCGCATGAAGGCGCTCGACGCGATCGCCGCGCCGTTCGGCAGCTACGTGCATTACCACGGCGGGAAGCTGCTGGACTGGTACGGCCCCGAGCGCATCGAGCGCATGTTCGCGCACCGCTCGTTCATCGACCACGGCGTCACGGTCGCCGGCTCGTCGGACTATCCGTGCGGGCCGTACCAGCCGCTGCTGGCGCTGCAGTCGTGCATCACGCGCACCGGCTACGACGGCACGCCGCTGGGCCTGTCGCAGCGCATCACGCCGCGGGAAGCGCTCGCGCTCTACACGATCAACGCCGCGTGCGCGTCAGGCGAAGACCACGTGAAGGGGCGGCTCGCACCGGGATATCTCGCGGACTTCGTCGCGCTCGACGACGACCCGCTGACGGTCGAGCCGTCGGCGCTGGGCGCGCTGGGCGTGCGCGCGACGTACGTGGGCGGCACGAAGGTGTGGGACCGCGCCGGCTGATGTCCGGCCTGGTCGAGATCCAGCTTCTCAACGGCATCGTGCAAGGCATGATCTACGCGCTCGTCGCCGCGGGGCTGACGCTGATCTTCGGCATGCTCGACATCCCGAACTTCGCACACGGCGCGTTCTACGCGCTGGGCGCCTACATTGCGTTCACCGTCGTCGCCGCGACCGGGAATTTCTGGCTCGCAATCGCCGTCGTGCCCGTCGTCGTTGCGGTCATCGGCCTGCTCGTCGACGCGTTCGCGATGCGGCGGCTCGCGCGCGCCGGGCACGTGTACCAGATCTTGTTCACGCTGGGTCTCGTGCTGATCGTCCAGGAATCGATCGTGCTCATCTGGGGCGCGAACCCGACCAGCATCAACGTGCCCGCGGCGCTCGACGGCGGCGTGCCGCTGGGCGCGGTGAGCTTTCCGTTCTACCGTCTGTTCTTGGTGGTCGCCGCGGCGCTGGTGATCGGCATCGTGTGGATCACGCTGGAGCGCACGAAGTACGGCGCGATCATTCGCGCGGGGATCGACGATCCCGACATGGTGGGCTGCATCGGCATCGACGTGCAGCGCCTGTTCACGATCGTGTTCGGGATCGGCGTGGGCCTCGCGGCGCTGGCGGGCGCGCTCATCCTGCCGATTCGCGGCGGCCAGCCGGGGATGGGCAACGAGCTCATGGCGACGAGCTTCGCGGTCGTGGTGATCGGCGGGCTCGGGAGCTATCTCGGCGCGGTCGTCGGCGGGCTGTTCGTCGGGCTGACGCAAGCCGTCATGACGATCGTCTATCCGGCGGCCGCGGAGGTCGCGATCTTCGCCGCGATGGCGCTCGTCATCCTGATTCGCCCGCAGGGGCTGTTCGGCAAGCGATGAGGCGGTTCGCGCTGCTCGTCGCGATCGTGCTCCTCGCGCCGCTGGTGCTGCGCTATCCGGAGCTGGAGACGCAGATCCTCACGTTCGGCCTGCTCGCGGTCGCGTTCAACCTGCTGCTGGGTGAAATGGGGTTTCTGTCGTTCGGCCAGGCGACGTTCAACGGCGTCGGTGCATACGCTGCGGCGCACGTGCTGATCGGCGCGCACGCGGCGCTGCCGCTCGCGCTGCTCGTCGCGATCGTCGCCGGGGCCGTCACCGCCGCGGTGGTCGGTGCGCTCGCAATCACCGGGCGCGGCGTGTACGGCGTGATGCTGACGTTCGCGTTCAACGAGATGGCGTACTACGCGGCATTTCAATGGCGCGACGTCACCGGCGGGGACAACGGGCTCGGCGGCGTGCCGCGCCCGGGCGTCTTCGGCATCTCGCTGGACGATCCGACGCGGTATTACTACTTCACCGCGCTCGTCGTGCTGCTCGCGTTCGCGGCCGTGCTGCGCGTCAACGGCTCGCCGTTCGGCGCCGTGCTGCGCGCGATCCGCGAGAACGAAGAGCGCGCGCGGGCGATCGGCTTCCGCGTGCGCCGCTTCAAGGTCACGGCGTTCGCGCTCTCCGGCGCGCTCTCGGGTCTCGCCGGCGGGTTGTACGCCGAGCTGTTCCGCTTCGTGCCGCTGCAGGCCATCGATCTGGACACGTCGACCAACATCGTGATCGCCGCGCTGCTGGGCGGGACGGGCTCGCCGTACGGCGCGCTGCTCGGCGCCGCAATCTTCACCGTGCTGTCGAATTCGCTCAGCCACGTGTGGTCGCACTGGCCGCTGATCTTCGGCCTGGTGTTCTGCGCGGTCGTGCTGTTCTTCCGCGGCGGGTTGTGGAGCGTCGTCGACCGCCGGAGCCGGCGTGCTGCGCACGCGTGACCTCGCGAAGCGCTTCGGCGCGCACGCGGCGGTGGACGGTGTCGACCTCGATATCACCCGCGGAACGCTGCACGCGATCATCGGCCCCAACGGCGCGGGCAAGACGACGCTGTTCAACCTGCTGAGCGGCGAATTGCGTCCGAGCGCGGGCACGATCGCGTTCGTCGACCGCGACGTCACCCGCCTCGACGCCACGAGCCGCTCGCAGCTCGGCATCGGCCGCTCGTTCCAGCGCACGAACGTGTTCCCGAAGCTCACGGTGTTCGAGAACGTCCGGCTCGCCGCGCAATCGCGCACCGCCGAAAGCTTCGCGCTGTGGCGCTCCGCGGCGGCGCTCGCGGCGGTGAACGCGCGCGCGGATAGCGTGCTCGACGAGTTCGGCCTGCTCGGCTACCGCGAGCAGCTCGCGAGCGAGCTGGCCGGCGGCGATCAGCGCCTGCTCGAGCTCGCGATCACGCTCGCCGCCGATCCCGTGCTGCTGCTGCTGGACGAACCGTCACAAGGACTTTCGCCCGAAGACGCACGCCGCCTCATCGACCGCATCGGCACGCTCGCGCAGCGCTACACCATCGTCCTGATCGAGCACAACATGCCCCTGGTGATGCGCCTGGCGAACGAGATCACGGTGATGAATTTCGGCCGCATCCTGGCCCACGGCACGCCAGAAGAAATCCGCACGAACCCAGCCGTCCGCGAAGCCTACCTCGGAAAACGCGGTCCGAAATGAGCGCCCACCAATGTCATCCTGAGCTTGTCGAAGGATGCGCCACCTGACGTGCCTTCGCTCCTAGAACTCTCCGAAGTCAACGTTTACTACGGCTTGAGCTGGATCCTCAAAGGCGTCTCGCTCACCGTACCCGACGGCGGCGTCGTCGCGCTGCTCGGCCGCAACGGCGCGGGAAAATCCACGACGCTCAAAACGATCATGGGCCTCGTCGCCCCGCGCGCGGGCACGGTGCACTTCGACGGCACGCCGATCGCCGGCGCGCCTCCGCACACGATCAACCGCCGCGGCATCGCGTACGTCCCCGAAGAGCGCCGCATCTTCCGCGACCTCACCGTGGACGAACACCTCGCCATCGCGACGCGCTCCGCCGCCTGGACGGCAGAACGCATCTTTCGCGTCTTCCCGGCGCTCGCGCCGCTGCGCAGCCGGCGCGGGCGGTTCCTCAGCGGCGGCGAGCAGCAAATGCTCGCAATCGCGCGAGCGCTGGTCACCGGCCCGCGGCTGCTGCTGCTCGACGAGCCGTCACAAGGCCTCGCGCCGGTGATCGTCGACGCGGTGATCGCGTCGATCGAAGCGATGCGCGACGAGGGACTGGCGATCTTGCTGGTGGAGCAGAACGTCGAGCTGGCCCTGGACGTCGCCGACCGCGCCGCGATCATCGACCAAGGCGCGATCGTCTTCGACGGGACGGCCGCGGAACTGCGCGAACGCGCCGACCTCCAGACCACTTACCTCGGCGTGGGCACTTGAACCGAAAGGACGCAATGATGGAACGCAAGCACTTTCTCGCGACCACCGGCGGCGCCGCCGCGGCGCTCCTGGGCGGATTGCCCGCACGCGCGGCCGACGACGTCGTGTTCGCCGGCGTGTTCTCGTCGAGCGGTGCGTACGCCGCGTTCGGGCGCGACACCGACCGCGGTTTCCAGCTCGCGGTGAACGACGTGAAGAAGTCGGTCGCGGGCCACGGCATCAAGTACATCACGCGCGACGACCAGACGAAAGCCGACGTCGGCCAACAGCAGGCGACGGACGCCTACGAGCACGACGGTGCACGCTTCTTCGCCGGGTGCGCGTCGAGCGCGGTCGCGCTACGGATCGCGGAGGTGGCGAAGGACAAGCATGCGCTGTTCTGGACGAGCGTCGGCGCCGACGACATCACCGGCAAGAGCTGCAACGAGTACACGTTTCGCTGGTCGGTCCCCGCGTACGGCGCGGTGCGCGCGACGATGTACCCGTTCATCCAGAAGTTCCCCAACGCGAAGAAGTGGTACACGATCACCCCGTCCTACGTGTTCGGCGACTCGCTGCTCGCGAACGTCAAGGAAGTGGCGCAGGAGAAGGGCCTCACACTCGTAGGCAACGATTACCACGCGCTTGGCGCAACCGAGTATTCCGCGTTCATCGCAAAAGCGGCCGAAGCCAAGCCCGACGTCCTGTGCCTGCTGAACTTCGGCGGCGACGCGATCAAAGCGCTCAAGACGGCGGCGAGCTACGGCCTCAAGAAGTCGACGAAGATCCTGTACGTCTGGAGCGGCGGCCTGCAAGATTTTGCCGGCATCGGCCCCGACGATCTCGACGGCATCTACACGGGCTGCCAGGTACTGGCACGAATCCACGCCGGCGACGCGCAAAGCGAGCGAAGCGTACAAAGCCGCGTACGGTGAACCGCTGGGCTACGTCGGCGCAAGCGCGTACATCGAAGCGAAGCTCACGTTCGACGGGATCGCGAAGGCAAAATCGACCGACCCCGCGCGCGTCGCAAAAGCGCTGGAAGGCTACAAGTACACGGGCCCTACCGGCGCCGAAGAAATCCGAGGCTTCGACCACCAGGTCGTCAAGCCGTACTACCTGCTCGTCGGCAAAGCGAAGAGCGCGATGAAAGACCAATGGGACTACGTGGACACGATCTCATCGAGCTCGCACCCTGTGCCGCAAAACCGCAGCGCCTGCAAGCTGTAACAAGACGCCTTGGACAGGTAGCGAATGTAAACGTGCGGCTCGGCGAAACGGCGTGGGGCAACAAGTTCAACGCCCCTCGGGCCTTGAAGCGTTCTTCGAGCTGCGGATCGACTACGATCGCGTGGGCCCGATTGAGGATGAGCCCAAACGATACGCTCAGCAACACTTCATCGTGACGTGAAACGTCCGCGTGCTATGATGGTGCCGTGGCGCGCCGCGCGAACCTCCGCTTTCAGCCAGACCCCGATGTCGCCGAGATCGGCGCCCTGATCGGCGACCCTTCCCGCGCGGCGATCTTGCTCGCACTGTTGGACGGCGGCGCGCTGCCCGCGTCGGAGCTCGCGTTTCGCGGTGGCGTGTCGCCACAAGCGGCGAGCGCGCATCTCGCGAAGCTCGTCGCCGGCGGGCTGCTGTGCGCGACCGCCGAGGGGCGGCAGCGGCTCTTCCGGCTGGCGTCGTCCGACGTCGCCCATGCCCTTGAAGCGGTTGCCGCGGTCGCACGGCCGGCCCGCGTCACCGCGCTCAGCCAGAGCACCGCGCTGCAGCGGCTGCGCGAAGCACGCTCGTGCTACGACCATCTCGCCGGACGCCTCGGCGTCGCGGTCACCGACGGCCTCGTCGCGCGCGGCGCGATCCGCCTTGCGAACGGCGCGTACACGGTCACCCGCGCCGGACAACGCCTGTTCACCGAACTCGACATCAACATCATGCAAGCCCGCGCGAAGCGCCGCAGCTTCGCGCGCGCGTGCACGGATTGGACGGAACGCCGCCCGCATCTGGGCGGCAGCCTCGGCGCGGGCATCCGCGACCGCTTCCTTGCCGCGGGCTGGGTCCAGCGCAATGGGCACGACCGCTCGTTACGCATCACGGACGCCGGCCGCACGGAACTCGCGCGACGCTTCGGTGTGCGTCTGGAGCGCTGACGCTTCACGCGCCGGTGAATGTACCGCGTGGTACGCTGGCTCCAATGGAGTCGCTCGATCCGATCGCCGCGGTAACCGCCCGCGATCCGTACCCGTACTACGCGCGGCTCGGCGCCGAAAGGCCGTTCTATCGAGACAACGGTCTCGGTATGTGGGTCGCATCGAGCGCGACCGCCGTCGAGGCGGTCCTCACGAGCCCGTCGGTACGCGTGCGTCCGCCGTCGGAGCCCGTCCCGGCTGCGATCGCGGGGACTGCGGCGGGCGACGTCTTTGCGCACCTCGTCCGCATGAACGACGGGCCGTATCACGCCACGCTCAAGCCGGTCATCTCGACGGCGCTCGGTTCGCTGGACGGTGCGGCGGTGTCGGCCGTCGCCGGCCGGTGCGCCGCGGAACTCATCGAACGCGCCGGTGCACCGTACGGCCCGGACTTTTTCTCCGCATATCCGTTTACGCTCCCGGCGATCGCCATCGCGACGCTGATCGGCTTGCCGCCGGACACGATCGCTCACGTGCCCGAACAAGTCCAAAACCTCGTGCGCAGCTTCGCGCCGGGCGCGCAGCCGGGCGATGTCACGCGGGGAGCCGCGTCGGCCGCTGAACTCCGCGAGCTGACGTCGAATGCGGTGGCGGCAGCGCGCACGCCGCTCGCGGCGGCGCTGGCCCGCGAAGCCGTTCGCGACGGCATCGCACGAGGTCGCGCGGTCGCAAATGCCGTCGGTTTCTTTTCGCAAGCCTACGACGCGACGGCAGGCCTCATAGCGATCACGCTGCTCGCGCTCGCCTCACGTCCCGAACTCACGCGGTCCGCACGCGAAGACGAGTCGCTGCTTGCCGCCATCGTCGCCGAAGTCGCGCGCCATGACGCGCCGGTGCAGAACACGCGACGCTTCGCGGCCGAAGACCTCACCATCTGCGGCGATCACGTACGTGCCGGCGAAGCGATCCTCGTCATCGTCGCTGCCGCAAATCGCGATCCGTCGGTGAATCCCCATCCCGACACGTTCGATCTGCTGCGGCACAACCGCCGCACGTACACGTTCGGCTTCGGCCCGCACGCGTGTCCCGGCATGGCGCTCGCGACAACGATAGCGCAGACCGCGGTCGCGCGCCTCCTCGCCGCCGAGGCTGATCTTACGAAGCTGCAGTCCCCCGCGCAGCACGCGCCTTCCGCAAACACCCGCATACCGCTCCTCGCGGCGCCGACCAGGTGACCTAGCCGAACGGAACTGGCGAGAAGGTTCAGAATCCGCTATCTCACCCGAGCGCTTTCGCAACACGGCCGTTTGGTTGGTCCGTCGTCTCCTGCCTTTACCTCCACTAAACAAAGGCTGCGATGTGCCGACTATAGACGTACATGGCCGGTGCAGCTCATCTGAACCAACCCGCCCTTGAACGGCTCCTTGGAGCCGCGCAGCCGTATGCCATCGCCCGGGTCAGCGGGCTCACGCCGGCGCTCAGCTGGGGGTGCGGCTACCGGGCGATCGAGCACGAGGCCGGCGCGTACGCACTCATCACGTGCGAGAGCCACCCCGACGTGTCCCTGCGCACCGCCCGGATGATGACCTTCCGCTGATCCGTCGCGCGGGCCGGCCGACGGCGGTTTAGCCGTCGCCGAGGCTCGCCCGGCCGAAGACCGCCGGCGATGGCATCGTGCCCGCGCCGCGGATCATGTGCCGCAGTCTGCGGCGCGGCACGAAGCCCGCCGCCGTCGCGAGGTCGACGGCAGCCTGGTTCACCGACGGCACATAGAGCGCCGGCTGATCGCCTGCGCGCCCGAGGGCGGTGTGGAGCAAGTCGCGCGCGGCGTTGGGGTCCTGCGCGATCCACGGCCCGATCAGCCGGCTTGGGTTCGACCACTGCATGACGATGTAGCCGCGCCCGTTCGTCGCAACGAGCGCATCGTGCTCGGCGAGCAGCTGTTCCAGCAGCGGCGAACGGTCGGCGCCGAACGCGTCCGTGTCGATCCGCACGATCGTCGCCGCATCGCTTGCCTGCGCCGGCACGACGCGCGCGGACGGCGTGCTTTCCACGACGCGGTCGCGCGAGAAGACGATCGTCGTGCCGAAATCCGTGAAGCCGAAGCGCTCGTAGAGCGGGGCACCCGCGGGCGTCGCGTCGAGCCGCACATCGCGAAAGCCGCGTTCGTCACACCACGCGATCAGCGCCGTCATCAGCGCGTGCGCGGTGCCGCGCCGGTGCAGCGCCGGATCGACGCCCATCAGCGCGACGTACGCGCTCGTCGTGTAACCGTGGCCGAACACGGCGCCCGCGACGCGCGCATCGTGCTCGGCGACCAGCGGCAGCGTGCCGCGCCGGTGCAGATAACTCCGGATGCGCGCAGCGTACGGCCGGTCGATGCCGTACGCCGCGCGCATGATCGTCTCGACTGCTGTGATGTCGTCCTCGCGCAGACGGCGCACGCGAGCGCCCTCACCAGGCATCGCGGGTCAGCGGGCGGCGAGGAGTCCCGGAATCGCGCGCGGCTCCACGGCACCCATGGCGATCAAGCGTGCGGCGAACGTCCTCGCGTCCAACCCGCTCGACGCGCGGGCGCGTTCGATCGCGTCGAGACCGGCGAAGTACGTCGCGAGCTGCACGTGCGAAAGCTGCAGACGATGCCACTTGCTTTCCGCCTCGGAGCTCTCTTGGAACGCGCCGTCCACCATGAGCGCGATGGCCTCGTCGTGCGTGAGCGTGCCGGCGTGGTACTCCGCGTCGAGCAGCGCGTTGGTCGCCTCGCGCAGACGCCACTTGAGCTGGGTGAGCTCGAGCGCCGCATCGCCGGGGCGAAAGCCTTGCTCGATCATCAAGCCTTCGGTGAAACACGCCCAGCCTTCGATGAACGACCCGTTGCCGAAGACGCGGCGCACCAGCGACGGGTTCGTGTTGTTCGCGCGCAGCTGCACGTAGTGGCCCGGCACCGCTTCGTGGATCGAGAGCATGTGCATCCCGGCGTCGTCGTTCTCGCGAAAGTACGACGCGACGCGCTCGGCGCTCCAGTCCGCCGGAATCGGGTCGACGTTGAAGTACGACGGCTCGGTGGGCGGATCGAACGGTCCGCTCGTCTCCATGCTGGCCGCGGCCGTTCCGCCCTGGATCGGCGGCGTCGGACGCACGCGCAGCGTGTCCGGGTCGGGCAGCGCGATCAAACCGGTGCGGCGCAGAAACGCTTCGTTTTCGGCGACGTCGGCGCGCGCCTCGTCGAGCAGGGTCGCGGGCGTCGCGTGCTGCTGGGCGATCGCGTCGAGCACGCTGCGCACGACCGCAGTGGTGCCGAGCCGCTGTTGCTCGGCGTTGGGGTGATCCTTCGCGTAGAGCGGCGCCGCTATCTTCACCATCGCTTCGCGCGTCGAAGCGATGCGCGCGCGTGCGCGCTGCTCCAGCTCGGTGGGCGTGAGGTCGACGCCCGTGATCAGCGGGAACAGCTTCGCGTAGGCGACGGCGCCGATGCGCGGCTCGTCGGTCGCCCGCGCTTTGAGCGGGCCGTCGACGAATGTCTTGAGCGCGCGCACCGCGGCGAGCGCATCCGGCAGTGCCGCCGCCAGCTGCGCGCGCATCGCCGGTGATACGCCTTGCTGCGCGGCGGCGTCCGGCAGCGACGCATAGAGGTCGAGCACGCCGGCGAGCTGCGCGCTCGCGAGGCCCTGCGCCGGCTGCGTGGTGTGCTGCAGGTTGGCGGTCGCGGCGCCGGCGACGGCGCGCATGCCGCGCAGCCGCGCGACGATGTGGCCGAAGCGCTCGTCGGCCGGACGCCCTTCGCGTACGAGCTGCACGAACACCGACTGGCCCAGCAGGTTCACGTACAGGCCGGGATCGGTGCGCCAGGGCGCGAGCAACTCGTCTTCGACGAGCTGCGCGTCGAGCGTGTCGAGCATCGCGGTGCGGTCGGCGCGCACGCCGGCGCCGTCATCGGGCCGCGCCGTCGCGGCGAAGCGCGCGCGCCATGCGCGCAGCGACGCGATGCCGCGATCGTGCCCCGCGGCGGAGACGTCCTCCAGCCGGTCGGCGCCCGTCTGAATTCCGAGCGCGTCGGCCGAGACCGGGTTCTCGCGCGCGTAATCGGCGAGATACGCCTGCATGACGGCCGCGAACGGCGGCGGCGCATCGGCGCCCGCGCCGCACGGAACGAACGCGAGCACGACGGCCAAGCACACGGCGGAGCGCTTCATCTCGAAAACGCCATACGCTGCACCACGGCCTCGATCCTAGAGACGACGATTCTACCGTTTTTCAGCGAAAACCCGGAGTAGGAACGGCACCAGGGCCAGAAGCCACCACGTCCTGTGCCTATTTTGAAACGGATCGTCGTTGGTGTTCTCGCGGCGCTGCTGTGCGCTCCGCAAGCTGCGCCCGCGCAAGTCACGCCCGCCCCGCAGGCATCCGCGCAGCCGTCCGCGCAGCCGGCAGCCGACGCGAGCGGCGCCGTTCGCGCGACGCTCGCCAACGGCATGCACGTCATCCTGCTGCCGAACCGGCTCGCGCCGGTCGCGACGACGATCGTGACCTACGGCGTCGGCTCCGACGACGACACGATGCCCGGGATCGCGCACGCGACCGAGCACATGCTGTTCCGCGGCACGTCGAATCTCTCGGGCGGACAGCTCGCCGACATCGCGGCGCGCATGGGAGCCGTGTACAACGCCGCGACGACGGACGAGTACACGCTCTACTACTACAAGCTGCCCTCACCGTACGTCGACGTCGCGCTGCGCATCGAAGCCGACCGCATGAACCATGCCGCGATCCGCGCGGCCGACTGGGCAACGGAACGCGGCGCGATCGAACAGGAGATCCGCGCGCAGGAGAGCCAGCCGCTCGCGTCCGTGGGCCAGAAGCTGCGCGAGACGTTCTTCGCCGGAACGCCGTTCGCAACCGCGTCGGGCGGCACGATCCCCAGCTTCGAGAAGATGACCGCCGACGACATTCGCGCGTTCTACCGCGCGTGGTACCGGCCGAGCAACGCAACGGTCATCGTCGCCGGCGACATCGACCCGAAGCGAACGATGGACTACGTGCACCGCCAGTTCGACGGCATTGCCGACGCGGCGGTGCCGGCGCGCAAGCCGATCGCGGTGCAGCCGCTCGCGACGTCGACGGTGGAATCGACGGTCGACTTCCCGATCGGTTTCGGTGCGCTCGCGTATCGCTTGCCGGGGTCGGACGATCCGGATTACGCGGCGTCGCAGGTGCTCACCGCCGTCTTTTCGAGCGAGCGCGGCGCGCTGGGCGACCTCACGGCCGAAGGCAAGACGCTCGCGGTGCTGAGCTTGGAGAACGCGTTCCCCGAAGTCGGCGCGAGCTTTTTGCTCGCGATTCCTGCCGGCGGCGCCACGCCGCAGAGCGCGCAGGCGCTCGTGTCCGGCGTGCTCGACGACTATCGCAAGAACGGCGTACCGCCCGACCTGATCGAAGCCGCGAAGACACGGCTGCTCAGCGAACAGGCATACCGCCAGTCGTCCATCTCCGGGCTCGGGTTCGCATGGGCCGAAGCGAGCGCCGCGCACCAAACGACGCCCGATGCATTGCACGACGCGCTTGCGAACGTCACCGCGGACGACGTCAACCGCGTGCTGCGCACGTATTTCACGCCCGAGCACCGGCTGTCCATCGTCATCACGCCCAAGCCGTCGAGCACCATGCCGAAGCGGAATCCCAGCGCGGGCCTGGAGCACGTCGGGTTCACGCCGACGATGCACGAACCGCTTCCGGCGTGGGCGCAGGTCGGGCTCAAAGCGCCGCTGCGCGCACCGTGGGCCGACGCGGAAACGCGCTCGCACCGCCTGGCGAACGGCGTGCGTTTCGTCGCGCGGCGCGAGACGGCCGCGCCCACCGTCGTGGTGCGCGGCGTGATCCGCACGAGCCCGGAGCTCTACGAGCCCAACGGCAAAGACGGCGTTCACCTCATCGTGGACGACTTGCTGCAGTGGGGCACCGCGACGTACGATCGCAAGGGATTCCAGACACAGCTCGACGCGATCGCCGCGACCGCGAAGCTCGGCACGGTGTTCTCCTTGCGCGTGCAGTCGAAAGATTTCGAGCGCGGCATGGAGCTGCTCGCGGACGGCCTGCTGCACCCGGCGCTCCCGCAGTCCGCGTTCTCCGTGGTGCAGGCCAATGAGCGGCAGACCGTCGCGTTCGCCAACAAGCTGCCCAAGACCAAGGCCGACCTCGCGCAGCGTCTCGCGCTCTATCCGCCCGGCGACCCGCGCCGCCGCGATGTCACCGAACGCACGATCGCGTCCGTCTCGCTCGACGACGCGAAGCGCTACTACCGGTTCGCGTACCGGCCGGACGAGACGACGCTCGCGATCGTCGGCGACGTCGCGCCGCAGCGGGCGACGAGCGCGGTCGAGAAATACTTCGGCGGGTGGAAAGCCACCGGTCCGGCGCCGACGTTCCGCTATCCCAAGCTCGCGCGCAAGGCGACGAAGTCGGAGACGGTGACCGTCAAGGTCGCGACGAACGCGCAGTCCGAAGTCACGCTCAAGCAGGTGTTCGCGATGCGGCGCAGCGACGCGGATTACGTGCCGCTGCTGCTGGCCAATACGATCCTCTCGGGCGAGGGCACGGGCTCGCTGCTGTTCGAGGAGCTGCGCACGCGGCGCGGCTACGTGTACTCCACGGACTCCGACTTCAGCGTCGACCGCAACGAGGCCGAGTTCAGCGTGTCGTTCGCCAGCGACCCCAAGAACGTCAGCCGCGCGAACGCCGCCGTCGTCGCGATCATCAAGCGCCTGCAAAGCCACGCGCTGCCGGCGGTCGAGCTCCAGCGCGCGAAGGCCCTGCTGCTCGCGGAGCGCGTTCTGCCGCTGGACAGCTACACCGGCGTCGCCGAGGACATGCTTCGCGGCGCGAAGGACGGGTACGTCAAGGCGAACGAAGCGTGGTTCTGGCTCGCGCTGCTGCAGACCACGCCCGCTCAGCTCCAGCACGCGCTGCGGCGCATCGACGCCGACCATTTTCTGCGCGTGATCGTCGAACCGGGCCGCTGAGCGAAAAGCCACGGTTCAAGCAGTGTTCGCCCCGGGTTAAGTTCGCGCGGAAAGCCGGCCTTCGAGGTTTAAACCCTTGAGCCGGCGCTTGCTTGTGGCGTACAATGCTCGCAGCCAGGGACGGCGACGGCGGGTGTGCTTAGACGGTCCGGTTCATTTCCATGGAGGGTCCGCTTTTGTACGAGCACACGTTCCCATTTCTTCGCGCCACGCTAGGACCGCCGGCGCGCACGTTCTCGTACACGTCGAGCGCGGCGCCCGATCTGCGCGACCACGTCTGGCGCTGCGGCTGCGGCGCGCGCGAGAAGGACTTCCTCTGCGAGCTCGTTCCGTGCGGCAAGCACCGGGTGCTCAACCGGCGCTCGATGCCGCGCTCGGAACATCCGCCCGAGGCCGTCCCCGCGCGAGGTATGGATGAAGCGGTTTGACATCTTCCTCAGCGACGGCCACCGGCTCACGACCAACGAAGACGGTTACCGGTCGATCAAGACCGGCTTCGCGAGCACGCTGGCCGCGCGCGTGGTACCGCTCAACACCGTGCGCGGCGAGCGGATCGCCCACGCGGTCGAGATCAACGTCGACCACGTGGTGACGATCAGCGCCGTCGACGACGACGCTTAGACCCGCGCGAGGAAGCCGTCGAGCGCGGCGTTGAAGCGCTCCGGCTGGTCCAGCATCACGAAGTGCCGCGCCGGTGCGATGCTGACCACGTCGAACTTCGGCGTGCCGGCGAGGAGCGTGCGGTAGAACGCGACCTTTTCCGGCTCCGTGTAGTGCACGGGCGCGGCGGCGTTGCCTTCGGCCGGGCTGTACGGTGCGATCTCCAGCACCGGCACGGTGATCTTGCCGAGGTTCGCGCGCAGGTCGGTGGAGATGTCGACTTGCAGCCATGCAGCGACCGAGGCCGGATCGCTTTGCGCCGACAGCGGCGCCAACTGCGCGGCGAGCGCGGGATCGCTCACGGCGGCCGTCGTGAAATACATGTTCTCGTACGCGAGGAACTGATCGTGCGTCGCAGATCGCACGCCGGCCGCCATCTGCGCACCGGTCGCATCGCGCTGCGGCTGCGGCATCTGCGCCATGGCAGGGAAGACCGGCAGACCGTCCGCCGCGACGAGCGCGCGCAACCGGTCGGGATGCGTCTCGGCGTAGTCGAACCCGAACGTGCCGCCAAGGCTGTGCCCGACGAGCACGGGCTTGACGAGATGCCGCTGATCCAGCAGCGCGGTGAGGTCTTTTTCGAGCGCCGCGAACGTCGGGTCGCCCGCCGCGGGCCGTCCGGCGAATCCCGCGAGCGTGACGGCATAGACGCTGTGCTTGGCGGCAAGATGCGGAATGACGCCGTTCCACGTCCACGCGCCGGACGCGAGTCCCGGCACCAGCACGATCGGATCGCCGCTGCCGTAGCGGTCGACGTGCAGCATGCCGACGTCGAAGCTCTCCGCGGACACCGGAGTGGGGGGCAGCGCCGCGGCATGCGCCGCAAGCGGAACGACCGCGAAGATGGTGGCGGCAAACGCGCCGGCAAGCCGGTTGAGCACGGAATTTCTCCTCATCGGTGAACTGGCCGAACGCTACGGCGTGTCGATCGTGGTGACCCGGTGCAGGTCGCGCCGTTCGCGGGTTTCGTCGAAGGCCAGGCCGCGGTGCAGCGTGCAGCGGTTGTCCCAGATCACGAAATCGCCGACGCGCCAGGCGTGGCGGTAGACGAACTGCGGCAGCGTCGCAAGCGCGAGCAGCTCGCGCAGCAGGATGCGGCCGTCCGGAACCGGCCAGCCGATCACGTGCGACGCGTGCGACGCGATGAACAAGCTCTTGCGCTTCGAGCCCGGATGCACGCGCACCAGCGGCTGTTCCGCGCCGGGAAATTGCTCGCGCTCCGCGTCGCTGAAGTCGGTGAAGCCGATCGTCGAGCGCGAGTAGATGATGGAATGGAACGCTCGCAGGTCATCGATTTGCTCTTTGAGCTCGTCGGGCAGGGCGTCGTAGGTCGCGCGCATATCGGCGTACTCCGTCTCGCCGCCCCGGCTCGGCACTTCTTTCGCCGACAGCATCGAGTAGCGCGCCGACGGGCTCTGGAACGATGAGTCGCTGTGCCACAGCCGGTTGCCCAGCGCGTACATGCGGCGCCGGTCCTCGCGGCTCATGAGGTTGTCGTTTTCATCGAGGTTGGAGATGTTGCTGAGCGCTTCGTGCTTGAGGCGTTTGTTGCCGTCGATGACGTTGAGCCCGACCTTGGTGACGAGCTCGCCGCCGCCGAGCCGGGCGGCGAATGCGACTTGCTCCTCGTCCGCGAACGGCTGGTCGCGCACCACCAGCACGCCGTATTGGTCCATCAGCGCGCGCAGCTCGTCGATCCCGCGCTCGTCGAGCGCCCGCACGTCGATGCCGGTCAACTCGCCGGCGAACAGCGGGTGCAGCGGCCGCGCCTGCAGCGTTGTCTCCGTGTGCGAGCTCATGTCGCTTTCGACGGCTCCTTTCCGGCGTACAGTTGCACAACGGCGGTTACGCCTCCGGTCTCGTGACCCTGCGCGAGCAGCAACCGGAAGAGCGAGGTGACGGTCGCCGTCACCGGCATCGGCGACGTCGTGGCGCGTGCCATGTCACCGATGATCTCGAGGTCTTTGAGGATGATCGAGCCGGGCGCGCGGCGGAACCGCCCGGCGACCATGTCGTGCGCGTGCACGCGGCGGATCTCCGAGTCCGCCCAGCCGCCTTGAAGCGCATCGACGAGCTGGTCGGGATCGATCCCGCACCGGCGCGCGTACGCGATCACCTCCGCCCACAGCGCGACGGTCGCGGCGACGACGGCTTGATTGCACGACTTCGCGACCTGCCCGCTGCCGACAGGGCCCATGTGCGTGACGTGGTTGGCATACGCCGCGAGCCACGGCCGCACGCGCTCGACGTCCTCCGGCTCGCCGCCCAGAAACGTCGCGAGCGTGCCGGCCTTCGCGCCGCCGGGGCCGCCCGACACGGGCGCGTCGACCCATGCGACGCCGGCGCCGCGCAGCCGCCGCGCCGCGAGCCGCGCCGTCTCGGGATGAATCGTCGAGTGGTCGACGATCACGCTGCCGCGCCGCGCGCCTTCGGCGACGCCGCGCGCACCGAATACGACCTGCTCGACCGCATCGCCGTCGGTGACGCACAGCAGCACGCCGTCGCACTGCGCCGCGAGCTCGGCCGGCGACGCCGCCGCGGACGCACCCGCATCGAGCGCCGGCTGGAGGTTCGCCGGAGTGCGTCCCCACACGACCACGCGATGCCCCGCACCGATGAGCCGCAGCGCCATCGGCAGCCCGATCTCGCCCAATCCGATCCAACCTAGCGTCGCCATCGGATCAGGCTTCGTGCGTGAGGGTGCTTACGTCCCCTTCGGAGCGCCCACGTAGCGGATCCACTTCAAGAACAGCGCGGGCGTCGTCGACAAGCTGTTCGGGTCGCCGTACACGAAATAGAACTCGTTGCTGCGGCTCAGGTAGTGAAACGCGAGCGACACGTTGCCGGCGTTCACGAAGCCGAACGGCGGCGGCTGGAACGAATTGGGGAGAAACCCGCCGATGATGCGCCGCGCGCCGATGTCGAACGACGCGTCCTTGCTGAGCTGGTAGTCGATGCTGGCGCGCTCGAGCCACAGCGTCGTCGGGCTCTCGCCGCGATACGCGGTGAGATACTTGTCCTCGTCGGCTTCCAGCGATAGGCGCACGCGCTTGCGCAGCGGCAGCACCGAGACGTAGTTCCAGCCGTCGAGCTGCCCGTGGTAGTACGACCCGCCGGATTGCCGCACGTACGTCGGCGTGCTGGTGTTCATGTGGTAGCCGAGCAGCACGGCGTTGCCGTTGAACGGGAGCAACTCGCCGTCGTTGATCTGCACGCCCGTCGTGCTGCCGGCCACCCGGAACGTAAACTGATTCTTGAAGTCCAGATACAGCGCTTCGGCGGTGTCCGTTTGGTTCGTCTGCCCGGCGCTGTTGTGGTAGCGTGCGTAGAAGTCGCTGACCTGGATGTCGTGCACGAAGGAGCTCGGCGAGAAATTCAGCGTCTTCTTGGCGAACAGCTCGTAGCCGGTGAGATCGGTCTGCGGCACGAAGCTGTCGACGGGAGCAAACTGCGCACCGATACGCTGCGCGTTCGCGACGACGACCGTCGTCGAGCTGGCGTACCCGCCGCCGTACTCCAGGTAGTTCGCCTGGCCGGGGATCGTGACGAGGCTGCCGCGCTCGAACGCCGCGTTGCCGTACACGAAGAAATGCGTCTTCTGGCTGCCGAACCCGCCCTGGAACGAGTTGAGCTCGTCGTGGATGCCCGAGCCCGTGTCGACAGCCACGCGTTGGAAGTTCGCACTGGTGTAGCTGCGTGTGTTGGACGTGTTGTAGTCGAACGCTTGCGCCTGGTCCAGCCGCCCGTAGCCGACCGCATCGAACGCGGCGAACGTCACCGGCCCTTGCGTGCCTTCGAGCGCGTAGCCTTCGCGAAACGTCGGAATCGCCGGCGTGTAGAGCAGCTGCGGGCAGTTCGAGCACGACACGCTGTAGTTGAACGCCTGGCCCGCCTGCGTGAAGAACGGGCGCACCTCCGCGAATTGGTACGCGAACGCCGACGGCGCGATGGTCTGCTGGTCGACCTCGACGTTGGAGTAGTCGGGATGCAGCGTGCCCACGAACGACGCGGTGGGCGTGACCGGTATGGAGAAGTCGCCGCCGATGCGCGACGTGCTGCCGCCGTACGCCGGCGTCGTCACCTCGGCCAGCGAGTATATCTGCGCGCGCGGCTTCGGCCGCACCGCGGTCGCCTTCGTTCCGACGTCGAGCAGCGTGCCGGCGAACGCAGGGTCCGTCGCGTTCGTGCCGCCGCCCGCGTATGCCCACACCGCGAGGCCGCGCGTCGCGACGGTGGAGCGCACGAACTGCGCGCGCCACGTTTTCGAGCCGCCGCTGCGAATGACGTTGAGCGGGATGCGCATCGTCACGACGTAGCCCGTCGCCGTCGGGTGGCCGACGGCCGTCCATTGCGGCGTGTACGCGCTGTTCTCGCT
The DNA here is from genome assembly GCA_963723635.1 of Vulcanimicrobiota bacterium. GTDB lineage: Bacteria > Vulcanimicrobiota > Vulcanimicrobiia > Vulcanimicrobiales > Vulcanimicrobiaceae > Vulcanimicrobium. The sequence continues at coordinate 36,235 of CAVRRP010000033.1, read as the reverse complement.
CGAGTACTGATAGCGCGTGCCGCGCGGGTTGGCGAAGAAACCGTACTGGAAACCGGTCGTTCCCTGCGGGAACAGATACACGCCGACGTAGTCGTCGCTCTGCACGCTGGAACCGTTCGTCTGCTGCGCTTCGGTGCGCGGCTCGCGCTGCGTCACGACGAAGGCGATGTCGAGCGAGCTGCCGTCTTGCGCGACGCGCACCTCGGTCGCTTCGTCGACCGGCCGGCGGTAGGTGAAGTCCTGGCCGAGCGTCAGCTTGGCCGCCGGATCCCAGCTTGCGTCGATCGTGCCGGTGAGCGATGGTGGCCCGGCGAGCTCCGGCACGTGGACTGACGTGGGGCTCGTGGTATCGGCGGCGAGCGCCGCGGCAAACGGCGCGCACGCAAAAAACATGCCGGCGAGGACGGCGAGACAGCAGCGTAGGACCCGGCACCAAACGTTCACGGACCGCCGTATCCTAACCGCGCGGGCGCCGCGTTGTCAACTAAATGGGTAGTAGAAAGAGCGGTACCGCACGCGCGCGCTTACGTGGTTCCCGTTGTCCGCCGCGGCTTGCGATCGGCCGTACCACGGTTGAGGGAGGCGCCTGCTGCAGCATGGAGGGCTTTGGTAGCGATCACGGTCGATCTCGAAACGTCGTACTTCGCGGCGTGCTGCTCGAAATCGGCGACCGCCGCGCGCACCTGATCGATGAGGGCTTGCGCTTTGGGCCGGCGGATCGCGTGCGCGTCGGCAACGGCAAGCAAGTCGTCGACGGTGATGTTCTTGCCGCGACCGTTTATGGTGAGGTAGTGCTCGCCGCCCGGTCCGGAGTTGGGTGTGAGATCGAATGCGGGCGCGAGCGTCCACGAGCCGTCGGCGGTCATGAGAAGCGCGTGCTGCTTCCAGTGATCGTCGCGGTTGTGCGCGACGACGTTGAACACCATACGGCGGTACATCTCTTCGAGCGCTTGGACGTCGCGAACGACGTTTCGGACGACGCGCAGCGCAAGGTCGTAATCGCCGCTCGGAACGTACCAATCCGCATCGAGAAACGCTGCAAATGACAGCGTATGGATCCGCTGATCGCCTGAAGCGCCTGATCGGTCGAAGCGTTGCGTCGCAAAGTACGCTGCACCGCCTTCGCCGACGAGACGTGTTGCGGATACCGTGATGCCAGCGGACCGGGCCATGTCCGCGTAGGCTGCCTCCAAACGCGTGATGTCCGCTGGATCGTGCGGACCGCGAAACTTGATGAGCCACGGGACGTAGCCGGGCTTTTCGACGGCGCTTGCGCGACCGGCGTCATCGAGCGAAACGAGAATCTTCGGCCGTGCGCCGCCGGATGGCGCTCCGAGCGCGATGAGCGCCGGAACGACGCGATCGATCTCGCCCTGCAGGATCGCGAATGCCTCGGCCGCATAGCGATCCAGATCGACCGGTGCGTCTTTCGGTTTTTGCGCATAGTCGGGGACGTACGATAGTGCGCCCATCGCCGTGCTGCCGACCCATGCGAGCCGGTCGAGCGCGTTGAGCGTGTCGTATGCGACGTTCTCCGCTTCGGCGCGCCTCCGGAGTAAGGCTTCGCCCCACGCATCGGGCAGGCTGTCCGCGAAGACGCCGTGCAGTCCACGAAAGACGCGCGGGTTTTTCGGCTCGAGCAGCGCCGGCGCCGGCGCGCCGAGATTCGGATTGATGCGCAACCCGGACGTGATGAACGCCCGGTCGTATTCGAACACGGCGTGGGTGTTCGCCCATGCGAGGCGCCCAACGGGCACGGTCTCGTGCGGCGAAAAGCGAAGGCTGACGTGGACGGCCGTTCCGGCGGGCAAGCGCATCAGCTCTCGGTTCTCGGGCGACGTACTCTCACGCGGGCCGTGCGCGGCTCCCGCTGCGCGCGCAGCACGTCGTCGAGCGAGCTCTGCGGCGCGGGGGCGAAGAGGTTGGTGAGCTCGTGTTCGGAGCCGAGGGCGATCGCGATCGAGGCGAGCGCCTTGACCGTGAGCCCGCCGTCACCCCGCTCGAACCGCCGGATCGAATCCACGGAAACGCCGGCAGCGCGAGCGAGGTCTTCCTGGCGCATCTTGAGAGACACCCGGCGTTCGCGTGCGCGCTTTCCGAGCCTTGTTGCGAGCTCTCCGGGCGAGTAGAGACCAGGCATATATCCTACCTTATAGAGCCTATTGTTGCATAAGATAGCACATATGCCCTGTTCGGCGCTGTTCGTGCGTGATCGAGGGTCGTCGCCGGGGCGATTATCGAGCCGGACGCTTTTTCCGGGCGAGGTGCTCTTGGACCAGGCGCTCCGGTGCGCGCGTAATCCATGCCTCGACGATGGTCTGCTCGAGATCCCGAGCGCGTATCTTGTCGAGCTGCAACAGCACCGTGGGATAGCCGTCGAAATGCGGCGTCGTGAAAAACACTCGCGGGTCGGTTCGAATGATTGCTTCTTTCATCTCGAGATCCGCAGTGCGCACGCCGAGGATCGCGCCTTTTGGGGCAGCCTCGCCGAGGGCGGCGATGTCGGACTTTCGCAGCGGCCGTTCCCACAGGAAGGGCCGCTTGTCGACGATCCATGCGGCGTTGCCGTACGACGTCTTTTCCGTCACGCCGGGCAGCGCAAGAGCGTACCGGCGAACCTGATCCCATGTCGCCATCGCACGGTGAGGGTTCGGCCGCGCGAACGTTTCCCCTAGAGTGGACTTTCAGCTTGTGGCGACTTCGAGTCCCATCAGCGTGCGAATGCGGTTTTGGTCAGCCGCCAATTCGGCAGCCGGGCCACCGTGCACGATGCGACCGCTGTCCAGCACGTACGCGCGGTCGGCGATCTTCAGTGCGAGCAACGCATTCTGCTCCACGAGCAGAATCGCCACGCCTGTTTTTTTCAGCTCGCTCAAGATGCGGTAGACTTCCTCGACCACCAGCGGCGCGAGCCCCTGCGAGGGCTCGTCGACCAGCAGCAGCCGCGGGTTCGACACGAGCGCGCGCCCAATCGACAGCATCTCTTGCTCGCCGCCCGACAGCCGGCCGGACTTGCGCGACCGCAGCTCTGCGAGCTTCGGCAAATGCTCCAGCACGCGCGCGATCGTCCAGTCGCCGCCGCGGCCGTTTTCGGCGAGCTGCAAGTTCTCCAGGGTGGTGAGGTCTTTGAACATGCGGCGGCCTTCAGGCACGTAGCCGACGCCCAGGCGCGCGACTTTGTATGCGGGCCAGCCGGTGATGTCGTTGCCGGCGTAGCGCACCTTGCCCGCGCGCGGCGGCGTGAGGCCGAGGACGCTGCGCATCGTCGTCGTCTTGCCGGCACCGTTGAGCCCCAGCAGCGCGACGACCTCGCCTTCGCCGACGGTCAGCGACACGTCGCGCAGGATGCGGATCTTGCCGTAGTTCGTGAAGATACCGGCGACCGACAGCAGCGGCTCAGACATGATCCAGCACTCCCTCGCCGAGGTATGCGCTGCGCACGGCCTGATTGGCGGCGATCTCGTCGGGCGTGCCTTCGGCGAGCAGCTTGCCGCGGTCGAGCACGGTTATGCGGTCCGCCAGCGACAGCACCACGCGCATGTTGTGCTCGACGAACAGCACGGTCAGCCCGAGCCGCTCGCGCAGGTCACGGATCACGCCGATGATGCGCTCCGTCTCCGCTTCCGCGAGGCCGGCCATGGGCTCGTCGAGCAGCACGAGCACGGGATTCGTCGACAAGCTCATCGCGATCTCGCACAAGCGCTGCGAGCCGTGCGCGAGCTCCGAGAGCGGCCGGTCGCGCTGCGCGGTGAGGTTCACGAACCCGAGCAGCTCGTCGACGCGCTTGTCGAGCGCCGCCTTCGCGTCGCCGCGCGGCGCGCGCAGCCGGAACGCCTGCTTCGCGTGCGCGTTCACACCCAGCCGCACGTTCTCGTCGACGGTCAGCTCCGGGAAGATGCTCGGCGTCTGAAACGTCCGTCCCATCCCCATCGCGATGCGGCGCCAGTTCATCGTGCGCGTCACGTCGGTGCCCAGGAACTTCACGGTGCCGCGTTCGGGGAACATGTAGCCGGAGATCGCGTTGAAGAACGTCGTCTTGCCCGCGCCGTTTGGGCCGATCAGCGCGTGGATCGTGCCTTCGCGCACCTGCAGCGACACGTCGTCCACGGCGCGCACGCCACCGAAGACTTTCGAGACGTTCGCCGCATCGAGCATGATCCGGTCAGACGCCACGGCCCACCTCGATCGGCGCATTGGGATCGAACGCCGCGTTGACGTCGTCGTCCGCGAACGTCTGCGGCGACCGGCGCATGAGCGACTGCAGCGTCCCCAGGACGCCGCGCGGGAAGCCCAGCACGCACGCGACGAAAAACGCGCCGAGATAGATTTGCCAGGCACCCGTGATGGTGGAGATGACGTCCTTGCCGATCACGTAGATGAATGCGCCCACGAGCGAGCCCCACACGGTGCCCGCGCCGCCGAGGATCATCGCGAGCACGAAGTTGCCGGACTGGTGCCAGTCGAGCTGGAGCGGCGCCGCGAAGTTGATGAGCAGGCCGAAGAGCGCACCGCTCAAGCCCGCCATGGTCGCGGAGATCAGCAGCGCGACGAAGATGAAGCGGTCCGTGTTGAGCCCGAGGTAGCGCACGCGCGGCTCGTTCTGGCGGATCGCGATGAGCGTGCGGCCGAACGGCGAGCGAACGATGGTGCGAAACGCGATCAGCGCCACCACGAACAGCGCGAGCGAGACATAGTAAAATCCGAAATCGCTCACCACGACGTGCGCCGACGGCAGCCCGGCATAGGGGCGCGCGATCTGCATGCCGTCCTCGCCGCCCGTCACGTCGGTGTAGCGGTACGCGATGAAGTAGAACACCTGCCCGAACGCGATCGACAAGAGCCCGAAATAGATGCCGCGCCGGCGCAGCAGAAACGGCCCGAGAATCAAGCCGCCGAGCAGCGCCGAGGCCATTCCGATCAGGATGGCGACGACGAAGTCGACCTGCGGAATGTATTTCAGCGACAAAGCGACGCCGTACAAGCCGAGCCCGAAATACGCCGCGTTCCCGAACGCCGGCAAACCCGTATAGCCGAGCAGCAGGTTGACGCTCATGACGGCGATCGCCGTCACGAACAGCTCGCTGACCGTCGAGAGCTCCACGTGCGCGAGCGGCGACAGCCATGGTGCGAAGCAGCACAGCACCACGACGGCCGCGGAGATCAGCAGCTCCCTGCGAGCCGTCACCCGAAGATGCCCTCTTCACCGAACAGGCCGCGCGGCCGCACGAGCAGCACGATCGCCATCAGCACGTACATCGCGACCTCGCTTGCGGCGGGGATGAACAGCGTCGTCATGGAGATCGCGATGCCGACGAGCAGGCCGCCGACGATGCTGCCGAACAGGCTGCCCATCCCGCCGATGATGACGGTCACGAACGCCGGCATCAGCAGCGCGTTCCCGCTGGTGGGCGAGAGCCCGAGCATGCCCGCGGCGAGCACGCCGGCGATCCCGGCCAGGAAGATGCCGAGGCTAAAGTTCACCGCGTAGAGCAGCTGCGTGTTCGTGCCGAGCGCGGCGATCATCTCGGAGTCCTGCACTGCGGCGCGCAGCCGCAAGCCGAACCGTGTGTGCGTGAGAAATAGCGCGAGGGCGACGAGCGCGATCACGAGCACGCCGACGATGAAGATGCGGAACGTCGGGAACTGCATGAAGCCCAAGCTCGCCGCGCCGGCAAGCGACGCCGGCGGCGAGAACGGCACGCCGTTGGGGCCCCAGATCAGCCGGAACGCCTCTTCGGCGATCAGCGACAGGCCGAACGTCATCAGCAAGCTGTAGAACGGCTCGCGCTTATAGAGCGGACGCACCAGCGTCCGCTCTACGATCACGCCGACGAGCACCGCGAACAGCGGCGCGATGACGAGCGCCCACCCGAACGGCACGTGGCGCAGCACCATCGAGTACGCCAGGTAGCCCGCGAGCGTCATGAAGCTCCCGTGCGCCATGTTGATGGTGCCCGTCAGGTTCATGATGAGCGAGAGACCGAGCGCCACGATCGCGTAGAACGCGCCCAGCACGAGTCCGTTGAAGAGCTGGGGCCCGAGGTGCTCGATCACGCGCGATCAGGTGCCGGGATAGCCCAGCTTGCAAACCGCCTGTTTCTGCGCGATCGTCTGCTCGACGGCTTCGGCCGCATTGACGTCGGTGACGTCGAACAGGTCGTACTTGTCGCCCGGCGTGCCGTTCGGACGAATCTTCGCCACCCACATCGGCCACATGAGCTGATGATCTTCCTTACGGTAGTAGGCCGAGCCGGCGAAGATCGAGTTGAAGTGCGTGCCTTCGATCGCGCGCGCGACCTTCACCGGCTCGACGCTCTTCGCGTCGCTCATCGCTTGCGCGAGACGGTCGAGCGTGATGTAGCCGAACGCGTTGCGCGCGGTGGGCGGCTTGCCGTAGCGCTTGATGGTGTCGGCGACGAACTGGTGCGCGGCCTTGTTGCCTTTGCCCAGGCACTTGTCGCTCTTGTAGTACCACTCGATGCCCCAGTAGCCTTCGCGCGCTTCGGGCGGCAGACCGTATAGCGGCTCGAGCTCCACCTGCGGCCCGCCGACCGGGTACTTCTTGAGCAGCCCGAACTGGTTCATCTGCTTGAGGCAGTTGGTGTAGTCGTCGCCTTGAACGAATACCAGCACCAGATCCGGCTTCGCCGCGTCGATCTTGGTGAGGTACGAGCTGAAGTCCGTCGTGCCCAGCGGCGTGAGCTCGTTGCCGACGACCTGGCCGCCGATGTGCGCGAGCACGTCCTTGAAGCCGGCTTCGAGCGAGTGGCCGTACGCGTAATCCGGCGTGATGAAGAACCACTTCTTGCCGAACCGCTTCTGCAGCGAGTAGCCCGTGGCGTGCGTCTCCATCCACGTGCTGTGGCACGTGCGAAACACGTTCCAATGACAGCTCTTGCCCGTCACGTCGTCGCTGTGGCCGCCGGAGTCCATGAACAGCGTGCCGGTCGTGGCCGCCACGCCGGCCACCGACAGCGACACGCCGCTTGACACGGTACCGACGAGCGCCGCGACCTTGTCCTGGTTGATGAGCTTGCGCGCCTTCTGCGCGGCGACGCTGGTATCGTTCTGCTCGTCTTCCTTGACTAATTCGAGCTTGCGGCCCATCACGCCGCCGCGCTTGTTCCACGCGTCGGCCGCCATCTCGAAACCGTGCGTCTCGTTCTCGGCCGGTCCGGCGTACACGCCGGTGTAAGGCTCGAGCAGTCCGATCTTGATCGTGTCGGCGGCCTCGCCGATGCGCGGGATGTACGCAGGAATGCCGAACACCGCCGCCGCGCTGCCGGCCCCGGCGAGCGTGACGAACGAACGGCGCGAGAGACGCGGTCGACTCATGTAGGGCTTCTCCTCAACAACGGTGACGAACCGAGCCCCCGGCGCCCGGTTGGGGCCAATTAAGACTTTCGTCGAGTCTGCCCTTTCGCCGGGAGCCCGAACTCGCGCGTGGGGAGAAACGGCGCGCCGTCGAGAATCCTGCCCTCCTATGCCCTCTACCGTGGTGAATCCGGGTCTCGAAGGAATCGTCGTCGGCGAGACCGTCCTGTCCAACGTCGAAGGGGAGGTCGGCCGGCTTACGTACCGCGGCTACGACATCCACGATCTCGCCGAGCACGCGAACTACGAAGAGGTCGTCCACCTGCTGCTGTTCGGGCACCTCCCGACGCACCAAGAGCTCATCGATCTCAACGCGCGCCTTTCGAAACAGCGCCCGCTGCCGTCCGGCCTCATCGCGATGCTGCACGCGATCCCGCGTGAGGCGTGGCCGATGGACGTGCTGCGCACCGCGACGTCGGCGGTCGCGCACTTCGTGCCGCACCGCGCCGACGGCTCGCACGACACGTCGGTGGACACGGCGATCGACCTCATCGCAAAGTTCCCCACGATCGTCGCGACGTGGGACCGCATGCGCCGCGGCCTCGAGCCGATCGCGCCCGACGCCGCGCTGAGCACCGCCGCGAACTTCCTGTACATGCGCACCGGCGAGAAACCGATCCCCGAAGCCGAAGAGGCGCTCGACACGTACCTCATCCTGCTGGCGGACCACTCGTACAACGCGTCGACGTTCTCCGCCCGCGTCACGGCGTCGACCAACGCCGACATCTACGCCGCGATCACCGCGGCGGTCGCGACGCTCGCCGGCGACATCCACGGCGGCGCGCCCAGCAAGGTCATGACGATGCTCGAGGAGATCGGGCTGCCGGACAAAGCGGAGTCGTACGTGCGCGAGCTGCTCGACCGCGGCGAAAAGATCATGGGCATGGGCCACCGCGAGTACAAGATCCGCGATCCGCGCGCGCAGCAGCTCGAGCAGATGGCGCGCAACCTCACCGAGAAGTCGCACACGAAATGGTACCTGATCGCGCGCGCGCTCGAAGACGCGTCCAACAAGGTGCTGCAAGAAAAGAAGCCCGGCAAGCGCATCTACGCCAACGTCGAGTTCTACACGGCGCCCACGCTCTCGAGCCTCGGCATCCCCTCGGACGAGTTCACGTGCATGTTCGCGTGCGGGCGCATCTCGGGCTGGAGCGCGCACGTGCTCGAGCAGTTCGCGCACAACCGCCTGATCCGCCCGCAAGCGACGTACGTGGGCCCGGAAGTGCACGGCTACGAAGAAATCGCCGAACGCCGCCCGCCCGCAAGCACCACGACGAACGGCAAGAGCGCGGGAGACGTGTCACCCTGAGCTTGTCGAAGGGTGCGCCACGATCGTGAGCGATAGCCGCACCGCGCACGTGCGCCGCGAGACCAAAGAGACGCGGATCGATCTGCGTCTCGCGCTCGACGGCGGGGCGGTGTCGATCGAGACCGACGTCGACTTCTTCGACCACATGCTCACCGCGCTTGCAACGCACGCCGGGCTGGGCTTCGAGCTCGTCGCGCACGGCGACGGGATGGACCACCACCACCTCATCGAGGACGTCGGCATCGCGGTGGGCCGCGCGATCGGCGAGGCGCTGGGCGACAAGCGCGGGATCGCCCGCTTCGGCTCGATCGCGGTCCCGCTCGACGACGCGCTCGTGCAGTGCGCCGTCGACTTGAGCGGGCGGCCCTGGCTCAACTACGACGTGCCGTTCTCCGTGCCGGCGCTCGGTGCGCTGCCCACCGAGCTGGTGCCGCATTTCTTCCGCAGCGTCGTAGACCACGGCAAGTTCAACCTGCACTTGCTGCGCTGGGCCGGCACGAACAACCATCACCTGTGCGAAGCGGCGTTCAAGGCGTTTGCCCGCGCGTTCGCGCAGGCGAAGGCCGTCACCGCGAACGATGCGGTTCCATCGACCAAAGGCACGCTTACCGGCTGACGCGCCCCGGCCAAGCAAACGTCACGTTTGGACATTTTGCGTTTCTCGGATCGATGCGCTGGGCACCTCGACCAGCGTGAACGATTCACACTACTGGTCGTACGTCGGCGACTGCGTCGAAGAGACCAGTCGCGTGCGGCCGGACGTCCGGCACTTTCTGGAGACGCAGGCGGATAGCGACCAATCAGACCTGGACGCGGCGGAGCTCGTCGTGGGCGAGCTGGTGGCCAACGCGGTGCGCCACGGCGCGCCGCCCTTCGGCGTCTGCATCGACTGGCACGACGATCCGCCCATGCTGTGCGTCGTCGACCGCGGGCCCGGGATGCGGCCGGTCTACCCCGCGCCGGGCCCGACCTCCGAGCGAGGCCGCGGGCTGCTCCTGGTGCGCGCGCTGGCCGGCGAGGTCGTGGTCGACTCCGCAAACGCGGACCGCGACGGGACGCGCGTCGTCGTGGCCCTCCCGGTCCATCGCCGCCCGCCTCGCGCCGCGTGAGACCCTAGCCGGCCGCGATCTGCGCCCGGTCGTCGACGATGTCGAAGATCTTGGTGTAGCCGACGATCTCGAGCGTGCGCCGGATCTGCGGCGACGGCGCAACGAGCACGACGTTGCCCACCCGCTTGCGCAACGCGCCCAGCTCGTAGAGCGCCGTGGAGTCGAGATAGGTCACCGCCGACAGGTCGACGACGGCCGGCCCTAGGGCGCCCGCAAGCGACGAGCGCATCTCGGCGACGTTGCTCAGATCGAGCTCGCCGGACAGGGTGATGACGAACGACGGGGCTTCCATTGGAGAGCCTCCCGAAAAGTGGAAGCCAATCATAGCACCCGAGCGCCCCTCTTGTCGGTACGCTCAAGCACATTTCCCCCAATTCTCCTCAGTCGGGTATACTCGGCTGAATGTCTGCTACGACCATAAGCGCGGCCGGCGCGGGCGCCCGGGAGAAGAGCGCCGCGGGCAAAGCTCTGCGCGCGACGGTTCCGCGCTCGAGCCATGCCGGCTGGTCGCCGGCCGCCGACCGCGCCGATCCCGTGGAGCTCATCACGGCCTCGAACGCGGGCCGCCTCGCGCGGCTGCTGCCGATCCGCATGGAGCGCATGGCGGAGTCGGCCTTCGCGTTCTTCCGCGGCGGGGCGGCGATCATGGCGGCCGACCTGGCGCTCACGCCGGTCACCGGGATGCACGTGCAGCTGTCGGGCGACGCGCACTGCATGAACTTCGGCGGCTTCGCCACGCCCGAGCGCAACCTGCTCTTCGACATCAACGACTTCGACGAGACGATGCCCGGGCCGTGGGAATGGGATCTGAAGCGGTTCGTGACGAGCATCGTGCTCGCCGCGCGGCACAACGGCTTCGCGGGGCGCGACGCCAAGGTCGCTGCGCTCGCGGCCGTGCAGGCGTACCGCCTGCGCATGCAAGAGCTGGCCGCCGCGTCCGCGCTCGAAGTGTGGTACGCGCGGCTGGACGCCACGCAGATTCTCGATGCGGCGCGCAGCGCCGCCACGCGCCGCCGGCGCAGCCGCATCCGCGATCAAGCCGCGACGGAGTCCGTGCGCGCCGCCGTCGCGAAATTCACGCGCATCGTGGACGGCGCGCGCCGGTTCGCCGACGACCCGCCGCTGATGTACCACTCCGCCGCGACGGACGACGACGACTTCGACGTCGCGGAGATCATCGGAACGTACGCGTGGAACCTGCCGCCCGACGTGCAGGTGCTGCTCCAGCGGTACACGCTCATCGATGCAGCAGTCAAGGTCGTCGGCGTGGGCAGCGTCGGCATGCGGTGCGCGATCGCGTTGTTCACCGCGGACGACGACGACGCGTTCATCCTGCAGATCAAAGAGGCGGTGCCCTCGGTACTGGCGGCGCATCTGGGACCGAGCGAGTTCGAGAACCACGGCGAGCGCGTCGTGCGCGGCCAGCGCGTCATGCAGGCGGCGAGCGACGTGTTTCTCGGCTGGGCGCTCTCGGGCGAGCGCTGCTACTACGTGCGGCAGTTTCGCGACAAGAAGACGTCCGCCGACCTCGAGGCGATGGACGCGTATCAGCTGCGCGAGTACGCGCACTATTGCGCGTGGGCGCTCGCCGGCGCGCACGCGCGGTCCGGCGATCCCGCCGCGCTCGCCGGCTACATGGGCAAAAGCGACGTGCTCGACAAGGCGCTGCTCGCGTTCGCGCTCGGCTACGCGGATCAGGTCGAGCGCGACTACGCGCGGTTCGTCGCGTCCGTTTCTAGCGCCGCACCGGCCTGATCCGCCAGATCGCGCCCGTCGCGTCGTCGCCGACGAAGAGCGAGCCGTCGGTGCCGACGGCGACGCCGGTCGGACGGCATGCGCGGGCGCCGTCGGCGCCTTGACAGCCGCCCAGAAACTCGGTCCACTGCGCGTCCGGGTTCCCCCAGTCGACGCCCTTGGCCGGATCGTTGCCGCGGAACGGAACGAACGCCACGCGCGGCGCGACGGGCGGCTGGTGCCACGAGCCGTGCAGCGTCACGAACGCGCCGCCGCGGTAGCTCGCCGGAAACGCGTGCGCGCCTTTTTGGTCGGCGGGATAGAACGCCGCGCCGATCGGCGTGTCGTACGCGGGGAACACTGCTTTCGGCAGCACGACGTTCGCGCAGCTCGCGCCGCCGATCGGCTTGCGGTCGTCGTAGCACTTGAGCCAGCCGTAGTCGGGCGTTCCCGCGTGCGCGGTGACGTCGTCGAAGATCTCGTACGGATGGCCGTGCGCGAGATCGTCGCGCCCCGCCACGCCGGCCCACACGTCGCCCGTCGTGGGCTGCACGGCGAGCGCGATGGCGTTGCGAATGTCGACCGCGCGCGCATGCATGTTCTTGCCGTCGGGCGCCATCGCTTGAATCGTCGCGCGCGTGGGATCGAGCTCGGGATCGCACGCATTGCACGACGAGCCGACGCTCGCGTACAACGTTCCTTTGCTCAGCGCGAGCGTCGTGGTGACGTGATCGCGCGACTGCCCGCTCGTGCGAACACTCGCGATCTTCTGGGGTTTCTCGCGCGCCTCGCGGTCGCCGCTGTGATACGCGAGGCGGTACACGCCGAACTGGCCGCCGGCGTAGAGTGTGTCGCCTGCGATCAGAACGCCCGCAACCGGATGATCGTCGAACGTCGCGAACTGCCGCGGCGCACCGGCCGTACCTTGCGCGTCCGGAACGACGTCGATCGCATCGCCCGACGTGCCGACGAACAGGTCGCCGTTCGGCGCGACGGCGAGCTCGCGCGCGCCGCGCACCGTCGCGATCCGCTCGGCGCTGAAGCCGGCCGGCACGGTGACGGCGCCCGCGGAATCGGCGGCGCGCGCGGGCGGCGCGCTCGAAGCCGCGGTTGCCAGGCACGCGCACGCGAGCGCGACGGAGACGAAACGATGCAGGCCCATGGCGCACATCGTTCCCTCACATCGCCGTTACGTTCGCTTGAGCGAGCTGGTGGCCGACGACGCCGGCCGGATGCGGTAGACGACGCCGTTCTGGTCGTCGGCGACGAACAGGCTGCCTTGCGCGCCGACGGCGACGCCGGTCGCGCGGCCGATTCTGCTGCCGTCCGCGCGCTGAAAGCCGGTGAAGAAGTCGTTCCACTGCGCGGTGGGGTCGCTCCAGTTCACCGCGCGCGCCGGCGACCCGCCGCTGAACGGGACGAACGCGACGTGCGGCGGATCGACCGGAACGCCGCCCGCCGTGTGCCACGATCCGTGGATGCTCACGAACATGCCGCCACTCCACGCCGCCGGGAAGACGTACGAGCCGGATTGCGCGGCCGGATAGAACGCGGCACCGATGATCGTCGAGTACGCCGGAAACTCCAGCGCGGGAACGATGACGTTCGCGCAGTTCGCGCCCGCTTTGTACACGACGTGGTTCTCTTCGCAGTCGGGCCAGCCGTAGTCGGACGACGCCGGGCGCGCGGACACGGCGTCCATGAACTCGTACGGATGGTTTTGCGTGAGGTTGTCCTGGCCCGCGCCGCCCGCCCACACCGCGCCGGTCGACGGATCGGTCGCGAACGCGATCGGATTGCGCCAGCGCCGCGCCTGCGTGGTCATGCCGCTCCCGTCGAGGGCCATGCGCTGCACGGTCGCGCGCGTGGGGTCTGTTTCCGCGCAGGCGTTGCACGACGAGCCGACGCCGACGTACAGGGTCGAGCCGCTCACGCCGACCGAGCTGGTGGTGTGCACGTCTCCGTCGGAGTTCGGCGCTACGGAACCGGTTCGCACGGACGCGATCTTCGCGGCGGTCCCGCTTTGCGCGCCGGTGGTGTACGGGATGCGGTAGACGCCGTGCTGCGTCGCGACGAACACGAAGCCCGAGCCGTAGGCGACGCCTTGCGCCGGGCCGTCGGCGATCGTCGCGAAGGTCGCCGGCGCGCCCGCGACGCCCGCGCTCTCCGCGTTGGGCACGATCGCGACCGTCGTGCCGCCCGTGCCGACGATGAGGTCGCCGTTGGGCAGCGCGGCCAGCTCGCGCGCGCCGCCGACGTGCGCGATCGTGCTGGCGATGAAGCCGGCGGGCACGTGCAGGTTCGGATCGGCGGCCGGCGCGGGCGACGGTGCCGTCGTGGGCGCCGACGACGGCGCGGTGCTCGGCGCACCGCTCGGCGCGGTGGTCGGCTGAGTCGTCGGCGCATTCGTGGGGACACCCACCGACCCGGGTGCCGGCTGCTGCACGAACGGCGCAGCGCTCGACCCGCCGCCGCTGCACGACGCGAGCGCGACGGCAAGCAACGCCAGGGCCACGAGCGAACGCAGCCAGTCGTGAAGGCTCCGAGACTTGCCGTGATCGACTACGGCGGCGGCAACGTCGGCTCGCTCCTTGCGTCGCTTCAGCGCCGCGGCGCCGATTTTGCGTTGACGGGCGACCCCGGCGTCGTCGAGCGCGCCGATGCGGCGATCCTGCCCGGCGACGGCGCGTTCGGCGCGACCATCGACGCGCTGCGCGAGCGGGGCTTGGGCGGGGCGGTCCGAGCGGTCATCGCCGCGGGGCGGCCGTTTCTCGGGATCTGCGTCGGTATGCAAGTGTTGTTCGACTCCAGCGACGAGTACGGCGGCACCGTCGGCCTGCGTATCCTACCCGGCGACGTACGCCGCTTCACGGCGGCGCCCCGCGTCCCGCACATGGGCTGGAACGATCTGGTGATGGAGCGCACGCACCCGTTCGTCGACGGGCTGGCCACCGGCGCGTGGGCATACTTTTTGCACTCGTACCGCGTCGAAGCGACGGATTCGCTCGTTGCGTCGTGCGACTACGGCGAGCGCTTTGCCGCGATCGTCGCGCGCGACAACGTCATGGCGACGCAGTTCCACCCGGAGAAGAGCCGCACTGCCGGCGGCCTGCTCCTGGACAATTTCCTGCGCATCGCCGCCGCGTGACGCGCGCGCTCACGCCGGCTTCACCGTGAGGCGTTCGCTGACGCTCTATCCCGCCATCGACTTGCGCGGCGGCCACGCCGTGCGCTTGGAGCGCGGCGATCCATCGCGTGAGACGCGCTACGACGCCGATCCGGTGGCGCGCGCACGCGCGTTCGTCGCCGCCGGCGCGCGCGCGCTGCACGTGGTCGATCTCGACGGCGCCTTCGGCACCGGCGAAAACCAAAGCGCGCTGCGCGCGATCTGCGCGGCGGCCGGCGTCCCGGTGCAAACGGGCGGCGGCATTCGGACGCTTGACGACGTACGGGCGCGCTTCGCCGCCGGCGCGCACGCGGTGGTGATCGGCACGCTGCTGGTAGAAAAGCCCGGGGACGCGCGCGCGATCGTCGCCGAATGGGGCGACCGCATCATCGCGGGAATCGACGCGCGCGGCGACGTCGTCGCGACGCGCGGCTGGCTCACCGAGACCGCGACGTCGCGCGACGAGCTCGTGCGCGCCGTCGCAGCGTGGGGCGTGACACGCGTGGTGTACACCGAGATCGCGCGCGACGGCATGGGCGGCGGGTATGACGTGGAAGCGCTCGCGCACGTCGCGGTGCTCGCACCGCTGCGCGTCACCGCGAGCGGCGGTGCGCGGACCATCGACGATCTGCTCGCGCTGCGCGACGGAACGCCGGACAACGTCGACGCGGCGATCGTCGGCCGCGCGCTCTACGAAGGAACCCTCGACCTCGCAACCGCACTGGAGGCCCTGACTCGATGACTCGCGCTCTCACCGTTACGTTTACCGTAGCGCTCCTCGTCGGATCCACGCTCGCCGCCGGCGCGAACGTGCTCGACGGCCGCCCCTACGCGGCGCTGCCGGATTGTCCCAACGTGCGGCAATACGTCGGCCTCGTCAACGATTATGGGCGCAAGAAGCGCACAGGCGAGAACGTCGGCGGTCTGGCCGACCGTCTCATCGCGCTCGGCGACGCGTATCACCAATGCGCGCGCGACAAGCAGGCGGCCCACATCGTCGACCCCGAGACCGTGGCTCCGGCGCAGCACCATATCGCCGCAGAAGCAGCGCTCGTCTATTACGATGTCGTGGCGCAAATAGCGACCTTGTTCGACGTGATTCCGAAGGCGCGCTGGGGCGTCGGCACGCCGTACTTTGTCCAGGCCGGCCATGGCGCCATCGTCGACGCGAAGTACGTCCTGGACCGCAGCGACGACGAGACCGACAAGGCGCATGCGACGGCCGTCGTGGCCGGCGTCGACAAGTTGGCGCGAAAATACCTCCCCAAACGCTACGACGAGATCATGGAGCTCAAGCCGGAAGACATTCGGGACTGAGCACTCCGGTCAGCCGGGCGCCGGTGTCGGTGTTGGTAACGGTGTCTTCGTCGGCCGGACCAGCGGCCGGCGCGTGCGAACCGGCGTCGGCGTCGCGGCGGGTGGCGCAGCGGGGACGGCGCTCGCAGTCGCGGTAGCCGCCGGCGACGGCGTGCGTGCGAGCGGCGGCGGCGTGCGCGGCAACGGTGCGGGCGTCGTTGTGAGCACGCTGCGACGCTGCTGCGGTGCTGTCGTCTGCTTGGGCGTCGGTGTGGGCGTCGGGACGTCCATCGACCGCCGCCCCGGCGCGCTGCGCCGCGACGGCGAGGGCGACGGCGTGGGGGCCGGCGTCGGCGTGATGACGATCATCGTCTTGAGCGGCGGCGTACTGAGGTTGATCGTCTGCGGCAGCACGATCGTCTGCTGGACGCCGTTGGGGAACGTCAGCCGCGCAGCGACGCGCGCGAACGGCTGGTTCACGCCGTCGGGCACGAACACGTGCGCGACGTACGCGTTCGCGGTGTACACCTGCAGCGGAAAATACGAGCCGACGCCGTCCACGCCGACGTAGCCCGTGATGCCCGGCGCGCCTTGCACGTACACGTCGAACGCGTTGGTACCGGGCGTGATCCAGCGGTCGATCCAGACGGCGGAAATCGGCGAGCGCACCGGCGGCGGCGCCGTCGAGAACGCAAACGTATCGACGAACGACCACTGCTGCGAGATCGCAGCACCGGTGGTATCGCGCCCGGTGATGGTCACCTCGTGCGTCCCCGGTGCCAGCGCGGTGCGCGGCGTGAGGAGCACCTGATCGCCGATGACGGACGCGTCGGCGCTGACGTCGCGGTCGTCGATGCGCACCTGCAGCGACCGCGGGTCGATCGACGCCGCGCCCGCGAACCGTGCGGAGATCGACGGGTACGGTTCGTGCACCTGCGCGTTCGACGCCGGCGACACCGTGACGGTGAGCGGCGGCCGAACCACATCGCCGACGATCACCGTCGGCGCGGTTTGCGCCGTTTGCACGGACTGCGAATATGACCGGTGCTGCGCGAGCGCGACGGTGTGCGAAAGCGCGTCGTAGCCGACGCTCATCCCGAACGCGTTTGCCACGACGCGCAGGGGCGCGTACGCGCTGCCCTTCACGATGCGCACGGCGCCGCGAGCCGGGATCGTCGCGACGTGCGCGCCGCGCTGCACCGTGATCGTGTGCGCGCGGCCGTCGTAGCCGACGTCTGCGCCGAGCGCGTTGCCCAGCGCGCGCACCGGCAGCAGCACGCGGTTCTCCACGACCGCGGCGCGCGCATGCGGCAGCACCGGTCTGCCGTCGAGGGTGATCGCGTAGGTCGCGAACGTCAGCGCGTGGATCACGGGCCGGTAACGTCGTAGCGGCGCGGAACGTCCGCGGGCAGCCGCGCGACGATCTCGTAGCCGATCGTGCCGCAAGCCGCCGCCAGTTCCTCGGCGGTGATCCGCGCGGTGCCGTCGCTGCCGATCAGCGTGACGGCATCGCCGACCGAGGCGCCGGGCGCGTCCGTGACGTCGAGGAATGACATGTCCATGCAGATGCGGCCGACCACGGGGACGCGCCTTCCTCGCACCAGCGCGTGCGCGGCGTTGCCGGCGCTGCGCGGCAATCCCTCGGCGTAGCCGATCGGGAGCGTCGCGATCCGCGCGGCCCGCTCCGCGCGCCACGTGCGGCCGTAGCCGACGGTGGTTCCCGGCTCGACGTCGTGCAGCGCGACAATCCGCGTGCGCCAGCTCAGCGCCGGTTCGAGCACCAGCCCGCGCTCGCGCATCAGCGTCTCGGACTCGTCGCTGGGCCAGATCCCGTAAAGCCCGATGCCGCAGCGCACCGCGTCGAGCCGTGCCTCGGGCCACAGAATCGCGGCGGCGGTCGCTGCGGCATGGCGTTCCACGCGCGCATCGAGCGCCTGCGTCGCGAGAAAGAATCGCGTGAGCTGCTCGAGCGTGAACGTCGAATCGATCTCTTCGGCCGCGGCGAGGTGCGTGAACGCGCCGGCGAGCTCAAATTCCGGCGTCGCGGCGTACCGTTCGAGCACCGCGGGCGCGTCATCGGCCGGGATGCCCAGCCGCACGACGCCGGTATCGATCTTCGCATGCACGGCAAAGTTCCGCCGCCGCCGCCGGGCAACGCTCGCGACTTGGCGCGCGTAGAGCTCGCGATCCCAGAGCGTGAGCTGCACGCCCGCCGCATGCGCGATCTCCAGCTCGTCCGCCGGCACGGGCCCGAGCACGTGAACCGGCACGTCGATACCCGCATCGCGCAGCGCGACCGCTTCTTCCAGCGCATACACGCAGAGCCGCGCCGCATGCGGCGCGACCGCCCGCGCAACCGGCACGAGCCCATGCCCATAGGCATTCGCCTTGACGACGGCCGCCAGCCGCGCAGGCGCAACGAGCTTGGCCAGCGCCTGCGCATTCCGAGCGATCGCGTCTAGATCGACCGCAATTTCAGCGATCACGCGGCTGTTGTCACCGCGAGCATGTCCGCAGTTGGGCGAGCAGCGTGTCCGCTTCTGTCACCCTGAGCTTGTCGAAGGGTGCGCCGCCATCGGGCGCAGCAGCCGCGACACGATCACTGCGACCGGGATGCCGTAGAACAACACGTGCGCGACGAGTTGCGTGAAGAACAGCGACGCTGCGCCGCGATGGTATTGCCCCGCGGTGAGCAGGATGATCTCCATGAAGACGTAGACCATGAGGCCGAACGCCGCGCCGGAGATCCACGGACGCGTGAGCAGCTGCGGCTGCGAGCGCACGAGATAGACGTAGCCGAGCGCCCAGCCGATCGAGACGCAGAAATGCAGCACGATCCCCAGCGGAACCGCGAGGGGATTCGCAGACGCGCCCGGCCCGAGCAGCACCGCGGCGATGAAGACGAAGTTCTCGGCGAGCTTGTCCGCCCGTGTCCCCAGCGCGAGCTGCATCGCAAAGAGGAAGAGGTCGATCAGGATGCCCGCGGCGGCGCCTGCGATGAGCCCCGCCTTGAGCTGATCGCGCAGCGTCATGGTGCGTTCCACGGCGTCCGGGCTTCGCGAGCCCTACACGGTGATCCCGGACGGCCCCGCCGACGCTCCCGCGCGGAACGCCGCCTCACGCGCTTCCATCGCTTCGCCGAGCCGCCGGAGCAGATCGTGCATCGTGGCGCGGGCGATCCGCCGGCCGATCAGCAGGTCGAAGACGCTCCCGAACACGCCGAACGGCGGTAGGTACGTGCCTTCGAGGGACAGGCGGGTCGTCTCGACCGAGTCGATCCGCAGCCGCAGCGCGCCGTGGAAGTCGGGAAAGAAGCGCGTCCCGGCGGCCCAGTCGATCTCCAGCGCATCGTGGGCACGACCCGGCTCGTGCTCGTCGAGCCGGCGCTGGGCGACGAGCCGCACGCGCCGCCGCAGGCGGCCGCCGCGCGTCGGCGCCAGGTCGCGCAGGGGGACGTGCAGCTCGACGCCGCCCTGGGCGGCATAGGTGAAGAAGTCTTCGGCGTAGTCGTGCGCCACGGAGAACGGACAGCGGACGACGCGCTCGACCATGACGCGGGCAACACTCACGATGGACTCCGTGTACCCCGGTTGGGGCGAGCGGTCGATGCGGGGGCGGCCGGCGCGGGTGCGTTCTTTCCACTTGCACTCGACTGCCGAGTCTGCTAATCTGGTGTTCCGGCTGGCACTCTCGTGCGAGAACTGCCAAGCCCATTTTCCCCTCTCTCCCCAACCGTTGGCTCAACCGCTTCCGGAGGATGGTTTTCGTGAATCTCAAGCCACTGGGCGATCGCGTGGTCGTCGAGCACGTGGAACAGGCCGAGAAGAGCGCCGGCGGCGTCTTCCTTCCTGACACTGCAAAAGAAAAGCCGCAGGAAGGCCGCGTCCTCGCAGTCGGCACGGGCCGCACGCTCGACAATGGCACCAAGCTGCCGATGGACGTCAAGCCTGGCGACCGCATCATCTACTCGAAGTACTCGGGCTCGGAGATCAAGCTCGAAGGCAAAGAGTACCTCATCATCTCGGAAAAAGACGTTCTCGCTGTCATCAGCGACGAGCGCGTTCCGGCCGGAGTTTAGTACAAGCACATGGCAGCAAAACAACTCGTATTCGACGAGCAGGCACGGCGCGCGCTCGAGCGCGGCGCCAACATCCTCGCCGACGCGGTGAAGGTCACCCTCGGGCCGAAGGGCCGTAACGTCGTCCTCGACAAGAAATTCGGTTCGCCGACGATCACGAACGACGGCGTGACGATCGCCAAAGAGATCGAGCTCCCCGACACGTTCGAGAACATGGGCGCGCAGCTCGTCAAGGAAGTCGCGTCCAAGACCAACGACATCGCCGGCGACGGCACGACCACCGCGACGGTGCTAGCGCAAGCCATCATCCGCGAAGGTCTTCGCAACGTCACGGCGGGCTCGAACCCGCTGCTGATCAAGCGCGGCATCGAGAGCGCGGTCGAGACGGCCGTCGCCGAGATGCAGAAGATGGTTCAGACCGTCGACAGCGCCGAGAAGATCGCGCAGGTCGCGTCGATCTCCGCCAACGACAAGGTGATCGGCTCGCTGATCTCCGAGGCGATGGAAGCCGTCGGCAAAGACGGCGTGATCACCGTCGAAGAGTCGAAGTCGATGAAGACCGACGTCGAGACCAAAGACGGCATGCTCTTCGACAAGGGCTACATCTCGCCGTACATGGTCACCGACTCCGAGCGCATGGTCGCCGACCTCACCGACACGTACATCCTCGTCACGGAGCGTAAGATCTCGGCGATCGCCGACATCCTGCCGCTGCTCGAGAAGATCGTGCAGATGCAGAAGCCGCTGCTGATCGTCGCCGAGGACGTCGAGGGCGAAGCGCTCGCGACGCTCGTCGTAAACAAGCTGCGCGGTACGTTCACCACCGTCGCCGTCAAGGCGCCGGGCTTCGGTGACCGCCGCAAGGAGATGCTCAAGGACATCGCTACGCTCACGGGCGCGACGGTGATCTCCGAAGAGCTCGGCCTCAAGCTCGACAAGATCACGCCGGACCTGCTGGGTCAGGCCAAGACCGTCAAGGTCACCAAGGAAGAGACGACGATCGTCGACGGCAAGGGCGCGCCCGAAGCCATCAAGGGCCGCATCGAACAGATCAAGCGGCAGATCGAAGACACCGACAGCGATTTCGATCGCGAGAAGCTCCAGGAGCGCCTCGCCAAGCTGTCGGGCGGCGTCGCGGTGATCCAGGTCGGCGCGGCCACCGAGACCGAGCTCAAAGAGAAGAAGCACCGCATCGAGGACGCGCTCAGCGCGACCCGCGCTGCCGTGCAAGAGGGCATGATCCCCGGCGGCGGCAGCTCGCTGGTGCACGCGGTCAAGGCGCTCCAAGAGCTCCAGGGCAAGACCGAGAATGCCGACGAGAAGATCGGCGTCGGCATCATCACGCGCGCGCTCGAGGAGCCGCTCCGCCAGATCGCGGAGAACGCCGGCTTCGAAGGCAGCGTCGAGGTGAACCGCGTGAAGACGGCGCAGCCGGGTCAGGGCTTCGACGCCATGACGGGCGACCTCGTCGACATGGTCAAGGCCGGCATCGTGGAGCCGTTCAAGGTCACGCGCTCGGCGCTGCAAAACGCGGCCTCGATCGGCGCGCTGGTCCTGACGACCGAAACGCTGATCGCCGACAAGCCGGAACCGAAGAAAGAATCGGCCGGCGGCGGTGGCGGCGGCGGCATGGGCGGCTACGACATGATGTAGTCTTCGCCCGACGCGAAGACACAAAAAAGACGGCTCCGAGGAAACTCGGGGCCGTTGTCGTTTTGGTCAGTGTCACCCTGAGCTTGTCGAAGGGTGCGCCACGATCGCGAGCGGTGAAATCAAACGGTCTTGGAGAGCGATCTCAGGAGGCTGTTAGGTCGTTTCTAAGATGAGGGGGCGATGGATACGAAGACGCACCGCATGAAGCTTGAGTGAAAGACATTCCGCTAGGACGAACGAGTAATACTCCGAAGTAGGAGACATGCGCGTGATTTCGCTCGCACACGCCACTGCGCTCGTGCAGCAGACAGTTAAGACGGCTGGAAATGCGGCTCCATATGTCATTATGTGCGGTGCGGGCGTGTCGGCAGAAAGTATCCCTACCGCTACCGAAATAATCGCCCGCTGCAAGAGTACGTACACCGCTAATCGCGTTCAGTTTCCGGGGCTCCCGGCGCCGGATGACTTATCGCAGGCGGCGATGATAGACCAATACAGTTACTGGCTTCAGCAAGCGTATCCGAACAAGCGGGCACTAGCTGCTTTCCTATGTAACATCGTCGATAGTGCGGCGATTGGCAGTGCGAATTTTCGGCTTGCTCATTTACTTCAATGTCGGTCCCTCGCGCGAGTAGTCTTCACCACAAATTTTGATAACTTGCTGACACGCGCATTAGATTTATTCGGACTTACTTATACCGCCTGCGACCACCCGAGAACGACGCATCGCATCGAGCTAGGGAGCGATGATCTTCAGATTGTTCACATTCATGGGACATATAGGTTCTACGACTGTTGCAATCTGCGGGCGCAGATTCTAGAGCGCGGCGAAGATAAAGACGTCGGGTCATCGAGCATGCAATCACTGTTGCGGCAAGCACTTACTCAGACCAGCGCACTCGTCATCGGTTACAGCGGTTGGGAGCAGGACGTCTTTATGACGACTCTGCGCCGCAGATTAGTCGATCCGCTGCCTTACCAGCTTCTGTGGTTTTGCTATTCTGCCGAGGACCGTGACTCACTGCCTTCATGGCTTTCTGATCACGAAGATGTAATGCTCGTCGTTGCGGAACAATTTCTTACTGCAGGTGTCACCAATCTGAGCGAAATTCAGCGGAGAGAAGCCGGCACGGATGTTCCTCGGTTGAGCGCAGCTCAAGTATTAGAGGCGCTGATTATAGGTCTATCGATCGGGCCGCCGAGCATCACGGTTGATCCTTTAGCCTTTTACTCTGAACGTTTGCGCGCCGCGATTGGGCAAAGCGAACTCGGCGGTGATGCAGGGGGCGGTGTATACAGTTTACTCGGTGTCGCAAACGTGATAGAGCATGCGCGGCAGCTAGCGCATAGCGCGGACGTCGGCCCACATGTGAGCCTTCTGGAGCAACTTCGACAAGGTCTTCGTGAATCGGACTACGCCAAAGTTGCGTTTGCCGCGAGATCCATTTTACCAAGTCTCGCATTGCTAGACCATGACGGATCTCTTGAGGTCTTGTCAGCGGCATCGCGAGCTAGCGATGCTTTGCGGCAGTCTGGGTCCAATGAAAAGGAATCGGCGGCAGAAACAGTCGTTTCGATCGCGACCCATATCCTAAGGGTGCGAGAGGACACGGCGGCGCGCTCGATATTGGCGGCGAATCTCTACCGCGGCGTTTTGTATGTAGCCTATTCGGATCGTGCGTATGCGGCTTCTTCCGAAGCGCTTGCGTTGTGGACTGAATTTCATCTTCCGACAGAAGGCATATGGTATTATGGTATCAAGCGCTGGCAAGCGAGCACGTCGCCTGAACCGGTTGCTGCAATGATTGAGCTCGCACGAGGAATAGCGAAGGAACTCGATCATAACTATGCGCCCTCGGCGTATGTGCGTACATTAACTGATGCCGCCGAGATGGTTCAACATAATAGCTGGGAGAAAGCGGACGAGTTGCTGGAGTCAGCTATTAGCGCTGTAAATAAGCTCGGCGATGACGATGCTAATTTCTGGGCGATCTTCGCTTGGGATCTCAGGCTGGAGCACGCAATTTATGCTAGTGAGCCTCACTTAATTCGACATTACGTAAGTCAATATTGTAAATTTATTCTTGACAAATCGATGTCGGGTCAAGACAAAGTGCGATCTACTAACATATTCTTTATCACATTGCTTTCAACCGTTGAGTTGATTCCGAGCGAAGCTCTTGCCGCCGTAGAAGAAATTGTTGCGCGAGTGCCGGAAGTCGAGCGCGACGTTGCAGCAGCTTCTCGAGCGCTGGCTATACGAGTTCGTGCTCTATATATGCTTGGCCGCCGCGTTGAGGCAATAGAAGGTCACTCTTCTTTCGCTCAGCAGTATGCGGAATCAAGGACACCGGAAGCGCAGTCAACGCTTGCCCGTCTTTCCGAATGGCTACGGCGACGAGAGGCGGAACATTAGCACGGCGCGCCAGCCCCGTTACGCGCGAGCATATCGGCGCGCGGCGTACGACGCGCACGATCGAGGAGCCGCTCCGCCAGATCGCGGATAACGCCAGCTTCGAACGCAACGTCGAGGTGAATCGCGTGAAGAGCGCGGAGCCGGGCCCCGGCTTCGACGCGATGAGCGGTGACTTGGACGACTTTATCAAGGGTGGCATCGTGGAGCCGTTCGCGGTTACGCGCTCGGCGCTGCCAAAGGCGGCCTGGATCGGCGCGCTGTCGTGACGACGGAAATCCTGATCGCCGGCAAGCCGGAGCCCAAGAGGAGTCCATCGGCGCGGGCGCCGACGGCATGGGCGGCTACGACATATTGTCGTTGTGGTTAGCGGCACCTCAAGTCAATATCACCCTGAGCTTGTCGAAAGGCGCGCCACGATCGCGAAGACCGAACCAACGTCCCGGGCTCCGCACGGCATCCGGCGAAATGCCGCTTATGAAAGTCACGGTCTTCATCGACGTGCTCTCGCACTGGTGTCTTTCCGCGCAACCGGCGCTCGACGCGCTGCATGCAACGCTCGCGGACGACCTCCCGCTGGAGATCATCATCGCGCCGATCGGCGATGGTAACCCCGTCGGTTTCACGAATGCAGGGGCGGCGTGGTTCTACACGCGCATGACGCTCGCGTACGGCACGCAGCCTAAACCCGTCATGGTGCGAGGATGAGACTACGACGACATGGCACGCGAACGCGGCAGTTGCCGCGGCGATCGCGCTGGCCGCGAACGCTGTCAAGCTGACGACGCGCATGTCGCGCGCGGCCATGGAGGGCGGCGCGGCTCGGCAGCGAGGATGAAGCCGTTCGCCTCGTTTCTAAGCTTGCCGGCATCGCGCAGGATGAGCTTCGCACGACCATGCAGAGCGATGCGATCGTGCAGGCGCTGGATGTCGGCAACGTTCGGCTTGCGGCCATCGGATGTGCCGAACGGCCGAGGTGGGAGGTTATCAACGAGAACGGCGACCGTGCGGTGCTGCAGGGCGTGTAGCACACCGACGCGATCTTGCGGCTCGCGTGCGCTGCTCGACGACGAGCGTCCCTATCGCCGTGCGGGTGCTGCGCCCGGTTAGCGAAACCTCGGTCGGATGGCGAGCGACGACGGTCGTGTGCAGCGTTCCTGGGCGAGCATGCATGCTGCACGGTGACGGGCTCCTTTGAGGCAGTCGCTCCCGGAGCGGCGATATTGCGGCCCGTCGACGCGCTGATCCATGCGATGGCGCGCTTCGACGGCGCGGAGGCACGGCCGGACGTGTGGCCGCGCACGTCATAATCGTCGAGAACTTCGCCCCCTTCGTGTTCGACGGCGAGGACGTTCCGGCGCGATGGTGGCGCGGGTTCCGCACGCACGCTGCTGCCGGCAAGCTGGCGCATCTCGGGGCGTCGTTCGGAGCCGTGCAAGAGTACCAACGAGCGGGCGATACCGCGTTCTTCACGTTGCCGACGCGCTGGAACGGTACCACCGGCGGCCGCCGATTCGTCGAGCACGGCGGCTGGGCGTTCGTGCTCGTCCTGGAATCCGGCGCGTGGCGGATCCGCAGCTACGCGTGGGCCGTCACGAGCTTCGAGCTGGAGTAACAAGCCGGCCCACCACCCCCGTGGGCCGGCGTGCAGCACGCGAAGCGCCGCGGCACGATCGTAAGGCTCAGGCATGAAGGATGCCTTAAGGGGCGAACGCGATGCGCGATGAGTGCCTCGGCGAGCGGCGACGGCCGCGTGCGATGCGCGTGGGCGGGAAGCGATCCGGCGATGATCGACTACCACGATCGCGAGTGGGGCGTGGCGCAGCATGACGACCGCGTGCTGTTCGAGTTCCTCATTCTCGAAGGTGCGCAAGCCGGGCTGTCGTGGTCGACGATCCTGCACCGGCGTGACGGCTACCGGCGCGCGTACCGCGAGTTCGATCCGGCGAAGGTCGCGCGGTTCGGCGAGCGCGAGACCACGAAGCTCCTTGCCGACGAGCGCATCATCCGCAACCGCGCGAAGATCGCGTGGTCGGTTCGCAATGCGCAGGCGTTCCTCGCCGTGCAGCGCGAGCACGGCTCGTTCGCCGCGTATCTGTGGAACTTTGCCGGGGGCAAGCCCGTCGTGAACCGGCCGCGCTCGGCTGCGGATCTGCCGGCGCGCACGGAGCTCTCGGATGCGCTCAGCAAGGACTTGCGCAAGCGCGGCTTCGGCTTCGTCGGCTCCACGATCTGCTATGCGTTCATGCAGGCCGTCGGCGTCGTGAACGACCATGCCGCGACGTGTTTTTTGGCGCCGCCGCCGGGAAAGCGCCGCAAGACCGGCGTAGCGCCCGCGTGATGCGCTCGCCGTCGAAGGGACACCGCTGATGCTGCTGCAGGGCGACGCGATCGTTCTCGCCGGTGCGACCGGGCGCGTCGGCGGTGCGACGCTCGCCACGCTGGTGCGCGAGGGCGCGCGCGTGCTGGTGATCTCGCGCTCGCGCGAGCGCGCGCAAGCCGCAATCGACGGCGTGCTCGACGATGCCGAGCGCGCCGCGGCGATCCCGTTCGCCGCCGAGCTCACCGATCCGGACGCGGCCGCGTCCGCAGTCGAGGCGTGCATCGAACGGTTCGGGCGCGTCGATGCGGTGGTGAGCCTCGCCGGCGACGGACGCGTCGCGCGGCTCGTCGACTCCTCGCTGGCCGACCTGCGCGCCAACTACACGGCGTTCGTCGAGACCGCGTACACCCTCGCGCTGCCGGCGCTGCGCGCGATGCTCGCGCAGCCCTATCGCGACGGCGCACGCTCGCGCGGGCGCATCGTCGTGGTCACGGCGGGCTCGTCGAAGCAGCCCGCGCCGGGCCGCGGCTTGTTCGGGATCGCGAAAGCGGGCGTGAACGTGCTGATGCAGGCGATCGCGCGCGAGCACAAGGCGGACGGGATCGTCGCCAACGCGCTGGTGCTCGGCGGCGTCGCGACCGATGCGGCGCGCGGCTATCTGAAGGCGGAGGACTTCGCCGCGGCCGCGACGCCACAGGAAGTCGCCGACGCGCTGGCATTTCTCGCGAGCGACCGCGGCAGCGGCGTGAACGGCGCGCTCGTGGACCTCAACGCGCGCGAGGTCGACTGAGCCGAGATGACCGCGCTCTACGCGCTTCCGGCGTGGGTCGTGCTGCTCGGCGCCGTCGTGATCGCCGTTGCGCTGGCGTGCGGCGGGCACGTCGCGGTGCGGCGCGCGTTTCCGGGCGTGGACTTTCGCGGGCACAACGACGTGGGCGGGATCGTGCTCGGCGTGACCGGCGGGCTGTTCGCGGTGATGCTCGCATTCATCGTCGCGATCGTGTGGCAAGAGTTCGACGCCGCGTCGCAGCGCGTCGCCGTCGAAGCGGGGGCGGCGACGGATCTTTGGCACACGTCGCGCGGGCTGCCGGCGCCGCTCGGCCCCGCGGTGCGGCGGAATCTCGTCGAGTACGCCGGGCTGATGGTCGAGGACGAGTGGCCTGCGATGCGCCGCGGCGGCAGCAGCAAGCGCGCGGAGAACGCGCTCACCCGCACGTTCGAGGACGTCGCGCAGTTCCGGCCCGCCGACGCCGGCGCCGGCAACGTGCAGTCCGCGTCGCTGCAGTATCTGGGCGTGCTGCACGACGCGCGGCATCACCGGCTCGACGACAACAACAGCGGCGTCTCGCCGTTCGAATGGACGATCTTGCTCATCGGCGCGCTCGTCATCGTCGGCATCTGCTATCTGGTCGGGTTGCCGGAGCTGCGCACGCAGCTGCTGATGACCGGCGCCGTCGCGGCGATGATCGCGTCGACGTTCGTGCTGATCTTCGAGCTCGACTACCCGTTTCGCGGCGACCTGGCGGTCGCGCCGACGGGCTGGCAGGAGTTCCTCGACGCCAACCGCTAGCGTTCGTCATGGCCTATGACGCGCTCGCCTGCCGCTGTCCGCACGGACGTTTTCACCGCGACGTGTTCGCGTGCGCCGCGGCTGCGATGGGCCGGCGCAGTTTCCTCGCCGGGCTCGGCGCGTCGCTGGGCGCTGCGCTCTGGCCGGGCGGCGCGCGCGCGGCCGACGCCGTGACCCTGCTGCGCGCCGCGCGGCTGTTCGACGGTACCGCCATGCGCGCGCCCGGCGTGCTGGTGCTGCGCGGCGACCGCATCGTCTCGATGAACGCCGGCGACGCCGGCAGCGACGCGAAGACCATCGATCTCGGCGACGCGACGCTGATGCCGGGTCTGATCGACGCGCACACGCACGTCGCGGCGGGCACCGTCGTGTCGACGTATCTCACCCGGCCCGAGCGCAGCGCCGATTCCGTCGCCGAAGCGGCGCTGCTGTCGATCCGCAACGCGCAGTCGATGCTGGCGAACGGCTTCACCACGATCCGCGACGTGGGCGGCGGCGAAGGTATCGACCTCGCGATGCGCAACGCGATCGCGCGCGGCGCGATCGTGGGGCCGCGCGTGCTCGCATCCGGCCCGATCCTCTCGATCACCGGCGGCCACGGCGACGCGAACGATTTGCCGCCGTACGTCAGCGTCGAGCACGAGATCGAGTCGGGAATCTCGTTCGGGCCGTACGGCTTCCGCCAGCGCGTGCGCGAGCACGTCAAGCGCCACGTCGATCTGATCAAGATCGTCGCGACCGGCGGCGTGCTCTCGTACGGCGACGCGTTCGACGTTCCGCAGTTCAATCTCGACGAAGTGCAAGCGACGGTCGACGAGGCGACGAAATTCGGACTGCACGTCGCCGCGCACGCGCACGGTGACCGCGGCATCCGCGTCGCGGTCGACGGGGGCGTGCACTCCGTCGAGCACGGCACCGGCGTGGGCGACGCGACGCTGCGCGCGATGAAAGACCGCGGCACCGCGCTCGTGCCGACGATCTGGGCGCTGGACTCCATCCTGCAGCCCGGCAACCCGAACCGCATCGAGCAGAACGGGCTCGACAAGGCGCACCAAGCCGCGGTGCTGCGCAACGCGGGGATGCAGCGCGCGCTCGCCGCCGGCGCGAAGATCGTCTACGGCACCGACGCCGGCGTGTTCCCGCACCGCGAGAACAACCGCGACTTCGCGCTGCTGCGCTCGATGGGGATGGCTCCGCTCGAACTGCTTCGCTCGGCGACGTCGCACGCCGCCGACATGATCGGCACGAAGGACCGCGGCCGGCTCGCGCCGGGACTGCTCGCCGACGTCGTCGCGTTCAACGGCGACCCGAGCACCAACATTGCGCTCCTTGAGAAAGCGCCGGCGCTCGTCGTCGTCGGCGGCAAACGCATCGACCGCGCGGCGCTGAGCGCCTGATCCTCCATGTGACGATTCGGGAGGTTAGCATCATTCTTCAAAAGCTGATCGCATGCGCGCTCGCGCCGCTGGCGTTGTTCGCCGCAGCGCCTTCACCCCAACCTGCCTCAGCACCTGACGGCGCGCGCGATCACGTCTTCGCACTAGCCGGCCCCTGGGCGTGCCGGTCGGCCGCGGGCGCGATCGCGCACAGTACCGGCGTGCGGGACGGCAATGCGCTCAAGGTCCACGCCGACGTCGTCGACGACACCGGGAAGCGGTCGTCGTTCGACGATCGCTATACGTTCGATCCCGCGCAGCAGCGCTGGCACGTCGTGTCAGGCTTCGCCGGCTTCCGCGCGGACGCGTCGCCGTGGACCAGCGGCCCGTGGAACGTTCAAGGCGACGACGTCAACGGCGTCCCGTGGCGCATGACGATCGACCTCTTGCCCGACGGGAACGTTCGCCGGACGTTTTCCTATGGCGATGCGCAGGGGCGCTTTGGCGTCGATGCGGTCGAGCTCTGCGCGCCGGGCACGACGCCGCCGCCGGCAAGCGCATGCATCGCCGACCGTTATCCCGCTGCGACGCTGGAGGCCGCACAAGTCAACGGCCGTTTCATTCCCGCAAACGCGTATCCCGGCGTGGTCCAGGTGGTCATCTCGCTCAACGCGCGTTCGGAGGTGGTCGGCGCGCGCATTCAGTCGAGTACCAACGACGCCTTGAACGGTCCGGCGCTGGCCGCGGCCCGGGCTTCGAAGTTTCGCACCATGATCGTCGACTGCAAACCGATCGGCGCCGATTTCATCTTTACCGTGACGTTCGGCAGATGACGCGCGCGCTCGGCGCGGCGGTTCAGCTCGTCGCGCCCACCAGCTTCGCGAGCGCGTCGGACGGCTCGCACTGCAGCTCCGCGGAGAGCACGTCGCGGTACTGGCGGAAATGGCGCAGCGCCGCGGCGCGGTCGCCGCTTTCGAGGTAGGCGCGGATCGCGATCTCGCGCGCGGGCTCATCGCACGAGTCGTACGCGATCATCTCGTGGCAGAGCGCGAGCGCGTCCTGCGTGCGGTGTTCGGCGAGCGCGTGCTTCGCGAGCGCTTGCGCCACCTCGCAGCGCAGCTCGCGCAGGTGGCGCTCCGTCTGCTCGAACCATTCCCACTCTTCGAACTTGGGCGGACGCGTCGCGCGCAGGCGGTCGTAGAGCTCGCGCAGCCCCGCGGCACGGCGCTCGTCGAGCGCGCCGTCGGTGCGCAGCGTGCCCAGCGCGCGGTCGATCTCCCAGAGATCCACGCGCACGTCGCTGCCGAGCCGGTAGCCTTCGGACGTCCGCACGATCACGTTGTCGTCCGCGAGCCGTGACTTGAGCCGGTGCAGGCACACGTGGAACGCGTTGCGCGCCGCGCTTTCGCCGAGGTCGGGCCAAAGCAGATCGGTCAGCCGGTCGCGTGAGAGCGCTTCGGGGCGCATCGCGACCGCGGTCAGCAGCGCGTGCTCGCGCTCGGCGAGCGTGATCGCCAGCCCGTCGCGCACGACGCGGCCCGTGACGAGCTCGATGCCGAGTCCGCCGCGCTGCGTCTCGGCATCGGCGTTGGCGCGATACCGGCGCACGAACGGCTCGAGGAAGCCGGCGTGCTCGCCGCGCGCGATTGCGTCGATCGCCGCGTGCAGCTCGGCGGCGTCGATGCGCTGCGCCAGCGACGCGGCCTCGGCGCGCAGCGCGCGGCGCCGCGCCGGGTTGAGCTCCGCAACGGCCAGCGCGCTGAGCACCTGATAGAACGGCGAACGGCTGCTCGACGCCGTCTCGCGGGCGCAGTCGGCGTGGCGCAGCGCGGTCGCCGCGTCTTCGGCATTTCCGGCCGCGATCAAGTAGCCCAGCGCGACCCACTTCGGCTGATCCGCCTGCTGCGGCTCACCGGCGTGCCCGCGCGCGCACGCGGTGAAGAACGCGAACCCGCGGACGCCTTCGCGCTCCACGACCGCTTCGAGCGCGAACGCGTGCTGCACGAAATCGGCGTCGTCGCCGGCGAACCACGCGCCGAACGTCGCTTCGGCTTCGTAGAACGCCACGAAGTTGCCGAAGCCGGTGGTGCGCGCGTACTCGATCGCGCGCTCGAGCCGTTCGCGCTCGCTCGCGCGGTCGCCGCGCACGCGCGCGACGTCGGCGCCCAGCGTGACCAGCGTGCCGCCCGCCATCAGCGGCATCCCGTTGATGAACGGCCACGCCGCTTCCAGATCGAACTCCGCTTCTTTCGTGCGCCCCAAGCGCGCCGTCATCAGCGAGCGCAGGTACAGCAGCCACGCGTGCATGCGCGTCGTCGGCACGTCGGGCGCGGCGATCTGCGCGCGGAACTCGTCGACCAGCGTGAGCGCCGACTCGTACTCGCCGACGTAGCTGAGCATCAGCACGCGAAACACGTACAGGTGGATGCGCTCCATCGCCGGCGCGTCGGGCGGCAGCTTCGCCCACATCGACTCGACCTCGTCGTGCAGCAAGCGCGAGTCGACCGAGAACGTGCGCGCGAGCGCGGTGACCGACCACAGGCGCGAATGGCGCAGCACGATCGGGCGGTCGAGCGACGCCAGCACGCGCGCGTACGGGATCGACGGGCCGTCGTCGATCACCTCGATGTGCTCGAGCGCGTCGGCGGCGGCGCGCTGGTCGCCGCGGCCGAGGTGGATCTCCGCCGCGCGCTGGTACTCGGCGGCACTCTCGTAGGCGGCGGCCGTCGGCGCGAGCAGCGCGTCGACGCGCGCGGGATGGCGCTCCAGCAGCGTCGACGCGACGAGCGGGTGCACCGCGTACGTGTCGTCGGCGTTGCGGGTGACGAACGGCGACGTCTTGGTGAACGCCAGAAACGCGGCGAACGCCGCGTCGTCGCCGAGCGCGAGCCGCACGTCGCGCTCCGAGGCTTGCGGGATCGCGGACGACGCCAGAAGGCCGTCCGTCACGGCGGGCGGTGCGTCGCCGAGCACCTGGTCGGCGAGATACTCGTGCAGCTCTTCGTACGCGACGTCGTCGAGCTTGTCGAGTAGCGGCTCGAGCCGCCCTTCCTGCGCGAACCGCGCGAGCAGCAGTACCGCGATCGGCCAGCCGCCCGAGATCGCCGCGACGCGCGCGACGGTCGCCGGGCTCGCGCCCGTCGGCAGGAAGATCGCGTCCATCTCCGCCGCGGTGAACGCGAGGTCCGACGCGCGCAGGGTGAGGATCTGGTGCGGCGGGGCGAACCGCGACAAGTGCATGCGCGGCGACTCGCGCGAGCAGATGACGATCGTGCGCCCGTCCGGCCGGCTCGCCAGCAGCTTGGTCAACAGCTCGCGCGCACCCTGATCGGCGATCGCGTCTTCGGTGTTCTCGAACACGAGCGCGGACGCGCCGGGCGGCCGCACGCGCCAGGCCGCCAGCGCGACGCCGACCCGATCGGCCGCCGAGGCGTGCCCGTCACCCAGGGCCGCCTCGCTCTGCGAGAGGCTGGCGCTGCGGTCGGGGTTCTCGTCGGCCAGCGCGGGGATCACCTGGCGCGCCAAGTCGACGTCGGACGTGACGCCGCGGCAGTCGCAGACCGCGAACGCGGAGCCTTCGAGCAATTGCCGGACGAACGTGGACTTCCCGAAACCCGCCGGGGCCACGAGGGTCACGATCGCGGGCCGGGCGGCCCGGACGCGTTCGATCAGCGACGTCCGAAACAGGTCGGCGCCCGCGCCGGCGGGCGTGGGAAGCGTGGTGTCCATCGTGCGCGCTCGTAAGTGGTTCAAGGCGGGGAAGTCGACCGACTTTCGTCGCCTACGGCGCGGTCCCCGTTTGCGAGCCGCAAGACGAGCGAGCCCTGCTTCGTTAACAACGCATTACTTTGCACACGCCGCTGTGGACGGTGTGGATGATCCTGGGGCCCGCGGCGGCAACTTCGCTTCCTGGCAATGTGTTTTGACGAGTGCTAACCCGAACGAAAGGAATCTCGCGCGTGCGTAATCACGACGAGCTGCTCGAGTTCGAACGGCTCTTTGCACCCCGCGGGGGGCACGGCCGGTTCGAGCCCAACACCGACGTCCATCTCGATGAGAGCGACCGGACGATCGTCGTCCACGTCGAGCTCGCCGGCGCCGACGCCGACTCGCTGCTCGTTTCCGTTGACGATGCGTATCTCACGATCGCAGGCCGCCGTGCGCTGCGCGACGTGTCGCGCAACGCCTCGCTCCTGCGCAAGGAGATTCAGTACGGCGAATTCCTCAAGCAGATCCGCCTCCCCGCGCCCGTCCTCGAAGACGGCGCGACGGCGCTCTACCGCGACGGCATCCTCGCGATCCGTCTTCCGCTCGCCCAATCCAAGAAGCATCCGATCGTGCGGACCGAGATCCGCATGACGGTCAGAAGGAACCCCGCGTAATGGCGAAACCCGACAAAGCCCCCGAGATCCTCGGCATCCTGCCGCTGCAAGACGCGGTGCTGTTTCCGAATACCGTGATTCCCCTCGCGGTCGTGAAGCGGCCCGGCATCCAGCTGGTCGAAGAGGCGCTGCGCGAAGGCAAGCAGATCGGGCTCGTCGCGCTCAAGGACAAGGACACCGAAGACCCCGGTCCGGACGATCTGCGCCGCATCGGCACGATCGGCACGATCCAAAAAATGCTCAAGGTGCCGGACGGCACGCTGCGCTGCATCGTCGCCGGCGGCCCCGTGTTCCGCATCGACCAGTTCGTCGCGACGCAGCCGTATCTCGCGTCCACTTACACCGAGCTGCCCGACGTCACGAAAGACGGCGATCAGCTCGTCGCGATGCAGCGCAACCTGGGCTCGCTGTTCCAGAAACTGCTCGGCTATCTGCCGCAGGCGCCGCGCGAGATGGAGATGGAGGTCAACAACATCTCCGATCCCAACCTGCTGGGCTACTTCGTCGCATCCACCATGCGGCTGGAAACCGCGGACCGCCAGGCGATCCTCGAAGAGCGCGACACCGCCAAGCGGCTGCGCAAGCTCACGATGCTCATCACCAAAGAGCTCGAAGTCGTCGAGCTGGGCCACAAGATCCAGTCCGACATCCAGCGCGAGATGGAGAAGAACCAGCGCGAGTTCTACCTGCGCCAGCAGATGCGCGCGATCCAGGAAGAGCTCGGCGAAGGCGATCCGCAGGTCGCGGAAGCCAACGAGCTGCGCAAGAAGATCGAAGAAGCCAAGATGCCCGAGGACGTGAAGAAGGCGGCCGACCGCGAGCTCGACCGCATCACGAAAGTTCCGACGGCTTCGCCGGAGTACAGCGTCATCCGCACGTACCTGGACTGGCTCACGCAGTTGCCGTGGGGCGTGTCGACGTCGGATCAGATCGACATCGCGCGGGCGCGCGAGGTCCTCGACGAAGACCACTACGACCTCGAGAAGATCAAGGACCGCATCGTCGAGTACCTGGCCGTCGGCAAGCTCAAGAACAAGCTGACCGGCCCGATCCTCTGCTTCGTGGGACCGCCCGGCGTCGGCAAGACGTCGCTCGGACAGTCGATCGCGAAGGCGATGGGCCGTAAGTTCGTGCGCCTGTCGGTCGGCGGCGTGCGCGACGAAGCCGAGATCCGCGGCCACCGCCGCACGTACATCGGCGCGATGCCGGGCACGATCGTGCGCGCGCTGCGCGACGCCGGGACCAACAACCCGGTGATGATGATCGACGAGATCGACAAAGTGGGCGGCGACTTCCGCGGCGACCCGCAGAGCGCGCTGCTCGAAGTTCTCGATCCCGAGCAGAACAACACGTTCCGCGACCACTACCTCGACCTGCCGTTCGATCTCTCGCGCGTGCTGTTCATCTGCACGGCCAACACGCTGGACTCCATCAGCAGCGCGCTGCGCGACCGCATGGAGATCATCAACCTCTCGGGCTACACCGAGCTGGAGAAATTGCAGATCGCGAAGCGCTACCTCGTGCCCAAGCAGAAGAAAGCCAACGGGCTGCGGGAAGCGCAGGTCACGATCACCGACACGGCGCTCAAGCAGATCATCGTCGACTACACGCGCGAGGCGGGCGTTCGCAACCTCGAGCGCGAGATCGGCACGACGTTCCGCAAGGTCGCGCGCAAAGTCGCCGAGGACTCAAAGTACAAGCTGCGCGTGAAGCCCGAGAACCTCGTCGAGTTCTTGTCCAAACCGCGCTTCTACAACGAGGTCAAGCGCCGCACCGCATCGGTCGGCGTTGCGACGGGAATGTTCTACACGCCTGTCGGCGGCGACATCCTGTTCATCGAGACCAGCGCGATGCCCGGTACCGGCAAGTTCACGCTCACGGGCCAGCTCGGCGACGTGATGAAAGAGTCGGCGACTGCCGCGATCTCGTTCCTGCGCTCGCGCTCGGCGGAGCTGGGCCTGCCCGACGACTGGTTCGGCAAGCACGACTTGCACATCCACATCCCGGCCGGCGCGATTCCCAAGGACGGCCCGTCGGCGGGCATCGCGATGGCGACATCGATCGCGTCGCTGCTCACCGGCTTGAAAGTCGATCCGGAAGTCGCCATGACCGGCGAGATCACGCTGACCGGTCAGGTGCTGCCGATCGGCGGGCTCAAGGAGAAAGTGCTCGGCGCGAAGCGGGCCGGCATCAAGAAGGTGCTCATCCCGCGCCGCAACGAGATCGATCTCGACGACGTGCCCAAGGAAGTGCGCGACGCGATCGAGTTCATCCCGGTCGACGAGCTGAGCGAAGTGTTCGAGAACGCGCTCGGCAAGCGGGTGATCACGCCCGTGCTGCTGGGCGCGATCGAGTCGCCCTCGGCGAGCGCGCGCCGCAACAACGTCGTCGCGCTGCGCCCGAGCGCGAAGCGCAACGGCACCACGCAGCGCACGCCGCGCACGGCGCGCGG
>CAVRRP010000032.1:0-130805 GCA_963723635.1 Vulcanimicrobiota bacterium | reverse complement strand
CGACCAGGGCCAGTGCTGCGACCAGCGCGGAAACACGAACGAACCAGCGAGCGAAGGGCATGAAGAACCGCCTCCCGACGATGAGCTGACCCGAGCGTTCGCAGCCGCCCCGGCCTTTCCTCCTATTTCCTACGGAGAACGAGGCCCGCGCGCGTTGAGATGGTCGACGCGCAGCCCGTGCAGTACGAGGTGCGGCTCGACGCGCTCGATCACCGTGGTCTCCGCGGCGACGACCGGGGCGAGCCCGCCCGCCGCGATCACGCGCGCGCCGGTGCCCAGCACGGCGCGGATACGGCGCACGAGCTCTTCGGTCTGGCCGACCGCCCCGTACACGAGCCCGGCCTGGATCGCGCTCACGGTGTCGCGGCCGATCGGCGTGCCGGGCGCGACGAGCGCGACCTGCGGCAGCTTCGCCGTGCGGCCGACGAGCGCGTCGAGCGCGACTTGCAGCCCGGTCGCGATCGCGACGCCGATGTACGCGCCGTCCGCGTCGATCGCGCCGAACGTCGTCGCGGTGCCGTAGTTGATCACGATCGCGGGCGCGCCGACGAACGACACCGCCCCGATCGCCCCCGCGACGAGATCGCTGCCGACCTCGGTCGGGCGATCCGTCTTCACCACGATCGAACGCTGCGTCGCCGCGGTGAAGAACGTGGGCCGCACGCGAAAGTATTTCTCGCACCCTTCGCCCAGCGGCCGGTCCACGACCGGTACCACCGACGAAACGACGATCGACTCGACGCCGGAGATCGGAAACTCCGCCGCGGAAAAGAACGCCGCGAAGAGCACGCCGTACTCGTCGGCGGTGCGGCGGCGCGCGGTGGTGACGCGCCACGTCCCGACCATCGTGCCCGACGCGTCGAACGCGCCGAGCTTGGTCTCGGTGTTGCCGACGTCGATGCAAAGCAGCACGCTACAGGCCGCCGTTCTTCAATTCCAGGATCGCGTCCCACAGGCGCGCGGCGAGCTCGCGCTTCGAGCCGCTGCCCAGGTCCTTGCGGCCGGCGCTGCCCCACAGCAGCACCAGCGCGTTCTCGACCGCGCCGAAGCCGCGCTCGCCGCGCACGTCGTTGACCGCGATCGCGTCGAGGTGCTTGCGCGCGAGCTTCTCGCGCGCGTTGTCTTCGAAGGCCTGCGTCTCGGCGGCGAAGCCGACCAGGAACAGCCCGTTCTTGTTCGCGCCCAGACCGGCGAGGATGTCGGGCGTGCGCTCCAGCGCGAGCGCCTGCGGCTCGTCCGTCTTCTTTACCTTGTGCTCGTGCGCGGTGGCCGGGCGCCAGTCGGCCACCGCCGCGGTCGCGATCGCGATCGTCGCGTCGCCCGCGCGCTCGCTCACCGCGGCGTCCATCTCGCGCGCGGTCGTCACGCGCACCGTGCGCGCGCCCGCGGGCGCATCGAGCGGCGTCGGGCCCAGCACGAGGTCGACCTGCGCGCCGCGCGCGAGCGCCTCGCGCGCGAGCTCGATTCCTTGCGTGCCGCTCGCGGCGTTGGAGATGAAGCGCACCGGATCGATCGGCTCGCGCGTCGGCCCGGCGGTGATCAGCACCCGCTCGCCGGCGAGCTCGCTGGTGCGGCGCAGCGCGCCCTCGATCGCCGCGACCAGCGCGTCCTCGGCGGCGAGCCGGCCGGCGCCGTGCTCGCGCTCGGCCAGAAAACCGACCTCGGGCTCGACGATCGTCGCGCCGCGCGCGCGCAGCGCCGCGACGTGCGCACGGGTCGCGTCGTGCTCGAGCATCGCGGTGTTCATCGCGGGCGCGATCACCAGCGGCGCGCGCGTCGCGAGCACGACGTTGGTGAGCAGATCGTCGGCGAGCCCCAGTGCGAGCTTCGCGATCGTATTCGCGGTCGCGGGGACGATCGCGACGACGTCGGCCTCGCGCGCGAGCGCGATATGCGGGATGTCGTGCACGCGCTCCCACAGCGACGTGTGCACCGGCCGCCGCGCGAGCGCTGCGAAGGTCGCGGCACCGACGAAGTGCAGCGCGTCCGCGGTGAGCACCACGTCGAGCACCGCACCGGCCTGCACGAGCCGGCTCGCGAGCGACGCCGCCTTGTACGCTGCGATCCCGCCCGTCACACCGAGCAGCACGCGCCGCCCGTTCACGCGCCCACCGTGTCATCCTGAGCCTGTCGCGTGTCATCCTGAGCCTGTCGAAGGAGGATGGGCTCGTTGTCGATCAGGCGCGTCGTGCCGCACCAGCCGCTCGCGATCGCGAGCGCCGGCGGGCGCACCGCGTCGGACGCGACGAACGTCATCGGATCGACGACGTCCAGGTAGGCCTCGCGCAGCGGGGCCGCGAGCTGCGCGCGGCCCAGCGCGACGGCGCGCTCGCGATCGGTCTCACCGGACCGCACCGCCTGCGCGATCGCGTCGAGCGCGCGGTGCAGCGACGGCGCCGCGGCGCGCTGCGCCTCGTCGAGATAGACGTTGCGGCTCGACAGCGCGAGGCCGTCGAGCTCGCGCACCGTCGGCACGACGACCAGCTCGAGGCCGAGGTCCAAGTCCGTCAGCACGCGCCGCAGCACCGCCACCTGCTGCGCGTCCTTCGCGCCGAAGTACGCGCGGTCGGGGGCGACGGTCGCGAACAGCTTCACGCACACGGTCGCGACGCCGCTGAAGTGCCCGGGGCGCAGCGCACCCTCGTAGCGCGCGCCGACCGGACCGGGGTCGATCGCCGTCGCGAACCCGGGCGGGTACATCGTCGCGACGCCGGGCGCGTAGAGCACGTCGACGCCCGCGGCGCGCAATTGGGCGACATCGTCGTCGAACGTGCGCGGATAGCGGTCGAAGTCCTCGCTCGGACCGAATTGCAGCGGGTTGACGAAGATCGACACCGCGACGGTGCGGCACTCGGCGCGCGCGCGGTCGACCAGCGCACGGTGTCCCGCGTGCAGCGCGCCCATGGTGGGGACCAGCCCCAGCGGACGCCGGGCGGTCGCGAGCGCCTCGCGGGCCTGCGCCGGCGTCCGTGTGATCTGCACGTCAGGTCCGGACCACGCGA
Organism: Vulcanimicrobiota bacterium; assembly: GCA_963723635.1. Classification (GTDB taxonomy): domain Bacteria; phylum Vulcanimicrobiota; class Vulcanimicrobiia; order Vulcanimicrobiales; family Vulcanimicrobiaceae; genus Vulcanimicrobium. The sequence goes on along the minus strand of CAVRRP010000032.1, from coordinate 127,803 downwards.
AGGGTCGTGCGGCCGATGACGAACGCCTCTCCCAGGCCGATCGCCTCCGGGTCGCCGAGCGCCCGTCCTCCGACCCGGGTGCCGTTACGGCTCGCCAGGTCCGCCAATCGCAACCGACCGTCCTCTTCTTCGTAAAGGCGCGCGTGTTTTCTCGAGATATACCGGTCGATCGTGATGCACGCGGTAGCCACCGCGTCGTCACGGCCGATGGTGATCTCCCGCTCGAACGCCCACGTCTTGCCGTCGAGCGGACCACTCATCACCTCGAGGACGTACATCACCGGACCGCCTTCGCGCGGGCCGGACGGCCGGTCCTCTCCTTAGGAAGTTCGTAACCGTGAATCGCGACGACCAGCCCCTCCTCGAGATCGAGCCCGAAGCGCTCCGCGCCGCCGAGTTCATACAGGCGCAAAGTATCCTCGAGGCGATGGTCGGACGCCGCATCGTGGCCGCCCGGGTCGAAGAGACGCGGATCGCCATCGAGACAGATGACGAAACGACCTATTATTTCTACGGTTTCATGGGCGAGGACTCGCCCGAGGGGGATCCCGCCTAAGCGACCACTGCAGCTCATCGCAAACGACGTCTGCACCAATCAGACGCGCTCGTGCACGATGACGAACATTGCAACTAAAACATCGCCGCGATCACACTCGCGCTGATCCGCCCCGCGCGCAAGGGACGCATCGCGCCGACACGAAGCGATGATGTCTCACGGCGCTTCGCCGCGATCCTTCGGGGGTGTACGGATTCATGCCGATCGACCAGCGCTTCGAACTCGATCTCCGCGCCGCGGCAGCCGCTCGCTGTCGTACCTTCGCCGCGCTGATCGTCTGAACCGTACGGCTCCGCCGCGCAATGCGCGGCGGAGCCGATCTTTTTGCGACACCGACGAGGTTCGATGACGACATATCGTCGCGGAGCGGTCGCATGATCGCGCCCGAGAAGCAACGCACGCGTCCCGCCGCAGCAGCGGAGAACATCCCGCTCGCCGTGGTGGACGAGCTGACGCTGGGCCGCGTCACCGCGTGGCCGGCGGAGCGCGCGCACGAGCTGCTCGCCGCACCGGACTGGCGCGAGCGCATCGCAGCACTGCTGCGCGACGACGAGGTGTTCCGCACCGCCGTGCTGATCGCGAGCGCCGGCCTGCGCCCGGTCGTCGAGGGCGTGCTGCGCGGCAAGGCGCTCGACGAGCGCGCGGCGGCGCGGCTGCTCGCGTACGCCGTGCGCATGGCGACGCGCACGACGCCGTTCGGCATCTTCGCATCGGTCGGACCAGTCGCATTCGGTGCGCACGAAGAACGCGTCGACGACGTGCGCGCGCGCGTCGCGCGAGCGAACGTGGACCACGAGTGGCTGGTCGGCGCCGTCGACGCGCTCGCGGAACGCACGCTCAGCGCGGGCGAGGACCTCGTCGTTGCGACGGCGACCGCGCTGCGCCGCGAAGGGCCGCGCTTCGCGCTGCTCGACGAGCGCAAAGTCTTCGGCACGGGCGAGGGCACGCAGTACCGCAGCGTGACGATCGCCGCCACGCCGCCCGTGTCGCACGCGCTGGAGCTCGCGCGCGGCGGCGCCTCGGTCGACGCGCTCGCGCGCGCGCTCGCCGAGAAGTTCGGCGTCGATGCCGAGCGCGCGCGCTCGCTGCTCCGCAAGCTCGTCGACGCGCGCTTTCTCATCCCGGCCGCGCGTCCCGCACCGCTCGACGACGCGGGCGACCGGCTCGCGTCGTTCGCGCGCGCGCAGCCGTCGCTGGAGCCGCTCGCCGCTGCGCTGCGCGACGCGACCGGCGCGCGAACCGGCATCCCGGAGCTCGCCGCGCTCGATGCGACGGTCGAGCGGCTGAAGGCAATCGGCCCCGCCGACGTCGCGCAGCCGCTGTTCTTCGATTTCACGCACGCGCCGCTGACGCTGCCGGACAACGTGCGCGAAGACGTGGTGCGGCTCGCCGACGTGCTCGTGCGCTGCGGCACGCGCGAGCACCTCGACGCGTTTCGCAAGCGGTTCTACGACCGGTACGAGTCGGGCGAGCGGCTCGTGCCGCTGCTGGAGCTCGTGGGACCGCACGGGATCGGGATCCCGCTGCAAACCGAGTTCGACCGCGCCGCGCCGCCCGATTCGCCGGCGCCGGCGCGCAAGTTCCGGCTCGCCGCGCTGGTGGGCGCTGCGCTCGCCGAGGGCGCGGGCGAGATCGCGCTTTCCGACGCCGACTGGGCGGCGATCCGGCCGGATCGCCCCGCCGTGCCGCCGCGGTCGCTCGAGGTCGGCTTCTTCGTGCTCGCACCGTCGTTCGAGGCGGTCGCCGCGGGCGAGTACCGCATCGTGTCGTCGCCGATGACCGCGTCGTACGGCGCGGGCAAGACCACGGGACGGTTCGCGAAGTACCAGGACGACGCGTTCGTCGAACGGCTGCGGCAGGTGGTCGCCGCGGAGGCGCCGCCCGGCGCGCTCACCGCCGAGCCGGTGTTCGTGCCCGAGCGCGCGCGCAGCGGCAACGTCATCGCGCACCCGCTGGTCGCCGAAGCGACGATCCCGCTCAACGCCTACACGGGCGGCGCGGACACGCTCGCGCTCGACGACCTGCTCGTCGGCATCGCGGACGACCGCATCGTGCTGTGGTCGCGCGCGCGCCGCCGCCGCGTGCACGTCGTGTGGCCGCACGCATTCAACGCGCTGCTGTCGCCGCCGCTGGCGCGCTTTTTCGCGTTCGTCGCGCGCGATCAGGCGCGCGTGCCGGTCCCGCTCGACATCGGCGAGCTCGGCGCGCTGCCGCGCGTGCCGCGCATCCGGCTCGGGCGCATCGTGCTGCGCCGCGCGACGTGGACGTTCTCCGTCGCGGAGCTGCGCGAACGCGGCTTGGCGGTGCTGGCGCGCGAACGCGACATCCCGCAGCACGCGCTGTTCGGCGACGGCGACAACGTGCTGGCGCTCGACACGCGCAGCGACGCGGGCGCCGCGCTGCTGCGCGATCAGACGCGCGCGCGCAAGCCTGACGAGGTCGTCACGCTGGGCGAGGCGTTCGCCGACGCCGACGACCTCTGGCTGCGCGACGCGCGCGGCGCGCGCTACGCGGGCGAGTTCATCGCGTCGCTGCGCAGCACCGCGCCGACGACCGGCCCCACGCGCGAAGCACTCTTCGTGGACGAGGGCGCGCGCACGCGCACGCCCGGCTCGGAGTGGTGCTACCTCAAGCTCTACGCGAACGATCGGGAGTTCCGCTCGGAGATCGCCCCGAAGCTGCTGCAGTTCGGCGAGCAGGCGACGAGCGCGGGGCTCGCGGCCGGCTGGTTCTACGTGCTCTACGCCGACCCCGACCAGCACGTGCGCGTGCGGCTGCGCTCGAACGGCGACGACGCCGCGCTGCGCGAGCGCGCGGTCGCGTTCGCCGAGGAACTGGTGCACGCCGGCGTCGTCACCCGCTACGCCGTCGCGACGTACGAACGCGAGCTCGAACGCTACGGCGGCGCGGACGGGATCGTGCTGTGCGAGTCGCTGTTCCACCGCGACAGCGTGGACGCGCTGCGCGCTCCGGCGGCCGACGTCTTGGCCGGGCGCGAACGGCTCGAAGCGCTCGCGCTCCCGCTGATGCGCGCGTTCGACGCGCTGACGGCGCCGGCCGAGCGCGAGCGCTGGATCGACACGCGCCGGCCCGAGGCGCACGCCGCGTCGCGCGACGAGTCCGCCGTGCTGCGCCTGATCGCGACGGCGCCGCCGGCCGATCCCGATGACGAGCGCAGCGCGCTCGCGCGCGAGCTTGCCGTGCGCTGCGGCGACGTCGCGCCGTACCTGGACGTCGTCGACAGCCTGCTGCACATGCACCTCAACCGCCGCGGCGTCGCCCGCGACGAAGAGCTCGCCCTCCGGAGGCTCCTATGGAAAGCGCTGTTCGCGCGCCGCAGCCGGCGCGCGCGGTAGCGGCCCTGCCGCCGCGGCGGCCGCTGCTGGACGTTGCGCACGCCGCCCGCGCGCTCGACCTCGCGCAGCGCATCTTCACCGCGAGCGTGCCGGTACTCGCAGACGACTGGGCTGCGCCCGAGTCGATCGGCCGGTACGGCGGTGCGGTGCTCGTCGCGGAGTCGCTGGCGCGCGCGGGGCGCGGCGACGATGCGGCGCTGCGCGCGGTGCTGCGCGAAGCGCTCGTGTTCGCACCGGACCGGCTCAGCCTCTACGACGGCGCGGGCGGCCTGCTCGTCGTGCTCGACGCGGTCGATCCGCAGCGCGCCTCGCTGGCGGGCGTGCGCGCCAAACTGCGCGCCGCGGTCGACGCATCGATCGTCGCCGCGCCGCCCGGCGATCCGGTGGACATGTATTCCTTCGACCTCGTCAGCGGCGTCGCAGGCCGGGCCATCGCGCTGCGCGGCGACGCCACGCCGGACGCGCGCGCCGCGCTGCGCGCGTTCGCGCACGCGTTCGCGGACCGCGTCGACGCGCGCTTGGCGTCGGACGACGAGAACGTCGCCGCCGTGAACCTCGGCGTCGCGCACGGCGTGCCCGGCGTGCTCGCGGGGCTCAACGCCGCGCTCCCGGACGACCGCGCGCTGGCGCGGCGCTACGCCGAGCTCTTGCTGGCGCGCTCGCACGCCGTCGGCGGCGCGCACCGCTGGGACTCGGTGTGGCGCGCCGCGCAGCGCCCGTCGGCGCGGCGCGCGTGGTGCTATCAGACCGTCGGCGTCGCGGCGGTGCTCGACGACCGCGGGCGGCTCGACGGCGACGACGCGCTGCGCGCGCTCGCGGCCGACGCGCTCGCGGGCGTGCTGGACGATTCCGAGTCCGAATTCGGGCACTGGGACGACGCGCTCTGCCACGGCCGCGCGGGCGTTGCGACGATCGCGTGGCGCTTCGCCGCCCGTGACGAACGCTTCGCGCGCCACGCCGAGCGGCTCGCGCGCGAGGTGCTCGACGACTTCAACGAGCGCGCGCCGCTGGGCTACCGCGCATACAACCTTCCCGCGGCGCGCGAGGAAGACCGGGCCAGCTTTCTCGACGCGGCGCTGGGCGTCGCGCAATTTCTCGTCGACGCCGCGACCGCCCAAGAGCGGCGCTGGCTCCCGCTGTTCGGGCTGCTGCCCGACTGAATCCACTCGCTCGTGAAAGGAGCGCATCATGCCGCCTCAATCTCACTTCGACGACCTCGACCTGCGCGAAGAACCCGCTCGCGACGCGGACCGCGCGCCGCTGTTCGGCAGCAGCGGCTACACCGAGACGTGCACCGCGACCGCGCGCTGCACGAAACTCTGCTGCACCTGCCACATCTGACTGGAGTAGACCACGATGCCCACCGAATCTCGCTTCGACGACCTCGACCTGCGCGAAGAGCCCGCGCGCGATTCCGACCGCACGCCGTCGTTCGGCAGCAGCGGCTTCACCGAGATCTGCACCAACACGCTGCGCTGCACGCGGGTGTGCTGCACCTGCCCGCCGGCGCTCGACTAGCACCCATCATCATCTGAGAGGAAACTCATGCTTCACGAACTTCATTTCGACGAGCTCGACCTGCGTGAAGAACCCGCCCGCGGCAGCGCGAGCGATCACGCGGCCATGTATCCCACCACGTACACCTGGGAGTGTACGAACAGCGCGAAGTGCACGCACCTGTGCTGCACGCCGCCGCAACATCCCCCGACCACCGGTTAGGAGCGAATCATGCCCACCGAATACCGTTTCGACGACCTGGACCTGCGTGAGGAGCCGCTGCGCTCCGACCTCTCGTTCGACGCCATCCCCACCACGACCGCGACGGGATACAGCCACACCTGTACCGCGACGCGCGCGTGCACGCACATCTGCTGCACGCAGACGACGGTAACCGTACCGTAGCCGTCATGCCGGCCGAATTTCGATTCGACGACCTCGACCTGCGCGAAGAGCCTTTGCGTTCCGGCTGCTCGCGCGACGCCGCACCGACGCCCATCACCGCGCAAAGCCTTCGGTGCACCAAGACCCAGGAGTGCACGCACATGTGCTGCACGCACACGACCCCCATGCCGTAGCTTCGAGCACGGCCGGAAAGAGGCAATCATGCCGAGGGAATTTCGTTTCGATGACCTCGACCTGCGGGAAGAGCCCGCGCGCGAGGCGCAGCTGCAGCCCACGTTCGGGTACTCGTACCAGACGCACGGGTGCAACGCCACCAAAGCGTGCACGAACACATGCTGCCCGTTCACCTGGGACGCATGCAACTGACCGAACCGTCCTAGGCTAGAGCTGCAGGACGGCGTTCGCCGCCAGCACGGCGCCCAGCGCGGCGTGCTCGGCGGTGACGCCGCCCTGGAGGTACACTTCGTACGGCGCGCGCAGCGGCGCGTCGCACGACAGCTCGATCGTCGCGCCGCTCACGAACGCGCCGCTGGACATGACGACGGGATCGACGTAGCCCGGAACCGGCCCGGGCTCCGGCGCGAAGCGCGCGTTGACCGGCATGGCGCGCTGCAGTCCCCGCGCGAACGCGATCAGGCGCTCGGGCGACCCCAGCCGGATCGCCTGCACGATGTCGTTGCGCACGCCGCCCGGCGCGGGATCGACCGCGAATCCGAGCTCGGCGAAAAGGGCCGCCGCGAAGTCGAGCCCGCGCAGCGTCTCGGCGACGACGAGCGGCGCGTAGAACAGACCTTGCACGAACGCGCGCCCGAAGCCGAGCGTCGGGCCGAGCCCCGCACCGATCCCCGGCGCGAACACGCGCGCCGCGATCCGGTCGATCAGCTCCGCGCGGCCCGCGACGTATCCGCCCGCCGGAGCGAGCCCGCCGCCGAGGTTCTTGATCAGCGAACCCGCGATGACGTCCGCGCCGGCCTCGAGCGGTTCGCGCTCCTCGACGAGCTCGCCGTAGCAGTTGTCGACGAACACGACCGCGCCCGGCTGCGCGTCGCGCACCACGGCGACGATCGCCGCGATGGCGTCGACCGACAGCGAGCGCCGCACGGCGTAGCCGCGCGAGCGCTGCACGAACACGACCGCCGGACGCTCGCGGCGCACCGCGTCGCGCAGCGCGGCGAGATCGGTGTCGCCGTCCGGCGTGCGCGGCACCTCCGCGTAGCGGACGCCGCGCGACGCGAGCGAGTACGGCGCGGTCACGATGGCGTGGCGCAGCGTGTCGTACGGCGCCCCGTTGGCCGCGAGCAGCGTCGCGCCGGGCGCGAGCAGCGCGTCCAAGCCGGCGACGATCGCGTGCGTGCCGCTGACGATCGACAGCCGCGCGAGCACCCGTTCCGCGCGCAGGACGCGCCCGAGCAGCGACTCGTAGCGCTCGCGTGCGGGGTCGTCGTAGCCGTAGCCGGTGGTCCCCGCCAGATCGCTCTCCGTGATCCCTTCGTCAAGAAACGCGCGCAGCACGCGCGCGCGCACCGCCGTCGTGCGCGGGTCGCGCCGCTCCAGCCACGGCGCGGCGCGCTCGGCCGCGGCGCGCACGCGCGCGTCGACGGCGATGTCGCCGAGCAGCGTGGCGATCATGCCGGCTGCCGCGCGGCGCGCGCGATGCGGGCGAGCTCCGCCCGCTCGTAGACGCGCAGGAACGGCAGCCAGATCGCACCCGCCACGACGAGGTTGACGGCGACCAGCACGCACGCGCGCCAGTCCAGCGTCGTCAGAAACGCGTTCATGAACGCCGGGAACGTCGCCGGGATGAACAGCACGGGCCGCCCGACGAGGCCGAGCGCCATCGCGGCGTACGTCGTGCACGCGAGCGCGACCGGCGCGACGACGAACGGCACCGCGAGCACCGGATTGTAGGCGATCGGCAAGCCGAAGATGATGGGTTCGTTGATGCTGAAGACCGACGGCACGAGCGCGGCGTAGGCGAGCTTGCGCAGCCGCGCCAGCGGGCTGCGCAGCAGTAGCACGACCAGCGGCAGCGTCGCGCCGGAGCCGCCCGGGAACACGAACATGAACGTCGAGACCACGACGATGTGCGGGATGGGACCGTGGTGGAGGTGCGCGTCCGTGTTCTGGAACTGCATCTGGTAGTAGACCGGCAGCACGATCGCGGCCAGCAGCGCCGGCCCGTGGATGCCCACCACCCACAGCGCGGCTTCGATCGCCGTGATGAGCGCGAGCGCCACGAAGCTGTCGCCCAGCGTTCCCAGCGGCGCGAGCGCCGCCGACAGCGCGCCCGCGAGCGAAAGCCCCAGCGCGAACAGCCCGCCCGACACCAGCAGCACGGCGAACGCACCGGCGGCGGTGCCCGCAATGCCGCCGAACCGGCGGCGGCCGAGCGCGATCGCGCCGGCGGTCGCCATGCAGACCACGATCGCCGTGAACAACCCGCTCGAGCCGAGCGTCGTAGCGAAGGCCCCCAGCCCGCCGGCACCGCGCGCCCGCGCGAACGCGACGACGGCCTGCACCGCGGCGTGCGGCAGCGCGAGCACGAACGCGACGAGCGCCGTCGCGACCAGCGGCAGCGCCGCATAGCGCAGCCGGCGGGCAAGGGTGAACGACAGCGCGAGCACCATCACGACGGACGCGAGCGCGAACGCGTCCGGCATGAACTGCCGGATCAGCGCGGCAACGTGCGGCCAGCCCGCGAACGGCTCGCGCACCAGCAGCACGACGAGGTACAGCACGACCACGCCGAACGCGAGCGGCAGCGTGACGCGCAGCGCCTGCGTGGGCGGCGCTTCGGCGAACCGCTGCGCGTACGGCGCGATCGCGCGCTCGAAGCGCGCGATCGGCCCGTCGCCGCCCGGCGGCTCGATCCCCGGGCTAAAGCTTCCGGATGACGGCCTCGACGCGACCGACGATCGTGACATCGTCGGCGTAGATTGGCGCCATGGCGGCGTTCTCCGGCTGGAGCCGCACGCGGCCGTTCTCGCGGTAGAACCGTTTGACGGTCGCTTCTCCGTCGATCATCGCGACGACGATCTCGCCGTTGTTCGCCGTGGGGCGCTGCTCGACGACGATGAGATCGCCGTCGAGGATCGCCGCATCGATCATCGAGTCGCCCTTCACCCGCAGCACGAAGCCGCCCGTGCGCGGCGCCCAGGACGCCGGCAGCACGAACTGGTCCTCGAGATTCTCCGTCGCGGTGATCGGCACGCCGGCCGCTACGCGGCCGACCACCGGCAACGTGATCGACTCGATCGTCTGCGGCTCGTCGTCGCCGCGCGTGGCGACGAGCGCGCGCGGCTTGGTGGGATCGCGCTTGAGAAGGCCGCGCCGTTCGAGCGTCTTGAGGTGCGACTGCACCGTGGACGACGATGAGAGCCCGACGCGCTCGCCGATCTCCCGCACCGACGGCGGGAACCCGCGGTCGGACGTAAATTGACGGATCACATCGAGGATCCGCTGTTGCTTATCGGTCGTGGCCCGCTCGGCCATCCGAACCCTCCTACAGAATGCCACCCAGTAGGCATCGCGCCGTGAGACGCTTGCCGACGGCACCACGTGGATGCCGCATTGATTGCGGCAATACTACCACAGAAGCCGCACCGAGAGCAAACATACGTTCGAACCACCTTGACTCCCGGCGGCCAGCCTTGGTATCATGTGGTGGACGAACAAGCGTTTGGCACAACATCTAGGGGAAAGAATAGAACATGCGCGTCACGCCCAAACGAAAACCGACCCTCATGCCGCTGGTCGCCCTCGGCGGCCTCTGCTTGGCGGTGACGCTCCCCGCGCTCTCGAGCACGGTCCACGCCGCCCCGCCGGTCGCGTACGACACGATCACGGTCCAGCCCGGCCAAACCATCTGGACCCTCGCCGACCGCACGACCCCACCCAACGGCGACGTCCAAGCCACGGTAGACCAGATCATGGGCGCCAACCACCTCCCGACCGCCGCCCTCCACGTAGGCCAAAAACTAAAAGTCCCCCACTAAAGCCACCCCGCGGCACGCCGGCCAACGCTCGCCCAACCGTACGGCACCGCCCAAAACAGCATCTCTGAAAGCGCTCGCCCCCCGCGAGCGCTTTTTTCGTTCACCGCGCCCCACCCGAGACTCACCCAACCACCACCCACCCCGCATGCCCCCCACGAGGCGCCAGCGCCCACCCCAACCGCGCTCGCAGCCTTCCCGCGGCCGACGTTCTTCCGCCCCGCCGCCATCGCGCAGGAGGGTGCGGGCGGGACGGTGCGTTCCGGGGTGCTCGCGGAGTCGCGGAGCCCTGGAAGGGCGAGAGCGACGGAGCGGCAGCGACCGAAGCCCAGGATGGGCGCAGGTCGCGTGCCCCGGAACGCACCGTCCCGCCCGCACCCGAGCCCCACCCCAAAGCACCGGAGGCAAAAGAAAAGACGGCCCCCGCCAAAGCGGAGACCGTCTTCCGTGTTCAGCTGACGCCGAAGCCTAGATTTTGATCCGGGCCTCGAAGAACATGTTGAACGGATAGCTCGGGAAGGTCGGATCGTAGGGTGTCGAGAGGAACGGCTGGATCGCGGCGCCCGGGTTGTACTGATTCCCGATAGGCTGCGGACCCGATCCGGCACCATACGTGGCCTGGTAGTTGCAGGCGTGGTTGATCGCCGTTGCGACGTGCGTACCACCCCAGCAGCGGTTGATGATGTTCGCGAAGTTGCCGACGAGCGTGATGCGTTTGTTCACGTCGTAGGTGATCTGCGTGTGCAGCAGCAGCTGGTTCGGCGACACGAACGCACCCACGCCGTCGAAGCGTCCGGTGTACTGGTTCGGAATCGCGAAGTTGCTGCCGCACGTGGCCGTATCGTACGGCGCGCCGCCGGCGGCTCCGTACGGATACCGCGGATCGCCCGTCGTCGAGCCGGCGAGCCCACCGGTGCAGGTCGAGGGATCGATGCCGGGCGTGGAGAGCGGAACGCCGTAGCGGCTGCCGCCGAGGAACTGGAGCGCCGGCGTGACCGCGAGCGGACCGTGCTTGTACTGCACGATCAGCGTCGACACGTAGGGCGCGCCGAACGACGAGTAGCCGCCGGCTCCGACGCCACCCGGGAAGGTGTCGAACGTCGGGTAGTTGGCGTTGGGATCCATCGTCCCCTGAATCGGGGCGTTGTAGTACGGGTTCGCGATCGAACCCGCAGCGCACGTGTTGTCCGCGGTCCCACCGGTCGTGTAGCACTTCGCGCCGCCGCCGGCTGCCGTGAACTTGTTGTACGCGGCGATGTTGTTGTTGAAGCCGTCGATGATGGAGCTGCCGTTGCCCAGCTTCGTGTAGTTGATGTAGCTGTTCGTATAGGTGAACGACAGGCGCGCGGCGAGGCCGTTGCGCGAGAAGTCACCCTTGTCGAGCTCCAGCTCGAGGCCTTCCGACGTCTGCTTGCCGACGTTCAGCCCCGACACGAAGTTGGTCTTCTGGTCGAGGAAGAACTGCTGGATCTGGTCCTGCGTCTTGCGCAGGAACGGCGTGAACTTGACCGACGTGTCACCCTTGAACTGGTGCTCGAACGAGAAGTCGTAGTTGTTCGAGACCTCGGGCCGCACGTGATGACCCGGCGTCGTCTCGAGCCCGAAGTTCCCGAAGCGCGCGAGGTTCGCGGTGTCGTTCGACTGCAGGAAGTTGTACTGCTCGAACGCGCTGTTCGGAGCCTGCGCATAGCGGCCGTAGCTCGCGCGCAGCACCGTCGTCGGGTTCACGGTGAACGTGAAGCCGAGTCGCGGCTGGAGCTCGTCGTACGACTCGACCTGCCCCGCGCCGGGGTTGAAGAGCGGCGCGGCGGGATGCAGCGCGTTGTACGCGTTGTAGTACAGGGTGCGAGCGTTGGAATCGAACGTGTTCGATCCGTTGAACTCGAACCGGTCGTAGCGCAAGCCGAGATTGATGTTCAAGCGATCGTTCGGCTTGAACTGGTCCGTGATCGAAAACGCGGTGAACTTCGGTATGACCTGGTTGTAGGTCGCCGAGAAACCGTTTCCGACCAGCACGTACGAGCACGGTCCGCCGCCGCACGCCCCGTACGTGGATGCGGGCGTCACCGTGTTTTTGTACGCCTGCTTGAGCGTGAAGGTGTTCGCGACGAACTTGAAGCCGCCGGTGACCGGATTCCCCAAGCAGTTGCCCGAGGTAAACGGGGTCACCACGACGGGGTTCCCCATCGCGTCGAGCGTGTTGGGATCGATCACCTTGCCGTAACAGGTCCCGCTGTACGGATTGGTCGGATCGATCAGAAGCCCCGCCACGCCCGTCGAACCGATGCCGGAGTTGTTCATACGGAGGACGCTCGACGTGGTGTACGAGCCCTGCACGGAAAGCAGATGCTGCGAGTTGAGCTGGTCCGAGAAGTTGACGCTCACGCCGCGCGTGTGCGCCGACAGCTCGTAGTCCGGTGAGACGGGGCCGAGATAGTTGAAGTTCTCGCCCTGCGGACCGTTCTGCAGCCAGTTCGAGTAGTACGTGTAACCGTAGACGCGCAGGAACGCGTTGGTTCCGAAGTTGTGCTGGTACTGCGCCTTGACGATGGACTGGTTGTTCACGAACGCGTCGCGGCGGTCGGGCGCGACGAGCGCGCCGGCGGGCCGCCCCCCGGGAGAGTCGGGGTAGTAGTTGTACTGTGCGCCGCCGCCGGTGTAGCCGGGCGGAAGCACGGTGCCCTTCGGGGCGCCCGTAAAGATGAACCCGTCGACGTAGCTAGGCGCCAAGCCGATGTTGTTCAGGTAGTTCAGGCCGCCCTGATCGTTGGTCGACGTGTAGAACGGGCTGTTGATGAAGTTGTTGCTGAACAGCAGCTGGATGTCGTCCTTGTTGCCGTCCTTGCGCGGGAGCCCGAAATGGAAGTTCGCGACGGTGTCGCGCTCGTCCGTCGACGACTGGAACGTCGTGTTGTAGGGGCCCAGCGCATAGGCGGGCGTCGTGCCGCCGTTGGTGTAATCGCGGCCGTTCGGCGAGAAGCACGAAGGCGCGGTTGCGGGCGTCGTGACGTAGCCTGCGCCACCGGGATCCGCGGGATTGTTTTGGCACGCGTTCAGCGGCTGGCCCCAGGTGTTCGTCAGGCTCCCGCCGTTGTAGTTGTCGTAGTAGCGGAAGTTCTGGTTGTACGCGCCGGCGCCGAGGTAGTACGAGAACGTGCGGCTCGGGTTGGCGCCGCCCGCTTCGAACGAGATCTTGTTGTAGAAGGTCGGCGTTCCGATCGCCAGGTCGAGGTTGCGCGAGGCCGGCGCGGTGCCGGTGCGGATGACCTGGTTGATGTAGCCGGAGATGCCTTCGGCCTCGGAGTTCGCCGGCGTCGCGCCGGTGTAGACCTGGAGCTCCTGCTGCCCGAGTGACGACAGCGAGCCCGACGGATAGTTGTCGAACGCGCGGTTCACCGGGATGCCGTCCAGCTCGTAGCCGATCTGGTCGTAGTCGCCGCCGCGGATGCTGATCGACGCGCCCGCGCCGATGTAGCCGGTCTGGTTCGGCGCGATGAACACGCCGGGGACCGTTGCGATCGCGGACCAGGCGGTGTTGAGGTTACCGCCACCGCCGACGTTGGACGCTTTGTCCTGCGTTACGGCGTTGATCGAATAGACGTCGGCCGTCGTGCCGGGTTTGACGAGCGCACCGGCGGCACGCGAGGTCACCGTACCGATGACCTTGAGCTTGGTGGGTTGCGAGAGGCTGACCGAGACGGTCTGGTCGGCCTGGACCGTCACGCCGCTCGTCGACGACGCGTCGCGCGTCGACGTCTCCGCGACGGAGATCGTGTACGTGTCGGGTGCGAGCGACAGGAACGAGAATCGTCCTGCCGAGTCGGTGGTCGTGGTCGCGGACTGCGACGGGCTCGTCGCGGTCACGCGCGCGCCGGCGACGGGTTGGTTCGACTGCGGGTCGGCCACGGAACCGCTGATGACACCGGTCGTACCTGCCAGAACGCTTGTCGTTCCCTGGAGCACGAACGCGATGAGCAACAGTACCGCGAGGACACCTCGTCTTACCTGATGAGGTATAGCCACGGGCACTCTTCCTTTCGAAGGGTGGTGGAAAAGCCGCCTGGTCGACCGGCAGCAAACCGGCATGATTCAGGCGGACCTGTGACCCTTCTGAGAGCCCCCGCTCGCTTCCCCTTTTTTCGGGCCTTGCTCAGCTTGTCGCGCGCTCGACCACCACGACGCTATGGCCGTCGTGACGATCGAGGAACACCAGCCCCTCGTCCATCCACCCGTCCAGGCCCGCGCTCAGGTGCCGAGCCACCTCGCGCACCACGTGCCGGCGGCTCCGCAGCCATTGCAGCTCCGCGCGCGTGGTGGCGAGCCAGATCGCCTCCTCGCACTCCTCGCACTGGTAGCCGAACCGCATCGCGCTCCGCCGCCCTACGCGGGGACGGGCTTGAGCCGTTCGGCGAGCAGCTTGGGGATGTCCGACGGCCGGTCCGCGACCGGGACGCCCGCCTCGCCGAACGCCTTGACCTTCGACTCGGGGGTCCCGGTGTTGCCCGAGATGATGGCGCCGGCATGGCCCAGGCGCTTGCCCTTGGGCGCGGAGCGCCCGCCGATGAACGCGACGACCGGCTTGTCGGCGATGTGCTCCTTGATGAACGCGGCGGCGTCTTCTTCGTCCGAGCCGCCGATCTCGCCGGCGACGACGAGCGCCTGCGTCTCGGGATCGTTCGCGAACGCGCGCAGGCAGTCGACGAAGGTGGTGCCGATGATCGGGTCCCCGCCGATGCCGACGCAGGTGGACTGGCCGAAGCCGGCGCGCGTGAGCCCGTCGACGATCTCGTACGTCAGCGTCCCCGAGCGCGAGATCATCCCGACGTTGCCTTCTTTGAAGATGTGGCCCGGCATGATGCCGACCAGCGACTTGCCGGGCGAGATCAGCCCCGGGCAGTTGCCGCCGATGATGCGCATGCCCGGCGTCGTCGCCACGACGCGCAGCATGTCGTGCGCCGGGATCCCTTCGGTGATGCAGACCGCGAGCGCGATGCCGGCGTCGTGCGCTTCCCACAGCGCGTCGGCGCCCGCGAACGGCGGCACGAAGATGATGCTGTGCGTCGCGCCGGTCGCGTCGACCGCATCTTTGACGGTGTTGAACACCGGCTGACCGCTCTCGATCGTCGTGCCGCCCTTGCCGGGCGTCACGCCGCCGACGATCTGCGTGCCGTACGCGAGCATGCGCTGCGTGTGAAACGCGCCTTCGCGCCCGGTGATCCCTTGCACGATGACCTTGGAATTCTTGTCGAGGAAGATCGCCACGTTACTTGCTCCCGCTGGCCAGCGCCACGGCGCGCGCGGCGCCTTCGTCCATCGTTTCGACCGGCACGAAACCGGCCGCGTCCAAGATCTTGCGCCCTTCTTCCGCGTTCGTGCCCGTCAGGCGCACGACCAGCGGCACCTCGCGCACATCCCCGCCTTTGAGCGCTTCGACGATGCCCTTCGCGACTTGGTCGCCGCGCGTGATGCCGCCGAAGATGTTGATGAACATCGCCTTGACCTTGGGATCGCTGGTGACCAGGTCGTAGCTCTTCTTCACCAAGTCGGCTTGCGCGCCGCCACCGATGTCCAGGAAGTTCGCCGCTTCGCCGCCCGCGTTGCGGATCGCGTCCATCGTCCCCATGCCCAGGCCCGCACCGTTGGCGATCACGCCGATCGTGCCGTCGAGCTTCGCGTAGTTCGACATGCCCAGGCCGATGGCAACGGCGGCGGCCTGGTCTTCGTCCGCGGGCGACTCGGTGTTCCACTGCGCGACGTCGGGATGCTTGTAGAGCCCGTTGTCGTCGAGGTCGACCTTCGCGTCGCTCGCGATCACGCGCCCGTCCTTGGTCAGCACGAGCGGGTTGATCTCGACGAGATTCGCGCCGTAGTCCATGAAGAGCGTGTAGAGCGCGCCCAGGATCGCGGGGAACGCCTTGCGGTAGCCTTCGGGCAGCTGCGCTTCGAACGCGAGCCGGCGGCCGATGAACGGCGCGTAACCGCGCGCGGGATCGATCCAGTACTTCTTGATCGCGCCGGGGTCGTGCTCGGCGACCTCTTCGACGTCCATGCCGCCTTGCGCGGTGACGAGCACGACGGGCTTCTTCGCCGTGCGGTCGATCGCGATGGAGACGTACGCCTCGCTCGCGATGTCGACTTTCTCCTCGACCAGCAGCGACTTCACTTCTTCGCCGTCGGGGTTCTGCACCGACTTGAGCACCTTGCCGATCAGCTCGCGCGCGAGCGTCTCGCCTTGCTGCGCGTCGTCGGCGAACTTGATCCCGCCGGCCTTGCCGCGCCCGCCCATCATCACCTGGCTCTTGAGCACCCACGAGCCGGGATGCTCGGCGAGGAAGCTCTTCACGTCCGCGGCGGTCGTGGCGTAGACGCCGTTCGGGGTCGGGATACCGACGCGCCGGAACAGGTCTTTGCCTTGGTACTCCATCAACTTCATGGCGCGCCGAGCGTTCCGCGCCGCGCGGGACTGCCCCTGGACGACATTGGTCGTAGCCGTTGCGAGGCGGACAGGCGCCCCCTCACCGTGACGCCGAAATCAGGGGTTCGGAGGAGACCGTCCATGCGCAGCCTGCTTGCTTTTACCGTTGCGGCCGTATTCGCCGCACCGCTCGCCGTATCGGCCGCGGACGCTCCCGCAGCGACGAAGTCGCTCCGCCATCTCGTGTACGACGTCAGTTACAGCGCGCGCACGACGCACGAGGTGAAATCGTCGGGCTTCAACGGCGGGTACGGCGGCACCGCGGCGCCCGGCGAAGGCGCCGGCGCTTCATCGGGCATAGGCACCGCGAGCCAGTACATGAACGGGGACGACCGCGGCAAGCTCACGATCGACATCGTCGCCGCGACGCAAGACGGCGGTCTGGTCGTCGACACGTCTTTCGCCGGCTCCGTGAACGTGCAGCCCATGACGCGCGTCGCGCTGTACGCCGACGGACGCCTTTCGTCCGATCCCGCGCACCCGCTCGCGCCCGAAGCGGCGCGCCTGCTGCCGCTGATCGCGCGGGGCTTCATCGCCGACCGCGACGTGTCGCCCGGCTCCAGCTGGAGCGTCCCTGCGCTCGCGCCGGCCAAAGGGTCGACGACCTACCGCGTGCAGAGCAGCGACGGCAAGCGCGCGCTGATCGCGATCGACGGCGTGTGGTCGATGCCGGGACCCACCGGATTCGACGAGTCGGATCACGGCGCGACCACGTACGCGACCGACTTGGTCTCGCCGGTGTCGTACGACCTCACGGCGCGCATCCACCGCCAGCTCGCCATCGATCAGTCGATGACGACGAACGCGCACGTGACCGCGACCTTGGTCAGCGACTCGTTCGCGAACAAGTAGCCGGACGCGGCATCGGAGTGCCCGCCACCGTCCTGTTCGACGGCGTCTGCAATCTGTGCAACGGCGCCGTGCGCTTCATCGCCGCGAACGATCCGGAGCGCCACTTCACGTTCGCGTCGCTGCAATCGGCGCACGCGCGCGAGCTGCTGGGCTCGCGCGCGGAAGACGCGCGCGAGCCCGACAGCATCGTGCTGCTCGCGAACGGCCTCCGCTACGAGCGCAGCGACGCCGCGCTGCACATCGCGCTGGGCCTGCGCGCGCCGTGGCCGCTCGCGTTCGCGGCGATTCTGATCCCGCGCGGCATCCGCGACGCCGCGTACCGCTGGATCGCGCGCAACCGCTACCGCTGGTTCGGCCGCACCGACACGTGCGCGCTCCCGCCGCCGGGACTGCGCGAACGCTTCGCGCCGGGCGCGCTGGACGACGAGCCCGGGTGAGCGCGCCGTGGCTCGTCGCGATGGACTGGGTCGAAGCGCTGTTCGTGCACTGGCCGGTCCCCGCGGAGCCGCTGCGCGCGCTGCTTCCGACCGACCTCGAGCTCGACGTGATGGAGGGCAGCGCCTGGGTCGGCGTCGTCGCCTTCCGCATCGCGGGCGCGCGCGCCCGCGGCGTCCCGGCGCGCTTGGCGCTGCGCACGTTCGGCGAGATCAACGTGCGCACGTACGTCACGGGCGGCGGCATCCCGGGCGTCTGGTTCCTGAGCCTCGACGCCGCCAGCGCGGCAGCCGTCGCCGCCGGCCGCCGCGCGCTGCACCTCCCGTATCACACCGCGCGCATCACGAGCGCATGCACCGGCGAATCGTGCGCGTACCGCCTCGAACGCACGGACTCGCGCGCCGCACCCGCCCGCTTCACGGCCGACGCGCGCATCGCCGGCACCGCACGCAGCCCCGCGAACGGCGCGCTCGAACACCGGCTCGTCGAGCGCTATTGCTTCTTCACCGCCGACCGCCGCGGCCGCACGCTGCGCGGCGACGTGCTGCACCCGCCGTGGCCGCTCCACGACGCCACAGCGACGATCGCCGAAAACACGTTGCTCGCGGCAGCGAACGTCGCCGTTAGCGCGCACGCGCCGCTCGTTCACGCGTCCCCCGGCGTCCGAACGCGCGCCCGCCGCCTGGTTCCGGCGTGAAACGTCAGTCGAGCCGCCCGAGCAGCCCGCGCGCGATGACGAGCTGCTGAATCTCCGACGTGCCTTCGTAGATCTCGGTGATCTTCGCATCGCGATAGTACCGCTCGACCGCAAACTCGGTGGTGTACCCGTAGCCGCCGTGAATCTGCAGCGCGGCCGACGCGTGCTCGCGCGCCTTGGTGGACGCGAACAGCTTGGCCTTCGAGGCCTCCACCACGAAAGGCCGCCCAGCGTCGGCAAACGCCGCCGCGCGGTACACGAGCAGCCGCGCCGCATCGAGATCGGTCGCCATCTGCGCGATCTTGAACGAGACGCCCTCGAACGCGCCGATCGGCTTCCCGAACGCCGTGCGATCTTTCGCAAAGACGATCGACGCATCCAGGCACGCAGCGAGAATTCCGGTCGCCTGCGCCGCAATCCCAATCCGCCCCGACGTCAGCGTGGTGAGCGCCTGCGTCAGCCCCGCCCCTTCCGCACCGAGCATCGCTGCCGCGGGAACGCGCACGTCGTCGAACGCGAGATCGACGGTGTTCGAGGTATGGATGCCGAGCTTCTCGGTCGTCTTCTCGACCACGATGCCGTCCAGCGACGAGTCGACCAAGAACGCGGAGATTCCCTTGGACCCCGCCCCGCCCGTCCGAAACATCGCCATCACGACGCCGGAGTACCCGCCGTTGGTGCACCACTGCTTGCGCCCGTTGAGCACCCACGCATCGCCGTCGCGCCGCGCCGTCGCCCGAATCGCCGCGGCATCGGACCCGGCATCAGGCTCGGTCAAACCGAATCCGGCGATCACGTCGCCCGTCGCAAGCAGCTCGAGCCAATGCGACTTCTGCTCGTCCGAGCCGAGCTTCGCGATCGCGTTGCAGATCATGGAATGCACGGACACGGTCACCGCCGTCCCCGCATCCACCTTCGCGAGCTCTTCGATCGCCAGCGCGTACGACACGTAGTCCGCCGCGACGCCACCGAACTGCTCGGGCACGAGCATCCCCATCAGCCCGGCCGCCGTGAGCTTTGCGTACAGCGCGCGCGGAAACACGTGACCCTTGTCCCAAGCGGCGATATCCGGCGCGATCTCGCGCAGCGCCACGTCACGCGCGACCTCGCCGATCGCGCGCTGCTCGTCGCTGAGATCGAACGCCACGGCCGGCGCCACGCCGATCACGAACTCGTCCTGAGCGCGCCGGAAGCCCCCGCAGGAACCGAAGCCGGCGCACCGTTCGCCGACCCGGAATAGTCGTAGAAACCGCGCCCGGACTTCTTCCCGAGCCAGCCCGCCGCCACGTACTGCTTAAGCAGCGGGCACGCCCGGTACTTCGTGTCGCCGAAGCCGTCGGAGAGCACGTTCATGATCGCCAGACACGTGTCGAGCCCGATGAAGTCGGCCAGCGTGAGCGGCCCCATCGGATGGTTCATCCCGAGCTTCATGACGGTGTCGATCGCCTCGACCGACGCGACGCCTTCGTACAAGGCGTAGATCGCTTCGTTGATCATGGGCATCAAGATGCGATTGGAGATGAATCCCGGAAAATCACGCACCTCGACGGGCGTCTTGTCCAGCCCGAGCGCAAGATCGCGCACGAGCGCAAACGTCGCGTCGTCGGTGGCGATCCCGCGAATGATCTCGACCAGCTTCATCACCGGCACGGGATTCATGAAGTGCATTCCGACGACACGCTGCGCCCGCGACGTCACCGCCCCCAGCACGGTGATGGAGATGGAAGACGTGTTGGACGCGAGCACCGCCTCGGGCGGCGTATTCTGGTCCAAGAACCGAAAGAGATCGAGCTTCAGATCGATCCGCTCGGTCGCCGCCTCGATCGCAAGCTGCACGTCGAGATCGCGCATGTTCTCGCGCCCGTCGATGTGCGAGAGAATCTCCCCGCGCTGCTCGGCCGACATGCGCCCCTTTTCAACGTCCCGATCGAGCCGCTTCGCAATCCCATCGACCCCCTTGCGAATCCGCGCAGCATCGACGTCATTGAGAAGAACTTCATGCCCCTTCGCAGCGAGCACTTGCGCAATACCGCCCCCCATCTGCCCAGCCCCGACAACGAGAACACGCATCGCCGCTACCTTACGCTTTCTGCAAACAGAGATGGACAGCACCGGTCGCCGCGCCACGATCACGCCTGAGGGCGCCGGGTGCACGTCCGTCGCGGGGCGTCGCGGAGCGGGCGGAGGCAGGATGCCGAGAGCCCGCGGAGCGCCGAGCGTTCGGACGCGCACGACGTGCGTCCGAACGCGTCCCCGCGACGGACGTGCACGCGGCGCCCTCCGCCACGACCGCTACCCGACCCGAACTAGCATGGCATCACCCTGCCCACCACCACTGCAAATGGCAGCGATCCCAAGCCCACCGCCGCGCCGCCGCAGCTGCTGCACGACGGCCCCGACGATGCGCGCCCCGGAAGCGCCGATCGGATGCCCGAGCGCAACCGCACCGCCTTGCGCGTTGATGACGGTCGGATCGAGCCCGAGCCGCGTCGCCGCCGTGAGCGCGACGGCCGCAAAGGCTTCGTTGATCTCCCAGACGTGGATGTCCGACGCCTTGAGACCCTGCTGATCGAGCAGCTTCTGCGCCGCCATGGCCGGCACGAGCGCGAGATACGGCGGATCCCACGCGACCCCGGCATGATCGACGATTTCCGCGAGCGGCTCGGCGCCGGTCGAGCGCGCGTAGTCCGCGCTCGAGAGCACGAGCGCGGCGGCGCCGTCGTTGACGCCGGGCGCGTTGCCGGCCGTGATCGTGCCGCCTTCGTCGATCGCCTTGAGCTTTGCCATCGCATCGAGCGACGCGTCGCGCCGCACGGGCTCGTCGCGGTCGACGCGCGTATACGGAACGTCGCCCGTGACGTAGGGCGAGTACTGCGCCGGATCGGCGACCATGTTCTGCGGCGGAACGTGATCCCACACCGAGCCGCCGGCGCCGGGCGCCCCGGCCAGCGCCGGGATGCGCGCGCGCGCCGGCTGCGGCAGCGCGTCGACGACGATCTTGCCCTTCGCCTTGGTCGCCACGTTGATCGGCGCGATCTCCGCGTCGAAGTGCCCGGCTTCGTGCGCGTCGTGCGCGCGCTTGTGGCTCTGGTACGCGAACTCGTCCTGCACCGCGCGCGTCACGCCCAGCTCCGCGGCGACGCGCGCGCCCTGTGCCGCCATCGCTTCGTCGAAATAGTAGTCCCAGAGGCCGTCGTGAATCATCGCGTCGACGAGCGTGCCGTGGCCGTAGCGGTAGCCGTTGCGCGCGCCGGGCAGCAGGTAGGGCGCGTTGGACATCGACTCCATCCCGCCCGCGACCACGACGCGGCTGTCGCCATCGGCGACGTACCGCGCGCCGTACGCGACGGCCAGCATCCCGGAGGCGCAGACTTTGTTGATCGTCTCGGCGGTCGTCGTCTTCGCGAGGCCGGCCTTGAACGCGGCCTGGCGCGCCGGCGCTTGACCCACGCCGGCCTGGATGACCTGGCCCATGATGACGTGCTCGACGTCGGACGGGTCGATGCCCGCGCGGACGATCGCATTGCGGATCGCGTCGCCGCCGAGCGAGGTGGCGGGAAGGGAGGCGAGCGCGCCGCCGAGGCGCCCGAACGGCGTGCGGGCGGTGGCGAGGATCACGGTACCGGGCTTCATGTCCCTGACGACTTCGCGAACGCCGCGCCGGTTTCCCGAGGGGTTTGCGTGCAGACGATCGTCGTGTCGGGGTCACAGCTCTCGCACTCGAACTGGACCGTGACGTGCGCGATGGCGAAGTCGTTCCGCATCGCGCCGTCGATCGAGCGCAAGATGGCGCTCGCCTCGCTGAGCTTGCGGTCGTCGAGCACGACGTGCGCCGAGAGGGCGTGGCTGCCCGAGCCGATCGTCCAGACGTGCAGGTCGTGCACGCCGACGACGCCCGCGATGCCGCCGATCCGCTCGCGCACCGCCGGCACGCCGGCATGGCCTGGCGCGCTCTCCAGCAGCACGTCGGTCGCTTCGCGGACGATCGCGATCACGCCGGCGACGATGATCGCCGCGACCAGCAGCGAGAGCGCGGGGTCGAGCCACGCCGCGCCGGTCAGCGCGATGAGCGTACCGCCGACGATCACCGCGCCGCCGCCCAGCGCGTCGCCCGCAACGTGCAGCAGCGCCGCGCGGACGTTGAGGTTCGCATGGTCCCCGCGCACGAGCGTGAACCCGATCGCGAGGTTTACCGCCAACCCGATCGCAGCGACGGCAGCCATGAGCCCGCCTGCCGGGAGCTCCGGGTGGATCAGCCGCTTCACCGCCTCGACCGCGATCAGCACGGTCACGGCGGTCAGCAGCCCGCCGTTGGCCAGCGCGGCGAGGATCTCGTAGCGCGCGAAGCCGTAGGTCTGCCGGTGGGTCGCCGGCCGCTTGGCCTGCACCGCGGCGGCGAGCGCGATGGCCAGCGCGACGACGTCCATGGTGACGTGCGCCGCATCCGACATCAGCGCCAGCGAGCCGGCTCGCCAGCCGCCGGCGAGCTCGAGCACGGCCACGCCCGCCGTCGCGACGAGCGCGATCTTCAGACGGCCGGTCGAGCCCGCGGCGTGCAGGCTCATTCGCGCAGCGCCTTGAGCGCCAGCACGCCGAGCACCGCGGTGAAGGTGAGCCAGGTTCGCGTCTCCGCTTTTGCGATCACGTCGGGATCGTACGACCCGTGCTGGGGTTCGCTGGGTTCCAGCGCGGGGACGACCCGCGGCACGCGCGCGCAATAGTCGTCGAACGCCGCGCCGAAGGTCGTGCGCAGGTAGCCCTCCTCGTGCGGCACGATCACGGCGTAGATGCCGAGCATCGCCGCGAGCGATCCCCCCACGAGCATGCACCGCGCGGGCGCGGAGTTCTTCCCGGTGAACGCGATCGCAAAGCCCGCCGCGGTGAGGAAGTTGCCGACGTAGAGCGGGTTGCGCACGTACGCGTACGGTCCGGCGGTGACGAGCGCGGGCGCGGTGACGGTGTCGCCGCGCGTCGTGACGCCGCTGTAGCCGACCGCCCACATGCGCACCACCTCGCCGGCGAACGCGAGCGGCAGACCGGCCGCGATCGAAAACGCGCTGGGCTTGCCGAACGCCGCGAGCGCGACCGCCGGCAAAGCGAGCAGCGCACCGCGCTTGCCGAAGACGAACGCGCTGATCGCGGGGTTCACCGAGTCACCGGGGCTGGATTCACGAAATCACCTTGTCATCACGGTTGTGCGAAATCGAGCTTGCGACGCGTGCGCGCGCGTCGTCATAGACGGCGCGCAGCGCGGCCGCCAAGGAAATGCGGGGCGCCCACCCGGTCGCCTCGCGCAGCTTCGACGCGTCGCCGGCGCTCACCGGGACGTCGGCCGGCCGCATGCGATCGGGATCTTCGCGGACCTCGACGGCGACGCGCCCGAGCTCGATGAGGCGGCGCAAGATCTCGCGCATCGTCGTTGCCGTCCCGCTGCACACGTTGTAGATCTCGCCCGCCGTTCCGCCGCCTTCGAGCAGCAGCGCGTATGCCTCGCACACGTCCCGCACGTCGAGAAAATCCCGGCTCGCGGCGAGATTGCCCACGAGCACGCGCGGTCCGCCGCCCGCCGCGGCGCGCGCGATCTGCAGCGCGAACGCGACGACGGCGAAACGCTCGTCCTGACCAGGGCCGATGTGGTTGAACGCGCGCGTGACGACCGCGTCGACACCGTACGAGCGCGCATACGCGAGCGTGACGGCTTCCGCTGCGACCTTGCTCGCGGCGTACGGGCTGCGCGGCAGCGGCGCCGTCGTCTCGCGCAGCGGAAGCGCATCGGGCGGCTGCGCGCCGTACACGTCGCCGCTGCTGACGACCACGACGCGCGGCGGCGCGCCGACCTGCTCTTGATACGCGCGGACGGCGTCCAGCACGCGGAGCGTGCCGACGGCATTGACGTCGAACGTGGTCTCCGGATCGGTCAGCGATGCCGGAACGAACGCCTGCGCCGCGAGGTGCGCGATCGCGTCCGGCTGCGCGAGCTCGATCGCGCCGCGCACGCCCAGCGCGTCGGTGACGTCGAGCGGAAGCGTGTCGTGATCGTCGCCCTGCGGCGCGCGGTCCGCCGGAACGACCTCGTGACCGCGCGCGCGCAGCGTCGCGATCAAATGACCCCCGACGAAGCCGCCTGCACCGGTGACGAGAACGCGCACGTCACGTCGCCGCGCGCGCGCGCAGCCGGTCGAGATCCGCGCGGACCATCTGCTCGACGAGCTGTTCGAACGACGTTTCCGGCCGCCAGCCGAGCTCGCGCTGCGCCTTGGACGCATCGCCGACCAGCAGATCGACCTCCGCCGGCCGGTAGAACCGCGGGTCGACGACGACGTACTTCTCCCAATCCAGATCGACCGCCGCGAATGCGAGCCGCACGAAATCGCGCACCGCGTGCGTTCTTCCCGTTGCAACCACGAAATCGTCCGCCGTGTCATATTGTAACATCAGCCACATCGCCCGAACGTAATCGCCTGCGAAGCCCCAATCTCGCTGCGCGTCGAGATTTCCCAAACGCAGCTCATTTTGCAAACCGAGCTTGATACGTGCAACACCGTCCGATATTTTTCGCGTTACGAACTCCTTGCCTCGCCGCTGCGACTCATGGTTAAACAGGATTCCGCTTGCTGCGAACATGTCGTATGATTCGCGATAGTTCACGGTAATCCAGTGTCCGTATACTTTTGCGACGCCGTACGGTGAGCGCGGGTAGAACGGCGTGGACTCGTTCTGCGGGACGATCTGGACTTTGCCGAACATCTCCGAGCTCGACGCTTGATAGAACTTGATCTTCGGGTCGACCGCGCGAATCGACTCCAGCACGCGCGTCACGCCCAGCGCCGTGAACTCGCCGGTGAGCACGGGCTGCTGCCATGACGTGGGCACGAACGACTGCGCCGCGAGGTTGTAGATCTCGTCGGGGCGCACGGCGGCGACGATCGATGTGATCGAGCTCTGGTCGAGCAGATCGCCGGACACGATCTCGATGCGGTCGACGAGGTGCTGGATACGCTCGTGCACGTCGGTCGAGGTGCGGCGCGTCATGCCGACGACCCGATAACCTTGCTCGAGCAAGAACTCCGCGAGGAACGAGCCGTCTTGACCGGTGATGCCGGTGATCAGCGCGGTTTTCTGGGCCACCAGTCGCCTTTCAGTTGAGGATCTGAACGTTCTTGCCGCTCTCGTCGAACACGAATCGCGTCTCGAACAGCTCGTCGCTTTCCCGGCCCACCACTTTGGACTGGATCACGAGGCGGTGCATCAAGCGATCGTCGTGGCGCACGACGCCGGAGTAGAAGTACTGGACGAGCGGCGTGACGCGCTCGGTGAGCGGGGCCAGCCGCCGCCGCTCGACGAGCATCTGCAGCAGCCGGGTCTGCAGATCGCGCGGGAGCAGGCGCGCGGTGTCGTCCGGCGTCATGCGGACCGCGCTGAGCTCCTGCTGCGCTTTGTTCGTCTCCGTCATGGGCCGGTCGGTCGTGTAGCGCATGATCGCGTCCCAGTCGTCCGCCGCGATGCCGACGAAGCGCATGCCGTAGCGCCAGACTTTTTTTCCCTGGTGCTGCACGTTGTCGTGCCACACGATCTTCGCCCGCATCCGCACGCTGTGGCCGTCGAGCTCGGCCCGCACCTCGAACTCCTCGCGCCCGACCGGCTCTTGGGTGAGGATGCACAGGCCGCCGCCGCTGATGTCCAAACCGATGGCCGCGCGCGTCGCCTTGCCGTCCAGCGAGTACGCTGCACGATACGGTTTTCGCTTGCGCGGGAATTTCCGGCGGTTCTGTTCCTTCCCGGTGAACCACGCCAGGAGCTCGGGCAGCATCGTGGCCCATAACGTTTGGCGAGCGCACGCCGAACTCCCGGGGTCGCCCGCCGCCCGAGGCTACCAGCCGGCCCTCGCGATCGCGTCCCACTGCTCGGGGCCGGTCCCCGTGAGGTCGTAGAACGTGACCCCGATCGCGCCGGCGCGCCGGCTCGCGTCGATCGCCGCCGCCAGCTCGTCGCCGGGCGGCGCGCCGCGCTTGGACAGCACGCCCGTCTGCGCGCCGACGTTTACGGGCACGTCGCGCTCGGCGAGCCGGCGGACCAGCGCCACGGAACCGGCGATGGCGGTCTGCACCTTGGGGACGGAGTCCCATGGCCCCAGCATGCGCCAGTACGTCATCGGCTGCAGCACGTCCGCGTCGCGCGCGATCTCGCGGTACGGGAATTTGCTCTGATCGAGATGCTCGAGGTACGGGTCCTCGATCGTCGCGATCAGCAGCACGTGCGGTCCGACCGCGCGGCGCATCAGCGCGATCTCGTCGCGCATGGCGGCGTAGCCGGCCGCGCCCGCGCCCATGAACTCTTCGCCGCGCTCCACGTCGACGGCGAGCCCGGCCATGCCGTTGCCGGCGGGCGTGCGATACGCCGCGACGGCGGCGTTGCGCGCGAGATCGTCGAACGCGACGGTGCGCGGCACCGTCCAGCCGATGACCGCGACGTGATGCGCCGCGAGACCGTCGATGAGCCGGTCGATCGTCGCCTTCGCGGGCGGCGTCACCTCGTCGAACGCGCCGTACGCGAGCCGCAGCTCGACAGAACGCAATCCGGCGCGCACCGCGGTGTCGACGATGCCGTCCACGTCGAGCTTGGTGTACGCCGCGTCGTCGAGCGGGTCGGCGGAGAACGCGAGCCACGCCGACTTGCCGCGAATCGCGTCGACCGTGCTGTCGGCAAGCTGCGGGGGGACATTCGCGTGCGCATCGCTCGGCGGGCCGTGCGGGCGCACCACGGCGTAGCGCGCGACGCGGCCGGGCTTCACCGCGTCGTCGTCCCATGACGACGCCGGCGCCTGGACGGTCGCGGCGAGCGTGCGCCGTCCCGCCGCATCGACACGGTACACGCGCACCGCGCCGTCGCGCACCTGCGGAAACCAGCCGACGCGCACCAGATGCGGTCCGACCGCCGCCGCGACGGTGCGCGGCACGCGCCACGCGCGCGTATCGAACGACGCGCGCTGCGTGCCCAGCTCCTTGGGACGGTTCGCGACCACCCGCACCGTCACCGGACCGTCGTCGCGCACCGAGACGATCGCCGCCGGCCCGCCGTAGCGCAAGCGCGTCTGCCATTGCGCGCTGCCGGGCGTGCTGACGTAGTCGAAATCCGCGCCGCGGCGCAGCTTCACCACCGCGCCGTTCGCGTCGCGCAGCACGACGCGCACGAGCGCGCGCGCATCACCGTCGGGCGACACGTCGAGCGGCTGCACGTCCAGCGCGAACGACGCCGCCGGCTGCGCCGCCCACAGCACGGTCGGCTGCGGCGCGGGCATCGTGGTCGGCATCGGCGTCGGCCAGCCCGCCGGCCCGGGGCTCTGCGCGCTGAGCACGAGCACGCCGAACGCCAGCGCCGCGAACGCCGCCGGCCGGCGCGTCCAACCATACCCGTGTGCGAAGTGCATCGCGCAAAGAGGACGCCGCGGCGACCGCGGCGTCCTGCTTCGACGATCCGTTCGGGTGAAGCGCCCCGCGCTCAGAACTTGGTGGAGATGTAGAGCTGAAGCTGGCGCGGCGTCTGGTCCGGAGCGTAGTAGTACAGGGTGTTCGGCACGCTGCTCGGACCGTACGTATTGAGATCGGGATTGCTCTTGGCGGGATAGGCCGTGTTGGTCGACGGGAACACGTCGGCGGCTTGCTGATCGAACAGGTTGCGGACGTTCATCCCGATGGTGACCGTGCGCCCGCCCGACTTGACGATGTCGTAGCCGAAGTCCAGGGCCGCCCAGTAGTTCGCGCGCGAGAAGTGAACTTGCGAATCGTTGAGCGCCGCCGGGCACGGAACGTTCGTCTTGGTCGGCGTCGACCCGATCGTCAGAAACGACTGGTCGAGACAGGTATTCCCGCCGACGTTGTACGGCGCGCCGACTTGGTACAGCAAGAACGGATCGACGTGCGCGCGGCCGTGGCGGTAGTCGCCGGTCCACGCGAGGCTCCACGGCGGCTGCGACGGGTTGCGGAACAGCTGACCGGTGGCAAGGAACTCGCGCAAGAGCGCGTTGCTGGCCGTAATCGTGTTCGACGTGATACCACCGTACGGCGTGCCGCCGGCCAGCGCGGTGTTCGTGATCGAGCCCCAGTAGTTGATGTACGTTCCGGACAGGTAGGACGAGAGACCGTCGCCGCGCACCACGTGGTTCCAGCCGAACTCCACGCCCGTCGCCTTGTTTTGGATTCCGGTGCGGAAGAACGACGAACCCGAGAGGTCGGCCAGGCCCGTGACCGGATTGTTCACGAAGTTTTTGGAGAGCTCGAGCTTGTTGACGGAATGCCGGTAGAACGGCGAGATGCGGAACGAGTCGATGCCGTTGCGCAGCGCGTGCGAGTACGACAGGTCGACGTTGTAGTTGATCGGGTTCGAGATGCTCGCACCCGGATAGTACGGCGTGATGTACCGGGAGTCGCCGCCGAACACGCCGTTGGGCGAGTCGTTGAACACGTACGCTGCCGGCACGAACGTCGTGGTGACCGCGTACGAGCCGCGGATCGCGTCGTACGCGTCCGGCGCCCACGTGAACGCGAAGCGGGGGCTCCACGCGTGGGTGGAATACGGACCGTACGCGTAGCTCTTGGTCACCACGCCCGTGGAGGAGACCGTGTCGGGCCGGTTCGGGATGTCGTAGGTTTCCGCGTCGTAGCGGATGCCCGGTTCGAGCGTCAGCTTCCCGAACGTTTGCTTGGTGCTGAAGTAGACGCTCGGGAGAACGAGCGGATAGTCGACCTGTAGGAACAGGTTCGGGAAGCTGCCGTTGAGGTTGAATGCGCCGACGCCGCCGCTGGCCTCGTCGCAGCCGCAGTTGTCGAAATAGCGCTCGGCGCTGTTGTCGCGTTCGTACGAGACCCCGAACTGGAACGAGGAATGGGCGTTCGCCGTGTACGTGAAGTCCAGGTTGGCGAAGTACATCTGCGAGCGGCGGTCGTCGAACTCGTCTTGATAACCGTTGCCGGGACCGGACGGCGTCCCGGGCGGCGCGAACGCGGTAACAGGCATCGCGGTGCTGCCGATCGGGCCGTACACGAACGGCACGCCGGGCGTCGTCGTGCCGTTGATCGTCGTGAGGCTGAACGGCTGGTTGAAGATGTACTGGTTGAAGTTCTCGGCGAGGCGGAACTGCGCGAACAGCTTGTCGTTGAACACGTGGTTCCACTGGATCTTGCCAAGGTTCGACCAGTGATACCAGATGTTGGCATTGCCTTGCTGCAGCGGGTAGTACTGCAGGCCGGTGAACTTGTAGCCCGTGATCTTGCCCGCGGTCACGACCGGCACTTCGCACGGAAGCCCGGACATGCTGACGCCGGGATTGGTGATGGCGCCGCCGGAAACGACCACGCCGCTGCACGCGGTGGTGCCGAGGATCGGCTGGCCCAGCAGGCCCTTGTCCCACGGCAGGCGCTGGTTGCCGGTCTGGGCGAGGAACTGGACGTCGTCGTTCGCCGTCGGCCGCCAGTGGAAGTTGACCACCGCGTCGCGCGTGACTTGCAGCGACGGCGTCGTGTCGCGCGCCGTGAGCGCCTGCGCGAAGACGTACGGCTGGTATCCGTTCGTGCCGAAGATCGAGTCGTCGTTGCTCTGGTCGAGCGACACGTACCACGAGAACTTGTTGTCGCGCGTGGCGCCGCCGTACTCGGCGCTGAGATCGTGCTCGGAGAGCGGCGTCCCCATCGTGTACGTGACGCTGCCGAACGACGGGTAGGTGCCGCGCTTGACGACCGAGTTGATCACGCCGGTGCCGGCGTTGCCGTACTGCGCGTTGTAGCCGCCGGTGTAGACTTCCAAGTTCTGCGTGCCGAGGATCGAGAGGTTCGTCGTGAACAGCCCGGTCAACCGGTCGTTGATCGGAATCCCGTCGAACTCCCAAGCGAGATCGCTCGAGTCGCCGCCGCGGATGCGCGGCCGGCCGGCGACACCGGTCGACGTGATGCCGGCCGACGTCTGAATCACGTCGTACAGCGTGCGGTGCCCGCCGATACCGGCAACTGCTCCGAGCTGTTGCGCCGACACGTTGTAGACGTCGGCCGTCTGGCTGGGCTGCACGAGATTGCTGGCGCTGCGCGCCGACGTTCGGCCGATCGTCTGAAGCGCGCGCGCCGTCAGCTGCTGATCGATGCGAACGTTCTGGTCCTGCACGACGGTGATCCCGTTGACGAGGACTTCCTGATAGCCCCGCATCGCAAGCGATACCGCGTAGGTGTCGGGCGAAAGATTGTAGAGGTTGTAGAACCCGTTGACGTCGGTCGTCGCCGACGCGCGGCCGCTCGGCGACGACGCCGTGACGACGACTCCCGCGACGGGTTTTTTCGTGGCGGCATCGGTGATCGTGCCGGAGATGGAGCCCGTCGTCGCGGCCGTGGCCGGTCCGAGCAGCGACAGCACGACGAACAGCGAGGCCAGCGCCGCGCCGAGGAAACGAGCAATGCGAGCTCGCGTGTGATCTTGCATGGTTCCTCCCGTCGCCCCAGCGCCTGCTCCCGAGCACCGGCACGTGGCGCGACGAAGACAATAGCAAAGCGAACGACGTCAACTGACGCGCGCTCGCCGGCGGTTAGAGTACGCGTCCGCTAGGCGTTCTTACCTGCGTGTTCGCGTCTATGCAATTTATAGTTGTGTGCCGGCGGCGGCCGCGCGTCAGCCGACCCACTTGCGCAGCCCGCGCGGCGCGTCCGACTCGACGTAGTTCGCGCGCCCGATGCTCAGCGCGAGATACTGCCCAGCCACCAGCCACGCCAGGGTGTTGAACGCCTCGCCCGTCGCGGGACCGATCAGCGGAACGTCGCCGCTGCGCGCGCCGATCACGTAGCGCGCCGCCTCGGCCTCGACCGCTTCGGCGAGCGGGCGGTGCACGATGTCGCGCGACACCTCGTCGACGATCCCGATGATGGCGGTCGACGCGTCGAGCATCGCGGAGCTGCCGTGGCGGAACTCGCCGGCCGGAAAGCCCTCGGCGTGCACGTAGCTGGCCTCCTTGATCTTGAGCGCGAGCTCGTACGCGACGGGAACGCCGTAGCCGGCGGCGACCAGCGCGACGCTGCGGCGCCGGGCGATGCGCCGCGCCGCCGCGACGACGTCCCCGACGCCGTCGCCGTCGAGCCAGTCGCGCACGTCGTCGGCCGTGCGCTCCAGCGTCACGGCGGTGCGGTTGCGCGTGCCGCCCGTCAAGGCCGCGGCCCACAGCAGGATCGCCGCCATCGAGGTCACGCTCTTGCTCGCAGGCACGGCGAGCTCGGGACCGGCGAGCGAGTCGATGACGACGTCGGCGCGCGCTGCGAGCGGCGACGCGGCGTCGCTCGTGAGCGCGACCAGCCGCGACGGCGCGAGCAGGTCGATGGCGTCGAGCAGATCGGTCGAACGGCCGCTCTGCGAGAGCGCGACGACGCACGCGCCGTCGTACGCGTTGCGGTCGAAGCGCGTCTCGGTCGCGGCGAGCGCCGCGGCGCGGATGCCGCGCCGCCGGAACGCGAGCGCGCCGAGCATGCCGACGAACAGCGAGCTGCCGCTGCCGAGGAACAGCACGTCGCGCCCGGCAACGGACGCGGCGAAGCGCTGCGCGCCGTCCGACCCGGCGATGCGGCGCCACACGGCGGGCTGCTCGCGAATCTCCGCCTCGAAGTGCGCGCCGAGCACTAGTCCTCCACGAAGCGGGCCAGCACGCGCCCGCGCAGCTCGCGCAGGGCCGCGTTCTCGCCGACCCAGTCGTCGACTTGGAACGCGAAGATCACCGCGCCGTGCTTGGCGTTGGCGGCGTAGCCGGCGAGCGTGCTGACGTGCGAGATCGAACCGGTCTTCGCGAAGATCTTCTTCTCCGCCGGCGTGCCCGTGTAGGAGCTCTTGAGGGTCCCGCGCACGCCGGCGACCGGCAGATCGTCGAGCACGAGGTCGCGGTTGGGACCGTCCCAGTCGTGCTTGAGGATGGTGACGAGATCGCGCGGCGTGATGCGGTCGTACGTCGAGAGCCCGCTGCCGTCGTCGATCGCCAGCGCGTCCGGGTCGACGCCGAGCGTGCGCAGCCAGCCCTTCTCGAAGGCCGCGCCGTGCTCGGTCGTGCCGGGCGCGCCGCTCGCGGCAAACCCGAGCTCGCGCAGGAGCAGCTCCGCGACGAGGTTGTCGCTGGGCAGCCACAGATCGGCGAGCGTGTCGCGCAGCGGCTCGGAATCGTGCGACCACACCACCTTCGCGTTCGCGTTCGGCGCGAGCGCAGCGCGGTGCTCGTCGAGCGGCGCCGCGGCGCTTTGCGCGGCGCCTTCGAGCGTGACGCCGTGCGCGCGCAGCGCGTTCGCGAACGCGTCGTAGGCGTACGCCGCCGGGCTGACGACGGCCGCGTCGACGACGTCGGCCTTCGCGCCCGCCGGAATCGTGCCGGTGACGCGGATGCAGCCCGACCGCTCGCGCTCGACGTCGATCGTGTCCTTCGCGCCGGGCGCACCCGTCGTCGCCAGCGGCAGCACGCGCACGAAGACCGTCGGCTGACACGCTTCCACGGGGCGCGCCACCACGCCGGCCGGCGCGGCCGCGACCGTCGCGGGATCGCCGGGCTGCGCGCCGGGCGCGATCGTGAGGTGCACGACGTTCTCCTCGAACGCCAGCGCGCTGACGACGGGCGCATAGTAGTACGCGAAGTCGTCCCAGTTCCAGCCCGGCAGGTAGCCGGGCGCCTCGAAGTGCGCGTCGTCGATGCGCACGCCGGTGACGCGCGCGATCCCCGCGTTCGCGACGGCGGCCGCCGCGGCGCCGAGATCGTTCGCGTTCAGAAACGGGTCGCCGCCGCCGCGCAGCACGAGCTCGCCGTCGAGCACGCCGTTGGCGACGCTGCCGTTCGCGAGCACTTGCGTGCGAAAACGAAACTCCGGACCGAGCTTGTCGAGCGCGGCGCTGCCGACCAGCAATTTGAACGTGGATGCGGGCTGAAACGCGTCGTCCTGGTTGCGCTCGTACAGCACGCGGCCGTCCCGCGCGTCGATCGCGTAGACGCCGGCGTGCGCGCCGCGCAGCGCGTTGCCGCTCGCCAGCGCGATGTCGACGTTGGCCGCCAGCGAGCTGATCTCGGCCTCGGTCCACGGCGCGCCGGTCACCGCCGGCTTCGGGACGTCCGCACCGAGGCTGCGGTCGACGGCGAGCGCGGGCAGCGCGCACGCAAACAGCGCGCACGCCGGCACCGCGCACGCTGCCGCCGCGAGCGCGATGCGCTTCACGCGGTCACGCGCTCCGCGAGCCGCCGCGCGATGAACGTCGCGACCTCGCTGGGCAGCGTGCCGCGCCCGAAGCCCGCGTCGTAGCCGAGCTCGGCGGCGAGCAGGTTGGTGACGCGCGGCCCGCCGGCGATCAGCACGACATCGTCGCGCAGGTGCTCCGCTTCGAGCAGCTCGGCGAGCGCCGTGAAGTTGGCGATGTCGCTGCCCTTCTGCGTGACGACTTGCGATGCGAGGATCGCGTCGACGGCGTGCGCTTGCGCGAAGCGCACGAGGTCGTCGACCGCGATCTGGCTGCCGAGGTTGAACACTTCGAAGCCGCGATAGCGCTCCAAGCCGTAATCGCCTTTGTAGCCCTTCATGTTGAGGATCGCGTCGATGCCGACGGTATGCGCGTCGGTGCCGATGCACGCGCCCGCGACCTTGAGCTTGCGCCCGACGCGCTTGTCGATCAGCTCGTCCACCTGCTCCATCGAGAGTGCGTCGCGCGTCGCCGACGGCGCGTGCACCTGCGAGACGTCGATCCCGACCGGCGTGCGCGCGTAGACGACGAAGAACGAGAAGCCCGCGGCGATCGCGCGCCCTTCCGCCACCGCGACATCGGTGAAGCCCATCTTCGCGACGAGCTGGCGCGCGGCTTCGTCGGCCGCTTCGCTCCACGCGACCGGCAGCGTGAACGAGAGCTGCACCGCACCGTCGTCGAGCGTGTCCCCATACGGCTTCACCAGGCTCACGCGGGCGCCTCGAGGTGCCCGGCGCCTGCGGGCGCGGCGAAGCCCGCGAGCGCGTCCGAGAACGGATTCCAATAGGTCTCGTCCTTGGCGAACACGCCCTCATAGCCCCGGCCGCCGTCGCGCGGGCGCTTCACGTCGGCGAACGTGCCCGCTTCGATCGCGCTCATCAGCCCGCGTTCCGCGACGCCGTCGAGCAGGCGCACCGCACCGGCGAGCACGTCGCGCGCGCGCCGCTCGATGATGCCGTCCGGCTTGATCTCCAGCTCGTCGCCGAGCCCGCGCGCGGTGCCCATCACGTAGCGCGCGTTCGCCAGCGCGAGTGCCCGGTCACCGAGAAAGGGCGTGTGGATCGCCTCGGTCAGCATCCCGCACAGGTGGATCGTCTGGTGCGTCATGACGGACGCGAGGTTGAACATCGCGTCGATCAGGTGGCCCTTGAAGATGTCGCCGGTCATGTGCTTGGTGGGCGGCATGTACTTCAGCGGCGCGTCCGGGAAGATCTGGCGGGCGAGCTGCGCCTGCGCGATTTGGAACAGGAAGCCGTTTTCCAGGTCCGGATCGATCTCGAACGCGTCGCCCAAGCCGATCTGGCGGTCCGGCAACCCCGCGCGCCGCGCGAACGCCTCGTTGACGAACTGCGACGCGAGCACCGCCGGCGCTTGCTCGACCGCGTCGGCGGTGGTGAGGTAGTTGTCCTCGCCGGTGTTGATGATGATGCCGCTGCGCGCGTTGAGCTGCCGCGAGAAGTGCTGGTCGACGAACGTGCGCTGCATGTTGATGTCGCGAAACAGAATGCCGTACATCGAGTCGTTGAGCAGCATGTCGAGCCGCTCGAGCGCCGCGGTCGCCGCGATCTCCGGCATGCACAGCCCGCTGGCGTAGTTGGTGAGCATCACGTAGCGCCCCAGCCGCTCAGAAACCTCGTCGAGCGCCGCGCGCATGATGCGAAAGTTCTCTTGCGTCGCGTACGTCCCGCCGAAGCCTTCGGTGGTCGCGCCGTAGGGCAGGTAGTCGATGAGCGACTGCGCCGTCGAGCGGATCACCGCGACGATCTGCGCACCCGCTTCCGCCGCGGCGACGGCCGCCGTGCGATCTTCGTAGATGTTGCCGCTCGCGACGATGACGTACAGCAGCGGCGGCGACGATTGCGGGAGGCGCGCGAGCATCGCGGCGCGCGCGCGGCGCGTCGCATCGACCCGGGCCAGACCGGCGTCGACGTACGGGCGCAGCGCGGCGCGCAGCGCCGTTTGGGGCGTGGCGGCGGGGTCCGGGAGCCGCTCGCCGGTCGCGACGGCTTGCGCGATCTGCTGCGGCGTGCGGCCCGTCTCTGCGATCGCCGCACCGAGCGCGCGCGCCACGCCGGCTTCGCACACGGGCAGAGCGTCGATCAGCCGGTTCGGCAGCGGGACGCCGTCGCCGTCGACGCCGTCGATCCCGCACAGGCGTGCGACGGCGCGCTCGACGCTGACGGTCGAGTGGCGGGCGATGAAATCTTCGATCGGGTCGACGATCGCGCCGGCCAGCCGGCGCGCGCGCGCGACCTCGGCATAGTCGATGCGCAGTTCCATGGGTCGACCGGGAGCCTTCCGGGCAGCGCCGCAGCATTCCGCCGCAGAATCGTTCGGCGCCTTTCGGGCGGCTCGGAGCCGCGCCGAACGAAGCGCCGCCGGCTCGGAAATGCGCCGGCAAACGCGAAGGGAGGCACCCGTTCGGATGCCTCCCCGTGCTCGACGTCGCGTGGAGCGCTAGAGGTAGGTGAGGTTCGGCGGGTCCGGCGTTCCGTTGACGCCGTTGCCGGTCACGCGATTGTCCATCCACGATTTCACGGTCGCGTTCGGCGGGGCCGACGCCATACCGGTATTGTTGAACGTGATCGAGTTGTGGCCGATGCGAATCGTCCCGTTGTTGGTCGAATGGACGCCGACGTTGTTCTCGGTGACCGTCGAGTCCTCGACCGTCACGTTGGAGTTCGACGTGCCGTCCGCCAGCACGCCGTCGCCGGCGATGTTGTTGGCGACCGTGCTGTAGGACACTTGGAAGCTCACGTTGTTGTGCGCTTGCAAGCCGGTCGTCGAGTTGGTCACGAACGAGTTCGTGAAGGACACGGAGTTCGAGGTGCCGGTCGAGGAGCTGTACACGCCCGCGAGCCCCGCGTGGTTGACCTCGGTGTTCCAGATGCTCATCTTCGTCGCGGTCGTCGTGTTCATGAAGATGCCGTACTGCGACCAGTTCTCGACGACGCAATGGATGACGCTCAGCTGTCGGCCCGAGTTAAACACGATGCCGGTGGTGCCGGGGCTCGTGTAGTCGAAAACTCCCGTCAGCGTAAGGTTGCGGAGGATGATGTCGTCGCTCGGTCCGCCGTTGATCGTGACGCCTGGGGTGAGGCTCCCGAGGATGGACGCCATGATGCCGCCGCCGCCGTCGATGGTGATGGAATGGCCGATGGTGATGGTGCCGAACCCGCCGGGATCGATCACGTCGATCTCGCCGCCGGTCGCGGTTCGCGAGTACGCGCCGGGGAACGTCTTGCAGGGCGCCGTTCTGCTGCAGGGGTTCGCGTCGTCGCCGAGGCCCGACACCCACGTGCGGGTCGCTTGCGCTTGCGCGGCCGACGTCATCGCGCAGAAAAATAGTCCCAACCCGAGGACCATGAAGAAGAGGCGTTTCATTACTGATTCTCCTTACCGGCCGTCCGGTCGGCTATCTGGTTTCCGATGCGGCCCCCGAATTAGGGGGCCGCGATCATGGGGTGTACTCTCGCATAGTTAAGTCGAGGTACGTTCGCTATCCCTGCTAACCGGGACAGTTTTCCTAATCGATTTTTCGCGACCCTGGTACGGACGGCAGCCGCCCGGCCCATAGGGCGAGTAAGCGCTAGGCGTAATGGCACGCTGAACCGGCTCGCGCGGCAGCGCGCAAGCTTCGAAGAGGCGCGGGCGCTCGGCTACACTAAGGGCCGCGCCGGAACGGCCGCAGCGCTTGCCGGAGCGGCTTCGTGACGCGCCACGACGTCGAGCGCATGATGCCGTCGAGCTGCGCGCGCATGGCGGCGAGCTCCGCGCGGGCGCGAACGAGCTCGGCCTGCATCGCGTCGCCGCGCACTGCGGCGTCCCGCAGCGCCGACTGCAGCTCCTCGCTGCGGCGTTCCAGCGCGCGGCATTCGCCGGCCGCCGTTCGCGCACGCAGCTCGGCGGCCGCGGCGCTCTGCTCCCAGCGGCCGGCTTCGCCGGCGGCGGCGGCGAGCCGCTGCTCCGCGTCGGCCGCCGCCGCGCGCAGCGTGCCGGCCTCGCGCTCGCGGTCGCGCTCGAGCTGGTCGATGCACGCCTGCAGCCGGCCGCCTTCGCGCTCGGCGTCCTCTGCCCGCCGCACGAGCGCGTCCCGTTCCGCCAGCGCCTCACGCAGGCGCGCGCCCGCATCCGCGGCGCGCCCCGCTTCGGCCCGCAACGCCGCGGACGCCGCCAGCCGTTCGGCCTCGGCCGCATCGGCGCGTTCGCGTTCAGCGCCCAGCGCCGCCCGGAGATCGGCCATCTCCGCGTCGTACGCGGCGGCGGCCGTGAGCGGCGTCGCCCGGCCGCGCGCCGCGTCGCCGGGCCGCGCGCCCGCGAACGGCACCGCGGCGGGCAGCGCGACGGCGTCTTCCGCCGTACCGGCCATGCTCTCGATGCTCAAGACGCCGTCGTGCTCGCCGCTTGGGTGGGCCAGCAGCAGCTCCGGGTGCACGATGTCCTGCAGCAGATCGTCGCGCGGGTCGACGAACACCGAGTCGAGCGGCTCGTGCGCGCCGTCGTGCTCGGCTGCGGAGCGCGAGCACAAGGCAACGAAATAGACCGGCGCGGGAAGCGTCGGAAGGCCGCGCTCGTCCGCGTGCGGCGAGGGCCCGATGCAGCGCGCGCCGGGCGCCACGCCGCGCAGCGGGTGGATCGCCGACGATGCGATGATGCGCTGACCGTAGACCCGGCAGTACGGAAACCAGTTCTGCAGCAGGTCGCGAAACTCGTCGAAGTACAGCTCGCGGGCGTGATACGGATTGCGGTATTGCGCCTCGTCGGAGTACACGAGCTTGTTCGGCGACGAGATTAGAAGCCGTCCGTCGGGCCGCAGCACGCGCACGATCTCGCGCATGAACTGCTCGTGCTCGTCGATGTGCTCGATCGTCTCGAACGACACGACCAGATCGACGCTCTCGTTCGGTAGTGGTATGCGCGTGCACGAGCCGGTGCGGAACGACAGGTTCATGGCGGTGTACCGCGCCGCGGCGTGCCGGACCGATTCCGGATCGATGTCCACGCCGACGACGCTGCGCGCGGCGAGCGCGAGGTAGGCCGCGCCGTAGCCTTCGCCGGACGCGATGTCGAGCACGTCCAGATCGCGCGCCATCTCAAAAGCGAGCGCATACCGGTGCACGTGCTCGTAATAGATCTGGCCGCGAACTTCCGGGACGTACCGCTCCCCGGTGAACGGCAATTGCATCAGGCTGCTGCCTTTCCTAGGGACCTCCCAGGTCCCCCCTTTTCGGGCCGGCTGGCGGTCAGTAGATCGACGAGAAATCCCGCTGCGCCGCGTGCACTTCTTCCAGCACGCTCATCCACGCGATGTTGTACCAGCGCGGGTTCGCGAGCCAGCCGACGTCGTCCAGGGGCAATTTTTGCAGCATGACGTCGATCGACTCCAGCACCGTGACGGCCGGCGTGAAGCCGAGCCGCTGCGTCATCTTCAAGTTCGACATGCGGTAGTCGCGCACGAGCGCCGGCAGCGGCGCTTCCTCCAGCGTGACGTGGCGGCCGCGCAGCGACAACGACCCGGCCACCAGCATCGCGAGCTGGCGCACCTGATAGTTTTCCTGCATGACGTTGAAGATCTCGCCGCCCACCGCGTCGAGCGGCGCGTTCAGGCACGCGGCGTGCGCGCGCGCGACGTCGCTCACGTCGACGAGCGGGCGCCACTGCCAGCCGCCGCCGTGCAGGTACAGCTTGCCGACTGCGATCGCGTCCTTGAGGAACGTGTTGACGACGAGATCGAACCGCATGCGCGGCGACCAGCCGTACACGGTTCCCTGGCGCAGCACGACGGGCGCAAAGCGCTCGTCCGCGAGACGCAGCAGCGCGTCCTCGCCGTACTTCTTGGACTGCGAGTACGCGCCGCGCGGCGCAACCGCGGTCTGCTCGTCGAACATCCCCGGCCCAATGCCGTCGTAGAGCGACGCCGACGAACCGAAGACGAACCGCGCGATGCCGCGCGCCTTGCACGCCTGCGCGAGACGTTCGGTCGCGACCGCGTTCATCTCCCAGTTGGCGGCCGGGTTGTACTCGGCGGTCGGATCGTTCGAAAGCCCCGCCAGGTGCGAAACCGCGTCGATCCCGTCGAGCCACGCGTCGTCGAGCTCGCGCACGTCGCCCGCGACGTACGTCAGCCGCCCGCCGCTGCGCTGCGCGATGTCCGCGAGCGGCGCCGCGCCGAAGAAGAACCGGTCGAGCACGCGCACGTCGTCGCCGCGCTCGAGCAGCTGGCGGCACAGCTCCAGGCCGATGTAGCCGCCGCCGCCGGTGACGAGAACCCGCACGTCAGGCGCCGACGGGTGCCGGGCGCGCCTTGCGCGCGGCGCGCGCGGCCACGAACGCGTCGAGCGCCGCTTCCCACGGCGGCAGCGGCGCGATGCCGGCGCGCGCGAACGTCGTGTTCGCCAGCGGCGAGTACATCGGACGCCGCGTGCGGTTGCCGAGCGCCGCGTAGGCCACGGGCTCCAGCGGTGCGGACGACAGGCCGGCTTTCGCGAACGCCGTCGCGACGAACGCGTGCCAGCTGCACGCGCCCGCGTTGGCGACGTGGTGCGTGCCGAACGCTTGCGCGTCGATGAGGTCGCGCACGGCGCGCGCGACGTGCGGCGCGTACGACGGCGAGAACACCATGTCGGCGACCATGCGCGTCGGCTCGCCGCGCTCCGCCTGGCCCAGCACCTTCTCGATGAGCGTGTAGCCTTTGTTCGACGTGCCCGCGGTGCCGAACACGCCGCTGGTGCGCACGATCCAATGGCGGTCGCCGTGGCGCCGCGTGAGAAACTCGCCGGCGGCCTTCGACGCGCCGTACGCCGTCTGCGGATTGACCGCATCGTCTTCGCGGTACGCGCGCCCGAGCGTCCCGTCGAAGACGTAGTCGGTGCTGATCGTCATGAACGCGACGCCGCGCGCCGCGCACGCTTCGGCAGCCCGGTCGACCGCCAGCGCGTTGATGTCGAACGCGGGCCGCGGATCGCGCTCGCACGCGTCGACGTTGTGATACGCGGAGCAGTTGATCAGCACGTCGGGGCGCGCGTCGTCGAGCATCCGCGCCAGCGCGTCCGCGTCTTCGAACGGCACCTGCGCGTGCGGCGGCGTGACGAGCTCGCGCCCGGCGAGCGCGCCGACGAGCGCCGAGCCGAGCTGGCCGGACCCGCCCACGATCGCGATGCGGCGCGCGCTCACGCCGGCGCGAGCGCCTGTTTCATCCGCTCCTCGGCGACCAGCTGCGTCGCGCGGTAGAGCGACTCGAACTGGCCGGCGTCGGTCCACCAGCCGTCGAGCATGTCGTAGTAGCAGTTGCCCGCGGCGATGTACGCGTTGTTCACGTCGGTGATCTCGAGCTCACCGCGCGCGGACGGTTTGAGGTCGCGCGCGTAGTCGAACAC
The DNA here is from genome assembly GCA_963723635.1 of Vulcanimicrobiota bacterium. Lineage (GTDB taxonomy): Bacteria > Vulcanimicrobiota > Vulcanimicrobiia > Vulcanimicrobiales > Vulcanimicrobiaceae > Vulcanimicrobium. Next base: position 86,934 of record CAVRRP010000032.1, on the reverse strand, counting down.
GCGGTTGTCGTACATGTAGATACCGGTCACGGCGTAGTTGCTCTTGGGCTTGCGCGGCTTCTCCTCGATGCCGACGATGCGGTCGCCGTCGAACTCGGGCACGCCGAAACGCTCGGGATCCTCGACGTCCTTGAGCAGCAGCCGGCAGCCGGACTGCTGTGCCTCGAAGCGGCGCACGAACGGCGCGATGCTCTTCTGAATGATGTTGTCGCCCAGGATGACGACGACCGAGTCGCCGCCGGCGAAGTGCTCGCACAGCTTGAGCGCGTCCGCGATCCCGCCTTCGCCCTCTTGATACGTGTACGCGATGTGCGGCAGCCCGAACTCGCGCCCGTTGCCGAGCAGCTTGAGAAAATCGCCCGCGCTGTTGCCGCCGGTCACGATCATGATCTCCCGGATCCCGGCGTCGCACAGCGTCTGCAAGGGGTAGTAGATCATGGGCCGGTCGTAGATCGGCAGCAGGTGCTTGTTGGTGACCTTGGTCAGCGGCCGCAGCCGCGAGCCCAAGCCGCCGGCCAGAATGATGCCTTTCATGGTTGCACGGCGCTCCGCTCTCGCTGCGCGCCCCCCACGCCTATGGCGTGGGGCCCCCCGGTCCGACCTCGCAACGCCAATCCGGGCCGGGCTCGGTCACGCTGTGCTCGGTCCATCACCATGCTCGTGCTGCGTTCATCGTCATGCTCTGTTCTTGCCCTCAGCGGAGCGCGTACTGGCGGCGGTAGTAGTCGCGGAAGTCGCCGGACTTGATGGGGCGCCACCAGTCTTCGCGGGCGCGGTACCAGGCCACCGTCTCGGCGAGCCCGTTCGCGAAGTCCACCTGCGGGGACCAGCCGAGCGCGTGCGCCTTCGACGCGTCGAGCGCGTAGCGGCGGTCGTGGCCGGGGCGGTCGGTCACGTGCCGGACGCTGTTGTCCCAGTTCCGGCCGGTCAGCCGCAGCAGCTCCTTGGTGATCTCGAGGTTGGTGCGGCTGTTGCCGCCGCCCAGGTTGTAGACCTCGCCGCACGTGCCGTGCTCCAGCACGTGCGCGATACCGCGCGCGTGGTCGTCGACGTAGAGCCAGTCGCGCACTTGGAGGCCGTCCCCGTACACCGGCACCTGCTCGTCTTCGAGCAGGTTGGTCACGAAGAGCGGGATCAGCTTCTCGGGATACTGGTAGGGGCCGTAGGTGTTCGAGCCGCGCGTGATCAGCACGGGCGTCCCGAACGTCGTGTGATAGGCGAGCACCTGAAGGTCGCCGCCGGCCTTGGACGCCGCGTACGGGCTGCGCGGGCGGATCGGGTCGGTCTCCGCCGACGCGCCGTGCTCCACGTCGCCGTACACCTCGTCGGTGGAGACTTGGAGGAAGCGCGCGATCCCGTGCCGCCGGGCCGCCTCGAGCAGGACGTGCGTGCCCATCACGTCGGTTCGGATGAACGCTTCCGGATCGAGGATCGACCGGTCGACGTGCGACTCGGCCGCGAAGTTGACGATCGCCTCGACCCCGTCGCCGACCGCCTCGTCGACAGCCGCCGCGTCGGCGATGTCGCCCTTGACGAACCGGTAGCGCGGGTCGGCGGCGACCTCGGCGACGTTGGCCGGGTTGCCCGCGTAGGTCATCGCGTCCAACACGGTGACGCGGACGTCGGGGCGGTCGCGGAGCGCGAGGCGAACGAAGGACGAACCGATGAACCCGAGGCCGCCCGTGACCAGCCATCGCCGTGCTGACATGACGGCCCGCGGTGTTCGTGCGGCCCGCGTGACTCTCCCGTCCGGGCGGAAACATTCGCGCCGCCGGGCGGTACTGGGGCGATAGGATGGCTGTGCAATCAGTCCCCGACACCACGGACGAGCGGCTCGTCCAAGCGGTCCTCGATGGGGACCGCGATGCGTTCGGCAACCTCGTCGAGCGCTATAAGCGCGGTATCGCGTCGTTCATCGGCGCGTCCGTCCGCCAGCCGTCGGACGTCGCCGACCTCACCCAGGAGACGTTCCTGCGCGCCTACGCGCACGTCGGCACGTTCAACCCGGACCTCGGGCGCTTCTCGACCTGGCTCTACCACATCGCGCGCAACGTCGTGCGGACGTTCCTGGGCCGCTCGCTGCGCCGCCCGGCGATCGCCGAGCTGGGCGAAGAGCAGACCCTCGAGAACACGCTGCCCGACGTTTCGCGCGAGGGCGATCCCGCCGGGGGCGTGCTGCGCGCGGAAGCCGAGGCCGAGGTCCGCGCCGCGCTGGCCGAGCTCCCCGAGCGCACGCGCACGGTGCTGGCGCTGCGCTTCTACGACAACATGGATTACCAGACCATCGCTTCCACCATGGGCTTGTCGCTGGGCAACGTGAAGACGCTGATCCACCGCGGCAAGCTCGCACTTGCGCACAAGCTGCGCGAACGCGAAGCGGTGGCCGAGGGAAAATGCGCGACCCGGACGTTCCGGGTGGTCGGAGGTCTCGGTGAGCTGCAGCTCGTCTGAAGCTCTCTTCGAGGCGTATCTCGACGGCACGCTGCTGCCCGCGCAGCGGGCGCGCCTGCTTTCGCATTTGGCCCGTTGCGGTGCGTGCAAAGGCGTGCTCGACGAACTGCGCGTCGTCGACGCGCTGATCTCGTCGCCGCGCCATGTGGAGCTGCCCGCGAACTTCACGTTCGCGACGATGGCCGAGGTGCGCTCGCTGCCGCGCCCGCAGGGCACGTCGGTTCCCGGTCTACGCCTATCTCGTTTCGTACCTCGCGGCCGCGTGGCTGCTGATCGGTGCGGGCTTCTTGTTCGCGTCCACCACGATGCGCGCGTTCGGCGAGACCGCGCTCGACGTGAGCGCGCTGATCGCGCGCGCGTTCGGAATCGTGGGCCATGCCGGCGCGCGCGTCGCCGGCGACTTCGGTGCGCTGGGCACGCTGCTCGGCGCCGCGATCCTGCTCGACGTCGCGGTGGTGCTCGCGCTCGTCGTCGGCTTCACCGTCGTGCGGCCGCGGCTCATCGAACACCTCCGCTCGTGAACGTTCGCCTCGTCGCGCTGCTGACGAGCCTGTTCGCGCTGCTGAGCGTGTTCTTCGCCCAGCCCGCTTCCGCGCGCGGCGACGGCGGCGAAAACGCCGTCTCGCACGACGTCTACGTCGCGCCGGGCGAAGTCGTCAACGGCGATCTCAACGTGATCTTCGGCGACGCGACCGTCGCCGGTCTCGTCAAGGGCGATTGCAACGCGGTGTTCGGCCGCTGCACGATCACCGGCGACGGGCTGGTCGAAGGCAAGATCAACAACGTCACCAACGACGGCGTCCGCACCTTCGTGCCGTGGGCCGTCGGCAAAGAGTACGGGATCGGCGCGCTCGCGGAGCAGGATCACCGCCTGCTGGTGAAGCTCGCCGCGAGCGCCGTCGTCGTGCTGATGTTCTTGCTGTTTCCGCTGCGCATGCGCGTTGCGCTCGACCGCGTCGAGAAGCACCCCGGGCTGTCCGCCGCGACCGGCGCCGTCGCCGTCGTCGCGATCATTCCGATCGCGCTGCTGCTGATCGTGAGCATCATCGGGATTCCGCTCGTCGTGCTCGAGATCGCCGCGCTGTTCGCGGGCGTCTGGATCGGCACCGGCGCGGTCTCGCTCGTCGTGGGCCGGCGCCTTTCCGAGCTGGTCATGCCGGCCTCGACGCCGTCGCCGCTCTTCGCGCTGATCCTCGGACTCATCGTCGTGTCGGCCGCGGAGATTCTGCCGATCGTCGGCTGGGCCGTGACCGCGCTGGTGTGGCTCGTGGGGCTCGGCTCGGCGATCCTCTCGTTCTTCCGCTCCTCGCGGCTCGACGCGGCGCTGCACCGTGCACCGATCGGCGGCCCGCCGATGACCGGCCGGTACTAGCCGCCCGCAGGGCGGCCGGCCCGGCGCCCCCGACGGTTGCACCGGCCTGAAGGGGCGCCTGGGGCGTGAACGTGCGCGAACGCGCATGGCTCATTCCGTTACGCTCGAATCCGTGCAACCGCGCCGCGTCATCGTTCACTACCACCTGATGAAGTGCGCGGGCACCACCGTCGCTGCGATCCTGGACCGTGAGTTCGGCGACGCGTGCTACCACGTGCACCGGCCGGACGCGCGCGAGGTGATCTCCGGCGACGAGCTTGCGGCGTTCTTGCGCGCGACGCCGCAGGCCCGGGCGGTCACGAGCCACCACGCGCGCTATCCGGTACCGCGCGACGCCGGCGAGATCTTCGACTGCTGCCCGCTCCGCCGGCCGATGGACCGGCTGGAATCGCTCTACGAGTTCGTGGCGCGCGACGCGACCCAGCTGCTGCACCCGCTGGCCGCAGGCGGCGTCGGCCGATTTTTCGAGGCGCTCATGGAGGACCGGCCGGGAGCGGTCATCGATGTGCAGACCACCGCGCTCTCCATGCTTCAGCGCTGTCGTCCGCCCAACCGCGACGACCTCATCCTCGCGGTTGGGCGCATCCGGACGTCCCCGTTCATCGTGCTCGTCGAGCGCTTCGACGAGAGCATGGTCGTCGCCGAGTACTTTCTGAAACGAGCGTGGCCCGAGCTGCAATTGCACTACCAGGCGCTGAACACGCTGCGCATCGGGTGCGCCTCCGCCGAGGAGCGTGAGCGGCACTTCCGCGAGCGGTGCGGCGACGAGCTCTACGACGCGCTCGCGCGCCGCAACGAGCTCGACACGCAGCTCTGGCACGCCGCCGCAGCGGAGCTTGCGCGCCGGATCGCCTTGGTGCCGTCGTTCGCCTCACGGCTCGCCGAGTTTCGCGCGCGCTGCGAGGCGTATCGCGGCCGGCGACCTCTCGCCGCCGACCCGGTGCTACCGGCCTGACGTGCTGCCGCCGAGGGTTCGGCCCGCGGAAGCGGCGTGCGCGCTGCGCAACTGCTTCCGCGTGCTCGAACAGCCGGCGCGCGGCGCGCGCACGCTCGGAATCGAGCCGGCGCGCGAGCAACGGTTCCCCCAGACCCGCGGCCGCGGGCCAGCGCCGCGCGAGCTGCGCGTTGTCGTCGGCGAACCGCGCCGTCACGCGCGCGCGGTCGCGCCGGCGCAGCGGCCGGAACGGCGCGCTCGCTTCGTCCGCACAACGCGCGACGAGCTCCGCACCCGCCTCGGCGAGGTGGTCGTCGCGCAGGTGCGCCGCCGTGTTGGCGAAGAGCTGCCGAATGACGCCGCCGGTCGTCAAGCGGAAATTGTCGTACTCGGCCGGCTGGAGGCCAGCGGGCGCGGCGACGCCGACCGCGTCGAAAAAGTCGGCGACGAGCGCGCCGGCCGTTCCCTCGTCACGATAGCGCCGCACGATCACCGCATCGGCGCCGAAGACGCTCGCGAAGCGGTCCGCCAGCTTGGTGTAGTCGAAGCGGTACGCCCAACCGCGATCGTAGCGGACGATTCCGCGCGCGATCACGCCGTCGAGAAATTCCGCGAACGACGCCGGCATGCCGTGCTTCACGAGCTCGGTGTAGAGCGACTCGGCGTAGTCGTCTTGCGCGCGCACGTACAGCACGATGCGGGGCCGGAAGCCGAGCCCGGCGATCGCGTCGCGCAGCGCGACGAGCGCGTCCTCGCGCACGTGCAGATACTCGAACGCTTCGGAGCTCAAGCATGCGTCCGCGTTCTCGCACGCGAGCGAGCTCGCGGGTCAGATCGCTCAGCGTTCCGGCCGCGGGATCGTAGCGCGCGTCGCCGGTGAGCTCGAACACGAGGTTGTGGTGGCCGGGGAACTCCGGGCGCCAGCAGCCGCTGTGCGGATAGTAGAATCCCGCGCGCGCCAGCGGTTCGCGGTTGCCGGCAAGGAAGCGTTGGATCGCCGTCGTGCCCGTCTTGTGCGTGCCGGCGTGAATGAAGCACGAGCGGTCTTGCGACGAGCGAGCGGAGATCCATGATTCGCTGTATTGTCGGTGACGAATCTCGGAGCTGCCACGGACGACGATTAGCGTTTGATTGGAATCAAGCCGTTCGCCTTCGCCAAGCGCTCGGCGCGAATCTCTTCCGCGCGCGCGAAGAGCGCGCGCGCCCGGCGCGTCGGCTCGGACTCGAGCCGCTGCGTTCGGCGCCGCTCGAACGGTAGCGGCTCGACCTTCCAGCGCGCAACGAGCCGCGCGTTGTCGTCCGCAAAGCGCGCCGTGACCCGTTCGCGCTCGTTCGGCGCCAGCGGCCGGAACGGTTCGCTCGCGTCGGCGGCATGGTGCGCGACCAGCTCGGCGCCGGCCTCGGCGAGCTGCTCGTCGCCGAGCAGCGCCGCGGTGTTCGCGAAGAGGCGGGTGATCACGCCCCCGGTCGTCGGGCGCAAGTTGTCGTACGCCGCCGGCTGGGCGACGGAGCCGGGCGGCACCAGCCCCGCCGCGCCGACCGCGCCGAAGAAGTCGAGCACGAGCGCGTCAGGGCGGCCGATGTCGCGGTAGCCGCGGACGATCATCGCATCGTCGCCGAACACGCTCGCGAAGCGCTCGACCAGCCGGCCGTACGCGAAAAGGTACGTCCGGCCGGGCTTGTTCGCGACGCCGTGCTGCATGATGTCGCCGAAGAAATCCGCGGCCGAGCGCGTCAGCCCGTGCTTGACGAGCTCCGCGTAGAGGGACTCCGCGTACTCGTCCTGCGCGCGGACGTACAGCACGATCCGCGCGCGGTAGCCGGCCGCCGCGATCGCATCACGCAAGGCGACGAGCGCGTCTTCGCGCTCGTGCAGCATGCCGAAGCCCTCCGAGCTCAAGCACGCGCTCTGCGGCCGCACGCGGGCGATCTCCGCGGTCACCGCCGCGAGCGTCCCCGCGAAGGCTGCCAGGCGCGGGGCGCTCGCGCAGCTCGGACACGACGTCGTGGTGCCCGGGAAGCGTCGCCGCTGCGGCGGCCGGCCTGCGGGTAATAGAGTCCGGCCCGCGCGAGTGCTTCGGGGTTGCCGGCAAGGAAGCGCTGAATCGCCGTCGTGCCGGTCTTGTGGGTGCCGGCGTGCACGAAGCACGCCGGGCGCTCGCCCGCGGCGGCGTCCGGTTCCATGCGGCCTACGTTTCCGCTCGGCGCGGGATCCTCACCCGTCGCCTTTACGAAGATTTGGTCGAGCAGGCCGCCGGGCGGGCGAGCGGACCCGCGCTCGTTTTCGGGAACGTGAACGGCATGGACATCGTGATGCCGTCGCCGCGGCTGGCGCGGCGGGTCGGGCGGCTGCGGCCGTCGACGATCCGGGAGATGCTCAAGGTCACCCAAGACCCGGCGGTCATCTCGTTCGGCGGCGGGCTGCCCGCGGCGGACCTCTTCCCGGTCGAGGACGTCTCGGCGGCGCAGGACCGCATCATGCGCACGCGCGGCGCCGCCGCGCTGCAGTACTCCGTCACCGACGGAATCCCGGAGCTGCGCGCGTGGGTCGCGGCGCGCGTCGGCGCGCGCCAGCACGTGGACGTGAGCCCCGAGGACGTCGTGATCACCGGCGGCTCGCAGCAAGGGCTCGACCTGTTCGCGCGCGTTTTCCTCGATGCGGGCGACGTCGTCGCGCTCGAGAACCCGTCGTACCTCGGCGCGATCCAAGCCTTCGACGCGTACGAGCCCGGCTATCTGCCGATCGCGGCGGACGAGCACGGCATCGTTCCCGAGGCGCTCGACGCCGCGCTGCGCACGGCCGACCCGCTGCCCAAGTTCTTGTACCTCGTCCCGAACTACGAGAACCCGACCGGCAACACGCTCGCCGAAGAACGCCGCCCGCGCGTCGCGGAGATCTGCGCGCGCTTCGGCGTGCCGATCCTCGAAGACGATCCGTACGGCGAGCTGTCGTTCGACCGCGCGGCGCCGCCGCCGCTGCTGGCGTCCGCCGCGCGCGGCGCCGTGACGTATCTGGGCACCGGGTCGAAGATCGTCGCGCCGGGTTTGCGCGTCGCGTGGATGGTGATCCCCGACCGCGACCTGCGCGAGAAGGTCGTCACCGCCAAGCAAGGCGCGGACCTCTTCTCCAGCTCGTACGCGCAGTACGTCTTCCACGCGTACGTCGAGGACGACGCGCGGCTCGACGCGCACCTCGCGCGCGTCCGCGCGACGTACCGCGCGCGGCGCGACGCGATGCTCGCGGCGCTGGCGCGCGAGATGCCGGCGCACGTGCGCTGGAACGTTCCGGACGGCGGGATGTTCTTGTGGGCGACGGTCGGCGGCGGCGTCGACACCGAGGAGCTGTTCCAGTGTCGCCGTGCGCGACGGGGTCGTGTTCGTCCCGGGCCGGCCGTTCTATCCGAACAAGGAGCGCGGCGACGGGATGCGGCTCAACTTCTCGGCGATGCCGGAGGCGCGCATCGCCGAAGGGATCGCGCGCTTGGCGCGCGCGGTGCGGCAAACGGGCGGGTAACCGCCAAGAGTCGAGTGCGGCTCGGGCGAACGTCCGCACGCGAAGGCTTCACGCGCAGTGCGTGGGCCGCCATCCGAGAGAGGTACTGCGTGGGTCTGGTCGTGACCGGCATCTCCCAGAACGGCGACACAACGGCGCTCGAAGCGGCGCTCAAAGCGGCGGGCCTGCCGCTCGATCCGATCCAGCTCATCGGACCCGACGACTCCACCCAGGGCGCGGCGTCGTCCATGGGCCTCACCAATCCCGGCTTGATGACGGGCGGCGGCCAGGGCACCGGCGTGCCCGGCGTCACCAGCGGCGTCCCGACCGCGGGCGGCTACGGCACGCGCTACTTCCGCAACGAGGGCTTGGCCGACCGGCTCGGCGATCTGGAGATCCCCGACGACCAGGTCGACAACTACGTCGACGCGCTCGGCGCGGGGCGCAGCGTCGTCGCGTACTTCGCCAAGCCCGAGACGCTCGCGCAAGTCGAAGCCGTGTTTCGCGCGAGCGACCTGCTGAAGGTCAGGACGTTCTAGCCGCGGCGATGTGAAGACCGTCATCCTCGCCGGCGGGCTCGGCACGCGCCTCTCGGAAGAAACCGCGAACCAACCCAAACCCATGGTCGAGATCGGCGGCAAGCCGATCCTCTGGCACCTGCTCAACATCTACTCGAGCGCGGGCTTCAACGAGTTCGTGATCGCGCTGGGCTACAAGCAAGAGATCGTCAAGGAATATTTCCACGCGTTCTGGGCGCACAACAACGATCTGACGATCGACTTGGCGACGGGGCAGGTCGACGTCGTGCGCGAGCGGCTCGCGGAGCGCTGGAAAGTGCACCTCATCGACACGGGGCTGGGCACGATGACCGGCGGGCGCGTGAAGCGCCTGCGCGACACCATCGGCAACGAGACGTTCATGTGCACGTACGGCGACGGCCTCGCGTCGGTGGACGTGCGCGACGTGCTCGCTTTTCACCGCCGCGAGGGGCGGCTCGCGACGCTCACCGCGGTGCGCCCGCCCGCGCGCTTCGGCGCGCTGCAGATCGACGGCACGCAGGTCACGTCGTTCGAAGAGAAACCGCAGATGAGCGAAGGCTGGATCAACGGCGGCTTCTTCGTGTTCGAGCCCGACGTCTTCGACCGCATCGACGGCGACCACACGCTGCTCGAGCACGAGCCGCTCGCGGGGCTCGCGAACGACGGCCAGCTCTCGTGCTACCTGCACGACGGTTTTTGGCAGCCCATGGACACGCTGCGCGACAAACGGCATCTCGAAGAGCTGTGGGCGTCCGGCAGCGCGCCGTGGGTTCGCTCGCCGGCCGCCGCGCGCTAATTCCTCACGCCTCGCTGCGCCGCACCAGGATCGAACGCAGCGCGCCGCTGTAACCGGCGACAAGGCGGTGATCACGAGCGCGATCCACGCTGCAGGGACCAAGATCGTACCGACCGAGCTGCCCGATCGGGAGCGGAAACGGCCAAGGCGCAAGGTCGCTGTCACGGCGACGGCCAGCGCAATGCGCCAAAGGCCGCGGAAGACCGGCTTCGCGTCATCCGCACCGCGGCGCGCATGAGCTCGGCGATGATGATGACGATGAACGATAACGTATAGCCGTACGAGAGCGGGAGCGAGAACGTGAGCACGGACAGCGCGCACGCCATGCCGAACCACGAACGGTAGTCTGCGCGCGAAGACGACCGCCGCGGCAGCGGCCAGATAGATCAAGCCGAAAAGCCATGGATGCCCGAGCAGCCATGCAACTGCGGTGAGGCGACACCGAAGCAACGCGGCGCAAAAATTTGCCAGCATGCCCGAGCACCGGAGTAGTTGCCCACGATGATGCGATCGGGTGTCGGCACGGCGAATGGCACCAGGGCCGCAAGAAAGCCTCGCATGGTGGCGCGGAAACCGCCCGGAAACACACGCGAAAAGAACGAGCGTCGCGGCGGCAGCTGCAGCGAGCGAAAATACGGCATCGCGGAAGCGTCGTTCCGCGAGCAACACAATGCACGAGCACGCGCGGGATACAGCTTCAGCGCCGCGAGGACGGCGATCGCGATCGCTACCCAGCGCCATCGGCCGTTGCGCCACGCGACCGCGAAAAGATACAGCGGCACGATAAGGAGCCCTTGGACGTTGCCGCGATCGACCACCATCAGAAACGGGAACGACAGGAAATACCAGCAGACACAACGCGACCAATGCGCGATCGTAGCGTGAGGCGCCGAGCCGCGATTGCAACCGGCATCGTCATGCACGCGATGTTGAGCGCGAGATAGATCGTGAGCGCGACCTCGTATCGAAGCAGCGTGAACAGCTTGAAAATGAGCATGAGCGCCGGCGGATATGAGGTGGACGTAGGGGCCGGCGTGTAGTCGGTCCACGGGTTGGGGACGATCGCCTGCGCGTACGGAAAGATGAAATCACCGAAGATGTGAACGCCCAGCTGCCACGGAACGACCCGCACGGGCGGCATGTCACTTCGGTTGGACGACAGGATTGCCAGGACGTCCACGTCGCCGAAATAGAACACGCGGACCCAAAAACACGACAGCGCGACGACTAAAAGGACGGCCTGAGCGGCGACGATCCACGCCACGACCGTGCGCGCGCTGGTGCGCGGCCCAGGCGGATCCAGCGCCGCCGTCCCGGTGGTCGCGTTACTCAAAGATGCTCCTCCAGCAGGCAGACACGACCGGAAGCTGTGGCGCCCCAATCCGGCCCTCCGGCTTTTGCGACAGGATATCTCGCTCCTGCGACCTATCTTTGACGGGTTGTGGACGCGGTTTTCATCGAGAGCGGATCGGCGAGTCGGGATGAACGGTAATCACTGGGACGGCCGTCGCGCGCTGGTCACCGGTGCGACCGGAATCGTCGGCTCGTGGCTGTGCGAAGCGCTCGGGCGCCGCGGCGCGAGCGTCGTTGCGCTGGTGCTCGACGACGATCCGCAATCGCGCTTTTATACGGCAGGTATCGACCGCGCGTGCAGCGTCGTACGCGGCAACCTCGCCAACATCGAGGACTGCATGCGCGCGATCAACGCACACGAGTGCGAGGTCGTATTCCACCTCGGCGCACAAACGATCGTCGGCACCGCGTTGCGTGACCCGCTCGAGTGTTTCGAATCCAACATTCGCGGTACGTACAACCTGCTCGAAGCAGCGCGCCGGTTGCAGCCGCTGGTCACGGCATTCGTCGTGGCATCCAGCGACAAAGCGTACGGCGACTCGCCGGTGCTGCCCTACACCGAAGACATGCCGCTGGCCGGCAAGCACCCGTACGACGTCTCCAAGAGCTGCACCGACCTGCTTGCCACCACGTATCATCATACCTACGGCTTGCCGGTGACGATCGCGCGCTGCGGCAACATCTACGGCGGCGGGGACTTGAACTGGAGCCGCATCGTGCCGGGCACGATTCGCAGTTTGCTGCGCGGCGAGCGGCCCGTGCTGCGCAGCGACGGCGGACCGATTCGCGACTATATCTACGTCAAGGACGTGGTCGACGCGTATGTCGCGCTCGCGGAGGCGTCTGACCGCGCGGACATCGCAGGCGAGGCATTCAACTTCAGCCCGCAGTCGCGAGCGACGGTGCGCGAGATCGTCGACGCGATCGGGCGCGTGATGCACGCCGACCCGGATCCCGTCGTGCTGAATACTGCGTCGATGGAAATTCGCGATCAGACGCTCGACGCGAGCAAGGCACGCGAGCGGCTGGGGTGGCGCGCCGGCTGGACGCTCGACGACGGGCTGATTGAAACGGTCGAATGGTATCGCGATCATCTTTCGGTTCGCGCGGAGGCGGCGGTCTGATGCTGCGCGAGAACGGCGCGAGCCCGGCGGCCGCGGCGCTGCGCGCGGAGATCCTCGAGAAGACGCGCGACTATTTTCGCGCGGCGTACGAGCCGCGCACGTTCGTCCCCGACGAAGACGCCGTTCCCGTCAGCGGCCGCGCGTTCGACGAGCGCGAGCTGGTGTCGCTGGTCGACAGCTCGCTCGACTTCTGGCTGACGACGGGCCGCTACGCGCTGCAGTTCGAGAAAGAGTTCGCGCGCTGGTTCGGCATCCGCGAGTGCGTCCTCGTCAACTCGGGCTCCAGCGCGAACCTGTGCGCGTTCATGGCGCTCACGTCGCCGGAGCTGGGCGAGCGGCGGCTGCGCCCGGGCGACGAGGTGATCACCGCCGCCGCCGGCTTCCCGACGACGGTCAACCCGATCGTGCAGGCCGGCTGCGTGCCGGTGTTCGTCGACAGCGAGCTGCGCACGTACAACGCCGACCTGGCGCAGTTCGAGCGCGCGCTATCGCCCAAGACGCGCGCGGTCATCATCGCGCACACGCTGGGCAACCCGTACGACCCCGAAGCCGTGCGCGACTTCTGCCGCGCGCACGGCTTGTGGATGATCGAAGACACGTGCGACGCGGTCGGCGCGACGTGGAACGGTCAGCAGGTCGGCACGTTCGGCGACCTCGCGACGGTCAGCTTTTATCCCGCGCACCACATGACGATGGGCGAGGGCGGCGCGGTGATGATGCGGTCGCCGAAGCTGCGCAAGATCGTGGAGTCGATCCGCGACTGGGGCCGCGACTGCTGGTGCGCGCCCGGCAAGGACAACACGTGCGGCAAGCGGTTCGATTGGCAGCTCGGCGAGCTGCCGCACGGCTACGACCATAAATACACGTACAGCCACATCGGCTACAACCTCAAGCTGACCGACATGCAAGCCGCGGTCGGCGTTGCGCAGCTCGAGAAAGTCGACGCGTTCATCGCGGCGCGGCGCCGCAATGCCGAGCGGCTGACGGAAAAGCTCGCGCACGTTTCGTGGCTCGCGCTGCCGGGCGAAGCCGCGGGCGGCTCGTCATCATGGTTCGGCTATCCCATTCGCGTGATGCCCGGCGCGCCGATCAACCGCAACGACTTGGTGCAGCGGCTCAACGACCGCAAGATCGGCACGCGGCTCGTGTTTGCGGGCAACCTCGTGCGCCAGCCCGCGTACGCCGAGATCGCGTATCGCGTCGTCGGCGAGCTCACCAACGCGGACATCATCATGAACGACGTGTTCTGGGTCGGCACGTTTCCCGGGCTCGGCGACGCCGAGATCGATTTCATCGCGCGCGCGATCGCCGAGGCCGGCGAGCGCAGCGGCGTGCCCGCGTAGTATTCCATCGGTGAGCTGAGCAGCGCCGCGAGCGTGGACGCGCCGCAGCGGGATCTCGACGACATCCTCGACGCCGCCGCCGACGATCTGCGCCGCTTCGCGAATGCGCGGCTGTACGTCACCGGCGGTACGGGCTTCGTCGGCGCATGGCTGCTCGCCGCCATCGCGCACGCGAACGACCGGCTGAACACCGGGATTCGCCTGGACGTGCTGACGCGCGATCCCGAGGCGTTCGCGCGCAGCGCGCCGCGGCTCGCGGCTCATTCGGCGTTTCGCTTCGTGCGCGGCGACGTTGCGGCGCCGGTCGTGGACGGCGCGTACGACGGCGTGGTCCATGCCGCGACGCCCGCGAGCGCGGCGCTGAACGAAGCGCAGCCGGACGCCATGCTGGCCGTCATCGTCGACGGCGTGCGCGGCGTGCTGCGCGACGTGGTCGAGCGCAGCGGCGCGATCCCCGTGCTGTTCACCAGCTCGGGCGCGGTCTACGGCCGCCAGCCGCCCGAGCTCGCGCACGTCCCCGAGACGTACGGCGGCGCGCCCGATCCGCTCGATCCGCGGTCCGCGTATCACGAAGGCAAGCGCGTCGCGGAGCTCGCGTTTGCCATCGCGCAGGCGCGCGGCACCGGGCGCGTGCGCGTCGCGCGGTTGTTTGCGTTTCTCGGGCCCGGTCTGCCGCTCGGCGCGCACTTCGCCGCGGGAAACTTCGTGCGCGACGCGCTGGCGGGCGGGCCGGTGCGCATCGGCGGCGACGGCACGCCGTACCGGTCGTATCTCTACCCGACGGACATGATCGCGTGGTGTCTGGCCGTGTTCGCGCGCGGCGCCGACGGGCGCGCGTACAACGTGGGGTCCGATGAAGCGGTCACGATCCGCGAGCTCGCGGCGCGCATCGCGCGCGCAGCCGGCGACGACGTCGGCGTGGAGGTCGCGCGCGCGCCGGTCGCGGGCGCGCTTGCCGAACGGTACGTCCCCGATTCGTCGCGCATCGCCGCCGAGCTCGGCGTGCGGCGTACGGTCGCGCTCGACGACGCGATCGCGCGCACGCTGGCGTTCCACCGCGCTCAGCGCGCGAAGACGTCCTCCGCGGCGACGTAGTCCGTGATCAGCGCCTCCAGCGCCGCGTCCAGCGGCGTCGGGACGACGCGCACGTCGCCCAGCGCGCGCGCCAGGATCAGCGCGACAGAGCCCGCCGACGCTTTCTTGTCGCGCTTCATCGCCGCGACGAGCGCAGCGGCGTCGTACGCGCGCGACGGGCGGTACGCGAAGCAGCGCGCGATGAACGCGTGCACGTCCTCGTACACGGTGCGGTCGAGCAGCCCCAGCCGCCACGCGACGAAGTTCGCGACGTCGACGCCCCAGGCGACCGCGAGGCCGTGCGGGACCGCGTTCTCCGTTACCGACTCGAGCGCGTGGCCGAACGTGTGCCCGTAGTTGAGGATGCGGCGCAGGTCGCGCTCGTACTCGTCGATCTCGATGATGCGGCGTTTGGTCTCCAGGCTCGCCCGCACGTGCGCGGCCAGGAACGGCCCGCGAAAACCGGTCGCGGTCACGTCGTCGCGCAGCCGCGCGAACGCGCCCGCCGAGTCGATGATCGCCAGCTTGACGATCTCGCCGTAGCCGGAGCGCACGTCATCGGCGTCGAGCGTGTCGACGAACTGCTCGCACACCAGCACGCGCTGCGGCGACTGGAACGTGCCGAGCTGGTTCTTGAACGCGCCGAGGTTGACGGCGCTCTTGGCGCCGATGCAGCTGTCGGCCATCGCGAGCAGCGTGGTCGGCACGTAGACGTACGGCACGCCGCGGTACCACAGGTGCGCGCTCAGCGTGGAGACGTCTTGCACGATGCCGCCGCCGATCGCGACCACCGTCGTGCGCTTGCTGCCGCGCGCCGCCTGCAGCGCCAGCAGCGCCCGCTCGACCCCGTGCAGCGTCTTCTCCGACTCGGCGGCGGGCAGCGTGTGCCGCGGCGTATGCGCGAACGCGGCGAACGCGTCGCCGTACAGCGCCGCGATGCGCTCGTCGATGATGACGAACGGCTCGGGCACCGCGGCGACCGCCGCGGCCAGCGAAGCGACGTCCGCGAACGGCTCGACGGTGTAGTCGCCTTGCGACGACCGGACGGTCAGCGGAGCGGCGTGCGCGATCATTGGATCAGGAAGCCTCCGTCGATAGCGATCGTCTGGCCGGTGACGTAGGTGTTCGCCTCACCGCCCAGCCACGCCGCCAGCACCGCGATCTCGCCGGTCGACGCGAGCCGCCCCAGCGGTACCTGCGCGCACAGCGCCGCGATCTGCTCCGGCGTGTTGTTGCGGCGGGTGAGGTCGGTGTCCACGAAGCCCGGCGCGATCGCGTTGACCAGCACGTTGCCCGCGCCGTACTCGATCGCCGCCGTCTTGGTGAGCCCGATGAGCCCGGCTTTGCTCGCCGTGTAGGCGCCGCGCGCCGCGCGGCTCTTGATGCCGTACACCGACGCGACGTTGACGACGCGGCCCCATCCGCGTTGCGCCATGGGGCCGGCGAAGCGGCGCAGCAGCGACCACACGGACAACAGGTTCGTCTGCATCATGCGGCGCAGGTCCGCGTCGGGCAGCGCGTCGATCCGGCCGAGCACGTTCTCGCCGGCATTGTTGACCAGCACGTCGATCTCGTCCACGTCGTCGCGCGCGCAGAAGCGCTCGACCGCCGCAGCGTCAGACAGATCCAACTCGGCGCGCGACGGGGCGACGACGCGCCAGCCGTCCGCGCGATAGCGTGCCGCGATCGCGGCGCCGATGCCGCGCGCCGCGCCGGTGATCAGGACGCTACGTGCGGACACGGTCGAACGCGCCGTCCGCGCTGCTCGCGACGCTGGGCGGCTCGTCGTCGAAGCCGTGCTCCGCGGACACGATGAACGACGGCCGCGCGCGGACCTCCTCGAAGATCATGCCGACGTACTCGCTGATCACGCCCAGAAACAGGAACAGCAGCCCGAACATGAGCAGCATCAGCGCGACGATGGTGCCGTACCCGGCGAACGGGACGCCGAAGGTGAACCAGTCGATGGCCAGCACGATCAGCGTGACGAACGACAGCGCCGACAGCACGATCCCGAACTGCGGGATGAACTTCAGCGGCGCGACCGAGCTGGCGATGATGCCGTTGAACGCGAAGCGCACGTTGCGAAAGAACGCGTACGTCGACTTGCCGCCGAAGCGCGGCGGGCGCGTGTGCTCGACCCCGACGGACTTGAAGCCGATCCAGCCCCACATCGTGCGCAGCATGCGGTTGCGCTCGCGCATGCCGTTGAGCGCCTCGTACGCGCGGCGGTCGACGAGCCGGAAATCGCTGACGTTGCGCGGCACCGGCCGGTCGTTGAGCTTGTTGATCAGCCAGTAGAAGGCCGCCGTCGCCACACGCCGCACGACGCCTTCGTCGCTGCGGCTCGTGATGATGCCGTAGACGTTCTCGTAGCCTTCTTCCCAGCGCTCGATGAAGCGCGGGATGACCTCGGGCGGGTCCTGCAGATCGGCGCACATGAGCACGGCCGCGTCCCCCGTGGCGTGCAGCAGCCCCGCGGTCGCACCGCCTTCGGCGCCGAAGTTGCGCGAGAGGCGCACGATCTTGAAGCGCGGGTCGCGCGCGCGGATCGCGAGCAGCTTCTCGTACGTGTCGTCCGCGGAGCCGTTTTCGACGATGATCGCTTCGAAGTCGTAGCGCGGGGCGAGCGGTGCGAACACCGCTTGCAGCCGCGCGGCCAGCTCGTCGACGCACTCGGACTCGTTGTACGCGGGAACGACGATCGAGATCAGCCGCACGTTTCAGCCGACCGGCTGTTTGAGCACGTTCCAGCGCTTCTCCAGCATCTGGATGCGCTTGTCGTCCTCGCTGTGGATCGAGCCGTAGTACGCGCGCTTGTTGATCAGCCACAGCAGCTCGAAGTGCACGGCGTTGAGCAAGCCCTGCTCGATCGACGGCTCGTCGAGCGCCGACGCGGCGAACACGACCTTGCGCGTCTCGAAGCGCGTCAGGTGCGTCGCGCGGATGCGGCGCAGCGCCGGAATCGCGTCGCGTGACACGCCGCCGCCGACGACGAGGTCGAGCCCCGCCTTGCCGCAGCGCGCCGCGACGTCGACGACCCGGTCGGTGACGTCGTCGTCGTTGATGCTGTCGCGGTCGTGGCGCAGCGAGCCGACGAAGTCGACCCGCCCGAACACGACGCCATTCGTGCCTGGTTTGCCGGCGGCGAGCTCGACGATCGACGCGCGGTTGTCGTAGCCGGTGATCGTCTCCATGTTGAACAGGAACTCGGTGTCCTGCGCTTCGTCCGCGCTGTACACCGTCTCTTTGGCGGCGATGTACTTCGAGAGCGCGTACGCCGTCTCGACCATCGGCGCGACGATGTAGCGCACGCCGATCTGCTTGGATTCGAGCAGGTCGCGCATGGCTTCGCAGCCGCCGATCTTCACGGTGAGCTCGAGCTTGGCGGCGTGCGCGATCTCGACCAGCCGCAGCAGCTCGTCGGTGCGCGTGCCTTCGGCCTCGAACTCTGCTTTGACGGAGACGTAGCCGTACGACTGCACGCCGCGGCGCAGGATCTCGACCATCTGGCGTTCGGTCGCGTTCATCGGTTCAGCAGACTCTCGGTGGAGAGGTAGGGCATGACGCGCGCCGCGACGTCGGCGGGCAGATCGGGTGTCATCAGGTGCAGCGGGGCGGACTCCATCGATCCGCTCGCCGTCACGCGGCTGCTGATCTTCGGAAAATACGTCTGCTCGGGATCGACCGGGACGATGAACGCCGCGGGGCCCGGCGCGTCGAACAGCTCGGTGAATCCCGGCGTGCTCAAACCGCTCGGCGCCAATGGCAGCGCCGGGATGCCGTACGCGGAGAACAGCACGTCCCAGCGCGGGAACCCGAGCCCCGAACCGACGTCGCAGCCGACGTACTCGCCGCCGAAATAGTTGCGCTGCGTCATGCGGATCGACGCGTAACCCTCGTTGCTGACGATGAACATCTTGAGCCGCAGGGAGTTGACGGACACCGTGGCGAGCTCCTGGAGGTTTTGCGAGAACCCGCCGTCGCCCTCGAACAGCACGACGCGCCGGTCGGGCCGCGCGAACGCGGCGCCGATCGCGCCCGACAACCCGTAGCCCATCGCAGCGAGCGCTTTGTTCGTGATGATGGTCTGGCCCCAGCGCTGGTCGAACGCCTGCATCGCCGACGTGAACGCGCCGCCGCTCGAACAGGGAATCACCACGTCGTCGGGCTTCATCAGCGCCGAGATCGCCTGGTTGAATTCGAACGGGTCGACGTAGCCCGGGTCGTGCCGGTTCTCCGGGTCCGCGAGCGGAAGCTCGTGGCGCACCTCGCGGCAGAACGCAAGCCACTCGCGGTGCTCGCCCAGATCCTCGGCGAGCAGCGCTTCAAGCATCGCGTCGGCGTCGCCGCGCACGGCGAGCTCGACGTGCGGATGGCCCTTGCGCAGCTCGGCGTCATCAATGTCGACCTGCACCACGGTCGCCAGCGGCGCGAACTCGCGGTAATTGAACCCGGACTGCTGCAGGCCCAACCGCGAGCCGAGCGCGACGAGCACGTCGGCTTGCTGGAGCAGCACGTTGGCCGAGCGCTGCCCCCAAGTGTTGGGCGCCCCGGCGTAATTCGGATCGCGCGCGTCGACGCGGTCCAGCCCGTTCCACGTCGCCATCACGGCGACGCTCGCGTCGCGCAACCGCGAACGCACGCGCGCGGCGGCGCCGCGCGACACGCCGCCGCCGAGGAGCAGCACGGGGCGCCGCGCTTCGCGGACGAGGCGGGCGACCTCGGGCGCGGCCGCGCGCGCCACCGCCGCCGCCGCCGCGACCGCTCCGGTTCCGGCGGCCGGCCGGTACGGCGCGCCGAGCGCGGCGGGGTCGACGGGCGCGCCTTGCGCGTCCAGACAGATCTCCAGGAACACGGGGCCCTTGCGACCGGCGGTGCCCGCGGCGATCGCCTCCTCGATGTCGCGCCGCGGCAGCGGCGTCTCGACGCGGACCGCGCGCACGCAGATCGGGCGGACGATCGCGACGCCGTCGACCTCTTGGATCCCGCGCTGGCGGATGCCGCCCGTCGCCAGGTCCGTCGACTTCACTTGCCCGCCGATGACGAGCAGCTCCCGGCTTTCCAGCCACGCGCCGGCGACCGCGGTGACGATGTTGGTCAGTCCCGGGCCCGCCGTCACCAGCGCGAACGCCTTGCCCGGGCCGCCGGCCTCGTTGAAATACTCCGCCGCGATGCCCGCGGCGACCTCGTGCACGACCGGGACGCACGTCATGCGCACGCGCAGCGCGTCGAGCAGGTGCATGATGTTGCCGCCGGCGACGAAAAAGCAGTGCGTGTAGCCCAGCTCGACCAGCCAGTCGGCAAGCAGGTTGCTGTACTTCGTCAACGTCTCGGGCACGGCCCGGCCGTTTCGCGACGCGGTCAGCCGTTGCCCGCCGCGGAGCGCACGGCGCGTTCGAGCCATTCGTGCATCGACAGGCCGCTCGCTTCGGCGGCCTTTTGGGCGATCGCCTTCGCTTCGGGCGTCACGCCCTCGAGCGCGCCGAAATACCGCGTGCGGTGCGTGCCACCGCGCCGGCCCTGGATCGGCAGGTCGAGATCGATCTCCGGCGGCCCGTCGCCGACGCGGAAGTCGATGACGTAGAACGCGTCGCCGATCACCCAGCGCACGCCGCCCTCGCGCGCGGCGTCGGGCAGCTCGTCGAGCTTCGGCTCGTACGTGTAGAGCTTGTTGGAGTTCATCAGGATCGCGCCGTACTCGGTGTGCCGGCGCCACGGCGCGATGCCCTCGTCGCCGACGACGACCTTGCCGCCCGGCCGCACGACGCGCGCCATCTCGCGCAGCGCGGTCTTCTTGTCGCTGAACAAGTTGAAGCCGCCGAAGTGGTACGCCGCGTCGAGCACGCCGTCCTCGAACGGCAGCCGCGTGGCATTGCCGATGACGAACTCGATGCGGCCGTGGCTGCCGTCGAGCAGGCCCTGCGCGCGCATGCGCTCGCGGCCGATCGAGAGCATGTGCGGGGAGAGGTCCTGCACGAACAGTTCACCCTGCGGTCCCAAGCGCTTGGCGATCTCCACCGTGTCGCGGCACGTGCCGGCGCCCGTCTCGAGCACGCGGTGATGCGGCGCGATCTCCAAGAGGTCGACCATTTTGCGCCGGACGGTCTGCTCGTCTTCGCGAAAGCTTTGGAAGAGCCACTCGATGACCGCGTCGTAGCCGCGCGCCGTCGCCTCGTAGTACTCTTTCTCGCGCTCTTCCTCGGGGCTGTACGACTCCTTTTCCGGCCGGATCAGATGCGCCATGCCCTCGATCACGGGATACCGCAGCCCGCTTTCGGACACGAGCGTCCCGTTGCCGATCTCGCCCGCGTCCTGCGCCACTCCGTCGGCGCGCAACCGCTCACCCGAATACGGGCAGCGGTAGACTTCTACGATCGCGCGATGCATCTGAGGGTCTCCTGAATTGTGCGGTGCGGTATGCACGTTCACGTGCGGGTGATGCGGCCGGTGCGCCAGTCTTCGATGCTCGCCGCGGGGTTCCACTTGTAACCCAGATACCGGGCGAGCACGGGATCGCCGGCGTGCGCACCGCCGAGCATGCGCGGAATGTCGATCTGCTGCGCGAGAAACGGCAGGCCGATCAAATGGTTGACGCCGCGGCGAATCTGCTCCGACTGGTTCTTTCCCGTCCGGTGATACATCAGCGCGTCCATCACGATGAAGCTGCCCGGCGCGGCCGTCATCACGTGCTGATGCCGGCGCACGAACGCGTCGGACGGAAACGACTCGTGACGCTGGCTGCCGGGCAGCGCGTACGTTCCGCCCGTGGTCGCGTTGAACGGGTCGAGGCAAAAGAGCGCCGCCACCGCGACGGGGCGCGACGCGACCCAGTGCTGAAACGGGAGATCGCGATGCCACTTGAGCTGGTAGTGCGCGCGCGACGGGCGGTTGATCACGCCGTTCTGCTGCAGCAGCACGAAGCTCTCGCCGAAGAGGCGCGTGCAGAACGCCAAGAGCGCCGGGTTGACGGCCAGCTCGAAGAAGCACTCGTCGTAGGCGATGAGGCAGCGCGCGACGTCGGCGTCGTTCGTCGCGTCGAGCGACGCCGCGGTGAGCTCCGCGGCTTGGCGGGCGTAGACGGTCTCCAGCCGGGCGCGCATCGCGTCGAGCTTGGCGTCGGGCAGCCCGCTCTCGACGACGGTGTAGCCGATTCGGGTGAGCTCTTCGACCTTCAGATCGGTGTCGTCGCCCGCCTCGGGCGCCTCGAGCACGCCGTACGAACTGACATCTTGATCGAGCATGGCGATCTGGTTCGCGGCCCGCTACGACGCTTCCGCGTAGCCGAAACCGCTCGCGCCGTGCTGGTTCCCGTTGTAGAACATGAGCAGCCGGCCGTCCACGCGGACGACGTTGGGATAGCAGATCATGGCGGAGTCCCAGCCCGCGGGCGACCGCTCGATCCCGGCCTCGTCGTCGCGCCGCGTCCACGCGATGCCGTCGGCCGACTCCGCGTAGCCCATGCGGTAGGGCTCGCTGAACGAGCGGATGGAATACCACATGCGGTACGTCCCGTCGTCGTACAGCACCGACGGGCGCCCGACGGCGTACTCGTGGGGCGCGTCCGGCACGATGCACGCGTCCTCGTCGGCCGTCCAGCGCACGCCGTCGGCCGAGACCGCACGCCGGATCGCGACGTCGTAGTGCAGCCCGTGCTCGTCCCGCAGCCAGCGGCGGCACGTCACGTACCACATGCGAAAGCCGTCCGGCGTGTTGATGACGTACGGCGCGCCGCGCAGGAACGGGTCGTCCTCGACGCGGTCCAGGATCGGCGTGCGCGCGTGCCGCGCGAATGCGGCGTCACCGTTGCTCGTCGCAAGACCGCTGAAGATGAGGTACGGTATCTGCTCGGTGCGCTGCCAGCCCTGGTAGTACAGATACTTCGTCTCCTCGTGCGTGACGATGGAGAACGCGTTCGCGCCGCAGTCATCGAAGTTGCCGAGCTCGCCGATGTCGAGCACGGGCTCGGGCGACTCGCCGACGATCCGCGCGGGGTCGCTCGCGTCCAGATCCACGTAGCCCGTGCGCCCGATGTTCCGCTCGTCGAGCGCGGAGAAGTAGACGCGCAGCACGTCGCCCAGCACGTCCACCGTCGGGAACGCGGCGTACTTGCGCGCCCACCAGCGGCTGCCGTCGGGCACGTACACGTGCCCGCGTTTGGTCCATCGCACCGCGGTGCTACGCGCGCGCCGCGGAGACGGGCGCGCCGCGAAAGCTGCGCACCGCCGCGATCACGCGGTCGGCGTCGGCATCTGGCACGTGCGGGCCCATCGGCAGGCTCAGCACCTCGCGCGCCATCCGTTCCGCGAGCGGAAAATCGCCTGGGCCGAAATCCAGCTGCGCGTACGCCTGCTGGAGATGCGGCGGCAGCGGGTAGTGGATGAGCGTGCCGACGCCGTGCGATTTCAAATGCTCGGCGAGCAGGTCGCGCTGCGGGTGGCGGATCACGAACAGGTGCCACACGGGCTCGGTCTGCGCCGCGGCGGCGGGCAGCACGACGTCCGCCACGCCGGCCAGGCCGGCGAGATACCGCGCCGCCACCCGCTTGCGGCGCTCGTTCCACTCGTCGAGCTTGGGCAGCTTCACGCGCAGCAGCGCGGCTTGCAGCTCGTCGAGCCGCGAGTTGTAGCCCATCGTCTCGTTGTAGTACTTCGTGCGCGAGCCGTAATTGCGCAGCACGCGCACCGCGTCCGCGAGCGCCGCGTCGTTCGTCACCACGGCGCCTGCGTCGCCGAGCGCGCCCAGGTTCTTGCCCGGATAGAAGCTGAACCCCGCGGCGTCCCCGAGCGCACCCGCGGCGCGGCCGCCGCAGCGCGCGCCGTGCGCTTGCGCGGCGTCTTCGACCACCTTCAGCCCGTGCGCCGCAGCCACCGCCGCGATGCGGTCCATCTCGGCCGCCTGCCCGTACAGGTGCACGGGCAGCACCGCTTTCGTGCGCGGCGTGATCGCCGCTTCGATCCGCGCGGGGTCCAGATTGTACGTGCGCGCGTCGGGCTCGACGGGGACCGGCGTCGCGCCGGTCTGCGACACGGCCAGCCACGTCGCGACGTAGGTGTTGGACGGCACTATCACTTCGTCGCCGGGGCCGACCCCTAGCGCGCGCAGGATGAGGTGCAGCGCGTCGAGGCCGTTCGCGACGCCGATGCAGTGCGCGGCGCCGCAATATGCCGCGAACTCGTTCTCGAACGCTTCGACTTCCTGGCCGAGCACGAACCAGCCGCGCTCAGCCACCCGGTGATACGCAGCGTCGAGATCAGTTTGCAACTCCGCGTACGGCGCTTTGAGATCGAGGAACGGGATCGTCACGACGCCCGCTCTCGCACGCCTTGCACGAAGTCGTCGTACTCGCGGTAGTAGCCGCCCGGGTCGTAGAACTCCGACGCCAAGACCATGCAGATGGAGTTCGAGGAAAAATTGCTCACCTCGCGCCAGATCATCGGCGGGATGTAGAGGCCGTAGTGCGAGCGGTTCAGCTGGCGCACCTCGCTCTCGGTGCCGTCGTCGACTTTGACGTCGAAGCTGCCCGACGTCGCGATCAAGAACTGGTGGCACGTCTTGAGCGCATGACCGGCGCGCGTCGCGCCGCCGGGCACGTCGTACAGATAGAACAGCCGCTGCATGGGGAACGGCACGTGGCGTTCGCTCTCGATGAACGTCAAGTTGCCGCGCGGGTCGTGGATGCGCGGCAGCTCGATGATGCGGCAGTTCTTTACGCTCATGGTTTCACCGTCTCTACGCGGTCAGCTCGAGATCGTACTGCTCGTGCACGACGCCGCCGCCGCCGAACTCCTGCTTGAACTCGTACAGGCTGGCGCTGAGCTCCCTGCCGCCGCTGCGGTTGCTCGTACCGAAATCGAAATACCGGCGGCCGGCCTCGCGCGCCTGCCGGATCGCCGCCTCGAACACCGCGTCGAGCGCGGACACGTCGTACCCGGCGGCGCTCGACGCGATGTACTGCGACCGCGTGACCGCGCCGCCGCCGAAGAGCACCACCCCCGCGACGGTCCTGCCGTCCAGGCGCCCGACGAGGAATGAGATGTTGTCGGGGAAGCGCGCGTGGAGATACGCGATCTCGTCCGCGGTGTGCACCGGCTTCTCGCCGAGCTTGCGGTCGAGGTTGCCCTCGATCACGTCCCATAGCTCGGCGATGTGCGGCGCGCCATCGGTCACCTCGACCTGCGCCTTGAGCGCTTTTTTCAGCGAGCGCTTGCGCCGCGAGCTGGGCTCGGCGCGGTCGGCGAGGTCGATGGCGCACGAAAGATCGCAGCGCGAGCGCGTTGCATCGACGCGAAACAGCGCGTAGAGATCGTCGCTCGCGGGCCGCCGGTGGTAGATAGAGGGAATCGCCTTGTAGCGCAGCGTTTTCATTCCGTGCTCGCCGTAGAAACTCATCAGGCAGGTCATCGTCTCGATCATGTTCGCGCCGGCGAGCTTACCCGGGTGCAGAACGCCGCCGAATGTGATTCCGGGATGGCTGACCACGCGCCGGTCGTCCGACGGGTCGACTGCCGCCGGGAAAACCCCGAGCACCGCTCCGCCGTCGTTCCGGACGAGCGCGGACATGTCCTCGAAGCGGTCGCGGTGGTACGCGAGGAAACGCCGCGTGTGCAGGAACGTCGCCATCGGTGCGTGCGCGACAAGCTCGTCCCACTCGCCGGCGTCGCGTTCGGAATAACGAGAGACGTGCATGCGTTCGGCCGGTCAGGCCCGGAGCTTGAACCGCTCGAGCGTCGAAAGGCTGGAAACCTCGCCGAGCCCGGGCTTGAAAAACACGGCGTCGGCGGCGTCTTTGACGATCGTGACGTCGGGTGCGAGCCAGCAGTCCTTGCCGATTTTGATGTTGTTGCCGATGGTGGAGTTGACGCCGAGAAAACAGTTCTCGCCGACGTCGACGAAGCCGGAGATCACCACGTGCGACGAGATGAAGCAGTTGTTGCCGATGGTCGAATGGTGGCCGATGTGGTTGCCGCTCCAGAGCACGACGTTGTCGCCGATCTTGACGAACGGCTGGACGGTGTTGTCCTCGAAGATGAAGCAGTGCTCGCCGATCTCCACGTTGCGCCACACGAAGGCGTGGGGGCTGATGTAGCTCGCCAGGCGGTAGCCCTTCGCCTTGGCCGCTTTGCTCAGCCGGGTGCGCAGCCGGTTCAGCTGCGTGTAGACCAGCGCCACGTAGACCTCGTGCTCCGCCGGAGCGAACCGCTGCTCCAGCGACTCGAACGGCACGACCGGAACGCCGAACAGGCTGTCGCGCTTGAGGTATTCCTGCTCGACGGCGAACGCGACGACCTCGTAGCCGGAGTCGTGCGTGAAATACTCGTACGCGACCTCGGCGAACGCGCTGTCGCCCACCAGGATGAGTTTGCGGTTCTTCTGCATGTCGGCTCTCACGGGTGATGGAGCAGCACGTCTTCGCGCCGGTTCGAGAAGGGCAGGCCGTCCGGTTGCGGCAGCACGAAGCCGTGGATGCCCTGGTTGCGCGCGCGCATCAGCAGCGCGAAGATCACGGCGTCGTCGATCTCGCCCGGCGTCAAGCCGTACGGGGGAACCGGCGGCTCGGTGTCCGTGCCGGTGAACGCGCGGTGGAACGCGCGGCCGTTGGGGCTCTGGAAGAGGCGCGTGCGCATCGACCGGTTGGGGATGTCGCCGAACAGCGCGCGCCCGCCGCCCGCCAGCAGCGCGCACACCGCATCGAACATGGCCCACAGATCGCCCGCGATGAACTCGTGCTGGATCACGCTGTACAGCAGCACGGCGTCCGCCTTGCCCGCGAACTCATCGATGAACGCGGGGTCGGCCGGAAACCGGTGCGCGCGCAGCTCGGTGCCGTGCGCGGGCGTCAGCAGGTCCAGCATCTCGGCCGAATCGACCATGATGAGCCGGTGCTCGCGCTGCGCGCAGTGCGCCATGATCGTCATGGCCAGCGGCCCGCACCCGCAGCCGATGTCGACGATCGTGCGCCCCGTGCCGCTCAGCGCGGGCAGCTTGCTCACGACGTCCGCGAAGATCGCCTCTTCCGCCCCGGCGCGGTACGTATCGGGGAAGCCGATCTTCTCGTTGTCGGTCTTCGTGTCGTCCTTGGCGCGACGGCGGAAATCGTCGTACGTCAGGCCGCGAAAGTCGTCCCGCTCGGGTTTCATAGATAAGCCTCGTCGATCACGGATTCCGGTTTGTTGCTGACCACGTCGAACACGCGCCACAGATACTCGCCCAGCGTACCCAGCATCACCAGGATGAGCCCGGAGAAGAAGCTGATCAGCGCCACGAGCGTCGCGAACCCCTGCACGGCGACGCGGCCGTGAATCGCGGCGACCGCGATATAGATGCCGTACAGAATGCCCAGCACGGCCGCGACGAACCCGACGAGCGACATGAACCGGATCGGAACGACGGTGAACCCGCAGATGGTGTCCAGGAAGAACTTCAACTTCTTCGCGAACGTCCAGCGTGACTTGCCGTGCTCGCGTTCCCGGCGGTCGTAGTACAGCGTCACCGGCGCGAAGCCGAGCCAGAAGGCGTACACGTTGTGGTTCATGTTCTTGGTGCTGTTCGCCATGTACGGCAGCATCGCGCGGTCCATGAGCATCAGATCCACGCCGCGCGCGGGATAGCTCGGCAGCACGAACGCCTCGACGATGCGGTAGTAGAACCAGCCCCACACGACCGACGGCAGCGGGTCTTTGCGTTTCGCGCGCTCCGCGATGACGAACTTGCTGCCGGCGAGCCACCGGTCCACCATGAGCAGAATCTGCGCGGGCGGATCCTGCAGATCGGCGGCCAGGATCATGAACGCGTCGCCGGTGACGAACTTGAACCCGGTCTTCGACGCCGACACGGCGCCGAAGTTGCGCGACAGACTGATCACCTTGGTCGCCGGCCGCGCGCGTTTGATCGCGAGCAGCGCGGCGAGGGAGTCGTCGCCCGAACCGTCGTTCACGAAGATGAGTTCGAGCCCCAGGCCGCGCGCTTCGAGCTGGTCTTCGACGGCGAGCAGCTCCGTGCCAGCCCCACACGACGGACGGCAACGGGTCTTTGCGCTTGGCGCGCTCCGCGACGACGAACTTGCTGCCCGCCAGCCACTGGTCGACCATGAGCAGAATCTGCGCGGGCGGGTCCTGCAGGTCGGCGGCCAGCATCATGAACGCGTCGCCGGTGACGAAGCCGAATCCCGTTTTCGACGCCGAGACGGCACCGAAGTTGCGCGACAGGCTGATCACCTTGGTCGCCGGGCGCGCGCGCTTGATCGCGAGCAGCTCGGTCAGCGAGTCGTCACCCGAACCGTCGTTGACGAAGATGAGCTCGAGCCCGACGCCGCGCGCGGCCAGCTGCTCTTCCACGGCGAGCAGCTCCGTGAAGAGCGGCGGGAGCGATTCGGCGTTGTAGTACACCGGAACGACCACGGACAAGACCTTCGTCTGCTCATTGGCCATAGACGTCGGTTCCTACCCCGGCGAGAATGACCGTCTTCTCGCCGCCGGCGTCGTCGAAGGTTTGGCCGAACGTCACGCGCACCCGGACCGTACGGTCTTGCGGGGACACCGCGGCGAGCGGGACGTCGACGAAGACGCTGCCCCGCGACAAGAGGTCCACGCGGTGCGCCGGGCCGTCGTCGATGACGACGCTGGCCGTTTCCGGGGCCACCATGTCCGGCACGTACAGCCGCAACCAGATCGACGCTGCGCCGCGCGGAACGCGCACGCCGAAGGAGGCTTCCTTCCCGAGCCAGCAGCACGCGCCCGAGCTGTCGGCGAAGCCGGCGGTGCCCCTGATCGGCACGGACGGGTCGACGCCGTCCGGAAAACCCGTCGCTCGGGTGCGGTGCGACGGACCGCAGCCGGCGACGAGCCCGACGACGCCGGCCGCCGCGAGCAGCGCCACGCCGCGCCGCGGCATCGCGCCGGTCACAGCTGCGCCACTGCGGCATTCGCGACCACGAGGCCGGGCGCGCCGGGCGCCGACGGCTCGACCGAAATCTGGAACCGCACGCTGCGCCCCGCGTACTGGGACAGGGGCACGAGCACTTGTTCCCAAGCGCGCGCGCCGCTCGGCGCGACCGTCAAGTCGGCGACGCGGAAGATTCTGGTGCCCTGGACGGCGTCGACCGCCGCGCGCCGAATGCGAAAGCGGCTCGCGTTCGAGACGAAGATCCGGAACGCCGCCGAGCGCGCGACCGGCACGTCGGGGAGCTGCAGCGAGGCCCCCGGCGGGACGACGACCGCCGAGACCTGCGCGTCGCCGAACGGCAGCGTCACCACGGGCGCAGCGCCGGGCGGAGCGGCCCCGGCGACGATCCGGCTGTCGGCGAGGCTCAGCGGAGCATTGCGGGTGCGAGCGGCCTCGTCGGCGAGCACCTGGGCCGTCACGTCGGTCACCGCCGGGTCCGGCGCGTCGAGCACGCGGGCGTTCGGCGCGATGCGCAGGAGCTGGTGGACGCGCTGCGCGTCGGGCGCGAAATCGACGGTTACCGGATTGTGGTTCGCGTAGATGTCGAAGAAGGCACCCGACTGCAGCGCCCACGTGCGATATTCGCCGTTGCCGTGCGTCAGGATGATCGTCGGCCGCTGCTCGTAGCGCTGATCGACGATCTCGTGCTTGAGCTGATTCACGAACGCCATCTCGTAGACGAAGTAGATGTTGTGCGTGAGCCCGCGGTAATACACCGCGGTCAGCAGCGAGATCACGAGAAACGAGCCCGTCCACACGCGCAGCGCCGTCGATGACACGGGCAGCGCCGCGGCGAGCCCCAGCAGCGCCAAGAGCAGCACCGCATACGGCGCATACAGCCAGCGCAGCTCCTGGTACGCGGTGATCGCGGCGGAGAACAGCAGCGGCACGAACAGCGACCCGAACAGCAGCACCGCGGTGACGACGTCGCGCGCGGGCGCGCGGCGAACGAGCGGGAGCGCCATCGCGAGCGTCACCAGGAGCAGCGCCGTGAACGCGCAGCCCAGCGCGACGCCGCCCGGCCACGAGTCCGCGAAGGTGACGCCGACCAGGTGCTGCGGGCCGACGCTGAAGCCCAGCACGTTGCACAGCCCGGCCCACATCTGCGCCAGCGACCCCTCGTCGACGTGCGTCGATTTGCCGCCCGTTCCCGTGAAGAAGTCGATCCGCAGGACGTCTGCTTTCACGACATAGTTCGACACCGCCACCGCGACGAGCAGAAAGAGATACCCGATGCGCGGCTTGTCGTACCAGAGATAGCCTCGAAACGAGAGGCCGAGCACGAACAGGAACGGCAGCAGCGCGAGAAAGCGCTCGTGCGTGTTGACGATCAGGAAGAACCACAGCGCGGTGCGGAACAGCGCGGCCGCGCTGCGCCGCGTCGACGCGACGACCGCGTCGTGCACGAGGAGCAGGAACAGCAGCATCGCCAGGTTCTCCATGAGCCCGACGACCTGGAGGACCAGAAAATACGCGAAGCGGCACAGCACGAACGACAGCGCCGCCGCCACGACCATCGCGCGCGACCGGCCCCGCGTCAGCAGCCAGGCGGTGCGCGCGAACACCAGCATGCTGGCGACTTCGATGACGACGTTGAGCGCGACGTAGCCGTCGAAATTCCAGCGGAACAGCGCGCCCGCGAACGCCCACGCGATGTCCGCGACGGGGCGCCATTTCGCGCTCGGCGCGCTCGCCAGCGCGCGCAAGAGGCCGTCCTGCCGAATGAACTCCATCGTCGCGATGTCGTCGCCCATGAAGATCAGCGGGCCGACGGTGAAGAACCAGACGGCGGCTACGAGTGCTCCACCGGCGGCCAGCGCGACGACCGCCCAGCGTTTACGGCTTACTGCGGAAGCCGCGGACATCAATTGGCGGAAACCGAATGCAACACCACGGAGAGACGGCGCAGGTCTCCGTTGATGCCGGCTTCCTTCGGCACGTAGGAGTTGCTCATCTTCAGTTCGACGCGCGCCAGCCAATCGCCGCCGCCGGAACGCGAACCGAGCGGTACGATCACGTTGGAGCCCGAGCCCGGCTGCAGCTTCACGTCCTTCACGCGCTTGCCGTCGATCGACACGGTGAGGTTTTCGCCGCCGTTGACGATCGGCGGCGCCTTGGGCGTGAAGACGACGAACGTCAGCTTGCGCGCCGTCGCCGGTATGCGCGTGGAGAACTTCGCGTCGTCGGAAAGCCAGCAGCACGACTCGCCGTCGGCAGGATAGATCCCGGCATGGCCGACGCCCACGTCGGTGCTGACGCCGCTCGGAAACGCCGGTGCCGCGGCCGGTTGTGCGACGGTATCCTGTTCCTTATTATAATTGTTCGAACAGGCCGACAGCACGAGACCACCGGCAAGGAGCACGGCGGAAAGAGCCGTTCCGGTGGCGATCGTTCGTGTCGCTCGGTATGTACGCACGCCCGTCGGTTCTTCGACCGGCAGACATGATCCCGCCCCAGACGCCTGGGCGGGAGATCGCGAGAAATGCCTTGAATGGCGCGCGGTGCGAGATGAACGAGGCGACCCTCGGTTCGATGCCTGGTTCGACGAGCTGATCGGTGAACGCGAAGGTGCGCTTCACCGGCCGCACCTTCGCGAACAAGCGATCGCCGTCGCGTCGGCGATCGTCGCGTGCTTCACGGCCGGCGGCCGGATCTATTGGTTCGGCAACGGCGGAAGCGCGGCCGACGCGCAGCATCTCGCCGCCGAGTTCTCGGGCCGTTATCGCCGCGAGCGGCCGTCGTTACCGTCCGAGGCGCTCTCGACCAACACGTCCGCGGTGACGGCGATCGGCAACGACTACGGATACGATTTCGTGTTTTCGCGCCAGGTGGAGGGCTCGGTGCGCGCGGGCGACGTGGTGGTCGGCATCACGACGAGCGGCAACTCCAAGAACGTCGCGCTCGGGTTGCAAGCCGCCAAACAGCGCGGAGCCGTCCCGGTCGCGTTCACCGGCAACGGCGGCGGCGCGGCCGCAGCCGCGGCCGACATCGCCCTGATCGGGCCTGACGGTTACGCGGCGCTCATCCAAGAGGTGCACATCGCGATGGGTCACATCATCTGCGACCTCGTCGAGCAAGCGCTCTTTCCCGACGCGGTGATGCCTTAACGCGCCGCCGGGGCGCGGCCGTTGCGGTCGCCTTCGGCGCGCTGCGAGAACTCGATGCGCTCCGCCAGCCAGCTCAGCGCGCGCACGTCGGCGCCGTGACCGAGCTCGGCCGGTGAGAACGCCGCGGACGCGGTGAATTCCACGTTGACGACGTCACCCGTGCCGGCGTCGACCGGCAGCCGCAGCTCGAACGGCGCTCCGTCGGCGAGCGACGTCGTCGCGGTGCGCTCGCCGATCCGAACGGTGAGCTCGAGCGCAGGCGCGCCGATCTGCGCGGACCCCGCGACCGACACGGAACGAACGCCGGCGACCGCGCGGAAACCGACCGACGCGGACCGCTCCACCCAGCCGTCGGCGCCGAAGCCGCGGGCGTTTCGCAGCTGGATGACCGGACCGCATACGGGCACGCACACCGCCGCGCGCGCTTCGGCCAGCGCGTGCTTGAGCTGTTCCACGGTGGCTGACACGCGCAGCTCTTCGGCTTGGTAGAACGCGATGTACTGATCGCGGCTGCGGATCAGCGCGTCGATGGCGCCCAGGCGCTCGGAATCCAGCACGTCCCCGGCCCGCGCGACCTCCGACAGCGGCCGCTTCACGTAGAACGTCCCGTGCGGCGCAGCGGTGCTCTCGTGCGGGCGCGTCGCCGTGTAGAAGTAGAGCGAGATCGATTTGCGCGAAAGGTGCGCGCGGTCCGGCGGCAGCTTGATCCGGCGGAAGCCGTGCCACGACGACTCGTGCGTCTCGAAGATGATGCAGCGGTTGAAGGCCGGCGCGTACTCGCGGATCTCGTCCGCGTACGGCTCGCGCGGGTTGGAGTGGATCGCGATGCTGCCCCCCCACGACGCGTCCCATTCCTCGTTGAGATAGACGATCACGTTGAGGCGCCGGTGCAGCCCCGTGCGCGGGTGGTAGTTGAAGTCGACGTGCGGATCGAGCTCTTGCCCGTCGCGGTTTTCGTGCGTGCCGCCGCCGTAGTAGTCTTCGTCGTACTGCAGATCGGGAATGTCGGCGACCTCACCGATCCAATCGAGCAGCGGCCGCTGCGACACGGCCGCGTCGAGCCGCGCGTACGCGTCCCCGAGCGAGCGGACCGCCGTCATGACCGCCTTTCCGCCCACGTTGCCCAGCTCGTTGATCGCGAGCTTCTCCTGGAACGCCGGAAACTGCGCGAGCAGGTCGCGCGCCAGCGCCTCGTCGAGAAAGTCGTCGATGATCACGTGGCGGAACGGCTTCGCGCGCGGAAGGCCTCGCGGTATTCCGCCCAGCGCTCGCGCACGGCGGGGTTGAGCACCGCCATGGCGGCCGTGCCGGAGCGCTGCGAGATCACGACAGCACCGCCGCTCTGGAGAACGCGCGCACCGCGCGGTCGACCCGGTCGACGCTCACCGTGGCGGCCTCGACGTTCAGATGCACGCCGTCCAGGTCGAAGCGCGGGTCGATGACGTCGTCGACGGTCACCGCGTCCCAGATCGAGACGAACCCGATCCCGCTCTCTTCGCAAAACGAGCGGAAAAGGCGGTTGATCGTGATCGTGGTTTTGTAGCGCAGGAGAACGGGCGGCTTCATCGGGTTGTCCAAGTCGATCGGCGGCGGCAGGGAGTGGAGGAACAGGCGCGTGAAGCCGGCCGCGCGCAGCGCGCGCAAGCCCGCGAACAGCGGGCCGAAGTAGCGCTCGACGAGCATCGCGCGGATCTGCGCGGTGGGGATGAACCGCTCGACGCGATACCGCGGCAGACGGGCCAGACCCGGAACGTCGGGCTCGAGCACGAAGTCCGCGTCGTGCGGGATGACGTACGTCGCCTCGCGCGCGTCGATGTCGCCGCAGCACACCACGCACACGCGGTCGCGCTCGCGCGGGCGGCACGCCTCTTCCACGGCCCCGCCGCTCTCGCTCTCGGTCTTGATCGGCGTGAAGATGGCGTGCGCCTCGCCGTCCGGCGCCGACGTGATCATGTTGGTGTCGAGCAGCGTGCGCGTGATGCGCTCCGGGAAGCGGCCGTCGGTGAAGAAGTTCTTCGCGCGGAAGTACGGCTGCCAGCGGCTCTTGGTCAGGATGAAACGATCGGAGTCCTCGTTGTCCGCGAACACCAGGCCGTCGAAGATGCCCGCGTGGCTGTCGCCGATGAAGTAGTACGACGGCGGCGCGCCGTGAAAGCGCAGACGCGTCCCGCTCATCCCGAAACCAGCCGGCGTTCGAGATCGCGCGCGATCTGCGCCGCCAGCACTTCCTCGTCGCACGCGCCGGGCCGCAGCTCGGCGAGCGGGGCGGCAGCGGCCGCCGGCACGCCGGACGGGCGCGCCTGCGCCGTGCCGTCGGCGACGTGCGCGAAGAACGACCGCATCACGTGATCGACCGCCGCCTCCGTGACGTTTCTGCGGTCTTCGCTGAAATAGGCGTCCGTGGCGAACGTTTGCGTGACGATCTCGTACGAGCCGAAATAGTCGACGAACGGATAGCGCTGCCGCATCTCCTCGGCGACGACGCGCAGGACGGCCTTCGAATACGCGGTCGCCTGAACGACGTTGCGATCTTCGATCGTCGCGGCGAGCGGCACGGGCGAGACGGTCAAGAGGACGCGCGCGGCGGGGTTCACCTCGTGCAGCCGCTCGATGAACGTGCCGAGCGCGTCGCGGTTCTCGTCGACGCCGAGGTTGCGGAACACGTAGCGGTCCGGATCGAACGCGCCGACGTCCATGCCGGGGCACACCGGCAGCGCCGCACCGTCGCTTCGCGTGCACCACGTTTCGGTGAGGCCCAGCGTGAAG
The DNA here is from genome assembly GCA_963723635.1 of Vulcanimicrobiota bacterium. Taxonomy (GTDB): domain Bacteria; phylum Vulcanimicrobiota; class Vulcanimicrobiia; order Vulcanimicrobiales; family Vulcanimicrobiaceae; genus Vulcanimicrobium. The sequence goes on along the minus strand of CAVRRP010000032.1, from coordinate 52,638 downwards.
ATGAAGACGTCGAGCGTCTCGAACAGATGCCGCACCGCCGCGAGATGGCCGGCTCGGTCGGTGACGAGATCGTCTTCGGTCGCGAAGCCGCCGGGCTCGATGCGCGGCCGGAACGGATCGGCGAGCCCCGCGTTCTTCAGCCGCCACGGCGGCTCGTGCGGATCGAAGCGTCCGTAGGCCCGCTCGAACAGCTGCAGCAGCTGCAGCGTGGTATACAGGTTGCCGTAGCGCGCCGAGTAATCGCCGTAGTGCTTGTCCGTGCGCGCGCTTTCGTCCAGCCACGGAGCGCCCGGCTCCACGACGTAGTACCAGAACCCGGACGCCTTCAGCCGCTCGGCGATTCGCTGCGCGAAGCAGCTGCCTGCGGTCGCCACGCGGTCCGCGCGCTGGATGCGGAACCGCGTCTCGCCTTGCGGATCGATCTCAGCGGCGCCGAGCACCGCTCGCTTCCACACTTGTTGCGGCGGCAAACCAAGATACGGTGACCGCGCAGTCGTCATGAACGCGGATTTCGCCGGGCGTTCGGGACGCCCATGCTCTTCGGCGCGGCGATCACGGCAACCGCCGCACCGCCATGGCTACCATGTCGGTGCCGAGAATGCCCAGCCCGCGCGACCACAACCGCAGGATCGTGAACGAGCAGCCGAGCGCGGCGAACCGCGCGCGCAGATCGAACTCCGAGAAATCGCGATAGACCAGCACGCCCCTCTCGCCGCCGCCCGGATCCATGTGATACTCCGGCGCCTGGCCGAGGTCGAGCGTGCCGTCCGCGTGCAGCGCCGCGCGGATGCGGTCGTGCCGCAGCGTGAAGTAGAACGGGATCGTGAACAGATACCACCCGCCCGGCCGCAGGACGCGCACGATCTCCGCCTCCGCGGCGACGGGATCGGGGACGTGCTCCATGACGTCGCGCGTGATGACGAGGTCGAAGCTCGCGTCGGCGAAACGACAGCTGCTCCAGGTTCTCGTGCCGCGCGGGGCGGTCAGCGCGTCGCCGAGCGGCGCGCGCAGCGCATGGTACAGCGGGCCGCTCGTGTCGGTCGTGAAGACGTGCGCGGCGCGCGCGGCGAGCGCGTCGCACGTCAGTCGCATCGACGAGAACGGATGGCCGAACTGCGACCACGACAGCGCCGCGGCGACCGTGCGCATGCCGCCGGTCGAACCGGATCCGCCGGCGATGAACTCTTCGCGAAAGTTCTCGCCGCACAGGATGAACGTGTCGCGCGCGCCGGTCACGTTGCACGTCCCGGCGGCGACCCGCGTGCGCGCGAGCTCTTCGCGCGCGCGCGCATCGACCGTGAGGTCGAAGACCGACTCTTTGTCCAGGCTCCAGGACTCGCAGAAGACGTCGATCCCGGCGAGGTCGGCCCCGCCCCCGCCGCCTTAGCCATCGTCGCCTTCGAGCCACGTCTCCGCGCGCGCGCTCCACGAGCGCACGCCGTGCGCGTCGAACTGGAAATCGACGATCTGCCCGCCCGCCCTGCGCAGCGCGTCGGCGACCGCGGTGCGCCGCGTGAACGGCGTGCACACGAGCAGATAGCCGCCGCCGCCCGCGCCGAGCAGCTTGCCGCCCCACGCGCCGGCGCTCAGCGCGGCGTGGTACAGCTCGTCGATGCGCGTGTTCGAGATGGAGCCGGACAGCCGCTGCTTGTGCAGCCACGCTTCGTGCAGCTGCGCGCCGAACAGGTCGACGCGGTCGGTCAGCAGCGTGGCTTTGAGCCGCTCCGTCAGCGTCTTGAGGTGCGCGAGCGAGTCGATCACGCGCGGGTCGCTGTCGACCACGCCGCGCGTCTGGTCGGCGACGATGTGCGACGACAGCCGCGTGCCGCCGGTGTAGCACAGCAGCAGGTGGTAGTGCAGCTCGTTGAGCGTTTGCTCCGCGAGGCGCAGCGGGTTGACGAGCACCTCGTCGCGCTTGAACTCGATGTAGTTGAACCCGCCGAACACCGCGGCGTACTGGTCTTGCAGCCCGCCGACGATGCCCAGGTCGTTGCGCTCGATCTCGACGGCCAGCGCCGCGAGCTCGTAGCGCGAGACGTCGCGCCCCGTCCAATGGTTGAACGCCGCGCACAGCGCGACGACCATCGACGACGACGAGCCCAGGCCGCTGCCCGGCGGCGCGTCGCTGTGCACGTACACGTCGACGCCGTGCGCGTCGAAGCGTTCGATGATCGCGTGGACGAGCGCGAGCTTCTCGTCGCGCGCGGACGCTTCGGAGCGGTCGTACCGCACGCTCAGCCCGAAGTCGAGCGAGCGAATCACCACGTCGTTGTCGTCGCGGCGGCGCAGCGTGACGTACGAGTACTTGTCGATCGTGCACGACAGCACGCAGCCGCCGAAGCGCTCGGGATACGGCGGCACGTCGGTGCCGCCGCCGCAGAAGCTGATGCGCAGCGGCGCCTTCGCGCGCACCAGCCGGCCGCGGCTCGTCTTCGCGCGCGTCGCTTCGGCGGCGAGCGGGCGGGTTAACCGGCACGCCGCGCCTCCGCCGCGATGGCGCGCGACCTGCGACCGCACGTCGCCGGCGTCGTCCGGGCGCACGAACAGACCGTGCACGCCCGCGCGCGCGGCGGCTTCCATGTCGGTGGGCTGATCGCCGATGAAGAACGAGCGCGCCAGGTCCAGCCCGAGGTCGGCGGCGGCGGCGGCCAGCAGCCCGGGCGCCGGCTTGCGGCACGCGCATCCGTCCGCCGGCGCGTGCGGGCAGCAGTACCACGCGTCGAGCACGAGCCCGCGGCGCTCGCTTTGCTCGACGACGTGGTCCATCAGCTCCGTCAACCGCGCGGGCGCGAGCAGCCCGCGCCCGACGCAGCTCTGGTTGGATGCCACGATCACGGCGAACTCCTCGCGGTCGACGGCGCCCAGCGCGTCCAGCGCGCCGTCATTGAACGACGATGTCTTCTCGGTCAGCGCATAGCCGCCGCGGATCCACCGGTTGAGCACGCCGTCGCGGTCGACGAAGACCGCGCGCGCGGGCATCGCGCGCCCCGCGCGCCGCCACGACAGCACCGCGGCCGCTACGCCCGCACGAGCTCGGAACGGTGCACCTGCCGGCGTTTGACGGCGTCCGCGACGATCGCCGCCAGCCGCTCTTTCGCGCGCTCCGGAAGGAACGGCGCGAGCTTGGAGGAGCTGGCCGCCGACATGCGCGTCCACAGCATGCGGTCGGAGTAGAGCCGCTTGACGGCGTCGGCGAAGGCGCCGGGCTCGTCGGCGATCAGCGCGTCGTGGCCGTCGACGAAATCGAACCCTTCGGCGCCGATGGACGTGGTCACGACGGGCAAGCCGAACTCCAAGCTCTGGCCGATCTTGCCTTTGAGCCCCGCGCCGTAGCGCAGCGGCGCGACGAAGACGCGCGCGGACTGGAAATACGGCTCGACGTCGTGGATGAACCCGGTGACGCGCACGCGGCGGTCGTCCGCCAGGCGCCACACGCGCTCGGACGGGTTGGAGCCGAGCAGCGTCACGGTCAGCGACGGAAAATCGTCCCACACCAACGGCATGATCGCGTTCACGAGCCACTCCGCGGCGTCGACGTTCGGCACGTGGCTGTAGCCGCCGATGAAGATCAGGCCGTCGGTCTGCTCGAAGCCGTGCGACCGCGACCGCGCGACGTGGATGTTCGGGAACACGTGCGCGTTGGTGATGCCTTCGGACTCCAGGATGCGCTGCTCGATCTCGGTGATCGCGAGCGTCACGTCGACGCTGCGCGCGATCTCGAGCTCGAGCTCCTTGCATCGCGCTGCTCGCGGCGCTCGGCCGCCGTGGCGGCCGCGCCGCGCAGCTCGAGCTCGCGCGCGATGCGCACGTAGTGCAGGTCGTGGGTGTCGTAGATCACCGGCAGCTTCGGCAGGCGCGCGAACTCCGCGCGGTACTTGGAGAACACGTCCGGCCGGCCCGTCCACACCAAGTCCGCGAGCGCGAGCGCGTCGCGCAGGCGCGCGTCGGGCGGCGGCCCGCCGTCGATGTGGTAGAGCACCTCGACGCCGAGCTGCTGCAGGTCGTCGGTGTAGGGCTGCGACGCGTGATAGTTGTCCGGCATGAAGATCACGTGCCAGCCGAGCTCGCGCAGCAGCGTGATGATGTGGAAGTTCTTGTTCGAGCCGGAGTCGTGGTCGGGCTCGGGGACGTAGTTGTCGATCATGACGACCGTGCGCGCGCCTTGCAGGCGGCGCGCCGCGCGCGGCGCCGCCGCCGGGTCGTTCACGAGATGCTGCGTCTCGAGCACGTCGAACCACTTGCGCCGGAACTTGGGCGCGTTGAGCACTTGGTTGCGCTTGACGCCGCTGCCGGTGTCCGTCCCGCCCGTGCCGCCTTCGAGGTGCACGACGACCGAGCGCGGCTGGTAGACGACGCGGAAGCCGGCGCGGCGCACGGCGAAGCACAGGTCGCTGTCCTCGAAATACGCCGGCGCGTAGCGTTCGTCGAAGCCGCCGAGCTGGTTGAACAGCGAACGCCGCACCAGCAGCGCGGCGCCGGAGACGTAGTCGGCGTCGCGCACGAACTCGTACAGCGGGTCGTCGGGCCGCGCGCCGCGGCCCTAGTTCCAGCCGCTGGCGTCGCGCCAGATCAGACCGCCCGCTTCCTGCAGCGTGCCGTCGGGATAGACGAGCTTCGAGCCGACGACGCCCACGCGCGGATCGCCCTCGGCGGTGCGCACGAGCGCGTCGAGCCAGCCGGGCCGCACGAGCGTGTCGTTGTTGAGGAACACGAGGTAGTCGGCTTTGGACAGCAGCGCCGCGCGGTTGCACGTGCGCAGGAAGCCGAGGTTCTCGCCGTTGCGCAGCAGCGTCATGCCGGGGATCGCCCGCGAGCTGCCCGGTGACGTCCATCGGCGAGGCGTCGTCGACGACGACGTACTCCACGCGCGCGGCCGCCGGCGGGTTCTCGGCGAGCGAACTGCAGGCACGCCGAGCGTCATCTCCACGTCGTTGAACACCGGGATCACGACGGTGACGAGCGGTCCGCTCGCGGGCCCGCGTCGAGCGCGAACCCGGCGTCCGGCCGCCCGTCCGCGGCGGCCGCCTCGCCCGCGGCCAGGAGAATCTCTTGGCGGATCGCGGTGCCGATCACCGGCACGGGAGCGGCCGCTTCCAGCGCGCGCTCCAGCTCGGCGGCGTACCGCTGCCAGTCGGCGAGCGCGCCGGGCGCGACGTCCGTCGCCGGCGCCGCGCGGGGCGCGCGGCCCGAGGCCGAGGAAAGCGCGGGTCCGGCGCGCCAGGGCCGCAACGATACGCTGCACGTCGGAATCAGCCTTTCCCACGCGGGCGAGGTTCGACGAGGCGCGGCTGCATTTACTGCCTTCGCCGGCTAGGGCTGTGCGATGCCATAGCGCGAATACCCGCGCGATGGAACGGAGCGCGACGACGCCGGCGCCGGCGCGAGGCGGCGGACGGCGCACCCGCAGCGTCAAGCAGTACGCCACGACCGCGGCGCGCTCGATCGCGGAGCTCGACCCCAACTCGAGCTACGCGAAAGCGTACGCGCTGATCCCCCCGGGCTCGCGCGTGCTCGACCTCGGCTGCGGCTCCGGCGAGCTGGCGTCGTACCTGACCGCGCGCGGCGACCGCGTCTGGGGCGCCGACATCAACCCGGGCGCGATCGCGCGCGCCGCCGCATCACTGCGTGGCCACGCGGGTCGCCGACCTGGAGATGCACGCCGCTCGCCGACCTCTTCCCGGGGCGGCGCTTCGACGCCATCGTGTACGCCGACGTGCTGGAGCACGTCCGCGACCCGTGGGACCTGCTGCAGCAGTCGCGGCCGCTGCTCGCCGACGGCGGCGTCGTCGTCGCGTCGATCCCCAACTTCGCGCACGCCGCGGTCCGGCTCGCGGTGGTGAGCGGCTCGATGCCGTATCGCCAGCTGGGGATCCTCGACGACACGCACGTGCGCTTCTTCACCGGCAAGAGCGTTGCGGCGCTGTTCGAGGAGAGCGGCTTTCGCGTGCAGGCGATCGAGCGGACGAAGCTCGCGTTCGGCGCGCCGTCGGATCTCGTCCCCGACGTCGGCGTGCTGCGCGTGCCGCCCACGATCGAGCAGCACGTGCGCGAGCGATCCCGAGGGCGAGACGCTGCAGTTCGTCGTGCGCGCCGTCATGCTGCCCGGCGAGTGGAACATGGCCGCGCTGCGCAGCCGCCTGCACGACGTCGAGGCGAAGCTCGAAGAGCAGGCGATCGGCCTGCGCAACTTCGCGCGGGAGCTCGCCGACGCGCTGGCCCTCGGAGCGCAACGCCGAAGCGGCCCGCGCGGCCGAGGCTGCCGGCCGCAGCGAAGCGCTCGCGGCGCTTGCGCAGGCGCATGCCGACTCACGCCGCGGCGCGCGCCGACCACGCAGCCCCGCGCTCGCGCAGGCGCGTGGCGATTACGCGGCGGCGCTGGAAGCCGGCCGCCACGCGGACGAAATCATCGCCCGCACCCGAGCCGAGCTGCTCGACGTCCAGGAGCAGCGCGACGAGGCGCGCGCGGCGGTGCAGCAGGGCCTCAACCGCGTGCGCGGCCTTGAAGACGAGCTGCGGCGCGAGGCGGCCGTGTCGCGAAGCGCGCTCGAGGAGTTGCAGCGCCGGCTCGCGGAGCTGCGCGATCAGACCCAGGTGCTCGCGGCGCTGCGCTCCGCGCACGCCGCCGCGCTCGTTCGCGGCGAGCAGCTGGAGGCGGCGCGCGCCAACGAGGCCGCCCTGGCGAACGCGCTCACGCACCTCAAGGACGCACTGATGAGCGCAATCGAGGAGCGGCACGAACGCGCCGCGGAGGCCCGCGACGCGCAGCAGCGGCTCGTCCGCCAGGAGCGCGCCGCCGCGGAGGCGCACGCGGCGCTGCGCGCGGAACGACGCGCCGCGAGTTGCGCGCGCAGACCGAAGCGCAGGCGGCAGAGCTGCGCGCGCCGCGGACGCGCTGGCCGCCGAGCTCCACGCCGCCAACGCGCGCGCGGAAGCGGCCCGCGTCCGCTTGCGGCGCGAAGCGCTCGCCCGGCTCGCTCGCGAGCACGCGGCGGCCGCGCCGACCACGGACGACGGCGCGCAGTTCTGGCGGAACGGCGCCGCTAGCGGATGACGTCGAACGAGAACGCGTCGAACACGACGGGCTCTCGGCCGTAGACCGCGATCAGCTCGGCACGGTGAAATCCCGGCGCGAACGCGCCGGCGTGCACGATCGCGGAGAACCCGCTCGACCGCAGCTGCTCGCAGCCGGTCGCCGCGACCACGTCGGCGCGCTCGAGGCCGCGCTGCACGGGCCCGTGGGCGACGCCGTCCACCACGAGCACGACGCGCGCGGGCACGGCGCCGTCCGCCGGATCGCCCGCCCAGCCGCTGACGACGATGCGCTCGTCCGCCGTCAGCCGCAGGTAGGCCAGCTCCTCGGTGAGCGCGTCCGCCGCGTCGATCCGCCCGACCGCGTCGACGCGCCCGCGGGCCCGCGGGACCTTCTCGTACACGTTGAGCGGCGCCGGGCGCACGATGATCACCGGCACCTCCGCGCCGACCACCCCGACCGTGTCGCCGGCAACCGCGTGCACCCGCAGCCGGTGCTCGCCCAGGCCGATGTGCTCCGCCGGGATGCGGATCCGAAAACCGTAGCCGGTGCGGGCCGTGCCGAGCTCCGCGGCGACGTCCGGCCGCGGATAGCCGCTCATCCCGCGCTCGAACCGCAGTCCGTCGACCTCGGCGTATGCCAGCGCGTGCGGCGTGCCGTCCGGTGCGGCCGCCCACCCGCGCAAGACGATCGCCCCGCCGAGCACGACGACCAGGTTGCCGCCGGCGCCGGGGCGCGCGTGGTCGGGCGACTCGGCGCGCACTTCGTCGAGGTGGCCGATCACCAGGCCCGGAGCGACGCCGCGCGGCAGGCTGCGCAACGGCGGGACGACGTCGAAGGACACCGCAACTGGGACGGGCACGCGCGAGCCGTCGGCGCGCTTGCCGGTCAGCACGACGGGGTGACGTCCGGGCGCCGCGGCGTCGAGCGGGAGCTCCACCCGGAACCCCACGGCCGCGGGCGACCCGTAGATCGCCGCCACGTCGGAGCGCCGCTGGTCGCACGGCGCCTCGGCGGTCGCGCCGCCGACGTTCACTTCGATCGCGGCGAACGCGTTCGCGCCGGCGTCGACCGCCCAGCCGCGCAGCGTCACGCGGCCGTCTTTCGGCGCTACCGTCACCCGCCCGCCCCACTCGTCTTCGATCGTGTCGACGACCGCCGCCGGGGCCTTGTTTGGGGTTGGCTGCGTCTGCGGCTCCACGATCAGCCCAGATTGTCCGCGCGGCGCGGCCCGTCCTGGAGCCGAAGGTCCGAGCGCGCGTACCTCTGACCCGTCAGGCCAGGACTTCGCCTTCGGGCACTTCGAGAATCGTCGTGTCCTCGACGTGGACGATGTCGTCCCAGCCGTAGCCGAACTTCTCGTAGAAGTCCGGCGACGTCACCCAATGCCGGCGCCCGTCGCGGATCAAGAACACCTTGCGGCCCTGGTCCGTCGGCGACGTGCCGCGCACGACGATCTCGCCGCGCGGGTTGCGCTGCGCGACCGCGATAAGCTCTTCGCCGCACGCGAAGCCGTTGCCGGACGGGATCGTGTCGAGATACCGCTGCACGCCGTCCGCCGACGGGCCGTCGAAGTGCACCGAGCCGTGATCGATCCAGATGACGCGGTCGCAGGTGCGCGCGATGTAGCTCATGTCGTGCGACACGACGATGATGGTGGAGTGCGCGTCCCAGAAGCGCTCGAGCCGGGCGGCGCATTTGCGCTTGAAACGCTCGTCGCCGACCGCGAGCACCTCGTCGAGCAGCAGGATGTCGGGGCGGAACTGCGTCGCGATCGCGAAGCCCAGCCGCGCGCCCATCCCCGACGACAGTGTCTTGGTCGGCTCGTCGCGCACCTCGGAGAGCTCGGCGAAATCGAGGATCGCGTCGATGTTGGCTTTGACGAGGTTCTCGTGGTGGCCCAGCAGCACGCCGTAATACACGATGTTGTCGACCAGCGAGAGCTCGGGCTCGAACCCGACGCCGATCTCGATCAGCGGCGCCACCGTTCCTTGCACGGATACGGTGCCGCTGGTCGGAACGAGCACGTTCGCCAGCACCTTGAGCAGCGTCGACTTCCCGCTGCCGTTGGGGCCGATGAGCGCGACCTTCTCGCCGCGCTGGATCGTCAGCGACACGTGCTCGAGCACGGTGCGCTTGCGGCCCACGCGCATGCGCCCGCGCAGCAGGTCGAAGAACGTGCGCTTGAGATCGTAGTGGAACTCTTCTTGCGTGCGGCGCCGGAGCGTGACGTCGCGCAGCTCGATCGCGGCGCCCATCAGATCAGGTCCATGAAGTCGCGCCGCGCGACGCGAAAGACCCACCCGCCGATCAGCAGCGCGCCGACGCCGGCGACGAGCGCGACGACGATCGAATGGAAATGGAGCGGGCCGCGAACGATGGTCACCTCGCGCAGCGCGACGATCGACTGCCCGACGGGGTTGAGGTTGTACCAGGGGCGGATCGACGGCGGCACGACCTCGATCGGGTAGAACAGCGGGCTCGAGAGCCACAGGATGAACCCGGAGAGCGCCCACAAGTGCGGCAGGTCGCGGAAGAACACGTACAGCGTCGCGAGGATCAGCGAGAACCCCGTGACGAGCAAGATGACGGCCGCGAGCACCACCGGCACCAGCAGCGCGCGCAGCGGGTCGTGCGTGACCACGACCGAGACGACGAATACGATCGGAAACGTCGTGACGGCGTGCTGAAAGACGTTCGCCGCGACCGACGCGAGCGGGAACGTGATCGGCGGCAGCGCGATCTTGTTGAGCAGCGGCCCGCTCGCCACGACGGAAGTGAGCGCTTCGCTGGTGGCGTTGACGAAGAACGTGACGACCGCGAGGCCCGTGAACGCAGAGAGTATGTAGCGCGTGACGGAGCCGTCGTAGTATCTGCTGAACGCCGTCCCGAAGATCGTCGTGTAGACGATCGTCATGAGCACCGGGTTGAAAAACGACCACAGGATCCCGAGCGCCGTCCCGCGGTAGCGCACCTTGAGCGCGCGGAAGGCCGAGATGCGAACGAGCTCGGCGTTGCGCCGGAAACCGCCGGTTGCGGTGGGGTCGTAGAGTGCTGTAACCATCGAGAGATTGCCGCCGCGGTGGGCGACCAAGCCTTCCTAGAGTAGGGCGCGGGCCGGGGCCGGTCCTCCCGTGCCGACCGAGCGCGTCAGAGCCGCAGGGAAAGTGTCCGCTTCGAGCGTCAGATGCGGTTGTCGTGCGGATCGTTGCACTGCCGCACTGCCGGCGCTCTTGCCCGATCCTCCGCTCGCGCGAAACCCCGCTTGCTTCCGGGCCGGCACGGCGTGCGCATCGCACTCAATGACGCACTTGTTTTACCCCGGTGACGTACTGTTCTACCCAGCCCTTCATCCACACCGCGTACGTACCGAGCACGACATTCTGCTCGCGCTGGCTGACGCGCAGCATCTCATCCTCGATGAACCGGTTGCGCCAATAGCCGCTCTCTTCGATGAAAAATCCGGCAGATTCCATCGCCGCCCGGGTATTCGGGAGATCGTCGGTGTCGACGTGCGTTTCATCGTCGTAGAAGTGTCGTCCCTACGTGAAGCCCGGCGTCGATCAGCTGCTGGGTGCGCGGGAGCATTTTCATGTTCGCGCTCGGTCCTTCCACGAAGAATAAGCCGGCGGGCACCAAACGCCCGGCGGCCCACGGCGCGAACGCGTGAATGCCGCCCTCGATGTGCTCGACGAAGTTCGAACTGCAGATTGCATCGAACTCCATACCTGGAAATGTCTCCGGGCTCGCATAATCGCCGATGACGTATCCGTCGTAGCGATCAAAGTTTTCACCCTTGAGGATATCGACGGCATAGAGCTTGACGTCGGGCCGGGCGGGCTCGAGCCACGTGCGAAAGACGGGCAGCATCCCCGCGCCGGCGCCGACTTCCAGGACCGATGCATTGGGCGGCAGGTTCTTGAAGAAACGCACGCGCGGCGCCGTGTTTTGAAAGACGACGTCCAGTAACGCCCGATCGATCATCTGGCCGTCGCTGTTTGCGATGGCTACCAGCTGCGCGATCGACGGCAAAGGTTCCATCATGCACCAGGAGCCGCGCAGCGCCGGCTCGGTCGCAGAGCGCTGCAGCCATCTGAGACGCCGCCGCGGTGGACGACCGAACCGAAGAATTCCTGGACTAGGGCGGGGGCAGGCATCGGTTCTCCCTTTCCATCGAAGCCGCTAGAGCCGCAGCGAAAAGTCTTCCGCTTCGAGCGTCAGATGCGGGTTGTAGTGCGGATCGTTGCGGCTCGCGCAATGCCAGCGCTCCTGCATGATCCCCCGCTCGCGCGAAAACCTCGCTTGCTTCTCCGGGCCCGCCTCGGCGCCGCGGCTCTTGGACTCGTGGTGCACGAGCACGACGTGCGGCAGGTACACGTTGTGCAAGCCGAGCGCCTGGATCTTCAGGCACAGGTCGACGTCGTTGTACGCGACCGCCAGCGTTTCGTCGAAGCCGCCCACGCGCTCGAAGACCTCGCGCCGCACCATCAGACATGCCCCGGTCAGCGCCGAGTAGTTGTTGACCGTGCGCAGGATGTTGAAGTAGCCGCCGCTGGAACCGTCCGCGCGCTTGTGCACGTGACCGGCCACCCCGCCGATGCCGGTGATCACGCCGGCGTGCTGGATCGTACCGTCCGGATAAAGCAGCTTCGCGCCGACCGCGCCGACGCTCGGTCGCTGCGCCTGTTCCACCAGCGCTTCCAGCCAGTCGGGCGTAAGCACCTCGGTGTCGTTGTTCAAGAACAGCAGGTACGTGGCGCCCGTATGGCGCGCGGCGTAGTTGTTGATCGCCGCGAAGTTGAACGGCACGTCGTAGCGCAGCACGCGCACGCGCGGCTCGGCGGCGCTCCAGCGCGCAAACGTCGCGAGCGACGCGGGATCCGTCGAACCGTTGTCGACCAGCAGCACCTCGAAGTCCGGGTACGTCGCGTGCGCAAAAATCGACGTGAGGCAGCGCTCGACGTCGTCGCCGTGATCGCGCGTCGGCACGATGATGCCGATCTTCTCCGGCCGCTGCAGCGCGTAGCGCACCGTATAACTCCCGAGTTGCGGGAGCTGTTCCACCCGGCCGGGCTCGCCACGCCGCGCGAGCGCCTCTTCGAGCGCGCGCTGCCCTGCAACGTACGCGTAGCCCTTCGATCCCGCCTCGCCCGCCGCCGAGGCGGCGTGAATGCGCCAGTGGTAGAGCACGCGCGCAATGTGATGGATGCGGTCGGTTCGCTCGGTGACCCGCAGCACGAGATCGTAGTCCTGGCTGCCCGTGAATGCCGCCCGGAAGCCGCCGAGCTCCGTCACGAGCGCGCGCCGGAACACGGCGAGGTGGCCGGTGTACATGCGGGCCAGCAGCGAGTCGGGTGACCAGTCGGGTTTGAAGTACGGCTCGCTGCGCTGATCGTCGTCATCGATCTTGTCTTCATCGCTGTAGATGAAGTCCGCGTCGGGATACCGGTTGAGCGCGAGCGCGACGTGAAAGAGCGCGTCGCGCGTCAGGAGATCGTCGGAATCCAGCAGCGCGACGAACTCGCCCGTCGCCAGCGTGAGCGCGCTGTTGCTGGCCTCGGAGATGCCGCCGTTGCGGTCGCGCAGGACCGGCTTCACGCGACCGTCGCGCGCGGCGTATTCGGCGATGATCGCGCGCACGTGCGGCAGCGTCGACGCGTCGTCCGCAACGCACAGCTCCCAGTGCGGATAGAGCTGCGCGAGCACGGAGTCCAGCGCGGCGCGCAGGTACCGTTCCGGCGTGTCGTAGACCGGCACCAGGACGCTGATCGTGGGGAGCCGCGGCAGCACCGCGATCGTCGACTCGATCAGCTGCGCTTCCGCGGGCCGAACGTCGTTGCGGCTGATCCATCGGTCGAAGCCCGTGCCGCGCGCCGCCGCGGACTCGATCCGCTCGAGCACGATGTCGACCGGCCGCTGCGCCCCGGTGCGATCCAGGCCGGCGCGGGCCTTGAGAGCGAACCACGCGTCGCGCAGTTTCCAGAACTTGCTGGACCGCATCGAGATCAGCTCGTCGCGCATGCGCTCGGCAGCAGTGCGCGTGCGTTCGGCGATCCGCACGACCGATTCCAGGCGCGCGGCCAGCTCGTTGCGCTCCGTCTCGAGCGCGAGCAGCTGCTCGCGCAGCCGCGCTTCGCGGTCGCCGGCGGGCGAGTTGCCGGAACTCACGCGCGGATCAACGGGCGTGGAGGTGGGACGGCGTCCCTGCCAGATCGTGGTACGTCACGCAGCCTTCGGCGAAATAATGGCAGACCAGCGCGCGACGCGACGTGCCGATCCGCGCGCGCGGCGCGCCGCCGTGGATCAAATTGCCGTGCCAGAGCAGCAGATCGCCTTTGCGCGGCATGAACGTGCGCGCTTCCAAACCGTGCTCCGCGACCAGCGCGGCGATGCGCGGTTCGTAGCGCTGCGCGTACGGCGCGTAGCCTTCGTTGCGAAACTCGTCGGGCGAGATCGCGACGTCGTCGGAGAACACGTACGGCAAGCGGTGGGAACCGGGATAGTACGCCAGCGGCCCCGAGTCGGGCGAGATGTCCTCGAACGCGAGCCAGGCTGCGGCGAGATACCCGAGCGGATACGTCGTCATGTGGATCGCGTCGGAGTGGGCGGGCTGTTCGCTGGCCTTGTGACCCATGATCGTCTGGAACGGCAGCGCTCGCGCGCCCAGCAGCACGGACACGATCTCCACGAGGTCCGCGTCGCGCAGCAGCGCGTCGATCTCGGGCACCGTGAAGTGCGGGTTGAGCGAGCGGCCGGGCAGCGGGTCCGCTTCGGTCGGCTCGGCGTCGGGCGTGACCCGGCGCTCCGCGACCGCGCGCTCGTACGCGTCCCACGCAGTATCGAGCCGGCGTTCGCCGGCGAAGCCGGGGATCACGACGACGCCGTCGCGCAGCCACGAGCGCGCGAACGCGGCTTCGGTCGCGCTGATCTCGCCGCGCTCGCGCTTGGCCTCGATTGCTTCCGCCGCGCCGGGCCGGTCGAGCCATGGGCGCGGACCGGCGTCGGGGAACGCACCCGCGCGGAACTGCGTGACCGCGGGGCCGGCCAGCGGCCGGTCGGGGACGACGGGACGGAAGCGCGAGCGCGGGGCGCCGATCAGCCGCGCGACGAGGTTCATGACGCTGCCTTCGACCGCGGCGCGGGCGGAATCTCCTGCGGCGCCGTCGCGCCGCGCGGGGCGGCGCGCCGGTAGTCGCCGCGCGACAGCCACTTCTCGATGAGCGCGTACAGCACGATGAACAGGTACCGGCTGCCCATCTCCTTGATCTTGAGCTTCGACACGCCGTGCTTGCGGTTGTACCAGTTCGTCGGCACGACCGTCCACGAGTAGCCGCGCACGATGGCCTTGAGCGGCAGCTCGACGGTGATGTTGAAGTGGTGCGACAGGATCGGGCGCAAGCCGTCGATCACCTCGCGGCGGTAGCACTTGAACGCGTTGGTCACGTCGTTGTAGCGGATGCCGAACAGCAGCGCCACGAACGCGTTCGCGAACCGGTTCAGCACTAGTTTCGGCAGGGGGTACTCCACCACGCGCGCCGGGCGCGTGAAGCGCGTGCCGAAGGCGCAGTCGTAGCCGCGCTCGATCGCGCGCCAATACGCGACGACGTCGGCCGGATCGTCGGACGCGTCGGCCATCACGATGCAGACCGCGTCGCCGCGAAATGCGTCCAGGCCGGTGTGGATCGCGTTGCCGAAACCCTTGGGGCGCAGGTTCGGCACGCAGCGCACCGCGGGATACGTGCGCGCCGCCGCGGCGACCGCCGCCGCCGTGGCGTCCGCGGAATGGTCGTCCACCACGACGATCTCGAACGCGATCGCATCGGCGGCGAGCCGCTGCGCGAGCGCGGCGACGGTGTCCGCGATCGAGCCTTCTTCGTCCTGCGCGGGGATGACGACCGAGAGCAGCATGCTAGGCGGGTGCGCCGTGCGCGCGCGCTTCCGCGGTCCAGCGGTCCGCGTTCTTCTCGTAGATCTCGGTCAGCAGCGAGGTGAGGTCGTGGCGCTGTTCCCAGGCGGGGTAGTGCGCTTTGAACTTGCCCATGTCGCTGACGTACCAGATGTGGTCGCCCGCGCGGTTGGCGTCGGTGTACGTCCAGTCGAGCGTGCGGCCCGCGATCGACTCGCACAGCGCGATCGCTTCGAGCATCGAGCAGTTGGAGAAGCGCGTGCCGCCGACGTTGTACACCTCGCCGCAGCGCGGCGCCGCGAAGACGTGCGCGAACGCGTCGATCAAGTCGCGTGCGTGGATGTTGTCGCGCACCTGCTTGCCCTTGTAGCCGAACACCGTGTAGGGCAATCCGGTCGCGGTGCAGCGCATCAGGTACGCGAGAAACCCGTGCAGCTTGGTGCCGGAGTGGTTCGGCCCCGTCAGGCAGCCGCCGCGCACGACCGTCGTCGGCAGCGCGAAGTACCGGCCGTACTCCTGGACGAGCACGTCGGCCGCGATCTTCGACGCGCCGAAGAGCGAGTGCATCGACTGGTCGATGCGCATGTTTTCGTCGATCCCGTTCCACGCGGGGTGCGCGCGGTCCAGCTCCCAGCGCGTGTCGAGCTCGACCAGCGGCAGCTCGTTGGGCGCGTCGCCGTACACTTTGTTGGTCGACGTGAAGATGAAGACCGCTTCCGGGCAGTGCTTGCGCGTCGCTTCGAGCATCACGAGCGTGCCGTTCGCGTTCACCGTGAAGTCGGTCTGCGGATCGCTCGCCGCCCAGTCGTGCGAGGGCTGCGCGGCGGCGTGGATCACCAGCGCGACGCGCGTGCCGTAATGCGCGAACAGCTCGTCGATAGCAGCGGCGTCGCGGATGTCCGCGACCACGTGGCGGTACTGCTGCGGAAAGCGCGCTTCGAGCGCGCGGCGGTTCCAGTCCGTCGACGCGTCGGCGCCGAAGAACCGCCGCCGCAGGTCGTTGTCGATGCCGACGACCTCGTGGCCGCGCTCGGCGAAATATGCGACCGCCTCGGAGCCGATGAGGCCGGCCGAACCCGTGACGACGACGACGGACATGCTGCGGTTGAAACTCCTTGCGGCGGCGGCGGCGGTGCGGCTCACGACCAGAGCGGGGCGACGAGACGTTCGTTCGCGCGAATCCAGTCGAAGATCGCGGCGAGCGTCTCGCGCGGCGGCTTGACCGGGCGCCACCCGGTATCCGCGGTCACGCGCGCGTTGTCCGTGACGTAGATGCGAACGTCGGACGGACGGTTCTCCGCCACGTGCGCGATGTCCACTCGGTGGCCGGTGATCTCCTCGCACAGCGCCGTCGTCTCGCGCAACGACAAGCTCGACGCGGGCCCGCCGCCGACGTTGTAGACGCGCCGCGGCAGCGTGGCGATCGTTTCGATCTGATGCAGCACGAGCTCGCACAGCTCGTCGATCGCCACGAAGTCGCGCACTTGCTTGCCGGTGCCGCCGTAGCCGACGTACGCCAGCGGCTGCTTGAAGTAATGGCGGCCCATCCACAGCGCGAAGACGCCCTGGTCGACCTTGCCCATCTGCCAGGGACCGGTAATCACGCCGCAGCGGTCGACGACGTACCGCAAACCGTACATGTCGGCGTACTCGGCGAGCAGCAGCTCGCAGGCGAGCTTCGTGGCTCCGTACATCGAGCGCGCGCCGTCGAGCGGAAACGCTTCGCCGATCCCGGCGGCCGTCACGCCCGGCAGCGTCTGCGCCGCCGCGAGCGCGAACCGGCTCTCGGTCTCCTCGAACGCGATCGACTCCAGCGCCGCGACCGGGTACACCCGGCTCGTCGAGAGGAACACCACGTCGGCGCCGTGGCGGCGTGCGACCTCGAGCAGGTTGACCGTGCCGGTCAGGTTCGTGTCGATCACGGCGGCGGGCCCGGCTTCATACGCGGCGAGGATCGCGGGCTCGGCCGAGCAGTCGACCAGCAGATCGAAGCGCAGGCCCGGGAACGCAAGGTCGTCGGGCCGCCGGATGTCGGCGTGCACGAACTCGATGCGCGCCGCGGCCAGCCGCGGCAGGTTCCACTCCGACCCGCGACGCTTGAGGCTGTCGAGCGCGACGATGCGCGCGGCGGGATAGCGGTCGCGCAGGCGCAGGGCCACGTTCGAGCCGACGAAACCGGCGCCGCCGGCAATGAGGATGGTGGACGGCATCTCCGGCGTTGATAGTCCCTCACCCGGAGGGCGCCCTTCGAGCGAGGCGAACGGCCGGGCGGTGACCGTGCCCCGTCCGATGCGGCTGACCCAAAGCGTGCTGGGGGTGCTGCTCGCCGGGCTGTGGGGTCTGTCGCTCGCCCAGCCGCCGTCGCCGGCGTCCGTCGGGCTGGACCCATCCTGGCGCATCGGCCTGACCCTGGCCGCCGAGCAGGGCCTGCGCTTCGGGCAGGACGTCGTGTTCACGTTCGGCCCGCTCGGCTTCGCGCTGCACGGCGTCGCCGATCCGGCGCTCGCCTCCGCCACGGCCGCCGTCACGGCGGTACTCGCCGCGGTCGCCGCCGGCGGTCTGTGGAGCGCCGTCGCGGGCCGCGGCAGCATCCCGCTCAAACTGGCGGCGCTCGGGATCGCGGTGTTCGTGGCGACCAACGTCACGCTCGACTACGCCGCGCTGTTCGGCGTGATCGCGCTGCTGGCGCGCGCCGGCCGGTACCCCGCCGCGGCGCCGTACGTCGGGCTCGCCGTAGGCGCGGTCGGCCTCATCGGCCTGCTTACGAAATACACGCTGGGGTTCGACGCGCTCGCCGCCGCGGCGGCGGTCTGGCTGGTCGGCGTCGTGCGCGGCCCGCGCCGCCGCCGCCGGGCCGCGCTGCTCGCGGCGGCGCTGTGCTGCGCCGTCGTCGCGATCGGGGTCGGGGCGGCGTTCGGGTTCTCGCCGGGGGCGCTGGGCGCGTACTTCCGCAACGCGGCGGCGATCTCGGGCGGCTACTCCGCCGGGATGGCGCTGGCCGGCCCGCGGCTGCAGATCGCGGTGGCGCTCGCGGTCGCGGCGGCGCTGGGCGCGCTGGCGCTGCTCGCGGTGCGCGAGCGCAAGCCCGCGCCGGCGGCGCTCGCCGCCGTGGTGATGTTCCTGGCGTGGAAACACGGGTTCGTGCGCCAGGACGGCCACATCTTGTACTACTTCGACACCGCCGCCGTCATGGCGCCGCTGCTCGCCGTTTCGCTGCGCCGCTACGCCTCCGTCCTGGCGGGCATCGCTACGACCGCGCTTGCGCTGGGCGCGCTGCTGTGGGCGCAAACGCACGTGCTCGGCGGGATTCCGCGGTTCTTCGAGCCGGCGCGCGTCAAGCACGGCGCAGCATTCATGCTGCACCCGCGGGTCACGGAAACCGCGCTCGCCGCGCAGGGCGACGCGGCGCTAGCAGCCGACGACCTGCCGCGCGCGGTGCGCGACCGCATCGGGACCGCGACGGTCGACGTGCTGCCGTGGGAGACGGCGATCGTGCGCGCGGACGCGCTGCGCTGGGCGCCGCTGCCGGTGTTCCAGTCCTACAGCGCCTACACGCCGGCGCTCGACCGGCTCAACCGCGACGCGCTCGCAGCGCACGGCGCGGCGTACACGCTGTACACCTACATCTCGATCGACGGCCGCTACCCGTTCGGCGACGCGCCGGCGACCACGACCGAGCTGCTCTGCCGGTACGCGGTCGCCGCGCCGAGCGTCGCGACCGCGGCGAACAACGCGTTCGGCGGCTACGTGCTGCTGCGCCGCGCCGCGAACGCGCACTGCGACGCCGAGCCGGCCGGGCAGGCGCGTGCGCCCGCGGTCAACGTGCCCATCCCCGTGCCGCCGGCCGGTTCGCCGGACGCGTTCGTCGTCGCGTCGTTCGGGCTTCGGCCGACCTTCGCGACGCAGCTGCGCACGGCGCTGCTGCGCGGGCCGGACACGTTCGTGTCCGTCCGCTTCACGGACGGCGCGGTCACGGCGTACCGCACTGTTGCGGCGACGCTGCCGGACGGCGTCGTCGTGTCGGCCGCGCCGCGCGACACCGCGGAGGCCGCACGCTTCTTCGCGCGCCTCCCCGTGCGCGCCGTTCGCGACGTCACCGTCGTCGCGCAGCCGGGCGCGTACGTGCTCGACGGCGTGACGTTCACCCGCGAACGGCGGCGCTGACGTGCTCGCGTACGTCACCGGCGCCGCGGGGTTCATCGGATCGCATCTGTGCGACCGGCTGCTGGCCGACGGCTGGGACGTCGTGGGCATCGACAACCTCGCCACCGGCGACGAGCGCAATCTCCGCGACGCGGCGCGCAGCGCGCGCTTTGCATTCGTGCGCGCGGACGTTTCGCAGCCGTGGGACGCGTTCGGCGCGGCGATCGATGCAGCGCACGAGCGCCCGCAGGTCGTGCTGCACTTCGCGTCGCCGGCCAGTCCGGTGCAGTACGAGCGGCTTGCGCTCGAGACGATGGCCGTGAACGCGGCCGGCACGATGCACGCGGTCGCGTTCGCGCAGCGCACGGCCGCGACGCTGCTGTACGCGTCGACCAGCGAGAGCTACGGCGACCCGCTCGAGCACCCGCAGCGCGAGACGTACTGGGGCCACGTCAACCCGGTCGGCATGCGCTCGTGCTACGACGAGTCCAAGCGCTTCGGCGAAGCGTACGTCACGACCGCGGTGCGCAAGCTGGGGATCGACGGCCGCGTCGCGCGCATTTTCAATACCTACGGTCCGCGCATGCAGCCCGGCGACGGCCGCGTCATCCCGAACTTCTGCGTCGCCGCGCTGCGCGGCGAGCCGCTGGAGCTGTACGGCGACGGCGCGCAGACGCGCAGCTTCTGCTACGTCGACGACCTCGTCGACGGGATCGTCCGCTTCGCGACGCGGCCCGCGCTGGGCGGGCGCGTGATCAACGTCGGCAACCCGGCGGAGCACACGATCCGGGAACTGGCCGGCGTCATCGCGCGGCTCGCGAACGCCGAGCCGCGCTTCGTCGAACGCCCGCTGCCGCCCGACGATCCGGCGCGGCGCCGGCCCGACATCACGCTCGCGCGCGAGCTGCTCGACATGGGAGCCGCGCACCGCGCTCGAGACGGGACTGCGCCGGACGCTGGACTACTTCGCCGGCTTGACGCGCCCGACGCCCACGTAGCGCAGCCCCGCCGCGCGCACCTTGTCGGGGTCGAAGATGTTGCGCCCGTCCACGAGCAGGTCGCCGCGCATCGCGGCGGCGCAGCGCGCGAAGTCCAGCGTGCGGAACTCGTTCCATTCGGTCGCGAGCAGCAGCGCGTCGGCGCCGTCGAGCGTCGCGTACATGTCGTCGAAGTAGGCGACGCCGTCGTCGCCCAGCACCGCGCGCGCGCGCGCGTTCGCGATCGGGTCGTGCGCGCGCACCGCCGCGCCGCGCGCGCGCAGCTCCCGCACGATCGCCAGCGCGGGCGCGTCGCGGACGTCGTCCGTGTTCGGCTTGAACGCAAGGCCGAGCACCGCGACCGTGCGGCCGCGCATGCCGCCCAGCTCGCGCTCGAGCTTGCGGACGGTGCGGTCCAGCTGGCGGGCGTTGACCGTCTCGACCGCGCGCAGCAGCGGCGCGTCGTAGCGGCGCTCGGCGGCGAGCTGCTCGAGCGCGCGCACGTCCTTGGGAAAGCACGAGCCGCCGTAGCCGATGCCGGGGTTGAGAAAGCGCGTGCCGATCCGCTGGTCGTAGCCGATCCCGTGGCACACGTCGCGCACGTCGACGCCGAGCAGCTCGCAGATGTTCGCGATCTCGTTGATGAACGAGATCTTGGTGGCGAGAAACGCGTTGGCCGCATACTTGATCATCTCCGACGTGCGCACGTCGGTCACGACGACGGGCGCGTCGAGCGGCGCGTAGAGATCGCGCAGCACGCGCTCGGCGTGCGGGTCGTCCGTGCCGATCACCACGCGGTCCGGGTGGAGGAAGTCGGCGACCGCCGACCCTTCGCGCAGGAACTCCGGGTTGCTGACGACGCTGACCGGGTGCTCCGCGCGGGCGTTCGCGCGCACGATCGACGAGATCAGCTCGCCCGTCTCGACCGGCACCGTCGATTTGGAGACGACGATCTTGGGCCCGTCGAGGGCGGCGCCGATCTCGCGCGCGACCGCTTCGACGCCGCTGAGGTCGGCGTGGCCGTCGGGGCGCATCGGCGTGCCGACCGCGATGAAGATGACGTCGCTCGCGCGCACGGCGTCGGCCACGTCGGTGGTGAAGCGCAAGCGGCGCGCCTGCACGTTGCGCGCGATCATCTCGCCCAGCGACGGCTCGTAGAACGGCACCTCGCCCGCGTTCAGCCGCGCGATCTTGGCGGCGTCGTTGTCCGCGCAGACCACCGTGTTGCCCAGCTCCGAGAAGCACGTTCCGGTGACGAGCCCGACGTAGCCGGAGCCGAGGATGGCGATGCTCCTCACGGCACCATAAGCTCCGGCGGCGCGCCCGCGGCGGGCCGGTTCGAGCGGCCCAGCGACGTCGCGGCGGCGAACAGCGCGATCGTGTGGCCCACGACGATCGTCTGCAGCAAATCCGCCGCGGAGCGGTGGCGCAGCACGATGCTCGCGATCTCGCCCAGCGCGACGAGCACGAGCGGCACGACGAAACGCATCCGGCCGCGCGCGATGTTGTACGTCGCGACGATGTTCGCCAGCGCCATCATGCCCATGGCGTAGACGTACGGCACGAGAAACGGCGCCGCGCCGCGGAAGCTGGGCGTGGTGAGCGTGACGATCGTGAACTCGGAGAACAGCGCGAAGAAGCCGATCGCCGCGGCGACGATCACGGCCGCGACGCCGAGCGCCTGCAGCAGCAGCCAGCGCGTGCGTTCGCCCGCGCGCGGCGCGCAGCGTGGCTTGCGGCAGCAGCACGATCGGCACGAACGCGAGAAGCGAATACAGCGCGCGCCCGGCGAGCGACGCGGCGCCGTACAGGCCGGCCGTGTTCGCGTCGAGGTACCGCTTCGCGAGCACGCCGTCGTAGAGTACGAGCAGGTTGATGCAGAACACCGCGAGACCGACCCACGCGGACGTGCGCGCGACCGTTCGCAGCGAAAACCGAACCGGCGTGCCGCGCCGGTGGGCGATGCCGGCGACGTACGTGTAGACCGCGCCGATCGCGTAGCCGAGCGCCATCCCCGCGAGCGCGCCGCGCGCGCCGGCCACCAGTCCCAGCGCCGGCGCGAACAGCGCCTTGCTGCCGGATTCGGCGATGGTCGAGATCGCGAACGGGCCAAAGCGCGACGTGCCTTGCAGCACGCCGCGCAGAAACGGCAGCGCGATCGCGCCGCACAGCGCGCACCCGGCGAACGTCACCAGCAGCGGATCGGACATGTGCAAAAAGCGCGCGAGCGGTACCGACAGTGCGACCAGCACCAAGCCCGCGACCGCCGAACAAAGCAGCGTGACGCGGTCGACGGCGTGCACCAGGCCGGCGAGCCGGTCGGGATCGAGCGCTAAATCGCTCGCGAGCTTTGCAACGACCATCTGTCCGACCAGCGCCAGCCCGCTGACGATCAGCACGAGCGCGGCGAGCGCGGAAAACGTGCCGTACGCTTCGACGCCGATCGCCCGGCTGACCAGCGCATAGAACAGGTACGCGAGCACGTTCGCCGCCACGACGCCGGCGAACGTGACGCCGGCGTGAGCGGCGACCCGCTCGTTTCCGGTTGCGCGTGCGGACTCAGTCACAGGCGCAGCTCGAAATCCTCGGCGTCGACCGTGAGGTTGGGATTGTAGTACGGATCGCGCGCGGCCCAGCCCGGCCAGCGCCGGCGGATCGTGCCGACCTCTTCGATCGCGCGCGCGACCTTGGCCGGCGTGTCGTCGGTGCCGCGGGTCTTGGACTCGTAATGGTAGAGCTTCGCGCGCGGCACGAACACGTTCCGGTAGCCGGCGCGCCGCAGCTTCAAGCAGAGGTCGACGTCGTTGTACGAGACCGCGAGCGTCTCGTCGAGCCCGCCGACCTCCTCGTACTTGCGCTTGGCGATCATCAGGCACGCGCCGGTCAGCGCGAGGTAGTTCGTGTCGAGCTCGAGCGCACCGTGATAACCGGGGTCGTGCGCCGGCAAAAAGCGGTGCGCGTGTCCTGCAAGCCCGAGGATGCCCAGCACGACGCCGGCGTGCTGCACCGTGCCGTCGGGATAGACCAGCAGCGCGCCGACCGCCCCGACGCGCGCGCGGCGCGCCTGGCCGAGCATCGCCTCCATCCACTCCGGCGCGATCACCTCGGTGTCGTTGTTGAGCAGCAGCAGGTATTCCGCATCCGTCGCGCGCGCGGCCTCGTTGTTGAGCCGCGAGTAGTTGAACGGCGCCGCGTCGCGCAGCACGCGAAAGCGGCGCGGCTCGCGGCGTTCCCACTCGGCCAGCAGTTCCAGCGTGCCGGCCTCGCGGCTGCCGTTGTCGACGACGAGCACCTCGAAGTCACGGTACGCGGTGCGCTCGAACACCGACGCGATGCACGGCCGCAGCAGGTCGGCGCGGTCGCGCGTAGGGATGATGACGCACACGCGCTCGCCGCCCGGCACGCCGAACCGCACGTCCACCTTGCCGTCCGCGACGCGCACCGCCGCGTCCTCGCCGCGGCGGCGCAGCGCCACCTCCACCGCGAGCGCCTGATCGTTCGGCGCGACGGTGTTGCGGACGTCACGGTGGCAGAGCACCTGCGCGACGTGCACGACGCGTTCGGTGAGCTCGCTCACGCGCAGCAGCGCTTCGTACCAGCGCGCGCTCTCGAACACGTCGCGCACGCCGCCGGCGCGTTCGAGCAGCTCGCGCCGGACGACGACGGGGCGCCCGACGTAGTCGCGGGTGAGCAGCGTCTCGGGCGACCAGTCGGGCTTGAACCACGGGTCGAACGGCACGCCGCGCTCGTCGATGCGGTCCTCGTCGGAGTACACGACGTCGGGATCGTCCTGCAGCGCCAGCGCGAGCTCGAACAGCGCGTGCGGCTCCAGCCGGTCGGCGGGCTCGAGCGGCCCGACGACGTCGGCCGCGCCGAAGTGGTCGCCGCCGGGCCCGACGAGGCGCACGCGCGGGTCGGCGGCGGCCACCGCGCGCAGCTCGCCGTCGCGCGGCTCCTCGAGCGCGTCGACGAGCACGCTCGCCGACCAGTTCTCGTACACCTGCTCGCGCAGCGAGCGCAGCGTCGCGAGCACGCCGTCGGTGCGCGCGCGCGCGTCGACCACGATGCCGAACGCCACCGCTTTCGGCAGAAAGCGGATCATCGCGCACATGCGCTCGACGTCCTCGTCGCGCACGCGGTGGTGCTCGCGAAAGAGCTGATACGGATCGCCCAGCGCGGCGAGCTCGACGGCGCGCGCGTCGCCTTCGGCGGCCTGCACCGGGTCTTCGTCCGGCCCGAGCCCGAAACGGCGCCGGGTCGCGAACCAGGTTTCGCGCAAGCGCCAGAACCGGCTCACGCGCATCGCCTCGATCGTGCGCCGCTGGCGCTGCACCAGCGGATACAGGTACGCGACGTGCGCGAGCAGCGCGTCGCGCGAGCGGCCGTCGTCGAGCGCGCCCAGCCCGTCGATCGCTTCCGACGTGCGCGCGGCGACGGTGCGCCAGCTGCCGCGCGTGCCGGCGTACGCCGCGCCCGCGCGCGCCATCGCGCGCAGCCCCTCGTCGGCGGGCAGCGCGCTCAGCACGGTCGCCCAGCCGTCGGGCGGCACGACGACGCCGCCGCCCGTCTCGCGCACGAGCGCCGCCGCGCCGGGCGCGTCGGCGCCGGCGATCACGGGGCGCCCGTAGGCCCACGCCTCGGCCACTTCCGGCACGAACGTGAGCCCCGCGCCGCCGACCGCGACGGCGCGCGCGGAGGCGAAGAACGCGGCGCGGTCCGCTTCGGCGACGTCGGCCAGCGCGATCGACCTGCATCCCGCTCTCGCGCATGCGCGCGGCGGCGACCGGGTCGTCGCCGGCAGCGAGCACGTACGGCCGCCCGCGCGTCACGCGGTTCACGCGGTCCGCGTGCAGGTCGGACGCGGGCACGACGTCGACGCCCAGGCCGATGACGCGCGTGCGCGCGCGCGACGCCGGGCCGTAGAGCTCGCCGACGAGCGCGGCTTCGGCTTCCGTCGTGCACAAGATCATGCGCGCGCGCGACACGGCCGCGGCGACCGCCGGCAGGTGCGCGGCGGGCTCGTCGTCGAGCAGCGGCACGAGCACGACGCGCTCGGCGACGTCGGTCAGCGCGTGCACCGTCGTCGGCACGGTGAGGTCGACGAACAAGAACGCGTCGTAGCGGTCGGCCGACGCGCGCACGTGCGCGAGCAATTCGGGGCTGCGCAGCCGCTCGTCGAGCAGCGCCTGCGCGCGCTCTTCCACCGCGGCGCCGCCGCGCCGCACCGCGAGCAGCGCCTCCTCGTACGCGACGCGGTCCGGCGCGTCGACGCGAAAGCGGTGCACCAGGAACGGCTCGGTGTGATCGGTGCCCGACACGAAGAAGTTCGCATCGGGCGCATCCGGGCGTGGTCGTCGTCGTGATGACCTCGATCGCGACGCCTTCGAGCGCGAGATGCGTCGCGTACGCGAACGCGAAGCGTTCCTTGCGCCCGCGCAGGTCGCGCCCGAAGAACGGCGCGACGAGCGCGACGCGCTGGCGGCCGGTGCTCTTCACGCGGCGTACGGCGCGGCGCGGCGGCGCTCGAACAGCCGCCGCGCCGCGATCTCCGCGACGGCGACGCCGACGACCAGCCAGTACGCCGTCGCGACCTTCGGAAAGAAGAACAGATCGTCGAACGTCTGGTGCGCGGCCAGCGCGACGGTCGCGCCGAGCGCGCCGACGACGAGCGGGCGGCGCACGGCGCTGCGGCCGAGGATCGCGATCGTCACCGCGAACATCGCGAGCGTCGCGAGCAGTCCGGCGATCCCCGTCTCGGCGAGGCTCTGCAGGTAGATGCTGTTCGCGTGCGTGCGCACGCCGTTGAGTCCCGCCTGCGCGAGGTCGAGCTCGTAGTTGCCCGCGCCGACGCCGACCAGCGGCGACGTGCGCCAGAGCTCGACCGCGGCGCGCCAGAGCTGCCAGCGGTTGGCGAGATGATCTGCCGCCTGCGGCGCTTGGTCGAGCGAGAAGTAGCCGGCCGGCACGCCCGCGCGCACCGCGAGCGCGGCGCCGGCGACGACGACCAGCGCGACCGCGCCCGCGAAGCGCCATACCGCGCCGCCGAACGGCCGCAGCACCAGCAGGACGACGACGACGCCCAGCGCGACGCCGACGATCCCCGAGCGCGAGATCGTGAGCACGTCGGTGATCGCGGCCAGCGCGATGACGAGCACCAGCGTGCGGTCGCGGTGCACGAGCGCGCGCGCGACGAGCACCGGCAGCGCGACGTCGAGATATCCGGCGAGCTGGTTGGGCCCTTCAAGCGCGCCCGCGATGCGCGGGAACGACGTGCCGTGCACGAGGATGCCGCTATGGGCGCCCACGACGTACTCCGCGAGCGCGGACAGGCACACGAGGACGACCGCGAGCTCCAGCGTGCGCCAGAACGGGCGGTCGTCCGGATCGGTCGCGAACGCGGCGACCGCGCCCAGGAACAGCAGTAGATACTCGCCGGTCTTGAACGCTTCGCGCACGACCGCGCCGAGATGCTGCGCATGCGTCGCGCTGAGCGCGATGGCGGCGAGCGTGGCGGCGAACGCGGCGAGCATCGCGCGCACCGGCAGCGTGCGGAACGCCGCGAGATCGGGGCGCGAGAACGCGAGCGCGAGCAGCATCCCGACCAGCCCGGCCTTGAGCGTGGTGATCGTCGTCGGCCCGGCGTAGCGCGCGAGGTCGAACGGCGCGAGCACCAGCAAGGCCGCGACACCGAGCGCCGGGCGGCGCCGCGTGAGCAGCGCGACCGCGACCGCGCAGACGACGTACACGAGCGCGCTGGGCAGATCGACCGGCACGTGCGTCTCGTGGCGCAGCGTGACGGTCCACGGGTGGAAGATCACTCGCAGTGTGACCGCGTCATGCCGTCACGGCAGCGGGATGAGGTCGCGCGGGCGGCGGCGCAGCAGCAGATCGATCGCGAGGTGCAATTCCTCGGAGTCCACCAGGCGCGCCAGCGCGAGGAACACGAACGCGCCGAAGAGCAGGTGCTCGCCGAGGTTCGACACGCGCGCGAGCATCGTCGGCGCGGGCGGCGTGCGCGTGACCTGCACGGCCGCGAGCGCGAACGCCATGACGGCCGAGCACGCGCCGACCTTGAGCAGCGAGACGCACACGGTCTTGAGCTGGAACCCGCCCAGCGCGCGCCACGCGACCGCGACGAACGCGATCGTCTGCAGCGTCTGCGACACCGCGTTGGCGAGCAGCAGCCCGCGCGCGCCCAGCGACGGCAGCCACGCGAGCGACAGCACGACGTTGAGCGCGACGGTCGCGACGGAGATCGCGATCGCGATCCGCACGACGCCGCAGGCGTACAGGCAGCGCGTCAGCACGACGTTCGCGGCGAGCGCAACGAGCCCGACCGCCGCGAACGGCAGCAGCTGCGCGCACAGCACCGTCGCCTCGGCGGTGAACGCGCCGCGCTCGAACAGCGTCTGCACGATGGGGCCGGCGAGCATGCACAGCCCCCACGCCGACGGCAGCGTCAGAAAGATCACCATCTGCAAGCCCGTCGCGACGCTGCGCCGCATCGCGGGCCGGTTCTTGTGCGCGAACTGGCTGGCGAACAGCGGGAAGATCACCGTGGCGATCGCGGTCACGAACAGCTGCTGCGGAAAGCCGACGATCTTGACGGCGAAGTTCATCCCCGCGATGGTTCCTTCGCTCATCCCCGAGGCGAAGAAGCGGTCGAAGAACAGCGCGACCTGACCTGCGGCGGAGCCGATCGCGATCGGGCCGAGCACGTGGAGCAGCCGCACCAACCCCGGATGGCGCAGGTCCAGCGCGAACCGGAAGCGGCGCAGCGCGACGAACGTCGGCAGCAGCGCGAGCAGCGAGACGAACGCGCCCGCGAGCGCGCCGAACACGAGCGCGTACGCGCCGTAGTGCGGCTGCGCGAGCCACACGAACGCGATGATGCAGAGGTTCGCGACGAACCCTTGCAGCGCCGCGGCGCCGAAGCGGTGGTACGCGTTGAGCAGCGCGCCGACGACGCCGGCCAGGCTGGTCGCGACGATCGTCGGCATCAGCCAGCGCGTCATGATCACCGCGGTGTGCACGTGCGCGGGGCTGAAGCGCGCGATGCGCGGCACGTACCACGGCGCGAGCCACGCGCCCAGCGCGGCGCACACGCCCAGCACCACGACGAGCACGACGATGACGGTCGAGGCGAGGTTCCACGCCTCGTCCTCGCGCTCGGTGTTGACGTAGTCGGTGAACAGCGGGACGAGCGCCGTCACCAGCGCGCCGTTGAACACGCCGAACAAGATCACCGGCACGACCGACGCGGCGAGAAACGCGTCGAGCTCCCACGACGTGCCGTAGAACTTCGCGTACACCACCTCGCGCACGAAGCCCAGGATCGTGGACGCGAGCGTCGCGCCCATCACCAGCATCGTCGACCGCGCGAGCCGCCGGGGCGTGCGCCCCTCGGCGACGACGCTCAGCCGGCGGTTAATGCGCGCCGACTCCTCGCAGTACGGCCGGGATCGTCTTGGCGACGATCGCGAGGTCGTACCACGGCGACCACGCATCGATGTACTCGTTGTCCAGCGCCATCCACTCTTCGAACGAGAGGTGCGAGCGGCCCGAGATCTGCCACAGGCACGTGATGCCCGGCTTCACCACCAGCCGCCGCAGCGCGTAGCCGTCGTAGTGCGCGACCTCCTCGGGCAGCGGCGGGCGCGGCCCGACGATGGTCATGTCGCCGAGCAGCACGTTCACGAAGTTCGGCAGCTCGTCGATCGACGTGCGGCGCAGGAACGCGCCGAGACCGTGCAGCCGCGGATCGTCGCGCATCTTGAACACGGGCCCGTCGGCCTCGTTGAACCGCCGCAGCTCGGGCAGCATCGCGTGCGCGTTGCGGACCATCGTGCGCAGCTTGAACATGCGAAAGCGCCGGCCGCCCAGGCCGACGCGGTCCTGGCGGTAGATGGGGCTGCCGCCGCTGACGATCACGATCCCGAGCATCGCCGCCGCCACGAACGGTGACGTCAGGACCAGCAGCGCGAGCGCCAGTCCCACGTCGATCGCGCGCTTGGCCGGGTGGTACCAGCCCGGTTTGGGCGGCGCGGCCGGGAACGGGATCCCTTCCGGCAGGTCGCCGGCGGCGCGCCGCGGGCGGCGCAGCTCGACGACGCTCATCGCGCGCCGTTCCCCAAGATCGCCTCGATGCGCTCGCCGACGTAGCCCAGCCCGTCCACGATCCCGAGCTCGCGGCCCGCGGCGCCGGTGCGATACTCGAGGTACGGCACGTACTCGCGGGTGTGGTCCGTCCCGGGCTGGGTCGGATCGCAGCCGTGATCGGCGGTGAACATCAGCGCGTCGCCCGGGCGGACGCGCGCCAGCAGCTCCGGGATGCGCGCGTCGAGGCGCGCGAGGGCATCGCCGTAGCCGCGCACGTCCCGGCGGTGTCCGTACTTGGTATCGAAGTCGTTGAGGTTGACGAACACCAGACCATGATCTGTGGAATCGGCGAGCTCGAGCGCGCGGTCGACCGCCTCGCCGTTGTCGGCGACGCGGACCGATGACGCGATCCCGTGACCGCTGTAGATGTCACAAATCTTCCCGACCGCGTGCACGGGTACACCCGCTCGCTCCAACCGGTCCAAGACCGTCGGCGGCGGCGGGATCGCATAATCTCTACGGTTGGGAGTACGAGCGTAGTTCCCGGGCGCGCCGGCGAACGGCCGCGCGATGACGCGGTTGACCTCGTGCGGCGGGACGAGCATCGCCCGCGCTTTCTCGCACCAGTCGTAGAGCGTCGCCAGCGGGACGGTGTCCTCGTGGCAGGCGACCTGAAAGACGGAGTCCGCCGACGTGTACAGGATCGGCCGGCCCGTGCGCTGGTGCTCCTCGCCCAGCTCGGCGATGATCTCCGTGCCCGACGCGGTGCGGTTCGCCAGCGGCGGCTTGCCCGACGATCGCGGTGAAGCGCTCGACGACCTCCGGCGGAAAGCCGTGCGGATACGTCGGGAACGGCACCTCGGTGACGACGCCCGCCATCTCCCAGTGGCCGGTGATCGTGTCCTTGCCCTTGCTGCGCTCGCGCAGCCGGCCCGACGGCCGCGGCCGGCGCACCGGACGAACCGACGCCGCGCACGCCGGTGACGTGCCCGAGCCCCAAATGCTCGAAGTTGGGCAAGCGCAGTCCGCCCAACCGCTCGGCGACGTTTCCGATCGTGTTCGCGTTCAGAGCGTCGTGGTAAGCGACTGCATCCGGGAGAGCACCGACGCCGGCGGAGTCCATGACGAAGGCGAGAATGCGCGGCATGCCGTCCGGCGCGGTTCCCTTCCGCGCAGGAGCGCGCCTTCCGCGGCGCGCAAGGCGTGAGGCTCTAGATGCGTCTCCCCCTCGTCATCGCGCTGGCTGCGGCCGTTTTCGCCGGCGCGCCGGCAGTCGCCGCCGCCGCCCCGCCGACCAGCCTCGACGTGACGGCCAAGAGCGTCGACTTTTTCTCCAACCGCTACATCGTCACGGCCGACGGCAACGTTCGCGTCCGGCTTTCGGACGGGACCGTGGTCAGCGGGCAGACGTTCACGATGGACCTCAAGCTCAACCGGTACCTGGTCGCGGGCGACGTCCACCTCGACGGGCCGACGGTCCACGCCGTCGGCGCCGCGTTCGCGGGCTATCCCGACCTCGACCGGTCGTATTTCCTGCCCACCGCCCCCGCCGCCGCGGCGCCCGAGCGCTGGACGTACTACGGCTTGGACTGGTCTGACCGCCACGTGGGCCGCGAGCAGCCGGGCGACGCGTTCTATTTCCCCGACCTGAGCGGCGAGCGGCCGTACATCTACGCGGTCGGTGCGCGCATCACGCCCAAGACCAACGTGCTCTTCTCGTTCCCGCGCGTGTACACGGCGGGCGTCTACCTTCCGATGCCGCGCTACGTGGTGACGTTCTCGGGCAACTCGCACTTCTACGAGAACGGCTTCCAGGGCGCGCGCGCCGACGTCGCGCTGCCGTTCAACGGCTCGGCGCACAGCCTCACCGCGCTGCACGCGCGCAACGACCCGTACAACGGCACGTACCTCGCGCTCGACCAGCACTTCGTGTGGGACAAGGACTGGATCGTCGCGTCGATCGACCCGCTCACCCAGGAGCAGCGCCAGTACAACCTGATCGGCTACAAGCGGTTCTCGCCGAAGTTCCAAGGCCGTTTGTTCGCGCAGGAGTCCGCCGCGCAGCACCTGATCGTCAACCGGCCCGACGACGCCTCCGCGTTCACCGAGGTGCAGCTCGTCGCCGGACTGCGCCGCTCGGGGATCAGCTACACGCAGGACAACTACTTCCAGTACCTCCTGGGCTACGTGCACCACACCAACGACGCTCAGCTCTATTCCGATTACGACCCGCGCTGGCGCGAGCACCCGATGAACGCCGTGTTCTCGTGGACTGGCTATCAGAACGCCGTAACCAAAGGCAGCCCAGTCTCGTTCCGGCTGCGCAGTGGGTTCGGCTGGGCGCACGACGCATACGGCGAAGGCGGTTACCTCAACGAGCAGCCGGGGCCGAAGTCGATCACCTATCACTACGCTGGGGCGCTGCTTGCGACGAACGCCATCAAATTGCCCGGCGGATATACGCTCGTCGCGCAGTACGACAAGCAGCGACTGTGGTTCTCGCTGCCGCATCACGTCGACAACGGTGACGGCCGCGTCTCGATCTCGCGCGACCTGGTCCGCCAGCACATCAACTACTACGTCGCATACGAAGTGAAGACGGTTGGCGACTACTGGGGCGAGCGCCAGCTCGCAGGCATATCCGCCCAGCGCCCGACGTCGTCGCCACGGCGTTCGGGACGTACTCCGGCCAGTCGGCGTTCCGCGGTTTTGCGACGTCGCGCGCGCTCAACGCGGCTCGTCGTGTACGCGCCGACGCCGTACTTCGGGCTGAATGTCGTGATGACGCGCGTCTACGACACGCCAGGCCCGATACCGGGGTACTACGGCCAGCCGCCCGTGCAGTTCGCGGGCGACTTGCGCGTGCGCGTATCGCGACAAGTGCTCATCGACCTCACCCGCGCGTACTACTTCAACTTCGCGAACGAACGCTGGACGCCGCAGTTCGGGATTCAGTTCTCACCATGATGCAACGTATCGCCGCCTTCTTCGCCGCCGCCGCGCTCGTCGCGCTCGCGGTTCCGTCGTTCGCGCAAGCGCCGCAAGCGCCAAGCGCCGCAAGCGCCCCAAGGCTCGCTGGTGCGCCTGACCGGGCAACTGCTCGACGTGCGCAACGGCTACGTCTACTTCACGTCCGGCGACGCGTTCAAGCTCGCCGACGCGCCGCGCATCACCGACTACGACACCGGCAAAGCGACGACGCTGCAGCCGCGCGCGAAGCTGTTCGCGCGCGCGGTCGTCGATCCAGCGACCAAGACCGTCGTGGAGCTCGACCTGACCACGCGCCGGCTGCCGAGCGACGCCACGTACGCCAATGTGGCGCAGCAGATCACGCAGACCAAACCGGCGACCGAGCGCGCGCCGGAGATCGTCGGCGTGCCGATCTCCGGCAGGGAGGTCGCCGTCGTATTCATCGTAACGGTGCCGCCGACGACGCCGCTCAACGCCGACGTTTACATCAGCACCGACGTGAGCAACTGGAACCCTCAAGCGATCAAGATGGACCGCATCGACGGCCAGCGGTACCGCGCCAGCCGGCGGTTCGCGTCGGGAACGAAGTTCTCTTACCGCATGACGCGCGGGTCGTGGAATACGGCGGAAGTCGGCGAAGACGGCCTGGAGCGCGCGCCGCATGAGTACTTCACGAAGGAAGTGGATGCCCACGTCGAGCGCGTGACCGTATACGCGTGGTCCGATAACCGAACCGGCGGACCGCAGCAAGCCGCGCCCGGCGCGATCCCGACGCCGTTCAACCCCAACCCGTTCCCGCCGGGCGGGATCTTCCCGCCGTCGCGCGCGACGCCGCCGGGCGGTTTCCCGACGCCGCGGCCGCCCGTCGCAGCCGAACCGGCCGCCCGGATAATCGTGCGCAGAGCCGTCGCCGCGCTCGTCGCCGCATGCGCCGTCGCCGTGGCGTGCGCCGCGAGCGCGCGCCCGGCGAGCGCGCGCGCGTCGGCGGTGCTCGACGCCGGCGGCGATCGTGTTCTTCTCCGACACGCTCGCGCTCGTCGCGCGCGACGGCGCGACGCTGTCGCTC
Source organism: Vulcanimicrobiota bacterium (assembly GCA_963723635.1). GTDB lineage: Bacteria > Vulcanimicrobiota > Vulcanimicrobiia > Vulcanimicrobiales > Vulcanimicrobiaceae > Vulcanimicrobium. The sequence goes on along the minus strand of CAVRRP010000032.1, from coordinate 19,447 downwards.
GCCGACGGAACGCGCGCGCGCGCCGACGCGGCGTACGTGGATCTGAAGAACGACCGCGTCGTGCTCGCCGGGCACGCGCAAGCTCGCGCGCCGCGGCGCAGCCGCCGCCGCGGACGCGATCGCGCTCGACTTCGACGGCGACCGCGTCGACTTGCTCGACGCGACCGCGGGCGTGTCGCGCACGACGCGCGCGCTGGGCACGCCCGCCGCCGCGGAGTTCGACGCGGCGCGGTTCTCGTTTCCGGACGTCGACGACCGCAACGCGTTCATCAAGTCGCGGCACGCGTCGATCACGCCGCACGCCGACGTGCGGTTCACGCCCGCGTCGTTCCCGACGTCGGTCGGCGGCGTCCCCGTGCCGTCGTATCTGTACACGTACGCGACGGGCGCCGGCTTCGCCGCGAGCAGCCTGAGCGGCGCGACGTTCGACCAGCCGTACGGGCTGTGGGGCTCGCCCACGTCGCTGACCGCGCTGCACGCGCGCTGGGACGACGGTCCCGGCGCGGCGCTGGGACTGCAGCAGCAGATCGTCGCCGGCGACGACGCGTACGTCAGCGCGTCGATCGACGCGCCGTTCCGCGGCTACGCGGTGCGCAGCCTCACCGCGTACAAGCGCCTGGGCTCGCGCTACACCGCCGGCGTCGACGCGTCCGCGACGATCTACGGCGCCGTCGAGCACGCCGTGCTCACCGCCGCGTTCGGCTTGGCCGGCGGCGCGCTCGACTACCGCCGCACGTCGAACGGGTTCTCCGCGTTCGACGCGTCGCTGCGCACGCCCGACCGGCCGCTGTTCGGCGGCGCGACGTGGCGGCTCAAAGGCAGCGTCGGGTTCGACGCGCTACGCGGCGGGCTGCTCCCGCAACTGCCCGACGCGCACCGTTACGGCACGGTGTGGCGGCACGGGCTCGACCTGCAAGTCGCGAGCCCGCTCATCCATGCGCCGCTCGGCGCGACGCTGTCGACGACCTTCGACGCGTCGCGCACGTGGTACGCGTTTCCGCATCATTACGACCAGTTCGGCGCGTCCGCGCTCGCGTCGCGCCCGCTGGTGCGCAACGTGACGCTGTTCGCGGGCTATCAAGGGCTGTGGAGCAGCGACGTGTTTCCGAACGCGCAGGCGCTGTTCTACCCGGCGCCGGCGACGCCGGTGCTCACGCCGGACGGCACGCCGTATTACGGGTACGCGGCGTTCACCGGCGCGCGGACGTTCCGCAGCCAGAACGTGGATCTGCAGTTCACGCCGCGCCGCGACGGCAACACGGCGTACCGGCTGTCGGTGATCCACACCGCGGACTTCCCGCAGTTCAACGGCTACGGCCGCCCGCAGTGGGAAGCGCGCGGCGACGTGCGGTTCCGGCCGTTCCCCAACGTCGGGATCGACGTCGGGCGCGTCTACGACTTCGCCTGGGGCGGCACGCGCTGGCAGCCGCGCTGGAGCTTCGCGATCACGCCATGACGCACGCGCTCGTCGCCGCGGCCGCCGCCGCGACGCTCTTTCGCATCGTGCCGCTCGCGTGCGAGGGCGACCGGCTCGTCGTCGCGGGCGCGGGCGTGCTGCGGCTCGCGGAGGGCACGTCGTGCGCGGCGATCCGCCCCGGCCGCACGATCGCGATCGCGCTCGACGCCGACAACCGCGCGACGCCGCAAGACGCTGACCGCCGACGCGCTGCCCGCCGCGCAGATTCCGCGCGCCGCCTACGTGCTCGCGCCGGCCGCGCAGCGCGACGCCGACGAGACGCAGCTCGTCACGTCGACGATCGACGTGACGGTACCGCCGCGCACGCCGCCGGGCGACGACATCTACATCAGCACCGAGCGCAGCAGCTGGTCGCCGTCCGAAGTGCGCATGGACCGTGTCGACGCGCGCCACTTTCGCCTGGTCCTGCGCTTGCACCGCGGCGCGCGCGTCGCGTTTCGCGTGACGCGCGGCTCGTTCGGCACGATCGAGCGCAACGCGGCGCGCGCGCTGCCGCCTGCGCACGTCGCGCTCGGCGAGCCCGACGCGCACGTCGTCGTCGTCGTCGCCGCGTGGGGCGACATCGACTGAGCGCAGCGTTTGGCCTGCGCGATCACGCGGCGCTCAACGCGCTGTGGGTCGGCGTCCATTTCCAGGACACCGCGCTCGTGGCGATCGTCGTGCCCGCGATCGTGCTGCGGCTCGCGCCGCACGATCACACCGCGGTGCTCGCGGTGCTCGCGACGTTCGTCGGCATCGCCGTCGCGGTGGTGCCGCCGGTCGCGGGCTGGCTGTCCGACCGCGCGCGGCGGCGCGGCGGCGACCGGCGGCGCGAAACGGCGTTGTGGCTGTTCGTCGACGTCGTCGCGCTCGGCGCGATGGCGTTCTCCGCGACGGTGGGCGCGCTCGGCGCGGCGCTCGTCGCCGCGACGATCGCGCTGACGGCCGCGCAGACGATCTACCAGGCGCTGCTGCCCGACGTCGTCCCGCGCGAAGCGTGGGGCACGTCCGCGGGCGCGCGCGGCGCGCTGACGCTGGTCGGCACGGTGCTGGGACTGCTGGCGGCGGCGACGCTGCCGCCGCAGCGCGCGCTGCTCGCGATGGTCGTCGTGATGATCGTCGCCGCGTTCTCGCTCGCCGCGATCCCCGCGCCGCGCGCGCACGAGCCCGCGCCGCACGCGACCGTGCGCGACCGCCACGATCTCGGCGTGACGCTGGTCGCGCGCGCGTGGATCGTGATGGGCATGACGCTGCTCAACACCTACGTGCTGTATTTTTTCAGCGACGTGCTGCACGCCGGCGACGCGTCGCTGAAAACCGGGTTGGTCGCGGGCTCCGCGCTGGTCGGCGCCATCGTGTCGAGCGTGCTCGCCGGAAAGCTGTCGGACCGCATCGACCGGCGCGTCGTCGTCGCGCTCTCCGGCGTGCCGATGACGCTCGCCGCGCTGGGCTTCGCGCTCGCGCCCGACCCGCGGCTGATCTTCGTGTACGCCGGCTTGTTCGGCCTTGGTTTCGGCGGCGTCTTCGCGGTCGGCTGGGCGCTCGCGCTCGACGCGATCCCCGAGCTGGGCGACGTCGCGCGCGATCTCGGCGTGTGGGGCACGCTCTCGAGCTTGCCGTCGATCGCCGCGCCGGGGATCGGCGGCTGGATCATCGCGCACGGCGCGACGCCCGCGGACGGCTATCGCTGGCTGTTCGCGAGCGCGGGCGTATGCTTCGCGGCCGGCTCGCTGGTGGTGCTGCGCGTGGGGCACAAGCCGCTCGCATCGACGTGGTCCACGCTGCTGGTCGCGCTCACGTGCGCGATTCGCCAGCCGCTGATCGCGTTGCGCGTGCGCGTGCGGCAATGGGGGCGGCTGCCGCGGCGGCGCGGGCCCACGCTGCTCATCGCGAACCACCAGCACGAGGACGAGTCGGAGATCGTCGTCGAGCGCACGTTCCTGCAAGGCCCGTGGCGGCCCGCGTTCACCGCGTCGTCGCGGCGCATCTACGAGCCCGGCTTCTTCGCAACGCGCATGCCGTGGCTCGCGCCGCTGATGCGCGGCGTGAACGCCGGACCGCTCTTCATGGCGCTGGGGATGCTGCCGCTGGAGAACGAGCTCGCGGTGCGGCCGCTGCGCAGCCTCGCCTATGACGTCCACGCGCGGCACGGCGACCTCGCGCTCGACGGGGTGTTTCGCGCCGAAGCGTACACGACGATCGCACCGACCGCGCGCCGTCTTTGCGATCTGCTCGCGCCCGCGCTCTTCGCGGCGGGCGAGACGCGCGTGCGGCTGTCGTACGTGCGCGAGCCGTACCGCGCCGAGGTGCTCGCGGCCACGCGCGCCGGAATCGACGCGGACATCGCGCGCATCGCGGACGTCGTGCGGCGCGGCGCGACGTTCTTCGTCACGCCCGAAGGGTTCTACAGCACGGACGGCCGCATGCGCCCGCTCAAAGGGATCGTCGAGCACCTCGTGCCGCTCGCGCGCGTCTGGTTCGCGGCGATCGCGTTCGACCCGTTCCGCGGGCGCCGGTTGTCGCTGCTCTACCGGGTGGTCGAGCCCGCCGACCCGCACGATCTCGCGGCGTCCCTCGCCGCGGCGCGGCCGGTCACGACCAGCGCGCTGCTCGCGCAGTGGCTGCTCGCCGTCGGCTTGCCGTTCGCCGACGACGAAGCGCGCGACGGCGTGGTGCGGCTGCGCGACGCGCTGCCGCGCGGCGCGTTCGTCGATCCCGAGCTCGCACGTCACCCGCAGGCCTGCGTCGACGAGGCGCTCGCCCGCATGACGCGCCGCGGCCTGCTCGTCACCGACGGCGGCCGCCGGCGCTTGGGCGAGCGCCGCACGGACGCGCGCTTTCCCGGCGTGGCCGACGTCGTCGCCTATCAAGCAGCGTTCCTGGCCGAGACCGCCGCCGCGCTGCGGCGGCTCGGCCCCGGGACTCCGGCTGGGCCCGTCGTATCGTACGCTAGCGTGCCGTCCGTTGAGTACGTCGTCCGCCGGACACCGCCGGGGATCGACGGTTGAGGTTAGACCGGTTCTCGCCGGCGCTCGATGTCGCGCGCGACGAGCCGTCCGTCGTCGCGATCGTCATCCCGACGTACAAGGCGCGGGCGACGATCGAGCGCGTCGTGGAGCGCGCGCTCGCCGTCGGCGACATCGTGATCGTGGTCGACGACGCCGACCCGGATCGCAGCGCCGACCTCGTGCGCGGCACCGACCCGCGCGTGCACGTCGTGACGCACGACGTCAACCGCGGCGTGGGCGGCGCGACGAAAACGGGCATGCGCGAAGCGATCGCGCTGGGCGCGCGCTACGTCGTCAAGATCGACTCGGACGACCAGATGGACACGTCGTACGTGCCGTTCATGATCGAGACGCTCGAGCGCTATCCCGAAGTCGATCTCGTCAAAGGGAACCGCTTCGCCGATCCGGCCACGCTGCGCCGCATGCCGTTCCTGCGGCTGATCGGCAACGCCAGCGCGACGCTGCTGGTGAAGTTCAGCAGCGGCTACTGGTCGATCGTCGATCCGACCAACGGTTTTCTCGCGACGCGGCGCGAGGTGATCCAGCACACCGACCTCGACGCGCTCGCGGACCGCTACTTCTTCGAGACCGATTTGCTGTGCGCGTTCGGCCTGCGGCGCCGGGTGGTCGCCGAAGTCGAGATGCCCGCGATCTACAGCGACGAGCCGCCCGGTCCGTGGGGGCTGCGCACGCTGCTGCCGTTTCCGGTGAAGCTGACGCAGCGATTCTTCCGGCGCCTGCTGCTGAACTATCTCATCGTCGAGATCAACGTGGGCTCGCTGTGCGGGCTGATCGGGTTCCCGTTGCTCGCGTTCGCCGTCGGCTTCGGCTGGCATGAGTGGAGCGGCTCGCTCGCGGAGCAGACGTCACGCCCCAGCGGCACGATCGTGCTCGCGCTGATCCTGTTCATGTTCGGCTTCCAGCTCTCGCTGCAAGCGCTGCTCTTCGACGTGCAGTTCTCCACGCCGACGATCAAGCTTCGGCGCGAGCGCGCCGACCGCAGCGCGGAACGCACGCTGCTGCGCCGGTGAGCGCGCCCGGCGACGTCCTGTTCGTGTTCGCGCACCAGGACGACGAGGTGGGCGCGCTCAGCCGCATCGCGTTCGAAGCGCGCGCCGGCGAGCGCGTGTGGTGCGCGTATCTCACCGACGGCGGCAAGCACGCGCAGCCGCAGGTTCGCGACGCGGAGTCGCGGCGCGTGCTGGCCGGGATCGGCGTCGATCCCGCGCGCGTCGGCTTCTTGGGCGACGCCGACGGGCGCATCGCGGACGGCTCGCTGGTGGCGTCGCTGGAGCGCGCGCGCACGATGCTGCTGGACTGGCTGCGCGCGCGCGGCGTCGTGCCGGCGCGCATGTACACGCTGGACTGGGAAGGCGGCCACCACGACCACGACGCGGCGCATCTCGTGACGCTGCTGGCCGCGCGCGCGCTGCACGTCGACGACGTCTACGTCTATCCGTTCTACAACGCGTGGCGGCGCCGCGCCGGCTGGGTGCGCGTCGCCTCGTTCGTGCCCGGCGCTGCGCCCGAGGTGCGGCGCCGTTTGTCGCTGCGCGAGTGCTGGCGCGCGGCGTGGACCATTGGCGCGTACCGCTCGCAGCGGCGGACGTGGTTCGGCCTCGGACCGGGTTTCGTGATCAAGACGCTGGCGCGCCGCCAGGAACGGATGCGGCGCGCGGACCCGCAGCGCGTGCTGATGCGCCCGCACGCGGGGCTGCTGCTCTACGAAAAGGTCTACGGCGTGCGCAGCGAGGACGTGCTGCGCGCCTCCGCGCCCGAGCGCGCGGAAGTCGCCGAGGACGAGCACCGCCGCAGCTAGCGGACGCTGATGGGCACGAAGCGCGACGTCTCGACGCCGTCGATGCTGCGCGCGATGATCTGCAGCGTGTAGCCGTGGCGCAGCCACGGCGGCAGCCACCACGGCACCGTGTAGGTCAGCGAAAATTTTCCCGGCGCGTCCTCGTGCAGCGCGACCTCGCGGTAGTCGATGCGCGCTTCGACGTAGTGCACGTTTTCGCTCGTCTCGACGATGCCGTGAACCGGCCGGCCCGGCCGGATCTGCGCCGTCGAGAGCGTGAACGACTTGATCGCGGGATAGCCGTGCGGGGGCGGCGTCGGCCCGACGTGGGCGTATGCGCCGCCGGGCTCGGGCGCTTGGGCGAGCAGCACGGCGATGGCGAGGAGGGGAGCCAGCATGACGGTGGTTCGTTCCCCGTTACGCCGCGCTGACGCCGGCCGCCGGGATGCCGATAGAACGGATATGAATGGGAATCTCCCGTCGCAGAGAGTGTGGCCGGGCGAGCGCCGAGAAGGGCCGGGCGTGCCGTCTCTTCCACAGGACGTCGTCGTCCACCGGGGCGCCGACGCGACGCTCAGCGTCGTCGTCCCGCTCTTCAACGAGGCCGACAACCTCGACGAGCTCCTGCGCCGCATCCGCCAGGTGCTGGCCGGTCTCACCGTCGCGCCCGCGGCCTACGAGCTGATCCTCGTCGACGACGGGAGCCGCGACGCCACGCTCGAGAAGCTCCTCGCGGCAGCGCACCTCGACCCGCACCTGCGCGTCATCTCGCTGTCGCGCAACTTCGGCCACCAGATCGCGGCCACGGCGGGGCTCGACGCCGCGCGCGGCGACGCCGTCGTGCTGATGGACGGCGACCTGCAAGACCCGCCCGAGCTGATCGACGAGTTCCTCGCGAAGTTCCGCCAAGGCTTTGACGTGGTGTTCGCCACGCGCCGCCGCCGCGCGGGCGAGAGCCGCTTCAAGCTGCTCACCGCCGCGCTGTTCTACCGCATCATCCGGCGCTTGACGAACGTGTCGATCCCCGTCGACACCGGCGACTTCCGCTTGATGAGCCGGCGCGTCGTCACCGCGCTGCGCGGCTCGCGCGAGCGCCACCGCTTCATCCGCGGGCTGGTGTCGTGGGTCGGCTTCAAGCAGACCGGCATTTCGTACGACCGCGCCGAGCGCTACTCCGGCGAGTCGAAGTACCCGGTCTCGAAGATGATCAAGTTCGCGCTCGACGGCATCACCGCGTTCAGCGAGATCCCGCTGCGCCTCGCGACGTGGTTCGGCTTCTTCGTCAGCGGGATCGGCTTCTTGGTCGCGGTGTACGAGGTGGGCTTGCACTTCTTCACGGGCTACAACTTGCCGGGCTACACGTCGACGATCTTCGCGATCCTGTTCCTGGGCGGCGTGCAGCTCATCACGATCGGTATCCTGGGCGAGTACGTGGGCCGCGTCTACGACGAGATCAAAGGCCGCCCGCTCTACCTCGTCGCGGAGAACGTCGGCAGCGGGCTCGACGCGGTCTCGGACTCGCTGCCCAGCACGGTGCCCGTCACCAGGTAGTTGCGCACGTAGTCAGCGACCGCGTCTTCGAGCGCGGTCATGGGCTGCGTCCAACCCGCCGCGCGCAGGCGGTCGATCGTCGCGACGGTGCGGTACTGGTACTTGCCGCGCAGCACGTCCGGCATCTCCACGTACTGGATCTTCGGCGGCAGCTCGAGCGCGGCGAACACCGCGCGCGCGAGATCGTTCCAGTTACGCTCGACGCCCGAGCCGACGTTGTACAAGCCGCCCGCCGTGCGCGTGCGCGCGAGGAACGCCGTCACCGCCGCCGCGTCCTTGACGTACAGGAAGTCGCGCGTCTGCTCGCCGTCGGCGATTCCGGCGCGATAGCTCTTGAACAGCTCGATCGTGCCGCGGTCGCGAATCTGCTCGTACGCTTTGGCGACGACGCTGCGCATCTCGCCCTTGTGGTCCTCGTTGGGGCCGTAGACGTTGAAATACTTCAGCCCCACCGCGCGCTCGAGCAGGCCCTCGCGGCGCAGCCACTGGTCGAACAGGTGCTTGGAGTACCCGTACATGTTGAGCGGGCGCAGCGCGTTGGGGTCGAGGTCCTCGCGCATATCGCTTTCGCGCGCGCCGTACGTCGCGGCAGACGATGCGTACACGAAGCGCGCCCCGCGCGCGAACGCCCAGCGCGCGATCTCTTGCGAGCGCCGCACGTTGTTCGCGATCAGGTACGACGCGTCGCGTTCGGTCGTCGACGAGCACGCGCCGAGGTGGAAGACCGTCGCGATGTCGCCGAACGCATCGGGCTGCGCGGCGATGCGCGCGAAGAACTCCTCGGCGTCCAGATACTCCGCGAAGCGGAGCGGAACCAGGTGGCGCCACTTCTCGCTGGTTCCGAGCCGGTCGACGGCCACGATGTCGTCGACGTGCTCGAGGTTGAGATGGCGGACGAGCGCGCTGCCGATGAGCCCCGCGGCCCCGGTCACGACGACCCGTCCAGCCGCGCGCCCGTTCACCGCCGCCTTGCCCGTTCCATCAGCATGCATTTCTTAGTTCACCAACGCCGCGAGGTCCGCATCCCTCACCACGGTCTCGACGAGCTTGCGCGGCGGCGGGGCGCTGTCGGCGAGGGTGAACGCCTGTGCGACACGCTCGAGGTCGGCTGACGGTCCGGCGCACTCCGCCAGGATCTCGCCGGCGCGGACCGGCGTGCCGACCCGCGCGACGATCCGGATCCCGGCGAAGGGGCCGTCGGCGACGGTCAGCTCGCGCGCCAGCTCGCCGATGGCGGCCGCGTCGATCCGGCTCACGACGCCGTCGCGGCCCGCGTTTGCGGCGGTGCGGTGCGGGTGCGCGGCGATCCGCTCGACCGCCGCGCGGCTGCCGCCCTGCGCCTCGACGAGCGCCACGAAGCGCTCGTACGCGGCGCCCGACTGCAGCACGTCGAGCGCGCGCGGGACGATCTCGTGCTCGGCGACGCCGCCGACGCGCAGCAACTCGTGCACGACCGCAAAGACGCCCTCGGAAAGGCGCGGGTCGCGGTCGTCGCCACGCAGGAAATCCCGCGCCTCGACCGCCTCGATGCCGCTGCCGACCGCTGCGCCGAGCGGTTCTTCCATGTCGCTCACCAGCGCGCTCGCGCGCTTGCCGAAGGACGCCGCGAGCCGCACCAGCGTGCGCGCGAGGGCGGTCGCGTCGGCGACGGTCCGCATGAACGCGCCGCTGCCCGCCTTGACGTCGAACACGATCGCGTCGGCGCCGCCCGCGATCTTCTTCGACACGATCGACGCGGCGATCAGCCCGACCGACGCCACCGTGCCCGTGCGGTCGCGCAGGGCGTAGAGTTTGCGGTCGGCCGGGACGAGGCGTTCAGACTGCGCCGCGATCGCGCAGCCGATCGCGTTCACCTGCGCGACGAATGCCGCCGGCGCCAGATCGGTGCGGACGCCCGGGATCGCCTCGAGCTTGTCCAGCGTGCCGCCGGTGTGGCCGAGCGCGCGCCCCGAGAGCTTCGCGACCGGCACGCCGCACGCGGCGACCAGCGGCACGGCGATCAGCGACACCGTGTCGCCGACCCCGCCCGACGAGTGCTTGTCGACGACGATCCGGCCGCCCCCGTACGACAGGACGTCGCCGGAGCGAACCATCGCGCCGGTCAGCGCGGCGGTCTCGGCGCCGGTCATCCCGCGGATCGCGCACGCCATCGCCAGTGCGGCGACAGGCGCATCGTCGATGTCTTCGCGCACGTAGCCGTCGACGATGCGCTCCCACGTCTCGTCGTCGAGCTCACCGCCGTCCCGTTTCACCGCTAGAGCCCGCCTGAGCCAGCCGTCGTCCATCGCGCCTGCGGATTCGCGCGGGGGTGTCGCGAAGCCCTGGGGGTGCCCGCTCGCTTCGGCGTGTCGCCCCGTCTCGCCGTTGCGGCGCTCGCGCTCGCGTGCGCGCTCGCGGTGCCGCTGCGCTTGTCGGCGGACGTCTGGGCCTACGCCGCCTACGGCGCGCTGCTCGGCCACGGCGCCGACCCGTGGTCGCACGCCTATCGCGCCGCCGACATCGCGCCGTTCGCCGACCCGCTGCTGAGCGCGGCGTTGCGCGCGTGGGACGGCTCGCTCCCGCGCGACGTCTACGGCCCGCTGTTCACCGGCGCGTGCGCGCTGGCGATCGCCGCGACGCGGCCGCTCGGGCCCGACGGCACGGTGGTCGCGCTGCGGGCCCTCGCCGCGGCCGGCCTGCTGGCGTGCATCGCGCTGGCCGGGCGCACCCGGCCGCGGCTTGCCGCGCTGCTCGCGTACCACCCCGTCGTGCTGTGGAGCGCGGCCGAAGGGCACAACGACGTTTTCTGGCTCGCGCTGGTGCTCGTCGCGGACCGCGCGGCCGCGCTTCCGGCCCGGCTGGGGGTCCTGGTGGCCGCGGCGACCGTGAAGGTCGTCGCGCTCGTCCCGCTGGTCGCCGCGCTCGCCCGCGTCCCGCCGCGACGGCGGCCGGTCGCGTCCGCTGCCGTCCTCGCCGCGGTCGCGCTCGCGTACGCGCCGCTGCTCTGGTCGGTCATCACCCACGGGCTCGATTCCGGCGCCGGCCCGCCGCGCGTCTCACTCGTCCATGCGGTCGCGCTCGCCCGGTGGTCGCACTCGCTCGTGCCGTTGATCACCGGCGCTGCCCTCGCCGTCGCGGCAGTCGCGGCCATCATCCGGGCGGTGCGGACGGGCGACCTCGTCGCGGGCGCGGCGCTCGCGGGCTGGCTCGCGCTCCCGGCACCGGAGCCGTGGTACGCGATCTGGCTGCTGCCCGTCGTGGCTATTGCCGGGCGGACGCCGGCGGGGCAGGCCCTGCTCGCCGCGTCGTTCACCGGCCTGGCGGGGTACGTGCAGGACGCCGTCGCCGGAACCGCGTTCGCGCAACCGGCGTTGCTCGGAGGCACGATGCTCGCCCTCTACGTCATCCCGCTGCTGGTCGCCCTCGCGCAACCGGCGCCCCAGCCCCAGCCGAACGCTCCGCCGTCGCCCCCGGCGCCGATCTCGACGCCGGCACCGGTCCCGACCGCGACAACGACCCCGGTCCCGCCCACGCCGCCGCCGACGCCGATTCCGCAGCCGTCCGGCACGCCCAACCCGTTCACGTACGTCGTTGCGCCGCCGCCGCCGGCAGCCAACGGTGCGCCGCGGATCGCCGAGATCGCGGTCAACGACCGAATCTTGCACAAGGGCGGGCTGCTGCTCGTGCGCATCACGACGAGCCCCGACGTCACGCGCGTCATCGCGCGAACGATGGACCACGAGATCGGCATCCCGCAGATTTCGCCCGGCGTGTTCTCCGGCCAGGAGCAGCTCCCGTCGGGCATCCCGTTCTTCATGCTGAACCGGACGTATCAGATCGACATCGTCGCCACGACCGGCGACGGCCGCAGCGCGAGCTTCACGCTTCCGGTCCGTCTCGAGCGGTAGAAACAGAAACCCCGCGTCTATAGCGCGGGGCTCTCGTAGTCTGCCGTGAGCTTGTCGAAGCGGGCGGCCTGGGCCGCTCGTGGCTACTGGCCGACTTTGACTTCGATCTTGCGCGGCTGCGCCTTCGGGTGCAGGTGCAGGCCGAGGGTCAGCATGCCGTGCTCGACCTTCGCGTCGATCGCTTCGGCGTTGACCTCTTCGGGGAGCAGGATCGAGCGCTGAAACGAGCGCCGCTCGGATTTGCCGGTCACGGTCAGGACACGGTCCTCGACGGTGACGTCGATCTGGTCGGGCTTGTAGCCCGGCACCGGGAGCTCCACGTTCCAGCCGTCCTCGGTCTTCTGCACGTCGCCGGTGGACCCGTACGACTGCGGGTTGCCCATGAACGCGCGCAGCGGATCGAACCCGAAGAGATCGCTCACCAGCCCGCGGCCCTGGCCGTTCGGGCGCACCATCACATCAGCCATGTTCTTTTGAAGCCTCCGAATGTTCACTCGCCGCCCCGGTGTGTCTCGGAGGCGGCCACGCTTTTTGACACCCCGATTGTAGCGACCGTTTAGCACTCCTGTCAATACTCTGCTAACAGCGCTGACCGGCCCGGTACCTATCGCGCAAGAGGCAAGCGCTTCGGTAGCGTGGCCCCCGCGCGGCGTGCTATCATCGGCGGTCTGTGGCCGCCCTTGCCCCGAGTCTCGTCCGCGCGCTTCCCGCCTCGTCACGGCCCCTCGCCGAGCTGATCGAGCGCCTTCGCACGCCGCTCGGGCCGGACCGCGGGTTCACGTTCGCGCTGCACGAGACGACCAGTTCGGCGCGACCGTATCTCCTGGCGGCGCTGCACGACGTGCTCGCCGGCCAGATCTTCGTCGTCGTTCCGACCAGCGACGTGGCGGAGCGCACGTTCACCGACCTGACGTATTATCTGGGCGAGAACGAGGCGAAGTCGGTGGCGCTGCTGCGCGCGCGCGACGAAACGCTGGGCGCGCTGGAGTCGCCGTCGGAGCGCAGCGCGCGCATGACGCTGCTCGCCGACCTGTGCGCGCGCAAGCCGCAGGTGATCGTCGCGCCGGTCGCCGCGCTGCGCCAGTACGTCATCCCGCGCCGCGCGTTCGAGGACGCGGCGTTCGCGTTGCGTGCCGGGGACACGGCCGATTGGGACGCGACGCTCGAACGGCTGTACCGGCTGGGCTACGCGCGCGTCGACGTCGTCAGCGCGGCCGGCGAGTACGCCGTGCGCGGCGGCATCCTCGACGTGTGGCCCGCGACCGCCGACACGCCGGTGCGCGTCGAGTTCTTCGGCGACGACGTCGAGTCGATCCGCGCCTTCGATTTGCAGTCGCAGCGCTCGACCTCGCCGCTCGACGCGGTGCAGGTCACGCCGTGGCTGGAAATCTTGCGCGACGAAGCGCTGCGCGACAACGTGCTCGCGCGCGCGACGGGCGAGCCGAACGTCGTCTCCGCGGTGCGCGCGTATCTCGCCGGCGGCGCCGACGTCCCGGAGCCGTGGCTCGGCCTCGCGTACGACGAGCCGGCGACGGTGCTCGACTATCTGCACGCGGAATCGCTAGTCGTGCTCGAGGAACCGGGGATGCTCGACACGATTGAGCACGGCCTGGACGACGAGCGCTCGCGCGGCGCGCAAGCGCTCATGGCGGGCGTCGACTCCGGCGAGCTCGACGTGCGCGACGACGAGGTCGGCGAAGCGCTGCTGGCGGATGTCGTCGCACCGTATCCGCGCCTGACGAGCTACGCGCAGCGCTTGCGCGCGCGGCGCGTGCTCGTCGTCACGGGCGGGATCGAGACGGGCGAGCTGGCGTGGGTGCCGCGCGCGGTGGACTCGTTCGTGCTCGAGACGCGGCCCGCGGAGCACTTCAACCGCCGCATCGAATTGTTCACGCAGCAGGTGCGCGACTGGGTCGCCGCCGGCGACACGGTGTGGCTGGTCGCCAACGGCGCGTCGCGCCTCGCGGAGATCTTGCGCGCGGCGAACCTGCGCGTGGAACGCTCCGCGCCGTTCGTGCACTTGCGCGCGGGCGGCACCGACGGCGTCGCGCTCGCGTCCAAGCACGGCGCGGTGTACGTCGACCAGGGCTCGCTCGAGAGCGGCTTCTCGATCCCGATGCTGCACCTGCACGTGCTCGGCGACCGCGAGATCTCCGGCCAGCCCGCCAAGCGCGTGAAGCTGCGCGCGGTCAAGGAAGGCGTCCCCGTCACGCTGGCCGACCTCAAGGTCGGCGATTACGTGGTGCACGCGGTGCACGGCATCGCGCAATACCTCGGGCTGCGCAAAGAGACGATCCTCGGCGCGACGAGCGACTACCTCGACCTGAAGTACGCGGGCACGGACCGCATGCTGGTGCCCGTGCACCAGATGCACCAGGTCAACAAGTACTCCGCGAGCGAAGGCGCCGCGCCGCGCCTCTCCAAGATGGGCGGCGCGGACTGGGCGCGCACGAAGACGCGCGTCTCCGAGAAGCTCGCCGCCATCGCGGACGGGCTCGTCGCGCTGTACGCGGAGCGCGAGGTCGCGCGCGGCCACACGTTCGGGCCCGACACGCCGTGGCAGGCGGAGCTCGAAGAGTCGTTTCCGTACGAGCCGACGCCCGATCAAGCCAAGGCGATCGACGACACCAAGCGCGACATGGAGACGCCCAAGCCGATGGACCGGCTCGTGTGCGGCGACGTCGGCTACGGCAAGACCGAGGTCGCGGTGCGCGCGATCTTCAAGGCGATCGCCGACAAGAAACAAGTCGCCGTGCTGTGCCCCACGACGCTGCTCGCGGCGCAGCACCACCGCACGTTCAGCGCGCGGTTCGCCTCGTTCCCGATCCGCATCGAAGAGCTGTCGCGCTTCAAGACCAAAAAAGAGGCGCAGGCGATCCTGAACGATCTCGCGCAAGGCAAGGTCGACGTCGTCGTGGGCACGCACCGCATCCTGCAGAAGGACGTCGTGTTCCGCGATCTCGGCCTGATCGTGGTCGACGAAGAGCAGCGGTTCGGCGTGATGCACAAGGAGCGTCTCAAGCAGCTCAAGGCGACGGTCGACGTGCTGACGCTGTCGGCGACGCCGATTCCGCGCACGCTGCAGATGTCGCTGATGGGCGTGCGCGATCTCTCGCTGATCCAGACGGCGCCGAAGAACCGCATGTCGATCAAGACGGTCGTCGTGCCGGCGTCCGACGCCGTCGTGCAGCGCGCGATCGTCAACGAGCTGGACCGCGGCGGCCAGGTGTACTACGTCCACAACCGGATCGAGTCGATCTACGGCGTCGCGCGCGCGCTGGAGCAGCTCGTGCCGAAGGCGCGCATCGCGGTGGGGCACGGGCAGATGCGCGAGCACGAGCTCGAGCCGGTGATGACCCGCTTCATCGACGGCGAGCTCGACGTGTTCGTGTCGACCACGATCATCGAGAACGGCATCGACATCCCCAACGTCAACACGATCGTGGTCAACGACGCCGACAAGTTCGGTCTCGCGCAGCTATACCAGCTGCGCGGCCGCGTGGGTCGTTCGAACCATCAGGCGTACGCATTTTTGTTGTACCAGGCACACAAAGCGCTGTCGGAGGACGCGAAAGCGCGGCTCGAGGCGATCCGCGAGTTCACCCATTTGGGCAGCGGGCTGCAGATCGCGATGCGCGACCTGGAGATCCGCGGCGCCGGCAACCTGCTGGGCGCGGCGCAGTCGGGTTTCATCGGCGCGGTCGGCTTCGAGACCTACGTGCAACTGCTGGCCGAGGCGATCTCCGAGCGCAAAGGTGCGGTACACGAGCTGGCGGAGGACGCGCGCGAAGCGGTGATCGACGTCAAGCTCGACGCATACGTTCCGGACGACTACATTCCGCAGGTCTCGCAGAAGATCGCGATCTACCAGCAGCTCGCAGCCGCGCGCACGGTCGGCGCCGTCGACGACGCCGTCGCGTCGGTGCGCGACCGATTCGGCCCGCCGCCGCCGGAGTTCGACGCGCTCGTCGAGATCACGCGGTTGCGCGTGCTGGCGCTGAAGGTCGGCGTAACGCGCGTCGTGATCAACGAGCAGCGGCTCACGCTGGGCGTCGGCAGCGGCTTTTCTCTCGATCCGGAATCCATTCCGCGATTGCAATCGATCACCAAGAACAAATTCCGGTTCGGCGAGGGCAAGATCACGATCGATCTTCCCGCCCGCAGCGCCGCGGAGCAGCTGCCGACGCTGCACGCGCTGCTCGACGCGCTGTAAACGTGTCCGAAAATCCTTGACGATTCCGAGCTGAATCGGATAGCTTGGCCACTATGGGTGGGGAGCGACCGACGTTACCGGGCGATGAGCGGCTGTCGTGCTGCGGTCATGCCCGGCGATTCCACGCTCCGGCGTGCACGTATTGGCTCCCGGGCACGCGCGACGAGCCGCCGCGCCAGTGCGGCTGCGGCGCCGGCGAGGCGTCCCTAGATCGCCCGGACGTCGCCCGGTAGACGCACCCCTGGCCCGAAGAACGATCCCGACAGCGCCGACAAGTTGGCGTCAGCCGAGTTGTTGCGGTCCTCGGCGGCCAGCGCGATCATGACGTCGGCGATCCCTTTGTCCCACTGGCGACCGCGGCCGTCGACGAACGCCGCGATCGCCTCACCGTAGGTCAGCGCGCCCCGGTACGGACGATCGGTGATCATCGCATGGAAGGAGTCGGCGACGGACACCACCCGCGACTCCAATGCGATGTCGTCCCCGCGCAGACCGTGCGGATAGCCGCGCCCGTCGACCCGCTCGTGGTGCGCCGCGACGATCGGTGCGTACGGCGCCAGCGCGGGGATCGCCGACAGGATCTCGGCCCCTGCCTCGGCGTGGCGCTTCATGATCTCCCACTCGCCGGCCGTGAGCGTGGACGGCTTGAGCAGGATGTCGTCCGGCACGCGAATCTTGCCGATGTCGTGGAGGATCCCGGCCTTGACGATGCGCTCCGTGACGGCCGGCTCCAACCCCATGCGGGTCGCGATGCGCCGGCCCCACTCGCCGGTGGCGCGCGAGTGGTTGCAGGTCGCGTCGTCGCGCGCGCTCAGCATCGCGAGAAGGCTCTCGATGGCGCTGTGCTGCGACGACTCACCGGCGCCCGCGGAGGCGGGCGTCTCGGGAACCTTGCCGATCGTGCGCGCTTTGACGATCTCGAGAAACACCACGATCGTCGCGAGGTCTGCCTGCTCGACGTGCGCGAGCTCTTCGGCGACCTCGCACGCCGCCTCGATCATCGACGCGACGACCGCGGCGGAATGGGCGTGGCGCACCATGCGCGACCAGTGGACGACGTTGTCCGGCGAGCTCTCGGCGATCGATGCGACCAGCGCGTCGATCAGCGTGCGCACGATCAGCGGCGACACGCCGACGACGTCCCGCCCGCGCAAGCGCGCGACGATGTCGTTCGTCACGTCGATGCGCCGTTCACTCAGAACCTCAGCGACGTGCGCCCGGCTCGTGTGCGCGGCGTTGTGCGGATGGTCGTCGTCGTGCATGCTCAGACCCGCCCGTCGAATCCTTAGCCTGCGAATACCGTGCGGAAGTGCCCTTCCATATCACGCCGGTCGCCGAATGCAAGCGCGTCGCGCTCGATCTGCGCCACGCGGCGAACGACATCGTGAAGGTCGATACGCGACAGCTGTTCCATTTCGTCGACCACGGCTTGTCCGGCGGCTGCCAGAACGTCGTCGATGTCGCTGCACCACTGGGCGGTGCGCTGGACGAACTCGCGCAGCGGCCTGACGTCCGCGCCGGCAAGCGCGCTGCGCACGAGCGAGGCCGCGGAGCGCACGAGGTGCAGGTTCTCCGCGGTGGGCATCATCGACGTGCAGGTCTGGATGAACAACTTCGTCTTGTCGACGGCGAAGCTATCCGGTGCGAGCTGATACATGAGCGCTACAACGTGATCGGAGGCAGCGTCGTTTGGCCGTGCTGGCAAAAACACAGCACGGCGTTGAGCAAAGAAAAGGCGACCTGAGCCGCATCGATCATTGGACGCTCCATATCAGAATGAAAAATTACAGGACGTGCGGAGATCTTATTCAATTTGGTTCCCGGCGCGCATGAGGCATATGCCTCATAACCCCCGAAAACCCGCATCGTGCTGCGGATTTTTGGCTGAAACCAACTTCCGTTCCAGCCCCAGATCGCGGGCTCGCTGGATGGCCTGCGCACGGTTGGCGACCTGCAACTTGGCATAGATGCTGCCGACCTGACGCTCTACTGTCTTGCGCGATTTTCCGAGTGACGAAGCGATCGTTCCGAGCGTCAAGCCTTCGGGAAGCGCTTTGAGAATTTCGATTTCCGCTTCCGTGAGCCCGTGGCTGGGACGAGCATAGTTCGCGGCTCGGCACGCCTCGTTGAGGAACTTCGCGTAGCCTCGCATGAGCTCGGGCGTGTGCTCTTCGTCCATGCCGCCCGGACCGACGATCGCTTGGAATATTTGCTCCGGGTCGACGGCACGCGACATCGCGCGGCGGCCGCGCACCGTATCCCCGAGCACCACGCAGACCGCGGCGGCAAGAATTCGGGCGATGCGGCGGCGCCGCGCTTCGAACAGTGCCTCTTTGCCGGATCGCTCGATCGTCTGGCTGATGGTGCGCCGGGCGATACGCCGCGCAAGGTCGCGCTGCCAGTTCGAGAGCGCGATGACGGCCAGCAGCGCGTCGCACAGCGAGCGCTCGGACAGCGAAAGGGAGTCGCCTTGGCGCAGCGCGGTCAATCCGACGCGGGCGACATCGAAGCGGCCGGCCCAGCCTTGCGCGAGCACGTCCGAGATCGTGTACGAGAAGCGCTCGCGGTAGTATTGCTCGTTGAGCGGATTGGCCAGCAAACGTCCGCGCAGTGACGACAAGCGGCGCGCATCGCCCGCTTCGGCCGCGACCTCAAGCTGCGCGAGCAACCCGAAGTTCTCGATCGACAAGTCATTGCCGAGATGCGCGCTCATCGTCATCTGACGCGCGTAATACCGTGCCGTGTCCGGGTCGCCGATCCAATCGTGCGCGATGACGTACAGAATGGAGTAGGCCGGCGCGGCGTTGCGGTGCGATTCCAGCCGTTCGAGCCAGCGCGCGGCTTCGAGCGCGCGATCCTGCGCCTCTTCGAAGTCTTCGCGGTAAAACGCCGCCAGCGCCGTGCGCGTCAGTACGCGCCCGACGATCATGGGATTGTCCACCGCCCGTCCGGTCGCCAGCGCTTCGCTCGCGAACCAGAGGCTCGCCGCGTCGTTGCCTTGTCGCGCCGCGACGATCGATCGAAGCGCCGCAAAAGCGGGCGCCAGCTCGGGGATCGCATCATCGGTTGCGGCGAGCGCCTCTTCTGCCTCATCGATTTGGTTCGTGTTGATCAGCAGCGGGATGAACAGTTCCAGGAGATACTGACGCAAACGGCCGTCACAATGCCCCACCGCACGCTTGAGCAGCGCGATACCGCCCGGCAAATCGCCGCCAGCAACGGACTTCATGGCGCGTAGCGCGATCGCGAGCGGCTCACGAATCCGCGCGGACGCCGGAAACCGCCCGAGCGCCGAATCGATGTCGGCCGGCCGGCTCTCGGTCGCGATGTCGTAAAAACGCTCGAGCGTCAGCAACGGCTCGCGCTCGTCCCCGATTACCATTGACCTTCTGAAAAGCGGCAGCCGCTGTCGCGCAACGCTTGAACCCACGGTAGAGGAGCGGACGAACGCGACAAGCCGCTAAAAGCTCGCGCGCGACCCATCGGCCAAAACCGTTACCGAAGTCCCCCTGAATTCCTGTTCAGGCTGGCGCG
>CAVRRP010000031.1:0-51098 GCA_963723635.1 Vulcanimicrobiota bacterium | reverse complement strand
TGGTCCGCCCATCCACGCTGTCCCGCCAAAACGTGAACCGCAACGAAGAGCTCTCCGAAATCTGCCGCGTGCTCAAAGCAACGGCAAAAGATCTCGAAGTCCCGATCATCGCTCTCGCGCAGCTGAATCGCGCGGTCGAAACGCGCGCGGACAAACGGCCGCTATTGTCAGATTTGAGGGACTCGGGCGCTATCGAGCAAGAAGCCGATATCGTGACGTTTTTGTATCGGGATGAGTATTACAACAAGGAGACGTCGGCTGAACCGGGCGTGACCGAGTTCATCGTTGCGAAGCATCGTAACGGCAAAGTGGGCACCATCAAGCTGCGGTTCCAGCCCGAGCACACGCTGTTCGTCCCGTATGGGGACGAGTCGCATTATCCGAATCCGTAAGGACGTTCGGTAGGTGGACGCGACGCAAGGGATCGTGCCGGCGGAACTCACGCTCGGCGTGGCCGACATCGATGCGACGGAGCGTTTCTATCGCGACGTGCTCGGTGTGGAGCTCGTGCGGCACGGCGACGCCGTTCGAATCACGTTCGGGGAGTTCACGCTCGTGTTCGAGCATGCACCGCCGACGGAGCGCGCGAAGTTCGAGCTCGGGCTGCGCGTTCGCGACAGCGTTGCGCTCGATGAGATTGCGAAGCGCGTCGGTGCTGCGACGTACGACCGTGATGGCGGCGGCCGCGCGCTGTTCGTGACCGACCCCGATCACTACACGATCGAGTTTTTCGCGCGCTAAGCGCTCATTTCCACCAGGCGGAGGTGCGGGCGCCGGCCGGCGGCGAGCAGCTTTGCAAACTCCTCGGGTGACTGCGCACGGCCGAGCCGGAAGCCTTGGCCGTCGTCGCAGCCCAGGTCGCGTACGAATGCGGCTTGGTCGTCGGTTTCGATGCCTTCGGCGACCACGCGCAGGCCGAATGCTTTCGCGATGTTCACGATGGAGACGACGATCGCGCGGTCGGACGCGTCTTCGGTGACGTCGCGGATGAACGTGCGGTCGATCTTGAGCATCGTGATCGGCAGGCGCTTGAGGTGCGCGAGCGAGCTGTAGCCGATGCCGAAGTCGTCCATCGCGATCTGGACGCCGAGCTCGCGCAGGCGTTCGAGCGCGGGCAGCGCGGCGTCGTCGAGCGCCGCGGTCTCGGTGACTTCCATGATGAGCGCGTGCGCGGGGATGCCGTGCTGCACCAGCGCGCTGGCGACGTGGCCGCCGAGGTCGTCCTCGCGCAGGTCGCGCGCCGACAGGTTCACCGACATGCTCAGGTTGGGCGCGATCGTGCGGAATTTCGCCGCGGCCGCGCACGCTTCGCGCAGCACCCAGCGGTCGATCTCGACGATGGACCCCGACGCTTCGGCGATCGGGACGAAGACCTCCGGCGAGATCGTGCCGCGGGTCGGATGGTGCCAGCGCAGCAGCGCCTCGCAGCCGACGATCTCGTTGCGCGTGAGGTCGACCAGCGGCTGGTACTCCAGCTCGAACTCGTCGCGCGCCAGCGCCTCGCGCAGATCGGCCTCGAGCGCGAAGCGCTCGGCATCGAGCGCCTGGATCGAGCTCTCGTAGATCGCCAGGCTGCCGCCGCCGGCGGCCTTCGCGCGGTACATCGCGGCGTCGGCGTGCGCGGTGATCGCTTCCGCGTCGCGCCCGTGGTCGGGGAACACGGCGGCGCCGACGCTGACGCCGACGTACACCGTGCGCTCCGGCAACCGGATCGGCGCCGACAGCGTTTGGATCACCCGCTGCGACAAGAACTCGATGTCGTCCATGCTCGTGATGCCGGCCAGCAGGATGACGAACTCGTCGCCGCCGGGCCGCGCGATGAAGTCTGCGCCGCGCACGCACTTCTGCAGCCGGGCGGCGACTTCGCGCAAGACCTCGTCGCCCGCGCCGTGGCCCATCGTGTCGTTGATCGCCTTGAAGCGGTCGAGGTCGAGGAAGAGCAGCGCGAAACGGCTGCCGTCCTCGCGCGCGGCCGCGACCGCTTCCTGAAGCCGCTCCTCCAGCGAATACCGGTTCGGCAGCGCGGTGAGGCGGTCGCTATGCGCCGCGTCGAAAAGCTGGCGCTGCGTGCGCTTGAGCTCGGTGATGTCGATCGACACGCCCACGGCGCCGACGATCTTGCCGTCGCGGTCGGCGAGCGGTTCGACGTGGTGGCGCAGCCAGTGGGCGCCGTGCACGGACTCCACGCGGACGTGGCGGCCGGTGAAGACGTCGCGCACGACGTCTTCGGCGATCAGCACCGCGCACGGCTGGCCGATCAGCGCGCTGCTCGCCAGCCCGAGCTCGGTGAGCGCGCCGCCGGACACCGCGGAGAAGCGGCCGTCGCGGCCCACGGTCCATAGCACGGCGTCGACGTTGTTCTCCACGAGCTGAAGACTATGCGCGTTCTCGTGCAGCTGCGATTCCGCGATGGTCTGCGCGCTGACGTCCTGCAGTGAGATCAGCGTTTCCGCGGCGGCCGGCATGATGCGCACTTCGATCCAGCGCTGCAGCGCGGGGAACGCGTGGATGCGCTCGATCGCGATCCCGCTGCGCCGCGCGGCGCGGATGTCGGGCACCAGCTCGGACGCGAGCGGATCGACGGTCTGTTCCAGCGGGATGCCGATGACGGCGTCGGCCGTGCGGTCCAGCAGCCGTTCCGCTTCTTCGTTGATGTGCGTCACGCGCAGCTCGGCGTCGACGATGTACATGCCCTCGCGGACCGCTTCGAGGACGTTGTAGCGGCGCTCCACCGCATCGTCGGCGGCGCTGCGCGCCCGCTGCACCGCGCCGCGGCTGCGCAGCCACGACGTGGCGCCGCCGGCCGCCAGTGCCACGCCGGCGAGTGCGGGCGCGAGCGCCGCGATCGAGTTCATGCAAGCCCGCGGCTGCGCGCTTCGTCGAGCAGCGCGTTGCGCGACACCACGCCGAACGCGGCGTAGATCGTCTCGATCTGGCGTTCGATGCGGTAGATGCTGCGGCTGAAGCGGCGAGACAGCTCCACCAAGTCGGCGCCGCCCCAGAGCGCGCGCGCGATCTGGCGCTGGAACGGCGACAACTGCGCAGGCATCGCCTGCTCGCGCGCTACGCTCTGACCGGCGCTCGAGGTCAGCGGACAGTCCGGATACCGGCTTGCATGCGCGAGGGCGGCTGCGCGCCAGCGCTCCTCGCCCGTCAGCTCGGCGAGGGCCGACGCCGCGAGCGTCGCGCGGTAGTGGAACGATGCCCGGTCGAAGATCGCGTACGCCTCTTGCAACGACCCGATGGCTGCCGCCTTTCGGCCCAGCGTTTGATCGATACGGCCCTGCGCGTATTTCGCGTGCGCGACCGCGCGAGCGTCACCGTGCACCGCCAGCGCCGGATTGACGTTCTCCGTGCCGATCCGCGCGTACATCGTGGCGTAGCGCTGCGCGCGCGCGGCGTCCGTTGCGGCATGGAGTACGGCGAGGGTTACGAGAATTTGGCGGTCCTCGCCGTAGCTCGACTCCCACGCCACATCGAAAGCGAGCGCGTCGGCTTGCGCGAGCTCTTCGAGCGCCCAGAACTCGTTGCGCGCAATCCGCGCGACATACGCGCGGTCGAGGTGCCCCAAGATACGGTACGTTGCGGTCGGCGCGAGCGTCCGGGCTTCCTTGAACGCCCACTGCGCCTGGCCTGGATTGCCGCGCATGAACGCATCCCAGCCGAACGCGCGCACCGTTTGGTAGTGCGCGACGCGCACGTCCGGCGTCCAGGCGATCGCTTCGGCCGCGGTGCGCGCCGCTTCGATCGCCTTTTCGTTTGCGGTCTCGAATGCAACTTGCGCGAGCGCGTGCGTCGAGGTTGCAAGCGTGGCGACGTCCACCGGCTCCGCGGTCGGCTTCGTCGCGTAGCTGACCGCGAGAATGAGATCGGCGATGTGTGCGTCGTAGTCCTGAGTACCTGCGTGCAGCCATGCGCGGTACGCGTAAGCCGCCGAAGCGATGCTCGGGTCGGGGTGCGCGACGGCGAGCGCGGCCTCCGGGGCTGACGCGTCGCAGTCGCGCAGCAGCCAGCGCATGCGCAGGTCGTGATACGCCATCGTATGCGTGCCGTCCGGCACCGCGTCTTGCAGGAGGCGCGCATCGGCGTAGTGCGATCGTGCCGACGAGAAGTCGCGCACCATCGCGTACAGCTTGCCGGTCTCGATGTCCCGGCCGAACCGGCCTTCGGCGGAGACGAAGAGATCGTCGACGCTCGCGAGATATGCCAGCGCGTCGCTCGCGTCCCGGCGGCCGAGCGTCCCGGCCTTGACCAGCAGCGCCTGCTCGAGGAGTGCATCGGGCCAGTCTTCGCACCCGTCGAGCAATTCGAGCGAAGCGTCGTAGTGGGCGGACCGCTGCGCGACGCGGGCGTCGCGCAGCGAGTCCTGGAGCGCCTCAACGCCGGAGCGTTGTCTCATCTGTGATTCCGTTCAGTCGACGAGCGTGTTGTTGAGGTTCAGCTGGTCTCCGGGCGAGAGCACGATGAATTGTGACGGGGCGGCGCCCGCGTCGTTGCCGGTGGCCGTGATCGTCTCACCCGAAGCAGTCACGTACGAGTTCTTGACCGTGATCGTGTACGCGCCCGCCGGCAGTGCGTGGAGCGCGAACTTTCCGTCCGTCCCGGTCGCCGTTACGTTGATCACGTGGCCGGTGACGTCCGTTGCAATGACCGTTGCGCTCGCAACCGGCTTGTGGTCGCTGTTTTTGATCTCGCCGATCACCTGCGCCGCCGCGTTTGCCGCGGTGACGGCCGGCTGGACGTAGATCTTGCCGTTCATGAACCGCACGGACTGCAGGACGTTGAAGTCCAGCGTGACGGTCGGCTCGGTCTTGAGTACGCCGCCGGCGGCGAAGCCGACGTTGAAGTCCACGGCGATCACCGGTGCCGTGGTCGGGCTGGCGGGCGTGCCCCACACGATCGGGATCGTCATGTTGCCGATCACGACGTTGGACTGCGCGCTTTGGATCAGCAAGCGCACGCCGTTGTACGAGCCGCTCGGTGCGGTGCCGTCCAGTTTCAGCCCGTTCTTTTGCAAGTCGATGAGATTCACGACCTGCGGGTTTGCATAGCTGATGAACGGCACGGCGCCCGTGCTCGTCAAAAGCTGCACGCCGGCCAGCGCGACGTTGACTTTGACGCCGGGCAGGCTGGGCAGCGGAGCGTCGAACAGCGCGAGGTGTATTTTCGCGGCCGGCGCGCCGCCGAGCACGTCTTGCGTGTCCCGGGGTGCGCCCGCGGCCGAGCCGGGGACGACGCTCGACGCAAGGCCCGAAACGTTGCACGCGGTGAGCGTAAGCGCTACCGCGAGCGAAGCCAGAATCGTTTTCATCCGTGAAAAGGTCCCTTTCGGAAACGGCGGCGGCCTCACGACCGCCGAGAGCTCTTGCGGAGCCCGCCGCTCGATCGAGATCGAGCGAACGTACCGGGGCGATGCCCTACGATGTGCAGTGCCGGCGGACATCATCCGACGGGACGCGTTTGCCCGATGCCGCGAAGGCCCTAACGGTCGCTCGAACAGGACGCGGTAAAGTCTGCGTCAGCGCTGCGTAAGGTCGCCGGTGCGTTGACGATACGTCGACGCGTCGACGCAATCGGTGCGCGCAGATCAGATCAGATCGGCGAGCGTGAGCGTTACGTCGACCGGCGTGTCGCCGCGCAGCAGCCGCACCGGCAGCGCGGTTCCCACCGGCTGCACGAACGCTCCGACGAGCAGCGCCGCGCCGTCACGTCCGTCGACGCTGCGGCCGCCGACGGACACGAGCCGGTCGCCGACCTGCGCGCCGGCGGCCGCGGCCGGACTGCCGGGCACGACCGCGATCACGGTCAGTCCTTGCGGCATCGGGTTGACGATGAGCCCCGTGCGGTTGAAGACGAACGGCTCGTTCGCACTGCGCCCCGGGCGCAAGAGCACGCGGCTGCGCGCGTAATCGAACGTGAGCACGAACCGCTCCCAGATCTCGCAGCCGAGATTGCCCGCCAGGTCGGTGCGCGCGAACACGCCCGCCGTCGCGTCGATGTACTTGTACAGGGGCGCGTTGATCCTCAGCGGGCCCAGCCGGAACGACGTGCCGCGCACGACGCCGTACGTGGTGGTCTCCCCGCCGACGTCGCTGCCGGCGCCCTTCGGGAGCACGAAGCGCGGCGGTGCGCTCGTCAGCAAGCCCGTACGGCGCACGAACGGCCGGAACAGCGAGATGCCGCCGTTGTCGCCGGTGTCGATGTCGAAGTCTCCGTCGATTCCGTTCACGCTCGCCGCGATGCGCGCCAGCCGGTCGTTGATGACGATCGGGACGGGATCGCCCAGCCGGGCGGTGTCCGGCGCGCCGGGCCACACCGTGATCGTGCTCGCGTCGAAGTCCACCGTCGTCGCAAACTTGCGCAGGAGCTCCCAGCCGACGATGCCGTCGAGCCCGATCGCTTCGGCCGTCGGCACGTCGAGCACGATGACGCCTTGGTCCTCGAGCGTGAGCGGGCCGGCGGTGAGCCGGTCGACGTGCGTCATGCGCGCCTTGACGTCGCCGCTCGCGCCGGTGACGTTCATTCGGCGGCCGCCGCTGAGGCCGACGCGCTGCGCCGCCTTGGCGAACACGACGTTGGCGCCGGCGCCGCTGTCGAGCGCGAACGTCAGCGGGCCGCGCCCGTCGACCGTCGCCGAAAAGCGAATCTCGCGGTCGACGTAATCGAACGGAAACGTCGTCGGCGACGCGATCGGGCCGGCGTCGGCCGCGCGCGCGGCGAGCGGTCGCGCCGCGGCGGCGGCGATGCCCGCTCCGGTGAGCGCCAGCATACGAGCGCGGCTGAGTGGTTGGGTCATGCGGCGATCCTTCTGGTGCATGCTCGGCTGCCGTACCGCGGGATGGGGCGAGCAGACCGTTATGATGAAGCACCGGCCTGTGAAACTCCCGCGCATCCTCGTCACGGCGTCGCGCGACGCCGCGGCGGCGGAATATCTCGAGGCGCTGCGCGACGCGGGCGTCGATCCGCGGCGGACCGTTCCCGGCGACGCGGCGCGCGCCGCGCTCGACGGCGCGGCCGGAGTGGTGCTCACGGGCGGCATCGATGTGGACCCCGCCGCGTACCACGCGCCCGCGTCGGAGCTCGTCACGGAAACCGAGCCCGAGCGCGACGTCTTCGAGATCGACGTGCTGCGCGCGGCGCGCGAACGGGGCTTGCCGGTGCTGTGCATCTGCCGCGGGCTGCAGATTGCGAACGTCGCATTCGGCGGCACGCTGATCGCGGACATCGCGCAGCATCTCGGCGCCCGCGCGACGATCGCGCACGACGTGGGCGAGCCCGATCAGCACGACGGCTGGCGCATCGTCCCCGCGCATGTGGTGCATGTCGAGGCGGACAGCACGCTCGCGCGCATCACCGGCACGACGCAATTTGCGACCAACGCGGCGCATCACCAAGCCGTCGACCGCATTGCCGGCGACTTGCGCGTCGTCGCCCGCACCGCGGACGGCATCATCGAAGCAATGGAAGCGCGCTTCGACGCACCGTTCTGGCTGGCGGTTCAATGGCATCCGGAATCGACGTACGCAAAGGACGCGGCAAGCGGCGCGATCTTCACGGCGTTCGCCGGCGCCGCACGACCGTAGCTCTACAAGCCGGTTGCGCGCTGCGTTAAGAGCGATGACACTGCGACGGCGATCCAGAGCAGAAAGCCGAGTGCGAGCGGGCGCGGGCCCGCGTGCAGCAGACGTGAGAGCTCGGTTTGCAGGCCGATCGCCGCCAGTGCGACGCTGATCAAGAAGATCGCGACGATCGCGATGCCGTCGTGCCAAGCGGCGGGGATGACGCCGGTGGTGTTCACCAGCGCCGCGACGAGAAACCACAGGATGAACCAGGGAACGATGCGGCGCCACGGAACGCGCGTGCCGGCTGCGCGCTGGCGGCGCGCGCGCCACAGCGCGATCGCCGCGACGATCGGGAGGATGAGCGTCGCGCGCGCCAGCTTCACGATGGTCGCGTGGTCGCCGGCCTCGCGGCCATACGCGTAGCCCGCGGCGACGACGGACGACGTGTCGTTGATCGCGGTGCCGGCCCACAGGCCGAACGCGTCTTGCGAGAGCGCCAGCGCGTGCCCGATCGGCGGAAAGACCAGCACGGCGATGACGTTGTAGAAGAAGACGGTCGCGATCGCGAGCGCGATCTCGGCTTCGTCGGGCTCGATCACCGACGACACCGCGGCGATCGCCGATGCGCCGCAGATCGCCGTGCCGACGCCCACGAGCATGCGCAGCACGCCGCCGACGCGCAGCAGACGCCCGAGTACCGGCGCGAGGATCAGCGCGACCGCGATCGTGACCAGCGTGACCGGCAGCGTGCCCAGGCCCGTGCGCGCCACGACGGCGAGCGAGAGACCGAAGCCCGACACCACGATGGCGGCCTGCAGCACCGTGCGCGCGGAGAACGCGATGCCGGGCTTGCACCGCGCCGGCAGCGGCACGATGGTGCGAATCAGCACGCCGAGCACGATCGCGAGCACCGGCGCGCCGACCAGCGGGACGACGTGCGCGCCGAGCACGGCCACTGCGGCGACCACCGCGGCGAGCGCGATCCCGGGCAGCAGCACCTTACGGCGCGGCGGCTGGAGCGGTGACCTCGTGCGCGTCCGGCGCGCCGATCCCGTGGCCCAGATACGACCGCGACAGCGTGGCGTATTCCACGCTGCCGTGCTCGACCCAGTGCACCGCGGCGCCTTCGAGCTGCTTCTTCACGACCGCCGGCGCGCCGGCGACCACGACGCGCGGCGGAATCTGCGCGCCCACCGCGACGACCGACCCCGCCGCGACGAGGCTCTGCTCGCCGATGACCGCGTGGTTGAGGATCACGGCGTTCGAGCCGATCAGCGAGCCGCGCCCGATGCGGCAGTCTTCCATCACGGCGCAGTGCCCGATGGTCACGTCGTCTTCGATGATCGTCTTCGAGCCCTCGCTGACGTGGACGACCGCATTGTCTTGCACGTTTGCGCGGTTTCCGATGCGGATCGGCCCGTTGTCGCCGCGGATCACCGTCCCGAACCAGATCGACGCTTCCTCGCCGACCTCGACGTCGCCGATGAGCACGGCCGTGGGCGCGATGAACGCGGACGCCGCGATCTTCGGTCGCTTGCCGCGGTACTCGATGATCATGCGCTGGAATACCTCACGAAGGACGAGGGCGGATGCGGTGCAGCCCGAACGCGATGTCTTCCCCCGGAGGCGCATCCACGTGAGCGAACACCGTCACCGTACCCCTCTACGCGGAACGAAGGTCGTCCCCCGCCCCAAAGCCGGCGATCCCGACTATACCGACGTGAACTACCGCTATGCCGGGCAGACCGGGCACATCCACGAGGTGGTCGAGATCGGCGGCCGGGAGCTCGCAAAGGTGGGCTTCGACGACCGCAAGATCGTCTATTACTACCTCGACGACCTCGACCGCGAAGAGGCCGCGCCCAAGCGCACCTTTCACGACTTGCCGGAGAGCTGAGCGAGAGGAACGCGACCCTCGCGTTCGAACGCGCGAAGCGTGCTGACACCTGCCGCGCCCCCGCTGCCCGTTCCCGTGTATTCCGGGTTCGACTACGTCACCGTCGACGCGCAGCGCCGGCGCGTGTACGCCGCGCATGGCGGCGCGAACCGGCTGCTGATCGTCGACGCCGATTCGGGCAAGATCGTCGGCCAGGTGCGCGTCGGGCCGGTGCACGGCGTCGCGTTCGATCCCGAGACCGGCCACGTGTTCACCGGCAGCGGCGACAACGTGGTGAGCGAGGTCGATCCGGTCGCGATCAAGGTGCTCAACCACGTCGACGTCGGCGGCTCCGTCGACGCGATCGCGTACGACCCGTCCAACGGGCGCATCTACGCCGACGAGGACGACGGCGCGCGCGTGTTCGTCGTCGATGCGAAGACGTTCAAGCTCGTCAAGACGATCGCGATCCCGGGCCACAAGCCCGAATATCTCGCGATCAACCCGAAGACGCACGAAGTCTACCAGAACATCGACTCCGAATCAGAGATCGCGGTGATCGACCCGAAGACGATGACGGTGAGCCGCACGATTGCGACGCCCGAGGTGAAGCACAACCATCCGCTGCAGTACGATGCGGAGTACGACCAGATCGTCATCGCGGGCGGCGGCGTGATGAGCGCGTACTCGCCTAGCGGGAAGAAGATCGGCGAAACGCCGGTCGGGCAGTTCGATCAGTGCGACCTGGATGCGACGCAGCACGTCCTCGCCTGCGCGGGCGGCGGCGGTGTGACGCGCTTTCGCTTGCAGCGCAACGGCGCACCGCAGATGCTCGACAAGACCGCGGTCGACGCGGGCGTTCACACCAACGCGATCGACTCCAAGACGCACGCGGTGTTCGCGGTATGGGGCGACCGCGACGGCAAGGGCGACTTCGTCCAGAAGTTCACGCCCTCGCCGTAGCCGTTACACCGCCGGAAGCGGGTTGAACGCGGCGCGCTCGATGAACACGGCCGCCGCGAAGGCGAGGAACGCTTCGAGCAACGCGCCTGCGCTGTGCACGGTCGGTACGGCGACGGCGCCGTCGAGCGTACGCACCAGCAGGTGCGGATCGTTGTCCGTCGCCACGCGGATGCCGCAGATCGACGC
Source organism: Vulcanimicrobiota bacterium (assembly GCA_963723635.1). Classification (GTDB taxonomy): domain Bacteria; phylum Vulcanimicrobiota; class Vulcanimicrobiia; order Vulcanimicrobiales; family Vulcanimicrobiaceae; genus Vulcanimicrobium. The sequence goes on along the minus strand of CAVRRP010000031.1, from coordinate 40,511 downwards.
GGCGTACGACTCGAGCTCGGGGATATTGGTGACGGCGGCGACCGCGACGCCCGGCAGGCTTTCGATCGCGAAGAACAGGTCGCGCGTCTCGATGACGACGCTGGCGAATCCGGCGGGGCGTTCCTTTGGCGCTTCGTCCACGCGCACGCCGGCCGGCGCGGCGAGGTTCGGCGGCGGCCGGCGCACGAACCGCACGTGCAGCGGGAGCGGCGCGGAGCGCGCCTGCACCTGCGTGCTCAGATCGCCGAGCTGACGGGCGAAATCGAACAGGGCGGCGTGCGCGTCGGCGGCGGCTTTATCGGAGGCGAGCGCCGCTTCGGCGGCGCGCTGGTAATCGATGTCGAGCGGCATGTTCTCCACCTTCCCTCTCGCGCCCGATCCTGAACGGAGCTCGCGCTCGTGCCGGTTCCCGAACGCCTACTTTCGCTTGGCGCTCAGCGTCGCGCCGCCCTGATGGAACAGCATGCCGGTGATCGCGCCTGAGGCATCGCGCTGGAATTCGAAGTGCGCGTCGACGACCTTGTAGAAGAACTTGTCCTTCGCCGACGCGTACACCGGGACGAACGATTGGCCGGTGAACTGCACCTCGATGCCGTCGCCCGCGCGCCGTACGACGAATCCGACGGTATCGCTCACGGCGTACGTGCCGGCATAGGCGTCGAGCGTCGCGGCATCGAGCGGCACGACCGGCGGGAACGACGCCGCGGCATACGGCATGGCCGTCGGCAGCGTCGCCGGCGCCGTCATTCCGGGCCGCACGAATGCGGCCGTCTTGCCGTCCTGGTTGAGGACGAGTGCGCTGATCTTTCCGCTCGCGTCGCGCGTGAAGTCGAGCTGCGCGTCGACGACGTGGTAGACGAAACGGTCTTTGCCGGCGGCGTAGACGCGCACGGTTTCCTGACCTTGAAGCTTCGCGAAGAGCTGGCCGCCACGGCGCGTGATGATGTATTTCGTGCCGTCCTTGTATACGTACGTTCCGACGTACGCATCGAGCACCGCGGGATCGTTGTGCTCGGGCGCTTCGGCCTGCTGGACCGGCACGCTGTCGTCGAACGCGCGCGCCGCAACGTCTTCGACCGGCATGCCGCCGTTCGCGAGCGCGACCGCACCGCGCTTGCGGTCGCGGGAGATCTCGACGGCCGCGTGATAGCCCAGCGTGTCGCCGCCGTGGTGGATGATGCCCCGTGAGTTGCTCGTCCACCAGACCAGGCCGATGCGATTGCCCGGAATCGTGTCGCGCGGCTGCTGTGCGAAAAGGCACGTGGCTGCGAGCGGGCCTTCACCCATGTTGCAGCGCACGTACTTGAGCATGTCGGCGGCGGTCGACGTGATGCCGCCGGCGGGCGCGAGCGCGTCGAAATGCCAGTTGTTCGCGGCGTCGCCCTCCATCGTGTGCGGCGCGGCCAACCGCGCGCGCGCCGAGCCGGGAACTTCCACAGCCGTGTCGTTCATGCCGAGCGGTGCGAGCACGCGCGCGCGCAGCAGCGCGGCGTACGTCGTGTGCGCGCGGTTCGCGAGGGCGACGCCGAGCAGCCCGACGCCCAGGTTGGAGTACTCGAACGACGCGCCGGGATCGCGCGTGAGCTTGTAGCCGTTCAGAAACGCGTACAGCTGCTGCGTGGTGTAGTGCGCGTACGGGTCGGACGACGCGGCATTGAGATTCGACGGGATGCGCGGAAGACCGGAATGCTGCGTGGCGAGATTCAGCAGCGTGATCGCCTTGCCGTGGCGCGAAGGAACGTGTACCCATGCGGGGAGATACTTCGCGACGGGATCGCCGAGCCGCACCGAACCGTCGCGCACCATCGACGCGAGGATCGTGGCGGTGAACGTCTTCGACACCGAGCCGATCTCGAAGACGGTGTGCTCGTCGAGCGGGACGGTGTTGCCGGTGCCGCCGGCTTGGTAGAACGTGACTTTGCCGTGGTCGATCGCGCCGACGACGATGCCGAGGCCGGGCGCGACCCCGACGCGCGCGTCGAGCAGTTTTTGATAATCGCTGCTGCCTGCGGGTGCGGCGAGCACACCGCCCTCTGCAACGGCGAGGAGCGCAAGCGCCAAAGCGAACCCGACACGAACTACACGCATCATCACCTGCGTAACGGGCGCGCCGCGACCGCGGTTCCGCCGTCAGAGGCGGCAGAGGGTGCGGACCGCTTCGCCGTTTGCGAGGCGGTCGAACGCTTCGTTGAGACCGTCGAGCGCGACGGAGCCGCTCACGAGGCGCTCGACCGGAAGCCGGCCTGCGCGCCACAGTGCGATATACCGCGGAATGTCGCGGCGCGCGACGGAGGACCCCATGAAGCTGCCGCGCACCGTCTTCTCGTTGACGACGAGCGGGCCGTAGGGTACCGAGACGTTCGCGCCTTTGCGCGAGAGGCCGACCGCGACCGCCGTGCCGCCGGGAGCGATCGATGCGATGGCCGTCTCGAAAGCCGGCGCGCTCCCGGCGGCTTCGATCGCGAACTCCACACCCGGCGCGCCCGCGGCTGCGGCGATCTGCGCGGCGACCTCGCCGGCGTTCGGATCGAATGCCGCCGTCGCGCCGAGACTGAGCGCGAGGTCGCGCTTTGCTGCGACGGGATCCACGACGAACGTCTGCGTCGCGCCGGCGGCGAGCGCGCCGAGCAGCGCCATGAGGCCGACGCCGCCCGCGCCGAACACCGCGACGCTCGAGCCCGGCGTGACGCGCGCGACGTTGAAGACTGCGCCGAGGCCGGTCAATGCCGCGCAGCCGAAGAACGACGCGATCTCCAGCGGTGCGTCGGCGGGGATGCGCACGAGCGATTCTTGCGCGCAGACGACGTGCTCGCAGAACGCGCTGACGCCGAGATGATGGTACGCGGGCTCGCCGCCCAGGCGAAAGCGCGTGCCGCCGCCGAGCAGCTCGCCTTTCATGTTCGCGGCGTTGCCGTTCGCGCAGCGCGCGGAGTGGCCGGTGAGACACGCCGTGCAGTGCCCGCACGCCGGCACGAACGCGAACACGACGTGATCGCCTTCGCGCAGCTCCGTGACGCCCGGACCGACCTCTTCCACGACGCCGGCCGCTTCGTGGCCGAGCACCAGCGGCGCGGGCTTGCGCAGCGTGCCGTCGATGTGCGAGAGATCGGAGTGGCACAAGCCCGCGGTCGCGACGCGCACGAGCACTTCGCCGCTTTGCGGCGGCAGCAGGTCGAGCTCTTCGACGACCAGCGGCAGGGTGCGTGCGTACGGCGTTTCGGCGGGTGTCTCGCGCAGGACGGCGCCTCGAGTTTTCAGATGCTCTCTCCTCGCGCCGACCGTTGGAGATGCGCCGGTTGGCGACCTCCACGCACACCGCCCGCGCTCCGCATCGGAGCGCGGGCGGCAATGCGCGTTATGGCGCGCCGGCCACCGCGTGCGAGTCCAGCAACGCGGTGAGGCCGAGCCGGCGGGCCATGTCGAGGTTCACGCGCGGCGGTCCCAGCGGGGGGACGTACAGCGTGGACATCGCGCAGATGTCCGCCGTGGGCACGTCTTTGAGCGGGAGCCGCCGGATCGCCGGGGGGACGATCGGATGCGGGCTGGCGACGTAGAGCGCGACCGGGTGCTGCGGACCGTACCGCGCGACGAGCGTCTCGATCAGGATCGCGACCGCGTCGTCGTGCGGCTTGCCCACGAACTCCAGGTTGCCGACGGCGCCGATCTGCCACAGCACGAGGCTGCTCGTCGTGTCGACCACGCGGTCGTGCACGAGGAAGTCGGTCGCCTCGTAGCTTTGGCATCCGGCGTCCGCCGGGTCGATGCCGAGGTCGGCGAACAGACAGTCCTCCGCGGAGATTCCCGGCAGCATCGTCGCCTCGAACCCCTCTTCGCGAGCGCGGCGGATCGACTCGTGCGTCGGGTAGGTGAACACGCCGGGATGTCCGTACACGGCCACGCAGACGTACAGGTCGCGGCGCACGAACGAGAGGATGTATTCGACCATCTCTGCGTACGTTTGCGCGCGATTTTTCCCGACCGCGTAGAACTGCTCGAGCGATTCAGCGTCCGACGCGTTCGCCGTGATCCAGGCTTTCGCGAGAAGATCCGTCACGAGGAAGAGCACTTTGTCGGCGCACTCCATGTGCGACGTGGCGAGAGGCGCCATGTGTGCGCCCAGCTGGATACCGGTGCCGACTACCACGAGCCGTCCGCACCTCGAAGGTGCCACGGTTACGGGTTCGTCGGCGACGTCGGGGTGCTGAGTGACGCCCATTGGCCCGAAAGCTGGGCCGTGAGCGTCTTGAGTACCCACCCTGCGTTCGTGGACCCGTCGTTGAGTCGCAGGTCTTCGATCGGGACTGAAACCTCGATGAGGTTCGGGTTTTCTTTGAGTAGCTCGGTTTTAAGCGCGTCAAAATCGCCGTGGACCAAGGCGTCGTGAATTTCCTGGGTCGGCGCCGGGTTCCGACCGCCGAGGAAGTCGCAGAGCGCTTGTGCATCGGACGCGAGACTGTGGCAAAAGTCCAAGTGCGGGTGTGCGGGAGGTATAGCGTCCCCCGCGGCAGCTGAACCGGTGTCAGCATTGGCGGGGACGTTGGTGGCGCCGTTGGTCGTGGTCATGTCGTCTCCTGAATGCCCGTCGTGACGGGCGGGTGAGGGCAAAGAAACTCGGGGTATGACGCCGAATGGGGCGTCGCGATGGTTGGCCTTTGAGCGAGCCTTTGTAAGGCTTTTTGTATGCGCCGCGAGCTGGATGTCGTGCGTCATCAGATGGAGCGCGCGTTGGTCGCGCGCGAACAGCGCTCGATCTGGATCGCGGGCCCTGCCGGATCCGGAAAAACGTGGATGCTGCGGGCGACGGTCGCGGAAGCGCGCGAGGCGGGATGGTTCGCCGTGGCCGTAAGCTGCGCCGCCGCGTCCCAAGCGAACCCGCAAGCGCTGATGCTCGACCTGTTCTCGGCCGTCGTCCGCGAGCTCGGTGTCGAAGCTCCGTCATACGCCAGCGGCCTCAACCGCGCGCTTGCGATTCTGCGGCCGGGGAGTTCCCCACAGTTGACCGGTGGCGGGGCGGACGGAATTCCCCACGAGATCGCAGTCAGCCGCCTCCTCGAAGGGATCGCGGCGGACCGCCCCGTCGCAATCGCGATCGACGACGCGCATGCGATGGGCGGAGAAAGCGCGCGCGCGCTGCGCTACGTGCTCGGTTACTTGAGCGGTGTTCCGCTGTGCGTCGTATGCGCGCGGCGTGACGACGTCCCTGCCCACCGCGAGTTGCCGTCGCACGGCGTCGCGATCGCGCTGGGTCCGCTCGGGGACGATGAGTCGCGCCGAATTGCCTCGAGCGAATATCCGGAGGCGCCCGGCGAAGTGCTCGATGCGATCGTCGAACGAGCGCACGGCGTGCCGGCGGAGATCGTGCTGCTCGCATCCCAGGCGCGCGCGGACGGAGCCCGCTGCGCGCGCGACATCTCCGCGTCGCTTCAGGCGAAAGTGGCCGCCGATCTCGCGCAGCTCGACGAAGTCACGCGGACGTTCTTGTCGTATTGCGCGCTGCTGGACGGGGCGATCGAAGAGCGGGTTCTCGCGGTGCTGTATCCCCAGCCGGACGTGCTCGCGAAGCTCGTCGGACATGCACGCGCGTACCTCGTCGCGCGCGGCGGGCGGCTGTCGTTCCGCCACGAGCTGCTCGCGCAGGCGATACGCGCTTCGATGCAGCTGGAGCTGCCGCTGCGCCGGGACGTTCTCGCGGCGCTCGTCGCAGGCGACGGCGGCAGCATGGACGATTACGATCGCATCGTTGCGCATGCGAAAGCGCTCGGCGACCGCGAGACGGGGCATGATTACAGTCTTCGCCTGGCGGACGCGGCGTTCGAGGCGCGGCTCTGGGACCGCGCCGTGGCGGCGTTCGAGTCGGCGCTCGCGTTTCGCTGGCCGGAGCGCGCGCGTTTCATGTCGTTCTTTCGGTCCTATGCGACCGCGCTGCGCGCAGCGCACCGGGACGCCGAAGCGGAGGCGGTCGTCGTGCGCGCGCTGCGGTACGCCCGTGAAATGCATTTGGCCGAAGGGACGGGACGTCTGGCCGGAACGCTGGTCGGGCTTCAGACCCAGCTCGAGGAGTTCGACCGCGCCATCGCAACCTACGAGCGCGCGATTGCAGAGATCACTGATGAGACCGAGGTGTCCGAGCTCCGCGGCGGCATCAGCATGACGTTTGCCAACATGGTGAACGCCGAAGGACTCGCGCGCGTCGCGGCCGAGATGCGCGCAGCGCGAACGAACACGCCGCTTGCGATGGCGTCGTTGCACCAGTCCGAAGCGATGTTGGAGGCACGCCTCGGCCGGCCCGACGCGGCTCGCAGCGCACTGCGCCTCGCCCGGTCGTTTGCTGCCCAGCAACAGTCCGGGCTGGACTTCTCGCTGCCGCTCATCGAGTTGCTCACGGCCTTCGAAGACCACGGCTGCCGCGTGTTCGACGACCTCGAGAACGGGCCGCAGGGCGTTTCGCGCGGCGAGGAGCTCGCCGGCTATTGGCATTACTATCATGCAACGGCCGATCTTGCGCGCGGCCGCTGGAACGCCGTGCGCGGCCGGCTCGAACAGCTCAACCTCGAGCGTCTGCCGCGGCTCACGCGCATGCTGCTGCTCGCGGTCGACACCGCGATGGGCGCGTTCGCGCTGAATTTCGAGATGTCGGCCAGCGTGGTGGAAACGGTCGACGCGGAGAGCCGGCGCGGACTCGGGCCGAGCGGGTTTCAGCTCGCCGTATGGACGCTCGCAGCCCAGGGTGCAAAGCCGGATTTGGCACGCGAGGTGGCGCGGCAGCTTCCGGCGCTGCGCGCGCGGCCGCTTGCCATCGACTTGATCTGCTTCGTACCGGTCGCGCTCAGCCTGTACGCGGTGCACGACGACCACGAACTGGCGGTGCAGTTGGCCGATGCCGAGATACCCGCGTGCTCGCGCTGGATGCGGGCGCAGCATCTGTTCGGACGGGGTTACTGCAGTACGGCGCTGGGCCGTGCGGAGGGCGCCGCGCTCTTGCACGAGGCCGCCGAGGGGTTCGAGATGCTCGGCGCGACCTTCTTCACGAGCTTGGCCGCCGCGAGCGCGAAGCCCGGCGCGATCAAGCTTCAACGCGCGAATGGCCGCGTTCGCCCCGTCGGCAAGCGCAAGCGCACCGACGGTTTGACCGCGCGCGAGCTGCAGATCGGCCAGCTCGTGGCGCAGGGGATGCGCAACCGTGAGATCGCCCGGGATCTCTTCCTCAGCGAACGAACGGTCGAAGCGCACCTGACGAACGTCTTCGCAAAGCTGAGCCTGCGGTCGCGCACGCAGCTCACGCGGTACATGAGCGAATGAGGCGTTACACTGCCGTGGCATGGCGACCCGTCTCGACCAGTTCCCGCATGTAGCGCGGCGGGCTCGCGTCGAGCTCCTTCGCGAGGGCGGCTTCGTAGTACCGCAGCCCGGACAGCGCCGCGCCGCGTTCTCCGGCGCGCACGTACGCCCGAATCAGGAGCTCCCACGCTTCTTCGTCGCACGGCTCTTCGTACGTCAGCTCTTTGGCGATCCGGATCGCTTCGTGCACGTCACCGCACTCGGCCATCCCGCGAGCGAACGCGATCGCCAAGTCGCGGCCGAGGTGCCGGCCTTGCGCGACGAGCGCCTCGTACCATTGGCCGTCGCTGAAGGACGCGGGCGGGTCCGCTCGCAGGCGCCGCGCGATGCGCAGAAGCTCGTCACGCTCGGCGCGTTCGACGACGGCGGCGCCGCGCGCAGCCGCCGCGAGCGCGCGATGAGCCCGCTTTACGTCGACCTCCACGCCGAGCGCGAGCGTGTACCCGCCCGCACCAAAGTCGATGATCGCGCGTCCGATACGCCGCCGCAGCCGGTGAACGTAGACTTTGACCGCGCACGCCGCAGCGTACACGTCACGGTCCGGGTAGAGCAGCGCGGCGAGGTCTTTGGCGCACACCGGCCTCGACTGGACTGCGACCGCGACGGCACATTCGCGCTCCCGCCGGCTCAGCCGTAGCGGCACGCCGTCGCGACGGACCGTTCCGGTAGTGGCTTCCACAACGATCGAACCGGCGTCGCACGACGCCATGCGCGTCTCCATGTCCCCATGCTATGCATTCGAACCAGCCGCTCGCATCGTGGATACCACGTATCTTTTCGAGCCGCTACGGGTCCGGGGGCGAGACGTTACCGGGTTGTAATCCTGCACCGCTACCCTGCTGGCATGTCATCGTCCATCGTCCGCAGCCGTTGCGCAGCAACCATCGCTGCGCTGACGTTCATCGTTCAGGCGGCCCCCGGCGGCGCGCAAGGCGCCGGCGCTTCGCCGCAGCCAACACCGGAAGTCACCGTCGTCACCGGGTTCAATAACACCGTATACGAGGTGACCGCCCCGATGCCGCCGCCTACGCCCAAGGACCAGTACCCGTCCAACATCTGCGGCGCGCAATACGGTGGAGCGCCGACGACCACGCGCCCCGCAGCGCCGACGCCGGATCCATATGCGACTGCCGCGCCGTTCACGAGCGGCATGTGGCTGATCCCGGCGCCGACTTCGGCTGCGCCTGTGTGCCCGGCAGCGGACCTCGTCGCGACGCAACACGGCCTCTCGATCGAGTTCGTCGCGCGGGTGCCGATTACCGAATCGACGGCCGCGCCCGTAGTTCGCCTCGATAACGTCGATTTCGCGGCCGATCCGTACGTCAAGGTTTTGATCTGCAAGGGCTCCTGCCCGTCGAACGACTCACGCAGCGGGGACGTGGTCCTCGAGTATCACGTAAACGGTGCCAACAACGTCTACACGCTTCAGCACGGCCGGCTGGCGCCGCCGGCCGCGGCAATGGCGGTTGCACTTGCAACAGTCGCGGCGTCGCCGGCCCCATCGTCGACGGGGTGGTCGGGGATAATCACCGTCCCGTGGAGCGCGATGGAATTGCCGGCTGACGCTTCCGTCGTCGTCGCCGTACGGCTTTCGATCGTTCGCCCGAACGTCCAACCCGAAAAGATCGGCGAACAAACGATCACGATACGCTCGCGCCCTGCTTTTCGCGGCATCACCACGACGGTAAGCCACGTCGACAACGACCACCGATGGGCCGCGCTGACGCAGTACGATCAATTCGTGAGCCCGTCGACGACGCCGCCGCCGACAGCTGTCGGCCCGAACGGCACGACCCTGACATTGCTCAATCCGGCGACGCCGAAGTCGACGAACCGCTTCCCGCTGACGGGGGACGTCAGCGCGCCGATCACCAATCAAGTCGCGTTCTCCGGCACGGTCGCCCAAAATGCGAGCGTGGTGCAGGGGGTTCAAACGGCAATCAACGCGCAAGTGGGCGCGGCCGTGCTTCCTACGCCGTCGCCGCTTCCAAGCGTGCCGTGCGGTACGTGCGGAACGTTCCAAAGCGCGAACGCGCCGATGTTCTCGTTGCCCATAGGCAGCGCCCATCTGCTGCTCCCGAACAAAGCGCTGGGCTCGGACGATTCGCCGTTTGCGCTGGCGGCGCTCGGCGATCTGCGCGCGGGCGGGGCACTCCTCTACGGCAAAGGCGACACGTCGCTCGGTCTCCTGCAGACGCAGATCGTCAACGACACCACGCAGCTGGCTTCGTCGGACTCGGCGCTTGGATATCAGGTCCGGCGCGGGCAGGCAACCCTGAGCGGTTTGGCGATCTTCGCCAACCATCAGCAGGCAGCGGCGACCGTCCCGGCGCCGGGCGCGCCGCCGACGCCGCCGGGGAACGTGACGATCCCGCATCTCGCGACGTACGCGTTCGCGCTTGTCAACGATCACGTCTCGAGTTCGAAGGGGTGTGGGATGACTCGCGATGACCGGCGCGACCAAACGGCATGCGGTCAAGGTGCATCAGCGCCGTCGGCGGTCCTTTCCGACGTGACCCAGTTTGCGCGCGCCGCGTACGACGTGACTGACGGTGCGGCCAACGCGTTCGGCGGGGTTCAAGACAAGCGGACTATTATAGGCGGAAGCGGCGCGCAGTTCGCGCGCACGCTCATGCTCGGCTACCGCGCGACGGGGCGAAATTACCAGCAGATCGACGGGACCCAAACCGCGCTGCCGACCGTGGGCGGGCCCGTCGCGTCTCTCGAGCTGTCAACGCAGCCGGCGAACCGGACGCTGCCCATGTTCGACCTCGTCGCGTCTGCGCACCGGTATTACTCTCGCGCGGATCAGGCGCGCTGGCAGGATGCGAAGCTTTCGTTCAACTTCACCGATTCCGTCGGCTTGTTCTACGAGATCCAGGGCAGCCGGGTCACGGCCCCGCTAGCAGCGGTGAACAAGCTGGGCGGCCAGCTCGGTGACGCACCGTACCAAGGCGCGGTGAATCAACTCGATCCCAAGGCCCTCCCGGTGCTGTTGAGTTCGCACGACCAGAGCGTAGGGTTCAACTACGGCAAGACGACGGAGGGTTCGCAACTCACATTCACGTTCGGATACGGCTTCGATCACGCGGAGCCGGTCTGCGTGATGGCGCCGCCTCCGGTTTCGGCGACGCCGCTTTCTGCACCGATGATCATTCGGTGCAGCCAGGGTGTGCCGACCAAGTCGTACACGCTGGGCGGCAGCATCGTCGCCAACAACGTCACGCTCGCAGCTTCGTGGGTGCCGACCTATTATCGTGAGGCGCGCAGCTCGAGCCCGCCGTCGGAGCGTGTCTACAATCTCGTCTTCGGTTACAAGCTGAATCCCTGCGACGGGATCCTCGTGACCGCGACCAACGACGCGGGAGTGCTGAGCTTGAGCTCGATCGGGCGCCTTCAAAGTGCCTTCCAGGCCGAGCTCGACATCCAGCGCGGGTTCGGACTCTACCGGACGAACGCGCTCTTGCCGACGCTGTTCGTCGGCATGCAGAACAAGTTCGGCTTCGTGCAAACGGCGTATACGAACACCGTCGTGCCGCCCGCGGTGACGTCCATCTTCCCGGCCGCGCTCGCGACGCATCAGGTGACGTTGTACACGGGCGTGCGCTTCGGTAACCGGGCGTTCCGCGCATCGGCGGGGAACGACCAAACCTGCGCGCCACCGCCGAAAGCCGCCCTGGGCATGCCGGGCTCCTGAGAACGATCGTGGCGTCGGGCGCCGAAACCGATGCGGACCGGAACGGGTCGTTCCGCGAGAATCATGACGCTTACAGACCTTGCCGGAGCGCGCACGCCGAACGCATCCATCGTCGCGGTCAACGTCGGCGCCGTGCGCAGCGTGGAATACGGCGGCAAGCTGATCACCACCGGGATCTTCAAGGAGCCCGTCGCCGGGCGCGTGCCGCTGCGCGGCGTCAACTTCGACGGCGACGATCAGGCCGACCGCGTCGTGCACGGCGGCGACGTGCGCGCCGCGTATGCGTACGCAGCCGAAGACTACGACTGGTGGGACGGCGAGCTGGGCCGGGTGTGCGCGCCGGGCACGTTCGGCGAGAATCTCACCACGCGCGGGGTCGACGTGAACGGCGCCCTCATCGGCGAGCGCTGGCGCGCCGGGTCGGCCGTCGTGCAGGTGACGTCGCCGCGCATTCCGTGCTACAAGCTCGCGATGAAGATGGACGACCCGGAGTTCGTGCGGCGTTTCGCGCACGCGCTGCGTCCCGGCGCGTATCTTTCGATCGTGCAGGAAGGCGCCGTTGCGGCGGGCGACGGCGTGGAGGTCGTGCATCGTCCGCAGCACGCGCTGACGCTGGCGGAGATGGTGCGCATCTATTTCTTCGAACGGCACCGCATCGGCGAGCTGGCGCACGTAGAGGATTTGCCGGCGGCGTGGCGCGACTGGGCGCGCGAGCACGCGACCTGAGCGTTCGCTGCAACGTTAGATCGGCGCGAGCACGTGGATCGCGCGGGTCTCCACCAGCTCCTTGGTCTGCGCGGCGAACGCCACCATGTGCGGCGCGGCGCCGTGCGCTTTGAGCGCGTCCGCGCTCGCCCACTTTTCGATCACGACGACGGTATCCGGGCCGAACATGGTCTGGAACCGGCCGAGCCCATCGGCGTCCACGGCCGCGCCGTACTCGAGGCAACCGTCTTCCGCGCGGACGGCCGGCAGGTTCGCGCGGAACGCGTCGAGCAGGGCGTCGCGCCGGCCGGGTTTCGCGGTGATCATCGCAAGAACGTGAATCATGACGATGCTGCATGCGGTGCGCGCGCGGTTTTGCCTTCCGCGCGCATCATGGGCAGTCGCGAAAGCGCGCTGCTGCGGCGCGCGCGGCGTAGAGCCGGAACGGGTCCGCCAGACGCGTGCAGACACGGTCGTAGCCGGCGGCGTCCGCCGGTGCCTCGCCGATGGTCACGATCACGTCCGCTTTGCGCGACGACTCGGCGGCGCGCGCCGAAAGCCAGCGCTGATTCGGTGCGGCGGCAAGCGTGAACCGGTCGGACAGCGATGCATCCGCGGCGAGCGCGACGCCCGGCTCGTAGCCCTCGAACCGCAGCACCGCGTGAGGACCGAGGTGCGCCGCAATCGCCGCGCCGGCGCGTTGGCTCACCGCCGCTTCGCCCGCGTACGTCGCTTTGCGCACGACGACGAAGTGCGCGCTCTTGGCGAATAGGACGAGCGCGGCCAGCGCGACGACGGCGCGCGGCAGCGAGAGGCGCACGCGCGGCGCGAACGCCCAGATCGCGGCGACCAGCGGCGCTTTGAGCGGGATGAAATAGTGGTCGAAGTACTGCACGAGCGGAAGCACCGCCACGAGCATGCACGCGACCCAGACCGCGACGAAGCGCTCGAACTCGGTGCGTGGGCGCGCGGCGAACGCGGCCGCCGTGAGCAGCAGCGGTCCCACGACCGACGCGTCCAGGCCGGTGAGCACGTTGTGCGGGATCTGCGCGAGGGACGTTCCTTCGCCGCCGCCGTGCGCCACGTACGCGCTCCACGCGCTCGCGAGCTCGCCGAGCCGGCCGGGTCCGAATGCTACGACGAACGCCGCCGCAAGCGCGAGCGCTCCGCCCGCGTACCCGAGCAGCACGTTGCGGCGGCCGGACGCCGGCTGCGCCCGCAGCAGCAGCGGCACCACGGCGAGCGCGGACTGCAGCCAGAACGACGTGGCGAGCGCGAGCGCGATTCCGGCCGCGACCGGCCGGCCGCCCCGCCATAGCAGGTACGCGCCCAGGATCAGCGCGAGCGCGACGTATTCGGGCATGTCGAGCTGCGGCGCCGGCAAACACAGCACCGCGGCGAACGCCGCCGCCGCGGGCGCCCAGCCGCGCACACGCTCGGCGCGCAGCAGCGCAGCGAAGCACGCGATCGACACGAGGTTGATCGCGACGGCGATCGCCTCGTGCGCGAGATAGCGGCCCGGCAGCAGCAGCTCGAACAGCGCGTTGAGATAATAGATTCCGGGCAGCTTGTTGTCCCACACGTCGCGGTACAGCGCGCCGCCGTGCGCGATCGCGTTGCCTGCGTACTCCCACAGCGCCGCGTCCCACACCGGAAACGCGGTCATCCAGAGCATGGCGAGCACCGCGATCGCCGCAGCGGCCGAAAGCCACGCCACCTCGCTCCGCCCGATGCGGGGCGCGACTGTCGGCGACGACTCCGGTTGCTGTACGCTCACGGCCGATGTCTTTGACGCGCGAGCGCTCGAGACGTGCCACGGTGCGTTCGTTCGCTAGGGTAGCTGTGCTGGACTGGCGAACGCGTTCGGTATGCTCCGAGCTGCGGAGTCATTTCGAGGGAGGCATCGTGCATGCGTCATGTTCATCGGCACTTCGTGCTCGCGACGGTGCTCGTCGCCGGTGCGCTCGGCGTCGCGACGTTCCGTCCGCACGCCGCCCCCGCCGCTGCCGCGCCCACCCCTGCGGCCGCGGCCGGCGAGGCGGACGTGCTGATCCAGGCCGGGCACGAAGGCCGGCCTGACTGCGACCGCGAGCCGAAGAGTCTGTGCCGGAACACGGGCGCAACCGGCGAGATCGCGTGGACGCCCGTGGTCGCGGACGAAGCGACGCGCGTGCTGCGGGCGGCCGGGGTGACGGTCATCCGCAGGCCGGCGTTTCTCACCGGCACGTACCATGTGAAGGACGCGATCTTCATCCACTTCGACGGCAACGCAAAGCATTGCAGCAGCGGCGCGTCCGTCGGTTACCCGCTGCGCGCGCATTCGGCGCAGGCGGCGGCCGCGTGGAAGGCGCTCTACAAAGCCGCGATTCCGTTCGGGTTCGAGCGCGACAACTTCACGCCGAACTTGGCGCACTACTACGGGTACAACCACGTCGCGGCGACCGACGCGGCGATGGTGATCGAAGGCGGCGAGACCACGTGCCCGGCGCAGCACGCGTGGATGCAAACGCATTTGAAGTTCGAAGGCGCGCTGATCGCGCACTTCATCAGCGAGCGGATCGGGAAAGGCCACGTGCCGCTGCCTTCGCCGTAACGCCGAGGCGATCGACGATGGCGGCGCGCGTCGCCGGGTGACGCGGAGTTCGAGGCCGGTTGCAGAACGGACGGCGGATGGGTTCTTCGACCATTCCCCGCCGCTGGAGCACCGAGATCGACGGCGTTCGCTGGCTGCCGCGCATGATCGACAAAGCGCGCATGCAGCAGCGCGGCGAGCTCGGGAATTATCTGCTCGGGCATTCGCCCGTCGACCATGCGCTGCTGGCGCGGATGAACTTGACGACGGAGCAGTTTTCGGAAATCGTCCGGCATGCGCCCGACGATACCGCGGTGCTCGGCGCCGTCCGCGCACACTGGGATGAGGCGCGGGTGCGTCGCTGGTCGGAACGGTTCACATCGACGTACCGCACGTACATCATGCTGTGGGATATCGACGAAGGCTACGTGCGGCCGAGCGGATTGCAAGCAGTGGGCCTCGCGCTGTTCAAACCGCTCGAGGGTGTTGCGATGTCGCTGGTGCGGAAGGTGCGCCGTGCGCCGTAGCATCGTGTGCCTGCTGATCGTGCTCGCGGCAGGTACGCCGGCGGCTGCCCAAATCGCACTGCCGCCGGTGCATGCCAACGCCGCGTTACCGCAGCCTCCGCCGACGGCGCCGATCGCGAATTGGATTGCGGCCGACAAGCGCGCGACGCTGAGCGTCGACACGGACGGAGCGACGCTGCGCGGCTGGTCGTACGCCGGCGGCGACCCAGCGCTGCCGACCGTGCTGTTCTTCAACGGCAACGGGGGCTTCATCTCGGCCGGCGACCCGTTCTACCGGGAGATCGCCGCGCAGGGGCCGCGCGTCGTGGTCTTCGATTACCGCGGTTACGGCTTTTCCGGCGGCACGGCGGACGTCGCGGCGTTCCAGCGCGACGGCGTCGCACTATACGATGCGCTCGCGAAAGAGCCCGGGCGCCGCGTGGTCGTCTACGGCTTCTCGCTGGGGTCGTCCATCGCGGCATACGTCGCGGCGCATCGGCCCGTTGCGGGGCTGATCCTCGCCGCCCCGATTGCGACGGCGCGTGAGGAGCTGCCCATCTTTGCGATGGGCCAGGGCGCGCCCGCAAGCATCGCCAACGCGTTTATCGCTGCGCCGGACGCGGTGGCGGCGTTCGACGACGTCGGCTTCGTCGCGCACTCCACCGCGCCGCTGCTGGTGCTGCACGGGACCGCGGACGAGGCCGTGCCGATTGCGCAAGGCCGCGAAGTGTGGCCGCGAGCGCCGCAGCGCGCAAACGCATGGTCGAGCTGCCGAACGTCAACCACAACGGCACCGCGGGCGCGCCGGCGTCGCTCGCGGCGGTTCGCGAGTTCCTGGCGTCGCTGCGAGGCTCCTGAGCGTCGCGAGACCTCCGATGGCAGCCCTTGCATCCCGGGCCGATTTCTGGTACGGTGCGCCCTATGAACGGACGCTGTATGGCGATTATGGCGATGTGTGCCGCCCGCGAGGGTCGGTGTAGGTCGTCGTCGCTCTGATCGGCGTACGACACGACTACAGCGGCCTTCGCCAACCGGCGGGGGCCGTTTTGTTTTCACTCAACTGCGCTCGACGCATTCGTGAAGGAGACCCCACGATGAGCAGCACCCTCGACCCCGCCGCGGCGCGCGGCTTCGATACCGTCGCGCTGCACGGCGCGCAAGGCGGGCACGACGGCGATACCGCGACCAAGTCGCGTGCCGTGCCGATCTACCAGACGACGTCGTACACGTTCGACGACACCGCGCACGCCGCGCGGCTGTTCGCGCTCGAAGAGTTCGGCAACATCTACACGCGCATTATGAATCCGACGACCGACGTGTTCGAGCAGCGGCTGGCCGCGCTCGAAGGCGGCGTCGGGGCGCTTGCGGTGGCGAGCGGGCAGGCCGCGACGACGTACTCGCTGCTCAACGTCGCGCGCGCCGGCGACCACGTCGTGAGCTCGGCGTCGCTCTACGGTGGGACGTACAATGCGTTCGTGCACACGCTGCCGCGCTTCGGGATCGAGGTGACGCTGGTCGACGGGTCCGATCCGGCCGCGTTCGAAGCGGCGATTCGGCCGAACACCAAGGCCGTGTTCGCCGAGACGCTGGGCAACCCGAAGCTCGACGTGCTCGACGTCGCGGCGATCGCGCGCGTCGCGCACTCCTGGGACGTGCCGCTCATCGTCGACAACACGCTTGCGACGCCGTATTTGCTGCGGCCCATCGAGCACGGTGCCGACGTCGTCGTGCACTCCGCGACGAAGTTCATCGGCGGGCACGGCACGACCATCGGCGGGGCGATCGTGGATGCCGGGACGTTCGATTGGAAGGCGTCGGGGCGGTTCCCGGATTTCGTCGAGCCGGATCCGTCGTATCACGGCGTGCGGTACGTCGATGCGTTCGGGCCGCTCGCGTACATTTTGAAAGCGCGGGTTCAGCTGCTGCGGGACGTCGGGGCCGCGATCTCGCCGTTCAATGCGTGGCTGCTGCTGCAAGGGCTCGAGACGCTGGGGCTGCGGGTCGAGCGGCACAGCAGCAACGCGCTCCGCGTGGCGGAGTTTTTGCAGGCGCATCCCAAGGTGCTCTGGGTGCGGTATCCCGGGTTGCCTGGCGATTCGGCGTACGCGGCGGCGCAGAAGTATCTGCCTAAGGGCGCTGGGGCGATTCTCACGTTCGGCGTCAAGGGCGGCGCGGAGCAGGCTCGGGCGGTGATCGACAAACTGCAGCTGTTCTCGCTGCTGGCGAATGTCGGGGATGCGAAGTCGTTGGTGATTCATCCCGCTTCGACCACGCATCAGCAGCTCACGCCGGCGGATCAAATTGCCAGCGGCGTGAGCGACGATGCGGTACGGCTGTCGGTGGGGATCGAGTCGATCGACGACATCCTGGCCGATCTCACGCAGGCGCTCGACACGCTGCCGTGAGCACCCGCACCCTTCGACAAGCTCAGCCGCAGCTGACACCACGTCAGGGTGACACTGGTCCTCGGGTCGACACCGGCGTGGTCGAGTGCGATGTTTCCGTCGGGGCGCTCGACCTTGCTTCCGGTGAGCGGCTCGAGGATGTCGTGCAGCGGGTTACGCGGTATGGGTGTGCGCCGCGGGCCGACGGGGCGAACGTCGTGTTCGTCGCGCATGCGCTCAGCGGGTCGTCGCGCGTGCTCGAGTGGTGGGGTGGATTTCTCGGCGACGGCGCGCTGTTCGATCCCGCGGCGTGGTGCATCGCCGGCGTCAACGTGCTCGGTGGGTGCTACGGGTCCACCGGGCCCCGTTCGCTTGCGCGGGATGGGCGGCGGTGGGGGCCGCGGTTTCCCGTCGTCACCGTCGCGGACATGGTCGAGGCGCAGCGGCGTGCGCTTTCGGCCGTCGGTATCGAGCGCCTTGGTGTCGTCGTGGGCGGGTCGCTCGGCGGACAGCAGGCGCTGCAGTGGGCGCGCGCGCACGGCGACGACGTCGATCGCGCCATCGTCGTCGGGGCGTTCGATCATCTGCGCGCGCAGGGGATCGCGCAGAACGGGCTCGCGCGCGATGCGATCGCGCTCGATCCCGTGTTTGCCGGCGGGTGGTACGATGCGCCGCCCGTCGCCGGGCTGCGGTTGGCGCGTTCGCTCGCGACGTTGTCGTACAAGAGCGAAGGCCTTTTCGAGCGGCGGTTCACGAACCGGTCGGATCGCGGCGGCGGCGATCCGGCGCGCGTGCTCGGCGACCGCTTCGACGTCGACGGGTATCTCGCGCGGCAAGGCGATCTGTTCGTCGAGCGGTTCGACGCGAACAGCTATCGGACGCTGACGCGCGCGATGGACCTGTTCGATCTGCGCGGGCACGAAAAGCCTGCGGGCGCGACGCGGCTGACGTTCGTCGGCATCGAGGACGATCAGCTCTATCCGCCCGAGTTCGTGCTCGCGTGCGCGACGCGGTGGGCCGATGCCGGCTGGGACGCGACGTACCGCCACCTCGCGAGCGACCACGGCCACGATGCGTTCCTCGCCGAGCCGGAGGCGCTGGCCGAGCTTCTTACGTAGCAAGCTTGTCGTGCGCCGTCGACGAAGTTCCTCGCTCGATGGACGAGATCACGATCGGCGGGATTCGCGTCTTTGGGCGGCACGGTGCGTATGCGGGCGAGAAAGAGAAGTCGCAGGCGTTCGAGGTTGCGCTGAAGCTGCACGTCGATCTCACCGTCGCGTCGCAGTCGGATCGGTTGGCCGACACGATCGACTACGCCGAGATTCATCGCCGGGTCGTCGCGATCGTGCAGCAGCGTTCGTTCGATCTGCTGGAGCGGCTCGGGGCGGAGATCCTCGACGCCGCGTTCGAGGACGACCGGGTGCGGGCAGCGGAGGTCAGCATCGGCAAGCCGGAGCTTCTCGACGGCGCAACGGCGACCGTCACGGTGCGCCGTGCGCGAGAGCACGATCGCGGCTAGCGGGCTGCGGGAATACCGCAGCGCTTGCTACATACGCGCGAGTGCGCGGCGCGCGAGCTCCGGGCCGACGATGTTTACCGGGAGGGCGGCGGCGCGCATGTCGATCGCGACGTACGCGTCGCCCTTGCGCGCATAGAACAGGTTGCCCATCGCGGTGGCGTACGAAGCGTCGCCTACTTTGGGGGCTTTCTGTGCATCGTGCATCAGCGAGCTCGCGATGCCGCCGGCTTGAAATTGCGTGCCGGCGCCGCTCCATGCGGCCTCCACCGTGATGACGCCGAGGCCGCCGCCCTTCGGGCCGTATGCGCAATGAGTGTCGTCGATGTGCGCAACATCCGCCACGGGCTTGTGCGTGACCGCCTCGACGTCCGCTTTCGTCAGGAGGCTGCACGGATCGTGGGTCGCCGTCGTGTTCGATGACGAGTTACCGGTGTGGCTGCAACCGGTCAACACGATCATGCCGACGAACATCGGCAATGCCCACGGACGGAGCGTACACGTCGCCATGCGCGGACTATATCACGACGTTCCCCCGAAACCTTTCATCCTGGCGCTTCCGGCCTCGTCAGCAAGCCGCCGCCGGTGGAGCGGGCGAACAGGATATTCGTGGGCTCATCATCCGCGCGTCATGAGTTGCGCATCGCGGCGTCGAGCAGGGGCTTCAGTTTGCCGGCGTCCGACGCGTTGCGCACGGACACCATGAACGCGATGTTGCCTTTCGAGCCGGCGAGCGACGCGCCGCCGCGGCCTGCTCCCATACGTGCGAATCGCGCGGTGTTCATCGTCGCTTGTGCCGATGCTTGCGCGGCCGTGGCGTCGTAGAACACCATGAGGCTCGCGCCCCCGCCCTTGCCGACGTAGAAGCATTGGTACGCCGTCGTGCCGTTGGTGACGGTGGGCGTTGCGCCGGTGCCCGGCGTCATCACGGGCGAGCCGAGGATCGTCTGCACCGTGGCTGTCGGCAGGATCTGGCAGGCGGTTTTCTGGGCGGCGTTCGCGCTTTTGGGCGCAGCCGTCAAAGCGACGGCGCACAGCAGCGCCGCCGCAAAGAGCGCGGAACCGCGTTTCGCGCGAATGGTGGTGTGAGCGTTGTTCATGTGAGTGCGTCTCCAGTTCGGTCGGTGCTATTTCGGGGGGATGAGCTTGTTGAACATGCCGTTGACGGCGGTGTTCATCTTCGGGTCGATGTGGTCGACGTTGCCGCACGTCCACGTGACGGATCCGGAGACGCGTTTGCCGTGCGGCGGACCGCTCGACTTCAGATCGATGTCCGCCGCAGTCGGCGTCGATTCGAGATCGGTGAACTCCGCGCGGCCTTTCGCGCCGTTGTCGGACACGGTAATCGTGAGCTTCGATTCGGGAATTTGCCCGAACGCGAGCGGCGACGTGGCGTCGCGCATCACCATCAGCGTCAGCGGGCCCATCGTACCCGACGTCATCGCCCGGCCGACGGCGGCCTCGCGCGTCGTGGAAGGGATCTCGTAGGGTCCGTCCTTGTCGTAGGTCTTGAGCGCGACGGACAGCAGCGCGAGCGGCATATCGCCGTCCTTGGCCATCATGTGGTAGCCGCTCAACAATCCGTCGCCGGGCGGTGCCGCCTGGCAGCCGGACACGGTGAAGTCTTTTTCGAGCGAGTATTGCCCCGTGATCGACACGTGGCCGGTGCCGGTTTTGTCGTCGGACTCGTTCGGCGAATTCGCGGCGGCCGTGGTGGTCGTGCCGTCTGCGGCCGTTGCCGTCGCGTCGGTTGCGGTCGTCGTGCTCGCCGCGGTTTCCGCGTCCGCTCGATGGCTGGACGAACAGCCCGTCATCGCAAGGAGAAGAAGTGCCGCGAGCGCCGCGGCGGATGCGCTTTTCATGTTCGTAGCCTATCAGCGCGGCGTCCGAATACTGTCCGAGTCGGAAGACTCGCCGCCGCTCGGGTGCGCGTCGATGCAGCGTGCGATGAACGCCGTCACGTCCGAGAGCTGCGCGATGTACCGTTCGTCGTCGTGCGCGACGTGCTTGACGATGCCGCGCCACGGTCCGGATACGCCGCCGTTCGCCGGTTCGCGCCAGAGCTCGACCAGGAACATGAGCTTCTGGCGGTGGCTGGAAGGGGTCACGCCCCGGAGCGTACGCCCTCCGGCGTCCGAAGCGCGTCCGATTCGCGGCTCCGCGCCTCGCGTATCTCGCGGTTGAACGAAAGCCGGCCGTACGTTTGCCGCCACGGACCGTCGGGGATCTTCGCGAGCCGGTCCTCGAACATCGTCACCGCCCGGCGCAGCACGCGCGCGTACGGCTCGTGCAGGTTCGCCGCGGCGTAGGTTTGCGCGGCACTCCAGAGCACGTTCTGCGGGAACATCACCGATTCGAGGGCGGCCGCCGGAAGCGCTTCGATCTCCGCGGCGATCGCGCACGCGCTCTCCATGTCGCCCGCGCGCAGGTACGTGAGACCCATGTCGGCGAGGTCCGAGCCGATGTCCATCGGCGCCATGTGCCGGCGCTGCGCGAGCGCGGCCTCGGAGTGCGACAGCGACGCGTCGCGATCGCCCAGCTCGCGCTCCGCCGCGCCGGCGTTGCCCAGCGCCGAGCACTCCAGCTGCGGGTTTCCGAGCCGGTGCGCCAGCGCGACCGCTTTTTGCGAAAGGCGCAGCGCCGCGGCGAAGCGGCCGCGCAGATAGGCGGCCATCCCCAAGTTGAGCGCGCAGATCGTGAGGCCGCGCAGGTCGTTGACGTCGAAGAAGATGGCGCGCGCGCGTTTGAGCGCCGCGAGCGCTGCCGCGTGTTCACCGATCTTGAGGTACAGCAAGCCGGTGTTCAGCAGCACGACCGCCTGGCCGAGCGGTTTGTTCAGCGCGTCGTAGATCGCCGTCGCCGCTGCGTATGCCCGCACGGCGTCGGCGACCGCGAAACGCCGGCCCGCGATGTTGCCGAGGCGGAAGAGCACGTCGGCCTCGCCCTCCCGGTCCCCGATCGTGCGGCAGATCTCCACGCCGCGCTCCGCCGCGGTTTGCGCGCGGTCGTAGTCCACCGCCATGTAAGCGGCAAGCGCGGATGTTGCCAGCGCGCGCACGACCGAGGCTTCGTTCGACGACGCGAGCGCGATCGCCGTAGCGTCGTCGAGCGCGGTTTGCGCCGCGGCGGGCTCGACGCGCAGCGTTCGGATATCGGCGATCAAACACAGGGAGCGCACGACCCCGCCGTCGTCGCCGGCGTCTTGATATGCGGAAGCCGCCTCGCGCGCGCTGGACAGCGCCTCGTCGTAGCGGCCGAGCGACGTCATCAGCGCGGCGGAGGACTCGCTGCAGAACGCGTGCCAGTAGCGCTGCTGCGCCGGCGTGATGCGTTCGCCCAGCGCGTCGATCCCGCGCTGCTGCGCGCCGACGTCGTCGGTCGCGCGCGCGTACACGATGCGCCGACGAATGCACGCGAGCGCGTCGTTCTCGTCGCCGGCCGCGGCAGAGAGCGTCTCGAGCGTTTCGATGTCCGCAAGCTGTTCGGCGCGGCGTCCTGCGCGGCCGTAGATCGATTCGCGCAACGACAGCGCTTCCGTGCGAAGCGCGACATCGCCGGTGAGCTCCACGGCGCGCGAGAGGGCGAACAAGGCCTCGCCGTCCGCGTAGACGCGCAGCGCTTGCCGCGCGGATGCGAGATAGGCCGCCGCCGCCCGCTCGGGCTCCGCGCCGCGGTCGAAATGGTGCGCGAGCTCCGTAGCAAGCGCGTCGCGCTCGCCGGTGCGCAGCGTTTCGAGCACGATGCCCACCCGCCGGTGCAGCCGCCCGCACTGCGCGTCCGGGATCCGCGCATAGATCTGCGCGCGGATGAGGTCGTGCGTGAACGTGAGCTCGTCGCCGGTGCGTTCGCTGCCACCGCTCGCTGCGCGAACGAGCCGCACGTCGAGCAGCTCGTCCATGCAGCGCACTGCGATCGCTTCCGAGACGCCCGCTGCGGCGGCGATGATCTCGACCGTGAACGCGCGGCCGACGACGGCGGCGATCTCGGCGAGCGACTGCGCGTCGGCCGAGAGGACTGCGATGCGTGCTTCGATCGTCGCCTCGAGGCTGCGCGGCAGCGCCGGTTGCGCGAGCAGCGTGGGGTGCGCGAGGCAATCGCGCACGATCTCCGCCAAGAAGAACGGGTTGCCGCAGCAGAGCTCGTGCACGCGCTGCACGAGGCCGGCCGCATCCGGCGCCTCGGGGAACGCATTCGCGACGACGCGTGCGACGTCGTCCGCGGTGAGGCCGCCGAGCGCCAGCGTCGTGACGGCGCCGCTGCGGCGCAGCGCCCGGCGCAGCGCGTGCAGCGGCTCGGCTTCGTCGTCGCGCGACGTGACGACCACGAGCATCGGATGGCCGCGCGCGCGGCGTGCGAGATACGCGAGGAGATCGATGGTAGCCGAACCGGCCCAATGGACGTCTTCGATGCGCAGCAGCAGCGGCCGCACGCGCGCGAGCGCTTCGAAGCAGCGCCACACGGCCTCGAACAAACGGTCTTGCTGGCGCGCCGGTTCGAGCGCCGACAGGCGCGGCAGCGCGGGATCGGCGTCGCGCAAGTCGGGCAGCACGTCGGCTGCGGCGGCGAGCCATCCCGCGTCGAGCGGAAGCTCGGCGAGCGACGGCAGCGCGGAGCGCAACGCGTCGATCAGCGCTTGATACGGCACGGCTTCGGGAAAAGTCGCGGCACCCGCGACGATTGTGCCGCCCTGCGCCGGTACCGTTGCGGCGAACTCGCCGAGCAACCGCGATTTGCCAATACCGGCTTCCCCGCTGATCACGGCGATGCCGCCGAGCCCGCGCATCGCGCGCACCCACATCTGGCGCAGGCGCAGCAGCTCCTCGCCGCGCCCGACGAACGGCATCGTCGCGGGCGCGACGGCGCGCTCGAGCGCCGACGCGGTGCGTTCGGCCGCCGGCGCGTTCGCTGCGCCGCGGATGCTTTCGTAGAGGCTGACCGTTGCGGGCATCGGCGCGGCGTCGAGATCGCGGCGCAGGCGTTCGGCGAAGCGCTCGTATTCTTGCAGCGCGCCGGCGCGGTCGCCCGCGGCTTGACGCAGCGAGAGCAGCGTGCGAATCGCATCCTCGCGCCACGGGTCGTGCACCAGCAGCGCGCGCGTCGTCGAGATCGCGCGCGCGTAGTCGCCCGCGTTCGCGTAGGTAGCGGTGAGGCGCTCGAGATTCGTGCTGTGCAGCGAGCGCAGGCGTTCGCGTTCGGGCAGGATCCATTCGTCGTAGGCGTCGGGCAGCAGATCGCCCGCGTAGACGGCCGTTGCGCCGGCAGCGCCCTCGGCGTCGCGGCTGAGCTGTTCGAACTCCGCGACGTCGATCGTGCACGGGTACCGCGGGTTCCATTGGATGAAGCGGTTGTCGGTGAGGATCGGCTGGTCGCCGCCGGCGGGCAGCGCGCGCAGAATCAGTGCGATGTGCCGGCGCAGGTTCGCTCGGGCGCGCGCTTCGTCGTCGTCGGGCCAGAACGCGAACGCGACGGCGTCGCGCGATGCGGGCTGCGCGCGGTGGACGATGAGATAGGCGAGCAGCGACGCCGCCTTCGGGGGCGCGGCGAACTTCAGCGCGCGGTCGAACGCGAGCAGCTGCAGCCCGCCGAAGAGGCGGATGCGCAACGCCGACCGCCGATCCGCCGGGTCGAGTGCCAATGAGTCCTCGTTTCCGAGCTATAGGCTTGCGACGCGCGGGCGCTCGGCGTCCTGCCTGGAGTGGCTCGAGCCGCTGGAGGAACCACGGGAAAGGTGCCGATGTGCTACCGCATTGGGTCCACCAGACGATCTCGAACTGGCTCACACCGGACGACGTCGACGGCGGTCGCTGCGGCGCGACGTAATGCGCTTGACGATTGAGCAAGAGATACTCGCAAGAACCGCGACCTGGTTCGCTCGGGAGACCGATGCGATTCCCTAGAAGCCTTCGGATTCGTCAGAGCGTACCAGGGCTGTTCTGCCGCGACCGATGCGCCGCGTGCCGATGCGCCGCGTGCTCGAAGTCTCCAAGAGCCCGCCGGCCTAGCATCGCGATTGAGGACCAGCAAATGTATTTCTTATGATTCAACGCTGCTCGGGGATAGACAACGTGCGAGATATTCTCTCGGCATTCTGATGCGCTCTGATGCGCTCCACGCGGCTTACTCTATGCCGCCGTTAGCGCTATGACTCAGTTCGGCTTGCCTGGGTTGACAGATGCGGAGAGATTATGGCATAAACAAGCTAGGGCGACGGGTGCCCCCGCTCGCTTGGTTTTAGGTGTGATTCCAAGGAGACTTCGATGTCGAATGCGTCGCGGACGCCGCCGCGGTTGGGCGCGCGTCTTCTCCGTTGCGGTGGAGCGCTCATGGCCACGGCCGGACTTCTTGCTGGATGCGCCGGTGGCGGGAAGGCTCTGCCGCCAAGCCCACGGCTCACCACTCAGAGCGTTCCATTTGACGGGCCTATTTCGCCGACAGAACAGGCTCGAATCGCAGCGATGGTTGCCCGAGTTAAGGAGAAATTGGCGAACGGTTACGTTTTCAGAACTACCGGCACAGCAACGTCTGCCATCGTTCGCGCTGACGGGACCTCTTCAATTATGGTTGGGTCGGGTCATTTCGTGAACGTACGCGTGGTGCCGAAGAGCCAAGCCGGCGACCGCATTGTTTTCGGTGGGCCGAATGGGCGCGCCCCGCGATACGTTGGGGACACCTGCCTTGACGGTTGCGATGGGGGCTCAGACGGCGGAAGTACTCCGACCCCGGATCCTCAACCGTCGCCGCCTCCAAACTTCAGCAGTTGCCGGAATGCGGGCGGTGCGACGTGGTTCGACAATTCCGCAGGGATCGGCGGATGTCTCGGACCGGGGGCGAGCCGAACAATGTCGTGCGGATTTTGGAGTTACTCGAGCCCCGGCAAAGGACGATTCCAATTCTTTGGTGGCGAAACTATGGACGGCGTCGGATGGATCAGCGACAACGGCGACGGTTCATGTGGGTTAGGCGGCTAACCGCGTTCCATCCGCACGTGATAGACTCGGTCGGTGTTCCGCCTTCGAGGTCACCTATTCGTAGGTTACGAGATCCGGAATAGGGCGCATCTTGAGGACTTCGTGAGCTGAGAACATGCGCACGTCTTGATGGTAAAACAGCTTAAAGCCGTTGAAGAACGGCGGGTGTGCCACCGCGAGCCGGCCGTACTTCGAGAGTTTTGCGGCGCGGCCGCCGAAGCCGTCGATGTGGAACGTGATCGCCAGGCCGCGGCGCGGGATCACTTCGCTGCGGTGCTCGATCATGGCGTCGGTGAACTGGTGCACGATGAGCAGCTTCTGCGGGAGCCGGTCGCGCGCGACCAGCGCTGCAAGGTAGGCGGAAACGGCGTTGACGGACGCTGCGTCGGTGCCGCCGATGGTCTGCCCTGGAATTTCGTCGGACGCCATCTTCCACTCGGAGTCCAGCGCGAGTTCGACGTCGGGTTCGGCGAGAAACCTCTCGTAGCGCCGGACCTCCGGGAGAAACTGCGCGCGACCCGGTTGGATGTCGAGGATCAGCAGTGCGTGGATCTTGCGCGCCGCGTCGAGGTACGATTGGATCTGCGCGTCGGTGAGCCGGCCGTTGTAGGTGCCGTCGTTGGACGACGCCTCGGCCATCGTCGCGATGAGCTCGAAGGCTGGTAGAACGGGCCGGCCGCGGGTGGCGTACGCTTTCGCTTGCTGCAGAAGTCGCCGCCCCGCGTCATCGGGCGAGCCTACGCCCAGCACGCCGAGGTTCGGATTACCCGTAGTCCCGTAGTATGCGACGACGCGATAGGCCGGAAAGATGATCCGTCCGCCGCTCGGAAGCGTCTTGTCCGTTCGCGCCGCCGGCGCGCTCGACGCGGGCGCTCGTGTTGCGCTGGTGACCGCGTTCGTCACGTGACCACCGCATGCGGTGAGCGCGCACGTCGTCATGAGCGATGCGATGAGCGTTCGAACGAGGGGACAGCGGCGTAGCGACACACCTCGTTCCTACCCCGAAGATTTTGAGCATTGTGACAAGGACAAGGCTTGGTAAACCCCTTGCGCGGGGCGCTTGCCTGTGGTAGGGTCGCTCCATGTCCGCGTTCGGCCTGATGGCCATGTGCACGACGACCACGACGACGACTACCCTCGGTGAGGGCTGGTCTGGATCGACGTCGGCGTAACGCAAAGCCGCAACCGATACAGCACCGACCCTCGCCGAACCGGCGAGGGTTTTTTGTTTCTCTGGAGGTTTCCGTGATGTCCGTACCGCGCGTCCTGTGCTCGTCCGATCCGACCCCGCCCACCGCGGCGTCGCCGACGACGCGCGCGCGCGGCGTCGGGCTGCTCGGGTGCGGTGTCGTCGGCTCGGGCGTCGCGCGCCGGCTGCTCGCATCGCATCCCGGGCTCATCCGCGGCATCGCGGTGCGGGATCTGCGCAAGCCGCGCGACGTCGCGTGGGATTCGTTCGTGGACGATGCGTTCGACGTCGTCGACGATCCCGGCGTGCGCGTCGTCGTGGAGTGCATCGGCGGCCTCGGGCTCGCGCGCGAGCTCGTGCTGCGGGCGATCGCGCGCGGCAAGGACGTCGTCACCGCGAACAAAGATCTCATCGCGACCGAAGGGCCGTGGCTGGCGGCCTTTGCGGCGCGCACGGGCGCGTCGTTGCGGTACGAAGCCGCGGTCGGCGGCGCGATTCCCATCGTGCGCGCGCTGGGCGGATCGCTCGCGGACGAGGACGTGCTCGAGATCGGCGGCGTGCTCAACGGCACGACCAACTTTGTGCTCGACGCAATGGAGTCGGGCGCGGAGTACGGCGAGGCGCTCGCCGAGGCGCAGCGGCTCGGTTTTGCGGAGTCCGATCCGCGCAGCGACGTCGACGGGCACGATGCGGCGCACAAGCTGGCGATCCTCGCGGGGCTGGCGTTTCGGCGGCCCGCGGTGTCGCCGCAGTTCGCGCGGCGCGGGATCGGCGGGATCTCGCGCGACGACGTGCGCGCCGGCGCGGAGCGCGGCTTACGGCTGAAGCTCGTCGCGGTGGCGCGGCGGATCGGCGATGTGGTCGAGGCCGGCGTGACGCCCGCGTACGTGCCCGAGGATCATCCGTTCGCGCGGGCGCGGGGTGCGGAGAATGTGGTGCGCGTGCTCGGGCGCGGCTGCGGGCCGCTGGTGTTCTCCGGTGCCGGGGCCGGTGGGGATGCGACGGCGTCGGCGGTCGTCGCCGACGTGCTCGCGGCGCTCCACGCGCGCGAGCGGGTTGCCGTGCACGGCGGTGCGGATCTCGTCGCGCGCGCACTGCGCGCGCCGCTGCTGGTGCGGTTTGCGGAAGGAAGCGTCGTCACGAGCGATGCGGTTGCGATCGACGCGCTCGAGGCCGCCGTGCGCGGGTTGGGCGATCGCGGCGAGGTGCGGTCGGCGATTCCGGTGTGGCGCGACGCGGCCTAGAGTCGTTAGTGGCCTTCTTCGGCGTCCTGTTCGTCGAGGTGAGACTTCATGTCGTCGAGCACGTAGCGGTTCGCCGCCTCGCGCTGCGCATCGGAGACGTGCTCGTCGAAATACTTCGTGAGATCGGCGTCGCTCGCGTCTTGCGTGATCAGCTTGTCGAAGTCGTCCACCGTCACGCCGGCGCGGTCGAGGAAGCCCGTCGACAAGCCGCAGTACGCGATGTACTCGCCCTCGGTGCCCGCGTGGTCCGCACGCGCTTTGTCGGCGAGCCGCGCTAACCACGCATAGCGGCCGAGCATGGTGCGGCCGCTGCGCGGCGGCGTGGTGCTGAGATCGAGTGCCGTGACGTTCATGCGGGTGTTCTACCCGCGCAAGCGTTCGTTCACGGCCGGGTTGCTGTGAGCGCAGCCGTGTGGCCGGACATCCAGGCCGAGAGCGTGTCGAGGACGCGGGCGTCGATGCGTGCCGGGACGGTGAGGTACTGGTGCAGCGCGGTTTGCGGCGTTTGCGCTTCGCCGGAGACGATTGCTTCGAACAAGTGGTTGTCGCCGGGGAACGTGCGCACGGTGACGTCGCGGTTCGCCGCGCGCGCGGCGTTCGCGAGGCGCGGCAGGTCGGCGGCCGCGACTTGTGCGTCGCCTTCGCCTTGCAGGATCAGAATCGGCGCGCGCACGCGCGCGATGTCGACGGCCGGGTCGACGTCCATCGACGAGCGGTACCACGCCATCCTGGCGTCGTTGCCGTGGCGAATCTGGTCCAGGGCGGCGAGCTCGGCTTTTTCGGTTGCCGTCTGCTGGTCGGGCGGAACGCTCGCGAGCACTTGGCGCATCGACACTTGCCACAGCGGCAGCGACGGCGGCGCCAGCAAGATGATGCCGGCGACCGCGGGCTCGTGCGCGGCGACGGTCGGAACCAGCTCGCCGCCTTCGCTGTGGCCGAGCAGGTAGATGCGTTTGGCGTCGACTTCGTGCTGCGCGCCCGCGAAGCGGTACGCGGCCTTCACGTCGTCGAGCAATTCCTCGCGCGTGCCCGCCGTGTTCGCGCCGCCGCTCTTCGCGACGCCGCGCTTGTCGTAGCGCAGCACGGCGTAGCCCGCGTTCGAGAGTGCATTGCTGAGCTGCAGAAAGATCGGGTTGGGACCGATGGTCTCATCGCGGTCCATCGCGCCGCTGCCGTGCACGAGAACCACTGCCGCGAACGGCGCTTGCCCGCGGTCGGGGACGGTCAGCGTGCCTGCGAGCGCCGTCCCGTCGGCGCTCGTGAAGCGCACGTCGCGGCTCGTGAAATGCGGCGCGGGCGTCGGCAGCGCGCTGGGCGGCGAAGCGGGTGCGGCCGGCGCTGCAGCGCCGGGCGCGGCGGTCGACGTGAGCCGGATCTCCGCCGACTGCGACGGGATCGTGACGGCGTGCACGACGTACGTCGCGGGATCGTACCAATAGCTCTCGCGGATCCCGCCGAGGTCGAGCGCGAGGTTCGCGTCGGACGCGGGAACCGACGCCGGACGGCTCGGCAGCGGGTCGGTCACGACGTTGCAGACGATGGCCTTGCCGCCCGACAGCACGGCGAGCGTGAACGCCTTCGCACCGGTGGCGTGCAGCACCGCGGGAATCATCACGCTGGTCCCGATCAGGTTGTCGCCGATGATCTCCAGCGGCGCCGACGGATCGGCCGCGACCTCGGCGGTGCCGCCGCCGTTGGTCGCCGTGACCGTCATCGCGCCCGGTTTGACGGTGACGTCGGTGTGCTGCGGGCCGCTCACGACGTTGAAGTCGGCGCTGTAGCCGGTCTCGTGCAGCGTCGCGGAGTCGTACCGCATCGTCGTCGTCGCGGTGAAGCGCGGCAGCAAGAAGCTCGCGTTCTCTTTTACCACGATCGCGCCCGGCGCGGCGCCGTCGATGACGACGATGCTGCTGCCGACGTCCGTTGCGGCGAGCCGCAGCGTGTACGAGTACGTGCCGTCGGGCGGGCGCGGCGGAAGCTTCGCGGGGGTCGCCGCGCCGGCCGCGGTCGCCGCGGTCACGGTTCCGGCGGCAAGCGCGAGGCAGCATGCGAGCGCAAAGCGAGACATGGAACCAACCTTTCACGGTAAGGCGAACTGACCCGCGTGCGTACCGTGCGAAACCGCGCGCGTTTCGGAGACGTCTCAAGCGAACGATGTCCACGCTCTTTTCCCCGCTGCGCCTGCGCGACGTGACCTTGCGCAACCGCGTCGCCGTCTCGCCGATGTGCGAGTACTCCTCGGCGGACGGGTTCGCCAACGACTGGCACGTCGTCCACCTCGGCAGCCGCGCCGTCGGCGGCGCCGGGCTCGTGCTCACCGAAGCCATCGCCGTCACCGCGGACGGGCGCATCTCGCCGCAGGACCTCGGGATCTGGCAGGACGCGCACGTCGAGCAGCTCGCGCGCATCGCGCGCTTCTGCAACGGCCAGGGCGCGGCGTGGGGGACGCAGCTCGCGCACGCCGGGCGCAAGGCGTCGACCAAGCGGCCGTGGGACGGGAACGGCGCCGTCGCGCCGGCGGACGGCGGCTGGACGCCGGTTGCGCCCGGGACGGAGCCGTTCGATGCGACCTATCCGGTGCCGGCGGCGCTCGACGAAGCCGGGATCGCCGCGATCGTTCGCGCGTTCGCGGACGGCGCGCGGCGCACGCTCGACGCGGGCGGCTCGGTGATCGAGCTCCACGGCGCGCACGGCTACCTCGTGCACCAGTTCCTTTCGCCGCTGGTGAACCGGCGGACCGACCGCTGGGGCGGCTCGTTCGAGAACCGCACGCGGCTCGCGATCGAGGTCGTGCGCGCCGTGCGCGGCGTGTGGCCCGAGCGGCTGCCGCTGTTCGTGCGGCTGTCGGCGACCGACTGGGCCGAAGGCGGCTGGGACGCCGAGCAGACCGTCGCGCTCGCGCGGCTGCTGCGCGGGGAAGGCGTCGACTTGATCGACGTCACGACCGGCGGCGCGGTGCCGGTGAAGCCGGGGACGATTCCGGTCGGGCCGCTGTACCAGACGCCGTTCGCCGAGCGCGTGCGGCGCGAAGCGGGGATCTCGACCGGGGCGGTCGGGATGATCACCGAACCGGCCGACGCGGAGGCGATCGTCGCCGACGGGCGGGCCGACCTCGTGTTCCTGGCGCGCGAGCTGCTGCGCGATCCGTACTGGCCGCTGTTCGCGGCGCGCGCGCTCGGCGCGGAGGTCGCGTGGCCGCCGCAGTACCAGCGGGCGGTCGGCGATCGGGCGACGATGCGGGTGCCGGCGGCGGTCTAGGGCGGTGCGCTCCGCGCCGGTCCAGGGACCGGCGTCTCGGCAATTGGGCGGGTGACGACCGCGGGAGCGCGGTGGCGGAGCTCTTCGAGGACCTCGTCCCGGAGCTCCCCCGGAATTTGCGGCATGGCTGCGGCGCTGCCGCCGTCGCGGATGTACGTCATGAGGTCGACCACGTAGCGGGTCGAGACGATTTGAACGGCGCGGATCTCGCGGACTTCGTCGCGCAGGTGGCCCAGTGCGCTCAACCCCATTTGGAAGGCGCCGACAATGTCGCGCAGCGAGTCGGCGTCTTTGCGCGCGTCATCCCGCTCGCGGATCAGCCGCGCTTTCGACACCAGCAGCGGCGAGCTCGCGACGATGCCCGCCAGCGCGATGATCGCGAGGACGACTTCGACGAGCAGGTTCGTGAGCGCGAGGCCCTTCACGTCAGTCGTGCGCCGACAGCCGGTCGCGCAGCTGTGCGATCGTGAGGCCGTGCAGCAGCGCGCGCCCGACGCATTCCAGCACTTCGCCCGCACTCGCGCCCGCGCGCGCGCCGCGGTCTTCGAAGAGCTCGTGCACTTCGCGGCTGACGCGCGCGCCGACGAGCGCCGGACGGGCGGAACCGTCGTCGCGCAGCGCGCGCTCGCGCTTGGCGGCGCGATGTTTTTGCGGTCCTGGGCGCGGTGCGGGCGCGCCGGTGACGTGCCAGGCGGCGTCGGGCCAGCGCGTCGACCACGTGAGCAGCAGGCGCGCGAGCGCGATGCTGGCGGCGTGTTCGGGCCGCTCGCGCTCGAGGCGCGCGAGCGCCGCGCGCAGCGGCGAGATCGCGCTGCGCGCGCCGAGCCCGTGCAGCGCCGCGGCGAACGGCGCGATCACGACGTCGTCGTGCAGGCGCACCTCGGTGTCGCGGCGGCACTCGCGCGTTTGCGGACCGGACGCGGCGAAGCACGCGGGGTGCGGATCCACCGCGTAGGCCATCCCGTAGCGCGATCGCAAGACGATGGTGATCAACGACGAGGTCTCGGGTCCGGGGCTTACGCGAAGCCGCGCATGCGCGCGATCAGCGTCTCGCGCTCGCGCGCGGAGAGGTGCGCGAGCGCGCGCGTGCGGCCGTGGCTCACGCTCTCGACGATGTCGGTGAGCTGGTCGCCGTCGTAGCGCGCGCTCGTCGCGAGCGCGTCGACGTGCTTGCGTGCGACGCCGCGGTCGTCGGAGACCGCGACGTCGCAGCGCGGGCGGCGCGCGCGGCGCGCAACGCGTTGCGCCGGCGCGAACCGCACGACGTGCGGCAGCCCGCTGGGCCCGCTGCGCACGGTGACGTCGAGCTCCCGCCCTTCGAGCACGTTCTCGTCGACGGTTTGCTGCGCGTCGTCGCCGCATTCCACGCCGGTCGCGGCGGCGACGAAGCGCGCGAACGCCGGATACGTGTCCGTCGCGGGCGGGCGTTCGAGCGCGGTGCGCGTGATGTACGCGAAGCGCGCGCCGCGGTGCGGGCCGACAACGATCTCGAACACGACTTGGACGTCGGTGCGCGTTCCGGCGAGCTCGACGGAAACCACGGTGACGCGATACGTGCCGCTAGGAAGATCGAGCATCCGCGCGAGCCTCCCCTAGCCGCCGCGCGCGCCCCGCGTGATAGCCGTACGACAGGGATTTCATGCGTTTCATTATATACGGATTTGGCTTGGAGTCAACCTATTTTGCATATGCAAGGCTGCATAGCAGGGCCCGCGGCGCGCTGCGGTGTGACTGTGCGCTAACGTGAAGATCGGGGAGCGGATCCGCACGGCGCGCGGCGCGGCCAACCTTTCGCAAGCGGATCTCGCGCGCCGGGTCGGCGTCGCGCAGGCGGCGATCTCGCGCATCGAGCGCGACGAGACCCAGGACCCGGGCGTGCTGATCGTCGCCGGCATCGCCAAGGCGCTCGGCATGTCGCTGGACCAGCTCGTGGAGGGCAACGCTACGCGGCGCGCCCCCCGGAAATCACTCGAAGATCGGGTCGCGCTGCTGGAGGACGAGGTGGTAACCGCGCTTCGGACGGCTCGGGACGCCCTCGCCCTCGCACAGCAGCTTCAGCACTCAGGATCGCGCGGTCGCACTCGAGCAAGCGCATCGTAACCGGATCGAACAGGGACAGCCCACCCTTCATGCCTTCAGAATATCGAACATATGTTCGATCCGGCAAGCGGGAATCAGCCCGGGTGCCAGGCAGTTGGCATTGAAAAACCCCGCCTGAGCGGGGCTTCGATCCTGGAGCCGACGGCCGGACTCGAACCGGCGACCTGCGGTTTACGAAACCGCTGCTCTACCAACTGAGCTACGTCGGCATGGGTGCCGGGACGGTGCGACCGACCAGGGTTCGCGGACCAGGTGAGCCACCCTTCCCAACTTGCTGCGGGCGTCCAACGCGATTCTCCGTTGACGGGCAAACGCTTCGCCCGCTTTCGGCCGAAATAGAGAAGGTGACCCGCTGCGCTGTTCTCGCCGCGCTCGCTGCTTCGTTTCTACCGGCCCCCGGGCCGGCGGCTTCATGATGCTGACCGCGCCGGCCGCACGCCGGGTGGCGAACGTGCTGCGCGGCGCGCAGCCGCTCGCCGACGCCCTGGCGTCGGCCGCGTCCGAACTGCGCGAGGACCTGGGCGCCGAAGGCGTCGCCGTGGTCGTGCACCGCGACGGGCGCGCGATGCGCGGCCAGGCCGGCACGCTGGGCGAGCGTCCCACCGAGATCGCGCTCGACGACACCGACGTCGATGGCGCCCTGCTCGTCTCGGGCGAGGTGCTCGTCCACGACGACCTCGCGCTGATCGTCACGCTCGCGCTCGCCGCGCGGTTTCTCGCTGAGTCCGCGCAGACCGACGGGCTCACCGGCGTCGCGAACCGCCGCACGTTCGATGCGCGGCTGCGCGAAGAATGGAAGCGCGCCGCGCGCGACCGCACCTCGCTGGTCGTCGCGATCCTCGACATCGATTATTTCAAAGTCTATAACGACCGCTACGGTCATCTTGCCGGCGACGACGCCCTGCGCCGCGTGGCGCACGCCGCGTCGGCGACGCTGCAGCGCGCCGGCGACCGCTTCGCCCGCTACGGCGGCGAAGAGTTCACCGCGATCTTGCCGGCGACGTCGCTCGAAGGCGGCATCGCCGCCGCCGAACGCATTCGCGCTGCCGTCGCGTCGCTCGCGATCCAACACCCCGTCGGCAAAGCCGGCCGCCTCACGGTGAGCGTGGGCGTCGCGTGCACCGAGCCCGCGCGCGGCGGCAACGTGCAAGAGCTGTTCGCCGCAGCGGACCGCGAATTGTACCGCGCCAAAGCGGAAGGCCGCGACCGCGTCGCCGCAGACGGCTACGCGCGCGAGCACGCCGCCGACGACGCGCTGCCGCAGCCGTTCGCCGCGCTGATCGGCCGCGACGAGGACGTCACGGCGGTGAGCCGCGCGATCGAAGCGCATCGCGTCGTCACCGTCACCGGCGCGGCCGGCGTCGGCAAGACCCGGCTCGCGCTCGCGGTCGCGCACGAAGCCGCCGCGCGCTTCGTGCACGTGCGCTTCGTCGACGCGCTCGGCGCGAGCAACCGCGACGAGATCTTCGCGCGCATTGGCGCGGCGCTGGGCGTGACGAGCACCGGCGACGTCGCGCGCGCGGTCACGCACGCCGTCACCGATCCGACGCTCGTCGTGCTCGACGGCTGCGAGCGCGGTGCGGACGCGTGCCGCGACGTGCTTGACGAGCTCGCCGGCGCACCGCTGCGCTTCCTCGCGACCAGCCGCGTGCCTATCGACGCGTTCGACGAGCGCGTCATCCGCTTGCACGCGCTCGACGACGCCGCGTCGCGCGCGCTGTTCGCCGACCGCGCCGCCGCGACGGGCGTCGCCGCCGCGCCCGACGATCCCGACGTCGCCGCGCTGCTGGCGCGCCTCGCGGGCTCGCCGCTGGCAATCGAGCTCGCCGTCGGCCGCCTCGCGGGCATGACGGCGCAAGCGCTGCTGCACGCGTTCGCCCGCGACGCGCACGACGACGACGAAGGTACGGACGCCTCCGGCGAGCACGCCGACCGCGCCACGCTGGGGTCGCTGCTCGCGAGCGCCGTCGGCGCGCTGGACGCCGACGAAGCGATCGTGTTCGGCGCGGTCGCCGCGTTCCGCGGCAGCTTCTCCGCCTCCGACGCCGCGACGGTGATCCCCGTCGACCGCATCGACGCGCGGCGCGCCGACGTGCTGCTGCGCGCGATGGCGAGCCGCTCGCTGCTCGACGCCGCGTCGCACGACGGCATCACGCGCTGGCGCATGATCGATCCTGTGCGCGACGCCGCGGAGATGCTGCCGTCGGCCGCGGAACACCGCCGCTCCGTGCACGCCGCGCACGTGCGCTGGTGCCGCGAGCGGCTCGACGCGATCGCCGCGCGCTCCGGCACCGGAACCAACCGCGCCGCGCTGATGGAAAGCGAGCTCGTCATCGACGAGGTGCGCGCCGCGCTGGACCGCGCGCTGCGCGACGACGAGCTGATCGCGACCGGCACCGAGCTGTGCATCGCGGCGGTGCGCCAGTGGTTCGCGGTGCGTCATCCGCACGAAGGCCGCGTGCGCTGCGAGATGTTCGTCGAACGCAGCGCGGCGCTCGCACCGCTGCTGCGCGCGCGCCTGCACGCCGCGACCGCGCGCATGGCGTTCGTGCAAGGCGATCTGGTCGGCACGGAGACGCACGCCCGCGCCGCCGACGCGCTGCTGGGCGACCGCGACGTGTACGAACGCTCGCCGGTGCTGAATTATCTGGGCGTGGTCGCGAAGTTCCGTGGCGAGTACGATGAAGCGGAACGGCTGTTCCGCCTGGGCCGCGAGATGAACGCGCGCATCCACAACCGCGGCGGCGAAGCGATCGCGATCGGCGCGCTCGGCACGGTCGCGTTCGATTTCCGGCTCGACCATGACGAAGCCGTCGGCCGCTTCCACGATGCCGCGACGATCTTTCGCGAGCTGGGCGACGACCTCAACGCGCTGGTGATGCAGGGCAACCTCGCGGAATCGCTGTGCGCGCGCGGCGACGTCGCCGAAGCCGCACCGATCATCGAGTCCGCGATCGAGGAGAGCCGCGCGTTCGGCAACCGCACGACGACCGCGCACCTGCTGTGCGTCGGCGCGCTCGTGCACGAGATCAACGACGACATCGGCCGCGCCGCACGCGCGATGCGCGAGGTGATCGGCAACGTCGACGGCACGCCGGGCGCGCTCGCGCTGATGGCGCTCGACTTCACCGCGCGCATCGTGCAGCGTGCGGGCGATGACGCGCTCGCCGCCGCGCTGATCGGCGCCGCGGAACGCCGCGCGACGGCCGAAGGCACGCCGTTCCTGCCGATCCAGTGCTTCTGGCGCGACCCCGTGATCGACGTCCTGCGCGCGCGCCTATGGCCGGACTACGACGACTTCGTCGCACACGGCCGCATCGTCAACGAAGCAGAGCTGCTGATCATGGCCGACGCATTCCTCGCGCTGTTGGAGTCGCCCGAACCGGACTGACGTGTCCTAAGCGCGCGGCCGCCATTTCCCCACGCTTGTATTTGTACGCCAAAATGACGTACAATCGCGGAGTCGAAGCCGCAGGAGGCCCTCAGGCGATGAATCGTCCCCGCGATCGAGCACAGTTTCGTCCAACCGCCGAACAGAAGGAGCTGCTCGTTCGTGCTGCTGACCTTACCGGGCAAACGCTTTCGGACTTTATGAGAACTGCCGTCGAAGAGCGAGCCCAGCGCGTCATCGCGGAGCACGAAAGTATCGTCCTCAACGAACGCGCACGACGCACGTTCTTGTCTGCATTGGCAAACCCGCCGCACCCCAACGACCGGCTCGTCGCGCTTGCCGAGCGGTATGCTCGCGAGGTAACGAGTCGTTCGTGATCATCGAATCGATACAAAAGGACAAGCACCATCGCTTGGCTTTCACGTGCGGCAATGAGCCGCTGGACCGGTTCATTCACGAACACGCGCACCAGGCTATTGCAAAGAACCTTTCGAAAACCTACGTCGCGGTTGACGATAGCGACGAAACGGTAATCCTTGGATACTACACGGTGACGACGTGCCGCATCGAAGCGGGCGAGTTGCCCGACACGGTTCTGCGGAAGTTGAAGCTCCCTAGGCACCAACTGCCGGCATCACTGGTAGCACGGCTCGCCGTTTTCGAATCAGTAAAGGGACAAGGTGTCGGGTCGCTCCTGCTCCTGGATGCCATGGCCCGATGTGCGCGTGTCGCGGCGGAACTCGGTGGAGTTGCGATCGTCGTGGATGCGTACGAAGAAAGCGTGACGGCGTTCTACGAGCGCGTCGGCTTCTTGCGATTCGAACCACGCTCGCTGAGGCTATTCATCCCGATGACCACCGTTTTTGAGATGCTCGGCATCTCTGAAGAGCACCGGCAGGCCGGGTAGCCGCCGAGGTACCGTGTCGAAGTCCCGGCGCTCGCTGCGAATCCTACGCGCCGGGAAGCGCTGACGGGCGCTTCGCGCCGCGTCTACGGCGCGCTCGGAGCACACGGCACAGGCCCGCGGCAACGTCAGATTGAACATCCCAAAGAGTGGGTACCCGAACTGGGCCTTACGGGAGCGCTGCTCATGCGACTGACTTCACCCCTGTTGTCCTCCCGCTACGTCACGCATTCGCCGAGCGAAGATCTCCTGCGTTCTGTGATGGAGCATGTGCAGACGGCGGCACCGGCCGGAACAGTGGTCCCGATCATGGCATCGGCCTCGCTAAAAGCGAGTATGCCGCCAAACTCCAGCGCGCATATACGGCCCCTCGGCTTCGGAATACACCTGGACGGAACGTTGCGGCCATACGACGTGTCCATGCAAATCACGGCGCCCAATGCCATGGAAAGCACCGCGAAGGTCCTCGACAGCGTCGGAACGTTATCGGACGTTATCATCGCGGCACATCCCGAGCTGGAAGCGAAGCTCGGAGGACCTATGACGGTAGTCGCGCTGGCCAACAGCGGGCTCAAATTCACAAACGCGCAAACGCGCCTCGACAAGGTTATCTACGGCACTGAGCTCGCGGCCGGCGCCTTCGACGCGGGAGCGCGTTTAGCACAGCTGATCGGCCATATCAACGTGCCCGGCGCCGCCGAGCTGGGTGCTCTTTGCGCAGCTCGGCGCGGAAGTTCTCGCCGTCTACCGCGACGTAACGACGGAAGCGCAAACCTAAACGAGCCACGATGATGCTGAAATGCTAAATCGCGGCATGACGAACCGGTGAAAACCACGCAACGGATCTCCGGGCTTCGAATGTGGGCGTCATGGCCGATACTTCAGTAGGGTACCGTACATATCGCGCCTTGCGGTCCGCCATCATGCCTATAATCTAGTCTCAGCTCGCAGCGTCTCGCGATTCGCGAGTCGAGGACGGGGGCGCGTAACCGGGCGACTCGATCCGCGCACCGTCGTAGCGCGCGAGAGTCCACGGCGCAGCATAGCGCGGTCGCGCTGTGCAACCTGTCGGTCGCGGCCTTCACGTCGCCCGTCCGGCCGGGCTTTTGCTGCGCATCGGCGAAGGTACCCCGATGGCCTGTTCAACCGCAGATCGCCTACCGCGACGTCGAGCCCTCGCCGGCCAGCCTGGAGCGCCTGATCCAGGCCCAAGCGGCGAAGCTCGAACGATTCTTTCACGGGATCGTGAGCTGCCGCGTGCTCGTCGAGCACACCCACCGCCGGCACAAGCACGGCTCGCCGTTCAACGTGCGCATCTGACGTGAGCCTGCCGGGAACCCAAGCTCGTCGTAAACCATACCGACGACGTTCGCCCCGGCGCCGCCGGCGAACGCTGACCAGCCGGAGCGGGTTCACAAATCCGAAGAGCGCGAGGGCCACAAAGACCCGGAGCTTGCCGTGCGCGCCCGCATCTTCAGCACCACGACGCGCTGCCTGGAGAATACGTCAAGCAACTGCGGCCGTGACGCACGCGCACGCTGGAACAGGCCGCGCTCGACGCCACCGGCGCCGATCTCTACGTGATCCGGCGCATCTACAACGAAGGCATCGAAGACCGGATCGCGACGCTCGACGAAGATCCCAAAACCGCCGACCACATCGCGCAGTGGTGGGCAGCACACCAGGACCGCTATGCCGTGCTGGTCGCGGAGAACGCAGGCGGCGGCGTCGAGGGCTGGGGCGTCGCCTGAAACCCTGGACTCGCATTGCTGCGCGTACCGCGGCGTCGCCGATCTGTCGGTGTACGT
Organism: Vulcanimicrobiota bacterium; assembly: GCA_963723635.1. Lineage (GTDB taxonomy): Bacteria > Vulcanimicrobiota > Vulcanimicrobiia > Vulcanimicrobiales > Vulcanimicrobiaceae > Vulcanimicrobium. The sequence goes on along the minus strand of CAVRRP010000031.1, from coordinate 931 downwards.
CGCGCGCGACGCGCGCGGCACCGGCGTCGGCTCGCTGCTGCTGCGCCTACTGGAGAACACCGCGCAGGCGAACGAGTTCCACAAGATCGTACTGTTCACGTTCGCGTTCAATTCCGGCGGCCAAGGCCTCTATCGCAAGCTCGGCTACCGCGAGGTCGGAACATTCCGCGAGCAGGGCCGGCTGGACGGCCGCTTCGTGGACGTCATGGCGATGGAGAAGATCCTCGCGCCGTAGGCGGCGAGCCGTCCGGCAGATCGTCGAACCCGAGCACGCGTTCCGCACCGCCGGCGCCCGCTGGCGCAGCGCACCGCGACTCGCGCGATCCCCACGCCGAGCAGATTCACCACCGCCGCGCACGGCACGCGCCCCACGACGCGCGCGCGCGTCGCGCCGGAATCGACCGCGACGAGCTCCTCACCGGCGACCAGTACCGCGTCCCGCCTGCGTGCACGACGACCGCCGAGCGCACCGCACGGCGCGCAAGCCGGTGCAGGTCGATGCGGTCGGTAACGAACGTACCACATCGAGCTCGTCGCCGTGCGTCGCGAGTAGCGTGCCGAACGCGGATCCATGCGCGCGCGCGGCACCCCGTCGAACCGCACGCCGTGCGCGTGCGCCGGAGCGCCGTGGCATGTTGTACCGGTACCAGCGGCCGTGTAAGTGGAAGTACACGTAGCCGCCGGCAACGTGCGATCGGCCGCCGCGACCATCCCGCCCTGCGGCGTCGTGTCGGTGACGTCGTCGAGCAGGTACGAGACGCGCGTGCGCGACTTCCCGGTCGCAAGGTCGACCGCATCGACGTCGAGCGAATGAAAGCACCAGTACATCGATCCGCACGGCGTCGTGTCCATGTAGATGAAGCCGTCGCCGTACCCGATCGGATGCGGGCCGTTGTCTGCTACCACTTCACATGCCCGGTGCGCACGTCGA
>CAVRRP010000030.1:0-63032 GCA_963723635.1 Vulcanimicrobiota bacterium | reverse complement strand
GTCAAAGTCGGTCTGCCTGCGCTATGATGGTCGCGGTTCCGGGCGTTGGCTCGGCGCCTCCCGCCTCGAGCGGGTCATGGCGGGCGGTGTAACAACCGCCTGCTTTATTTTGTTATGGCGTGGCCGCCCAGCTCGCGTATTGGTAGAACCCTTTGCGTTTGGCGTCCTCGGCGCCCGGCGTCAAATGATACGCGGTCGTGCATATTGCGGTCTCCGTATCCACGCACACCATTTGCGTAAGGACGGCGTGCGCGATGCGATAGGGCGCCAGCAAATGGAGGTTGTAGGAACCGTTGTATTCGTTGATCCATCCCTCCGCCGGCTCCTCGATCGTTTGCTGTGCCATCGAGACGAGGTGCAGGTGCGCGTTGTCGCGTTTGGTCGTGAACTTTTCGGCGAGCCCATGGTGGAGGATCACCGGCCGGTTCCACGCGGGCGACCGGACCGCGCGGGGCCAAAGGGTCCTGCCAAGATGAAGCCGCGAGCGAATGGCGCCAAACAGGTCCGGATCAGCCAGATGCTCCCAATCGTACTTGAAAAACCGAGAGGCCTTTGGCACTTTTCCGATGATACTGCGGTCACCGGCGGTGACACCGATGCGGCGGAAGGCAGGAAGACCGACGGCGTCCCACGTGCACGATGTTCCAAGCCGTTGCCGGGCGACCAGACGCGCGCGGTGATCGGAGTCGAGCCGGCCGGCGTCCGTCGGATCCACGATCATACCGCATCCGGAACATGCGGTTCGTACGATAACATTTCCGCCGGTCTCGTTGCGCGCAGGCCATGGAACTGAGAATGATGCTATTGCGGTGCGCGGGCACAGACACGAAGCGCTTGGCACAATTCGCGCATTCTACCATAGCTATTCCGGTTTTGAAATACTCTTGCGTGTGTTAGGGCCGCAGTACTGAACGCGAAACTTTTCCACGTCGGACGGAGAACCACTACCTTATGAGCCTGGAGCGCTGCAGCCTCAACCAGTACACGACCAAACCGCTCTCGCTCATCGAGGCAGTCGATGCGTGCGTGCGGTACGGTATCCCCGCGATCGGCGTGTGGCGCGACAAAGTTGCCGCGCTTGGCCTGACCGCCGCGAAGCGAGAGCTCGAGGCGCGCGGGTTGCACGTATCGTCCTTGTGCCGCGGTGGCTTCTTCCCCGGTGGCGATGACGCCGAGCGCCGGGCGCATCTCGACGAGAATCGCCGCGCGATCGAGGAGGCTGCGGCGCTCCGAGCTGACGTGCTCGTGCTCGTGTGCGGTCCCACGCTCGGCACCGACATCGCGACCGCGCGCGCGCAGATCGCGGACGGCATCGCCGCGATCATTCCTGAAGCGCGTGCCGCTGGCGTGAAGCTCGGCATCGAGCCGTTGCATCCGATGATGGTTGCCGACCGTTCCGCCGTGACGACGCTGACGGAAGCGAACGACCTCGTCGCCGCGCTCGACGCGCGCGACGTGGCGGGCGTGGTCGTCGATGCGTATCACGTGTTCTGGGATGCCCGGCTCGATGCGGAGGTCGTGCGCGCCGCAGGGACGATCCTGGGTTATCACGTCTCGGACTGGATTACGCCGAACGGCGCCGATGTCGCGGCGGCGCGCGCCATGATGGGCGACGGCTGCATCGACCTCGCCCATCTCGGCCGGCTCATCAGCGACGCGGGCTACGCGGGTTTCGCCGAAGTCGAAGTCCTCAACGCACAGCTTTGGAAGCGCGATCAGGAAAGCGTGCTGGGCGACGTGGTCGAGCGCTTCGAGCGGCACGTCGCAGGATCGCTCGCGCGGCACGGGTAGAGACCAACCTCATGTACGTTGCTCTGCCGCCTGCCGCGCCCGCGCCCGGAATCGTCCTGCTGCCGCCGGTCTTCGGGATCGAGCCGGTGATTCGCGAGCTCGCCGACCGCTACGCGGCGCGCGGCTTCGCCGTCGTGGTTCCCAACCAGTTCCGGCGCGACGCCGAGCCGGAGATGATGGACCGGACCGACGAGGGTCGCGCACGCGCGATGGCGCGCATGAAGCGCATCGACGTCGATCAGGCGGTCGATGACCTGCGCGACACGATCGCCGAACTGCGCGCGCTCCCGCAGTGCAACGGCAAGGTCGCCGTCCTCGGCTTTTGCTTCGGTGGGCGCTATGCGTTTCTCGCCGCCGCGCGGCTCGACGTCCAGGCGGCCGCGGCGTTTCACGGCACGCTGGTCGGCGCAAGCCTTGCCGATGCGCCGCGCGTCCATGCGCCGTTGTCGCTTCACTACGGCGCCGAAGACCCGGTCGCGCCGATGAGCGAGGTCGAAGCGGTCGAGGAAGCGCTGCGCGGAAAACCAGACGCCGAGGTCTTCGTCTATCCCGGCGCGACGCACAACTTCGCGGTACCAGGCGTTCCGGGCTACGACCCGGCCGTCGCCGCGCTCGCGGAGCAGCGGGTCTTCACGCTGTTCGACCGGCTGAAAAAGAACGGCTAATGCCGGTGTGCCGGCGGCGGTGTCTTCCGTTCACGCCGTGCCGCGCGGAGGAGCGCGTCGAGATCCGGGTCGACGACGTACCGTGAGATCGGCTGGCCGGACACCATGTTGTACAATGCGAGCGACTTTTCGTCGGTCGTAAGCCGTCGCTTCGAGTATTTCATCGTCACCGTCGTGGTCGCGAAGTCGATGGGAGCCGTCACGATCTCGTCGTTGTAGCTGCGCAGGACGATTTCGGGCTTTGGGACGAGCACGATTTGAAAGCTCCTCGTTTCTGCGTCGCCATACCCGAACAAAATCGCGAATGCGGACACGTACAGGATGCCCGTCAAGATGAGGAACTGTGCCGCTGAGAGCCGCGCGACCGGATCGGCCGCCAGCGCGTCGACGAGCCGGCCTTTGCCTCGAAACGGACGAGTCACACGGCGTACCGCGCGGCCCACGATAGGCCACCGCGCAAGCCGGGCGGTCATCGGGCGCCCCGCCCACCGCGCGCGAAGCCATGCCATGATGGGCACCGCGGAGATCAGCGCGATGAATGCCGCCGAACTGATGGAAGCGGCCGCAACGTATTGAGGTGCGGACAAACCGACGAGCGTCAGTAACGCGAACACCAAGGCGACGATGCCGGCGCTGATCGCAGCGCGCTGCACTTGGACACGTGTCCGCGCGTTCAGAACGATCTCCGCTCGGAACCGCCGTGACGTCGATGCCATGAAGAGTGCGACAAGAAACGCGACCGCGACCGTGCCTCCGAGCGCCAGCGGCCAGAGCTCGTTGAGATCGACGCGAATGAACTCGATGGGAACATGATCGTGGGCGGAACGGCTCAACGACCGCACGAAACAAAAGTACGTCGCCGCGACGGTCGGCGTCGCGACGAGGTACAGAATCCTGGTCAGCAGCGCGCCGATCGAGGGGTTCGGTGCGTCGGTCATGACGTGGCTACGGCGCGCGCAGGCGTTCGAGCACCTCGTCCAGCGTCGCGTACGATTCCACGATGGCGCGGTTCGCGCTGGTGATGAAGCCGTTCGCGACCGCGCCGTCGATCAGCGCGACGAGCGCGTCGTAATAGCCGCCGACGTTCGCGATGATGCACGGCGCGTCGATCAGCCTCAACTGCACCCAGGTGACGATCTCGAAGAACTCTTCGAACGTCCCGAACCCGCCGGGCAGCGCGACGAACGCATCCGACAGCTCGGACATGAGCTGCTTGCGCTCGTGCATTGATTCGACCACGCGCAGGTCCACGCCGCGGTGCGCGACCTCGCGCTCTTCGAGGAAACGTGGGATGACGCCGATGACCTCGCCGCCGGCTTCGAGCGCGGCATCGGCGACGGCGCCCATCAGCCCGACGCGCCCGCCGCCGTACACCACGCCGATCCCCGCGCGCGCCAGCGCCGCGCCGAACGCGCGCGCAACCGCGGCAAAGCGCGGATCGTTCCCGGCGGAAGACCCGCAGTAGACGCAGACGCGCACGTTATTCGATCAGCGTGCCCTTGATCGCCTGACGGCCGGTCGCTAGCCGCCGGAAACCGTTCATGCCGAGCCGCTGAAAGTGGTCGGTTTGCATGTGCGCGTCGAGCGCAGCTTGATCGCGGTACTTCTCGAACAGTACGAACGTCGCGTGATCCGCTTCGTCGGCGCGCATGACCTCGTAGCCGAAGCACTCGGCCTCCGCCCGCGACGTGGCCGCAAGCTCGCGCAGGTAACCTTCCGCTTCGTCGGCCTTGTCGCGCGGGATGGTGTAGAGTACCGCGTTGACCAGCATCGCGGTAGCTTTACGCCAGTGCGGCGACCTTTCCGCCTGCGCGGGCGACCGCTTCGCGGATCATCTCGTCTTGGAGCGCCGGGACGGCCCAGCGCGCTTGCGCGTCGGCCGAGAGCGTGTCGATGGGGTCGAAGTACAGGAACGACTCGCCCGGCTTCACGCTGGGCGCGCTGTACACCGTGATGCCGTTGTCACGGTCGTAGTAGTCGAAGCTGTGGATGTCACGCTTGCCGCCGCCGCCCGGTGCGTCGCAGATGAAGAGCGGCGTGTTGAAGCCGGCGGTCGTGCCGCGCACGGACTTCTCGAGGTCGATCGACGTCTGCACGCGCGTGCGCATCTCCTCGACGCCCTTCACGAGGTCGTGCATGTACACGTAGTACGGGTGCACGTTGATCCACGACAGGCGCTTCACCAGCGTGGTCATACGCGCCACGTCGTCGTTCACGCCGCGGATCAGCACGCTCTGGTTGCGCACGGTGATGCCGCGCTGGAAGAGCACGTCCATCGCCTGGCGCGTGATCTCGGTGATCTCGGTGGGCGTGTTGAAGTGGGTGTGCAGCACGACGTCCTTGCCCATCTTGCGCCCCTTCTCGACGACGCCGGTGAGTGCGTCGACCCACGCGTGGTCGGTGAGGATCTTCATCGGCATCACCGCCGGGCCTTTGGTCGCGAAGCGCATCCGGCGCACGTGCGGGATCGCCAGCAGCGACTCGCCGATCAGCGTGATGTTCTTCGCGGCGAGCTGGTACGTGTCGCCGCCCGAGATCACGATGTCCTCGATCTCCGGGCGCGATGCGATGTACGCGAACGCGTCTTTCCACATGTCGGGCGTCTTCGCGACCGACGCCTTGTCGACGCTCTCGGTGTCGGGACCGATCGCGTACGAGCGCGTGCAGAAGCGGCAGTAGACCGGGCACGTCTGCAGCGGAAGGAATAGCGCCTTGTCGACGTAGCGGTGCGTGAGGCCTTGCACCGGCGCGTCGTCCTGCTCGTGCAGCGAGTCCAGCGTCAGGCGCGGGTGATCCGGCAGCAGCTTGGACGCGACGGGAATGAACTGGCGGCGGATCGGGTCTTCGTACGGCTGCGTCCAGTCGATCGTCGCGATCGCGTACGGCGACACGCGCACGGCCATCGGTGCGCGGCGAAAGCCTTCCTTCGCGTCTTCGAGGAACGTGGGGTCCACGATCTCGCCGATCGTCTCGAACAGCTCCTCGGGCGTCTTGACCGACTTGCGGCCCTGCCAGATGTGGTCGAGGAACGTCTTCTCGTCGATCTTCTCGTAGGCCGGGATCGTGCGCCAGAACTCGCCGCCTCGCAGGTTGCGGTGCTCGAGCAGCGCGGGGTCGACGGGCGGTTTGACGGCGTGGTTCACAGCGTCTCCTGGGCGGCCGCGCCGTAGCGCGCGACGAAGTAGTCCTTGATCGGCGGATGATCGCGCAGCATCTGAAGCGCGACGGCGGCGTGGCCTTTCGCGTAGCCGTTGCCGACCATCATGTTCACGTCTTTGCCGACGCCTTCGGCACCGAGCGCCGCCGCCGTGAACGACGTCGACATCGAGAAGAAGTACACCGTGCCGCCGTCCTTGCAGCACAGGATCGACGCGATCTCGGTGCCGCTCACGTTGACGCAATTCACGACGAGGTCGGCGAGCAGCGGCAGCGCGTCGGGCAGCGCTTCGAGCACGGCGAGCGTGTCGCGGGCGTCGGCGACGACGATCTGGTCGGCGTAGCCCTGTTCCACGAGCAGCTGTGCTGCGGGCGAGCCGCCGGCGGGCACGATGCCGACGACGCGGCCGTGCGGGCCGACCTGTTCGCGCGCTTGCGCGCACGCGAGCAAACCCGACTTGCCGTCGGCGCCGATGACGCACACGGTCTCGCCCGCTGTCGCCAGGCGGCGCACTTGGGCGGGCGCGCCGGCGACGTCGAGCACCGCGAGCGCGACGTCGGTCGGCAGGTCGGCCGGCAGCCGCGCGTAGATCCCGCTTTCGAATAAGATCGCTTCGCCGCGCACGCGGACCTGACCGGTCGCGACGTCGACGGAGTCGATCGCGCGCAGGTGCAGCGGCGTGAGCGTCAGCGACACCAGCGACGCGATGCGGTCGCCGACCGCCACGTCTTCGCGCGAGGCGAGCGCGGGCCCGATCTCACGCACGCGCCCGATGAACATGCCGCCGCTGCCCGTCACCGGATTGTGCTGCTTGCCGCGCTCCGCCACGATCCCGAGGATGTGCGCGGCGATCGCGATCGCGTCGCCGCTGCACACGTCGCTGATCTGCTTGAACGAGGCGGAGTCGACGTTGAGCGTGTCCACGTCGCACAGGATCTCGTTGGCGTACGCGCGCGGCGTGTTGTCGATGCGCCACGCGCCTTGCGGCAGCGCGCCCTTGGGCTCGATGACGCGGTGCGAGCCCAGCCGGCACCCCGTGCCGAGCGGTTCGAGGAGGTGCGCGTCGTCGAGCGTCTGCGTCATCCGAGCGCTTCCACGGGCAGCCCGCCGCGCTCGAACGGCGTTGACAGCACGATCGTCGTGCGGGTGCGCGCGACGCCGGGCACGCGTTTGATGCGCGTGAGGAAGTCGTCGAGGTGCGCGGTCGAGCGCGTGACCACCTTGAGCACGTACGACTCGTCGCCGGCGACGCTGTGGATCTCGAGCACTTCATGGAACGCTTTGACCGCGGCGGTGAACGCGTCGTAATCGAAGTCGGGTGCGCAGAACGCGCTCACGAACGCCGTCAGCTCGTAGCCGACGCGACGCGCGTCGAGCTGCGCGGAGTACCGGCGCACGAAGCCGCGCGTCTCCAGCCGCTTCACGCGGTCGTGCACGGCGGGCGGCTTCAAGTTGACCAGCGCGCCGAGCTCGGCATAGGTCGAACGCGCGTTGCGCTGGAGCGCTTCCAGCAGCCGAAGATCGACGCGGTCGAGCTCCGGATGCCCGAGCGGCTGCGGCCCAAGTGGCGGCTGCCCGAGCGGCTGCTGCCCAAGCGGCGCTCGATCAGTTCGGCCCTCCATGAGTTCGGGCTTTGCGGTCATGGAGCCGAGTTTTCTTCGGCGTTTGGAAGAATTCCTCGAAAATTTGACGGCTCGCGAGAATGCGCGTAGCGGCTCGTAGTACAGACATACTACACGACGGGGCGCTGGCGCCTGACCTGGCAGCAAGAAAGAGCGGCTTCGTTCGCTCGCCGGACGACCATCGTACGTGAGCGTACCGACACCCCCCCCCCCGGCGCGTACGATTGATTTCCGATGCGGAAAAAGACAACGAGCGGGTGCATTTTTCTTCTCGGAGAGCGTCGATGAACGTGATCTCCGAAGCCGAGGCGTGCCGTTGGCTCGGCCGCCGCGTCTCGCTCGTGTGCGCGGAGCCGCCGACCCTGACGGGGCGGCTCCAGCACGTGTCGTCGCGCAGCGCATTTCTGTTCGAAGACGATCGCAACGCACAGCCGACTGGGCGGAACGATTCGGCTGGTGCCGCTGGCGCTGATCGCGCAGATCGTTCCCGCCGGAGAGGAGACCGCTCGATGAAATATCTCGTATTCTGCAATTGTGGTCACGGCCTCGATCGCCATGCTCCGGGCGGGTGCGACGGCGACGGCCGTCTGCTTTGCCCGTGTCCGAACGACCAAGAAGAAGCGCTCGAGTCCGCGATCGAGCAGGCCCGCCGCAATCCGTGGGGCGCTGCGCGGGTGGACACGACGGCGGAGATCGCCTGACCGCCGCGACGGGCCGACAAGGGGCGCTCCGGCGCGCCTCGTGAACCTCGCGCGGGATGCGCATCGCCGGTTCGCTTCGATTCTTCGCGCTGCTGGTACTCGCGAGTGCGCTGTGCGCGGGGTGCTCGCGATCCGGCGGCACGGCGTCGAGCGCGGCGCCGCGCGAACACGGTGCGGTTCGCGCTAGCCGCCGATCCTCAGTCGCTCGACCCGCTGTTCGCGCACGTGGACGCGAACAGCGTGGAGCAGCAGGTCGCCCGGCTCGCGTTCGAGCCGTTCATCGACGTCGACGAGCGCGGCACGCCCGTGCCCGTCCTGCTCGACCGGATCCCGACCGTCGAGAACGGCGGGCTCTCGCGCGACGGCCGCACGATCACGTACACGCTGCGCTCCGGCGTGCGCTGGCAAGACGGCGTCGCGGTGACCGCGCACGACGTGGTGTGGACGCTGCACGCGATCCTCGACGACCGTAACCCCGTGCGCTCGCGCGCCGGCTACGACCGCGTCGCGAAGGCCGTCGCGCTGAACGACCGCACCGTGCGGGTGACGCTCAAGGACCCGTGGGCGCCCGCGGTCGCGACGCTGTTCAGCTACGGCACCGCGCCGCAGTACGTGCTGCCCGCGCACCTGCTCGAAAAGGAAGCGAAGCTCGAGACGAGCGCGTTCGCCGCGCACCCGGTGGGAAACGGGCCGTACCGGTTCGTGTCGTGGACGCGCGGCGACCATCTCGCGTACGAAGCGAACCCGTCGTACTGGCGCGGCGCACCGAAGGTCGCGCGGCTCGACATCCGGATCGTGCCCGACCCCGGCACGAACTTCACGCTGCTGCAGAGCGGCGGGCTCGATTGGAACCTGATGTCGCCGTCGCAGCGCGCGTCGCTCGGCAAGCCCGCGCAGCTGGCGTTTCGCACGGTGCCGCTCGCGCTGGTCGCGGGGATCGCGATCAACACGACGCACCCGCCGCTGGACGACGTGCGCGTGCGCCGCGCGCTGGCGGCGTCGATCGACCGCGCGACCATCTCCAAGAAGATCACGTTTGGGCGGTATCCCGTCGTCGACACGGCGCAGCCGCTCAGCTCGTGGGCGCGCGACGCATCGGTGCGCGAGCCGGCGTACGACCCCGCCGCGGCGGACCGGCTGCTCGACGCGGCGGGCTGGAAGCGCGGGTCCGACGGCGTGCGCGCAAAGGCCGGCAAACCGCTTGCGCTGACGTACGTGCAGTTCCCCGAGTCGCAGACGGGCGTGCGGGTCGCAACCGTCGTGCAGAGCGAGCTCACCGCGCGCGGCGTGCGCGTCTCCATCAAGTCGCTGTCGAACGTGCAGCTGTTCTTGCCGAAGTCGCAGGGCGGCGCGCTCGCGACCGGCGCGTTCGACCTCGCGTACGTGCCGTGGCCGATGGGCGCCGATCCCGACGACTCGTTCTTGCTGTCGTGCGGCGGCAACGCGAACTCCATGCGCTGGTGCGACCCGGACGTCGATGCACTGGAGCGCCGTGCGCTCGTCGCGCCCAGCCGCGACGACCGCCGCCGCCTGTACGCGCAGATCGAGCGCCGCGTTGCCGGCGCGGTGCCGATCATATACCTGTTCAACCCGTCGTACTCGTACGCGTACCGCACCGCGCTGAGCGGCTATTATCCGAACGCGTTCAACCCGACCTGGGACGCCTACCGCTGGAGGTTGAGCCGGTAAGCGCGATCCTGGCGCTCAGCCGATGTGGCAGACTTCCAGCTTGTTGCCGTCCGGGTCTTCGAAGAACACCGCGTAGTAGTTGGGGCCGTACTCGCCTTCGGTCGTCTCGATGTTGCGCGCGCCGATCGCCGGCAGGTAGACCCTGATGGCGTCGACCGTGCCGCGCGACGGCGCGTCGAATGCGATGCGCGTGGAACCCGGCGTCATCGCGGGATCTTCGGTCAGCCCGAACCATTCACTGGACTCCCAATCCGCGCCGGCGTCGGGCGGCGGGATGGCCCAGGTGGTGAACGAGGCGCCCGCGTCCTGCACGGCGCCCAGCAGGTTGAGGAACGCGTCGTAGAACTCGACGGCCTTGGCGCGGTCGCGCACGCGCAGGTCGACGTGCGAGATGATCATGGGCACGGGATACGCTCACTTCTCGGGAGTGCACTGGACGGCGCGGTTGGCGAGCGTGCAGCGCGCGCGTTCGGTTCCGTCGGGGTCGCGCAGCGAGATCGCCCAGCCGGCGCCGGAGCGCGTGTAGACGCCGAACCCGAAGTGCGCCGATCCGAACACGCTGCCCTGCACGTGCAGCTCGCCGACGGCGAAGCGCAGAAACGCGGCGTAGTTGGGATCGAGCTTCGTGCCGCCTTCACCGTTGATCAGCAGCGGCGGCAGCGACTCGACGTTCATCGCGGCGAAGAAATGCAGATGTCCGGCGAGCACCGCGCCGAACGGAGCGAGCGCGTCGCCCATCGCGGTGCGCTCGTCGTCGTTGGTGTACGGCGGACGGTGCGTGACGAACCAGCTCGTGCCCGCAAAGCGTGCGTCCGTCGATCGCAGGCCCGGGCGCTTCGCCATCTCGCCCACCGCCGCGAACTGCCGTTTGAGAACGGCCGTTTGCGCCGGATCGGTGGCACGGTCTTCAGCGACGGCGGAGTCGAACGCGACGATGCGCAAGTCGCCGAACGACATCTCGTACGGTTCGGTCGCCGCGGTGCACGCGGTGCCGGCGTGCGCGTCGAAGTAGCGGAACCAGCCGGTTCCGTTGCGGTCGCACGTCTCGTGGTTGCCGCGCACCAGCACGAGCGGCGCCGCCGCGAACAACGGCGCGGCCGGCGTGAGAAAGTCGGCATACCACGCGGCAGCGTCGTCGCCGAACGGGCTGTCGCCGCAGCGCGCGAGCGGCGGGCACGCCCGCTCGCGATAGAGATAGTCGCCGACGTGGACGATGAGGTCGGGATGCTGCGCGGCGATCGCGCGCGCGATCTGCGGAAACGGCCACGCCGCCGGATCGTCGCACGATTGGGCGCTGAGCGCGCTGATCCGGCAGCCGGTATCGCCCAGTACGACGATCCGGTGCGGCTCGAACGCGGGCGCCGGAATATCGCGGTCGCCGATGCGCACCCGGCGTGCGCGCGCGGGAATCTTCGCCTCGCACACGAGATCGTCGAACCGGGGTGACGTGCGCGCGCGCTGCGCCATGCGGAGCGGTCGGCCGTCGGCGACCACGCTCGGGCAAGCGGCCTCGGTCACGACGGCGCGCGCCGACGGCCCGCCGTCCGCGCCATATTGCAACCAAGCCGCGACCACTACGGCGAACGTCATATGCCTACGGCCTCTCGCGCGCGATCCGTCGCGCCGACCCGGAGGGAAACCCAACTTGGGTAGGAAGGGAGGGAAGCGCTTTCGCCCAGGAGCTGACTTCTACCATGCGGTTGACCCGTTTCGCGCAGATCGTCGCAGCGCTTTGCTGGATCTTGGTCGTGGTCGCCGTGACGGCGAAACTCGCTGCCGTCGCGCAGTCGCCGCAGCGCGGAACGCCCCACCAGGTGGTCGCTCAGACCGGCCAGGCCGCGCAGGGCACCACGACGTCGACGTCCACGACCGATACGTCCAAAACCATCGGAACGGGCACCCAGAACAACGCCGGAGGCGCGACCTCGACGACGGACGGCTCGCCGTGGTGGCTCACGGACACGTTTCTGGCGCTGGTCATTTGGGTGTCGTCGCTCGCGGCGGTCGGGCTTGGAATCTTTCTGTACCTCCGGAACCAGCCGGTCCGCTCGCCCGAGCCGCGGGAGATCAGCGACAAGGACCTCGAGGCCTATCGCATCACGTACGGATTTTGGCTGATCATCGCCGGGCTGATGCTGACGCTGGCAGTCGTGATCATCACGGTCGTGGTCTTCCGGACTGGCACGCATCAGTTCTCCGACGTCATCGCGGTGATCACGTCGGTCACCGGCGTGGTCGGCACGCTCACCGCCGCCTTCTTCGGCGTGCAGGCGGCGGGTGCGGGCCGGTCGCAAGCGATCTCCGCCTTGAGCGATCAAGCAAAGGCGCAAGGCGGCGGCGTGGCCTCGACTGCGTTCAAGATTGAGCCGTCCGTCGGGCCGCATTCCGGGAACACGAGCGTCTCGATCAGCGGCAACGGTTTGACCGGAGCGACCGCCGTCAACTTCGGAACGATCCCCGGGCTGAACTTCACGGCGATCAACGACGGGCTGCTCAACGTGACCACACCGGCCATTCCGCTCGATAAGGACCAGCCGGACAAAACGAAGAGCGATTACGACCTGTCTGTCGTGTTCTCGTCGCCGGCCGTGAACAACCGTGTCGTCGGAACGTTCTACTACTATACGATGGAGATCGTGAACGTCGGCGGCAAGCAAGACCTCAACGTTTACGGCACCGGCCTCACCGGCGCGACGGCTGTGCAGATCGGTGATGACCCGCCGATTCTCATCAAGAAGGAAGATCCCGGCAAAGTCCAGGTGGAACTGCCGAAACCGCTCTTCGCGGTCGATGTCGAGGTGGCCATTATCTACGCGCCTGATTCGCCGAACAAGCGTTTCGTGGTCGGCCACCTCACGTTCCCACCGAAAGCGCCGACCGATGAGGCCGATGGCAACGGCGGCGGCACGACAGGCAACGGTAACGGCGAAGGCGACAAGACGAGCTGAGCCGGCGCGGCCGGCGCGCCGAACGACCATCCCGTCCGAATCCGAACGGTCAAGATCGATCCGGTCCCGGTGCGCCGCCTTCGGCTGCAATCTTCATGCGCGCCGCGTAACGGTCCCAGCTCACGTCATGCTCAGCGCGCGACTCGCCGGCGAGGTTGCGGTGAACCAACCGCACGCGCGTGCCGCCGCCGTCCGGCGTCAGCGTGATGTCGACGACCGTCGATCCGGCGGGCACGGCGTGTCCGTCGCCTTCGTAGCCCCAGGTGAACGAGACCTTCGCGTTCGGTTCGAGCACGAGATACGTACCGCGAACGACGTTCGCCCCATTGAAGACGATGCGAACGATGCCGCCCGGCTGCGGATCGGCGTCGGCTTGCGTGCCGATCCACTGCGCGATCTTCGCGGGCTTGGTCAGAAACGTATACACGACGCGCGGCGGCGCGTCGATGTAGATGTCCTTGACGATCGGTTCATCGTTTTCGGCGGGCGGTTCCACGTGCTTTGCTTTCCGCGCCGGCCTCGATCATAACGCTTTCACGCCCGCGACCACGCCGTCGATGGACTTCTTCGCGTCACCGAACAGCATCACGGTCTTGGGGTCGTCGTAGAGCGGGTTGTCGATGCCGGCGAAGCCGGACGCCATCGAGCGCTTGAGCACCACGACGTTGTTTGCCTTGTCGACGTTGAGGATCGGCATACCGTAGATCGGGCTGTCCTTGTCCTCGCGCGCGGCAGGGTTGGTCACGTCGTTCGCGCCGACGACCAGCGCGACGTCCGCGCGCTCGAACTCCGGGTTGATGTCGTCCATGTCGTACAGCGACGTGTACGGCACGTTGGCTTCGGCGAGCAGCACGTTCATGTGGCCGGGCATGCGGCCCGCCACGGGATGGATCGCGTACTTCACCTCGACGCCTTTTTTCTCGAGCTGGTCCGCGAGCTCGCGGATCGAATGCTGCGCCTGCGCGACCGCCATGCCGTAGCCCGGCACGACGATCACTTCGTTGGCGTACGCGAGCAGCGCGGCGACGTCGTCGGCGCTGACCGAGCGGACGTTGTGCTCTTTCTTCGCACCCGCTCCGCCGCTGCTGCTCTTGACCGCGCCGAACGCGCCGAACAGCACGTTGGTCACGGACCGGTTCATCGCTTTGCCCATCAAGACCGTGAGCAGCGTACCGGACGCGCCGACCAGCGCGCCTGCGACGATCAGCACGTTGTTGCCGAGCACGAACCCGGTGGACGCTGCCGCGAGGCCGGTGAACGAGTTGAGCAGCGAGATCACGACCGGCATGTCGGCGCCGCCGATCGGCAGCACGAACAGGATGCCGAGCACGAACGACGCGACCAGCGCAATCCAGAAATATTCCAGCACCGGCTGGTAGCCCGCGACGACGAGCCCCCACGTCACGAGGATCACCAGCAGGATCACCGCGTTGACGACCTGCTGGCCGGGATAGGTGATCGGGCGACCCGTCATCACCTCCTGCAGCTTGAGAAAGGCGATGATCGAGCCCGCGAACGAGATCGCGCCGATGACCGCGGTGAGCATGCTGGTGAACGAGACGTCGTACGTGATCGGCGCGTTCGCGTGTACGTACTTGAGCAGCTCGCCCGCCGCGACGAGCGACGCTGCGCCGCCGCCGGCGCCGTTGAAGATCGCGACCATCTGCGGCATGGCGGTCATCTTCACGCGCTGCGCGGAGAAGATGCCGACGACCGCGCCCACGACGAGGCCCGCGCCGATGACGATCCAGTTCACCATCCCCTGCGTGAGCGTCGCGACGACGGCGATCAGCATGCCGACGGCGCTGAGGCGGTTCCCGAGCCGCGCGGTCTTCGGCGAGCTCAAGTAGCGCAGGCCCAAAATGAACAAGATGGCCGTCGCGAGGTACGCGATGTCGACCGGGTTGACGAGCTGCGTGTCCGTCGCGGTCATCGCGCACCGTCCGCCGGCGGCTTGGGCGCTTGCGGCTTCGGCCGGAACATCTGCAGCATGCGTTCGGTGACCGTGTAACCGCCGAACACGTTGAGCGACGCGAGCACGACGAGCACGAAGCCGACGATTGCGTTGAACGGCGCGTCGGCGGTGCCGGCGACCAGGATTGCGCCCACGAGCACGATGCCGTGGATCGCGTTCGTGGCCGACATCAGCGGCGTGTGCAGCGTCGTCGGCACTTTCGAGATCACCTCGAGGCCGACGAACACGGCGAGGATGAAGATGGTCAGCTCCGTGAGCAGATGAACGGTCACGCGGCTCCTCCGGGCGTCGCTGCGTTGAGCTTGTCGTTATCGAGTGCGGCGCGCGTCGGTTCGTGCACGATCCGGCCGTCGCGCGTGATCGTCGTTCCTGCGACGATCTCGTCGTTGGGGTCGAGCACGAGCGCGCCGTCCTTGATGACGTAGTCCAACAGCGCTTGCACGTTGCGTGCATACAGCCGGCTCGCATCGTACGCGAGCGTCGACGGCAGGTTCAGCAACCCGACGATCGTCACGCCGTTCTCGCTCGTGACGACCTCGCCGGCCTGCGTGCCGTCGACGTTGCCGCCGGTCTCGGCGGCGAGATCGACGATCACGCTGCCCGGCGCCATCGCGGCGACCGCTTCGGCGGTGACGAGGATCGGAGCGCGCTTGCCGGGGATCGCCGCCGTCGTGATCACGACGTCGCTCGCCCCGATCGCTTTCACCATGCCCGTGCGCTGCTTGGCGATCGCTTCGGGCGACAGCTCCTTGGCGTAGCCGCCCTGGCCTTCGCCGCTCTCGCCGACGTCGATCTCGAGAAACTTCGCACCCAGCGACTTCACCTGCTCGGCGACGACCGCGCGCGTGTCGTACGCGGTGACGACCGCGCCGAGCCGGCGGCACGTCGCGATCGCCTGCAAGCCTGCGACGCCCGCGCCGATGATCAGCGCTTTCGCCGGCGGCACGGTGCCCGCCGCGGTCGTGAGCATCGGAAAGAACTTGGGCAGGTAGCTGGCGGCGAGCAGCGCGGCTTTGTAGCCGCCGATGTTCGCCTGTGACGACAGCGCGTCCATCGCCTGCGCCTTGGTCGTGCGCGGGATCGCGTCCATCGACAGCGCCGTGATCCCGCGCTCGGCATAGCGCTCGACCGAGTGCGGATCGCCCAGCGGTGACAGGAACCCGATCAGCGCTGCGCCGCGAGGGATCCCGTCGAGCTCGGCGTCGGACGGCTTCGCCACGCGCACGACCGCATCGGCCTCGGGGTACGCGACGCGCGTGTCGGGCGCGACCGTCGCACCGGCCGCCTCGTACGCCGCGTCGGTGTACCCCGCGCTCGTCCCCGCGCCGCGCTCCACGATGACGGTGTGTCCTGCCTTGACGAACTTCGCGACGATCTCGGGAACGAGCGCAACACGTCGTTCACCGGGCGCGCGTTCCTTCGGGACCGCGATCTTCATGCGAGCCATTATCGGAACCGGACGCCCGGGTCCCTCCGTCAGGAGCCCGGGAGCCTTGCCGGCTGCCGGCCGCGTGGTATCGAACGGACTCGGCGCCGCTGATGCGAGCCGAAGACGCGCCGATGAACGGGGTCGCTTACGTCTCGGCGACTGTCTCCGGCGCGATCGGGACGGGCGTTGGGCGGAAGTCCCGCCGGCGTTTTGCCCAGCGAAGAACCGGCTGTTCCACGCCATACGTGATCAGGGCGGAGACCGCGGTCACCGCCGGGAGTGCGACGGTCCAGTAGATGAGCCGCCAATGCAGATCGTCGTGCGGGTCGGCCGTCGTGTACGGCGGCACATGGTGGTCGACCAGCCAGCGCGCGATCGGCTGGTGCCACAGGTAAAGATTGTACGAGATGGCGGCGAAGAACAGCAGCACGCGGTTCGCGAGCACGAGCTGGAACCCGCGCACGGCGAAGAGCGAGCCGAGGGCCGTCGCGAGACAGGCGAGCGCGAACGCTGAGCGCCACTCCACCGACCACAGCTGCGGCCACTCGTTCTGGGCGCGGTGGTCGTAACAGTTGGCGATCAGCAGCCACAGCGCCACGAACCCTGCCGCGGACAGCGCCGTGAACGCCCACCGCCGCTGCGCGAGCCCCGGACGGCGCGTCGCGATCGCGACGTACGCGAACGCGCCGAGCATCCCGGCCGCGAAGTAGTCGATGTAGCCCGGCAGCTGCGCGAGCCGCTGCTCGTAGAAGTAATGATTCGACAGCATGCACCACACGCGCCAGCCGTTGGCGATCGCGAACAGCGCAACGGTCGTCAGCAGCGGGCGGCGCACGAACGCGAGCACCAGCAGCGGGAACAGCACGTAGAACTGGATCTCGACGCCGAGCGACCACATGACGCCGTCGATCGAGGCATTCGTCGCGGCGAACCAGTCGTGGACGAACAGCAGGTGGAACACGACGTCCTTCGCCGCATCCGCGAACGTGGGATACGTCTGAGCGCCGAGCGCGAGCATCACCGCGATCGCGAACACGTACGACGGCACGATCTTCAGAAAACGCCGGCCGAAGAAATGGCGCAGCGTGGGCCGCGGCGTGCCGGCGAGATGCGCCTGCGCGTACGGCAGCATGATCACGAAACCCGAGATGAAGAAGAACAGCGCGACGCCGAGGAAGCCGGCGGACGCGATCGGCTGCAGCGAGATGGTCGTGTACGGGATCGTCGCCGACGTCCACGAGATCTGCCAGAGATGGAACCAGACGACCGCGGCGATCGCGATGCCGCGGAGGCCGTCGATCGTGGCGACGCGACCGCCCCGCACGAGCTCCATGCGGCTCGGTTCGGCGTGCCGCGCGCCCACGACTTCCTACCCGTCGTGGAGCGTGAGCGCGAGCAGCGCGAGCGCCGCGAAGCCGCCCACGTGCAGAACGTGCTGCGGCCGCAGCCCGCGCAGCGCCGCGAGCGCGACGGCGTCGCCGAGGCCGACGAGCGACGTCCAGCCGAGCACGCGGCGCAGTGCCTTGGCGTCGCCCAGCGACGCGAACACGATCCCGCCCAAGACCACGTCACGCAGGCCGGCCGCGCGCACGAACGCCAGCGCGGCCGGGTCCGCGGCCGGGATGCCGAACTGCCCGGCGGACAGCTTCGGCGCGACGACGCCGCCGGCGCCGATGACGGTCAGGAGAACGGCGGCTCCGCCGGCGAGCGTGCGCTGCATGACGACTGCTTCGACGCCGCGCCGGCCAGAAACCGCAGCTAGAAGCGTGCGACCAGGCGGACTTCGTTGAGCGGCTGCGGGTACGTGAGGATCTTGTCGGCGAGGAACTCGCGCTGCATGTCCTCCAGCGTGCCTTGATCGATGCGGAGATCCGGCTGGAAGTCGTAGCGCGGCGCGGCTTTGATCACGTCGACGGGCTGCTTCGTGTACTTCGCGTACGCGTCGAGGTTCGCCGGCGCGTAGAAGCCGCTGCCGGCGATCTCCGCGGCGGCTTTGCGGAACGCGCTCATCACGGCGCTCGCGCTGTCGTGGTTGCGCAGCAGCGCGGGGCCGAAGAAGATCCCCGAAGCGGCGATCCCCGGCGGCGGCGACGCGACGATCGTGCCCAGCCGTTTCTGCGCGAATTCGTCGCTGAACGGCGCGGACGTGAACAGCGCGTCGACGGCCTTGCGCTCGAGCGCGGTCTGCTGCTCGGGATTCGGGATGTTGAGCGCCTCGATGTCCGTCAGCCGCAGGCCGACGGTGCGCAGGATGCGCGCGACGTAATATGCCGACGCGGCGCCGGAATTACCGATCCAGCCGAACTTGCGGCCTTTGAGCGCGGGGCTGAGCCGCAAGCCGCCGTCGTACAGGTCTTGGCGAATCAGCAGCGCCGACGGCCGGCCGCGGCGCGGCTGATAGCCCGTCGCGGCGACGAACTTCACTTCGAGCCCGCGGTTGACCGCGTTGTAGAACGCCGCCGACAGCGCGGCCGCGGCGACGTCGACCTGGCCCTGCGCGACCAGGCTCATCGAGTCGGCGCCCGCGACGATCGGGCTGAGGTTTGCCTCGAATCCCGCGTCCCTCAGATAGCCCTTCTCGACGGCGACGAACACCGGCGCGAACAGCGTCGAGGGCACGTAGCCGATCGTGAGCGGCTTGCGGCTCTGCGCGAAGATCGCGGTTGGAAAAGCGCTCGCCCCAGCGGCCGCAGCCGCCGTGCCGAGGAATCGCGCGCGTGAGGTCATGAGGATGCGGGGCTCCCTTCGAGATCGACGATGCCGTGCTGCCGGAGGACTTCGGCACGCACCGCGCTCGCTTCCGCCGGACGGCCGTCCGCGACGAGCGCGGCGGCGACGCCCGCGGCCTGACCGGTCGCAAACGCCGTCCCCATAACGCGCACCGACGCGAAAGCGTCCGCATCGGCATCGAGCACCCGCCCGGCCGCGAGCAGGTTGCGGTGCGTCGCGCTGAAGAGCGTGCCGAGCGCGATTCCGTATGCGCCGTCGCCGCGCAGACGCTTCCAGACGTTCGGCAGCCCGGGGCCCGGATGCAGTTCGACCGGCCACGCGCCCAGCGCTACAGCATCCGCGCCGATGCGCGCGTCGAGCACGTCCTCGCCGCGCAACTGCGTGCGCGCGAGCACGTGGCGCGACTCGCGCGTGCCGATCGCGGGGCCCGTCGCGATCAGGTACGCGCGCTCGTGGCCGGGCAGCGCGCGAATCGCTTCGACGTACGCCCACGCCTGCTCGCGCGCGCGCCGTTCTGCTGACGACGTCGAGCGCGCGTCGCGCGCGTCGTAGCATTCGTCGGCCAGGAACGCGATGATCTCGCCGCTGTGCGGCAGCCGCGCGACGAGCCCGTGCTCCTTGGTCATGGTGGAAGGGCCGCGCGACTTCGCATCGCGCACCGCGCGCGCCCACTCGGCGCGCGACACGTCGGCATCGCGCGCGATCCCGCCGATCCGCATCGCGAGCGTGCCGATCTGCACCGCGCCGTGCGCGTCGCCGTAACGCGTCGCCGCGCCGGCCTGGTGCGCGAGATCCGCTTCGCCGCTGGCGTCGACGAACGCCGCCGCGTCGAGGCAGAAGGTGCCGCTGTGATCGAGCGCGTTCGCGCTGCGCACTACGCCGGGATCGCTTTCGACCGCGGCGAGCCGCGCGTGCAAGATGACGTCGACCCCCGCCGCCGCGCAGAGCCGGTCGAGCGCGAGCTTCACGGCTTCGGGCTCGATGAGCGCGATGACGACGTTCGTGCTGCCGGTGCGCGTCGGTCCGCTGATCCCGCCCAGCGCGTCGAGCGCCGCGAGCACCTCGGCACCGACGCCGCCGACGGCGCGCTGCGGCGGATCGGCTTGCGTCCAGAACCCGCAGTACGTGAGGACGCCGCTGCGCGTGGCGGCGCCGCCCAGAAACGGCGCCTGCTCGAGCAGCGCGACGCGCGCACCGCTGCGCGCGGCACCGATCGCCGCGCCCACACCGGCCGCGCCGCCGCCGCACACCACGACGTCATACCGATCGCGCCGCTGCACTTGGCTCATCGCATACGAGGTTGCATCGACGACCGCGCGAGCCCCGTGCGGCTGCGTAACGGCTGCGTGAAGGTTCTCAGACCGGGTAGATCAGCGAGTTCGGGATCAGCTCGCTGTCGAAGACGCAGAGTTTTTCACGGAAGCGCAGCGTACCGGCGTCGTCGGCGATGCGGTCCAGGTAGCGTCCGGCGTTGTACACCTCGGAGAGCGCGCCGGCCTTGGTGCGGATCACGAGGTAGTTCGCCTGCACGGAAAAACCGCCGCCGTCGTCCGCGCGCACCAGCAAGCCCGAGACGATGTGGCGCTGGTAGTACGGCTCGTGGAAGAGCGTTTCGGTGATGGCGTAGACGCGGTCCCGCAGCATCCCCTTGCTCTCGAACGACAGCGTCGACAGCGGCAGGCCGCGATCGTAGTTCTCGCGCGGTACGAGACGATACGTGCAGTCGTCGGTGAAGAGCTCCGGCCATTCCTCGAACCGCCGGTCGTCGAGGCAGGCGGCGTACCGGGCGTACAAGTCCTCGATGCGCAGCCGGTCTTCCACCGAAACCGCGGGCGTCGTCGCGTTCACAGCTCCATCACCTCGCGGTAGTAACCGTACATCGAGCGGATCAGGACTTCGGTCACGTTGTGGTCGGCGCCGCCCTGGCCCCGCCCGCCCAGCTCGCACACCGTCGCCAGATCCGCGTGCTGCGCGAAGCCCCGCTGCGAGAACTCGATCACCTCGCCGTCGTCGGCCGATACGTAGCCCGCCGGGCCGAACAGGTTCGCCTGGCGCAAGCGGCGGCGCGTCATCTCCGCGTCGTCACCCGCGAAGCCGAAGTGCGTCCACACGAAGTCGAAACTGTGGGGACCGTGCGGCTGGATGTGGCGCGTTGAGAGCGAGTTCACTTGCTGCTGCACGATCAGGCTCGGAAAGAGCGTGAGCATCGTCACCGTCGGACCGTTCCACCACGGCTCGACCACCACGTCGAGCACGCGGTCGTCGTGCAGCACCATGTTCTCTTTGAAGCTCGTGACGCCGGACGTCACCGCGTCGCTGCGCCCGCCGTCATTCTTGCGCGACACCATCGCGGCGTGCCGGCCGCGCGCGTCGACGAGCATCTCGGACTGCTGATCTGCGCGCCACAGCCCGAACGTCACGAACCAGGTGTGCAGCAGCCCCGGATGATAGGGGTCCTTGATGTTCTCCTGCATCAGCTTCCAGTTGCCGGGGATGCGCTGGCGCGAGTAGCCGAGCAGCGTCAATTCGCGCCCGTCGAAGATGCGCTCGAAGTACACTCCGACCTCCGGTCCGACGAATCCACGCAGCGGTTCAACGTCGTGGTCGAAGGAGGCGAAGATCACGCCGTTCCACACCTCGACCGCGAGCTGCGTCAGATTGTGCGACGCGAGCTCGAAGTCGTCGGGCATCCCGCCGTTCACGCGATCGCCCTGGCGCACGCCCTTGCGGAACGGCAGGCCGATGAGATTGCCGCGCAGGTCGTAGCTCCACTGGTGGTACGGACACACGAACGTCTTGGTGGTGCCGAACGTCTTCTGGCAGAACTGCACGCCGCGGTGCGCGCAGCGGTTCTCGACCACGCTGATCCCGCCGTCCTTTGCGCGCGTCACGACGACCTCGCGCTCGCCGATCCGCGACCGTTTGAAATCGCCCGCGTTCGGCACTTCGCATGCGAGGCCGACGTAGCACCAGTGCCCGCGGTAGAACAGCCGCTGCAGCTCGCGCTCGTAGATCGCCGCGTCGGTGTACAACCGGTACGGCACGCGCGCGCACGCATCGGCGTCCCAGTCGAGCTCGAACGGACGTGAGAGCGTGTCCATCGACGAACCTCCTTTGGGCTAACCCGCCGCTGCGCCGACCGATGTCTTGATCGACACCGGATTGCGCAGGATGCCGATCTTCTCGATCTCCACTTCCATCACGTCGCCGTCCTTCAGAAACTCCGGCGGCGTGCGCGCGAACCCGACGCCTTCGGGCGTGCCCGTTGCGATGACGTCGCCCGCTTCGAGCGTCATCCCGCGCGACAGGTACGCGATCACGCGCGCGATCGAGAAGATCATCACCGCGGTGCTCGCGTGCTGCTTGGTCTCGCCGTTGAGGCGCAGCGACACGTCGAGCTTCTGCGGGTCGCCGATCTCGTCCGCCGTTACGATCCACGGTCCCAGCGGGCACGTGTCGTCGAGCGTCTTGCCCTTGAACCACTGCGTCGTCGCGTTCTGCAGGTCGCGCGCGCTCACGTCGTTGAGGCACGTGTAGCCGAAGATCGTCGCGAGCGCGTCCTCTTCGCGCACGTCCTTGCAGCGCGTGCCGATCACGACGGCCAGTTCGGCCTCCCAGTCGTATTTCTGCGACGCGTCACCGTCGAGGTGCAGCGTCGCGTCCGGCCCCGTGATCGCGGTCGGCGCTTTGGTGAACAGCGTCGGCACCGTCGGGAGCTTGAGCTCCTCGCCGCGCACGCGCGCGCCTTCCTCGGCATGCGCGAGGTAGTTGCGGCCCACGCAGAAGACGTTTTTGCGCGGGCGCAGCGGCGCGAGCAGGGTCGCGCCGGCGAGCGGGACGGGGTCGCCCGTGCGCTGCACGGCGGCGTCGCGCGCCGCGGGCTCGAGCTCGACGAGCGCGTCGAGCGAGGCGACGCCGTCGAGCGGCCGGATCGTGTCGCCGTCGATGACGCCGGGCCGCGGCCCGGCGGAGGGGGTGCTGAACTGGACGAGTCGCAATGGGGCCTCCGGCTTCGGAATGCGAAACGCGTGCTGCCGTGCGGAGGGAAGCGACCCCTTCCGGCTGTGCGTCGCGCGGCGCTAGGACGGTTTCGGCGGGGTGTCGTGAGGCGTGGCGAGCGTAGCGGACGAGGCGGCGGCGAACCGGCGAATCGCGGCCGCGGTCGCGCCGTCCCAGGCGAGATCGAGCGTGTCGGGCCGGCCGATCACGGTGACGGCCGCGGCCAGCCGGCCGTCCTGGTGGAACAGCGGCCCGGCCATCGCGTCGATGCCGACGATGAACGACTGGTCGACGGTGGCGAGGCCGCGCGCCCGCACTTCGTCGCGCAACGCCTCAACCTCCGCGTCGTCGGCGGGCGCGCTGAGGACCTGGACCCGCCGCACCGCGGCCAGCTCGTCGGCGAGCATCGCCGGCGGGATGCGGTCGAACCCGAACGCCAGGAAGATGCGGCCCGCGGCCGTGGTGAGGACCGGGAAGGTCGTCCCGATCCGGACCGCCAGCGTAATGGGATGCCGGCTGAGCTCGATGCGCGCGATGGTCGGCCCGGCGTCGGTCCAGACCGCGAGCAAGACCGTCTGCTCGACCGCGTCGCGCAGCTCGCTCAGCCGCTCGCCGGCCACGCGCAGCACGTCGAAGCGCGCGAGCGCCGCCAGGCCCACCCGGACCGCGAGCGGGCCGACGTCATACGCGCCGGTGCGCTCGCCCTGGACCACCAGCCCCGCCTGCACGTAGCTCACCAAGTACCGGTGCGCCTTCGCTGACGACATTCCGGCCGCCCGAGCGAGCGCGCCCAGCGACTGCGGCCCGTCGGCATCCGCGAGCGCGCGCAGCAGCCCCGCACCGACCTCGACCGACTGCACCCCCGCGCGACGGCGCGGGTTTGGGGTAACGCTGGACACACGAATACTTCCCGAGAGGCTTATGCCCAAGCGGCTCCCCCCGCTCACCAAGGAAGCCAGATGATCGCGACCGACTCTCTCGACCGCCTGTTCTCCGAAGCGGCCGCGCACGCCGCGCAGCCGCTGTGGACGATGATGGAGGCCATGGTGCCGCCGCATCCGGAGCCGAAGGCCGTGCCGTACGTGTGGCCCTATGCCGCTCTGCGCCCGCTGCTCCAACGCTCCGGCAACTTGGTGGGAACGAAGGACGCGGAGCGCCGCGTGTTCATGCTGATCAACCCCGCGCTCAAACCGCCGCATACCACCGACACGCTGTACGCGGGCCTGCAGCTGATCCTGCCCGGTGAGGTTGCGCGCGCGCACCGCCACGTCGCGTTCGCGCTGCGCTTCATCGTCGAAGGCGATGCGGCGTATACTGCCGTCGGCGGCGAGCGCGTGACGATGCACCGCGGCGACCTCATCCTCACGCCGTCGTGGGAGTTTCACGATCACGGTCACGACGGCGACGGCCCGATGGTGTGGCTCGACGGGCTCGATCTTCCCGTCTACCAGTTCTTTCCCGCCAACTTCGCGCAGCCGTATGCCGAAGAGCGATTTCCGTCGGAGCCCGCGCCCGCGGAGTCGCACCTGCGTTATCCGTGGTCGGAGATGGAGGCGCGCCTCGAAGCGGACGACGGGCACTATGCGTTTTGCGAGTACCAGCACCGCGCGCACGGCGGACCGGTCTCGCGCGTCATTGGCGCGGCGGCGGAGCGCATGGCGGGCCGCACGACGTCGCCGACGCGCAGGGAGACCGCCGGCGTGATCTACCACGTCTTCGAAGGCCGGGGCGCGACGGTCGTGGGCGACGCGCGCCTGGAATGGCAAAAGGGCGACACGTTCTGCATCCCGTCCTGGATGCCGTACCGCCACGAAGCGCGCAAGGACACGTACCTGTTCCGCTACGACGACCGTCCCGTGCTCGAAGCGATCGGCGCGTACCGCAGCGAGGCGTCGGCGTCGTGAGCGAAGAGCTGCCGTATCCGGACGCCGATTTGCGCGCGCACCCGCCGCGCAGCCCGCACGTGATGCTCGGCGGCCTGTATTTCCTGGCGCGCACGATCGACAAGACGCGCGCGAAGCTACAGGGTACGCTGGGCTCCTACAAGATCGGCCCCGGATTGTCGGCCTATCTCTTCGAGTGGCTCGGCTTCACCGAAGACGACTTCACCGAAGCGGTGCGCACGGCTAAGACTGACGACGACGTCGTCTCCTGGCTGCACGCGCGCGCCGACCGCGGCACGTTTCGCGCGATCAACCAGCGCCTCTCCGAACGCGGCATCCGCGACGACGAGCACTTCGCGCAAGTGCTCCCGCGCTATCCCGTCCTGCGCGACTACCCGCACCTGCGCAACTGGTTCGAAATCCTCGACGTGGACGACCGCTGGATCTTCGACCCCGCCAACGCGGCGAAAATCTCCGCGTCTAGTTAGGCCGCCGAGTGAGGTGCCAGAAGCCGCAGTAGCGGCACTCGTACGAGAAGAGCACGTCCCCCATACCGTTCATCAGCGCGTGGGCGTGCGCGTCCGCTTCGTTCGCGTACTGCTGCTTCGACGTGCACGAGCGCTCGACGTCCGCGTCGACGCGCGGGTCGGGGCGCATCCGGTCCTTGACGAACCATTCCATCAGCGGTTCGCTCTCGCCGCCCTTCTTGCGCGGCTGGTACCGACGCGGCATGTATCACCTCATCGCCGGGATGAGCTCGCGGTCGTTAGTGTGACGGGGTCGGGCTCTCCATCACGTGCTTGAGGTCCGGGAGGCGGCGCACGCTCGGCGCCGGGGCGGGCGTTCCGTACAGACCCGGCGGCGGCGTCTTGTTGCGGTTGTTCTTCGCGATGTCCATCATCTGGTTCGCCGCGCCCTTGCGGTTCGGGTCCACGCCGCCGGCTTTGACGAGCGCGACGTCGCGCCGAATCTTCAGCGTCTTGGGATCGTAGTCGTACGTCACCCGGTACGCGCCGACGATGGCGTTGCCGTCGGGGGTGCGGATGAACATCTGCAGCGCGTTACCGTACATGTGCGCGTCGAACTGCTCGTCGTGCGACGGCTTGATCGAGCGGACGCGCGAGACCTGGCCGTATTTGTTGACCTCGACGATCACCTCGACGTGCAGCTGCTTCTTCGGGAAGATGTCCCTGGGCTGGAGCTTCTCCACGTTGACTCGCGCCGGAGCGGTGGCGGCGGCGTGCGGAGCGGGGGTGGCGGCGTACGCAATGCTGCTCGCCGCCAGCACGGCGGCGGCGACGAGGACGGGCAGGCGCATCAGTTCCGCGACAGGGCCGCGAAGGCGGCGCCGCAGCTCGCGCAGGCGACGATCACTTGGAATGTGGTCCCCCGATGGCGCAGATCGGTCGAGCGCTTGTCCTTGTCATGGCTCCCGCAGTAACGGCAGCGGGTCGAGGTAGAGTTCCCCCGCGAACGGTCGTCGTCCACAGAGCACCCTTTTCCCGGATCGCGCGATTCGACCCTCGGAGCGGACGCAGTGACAGCCAATGTGGCACGGGACGCCGGACCGAAGCCGCCGAACGCACGGCCCGTCATGATCCACCGTTTCGCCGCCGCGCTGCTCCTGTGCATCAGCCTCGCGGCGTGCAAAGAGAACGACAATCCGGGCCAGCGGCTCTTCCAGGGCAGCGGCGACGTGAAGGTGCTCGAGGCGCATATCGTCCCGACCGGTGAGGCGTCGGCGGCCACCTCCGGCGGCACCCTCGGCTACGTGGTCGCCCGCGTCGAGCTCACCAACGACTTCGGCGTGGACACGACGCCGCAGATCTCGAACTTTTACCTGATCGATTCCAAGAACAACCGCTATCAGGCCAAGGACAGCGGCTCGTCCGTGTTCACGGGCGTGAGCAACTCCACCATGCCGCTCAAAAAAGACGAGAAGCGCGAGTACACGATCGGCTTCCGCACGACGGATCCCAACATCTCGGGCATGATCCTCTACGAGCGCTGACGGCTTCCGAGAAACGTTGAGAGCGGTCGCGTTCGTGCTGCGTGCGATCCGCCTGGCGGCGCTCGTGCTCGTCGCCGTGTGCGTCGCCGTCGCGCCGGCGGCGGCGGTGCGGCCGCTGCCGGATTCGGGGAAGTGGGATCGCACGTTCGCGCTGTACGCGCGCGACGTCGCGGTGCCGTGGAAACGCATCACCGTGCGGCTCGACACCTACAGCGGTGCGCCCGTCGACTTCGCCGCGTACGAGGTCGATCCGGCCGACGTGCTCGTCGCCGGTACGGCGCGCGCGCGCGCGATCGACACCGCGCACCGCACGCCGGTCGTGAAGTGGCGCTTCACGCCGCCCGCCGGCTTACGCTACACGCCCAACGACGTCGAGGTGCCGCTGCAGAACCGCGAAGGCTTCTTCGTGGTCGAGGCGCGGCGCGGCGATGCGGTGCAGCAGGCGTGGCTCGATTTGACCCGCGTCGGGCTGCTCACCAAAGAGTCGCCGGGCGGGATCGTCTTCTACGGCGCGGATCTCGGCAGCGGGCGCGCGCTGGCGCGCATGCGCATTACGTATCTGATCGGAACGTCGTTTCAATACGGTAAGACCGACGACCACGGCATCGCGCGCTGGAGCGGGCCGCAGCGCCCGCGCTTCGCGCTCGCGGAGTGGGGCAAGAGCAAGACGTTCGTTTCGCTGCTCGCGCAGCCGCCGGTGCCCTCGGCGCTGGTCGGCGTGCGCGCGGAGCGCGCGAACGTGCGCGCCGGCGAGCGCGTGCACGTCGTCGGCTTCGCGCGCAAGCGCAGCGGCACGGTGTACCGCCCGGCGTCCGGTGCGGTGCACGTGACGCTCGTCGCGCGCGCGCGCACGGTCGCGTCCGCGGACACGCAACTCGACCGCGCGGGCGCGTTCACCGTCGAGCTCGCGCTGCCGGCGGATGCGCCGGCCGGCGACGGTGCGGTGCTAGCGAGTTACGGCGGCACCAGCGGCGGGGCGGCGATCCACGTCGACGGCGCCGGCGACGTCGTGCTGACGGTCGCGGCGAGCTGCGGCGCGGCGTGCGCGCCCGACGCGGCCGTGCCGCTGATCGTGAGCGCGAAGCGCGCGGACGGCACGCCGGTCGCGTCGCGCGAGGTGCGCGTGCGCGTCGTGCGCGCGCCGCACGTGTTCGCGCCCGGCAGCACCGGCGAAGGGCAGACGTGGGGCACCGCGCCGGTCGCCGACCTGCGCCTCAAGACCGACGCGGACGGCTTCGCGCGCGGCGGCATCGACGCGCCGACCGACGGTCTGCCGTCGACGTACGGGATCGTCGCGACGAGCGGTGCGGCGACCGCGTCCGCGCGCGTCGTCGCGTCGGCCGCACGCGTCGCGCTCGCCGTCACGCCGGAGCGCGCCGATCTCGACATCGGCGAGCCCGCGGCGTTCGCGGTGCGCGGGTTCGACGCGACCGACGGCCGCCCGGCGGCGGGGCTCGCAGTGCGCTTGCGCCTCGTGCACGGCCCCTCCGCGCAAGAGCAGCAGCTCACGCTGGACGCCGACGGCCGCGCGCGCGCCGTCTTTCGCAACGTCGTACCGGGCACGAGCCTCGCGTTCGCGCAGGCGGACGCCGACGGCAAGACCGCGATCGACGTCGGCGCGGTGACGGTCGCGCCGCAAGCGCTGCTGGGCAGCCGCGCGCGGCGCAGCGCGGAGGTGCAGATCGCGACGGACAAGCCGCGCTACCGCGTCGGCGAGAAACTGCGCGTCAGCGCTTCGCTGGCGGGCGCGGCCGGCGACGCGTTCGTCGACTTCGAAGGCGCGCGCGCGATGGGCGAGCAGACGCTGCCCGCGCCGGGCGGGCGCACGAGCGCGACGTTCACCGCCCCGGAAACCGTCGGCGACGCCGCGCTGGGCGTCGCGTTCGTGCGCGACGGCGCGCTGGAGTACGCCACGCAGCGCGTGGCGATCGACGGGCCCGGCCACGCGCGCACGACCGCGCTCGCCGCCGACAAGCCGTCGTACGCGCCGGGCGGCGTCGCGCACGTCACGATCGCCGACGGCGACCTCCAAGCCGGTGCGACGCTCGCGATTCGCCTCGCCGATGCGCGCGCGTCGAGCGGCGCGTCGTTCGAAGACGCGGCGGCGGTGCTCGCCGGAACCGGCACGACCACGCAGAACCCGGCGTCGTCCGATCCCGCCTGGCACGCATCCGTCGTGCCCACGCGCTCGACCGCACTGGACCTGTCGGGGAACGAGCGCAGCCCGCCGGCGCCCGAGTCGCTCGGCGCCACTTCGGAGCGCGCGCTGCTGTGGCGGATCGACCGCGCCGACCGGGAAGGCTTCGACCTGGCGCTGCCGCAGGCGCCGGGCCGCTACGTGGTGTCCGTTCTCAAAGTCTCCGACGACGGCGACGTCGGCGCGGCGACGCTCGCGATCGAGGTGCGCTGATGTCCCAGACCGAGCTGACGATCGCGAGCGCTGCGCCGGCAGACGTTCGGGCGCCCGGTACGGCGCGCCTGATGCTGCTCGACACGTACGGCCTGGTGTACCGCGCGTTCTTCGCGCTGCCCGATCTCACGACGACGCGCGGCGTGCACATCAACGCGGCGTACGGCTTCACGATGATGATGAACAAGATCATTCTGGATGAAAAGCCGACGCATGTGATTGCGGCGTTCGACAAGGGCCTGCCCGCCGCGCGCATCGCGCTGTACCCGGAATACAAGGCGCAGCGCGCCGAGACGGCGGACGAGCTGCGCTCGCAGTTTCCGCTGGTGCGCAAGATCCTCGCGACGTTCGCGATCCCGATCGTCGAGATCGACGGCGAAGAGGCCGACGACATCATCGCGACGCTCGCCGCGCAAGCCGAAGCGGCGCAGCAGGACGTGCTCGTGGTGACCGGCGACCTCGACCTGCTGCAGATCGTCGACGATCGCACCACGGTGCTCACGACGCGGCGCGGCATCACCGAGCTCGGGCGCTACGACGCCGCCAAAGTGCGCGAGCGGTACGATCTGGAGCCGCAGCAGCTGCCCGACTACCGCGGGCTCAAGGGCGATCCGTCCGACAACCTGCCCGGCATCCCGGGCGTCGGCGAGAAGACGGCGATCAAGCTGGTGAAAAACGCGGGCTCGCTCGACGCGCTGCTCGCCAACCCGAAGCTCGCGGGAACGCCCAAGCTCGAAGCGCTGATCGTGCAGTACGGCGAGCAGGCCCGCGTGTGCCGCGATGTGTCCGTGATCGCGCGCGATCTGCCGCTGGCGCTGAACTGGGAGACCGCACGCTATACGCAGCCGTCGAACGACGCGCTGTACGCGCTCTACAAAGAGCTCGAGTTCAAGACGCTGCTCGCGAAGATTCCCCCGCCCGAGACGCCGCAGCCGGTCGCCAGCGACGAAGTGCTCGAAGGGAAGTACGAGACCTACACGTCGGTCACCGATCCGCCGGACTACCTGCGCATCGCCGCGCGGCTCGACGACGCGGCAGCGCGCGGACGCGTTGCCGTGGCGGCGCGCGGCGACGCGCTCGCCGTGTCGGTGGACGACGGCACGGGCTTCGCGTTCCTGCGCTCAGCGCTGGATTCCGCGCCGCAAGTCGGCGAGGCGTTCGCGCGGCTGTGGGAGACCGTGCCGCACCTGGTCGCCTACGACGCGAAGCACCTGATCGGCGCGCTCGGCCTGCGCGTGCGCACGCTAGGCGACGATCCGATGATCGCGTCGCATTTGCTCAACCCGTCGCGGACGTTCGCCGACGTCGCGGCGGCGTCGAGCGAGTTTCTCGACCGCGTGCTGCCCGAGGATCATCCGGCCGCCGCGGCGGATGCGGCCGGGCTGCTCGCGCGCAAGACGCGCGAAGAGCTCGAACGCCGCGCGCAGATCGATCTCTACGCGGACGTCGAGCTGCCGCTCGCGTCGGTGCTCGCGTCGATGGAACGCGCGGGCATCGCGCTCGATCCCGAAGCGCTGCGCGAGATCTCGGCCGAGGTCGACGCCGCCGTGGAACGTTTGCAGCGCGAGATCTTCGCGCTCGCGGGTGAAGAGTTCAACCTCGGCTCTCCGCAGCAGCTCGGCCGCATCCTGTTCGACAAATTAGGGTTGCCCGCGGGGCGGCAGAACAAGACGGGCTACGCGACGGGCGCGGACGTGCTGCAAGGCCTCGCGAAGAGCTTTCCCGTCGCGGCCAAAGTGCTCGAGTGGCGCGAAGTCTCCAAGCTCAAGAGCACGTACGTCGACGTGCTGCCGACGCTGGTCGACTCCAACGGCCGCATTCATACGGTGTTCAATCAAACGTCGACCGCGACGGGGCGCTTGTCGTCGACCAATCCGAACCTGCAGAACATCCCGGTGCGCAGCGAGCTGGGCCGGCGCATTCGCAAGGCGTTCGTCGCGCCGTCGGACGACCGCGTGCTGCTCGCCGCCGACTACTCGCAGATCGAGCTGCGCTTGATGGCGCATCTTTCCGGCGACGAGGCGATGCGCACGGCGTTCCACGAAGGCCAGGACATCCACGACTTCACCGCGCGCAAGATCTTCGACGTCGGGCCGTTCGCCGACGTCGATCACAACCAGCGGCGCATGGCGAAGTCCGTCAACTTCGGCTTGCTGTACGGCATGTCGGACTTCGGACTCGCCCAGCGGCTGGAGATCGACCGCGGCACGGCGCGGACGATGTCGGAAACGTACTTCGAGCGCTTCCCCGGCGTGCGCGGCTACATCGACCGCTGTCTGGAACAGGCGCGCGAGCGCGGGTACGTCGAGACGCTGCTCGGGCGGCGCCGGTACATGCCCGACCTGCGCTCGCGCAACTACATGCTGCGCGCGGCGGCGGAGCGCGAGGCGACCAACGCGCCGCTGCAAGGCTCCGCGGCGGACCTGATGAAGCTCGCGATGGTCCGCCTCGCGCGGCGGATCGACGGTGACATGCTCGACGCCGTCATGCTGCTGCAGATCCACGACGAGCTGATCTTCGAAGTCGCGGTGCGCGACCTCGACGCGGTGGGCCGCGTTGTGAAGTACGAGATGGAGCACGCGCTGGAGCTCAGCGTGCCGATCGAAGCGACCCTCAAGACGGGAAAGAACTGGTACGACGTGGAGAGCTATGACCCCGATGCGCAAGTCGACGACGCCTAGCCTGGTCGCGCTCGCCGCGCTCGCCGCGCTGCTCGCGCTTACGGCGCAGAGCCCCGAGCCCGCCGGCAGCGCCACGCTGGGCTGGTGCACGCGGTTGCCGCTGCCGCGCGCCGATTTGCCCGCGATGACGGTGAACGGCAACCCCGTGCACCGCGGCCACTCCGCGGACTGCCGCGTGATGGAGGTCCGCGCCGGGCGCACGACGCTGCGGCTGGCCGTCGCGTCGACCGAGGCGCAGCGCGAGCACGGCCTGATGAACGTGCCGTTCGTGCCCGCCGGTCAAGGGATGATCTTCGCGTTCCCCGGCGGCGACGAGATGCGCGGGTTCTGGATGAAGGACACGATCACGCCGCTCGACATGGTGTTCATCCGCAGCGACGGCACGGTCGTGATGATCGCCGAGAACGTTCCCGCCAGCACGCTGATGACGGCGGAGAACAAGGTCGCGCGCCGCCAAGCGATCGCGAAGTACGTGATCGAGCTGGCAGCGCACGAGTCGGAGCGCATCGGACTGCAGCCGGGCATGCAGCTCTTCATCGAAGCGGTCGACGCGAAATGAACGCGGCGCGCGTGCTCGCGGCGGTTGCCGTCGCGTTCGCGTGCGCCGCACAGTCGCCGGAGCCGCGCGCCCTACCGTCACCGGAGGCGAGCGCACCGCAAGCTGCGTCACCGCAGCCCCTGTCCGGCGACCAGATCCTCGCGCGCGCGAAAGCGGTCTTTCGTGCCTATCCGCGGCCGCCGTTCGTCGCGTACACGCTGGTGCGCCGCGACCGCCACAACGGCGAGCCGGACTTTGCGAACAGCTACACGCTCAAGCTCTGGTGCCGCACCGCGGACCGCTCCGCGCTCGCGCGCAAGGTGTGGAACGGCAAAGCGTACGGCGGCCTCGAGAACATCACCGTGATGTTCGACAAGGCGGTCGACCCCGGGCCGCCGACCGCGGACATGTTCGAGAAGCGGCTGTTCGGCGCATCCGGCGCGCGCCGCGAGGGGGCGAACACGCCGTCGCCGGGCGCGCAAACGTCGGGCGCCGCCGCGAGCGGACCGGCGGGCGCGCCCGCGCCGGAGGCGACGACGTACCCGGAGATCGGCCGCGTCGGCGCGCGCGACGGCGACTACCGCGTCGTGCGCACCGCGCGCGACGGCGAGCTGATCCATCTGTGGCTCGAGCCGAAGTCCGATGCGGACCGCAACCGGCTGGACGAGATGTGGGTGGACGCGCGCACGTACGACCTGCGCCGCGCGCGCGTGCGCGATCATCTCTACTTCGGCCTCGGCGGTCAGTCGGTCGAGGACGAGTTCGACGTGCGCTTCTCGCCCGGCCCCGCGGGCCTGCCGCTGATCGCGTCGATCCACGGCCAGACCCGGTACGGCCAGTTCGAGACGGACTACACGTTCACCGACGTCAGCTTCCCGCCGGAGCTGCCGGAGTGGTACTTCGAGCCCAAACAGTACGGCGCGCACCGCTCCGACGCGCCGGCCTGAGCCGCTCCGGGCGCAACAGCGGGGTCACGGGCCGTGTTGTAGGCAGAGGTGCCCGAGCTGCCTGAAGTCGAGACTATTGCGCGCGGTCTCGCGAACGCCGTCGCCGGCAAGACCCTCGCGGCGGCTGCGGCGCGTCGTGCGCGCCCGACGCGGCCGTGCCGGTGATCGTGAGCGCGAAACGTGCGGACGGTACGCCGGTCGCGTCGCGCGACGTGCGCGTGCGCGTCGTGCGCGCGCCGCACGTGTTCGCGCCCGGCAGCACCGGCGAAGGGCAGACGTGGGGCACCGCGCCGGTCGCCGACCTGCGCGTCAAGACCGACGCGGACGGCTTCGCGCGCGTCGGCATCGCCGCGCCGACCGACGGCTTGTCGTCGACGTACGGCATCGTCGCGACGAGCGGCGCGGCGACCGCGTCCGCGCGCGTCGTCGCGTCGTCCGCGCGCGTCGCGCTCGCCGTCACGCCGGAGCGCGCCGATCTCGACATCGGCGAGCCCGCGGCGTTCGCCGTGCGCGGGTTCGACGCGACCGACGGCCGCCCGGCCGCCGGGCTCGCGGTGCGCCTGCGGCTCGTGCACGGCCCCGCCGCGCAAGAGCAGCAGCTCACCCTCGACGCCGAGGGCCGCGCGCGCGCCGTGTTCCGCACCGTCGTTCCCGGCACGAGCCTCGCGTTCGCGCAGGCCGACGCCGACGGCAAGACCGCGATCGACGTCGGCGCGGTGACGGTCGCGCCGCAAGCGCTGCTGGGCAGCCGCGCGCGGCGCAGCGCCGAGGTGCAGATCGCGACGGACAAGCCGCGCT
Source organism: Vulcanimicrobiota bacterium (assembly GCA_963723635.1). Classification (GTDB taxonomy): domain Bacteria; phylum Vulcanimicrobiota; class Vulcanimicrobiia; order Vulcanimicrobiales; family Vulcanimicrobiaceae; genus Vulcanimicrobium. Next base: position 29,058 of record CAVRRP010000030.1, on the reverse strand, counting down.
ACCGCGTCGGCGAGAAGCTGCGCGTCAGCGCGTCGCTCGCGGGCGCGGCCGGCGACGCCTTCGTCGACTTCGAAGGCGCGCGCGCGATGGGCGAGCAGACGCTGTCCGCGGCGGGCGGCCGCACGAGCGCGACGTTCACCGTGCCCGAAACCGTCGGCGACGCCGCGCTCGGCGTCGCGTTCGTGCGCGACGGCGCGCTGGAGTACGCCACGCAGCGCGTCGCGATCGACGGGCCCGGCCACGCGCGCACGACGGCGCTCGCGGCCGACAAGCCTTCGTACGCGCCGGGCGGCGTCGCGCACGTCACGATCGCCGACGGCGACCTCCAAGCCGGTGCGACGCTCGCGATCCGCCTCGCCGATGCGCGCGCGTCGAGCGGCGCGTCGTTCGAAGACGCGGCGGCGGTGCTCGCCGGCACCGGCACGACGACGCAGAACCCGGCGTCGTCCGATCCGGGATGGCATGCGTCGGTCGTGCCCACGCGCTCGACCGCGCTGGACCTGTCGGGGAACGAGCGCAGCCCGCCGCCGCCCGAGTCGCTCGGCGCGACGTCGGAGCGCGCGCTGCTGTGGCGGATCGACCGCGCCGACCGGGAAGGCTTCGACCTGGCGCTGCCGCAGGCGCCGGGCCGCTACGTCGTGTCCGTTCTCAAAGTCTCCGACGACGGCGACGTCGGCGCGGCGACGCTCGCGATCGAGGTGCGCTGATGTCCCAGACCGAGATGACGATCGCGAGCACTGCGCCTGCAGACGTCGGGCGCCCGGTACGGCGCGCCTGATGCTGCTCGACACGTACGGCCTGGTGTACCGCGCGTTCTTCGCGCTGCCCGATCTCACCACCACGCGCGGCGTGCACATCAACGCGGCGTACGGCTTCACGATGATGATGAACAAGATCATCGCTGGACGAAAAGCCCACGCACGTGATCGCCGCGTTCGACAAAGGGCTGCCCGCCGCGCGCATCGCGCTGTACCCGGAGTACAAGGCGCAGCGCGCCGAGACGGCCGACGAGCTGCGCTCGCAGTTTCCGCTGGTGCGCAAGATCCTCGCGACGTTCGCGATCCCGATCGTCGAGATCGACGGCGAAGAGGCCGACGACATCATCGCGACGCTCGCCGCGCAAGCCGAAGCGGCGCAGCAGGACGTGCTCGATCGTGACCGGCGACCTCGACCTGCTGCAGATCGTCGACGACCGCACCACGGTGCTCACCACGCGCCGCGGCATCACCGAGCTCGGCCGCTACGACGCCGCCAAAGTGCGCGAGCGGTACGATCTGGAGCCGCAGCAGCTGCCCGACTATCGCGGGCTCAAGGGCGATCCGTCCGACAATCTGCCCGGCATCCCGGGCGTCGGCGAGAAGACGGCGATCAAGCTGGTGAAGAACGCGGGCTCGCTCGACGCGCTGCTCGCCAACCCGAAGCTCGCCGGCACGCCCAAGCTCGAAGCGCTGATCGTGCAGTACGGCGAGCAGGCCCGCGTGTGCCGCGACGTGTCCGTCATCGCGCGCGATCTGCCGCTCACGCTGGACTGGGAGACCGCGCGCTACACGCAGCCGCCCAACGACGCGCTCTACGCGCTCTACAAAGAGCTCGAGTTCAAGACGCTGCTCGCGAAGATTCCGCCGCCCGAGACGCCGCAGCCGGTCGCCAGCGACGAAGTGCTCGAAGGGAACTACGAGACGTTCACGTCGGTCACCGATCCGCCGGACTACCTGCGCATCGCCGCGCGGCTCGACGACGCGGCAGCGCGCGAACGCGTCGCGGTCGCGGCGCGCGGCGACGCGCTCGCCGTGTCGGTGGACGACGGCACGGGCTTCGCGTTCCTCGCGCTCCGCGCTGGAGTCCGCACCGCAGGTCGGCGAGGCGTTCGCGCGTCTGTGGGAGACCGTGCCGCACCTCGTCGCCTACGACGCGAAGCACCTCATCGGCGCGCTCGGCCTGCGCGTGCGCACGCTCGGCGACGATCCGATGATCGCGTCGCACCTGCTCAACCCGTCGCGGACGTTCGCCGACGTCGCGGCGGCGTCGAGCGAGTTTCTCGACCGCGTGCTGCCCGACGATCATCCGGCCGCGGCGGCGGATGCGGCGGGGCTGCTCGCGCGCAAGACGCGCGAAGAGCTCGAACGCCGCGCGCAGATCGATCTCTACGCGGACGTCGAGCTGCCGCTCGCGTCGGTGCTCGCGTCGATGGAACGCGCGGGCATCGCGCTCGATCCCGAAGCGCTGCGCGAGATCTCGGCCGAGGTCGACGCCGCCGTGGAACGTTTGCAGCGCGAGATCTTCGCGCTCGCGGGCGAAGAGTTCAACCTCGGCTCTCCGCAGCAGCTCGGCCGCATCCTGTTCGACAAATTAGGGTTGCCCGCGGGCCGGCAGAACAAGACGGGCTACGCGACGGGCGCCGACGTGCTGCAAGGGCTCGCGAAGAGCTTTCCCGTCGCGGCCAAAGTGCTCGAGTGGCGCGAAGTGTCCAAGCTCAAGAGCACGTACGTCGACGTGCTGCCGACGCTGGTCGACGCCAACGGCCGCATTCACACGGTGTTCAATCAAACGTCGACCGCGACGGGGCGCTTGTCGTCGACCAATCCGAACCTGCAGAACATCCCGGTGCGCAGCGAGCTGGGCCGGCGCATTCGCAAGGCGTTCGTCGCGCCGTCGGACGACCGCGTGCTGCTCGCCGCCGACTACTCGCAGATCGAGCTGCGCTTGATGGCGCATCTTTCGGGCGACGAGGCGATGCGCACGGCGTTCCACGAAGGCCAGGACATCCACGACTTCACCGCGCGCAAGATCTTCGACGTCGGGCCGTTCGCCGACGTCGATCACAACCAGCGGCGCATGGCGAAGTCCGTCAACTTCGGCTTGCTGTACGGCATGTCGGACTTCGGGCTCGCGCAGCGGCTGGAGATCGACCGCGGCACGGCGCGCGCGATGTCCGAAACGTACTTCGAGCGCTTCCCCGGCGTGCGCGGCTACATCGACCGCTGTCTGGAACAGGCGCGCGAGCGCGGGTACGTCGAGACGCTGCTCGGGCGGCGCCGGTACATGCCCGACCTGCGCTCGCGCAACTACATGCTGCGCGCGGCGGCGGAGCGCGAGGCGACCAACGCGCCGCTGCAAGGCTCCGCGGCCGACCTGATGAAGCTCGCGATGGTCCGCCTCGCGCGGCGGATCGACGGGGACATGCTCGACGCGGTCATGCTGCTGCAGATCCACGACGAGCTGATCTTCGAAGTCGCGGTGCGCGACCTCGACGCGGTGGGCCGCGTTGTGAAGTACGAGATGGAGCACGCGCTGGAGCTCAGCGTGCCGATCGAAGCGACCCTCAAGACGGGAAAGAACTGGTACGACGTGGAGAGCTATGACCCCGATGCGCAAGTCGACGACGCCTAGCCTGGTCGCGCTCGCGGCGCTCGCCGCGCTGCTCGCGCTCACGGCGCAGAGCCCCGAGCCCGCCGGCAGCGCCACGCCGGGCTGGTGCACGCGCTTGCCGCTGCCGCGCGCCGACTTGCCGCGCGCTAACGGTGAACGGCAACCCCGTGCACCGCGGCCACTCCGCGGACTGCCGCGTGATGGAGGTCCGCGCCGGGCGCACGACGCTGCGGCTGGCCGTCGCGTCGACCGAGGCGCAGCGCGAGCACGGCCTGATGAACGTGCCGTTCGTGCCCGCCGGTCAAGGGATGATCTTCGCGTTCCCCGGCGGCGACGAGATGCGCGGGTTCTGGATGAAGGACACGATCACGCCGCTCGACATGGTGTTCATCCGCAGCGACGGCACGGTCGTGATGATCGCCGAGAACGTTCCCGCCAGCACGCTGATGACGGCGGAGAACAAGATCGCGCGCCGCCAAGCGGTCGCGAAGTACGTGATCGAGCTGGCGGCGCACGAGTCCGAGCGCATCGGACTGCAGCCGGGCATGCAGCTCTCCATCGAAGCGGTCGACGCGAAATGAGCGCGGCGCGCGTGCTCGCGGCGGTCGCCGTCGCGTTCGCGTGCGCCGCGCAGTCGCCGGAGCCGCGCGCCCTACCGTCACCGGAGGCGAGCGCACCGCAAGCTGCGTCACCGCAGCCCCTCTCCGGCGACCAGATCCTCGCGCGCGCGAAAGCGGTCTTTCGCGCCTATCCGCGCCCGCCGTTCGTCGCGTACACGCTGGTGCGCCGCGACCGCCACAACGGCGAGCCGGACTTTGAGAACAGCTACACGCTCAAGCTCTGGTGCCGCACCGCGGACCGCTCCGCGCTCGCGCGCAAGGTGTGGAACGGCAAAGCGTACGGCGGGCTCGAGAACATCACCGTGATGTTCGACAAGGCGGTCGATCCCGGGCCGCCGACCGCGGACATGTTCGAGAAGCGGCTGTTCGGCGCATCCGGCGCGCGCCGCGACGGGGCGAACACGCCGTCGCCGGCGCGCGCACGCCGGGCGCCGCCGCGAGCGGACCGGCGGGCGCGCCCGCGCCGGAGGCGACGACGTACCCGGAGATCGGCCGCGTCGGGCGCGCGACGGCGACTACCGCGTCGTGCGCACCGCGCGCGACGGCGAGCTGATCCATCTGTGGCTCGAGCCGAAGTCCGATGCGGACCGCAACCGGCTCGACGAGATGTGGGTGGACGCGCGCACGTACGACCTGCGCCGCGCGCGCGTGCGCGATCATCTCTACTTCGGCCTCGGCGGCCAGTCGGTCGAGGACGAGTTCGACGTGCGCTTCACGCCCGGCCCGGCGGGCTCTGCCGCTGATCGCGTCGATCCACGGCCAGACCCGGTACGGCCAGTTCGAGACGGACTACACGTTCACTCGGACGTCAGCGTTCCCGCCCGAGCTGCCGGAGTGGTACTTCGAGCCCAAACAGTACGGCGCGCACCGCTCCGACGCGCCGGCCTGACCGCGCGCGGCGTCACGCCTGCGCGCGAGCGTTTGCGTGCGACAGGCTGCGCCAGTACCAGAAATGCTCGGGCGAAGGATTCGTCAGGTCGAAGTCTTTGGACGACCAGTGCTCGAGCGTGCGCATGCGCGAATCGTCCTCGGCGGGAAAGCGCAGATCGTCGCGCGTCAGGCCGACGCGGTCGTAGTGAAAGCCGCGGGCGACTTCGTTCGTCTCGAACGCCCGGCCGAGGTACTTGCGCCGGGCGTGCGCTTCGCTGAGGGCGATGTAGTGCCGCATCGGAAAGTCGACGGCGTACTGTTTGACGGGGCCGGCGAGGAGATGTCCGGCGAACGGGCGGTTGTCCAGACCGCTGCGGTGCTTCCATGCGCGCAGGAGATACGGGTAGTGCGGCCGGTACACGTAATAGCGCGTGCTGCGCGCGCGATAATCCGGCGCGTAGACGTCCTCGGCGGGCCGCGGCACGAATACGAACTCGTTGAAGTGCACCGCGTTCGCGCCCGCGGCGTCGGCCTCGCGCAGACCCTCGAGCAGCGTTCGGCCGGCAGCGGGCGCGCTGAGCCACTGGTCGGCGTCGACGTGCACGATCCAGTCGTGGTCGACCTGGTCGACGATGCGCCGCTTCGCCTCGAGCTGCTCCGCGATGGAGAAGCCGCCGGTCCAGGCAGCCGTTCGATCGAGAGCAGCCCGCGGCCGAGAAACGGCTGCGCGAGCTGCACGGTCCGGTCGCCGGAGTCGTGATCGAGGAGCACGACGTCGAGGCCTTCGCCGATGAGGTCGCGCAACGCGCTTTCGATGTGGACCTCTTCGTCGGCGACGCACATCACGGCGAGCGCCTTGAACGGCTTGGCTTTGCGGGCGCGTAGCTCCGTCGCTGCCGCCACCGCGACGCCGTCGGACGAGGCCGGCCGAGGAGCTCGCGAAGATCGCTCGCGAGCGCGTCTTCGACGACCTCCGCGTGCGTGCGCACGCGCGCCGCGATCGCGCGAACGGACGCGGCGCCGCGCGCCGCCTGCGCCAGCAGCCGGGTGCGTTGCTGCAACGCTGACGGCTCCATCAGCTCCTCGGGCCGCACCGCGAACTCGAGCGCGCCGTACTGCGAGAAGAAGACCCGCTGGTCGCGGCCGGCCGACACGCCGATCGCAGGAACGCCGACGTTCCACGCGACCAGCGCGACATGTATGCGTCGGTGACGACCAGCGCCGCGTGCGCGATCTCGTTCAGCAGCGCGTGAACGCCGGCGGTGCTCGCGCCGTCCCACGCGACGTGCCGCACGGACGCCCCAGCTCGCCGGCCACCGCCGCCGCGAGGCTCGCGCCCGTGCCCGCCGGCGGTTCATCCTCGAAGAACGCGAGCACCGCGCCCGGTTCGCCCGGTGCGGCGAGCCCGTGCGCGGCGGCATCGCGCAGCACGTCGGTGCGCGTGAGCAGCTGGCGCAGTCCACCCCGAACGAGCCGGTCGCGTAGTCCTGGCGAACGTGCGCGACGTTGGCGGCGGAAAGCGCGTCGGAGGCCCAGACGCGCTTGGCGTGCCGCACGAACCGTGCGAGCGCGTCCGACGGGTCGGCTTCGCCGGGCAGCACGCTCGCCGGCACCGAGGTCCCGAAGCCAATGGCGCGCCCGATCGCGGAACCGTCCACGCCCGCGAGCACCAAGGCGTCGCTCGCGGTCAGCACGTTTCCCCAAAAGAGCACCGCCTGGCTCGCGGCGATGGCGGAGCGTTGTCGAACGCCGAGCGGTACGCGACGCCGGTGCTGGAGCGCTGCTCCGCGGCGACCTGGTACAGATCGGCCTGCGGCTCCAAGTCGTGCCGGCGCAGAAACGCGAGCAGCGCGAGCTCGGTGAGGGCGGTCCCGGCGTTCGAGGCGGGCAACGACGCGAGGATGACGGAGAGCCGGGACATCGCGCCCATCTTCCGTCCGCGGTCCGCGCCTGCCTAGCGACGAGGCGCGGCGTTCATCGGCTGGGTAGGACGTACGGCGGTGATCTGCGAGCGCTCACGCGGCGCGCCGCTGCAACAGCGGCGTCACCGGCCGTGTTCTGGTAGGAGGTGCCCGAGCTCCCTGAAGTCGAGACCATCGCGCGCGGTCTCGCGAACGCCGTCGCCGGCAAGACGGTCGCGTCGGCGATCGTCAGCATGCGCAAGATCGCGATCGCTCCCGAGGGCGAGGCGTTCGAGCAGGCTCTCGCCGGCGAGACGATCGCCGCGGTCGGGCGGCGCGGAAAGTACGTCCTGTTCCAGCTCGGGTCGGGCCGGCGGCTGGCCGTTCATCTGCGGATGACCGGCCGGCTCATCGTCCAGGGCGCCCAGTACACCGAGCCCTATCCGTACACGCACGTGCTGCTCACGTTCACGGACGGCTCCCGCCTGTGCTTCGCCGACGTCCGGCAGTTCGGCCGCATGCGCTTGCTTGCGGCCGGCGACCCCTGGGACGCCGACGGCGGCGTGGAGCCGCTTTCCGAGGGCTTTACCAGCGAAGCGTTTGTGAGTATGCTGGACGGGCGTCGAACGCCGATCAAGACCTTTCTGCTCGATCAGACCAGGATCGCCGGGGTCGGAAACATCTACGCATGCGAAGCCTTGTGGGAAGCGGGGATCCGGCCGAGCCGCCCGTCTCACAAGATCAGCAAGCCGGCGAGACGCCGGCTGCACGGCGCGATCCGAGACGTGCTCCACCGCTCCATCGAGGCGCGCGGGACCAGCGTCGACGATTACGTCGATGCCGAGGGGCTGAAGGGCGGGTTTCAAAACCAACTCGCCGTTTACGGCCGCCTCGGTCAACCGTGTCCCCGGTGCGGCAAGCCCATCGTGCGCACGGTGATCGGACAGCGCGGGACCTGGTGGTGCCGCGGCTGCCAAAAGTAAAAAAGAAAAAATATTAGCGAAGGAAGTTACTCCACCATCACTAGCACACTCGACCTCGAACCGCAGGACCCGCAAGCCCAAGCCGATGCAACGGCGACGGCGCAACCGCAGGCCGCGGCCCCCGAAGTCCACCACGAACCTGAAGTCGAAGACCAGCTCGCGCTCGAGCAGCGCCTCTACGAAGAGTCCCTGAAAGTCCTCGACGAGGGCCAGGTGCTCACCGGCGTCATCGTCGCCAAGTACCAGGACGAATTGCTCGTCGACATCGGCGGCAAGTCCGAGGGCATCCTCCCGTTCCGTGAGCTCTCGCTCGCGATCGAGCCCAAGGAGCTCAAGGTCGGCGACACCCTGGAAGTCATGATCCACCGGATCGACGACCAGGACGGCCAGCTCTATCTGAGCGAGCGCCGCGCCCGCGCCCTGAAGACCTGGGAAAAGGTCATCGAGGCCCACGATAACGACGAAGTGATCGAAGCGACCGTCACGCAGGTCGTCAAGGGCGGCGTTCTCGTCGACCTCGGCATGCGCGGCTTCGTCCCGGCGTCGCAGATCCGCCGCCAGCCCGTCGGCAACCTCGACGAGCTCGTCGGCAAGAAGCTGCGGCTCAAGGTCATCGATCTCGACCACAAGCGCCACCGCGTCGTCCTCTCGCAGCGCCAAGTGCTCGAAGAAGAGCTCAACGCCAAGAAGCAAGAGCTGCTCGGCACGCTGCAAGTCGGCCAGATTCGCGAAGGCGTCGTCGTGCGGCTCGCGGAGTTCGGCGCGTTCGTCGACCTCGGCGGCATCGACGGCCTCATCCACAACAGCGAGCTGTCGTACGCGCGCATCAAGCACCCGTCCGAGGTCGTCAAGATCGGCGACACCGTGTCGGTCGAAGTGATGAAGTTCGACCCCGAGGCCAAGAAGGTCTCGCTGTCGCTCAAGCACGCGCTGCCCGACCCGTGGGTCGAGCACGCCGACAAGCTGTTCGAAGGCAACAAGCTCGTCGCGCAAGTCGTCAAGGTCACCCCGAACTATCTCCTCGTCGAGATCGTCCCGGGCGTCCTTGCGATGGTGCCGAAGGGCGAGTTCGACGCGAGCGTGCAGTACTCGCCGGGCCAAGAGGTCGAGGTCACGCTGCTGACCATCAACCACGGCACGCGCCGCATCACGGGCTCCATCCAGCACGTGGCCGACGTAGCACCCGAAGAGTTCGAGCAGCTCACCGCATCCGAAGAAGGCTTCGGCAATCTCGGCGCGGAGCTCTCGCAAACCGTCTGAGTCGGTTCGCTGCTACGGCGGCGAGCGATATCTGATGCACGGGGGAGGCGGAAACGCCTCCCCCGTTGTCATCCTGAGCCTGTCGAAGGTCTACGGCGAGCTGTCCTGCGCGGCGAGCTGCGACACCATCGCCTTGATCGACTCGACGTCGCATTCGATCTTCTGCGCGATCTCGATGAGGATGCGCTCTTGCAGTTCCTGGTGGTAGATCAGGCGCGAGATCGAGTCGTGGTCGTGCTCCGCGCGCAGCTCGGCGTGCGCCGATGACTGCCGCGCGCCGACCGCGAGGATGAAGATCAGGATGAGCTGCAGCACGTTCGAGCACGTCAGCAAGAACGTGAACGGGAACGGGTCGAACTTCGTGACCATTCCGGCTAGGATCCAGATGATCTGGATAACGACCGCGAGGAACAGCGCGATCGGCGCGCCGGTCGAGTCGGCGATTCGCTTGCAGACCTTCTCGACGGCGGAGAGGTTGTCGCTGTGCTCTTGGTTGACGTCGTGGACCAGCGGGTGATCGGTGACGTCGAAAGCCGGGGCGGTGGTCGTCGTCGCACTCATGGCGCCCATATACGACGCCGCTCGCTCGGTTTACTTGACGGACAATTTGGGCTTATGGCATGATGGACGCAACTAAGCGATCGATGTCATGCGAATGGGTGTGCGATGAACGACATGGCTGGTTTGGTATTCCGGGTGTTGCATGCGGGGGCTGTGATCCTTGCGCTTTCAGCCGTGCCTCTCGCTGGGTGCTCGGGCGGAGGCGGGTCCGTTTCCCCGCAGTCAGGCGGTAGGACCAACTCGCCGATCGCGGCTCCAAGCGGCTCCCCGCCCGCCGGGCAGCCATACGCGGTGGCACAATTGCGTGCCGGCGCCGGCGCCAGCGGGGGACGGAAAAGCTCGACCGCATGGAACTCGCAAACGGTCGACACGTGTTTTCCGAACAACGCATGCGAAGTGCAGACCTTCCCTACATCAAGCTATGGGGTAACGGTGAATTGCAACGGAAACACGAGTTGCGCGAATTCGACCTACGCACCATATGTCGTTGGGGGGCCGGCGGACGTGGCGATCTCCTTTTCTCCGACTGCAGTCGCGCCTGGATCATATTCGTGGAGCACGATTACTGTCAGTGCGAATGAGAAACCCGGAATGTTGTCGGAGACCATCGGCTTTACCGTAGCTTCCGGACCGGGCCCTAATGTCGGAAACCTCAGCCTTCAGACGCAAGTGCTCTGTGCGAAATCGATCTTGAGCGCGTGCCCGAAGCTCCAAATCGTCGATCAAAATCTTCCTGGGGCACCCGTTGTCAGCGGCAACCCGCCTACAACGCAGCAGACCGTCGTCGGACGGCAGACCAGCTTACTCGTCCGCGCGAAGCCGATCGGGGGATCGGGGACGTACAATCTCACGAACCCTACCTGGAACATTCCAGGGTATACTGCGAAGGATTATCAGCTGAATGGCGCTACGCCCGAGCCGATCGGTTATTGGACCGATCGACTGAGCCCGCAGCTCGCGTTCTTCTGGTATCTTCCGCAGGACAATACCGTGACGGTGACCGCGACGCTCACACGGATCGACAACAATGAAAGCGCAGATCTTCAGGCGACTGCGGACTATAACGTTCAAATGCCGACGAGCAGCGCTTCGATAACGGTCCACCCTGGCCGCGAGAATACCGGTCAGCGATCCGACGGAAATGGCGGCTATTTTCTAAGCTGCGGAACGCCGCAAAACGAGTGCGTCGATTTCAGCTTCAACGTCACGAACGATGCGGGCTTTCCAGGGACGATAGCGATGAATCAACTGATCACGCAGAGCGAAGCATTTACTGATGCGCAAAACCACGTGAGAAACGTCACCTACGTACCTCCTCCGCAGCTCGACAACTCTCCGCTATACTTGCCGGGAGTAGCGACGACGGCGACCTGGAGCGCTTATGATGCCCCCGGTATAGGCCTAACGAATACGTATGTATCGCAACTACGTCATACTCGTTCTCCGATACCTTCATGTACAAGCCTAACGACCACAGTTTTTGGGTGCCGCTCCTGAATAGCACGTTGACGTGGTCGGCCGGAGCGACGATCACGAACGTTGCGTCGAACGTGTGGTGTGTCAATGGAACGACCGTGAACAAGGACTTTGCCCCGGTGCCGCACCAACCATGAGTTCCACCGTACCGTCCGGAACCGAATACTTTCCATCGTGTAGCGCCACGTATGTCAACCAGACCTCACACGCCCGTCGTGTGCAAAACAAATGGCAGCAGACGACACCGCTCTTGCCCGCTCCATAGCGTTTTGGTGTCTGCTGGCGATCACACCGTGCGCGGCGAACGGCGACGCGTCGCCGGCGCCGGCGGCGTCATGCGCGCCGTTCGCCGGCGCCGTAGGGACTGACGTCCGAGGCTCCAGCAGCGACCGAAACGGCCCCGTCACGCTTTCGCTGAAGCTTTCGAGCAGCTCGGTCATCGGGAACGCGCCACTGACCGCGTATCTGGTGCTCCACCCTGTAGCTGGCCCGGTCAATCTCGTCGTAAGTGCCCCCCTGGCGCGCTCATGATTTCGATCACCGACCTCCGCACCGGATCCACGCTGCCGACGCGCCCCGAGTATCAGGAATTGATTTCGATGGTACGTCCCGAACTTCTATCGGACGCATGCCCGTTGACGATTGCCGTCAATGTGCGCTCTGCGTACTACCTGCACTCTGAGCCTATAAGATCAGAGCGACCTTCACACCGATCGTGCAACCCGGTCCGTCGCACCTGATGAATGTTTTCCCGGCCCTTTATTCCAACGAGGTCAACTTCACCGTCACGTCCTAATGAGGCGTTCGTTTGCGCTGCGCACACGGTTCGCCATGGCCTGCTCAGGTCGCCTAACCGCGGAATCGATTCGGTGGTTGTTGAGGACATGCTTTCAGCGTTTGCCGCCGCGGCGGTACGGCACCCGTCGTTGGGCGGTGAACTCGGTATTTCCTTCCTCCTCGCCAGACGTCGTTCCAAATCCGTGAACGCTCGATCACGGCGCGCGCTTCGAAGGCGCGGTTGCGCCGGCCCACCCCGGACTGCGTCAGAATGCCCGCTTCGAGTAGGCGCGACACGGCCGCGTTTGCCGCCTGAACGCTGCGTCCGGTCAGTTCCGCCGCGCTTTGGACGGTGACGATTGGGGCTCCCGGCAGCTTTTGGATCAGGATCGCGGTCGCGGAGTCCGACCGTATCGTCCCCACCCGTTCCGCCATTCTCGTTGGATCGCGCGACGCGTTCCTCGAAATGGTTCGCGTCGTCGACGGCGCGGCGACACGCCGTCGCAAAGAGTCCCGCCCACTGATTGACGCCGTCGTGCGCCGCGTTCGACGTCGCTTCCCCGCGATAGCGAGTCGCGCTGAGCCCGGCGACGTAGCGGTCCGCCCATGTGGCGAGCACCAGCGACACCGGGGGCAGCACGCGGCGCGCCAGCCCGCGCGCACGCAGGATCATGTGGATCAGCGTCCGGCCGACACGCCCGTTTCCATCGACGAAGGGGTGGATCGTTTCGAATTGCGCGTGCGCCAGCGCTGCCTGAGCCACGGCCGGCAGCGCATCGTCGTTCGAGAAATCGATCACGTCGTCGATCAAGCGCGGTACGTCGTCCGGCGGAGGCGGGACGAACTCGGCCGAGCACGGGTTGTAGCGGTTTCCGCCGATCCAGTTTTGCACCGTTCGAAACTGGCCGCCGTGCTCGCGGAGACGGGTTGGTGCGAGCAGTCGCCGATGCACCTCGAGGATGGTGTCGCGGGAGATCGGTTCGCCGTCGCGCACGGAATCCGCGGCGAAGACCATGGCATCGATGTTTGCGAGGACTTCCGCAGCGCCGACGTCTTCGCGCCCGTCGCCGAGCTGGCGGGCACTCGGCGCGAAGCAGTCGGCGCGGGCCGATCTCCAGCCCTTCGATTCGTGACGAGGCGACGGATTCGGCGCGCAGGAGGATGCGCGCGAGCGCTTCGGTATCGACCAGCGTCGTTGCTCGCGCGTTGAGGCCGGCGACAGCGTGTTCGGCGTCGGCGATGTCGGCCGCAACCGGGCCTTCGAACGTGAACGCGCGGCCTTGCAGCTCGTCCGGCAGATAGGCGTGGTAGGTGCACGATCGGCGGTCGCGCCGAGGTACGTCGATCCCAGCAAGCTGGGCATCCCAACGGCGCTGGATAAGCTTGGCCACGAGCTCTCTTATTCAACCATATCGAATAACCTTTAATATGAAACGGCACGATTAAGGTTCGCCTAAACGCCACATTCATGGGACCGGAATAAACTTGATTACGGCGGGCGGTTCTCCTGTCTGCTGCGAACCGGCTTCGCGATGGCCAAGCTCAGGGTCGGGCTGACCGGCGGGATCGGGTCCGGGAAGAGCGCCGTTGCGGCGTATTTCGCGGAGCGCGGCGCCACCGTGATCGACGCCGATGCGCTCGCGCGCGAGGTCGTTGCGCCCGGGTCCGACGGGCTGCGGGAGATCGCCGCGCTGTGGCCGGCGGCGATCGGGGCGGACGGCGCGCTCGACCGGCCTGCGCTCGCGGCGATCGTGTTCGCCGACGACGCGGCGCGGGCGCGGCTCAACGCGATCACGCATCCGCGGGTGCGGGCGCGCGGGGCCGAGCTGGAGGCGGCGGCGCCCGACGGGCTCGTGGTGCACGTCGTGCCGCTGCTGTTCGAGGGCGAGTTCTGGCGCGCGTGCGACAAGACCGTCGTCGTCTTCGCGCCGGCCGACGTGCGGGTGGCGCGCGTCGTCGCGCGCGACGCGACGGAGCGCGCGGCGGTCGAGCGCCGCATGGCGGCGCAGATCGATCCCGCGCTCGCGCGCACGCGGGCCGACTACGTCGTCGAGAACGACGGCGATCTGACGACCTGCGCGACCGCAGCGCGCAGGTGTACGCCGCGCTGCTGCGCGATCTCGCGCGCGAAGGAGGAGCAGCTCGTGATCGTCACGCCGCCGCCCGCACCCGAACCGATCCGGTTCGAGACGCTGCTGTCGCTCTCGTGGGCGGTGTTCCGCCGCAACTGGATCGTCGCGCTGCCGCCGGTCATCGCGGCCGTGATCGTCATCGCAGGCACCGCGGCGTTCATGGCCGCCTTCGTCGTCGCGGCGCTGGCGCACGGCGGGCTGGAGCGCACGCGATCGCCGCCCATCGGCGGCGCGCTCGTCGTCGCGTGGCTCGTGTTCGTCGTCGTCTGCTGGTCGTGGGCCTGTGGTCGTTCGCCGCGATGTACGGGATGGCCGACGCGGCGTGGGCGAAAGGCACCGCGACGTTCGGCGACGGGTTCACCGCATTTCGGACGCGCTCGGGCGCGCTGATCGTCGCCTTCATCGGCCTGGCCGGCGTCGCGATCGCCGCGCTGATCCTCATGCTGCCGACGCTGGGGCTCGCGCTGCTCGCGCTGCCGCTGGTGACGATGTACGTCGTGCCGTCCGTCGTCAGCGGCGGGCGCGGCGGGTTCACGGCGATCGGCGAGTCGTTCCGGCTCGTGCGCCGCTTCTTCGGGGCGTCGGCGATCGCGCTGCTGGTGCTGCTGGGGATCCAGTACGGGATCAGCTTTCTGGCGACGTTCGCGATCTTGCCGCTCGAGTTCGCGATCATCCCCGGTCCCGGGCAGACCGAGCCGCACATGCCGCCGCTCGGCCTGATCGTCGTGTCGCGGGATCGGGTTCGTCCTCGCGATGCTCGTCGCGCAGGCGTACACCGGCTACTACACGATCGCGATCGTCGGGCTGTACCGCTCGCTGTTCGCCCAGCCGAGCGCGCCCGAGCCGGCGAGCGGCCTCGTGACGATCTGACCCGCAAGCGGGTATGCGGGCCGGTGTGGCAGTGCAAGAGGTCCATCGGAGCGGCGGCGAAGGCGGCCGGGTGGCGCAGACCCTTCCCCTCGCCCCGGCCGTCGGCACGGTGCGCTCGTCGATCCGGATCGGGTCCATCGGGACCTACCTTCCGCACAAGCGGCTGACGAACGCCGACCTGGCGTCGCTGGTGGACACCGACGACGCCTGGATCGTGCGGCGGACGGGCATTCGCGAGCGGCGCATCGCCGAGGCCGACGAGTACACCAGCGACCTGTGCATGGCGGCCGTCGCCGACATGCAGGCGCGCGGCGGGCGGCTCGACGGGGTGGACTACGTCATCGCGTGCACGTCCACGCCGGACTACGGCTTCCCCAGCGTGGCGACGCGCTTGCAGCACCGGCTCGGGCTGAGCAACGTCGGCGCGATCGACATCACCGCGGCGTGCGCGGGCTTCACGTACGGGCTCGACGTCGCGGACGCGCTGGTGAACACCGGGCGCGCGCGCAAGGTGCTCGTCGCGGCCGGCGAGACGATGTCGAAGGTCATGGACTACCAGGACCGCGGGACGTGCATCCTGTTCGGCGACGGCGCGGGCGTGGTGCTCGTCGACGCGCCCGAGGACGCGCCGCCGACGCTGCTGGCGCGCCGCGCGGCCAGCGACGGCGCGCTGGGCAAAGAGCTGTTCCTCACCGGCTTGCGCAGCGAGATCGCGGGGGTCGTCGAGCCGGACCGCTTCCTGCGCCAGAACGGCCGCGCCGTGTACGAGTGGGCCGTCACCGCGGTGACCAACGGCGTCGCCGAGATGCTCGACGCGGCGCGGCTGAAGGCCGCGGACGTCGACTGGTTCGTGCCGCACAGCGCGAACGCGCGCATGATCGAGTCGATCTGCAAGCGCACCGGGATCCCGTACGAGCGCGCGCTGATGAGCTTGGAGTGGTGCGGCAACACCTCGGCGGCGTCGATCCCGCTGGCGCTCGCGCCCGCGGTGCACGACGGGCGCGTCCGAGCCGGCGACGTGGTGCTGCTGTACGGCTTCGGCGGCGGGCTCGTCGAGAACGGACTGCTGCTGCGCTGGTCGTAAGAGAGCACGCATGCGTGTCTCTTCCGCCGCGCTCGCGGCCGCCGTCCTCATCTCCCTGATGCTCGGACCCGCGCCGTCGGGGGCGCAGAGCGGGATCGCGCTGCCGCCCGCCGGCACGGCGTCGCCGCGGCTGGGCGCGCTGGAGACGGCATACGTGCAGCGGCTGTTCGCCGACCAGCCGTCGGCCGCGACGCAGGCCGGCATCCACGCGTACGACGACCGGCTCCCCGACCTGTCCGCGGACGCGTTCGCGGCGCGCATCGCGAGCGCGCACGCGCAGCTCGCGGACCTCGACACGCTGCAGCGCACGGGCGGGCCGCTGAACGACGAGGACGCCGCCGACGTGCAGATCATGCGCGCGGCGCTGCAGCGCCAGCTGCTCGACGACGAGACCGAACAGCGCTGGAAGCACAATCCGAGCCTGTACACGTCGGCGGCGTCGTACGCGATCTACGGCTTGTTCTCGCGCGAGTTCGCGCCGCTGCCCGAACGCGCGCGCTCGACGATCGCGCGCGAGCGCGCGATCCCCGCGCTGCTCGCCGCGGGCAAAGCGAACGTCACGACCGTTGACGCGACGACCGCCGAGCTGGCGAAGTCCGACATCGCCGGTACGCTGGCGTTCTTCACCGTCGTCGTGCCGGCCGCGTTCGCCGACCTGCACGACGCCGCGCTCGCGCGCGAGCTCGCCGACGCGAACGCGGCGGCGGTTGCGGCGGTGCGCGACTATTTCGATGCGATGACGGCCGGGGCCGCTCGCGCACCCGAGCGGCACGTTCGCGATCGGTGCGGCGTCGTTCGCGCGGCGGCTCGAATTGCAAGAAGGCCGCGCGCTGCCGCTGGACGTGTACGAGCGCGTCGGCCAGCGCGCGCTCGACGAGACGAAAGCCGCGTTCGTCGCGACCGCGGCGAAGATCGATCCGCCGCGCCCGGCCGCGGACGTGTTCGCGGATCTCGGCAAGCAGCACCCGTCGGCGGACACGCTGCTGAGCACCGCGCAGAGCTCGCTCGCGGCGCTGCGCGCGTTCGTCGCGCGCAAGAATCTCGTGACGCTGCCGCCGGAGTTCGACGTGCGCGTGCGCGAGACGCCGTCGTTCAACCGGCAGACGTCGTTCGCGTCGATGAACACGCCGGGCGCGTTCGAGCGCGTCGCGACGCAGGCGTACTACTACGTCACGCCGCCCGACCCGGCGTGGACGCCGGCGCAGCAAGAGCAGCACCTGTCGTTCTACAACAATTTCGCGTTCCCGGTGATCAGCGCGCACGAGGTGATGCCCGGCCACTACCTCAACTTCGTGCTGCACAAGTTCGAGCATCTGTCGCTGGTGCGCGCGATCTCGGGAAACCCGTCGTACAGCGAAGGCTGGGCGCACTACGACGAGCAGATGATCGTGGACGAAGGCTGGGGCGACGGCGACCCGCGCGTGCGGCTCGCGCAGCTCGCGCTGGCGCTGCAGCGCGAAGCGCGCTATCTGGTCGGCTTGCGCGAGCACACGCAAGGGATGACCGTCGAGCAAGGCACGCGCTTCTTCCAGGACAACGCGTTCATGCCGGAGATCGCGGCGCGCCGCGAAGCGCTGCGCGGCACGCAGGACCCGCTCTACGGCTACTACACGCTCGGCAAGCTGGAGATCCTCAAGCTGCGCGACGACTACCGCAAGAAGCTGGGCGCGTCGTTCACGCTGCAGAAGTTCCACGACGCGTTCTTGGCGCACGGCAACCCGCCGATCGCGGTCGTGCGCAAGCTGCTGCTCGGCGCCGACGACGACGGCAAGCTGCTGTAGCTACGGCTGCGGCGACGGGGCGTTTTCGAAGGCCGGCGCGCTGCGGCCGACGTCGAACACGCGCTCGTCGCCGACGGCGTCGAGGAAGCCGCGCACGACGTACGTTCCGGTCGGGCGGATGCCGAGCGCGCGCGAGAGGCGGATCGTGCCGGTGCCGTCGCGCAGACGCGGCGTGCCGCCGTCGACGTACGGTTCGCCCGCGATGGTGATGACGGTGCCCGGCTTCGTCGCGAACGCGGTCGCGATCGTCGCGGGCGGGTCGAACGTCACCGGCTTGTTGACGATCACGCCGAAGTTCGTGCCGAGCATCGCGACGCGCACCGTGTAGCGGCCGGGCGCGAACGCGCGGTGGTCGTCGGTCGTCGAGTCCACGATCACCTGCGCGACGCGCAGCTGGCCGGGCGGCACGTCGAGCTGGCGCGTGATCGGGATCGGCTTGTGCCCGGTGACCGACGACCACACCGGCGCCTCGTCGCGCAGCACGTCGACGCGGAAGAGATCGGCGGTCGGAAAGCGCAGCCGCACGATGTGGTCGGCGGCGTTGTGCAGCGTGATCGCGACCGTGAACGGCGCCAGCAGCGCGGTCCCCTGGCGTTCGAGCGTGACGTCGGCGAAGACGCCGCGCGGCGTCGGTGAGGACGCGCCGCGCGGCAGCGGTGACGCGGCAGCTTGCGGCGCGGCGAACGCGCGCTGCGGCGCCAGCGCCGCGAGCGCCGCGGCGATGAGTTCGGCGCGCGTCACGGCTCGGACTGCTCGTCGACGGGGCGTCGGGCGAACGGGAACGCTTGCGGCTGCACCAGGGTGACCGTCTTGTGCGCGACGCGCAGAAGTCCCACGTCGGCGAGCACGTTGAGCTCCTTGGTGAGCGTCTCGCGGCTGGTGCCGATCAGGTCGGCGAGGTCTTTGTGCGTGAGGTTCAGCCCGATCCGCACCGTGCCGCCCGGCTCGGGGACGCCGTGCTCGGCGGCGAGCCGGCCCAGCGCGTCGACCAGCCGGCCGGGGACGCTCTTGCCCATCAGCTCGGCCAGCTCGCGCTCCGCTGCGGCGAGCCGGCGCGCGACGCCGCGCGCGAACGCGCGCGCGATCGCGACGTCGTTTTCGAGCGCGGCGCCGAACGCCGCCGCGGCGATCGCGTCCGCCTCCGTCGGTTCGAGCGCGGTCGCGCTGGTCGCGCGCACGCCTTCGTCGACGCTCGCGAGCTCGCCGAACGCGTCGCCCGCCGTGCGGATGCCGACGATCGCTTCCGCGCCCGACGGGTTGGTGCGCACGATCTTCACCCGCCCGCTGCGCACGAAGAACACGCGGTCGGCGCGGTCGCCCGGAAGATACGCGCTCTGGCCGCGCGCGAGCCGCACGCGCGTCGCGCCGGCGAGCAGCGCCGCGCGCCGCGCCGGTTCGAGATCGCCGAGGTTCACGCCGAGCCCGCGGACGAACGGCCGTTGCGCAGCACGTGCCCGGGGCGCGCGCCCGTGAGCGCGCGCGTCGCGCACCACGGCGCGGCCGTTGACGTACACGTCGCGAATGCCGTCGGGCGGCACGAACGGGTGCTCGTACGTCGCGCGGTCGACGACGTGCTCGGGATCGAACACGACGAGATCGGCGTGCATTCCCGGCGCGATCGTGCCGCGGTCGCGCAACCCGAACTGCGCGGCGGGCAGCGACGTCATGCGGCGCACCGCTTCGGCGATGTCGAACACGCGGCGCTGGCGAACGTAGCGGCCGAACACGCGCGGAAACGTGCCGTACGTGCGCGGGTGCGGCACGCCGCGCGCGGTGATGCCGGCGAACGCGCGCGCCGACGCGTCGCTGCCGATGCTGCAGAACGGCGCGCTGAGCACCGTCGCGACGTCGTCTTCGCTCATCGAGAAGAAGACCGACTCGACGCGCATCTCTTCTTCGACCAGCAGCCGGATCACCGCGCGCTGCGGCGTCGTGCGCCACTGCCGCGCGATCTCGTTCACGCGCATGCCGGCGAGCTCGGCGTTGCGTTCGCTGCCGGCGCTGGTCACCATGATCGTGTCCCAGCCGTCGCCGCCGAGCGCGGGATCGCGCGCGAGCTGCATCGCGAGCGCGATCGAGAGCGCCTGCTCGGGATCGCGCAAACGCTCGAGCGCGGCGTCGTCGCCGCCTTCGCGCACGGTCGGGCGGCAGCACCGTCGCGAGCTCCGTCCACGACGCGACGTACGGGTACGCGTCGCAGCCGACCGCGATCCCGCGCGCGCGCGCGCGGTCGATCGCCGCCAGCGTGCGGTGCACTTTGCCCCAGTTCTTCTTGCCGGCCGCTTTGTGATGCGAGCACTGCACCGCGACCTCGGCGCGTTCGCCGACCGCGAGCGCTTCGGCGATCGCCGCTTCGACGTCGTCGCCTTCGTTGCGCACGTGCGACGCGTACAGCGGCGCGCCGGCGTCGCGCGCCGCGCGCGCGCACGCGACGAGCTCGTCGAGATCCGCATAGCGCCCGGGCTCGTAGATCAAACCGCTCGACACGCCGAGCGCGCCCTCTTCGACCGCGCCGCGGATCAGGCGGTTCTGCGCGTCGACTTCTTCGCGCTCCAGCCGCCGCGCGGCTGGGCCGGCGACGCACGAGCGCGTCGTGCCGAGTCCTACCAGCGACGCGACGTTGAGCGCGACGCCTTCGCGCTCGACGAGCGTGAAGAACGCGTCGAACGTCGTCCACTGCACGTCGAGCCGATAGTCGCGCGCGTTGACGGCGCGCTTTGCTTCAGCGCGCTACCGTACAATGGCGCGACCGACATACCGCAGTTCCCGCCGATCTCCGTCGTGACGCCTTGACGAATTTTTCCTTCGCAGCGCGGATCGACGAGCCAAAGCGTGTCGGAGTGGGAATGAACGTCGATGAAGCCCGGCGCAAGCGCGAATCCGTCGCACGGAACGCGTTCGTGCGCATCGCGATCGGTAAGGTCCCCGATTGCGACGACCCGTCCGTCCGCGACGGCGACATCGGTGGTGAACGGTTCGCCGCCCTGTCCGTCATAGACGCGGGGGCGCTCCAAGATCGTCCAGAGCAGCGTTTAACCTAGCTTCCGCTGGGTACGAGGCAGACGGTGGGCCGACAGCTCAGGGGGACTATTTCCAACATGGCGACCAACGACAACATGACGACGACAAACGGTGGCGGGATGAGCGTGCGCGAGGCCGGGAAACGCGGCGGCGATCGCGTGAAGGCCAAGTACGGAAGCGAGTTCTACGAAGCTATCGGACGCAAAGGCGGCGAGGCGACGAAGAGCAAGTACGGCCCGTCGTTTTATGAGGAGATCGGTGCCAAAGGCGGGCAGAAGCTGAAACGCACGACGAAAACGGCCGGCTGACGCATGGCCGACTCCAAGAAGCCCGCTGTGACGAAAGCGCGGACGGAGAAGGTCGACGGCGAGATGTCGGTGCGTGAAGCCGGGAAAAAAGGCGGCGACACGGTTCGCGACCGGTACGGCTCCGGATTTTACGAAGAGATCGGCCGCAAAGGCGGACAGGCGACGCGTGAACGCCACGGCGCCGAGTTCTACGAATCGATCGGCCAAAAAGGCGGCAAGGTCGTCAAGGACAAGTACGGACCCGGCTTCTACGAGCAGATCGGTCACAAGGGCGGCCAAAAAGTCAAGAAGCTCATCGCCGAAGCGAAGAAGAACGCAGCACCCGACGAGACCTGACGAAACGAAAAGCGACACCCCGAAACCATCCGCGCGGCGTATCGAAACGCCGCGCGGTTTTCTTTTCGCCGAGCGCCGTCACGAGCGCGTGCCTTCCATGCGGCCGACGGTGACGTCGCCGGTGCGGAAGTCGACCTTCGCGTTGGCGACGGTGACCTTCGTCGTGCCTTCGGTGATCGTTGCGGTGTGATCGAGCTGCAGCATGCGCGTCGCGCCGAGGTAATGCGCGCCGATGGTGGTGAAGCGCCGGATGCGGCCGCCGGCTTCGGGCTCGACGAACGTCACCGGTCCCGACACGGTGAAATCGTTGGTGAGGCGGTTCACGATGACGCCGTCGGCGGTCATCGTCACGTCCGGTTTGCCGGGACGGTGGATGCGGCCGTCGCGCACGTGCGCGATCGTCGCCGACGAACCGTCCGGGCTCACCGATGCCGTGTCGAAGTCGAGCGACCACGCGCGCTGGTCGATTCGCTTGCCGTGGATCGTGCCGCCGGTCAGCGTATCGTTGGTCGCCATGCGCGGCACCGCGATGTCGCCGCCCGCGCGCCCGATCTCGTAGCCGACCCACGCGAGAAACGCGAGCACCGCGAGCACCGCGAACGGACGCCAGCTCAGACGCATCAGGCGCGCCGCCGCCGCGCGAGAAACGGCACGACCACGATGAACGCCATCGCGATGCCGACCGGTGCCGGGCCGAGCCGCGCGTAGGGCCCGGGCGCCGGCGCGCCCACGTCGCCCACGACGGTCGCCGCGCCGCCGAGCGCCGTGCGCTGCGTCCACGTGCCGTCCGGCGCGACGATTCCGCTGATCCCCGTCGCCGCCGCGCGCAGCACCCAGCGACCCGTCTCGACGGCGCGCAGCGTCGCGCCCTGCGCGTGCTCGTACGGGCCTTCCGTCGTGCCGAACCACGCGTCGTCCGTCGCGATCAAGAACAGCGACGGGTCGTCTTTCAGACGGTCGTGCGCGATGTCGCCGAACACCGATTCCCAGCAGATCAGCGGCGTCGCGCCGGCGTACGTCTCCTGGATGTTGCGACCGGGTTTGAAGCCGCCGATCTGGTTCGCATACGGCAGCGAGCGCAGCCATGCCGGTCCGGGCAGATACTCCGCCATCGGCACGAGCTGCTCTTTGACGTACAGGCCGGCGATGTCGCTGCGGTTCGCGTGCGGGTCGAAGATCAGCAGCGCGTTCTGGAGCCTCGTGCCGTCGTCCCAGAAGGCGCCCGCGTACAGCGTCGCGCCGAGATCGGCCGCAAGCTTCGCGAACCGCGCGCGCAGCGCGGGCCCATCTCCCGCGCAACAAGTCCGTGGTGATCACCGTCTCCGGCCACAGCACGAGCGTGGGGTGCTGCGCACGCAGCGCGGTGGTCATCGCCGTGTAGCGGCCGATCGCGAGCGCGAGTCCCGTGTCGCTGCGCTTCACGGTCTGCGCGATCCCGCCTTGCACCGCGGCGACGCGCCGTGCCGGCGGCGCGTAGTGCCGCGCCGGCCACACCGCCCATGCCGCGAACGTGCACACCACCACGCCCGCCCACACCGCACCGCATGTCAGCGCGCGCCGTGTGTCGCGCAGCGACAGCAGCCACCATCCCAGCGACGCGCCGAGCAGCACCGTCACGAACGTCAGCCCGTATCCGCCCGCGAACGCGGCGAGCGGCCGCAGCGGCGAATCGATCATCGTGATGCCGAGCTGCTCGAGCGGCACGCCGAGCGGCGACGTCGAGCGCAGCTGCTCGCCCAGCGCGAACGCTGCGGCGGCGACGAACGGCACCGCGCGCACGTCGCACCGCTGCGCCGCAAGCGACGTGATGACCGCGGCGAATGCGAACGCGAACGCTTCGACGAGCGCGGGCCCGACGTCCAGGATCGGCGCCGCCGGCCCGACCAGCGCGCCGGCGGTCTCGCCGAACCACGAGAACCCCAGCGTGAAGAACACCAGCCCGCTCGCGTAGCCGACGAGCACGGCCTTGCGCGGCGACAGCGTGCACCACGTCGCGAAGAGCCCCGCCGCGGCGAACGGAGCGAGCCACCACCACGTTGTCAGCGGGAAGGCGAGATGCAGCCCGAACGCGCACAAAAGTGCGACGGCCGTGCTGCGAACGGTCGCGGAGGAGAACGGCGTGCGTCGACTCGGTATGGCAGTCGTAGTTGCAGCGATGTTGATCATCTCAGGGTGTGGTCGTCAGGTGACCGGCTTGAACGCGCCCAACGCCAACGCGCTGTTGCAGGAGGGGCAGACGCTCATCCGCTTCGACACGGCGGGCACGCTCGACTTCGCGAACGTGGCGTATCTCATCGTGTTCAATACATCGGGGAACGACCAGCAACCCACCGCCCAAGGCTACAACAGCGACTTCAAGAACTGGTCGTACTTTTTCATCGTCGGCGGAGGCTCGGGGGTGGCGAGCGCGCCGCTGCTCTATCAGATCTACCAAGACCCGGTCAGCGGCGGTTCCAAGGCGTTCCAGCTGACGTATCCTTCGGGGTCGGTGAACTTCCAGACGTCGATCCCCTCCGGCAATTCGTCGTTCGGGTTCCAGATCACGTTCAACCGCTGCTTGCTCGATCAGCCGGTGCCGTCCGCGAGCCCGCCGCCGATCACCAGCACGAACCGCATCTGCCCGCCGTACATGTACAGCTTGCCGCTGTGGAACGTCAGCTTGTTCACGCTGGACCGTTCGTCCAACCCGATCGACTCGCTGAGCACCACCAACCCCAACAGCGCCGACTACAAGTTCGACTTCGACACCACGCAGCAGATCAACAAGAACTACTTCAAGCCGGCGAACAACACGACGCTGTCGAACGCGGGCTCGCAGATCACGGGCATCGAGGTGTTCAGCCAGCCGCCGAACGGCCTGGTCCCCAGCCCCATCCCGAGCCCGTCGTCACCGGCCACCCGCGCCCCGTAAGGGGCGCGCGCTCCGCGCCGAGCGAGCTTCCGAGCTACTCGGTATCGCAGGGCGGATGCCCGCAGACGCAGTTCGACTCCATCTCCTCGTCGGTGGAGTCGCGCTGCTCGCACTCCGCGCTGCAATACGCCGCGCCCTCGACGCCGCCGGTGACCGTGCAGTTGCACTCCTGATACTCGCAAGGCTGCGTGTACGTGTTCATATCGCCCCTTATACCGCAGCCAGGCCGTCTCGATCACGAAGGACGGCGTTACGGCCCGCCGGTCCCGAACGACTGCGTCGAGAAGCTCTGCGGGATGATCGAGCTCAGCGACGTCTGGCCGATCCCGAAGTTCACCGCGTGCGACGGGAACGCCAGCAGGTCGATGCTCGCGGTGACCTGCTTGGTGTCCTCGCTGTACGAGAGCCGGATCTCGTAGCAGTTCCCGACGATGTGGCGGTAGTAGATGTTCTTGCTCTCCAGCCGCCCGTGCGCTTTCCAGTCGACGAACGTCGAGAACTGCAAGTCGCTCTGATAGCCGAACGGCGTGGAGATCTGCACGTTGGTGCGGTCGAAGCCGTTGCCGGGGCCCGGCGTGAAGCTGCCGCCGATCAGCAGCGTCGAGCGCGGTGACGGCCGCGACGTGAGCTGGTAGCCGACGGCCTGCGCCTGGCGGTTGAAAAACGTCGTCGCGGTGAGCGAGAGAGAGTACACGTCGCCGTTGAAGATGCGCAGCACGTCGTTGGCCTGCTTCGCGCCGTTGCCCAGCACGTCGATCGTCTTGAACGGTTCCGCGAACGGGCCGTTCACGTGCGACTCGCTGTACGAGATCACGTTGAGCAGGTGGCCGAACAGCGGCGTGGTGAGCGTCGCCTCCTGGTTGATCTGCGCTTTGAGATCGCCGGTGCCGTACGCGTCCTGCTGCACGGTGACGGTCGCGGAGAAATCGCTGCCCAGCACGTGCGCGAGCGCGGGGCCCATGATGAAGCGCGCTTCGCCGCGCGACGTCGTCAGCGTCGCCTCCGGATCGTTGTAGAGCCCGAGCGTGTACTGCGCCGCGATCGGCAGCAGTTTGAGCCGCGGAAACAGCGGGTCGTGCGGGTGGATCGTGACTTCCGGCTCTTTTTGGATGTTGCTGGGCGTCGACGCGTCGTAGCGGTCCATCGTGAAGTCGTAGTCGTACGACTTGCCGATGAAGTGCGTGAGCGTCTCGAAGTGCAGCGTCGTCGCGCCGGGGTAGCCGGTGTTCTCGCTCGTCGTGTACGACAGCGTGAAGTCGTTGCTCAGCTTGGGCGAGAACGCGCGGTGGTCGCTGAGGCCGTAGTTGTCCGACGACGCCTGCGAGCCGGTCGACGAGCGGGTGAAGCTGTAGTTCTGGCGGTCGCCGCGCTCGTTGCCGTGGTCGAGCGCCGCCGTGAGGTTGAGCTGCGGCGGCAGCGACACGAGCGGCCCGTAGTTGCCGGTGTAGGTGAACCCGAACTGACCGCGCGTCGAGCGCGAAAACGCCTCTTGGTCTTTGACGTTGAGGTTCTGGTTGTTCGTCTGGGTCGTCTTGTTGTTGAGCCGGTAGTAGTCGACGTCGGTCTGGCGCCTCCCGTCTTTTCGTCGGAACGTCGCGACGTATCCGAGCCCCAGGCCGATCCGCGTGTATTCTTCGAGCCGGTAGTAGCCGTAGTAGTAGTCGCTGGGCGAGAAGCCGATGCGCGCCTTGACCCAGAAGCCTTCGGCCGCCGAGTAGCCGATGATCGGCACGAAGCCCGGATTACGGCGCGTGCCCGGCTCGTCGTGGCGCAGCGAGATCACGACGATCGGAAGGTAGAAGATCGCGAGCGCGCCCAGGAACAGCACGGCACTGCGTGCCACGGCCTTGTCGCCGGGATACACGTCGAGCGTCTTCGATTCCATGTGGTAGCCGCCGCGCGGGTTCTCGCACGTCGTGATGTTCGCGCGCTCGACGTGCGTGACGCCGGCGCGGTCGGTGACCATCGACGTCCCCGCGAAATGCAGCTTTCCTTGCTCGACGCCTTGCGTCGACTCGCCGCGCCCGCGGATCAGCGTCGCCTTCTGCGTGTTCTCGTCGAAGCGCACCGACTCGGCGTACAGGATGGTGTCGCCGCTGCGGTTCTTCAAGAACGTGTTGCCGGTGACGTCGATGTAGCGGTGGCCGTCGTAGTGCGCGTGGTCGCCGCCCAGCACGCCGTCCTGGTAGAAGATGTTCACGTGGCCGTCGAGATCGAACGTCTCGCCCGGCTTGTTGGTGCCGCTCAGCTTGTCGCCCAGGATCG
This sequence comes from Vulcanimicrobiota bacterium, assembly GCA_963723635.1. Taxonomy (GTDB): domain Bacteria; phylum Vulcanimicrobiota; class Vulcanimicrobiia; order Vulcanimicrobiales; family Vulcanimicrobiaceae; genus Vulcanimicrobium. The sequence goes on along the minus strand of CAVRRP010000030.1, from coordinate 2,533 downwards.
CGTACGTGTTGGGGTCGAGCACGTCGCCCGGCGACGGCGAGGGCGACGGCAGCGGCGACTCCGACGGCAAACCGACCGGCCCGGCGCTCACATTCGGCGCGGGAATGGGGCTGCTCGACGGCGGCACGGTGACCGGCGTAATGATGACGGGCGCGGGCGAACCGCTGGGCGCCGGCGACGCGCTCGGCACCGGCGGCGGCGTCACGGCGGCCGGCGACGGCGAAGCGGGCACCGGCACGAGGATCTGCGGCCCTTGCGGCGCGATCGGCGGCCCGACGTACGGCTGCAGCGTCGGCGAGGCCGACGGGGACGGCTCGGGCGGCGGTGAGGTCACCTGCGCGACCTGCACGGCCTGCGCACCGGGCGCGGCCTCCGCCGGCGCGGACGCCGAACCGCACTTCTGCAACAGGGCCGTCGCGCGCGCCGCATCGTCGGGCGGCGCTTGCGCCCACGCGGGCACCGGCATGGAGCATACGGCAAACGAGAGCGCGACGGCGATCGCGCTCAACCGCCGCGCGGCCCGGGTCACCGGTCCTCGCGCCAGACGAGCCAGCCGCCGACGGCGGCCGTGATGACGTTCGGCAGCCAGGCGGCGAGGTACGGATCGAGCGCGCCGTTCTTGCCGAACGCTCCCGCGACGGCGACGATCGCGTAGTAGATGAAGAGTACGATGATCGACAGCACGATGCCCAGCGTGCGGCCTTTCTTGCCGAACTTCACCGCGAGCGGCAGCGCGATGATCACGGCGATGAACGACGCGACGGGGTACGCGTACTTCGTGCCCAGCGTGAGCTCTTGCACGGCGAGATCCGTGCCGCCCTGACCCGTCTGCTTGCGAAACTTGATCTGCTCCGCGAGGCGCTGGGTGTTCATCGTGTACGTATCATTGAACGAACTGCTGAGAAAGTTCTGGCCGTTGTCGCCCATCGGCAGCGACATGCGGAAATCTTTCACCATCACGTCGACCGCGGCGATCTGCCCGTCCGACTTGATCTGCGTGCGCACCGCGTGCTCGAGCACGATCGTCGTGCCCTCGACGCGCGCGGTCTTCGCCGTGAGGATCTGCACGTACGGCGTGTTGCGGTCGGGCTGGTAGATCTGCACGTTCTGCATCGTGCGGCCGTCGGGCGAGACAGACTGAATGTAGAACGTGTTGCCCGTCGAGGGATCCGAGCGGAAGATGTTCGGCTCGATCGGCAGCGTCTGCGACTTGTAGAGGATCTGGTAAAAGCTGCGCGTGGAGAGGTCCGTCGCAACCGGCGCGATGCGCTCGTTGACTTCGAACGCACCGAAGGCCACCAGCACGCCGGCGATCAGCGGCAGGCGGATGATGCGAAAGAACGACACGCCCGACGTGCGCAGCGCGCTGATCTCGTTGTCTGCCGCGAGCCGCCCCATACCGAGCAGCGTGCCGAACAGGCACGCGAACGGAAACGCCATCGGCGTCGCCTGCGGCATGCGGAACACCAGAAAGCGCAGCACCAGAAAGATGGGCGCGCCTTTGTTGACCAGATAGTCCGCCGCGAGCACGAAGATGTTCGCGAACCAGAACAAAAAGAACGCCGCGAGCGCGAACCCGAACGGCGCCGCGAGCTCCTTGAGCACGTAGGAGTCCAGGATGCGCAGCACGCGCGGCCCCGGCGGTGCGGCGCGCGCGAACGTGGGCGTGCGAACGCCCGGAAAGGTCGTCATGGCCTAGCGGATGCCGGCGACGACGCGGTCGACATAAGCGCGCGTCTCGGCGTACTTCGGAATCCCGTGCGCCGCATCGACGGCACCGGGCCCGGCGTTGTACGCGGCAACCGCGAGTCGAACGTTTCCTTTGTAGCGGCGCAGCAGGTCATGGAGATAGCGCGTCCCGCCGTCCACGTTGGCATAGGGGTCGAACGGGTTGGCGACGCCGTACATCGAGGCGGTTCCGGGCATCAGCTGCATCAGTCCCTGGGCGCCGACGCGCGAGACGGCGCTCGGGTCGCCGCCCGACTCCGCGTCGATGACCGAGGCAACGAGTTTGGGGTCGACGGAGTTCGCCGACGCGTAGGTCCGCACGATCGCATCCAGCTTGGCCGAGCCCAGCGAGTGGGGCCCGCCGGGCACGAAGCCGCCACCGCTGCAGCCTGAGAGGCCGGCGAACACGAGGACGACGGAAAGCAAAAGGGCGCGCGAAGACACGTCAGGGCGAGATTCGCCGCGCCGCCGACCCGGCCTTGTGACCGCGGACCATGACACAAAGGCTGTACGAAGCCCGGCCCGCAAATGTGCCGTAGGTCCGCGTCGCTTGCTCGTCGAGGGTGTAATCATGGTGCGACTCCGCTCTTTCGGGCTGCCCTAGGCCGCCCCGCATCGGGACGCGCCAAAGCCGCGCGGCGATATGCGCGATGCTGCCGGCGCGGACGGCGCGGGCGGCGTTCCAACCGGCGCTCGCCGTGGTGCACCCCGGCGATATTCTAGACATCGTGATCTTCGATCACCCTGAGCTTTCGCGCTCGGCGACGGTTTCGAAGGACGGTTTCGTCTCCGTTCCTCTTATCGG
>CAVRRP010000029.1:0-259108 GCA_963723635.1 Vulcanimicrobiota bacterium | reverse complement strand
AGCGCGTCGAGCTCGCGCCGCACGCGGGCGTCGCCTTCCATCAAACGGACGACGATCATCCCGCGCCGCCGCCGCCGTACGGCAACGGCGGCTGGCTCGCGGGCGACCGCGGGGTGCTGCTCTACGACGAGTACGACGTGTGGCTCGCGAACCCGGACACCGGCGCCGCGACGAACCTCACGCGCGGCGTGGGGCGCCGCACGCACACGGTGTACAGCCCGGTCGATCCCGATCCGGACGCGACGTCGTTTCCCGCCGACAAACCGATCTTGCTGTCGCTCATCGACACGCGCGACTATTCCAGCGGCTACGCGCGCGTGTCACCCGGCGGCGGCGTCCCGGCGACGCTGTTCAAAGCGCCCGAAGTCGTATACGGCGGTCGCAACGTGTTCAACGGCGGGCTGCACGATTATACGCTGGCGCCCATCGCCGCCAAGCACGCCGACCGCTACGTGTTCGCGCGCGAGTCGTTCCGCAACTTTCGCAACCTGTGGGCGACGGACTCGTCGTTCCGGCACCTCACGAAGGTGACCGACGCGAACCCGCAGCAGGCGAAATATCGCTGGGGCTCCGAGCGGCTCATCTCTTACAAATCCGCGGACGGCACGCCGCTGCGCGCGATCATGCTGATCCCCGACGGGATCCAGCCCGACCGCAAGGCGCCGATGCTGACGTATTTCTACGAGACATACGCCAGCACGTTCCACTCGTTCTACTCGCCCGGGCCCGGCACGAGCCCCAACTTTACGCGCTATGTCTCCAACGGATACGTCGTGCTGCTGCCGGACGTGCACTACCGCGCCGGCCATCCCGGCAAGAGCGCGGTGGACTGCATCATGCCGGCGGTCGACGCCGCAATCAAGACCGGCTACGTGAACCCGCAGCGGCTCGGTATCGCCGGCCACTCGTGGGCCGCGTACCAGATCAACTACATGATCACGCAGACGCACCGCTTCCGCGCGGTCGAAGCGGGCGCCGCGGTTGACGACATGATCAGCGCGTACTCCGGCATTCGGCTCGAGAGCGGCGTCGTGCGCGAAGGCCAGTACGAGCACGGGCAGTCGCGCATCGGCTTCGACGCCGTGGGACCGGCCCGATCTGTACCTCGAGAACTCCGGGCTCTTTCACATCAAGAACATCACGACGCCGTATCTCACCGTGCACAACGATCTCGACGGCGCCGTGCCGCAGTTCCAGGGGATCGAGTTCGTCACCGCGATGCGCCGGCTCGGCAAGGAGGCGTACATGTTCGCGTTCGACGGCGAAGAGCACGGCTTGCGCGACCGCGAGCACCAGAAGTACTGGACGGTGCACCTCGACGAGTGGTTCGACTACTGGCTCAAAGGCGCGCCGCGCCCGGCCTGGATGAACGGCGTCGACTACCTGCACCGCGGCGAGCGCAACGTGCGCCCGCTGTACGGCGAAACGGACTAGCCGAATTGCTGCGGCGCGCGCTCGCGGCGATTGCGTTCTTCGCGCTCGCCGCTTGCGCGCGTTCTTCGGCACCGGGCGGCGCGGACGCGGTGCTGCGCCTGGCGATCAACGCCGAACCGCGCAGCCTCATCTCGGTGCTGTCGCAGTCGATTCAAGACAACGAGATCCTGCGCCTGATCTACGATCCGCTCGTTGCGTGCGATGCGGCGGGCCGGCCCGTTCCCGCGCTCGCGGCGGTGGTGCCGACGCGCGCCAACGGCGGCATTTCGCGCGACGGGCTCACCATCACGTATCGTTTGCGGCGCGGGGTGCGCTGGCACGACGGCGCGCCGTTCACGAGCGCCGACGTCGCGGCGTCGTTCCGCGCGGTGATGGACCCGCGCAGCATCGTGCAGACGCGCCACGGCTACGACGTCGTCGCGCGCGTCGAGACGCCCGATGCGCTCACCGTGCGCTTTCGGCTGAAGCGGCCGTTCGCGCCGTTCGTCGGCACGGTCTTCGCCGAGAGCGACGCGCCGTACTACGTCGCGCCCGCGCACCTGCTGCGCGGCGGGTCGCTCGCGCAGTCGCCGCTCAATTCCGCACCGGTCGGCACCGGGCCGTTCCGCGTCGTGCGCTGGGCGCGCGGCGACCAGCTCGAGCTCGCCGCGAACGCGTCGTACTGGCAGGGGAAGCCCGCGCTCGCGCGCGTCACGATCCGCTTCATGCCCGACGAGAACACGCAGCTCGTCGCGCTGCGCAGCGGCGACCTCGACGGCGCGCATGCGATGTCGGCGAACGCCGCCGCGAACGCGCGCGGCATCGCGCACCTGCGCATCGCGACGGCGCCGCTCAACGCGTACTGGGGCGTGATGATGAACAACGCTCCGGGGCGCGCGACGGCGGACGTGCGCGTGCGCCGCGCGCTCGCGCTGGCGATCGACGCCGCGTCGTTTCGCGCGAACGTCACGCACGGTTTCTACACGCCGGCGATCGCCGATCTGCCGCCGGTGCTGTGGGCGGCCGATCGCACGCTGCGCCCGATCGCGCACGATGTCGCCGCCGCGCGCGCGCTGCTGGCGTCGGCCGGTTACGGCCCCGCGCATCCGCTCGCGCTGGACCTCGCCATCATCCAGTCGTCGAAGACGCACCGCGTCGAAGCGGTCGCGCTGCAAAGCGAGCTCGCTGCGGTGGGCGCCGACGTGCGCGTGCACCCGTATCTGCCGCAGATGTTCGACGCGCCGCCGTCGCAAGGCGGCATCCTGACCGCGCGGCCGCTACGACATCGCGTTCTACGGCTGGTTCGCCGGGATGGACCCGGACGACAGCGGTCAGTTCACGTGCGACCAGCGCCCGCCCAACGGCTACGACCACTCGTTCTACTGCAGCGCCGCGATGGACGCGGCGCAGCGCGACGCGCTCGCGTCGTACGACGAGCGCGCGCGCAAGCGCGCGTACGCGCGCATCGAAGCGCTGCTGCTGCGCGACGTGCCGATCGCGTTTCTCGGCTCGCCCGTCGCGATCTCAGCGCTGCGCGACGGCGTCGGCGGTTTTTCGCCGACGCTCGTCACGCAGACGGCGAACGCGCAGCGCTGGACGCTGCGGTCCGCCGCCGCAAGACAGTAGCCGGCGTCTAGCTCCCTTCGGAAGGCGTATCGGTGGACGGCGCGTCCTCGGGCGGCGTCTCCTCGCGGATGCCCGCGGACGCGTCGTACCATTTGCCGCTCCCGCCGTAGCCCTCGGCGACGGGCGTGGTGATGTCTTCGGTGATCTCCGCCGCGCTGCCGACGTCGGCGATCTCAGGGCTGGAATACCGGCTCGTGTCGCTCATGGGTCGTTGCTCCTTCGGATGGTGTGGTGGTGGTTGCGTGCGAACCGCCGAGCTGGCGGAACCAGCACTCGAGGGTCGCCGTGGTGACGAATTGGTGCATCGTGGACGCGCGCCCGAAGCGCGCTCGCTCGACCGCCTCGCGCCAGCGCGCCGCGTCGACGTAGCCGCGCTGCGCGAGCACGCTCTCTTCGCGCAGCATCGGCAGCCAGGTGGTCGACGTGCGCAGTCCTTCGAAATACGACTCTTGCCCGCCGCGCTTGCCGCCGCGGTTGCGCACCGCGTCCGGCAGGATGCCCGCCAGCGCGCGCCGCTGCAAGATGCGGCCGCGATTCGGCTGGAGCGCGCTGCTCGGGCGGGATCGCGAAGAAGAACTCGACCAGCGGCCGGTACAGCAGCGGCGAGCGGTACGCGAACGCCGTGTTTCCGACGTCGCGCGCCATGCCCGCCGACTCGCCGGTGTGCGCCAGGGCTTCGATGAAATACTGGCGATACGGCGTATCGGCGCGCGGCGCGTACCGGCGGTGCTGGCGCTGCGCGAGGTGCATCGTGCGCGCGTAGCGCTCGTCGATCCACTGCGCCACGCGGTAGTCCGGCGTTCCGTCGTAGAGCAGCGTCTTGCCGCGCAGCAGGCGGAGCCACGGCGCCGCGACGTTGGCGCTCGCCCAGTGCAGCGACGAGCGCTTGAGCGGGTTGCGCCGCTGCCAGTCCGCCACGCCGCGCACCGTCGCCGCGACGTCGAACCGCGCGAGCGGGTCGGCGAGATGGTGCGCGTTCTGCGCGTCCCCGCCGAAGATCAGATCGCCGCCGTGCCCCGTCAGCACCACGCCGACGCCGTTGCGCTCGATCAGTTCCACGCAGCGCCGGTGCATCGCCCACGGGGTCATCGTTTCGTTGGGCTCCGCGAACCGCGGCGGCAGCTCGGTGAACGGCGGCGGCGTGTCGCCGTCCACCTGATGCCACGGCAACCCGTAGCGCTGCACGACGGGCCGCATCCACGGCCGTTCGTCGGCGCTGCGCGACTTCTCGTACACGACGGATACCGCCGGAAGCGTGCGCCCGCACGACGCCGCGGCGACGCTCGCGACCGTCGACGAGTCGAGCCCGCCGGAAAGCTCGCACCACACCGGGCCGTCCGCGCGCAGCGACGTGCGCACGGCTTGCACCAGCAGCTCGCGCATGCGCTCGTCGTATTCGGCATCGTTCGCGAGGCGCAGCGGCGGCGTGTCCGCTAGCGACCACGTACGGTGCTCAGTCAGGCGGCCGTCCTTCCATTCGAGGCTGTGTCCGGGTTTGACGCGGCGAATGCTCCGGTACGGCGTGCGCGCGCCGGCCGGTCGAGCCAGCGCGAAGAGATCGGCGAAATACTCTTCGTCGAGCGCCGCGTCGCCGGCGAGCTCCAGCACGTCGTCGAGATGCGAGCCGGCGACGAGCGTCCCGCGCCGCTCGCCGACGAACACCGGCACGATGCCGATCGCGTCGCGCGTGACGAGCAGCCGCCGTTCGTGCTCGTCGAACACCGCGACCGCGTACTCGCCGAGCACCTTCGCTTGCAGCTCGATTCCCCACCAGCGGTATGCCAGCGCGAAGCGCTCGTCGTCGCTGCGCGGCGGCGCGCACCCGCGCGTGCGCGCCTCGGCGTCGAGCGCGTCCGCGTTCGCGATGTAGCCGCGCGAGACCGCGACGCAGCCTTGCGCCGTGCCGCCGCCGTGCGCACCGTGCAGCACGCCGCGCTCGCGGTCGAAGGAAACGGCGAAGCGGGACGTCACGCCGCGATCCGTGCGACCGTCGTGAACGCGTGCTGCTGGCCCGGATGATCGGACAGAACCTGGTCGTCCAGCACGACGTACGCGTGCGCGCGGAACGGATGACGGTTGACGCCGATGCGGTGCTCGACCGGAATGCCGAGCTCGCGCAAGAAGCAGAAGAGCGCGACGGAGCGCGGGAAGCAGTCCCGCGGCGCATTGCGAAACACGAACGCGTTCTCCGCGCGCGCGAACGCCCGCAGCGCGGGCTCGAGCAGCGCGGCCGCGTCGCGCGAGACGGGCTGCTGCGCGAGCTCGGTCGCGGCGCGATACGTCGCGGCGAAGCCCGCGCGGCGCAGCCGCAGCGCGGTGCGGGCTTGCCACCACCATGCGCGCATCGACGACGGCCGGCGCTGCGGCGATGCGGTGGGCGGCGCGAGGGCGGCGCGCGGCGGCACGGCGGCGTCGGCGTCCGCGGCATTTTCGCGGCGCAGAAAACCGCCGTCGATCAAGCGCGCGCACAGGGCGTCGAGATCGCGCTCGAGCACGGCGCGGCCGGCGTCGTACCGCTCCGCCAGCGCCGCGACGACCCGGTCGCGCTCGCCGAGCTCGAGCAGCAGCCGCCACATCGTGGTGGCGACCGCGTCGAACACGTAGTAGCGTTCCGTGCGCAAGTCGAGGACGACGAGCGTGCCGTCGATCTCGCCGGTGAGGGCGTCCCGCGACGGCACGAGCCGCTTGTAATCGTCGACAGACCCGGCCGGCATGGATGACGATTCTGCCCGAACTCGCTGCGAAATGCAAGCCCCCTCCGCTGAACGACCTCAGCGGCCGAGGATAGCGGGCCGAGCCCCGCGCTGCACGAACTACGGCGAATGATCCGGCGCTCGATAGTCGCTCTGCTCACGCTCTTTCTCAGCGCGTCGTCGCTGACGCCGCTCGCCCGCGCGCAATCGGCAGGGCCCTCTGCTGCCGCACCGGCCACGGCCGCGCCGCAAGCGGCGTCCACGGTGCCGCCCGCGACGCCCGCACCCGCGCCGACGCTGGGCGCCACGCCGCCGTCGGAGCCGTCGCCTTCGGCGACCGGCGCCCCCGCCGCCGCGCCGAGCACCGCGCCGCGCGCCGGCTCGACCGGCGCGATCACGTTCCCGTTCCCGCTCACCCCGGTTGCGACGCAGGCGTACGCGACGTTCATGAAGACGACGACGTCGCACCAGGACGGCGTCATCGACATCGTGCGCAAGGACGACGAGCTGTACTTCGACCTGCGGCCCGAGAACTTCGACAAGACGTACATCGTCGAACCGTCCATCGAGCGCGGCGTCGGCGGCGAGGCGTTCGCCGGGCGCGTGTACGAGCCGTTCCAAGTGACGTTCAAGCTCGTCGGCAAACGCGTTCTGTGGATCACGCCCAACACGCGCTACGTCGCCGACAAGGGCAGCGCCGCGGCGAACTCGCTGGCCATCAGCGTCGCCGACTCGGTGATCCTGTCGACGCCCATCGTCGCCGAAGACACCGCGAAGAAGCACGTCGTCGTCGCGCCGTCGCTGTTCCTGACCGACTTCGAAGGAATCGGCGCGGATCTCGGCCGCGGCGCCGCCGCGCCGTCGCTGCCCGGGCTGCTGCAGCTGATCGCGCGGCCGTCGTTCTCGGTCGACGCGACGAAGTCGTACTATCTCTCGACCAAGGCGTTCCCGCGCAACGACGAGATCAGCGTCAACCTCGCGTTCAACGGCCCGCCCAACGCGCTGCCCACCGTCCCCGACGGGCGTGGCATCCCGATCGGCGTGCACTACAGCATCGTCGCGCCGCCGGAGCGTGATCCCAAGTTCGTGCCGCGTTCCGCCGACGACCGCGTCGGCTACTTCATCACGGCGCGCAAGCGCTACGGCAACGACCGCATGAGCTCGCCGTTCGAGCGCTTCATCGAGCGCTGGAATCTCGGCAACGGCCCGATCACGTTCTATCTCACCAACGAGATCCCGGCGGAATACCGTGGCACGGTGCGGCGCGGCATCCTCGCGTGGAACGACGCGTTCGCAAAGATCGGCCACCCCAACGCGATCGTGGTGAAAGACCCGCCGTCCGATCCGAGCTGGGATCCCGACGACGCGCGCTACACCACCGTTCGCTGGATCACGTCCGATCAGCCGAACTTTTCCGCCTACAGCCCGCACGTGAGCGATCCCGACACGGGCCAGATCATTCGCGCGGAGGTCGTGATCGACGGCGAGTCGCTGCGCTCGATCAAGCGCGGCTACATCGACCGCGTGCTGCCCGCGCAGCGCGCGCGCACGAACGCGTACGCCGTCGCCGGCGACCGGTTAGCGCTCGACCCGCAAGGAGCCGACGGCGACCCGGCGGACGTGCAAACGCAGGAGTGCTCGGTGGAAGAAGACTCCGTCGCGCAGGCCGCGCTGGGCACGATGCTGCTCGCGCAGAACCCGCGCGTGACGGCCGCCGACCGCGAGCGCTACGCGCAGGAGTGGCTGTACGACACCGTCATGCACGAGGTCGGCCACACGCTGGGGCTGCGCCACAACTTCCAGGGCTCCACGGAGTTCACGATGCGCCAGCTGCACGATCCGGCGTTCACGCGCGCGCACGGCACGACGGCCTCGGTGATGGACTACATGCCCGCCAACATCGCCGCGCCCGGCGAACGCCAGGCGGACTACTTCCCGACGCACCTGGGCACGTACGACGACTGGGCGATCGAGTACGGCTACCGCAGCTTCCCCAACGTGCACTCGTCGGCCGACGAAGCCGTGCCGCTGTCGCGCATTGCAGCGCGCTCGACGGAGCCCGGCCACGCCTACGGCACCGACGAGGACGCGAGCATCATCTCGATCGATCCGCGCATCCAGCGCTTCGACCTCTCGAACGACCCGCTCGCGTATGTGGACGAGCAGTTCCGCGTCGACGCCGACGTCGCGGCGCGGCTGACGCGGCGCTATCCCGGCGACACGCGCACATACCAGGACCTGCGCGCCGGGCTCGTCACCGTGCTCAACAACCAGCTCAACGACGCGGAGCTCGCGGCGAAGTTCGTCGGCGGTATCTACACGTCGCGCGCGCATCGCGATCAGCCGGGCGCGCCGCTCCCGTTCGCGGCGATCCCGCGCGCGCAGCAGCGCCGCGCGTTCGACCTGCTCGACCGTTGGGTGCTCTCCTCGCGCGCGCTGCGCTTCTCGCCGGAGCTGCTCAACGCGGCGGCGCCGACGCGCTACGGCATCCACTGGGGCGCCAACGGCGTGCGCCGCAGCGACTTCCCGGTGCGCGAGGTGATCGCGGAGCTGCAGGACGACGTGATCTCCGAGATGTTCTCGCCGGTCAACCTGGGCCGGGTCGCGGACCAGGAGATCAAGGTGCGCAAGCCCGGCGACACGATGACGCTCACCGATCTGTTCGCGTGGACGAACGCGGCCGTCTACGACGACCTCGGGCGGCCGTCGATCGATCCCGCGCACCGCGAGCTGCAGCGCCGCTTCGCGGACTTGCAGGAAGCGATCGCGCAGCTTCCGTCGGCGTTCGCCGACCAGCTCGACCTGCCGCGCGAGACGCAGGCACTGGCGCGCGCGAACCTCGTGCGGCTGTCCGGGCGGCTCGACGGCGCCGTGCACGCGGCGCGCGACGACGGCACGCGCGCGCACCTCAGCGACCTGCGCGTGCGCGTGCGCGGCGTGCTGGACGCGCGCAACACGCGGTCGATCTAACCGGCCGGCTGCGATGAGCGAGGCGCGCGCGACGGCGTGAACATCGTGCGTCGCGCCGTCGCGGTCGCCGCCGTCGTGCTGGGCGTGCATGCTTCGGCGAGCGCGCAGCACGCCGTCGTGCGCGTCACGACCGGGACGTTCACGCCCGGTGCGCCGGTCGTGGTGAACGTGCGGACGGAGAAGCCGACGGATGTCGCGGTCGACGCGATCCCCATCTCGCCGGAAGACGCGCTCGCGATCGTGCGCGCCGACGACATGGTGGACCCCGACCGGCTGCACGCGAAGCCGCGCACGACGGCGCGCGACGGTGTCCATCCGGAGGGTGAGAAAGGCCTGCTCCACCGCATCAGCGCCGGCGCGCTGCCGCGCGGGTACTACTTGCTCGCCATCAACGCGGGCCCGCACGTCGGCGCGGAGCTCGTCGACGTCACGACGCTGGGCGCCATGACAGGCCGCACGGCGGCGAATCAGCTCGTGCTCGCGGTCGATCTGCGCACGCGGAGCACGCGCACCGACGTCAAGGTCGCGCGGTACGCCGGCGCCGCGACGGCGCCGCAGACGGGGCAACCCGGTCCCGACGGGACCGTCGCGTTCGACGTCACGCCGCCGGTCCGCGGCTTGACGCCGGCCGACGTGTTCCTCGTGCGCGGCAGCGACGGCTCTGCTGCGATCGTGGGCGGCGCGGCGGCGTACGACGACCCCAGCAAGCTGCGCGAGACGGCCTTCGTGCAGATCGACCGGCCGATCTACCGTCCCGGCCATACCGTCGCATACCGCGCGATCCTGCGCGACGGTGCGGCCGGCGCATATGCGGTACCCACCGGAGCGCGGCGCGTGCGCATGCGCGATCCCGGCGGCCGCATCGTGTACGACGCGACGCGCGAGCTCGACGCGTTCGGCACGGTGAGCGGAGAGATTCCGCTCGCCGGCGACGCGCCGCTGGGCTCGTACAGCGTGTCGGTGGGCACCGGTGACGAGGACCGCGCGTTCGCGCCGTTCTCCGTCGAGGACTACGTGAAGCCCGAGTTCACGATCGACGTGACGCCGCCCGCGAGCACCGTCGGCGGCGAGCCCGCGCGCTTCACCGCCGACGCGCGTTATCTGTTCGGCCGTGCGGCGGCCGGGCTGCGGCTGCACTATCGCGGCTATTACCGCACTGCATACGCGTGGTGGCGGCGCGGCGATCCGTTCCGCGTCGGCTTCAGCTCGCCCGATTCCGCGCCGAATGCGCTGGTCGAAGGTGAGGCGACCGCGGACGCGGCGGGCCGCGCGAAATTCGCCGTGCGCACGCCGGCCGTGCGCAGCGAGCAGACGCTGGTGCTGGACGTCGAGGGGCGCGACGCCGCCGGAAAGACGGTCACCGCGGAGGCGCAGACGCAGGTCACGCCGGCGTCGTTCTACGTGAGCGTGACGGCGAGTGCGTATTTCGTCGCCGCCGGCGACGACGTGAGCATCACGGTTCGTAGCCGCAGCTACGGCAAAGGCGGAATGCGCGCCGGCGTCCCGGTGACGCTCGCGTTCACGCCGTTGTACTACGCGAGCGGCTCGCCGTACCGCGACGACGCCGCGGCGGAGAGGCGGACCGTCGTGACGGATGCGACGGGCACCGCGAGCGTGCGCTGGCGTGCGGCGCACGACGGCTACGTCGAGGTGCGCGCGCACGCGGTCGACGAGCACGGCCGCGACGCGACCACGGTCGCCGCGCTGTGGGTGACGTCGCCGCAGTACGCGCACGCATACCGCATCGAGTCCGTCGCGATCGTGCCGCAGAAGCCGTCGTTTCGGCCGGGTGAGCGCGCGGCGTTCCTGGTGACCGCGCCGCAGGGAGGCGTCGACGCGCTCGTGCGCGTCGTCGGCGGCGCCACGGAGACGCTTGCGGTGCGGCATCTCGCGTCGCAGGCGTCCACGATCGACGTCGACGTGCCGCCCGGCGTCGCGACGTTTCGCGTGACGGTCGACGTGCCGGCGTCGCGCGGGTTCGTGGAGAACAGCGCCGAGGTCGCGGTCGCGCCGGCGCCGCACACGCTCGACGTCACGATCCGGCCGGACAAACCGAAGTACGCGCCCGGCGAACGAGCGCACTTCGCGGTCCAGGCGCGCGATGCGCAAGGGCAGCCGGTGCGCGCGCAGGTCGGCATCGCGGTCGTCGACGACGCGATCTTCGCGCTGCGCGCGGCGACCACGGAAGATCCGTACCGCACGTTCTATGGCTTTCCGGGCCCGTATCGCGGCACGTCCGCGTCGTGGAACGCCGTCGATCAGCCGGTCGATGCGTGGCTGTACCAGATCTTGCGGATGATCGGCAGCACGCAAGCGCGCTCGGTCGGCCAATTCGCTCCGATGCAGACCGCCGACACGTATGCGATGACGCCGCCCTCGTTGGACAAGCTGCGCAGCGATTTCCGCGACACGGCGTATTGGTCGCCCGCGGTCGTCACCGGCGCGGACGGCCGCGGCGTGGCGAGCTTCGACTGGCCGGACTCGCTCACGTCGTACACGGCCTCGGGCGTCGGCGTCACGCAGGACGCCGACGTCGGCAGCGGGCACGGCGGCGCGCTGGTCACCAAGGATTTCCTCGTGCGGCTGTCCACGCCGCGTTTCTTGCGGCGCGGTGACGACGCGCGGTTCGTCGCGCTCGCGCAAGGCACGCACGCGGCGAAGTCGGCGCTGCTCCGGTTCTCGGCGCCGGACCTCGGCATCACCGACGAGACGACCGCCGTGCGCTTCGACGCGCATGCCGGTGCATCGAAACAATGGACCGTGCGCGCGGGCGGCGAGCTCGGCAGCGCGTCGCTGCGTCTCGCGGGCACGAGCGGCACGCTGCACGACGGCTTGCGCGTCACGCTGCCGGTCGAGACGACGGGCACCGCGCAGCACGACCGCGCCGCAGGTTCATTGCCGAGTTCGGCCGCAGTGGAATTCCGCCTCGGCCGCGGCGATGACGCCGGCGACCTGCGCGTCGACCTGGCGCCGAGCATCGTCGCGCAGCTCCTCGCGGACGTGCGCCTGTTGCAGGTGTATCCGTATGACTGCGTCGAGCAGACGATGTCGGCGGCGCTGCCTGCGATTTACGTCGAGCGCATGCGCAAACGCTCCGGGCTCCCGCCGACCGACGGGCCGCCGCCCGCCGAGGTAGCCAAACGCGCGGTGGAGCGGCTCACGCAGCTGCAGCATGCAGACGGCTCATGGGGCTGGTGGGAACACGACGGCGCCAACCCGTTCATGTCCGCGTACGCGCTGTACGGGCTCACCGAACTCGCGCGCGACGGGCACGCCGTGCCCGCCGACGTGCTGGACCGCGGCGTGCAGAGCGTGGTGAGGCAGATCGCCGCGAAGGGCGACACGCTGGGCTTGTGGGGCGGCGCGCAGGCGGGTTCGGAAGCGAACACACGCGCGTTCATGCTGTATGCGCTCGCGGATGCGAAGCCGGCGGCCGTCGACCGCACGATCCTCGCGGCGACCGACGCGAGCGCGCGCGAGCTCAACTCGTACGCGGTCGCCGTGCTTGGGCTCGCGCACCTCGAGCTCGGCGACCGGACCGGCGCGCGGCCGCTGCTCGCGGAGCTCATGCGGCGCGTCAGCGACGACGGGACGTACGCGCGGTGGCAGGGACAAGGCTGGCACTACCGCTGGGAAGACGATCCCATCGAGACGACGGCGTACGCGCTGCGGTTCGTGCACGCGATGAACGCGGACGATCCGCTCGTCCCGCGCGCCGTTCGCTGGCTGCGCGCGCAGCAGCACGGGTCGTGGTTCGCGACGACGAAGGACACGGCGGCGGCGATCTACGCGATGAGCGAGACGATCGCGCCGGATTCGAACGAGCTGCAGCCGCACGAGACGGTGCGCGTGGTGCTCGACGGCCGCACGATCAAGCGCGTGCGCATCGACACGCCGGTACTGCCGCGCGCCGACGCGTCGGTCGTCGTGCCCGCGCGGGCGCTGCGCCGCGGTGGAACGCTGCGCTTCGAGCGCGAGGGAACGGGCGCGCTGTACTGGTCGACCGACTGGACGCGCTACGTCCGCGACGCGTCGACCGTGCCGAGCGACGCGCCGTTCCGCGTCGCGCGCACGCTGGGGTCGGCGGACGGCAACGTATGGCGCGTCGGCGACGTCGTCGACGTCGACCTGACCGTGACCGCGGACGAGGACGCGCAATTCGTCGCGATCGAGGATCCGCTGCCGGCGGGCTTGGCGTACCAGCCGCGCCAGCATGAATCAGGCGACGACTGGAGCGGGCTGCAGTTCTTCGACGACCGGGTGGTGTTCTTCGCGACGCGGCTCTCGCGGAGCGCGCCGCTGCGCCTGCACTACCAACTGCGGGCCACGACGGCGGGCACGTTCACCGCCCCGCCGCCGACGGCGTACGCGATGTACGGGCCGCCGGCCACCGCCGCCGGACGGCCCGCCAGCGTCACGATTCGCTAGCGAGCATGTGAGCGAGCCCACGCCCGGGAGGCTCGCGTTGGGAACCGTTCCGTCCGATCACCGGGACTATGAAACGGATTTCTACGGCCCTCCTCGGCGGCGCCGTCCTCGCCACCGCGCTCCTGGTCGCCTGCGGCGGTGGTGGCGGCTCGTCTGCCGGCGCGCCCGGCGGCGGCGGCGTGCCGCCCGTCGCGACGAACGCGCCGGCCGGCTCGCCCGCGAGCTTCTCCGCGAGCGACGCGGTCGCGATCCCGCCGGCCGCGCCGGGCGCCGCGACGGTCTCCGTCGCGCTGCCGTCCGATCCCAGCGGCGCGTCGGCCAGCGCGGCGCTGCCCGCCAACGGCACCATCCCCGCCGACGCGACCATCGCCGCGACGTACAGCACGGCCGGCGACGCGTCGCTTCCGGCGCTCTCGGTTGGCCGCCGCACGCAAGGCCGCGCGGTGAGCGCGGACAGCACGAAGGACGTCATCGCGTACCTCAAGATGCAGTTCTCGGCCGACGTCACGCTGCCGCAGGCACCGTCGTTCTCGTTCGTCGTGCCGCGCACGCTGCCGGCGGCGGGCGTGACGTACTGGCTCGCGTTCTTGGATCCGCTGCGCGCCGCGGCGGGCTGGCAGCTCGGCTTCGAAGGCCCGGCGACGGTCACCGCGACGACCGCGAACGGCAAGGCCGCGACGCAGCTCGCGTTCGCGTCTAACGGCCAGCCGATCGCGTTCTCCGCCAACCAGAAGTACTATTTCGTCGTCATCGGCACGGCGACGACGGCCGCGACGCCGACGCCCGTCCCGTCGAGCGTGCCCTCGAACCCGCCGCCCGACGCGAAGCCCGGCACCATGGGCGTCACGCCGCGCAACCTGCAGTTCACGTCGGTCACGTCGACGCCCGCGCCCATCACGTTCGTGCAATCGGGCTTCACCGGCGCGTTCACGCTGCACGGCGACTGCACCGGCATCGTGAACACGAGCGGGACGAGCCCGACGTTCACGGTGACGCCGGTCGGCCCGGGTCGCTGCGTGATCGTCGGACTGGGCGACAAAGGGTCCTCGGCCGTGGTCCACGTGGGCGTCGTGACGCCGTACGAGACGCCGCGCCCGAGCACGTCGCCGACCGCGCAACCGTCGGAGCCGCCGCACTCGCCGGAACCGACGCACCAGCCGACGACCGCGCCGTCCTCCGAGCCGTCGCACTCGCCGGAGCCCACGCACGCGCCGTCCTCCGAGCCGTCGCACTCGCCCGAACCGACGCACGCGCCGACGACCGCGCCGACGACCGCGCCGTCGCATTCGCCGGAGCCCACGCACGCGCCGACGGCCTCGCCGAGCCCGGGCTCGTCGGAGCCGCCGCACTAGGTCGAACGCCGAACCGGACGAGTCCATGACGAGGCGGTGCGCGAGCGCCGCCTCGTCGTCGTTTCAACGGGCCGGGAACACGAGCGCCGGGTCGAAGAACGCGCCGGTGAACGTCCGCTTTCTCGCCGCTGCCGGCGCCGCCGAACTTTATGCGCGCTACGGCGGCGCGCTCGGCTCGGCCGCCGCCGATGCGCTCGCCGCGGCAGCGGATGCGCGCGTGCTGGCCGTCGACGGCGCCGTTTCCGCGGCGCTGCTCGCGCTGCTGCGCGCGTGCGGCGCCGAGGTCGCGACCGCCGGCGGGACGACGCTGATCGGCGCGACGCGCGCCGCGCTGCACCGCGCGCGCGAACGCGCGCGCGGTGAGGACGCCGGGTTGGTCGACGCGCTGCTCGTCGCGTTCGCGCGCGCCGCGCAGCCCGCGTCGCACCTGCGCATGCGCGACCGCGTCCTCGACCTGCGCGACGAAGCGGCCGTGATGGGCATCGTCAACGTCACGCCGGACTCGTTCTACGCGCGCGCCGGCGGCGTCGCCGGTGCGCTCGCGCAGGCACGCGCGATGGTGCGCGACGGCGCGGCGCTGATCGACGTCGGCGGGCAGTCGTACGCGAACGGCAACGCGCGCGTGCCTGCCGATCGGGAACGCGAACGCGTCGTTCCCGCCATCCGCGCGATCGCTGCGGCGGGGCTCGACGTTGCGCTGTCGGTCGACACGTTCACCGCGTCGGTCGCCGACGCCGCGCTCGCCGCGGGCGCGCATCTCGTCAACGACTGCAGCGGTCTCGCCGATCCCGCACTGCCGTCGGTCGTCGCGAAGCACGGTGCGGCGCTGGTCGTCATGCACGTCAAGGGCGAGCTCAACGTACGCACGCCCGACGCGTACGTGTACGGCGACGCGCTCGCGGAGATCGTGGACTTTCTGTACGAGCGTACGGAACGCGCCGTCGCGGGCGGCGTCGCGCGCGACGCGATCGTCGTCGATCCCGGGCTAGAGTTCGGCAAGGAGCCGCACACCGATCTCGAAATCCTCGACCGCTTCGGCGAGCTGCGCGCGCTCGGTTATCCCGTCTTGCTGGCGGCGTCCCGCAAGAGCTTCATCGGCCGCATCTTCGATCGGCCTGCGAACGAGCTGCTCGTCCCGTCGCTGGCGGCCGCCGCCATCGGAATCGCCGCGGGCGCGCGCCTGGTGCGCGCGCACGACGTCGCGGAGACCGTCCAGCTCGCGCGCATGCTGGCCGCGGCGGCGGCGCGCGGCAACCCGCGGGCCGCTTGCGCGGTTGCAACGTAGCGATGCACACCGTCTACGTCGGCGTCGGGTCGAACCTGGGCGACCGGCAGAGCACGATCCTCGCCGCGCTTCAGCGTTTGCGCAACGAAGCGCGCGTCGACGCCGTGTCGTCGTATTACGAGACGCCGCCGGCGAACGGTGTCGCGGGCCCGGCGTTCCTCAACGTCGCCGCAAAGGTGACGACCGCGCTGGAGCCAGTGGCGTTCGAAACGTTCGTGCGCGGGATCGAGACCGCGATCGGCCGCCGCACACGCACGCCGCTCGCGGCCCGGCCGATCGACGTCGACATCTTGCTCGTCGATGACGTCATCGCCGACTTCGGACGCTTCGAGGTGCCGCACCCGTACCTCGCCACGCGCGCGTTCAACCTGATCCCGCTGGCGGAGATCGCGCCGGACGTCGTCGAACCGCGCAGCGGCAAAACGATCGCCGCGCTCGCGGCCGCCGTGCCGCACGACGGCATCGTGCGCAAGGCGCGCGCCATCCACTTTGCCGCGAACCGTCAGGACGAAGAGCCCGAGGTGCGGCTTTCGCTCAACCGCGTGGGCGTGTCGTCGGTGAAGCACATCATCCGCCTGGACATCGGCGGCCAGGAGCGCACCTTCCATGGCGACTTCACCATGGTCGCCGACCTCGCGCCGGACAAAGCCGGCGTGCACATGTCGCGCTTCTCCGAGCTGCTCGAGGCGGCGACGCTCGACGTGCTCGCGCGCAAGCAGAAGCCGTCGCGCGTCGAAGATCTCACCGAGCAGATCGCGCGTGAGATCGTGGGCTCGCAGGGCGCGCTGCGCGCCGACGTGCGCCTGCGCGCGGAGTTCGGGCTGGAGCGCTGGACCCCGGTGAGCGGCAAGCGCACCGAGGAGACGTACACGCTGGTCGGGATCGCGCACGCCGATGCGGAGCGCACGCGCCGCATCGTCGGCGTCGAGGCGCAGGGCATGACGGCGTGTCCGTGCGCGCAGGGCATGGTGCGCGAGCACTCCATCCGCGAGCTGCAGGAAGCGGGCTTCTCTGAAGCCGACGCGATCCGCGCGGTCGACGCGCTCCCCGTCGCCACGCATAACCAGCGCGGCCGCGGCGCGGTGTACATCGGCGCCGAGGAGCCGTTCTCGGACGAGGTTCGCGCGGAGTGCCTGGTGGAGATCGTCGAGTCGTCGATGTCCAGCGAGACGTACGATCTGCTCAAGCGCCCCGACGAGTTCTTCATCGTCAACAAGGCGCACCACAACCCCAAGTTCGTGGAAGACGTCGTGCGCGGCATCCTCGCGCGCGCGCTCGACATGTACGCCGACTTCCCCGACACCACGTACATCGGCGCGAGCCAGCTCAACTACGAGTCCATCCACAAGCACGATGCGTTCGCCGAGGCGTTCGGCCTGTTCGGCGAGTTCCGCCGCGAGCTGCGCGACGGCGTCCACGTCGACGTGAAGACCGACATCGCGTCGTGGCTGGGCACGCGCCCGTCGCCGGCCGTCGCAATCTGACCGCAAAGCGACATGCGATCGTCTCCATTGTCTCGCGCGACGTTGCGGCTGACCGGATGCGTCGTGATGGCGCTGCTCGCGACTGCGGTGACTCGAGCGGCACCGCCGCCGACGCCGCCCGACGCGGTCGTGGAAGCGCAGTGCAGGCACTACTTCAAGAACGCCGTCTGCAGCGAGGCGCTGGGGCGGTGGCTTCCGCAGATCCCGGAGGGAGCGTATTCTTCCCGGACGCCCACCACGGTCTTCGACGGGTTTCGCGGAACGGGGATGGCGGCGCGTGAGTTCGGCGCCACCGCACCGGACGCGACGTTCTTCGTGCACGGATACGCCGGACCACCGAAAGGCACGGTCGTCTACGACCGGCGACACCGGATCGCGTTCTACGGGCAGGGATGCTGTTCGTACTTCGAAACCGTCTTGGCGGCCGGTGTTGCGCCGCCGCCGGTCACCGTCGCGAATCATACGCTGACACGGGTTCGAACCGAGTCCGGGATCCGGCTCGGCGACTCGCCCGCGCGCGTCATGCGCAATTACGGCAAATCGGCGCTCGTACGGGTCCCGATGCATCCGGGACTGCGCGTGCTCATGTATGAGAACGGCCATCCTGCGACGCGGGGCGTCTGCGTTCAGCGGCAGACGTTCGGCTTCCGGGACGGCGGAGTCGTCTTCATACGCTTGTACGACGGCTGCTGAACTCGAGCGCACCGTCCCGACGGTAACCGATTAAGCGCGTGTGAGGCGCCGGTCCGGGCGGGAACACGTTCGGAATGGCAACCGATCAGCAAGCACTGCGCGACCCGCGCGATCTGTACCCCAAGCCGCCGTTCCCCGAGCAGCCGCAGCCGCATCCCGGCAGCAGCGCGGCGATGCAGCCGCAGCCCGATTACGGCGAGGAGTCATACCGCGGAAGCGGGCGGCTGGCGGGCCGTAAGGCGATCGTCACCGGCGCCGATTCCGGCATCGGGCGGGCTGTTGCGCTCGCGTTCGCGCGCGAAGGCGCCGACGTGCTGGTCTCCTATTTGAGCGAGGATGATGACGCCGCGGAAACCGTTCGGCTCGTCGAAGATGCGGGCCGCAAAGGCGTGGGGATGCGCGGCGACATTCAAGCGGAATCCGTCTGCAGCGAGCTCGTGCAGCGCGCGGTCGCGGAGCTCGGCGGCGTTGATATTCTCGTGAACAACGCCGGATTTCAGAACGAGGTCGGCGGGATCGCCGAGATCACCACCGAGCAGTTCGACCGCACGCTCAAGACGAATCTCTACGCGCTGTTCTGGCTCTCGAAGGCTGCGCTCGCCGTCATGCCGCCCGGCGGCAGCATCATCAACACCGCGTCGGTGCAAGCCACCAAGCCGAGCCCGTCGCTGCTGGACTACGCGACGACCAAAGGCGGCATCGTCACGTTCACCGAGGCGTTCGCGCAGGAAGCGATCGAGCACGGCGTGCGCGTGAACTGCGTCGCGCCCGGGCCTGTGTGGACGCCGCTGATCCCGGCCACGATGAAGCCCGACGAGGTGAAGACGTTCGGCGAGCAATCCCCGACCAAACGCCCGGCGCAGCCGGTGGAGCTCGCGCCCGCCTACGTGTTCCTTGCGTCGCAGGAGTCGAGCTACGTCAACGGCGCGCGCATCGCCGTCACCGGCGGCACGCCCGTACCGTAACCGGACCCCATCGGCGCGGCGAACGTGCCGCACGCGCGACGCGGCACGCGCAGCGTCGCAACGCTCGTAGACGGATTTGTCAGCCTGTCCCACCAAGATCGCGCTATGGATCGTCTAGCGGGCAAAACCGCCGTCGTCACGGGCGCCGCGAGCGGGATCGGTCGCGCCGCCGCGGAGCTGTTCGCGGCGGAAGGCGCGCGCGTCGTCGTGGTGGATCTGTCGCCGCACGTCGATGAGGTGGCACGGGGAATCGTCGAGCGGGGATTCCAAGCCGTCGCGCTCGCCGGCGACGCCGCCGATCCCGCGTTCATCGCGGACGCCGTGGAGACGGCCGTCACGCGGTTCGGCACGCTGGACGTCGCGTTCGCCAACGCCGGAATCTCGGGCGGTTTGGTTTCGCTGTTCGATCTCACGCCGGCCGACTGGGAGAAGGTGCTGCGCGTCAACTTGCTCGGGCCGTTTCTGTTGATTCAGGCGGCGGCGCGCGTCATGGTGAAGCAAGGTCGCGGTTCGATCGTGTGCACGGCATCGGTCGCCGGCTTGCGTTTCGGCGCTGGCGGCATGCCGTACAGTGCCAGCAAAGCGGGCGTGATCAGCCTCGTGCAAACCGCCGCGAATCAGCTAAGCGGCACCGGCGTGCGCGTGAACGCGATCTGTCCCGGGCTCACCGAAACGGGGATGACGCAGCCGATGTTCGATGCGGCGCGGGAGCGCGGCGCCGAGCACAAGATCGGCCAGCTGAACCCGCTCAAGCGCGGCGCCGTTCCGCGCGAGATCGCTCAGGCGGCGCTGTTCCTCGCGTCGGACGAGTCGTCGTACGTCAACGGACAAGCCATTGCGGTGGACGGCGGTCTATCGAGCTCACACCCCGTCGTTCCCGGCAAAATGGCGTAACGTTGGCCCGCCGTACCGACCCGCTCGACATCCCGCTTGCGTTCGGCTTTCTGCGCGGGCTCAAGCGCAACAACGAGCGCGCGTGGTTCCATGCGAACCGCACCGCGTGGGACGAGCACGTGCGTCACGGGTTCGAGGACCTCGTCACGATGCTGCTGCTCGCCGGCGCGCAGGCCGACGACCGGCTCGCGCACGTGGACCCGCGCGCGTGCCTGTTCCGCATCGCCAACGACACGCGCTTTCACAAGCAGAAGGACCCGTACAAGACGTG
This sequence comes from Vulcanimicrobiota bacterium, assembly GCA_963723635.1. GTDB lineage: Bacteria > Vulcanimicrobiota > Vulcanimicrobiia > Vulcanimicrobiales > Vulcanimicrobiaceae > Vulcanimicrobium. The sequence goes on along the minus strand of CAVRRP010000029.1, from coordinate 239,034 downwards.
GTTGTCCGCCTGGATGTCGCCGGGCGGCAAGAACGGTGCGTTCGCCGGCTACTACGTCCAGCTCGCGCCGGGCGCGACCCATTTCTCCGCGGGGATTTATGTCCCGGTGAAGCCCGCGCTCTATGCGCTGCGCACGGCGTTCGCCGACGACGGGTCGGAAGCGCGCGCGTTCGACCGCATTCTGGCCGCCAAAGCGATGCAGCCGTATCTGCCGCTCGACACCGAGCCGTTGCGCATCACGCCGCGCGGCTTCCCTAAGCAGCATCGGCGCCAGCCGCTGATCCGCGCGCGCAATTACCTCGTCCGGCGGGACGTGACCGACCGCGAGCTGCGCGACCGCGGCGCATTTGCGGTGTTTCGCGACGCGATCCGCGCGACGGCGCCGTTCGTGCGCTGGATCGACGCGCACGCCGCCGCAGGCGACGATTGACCGGCGCGGCTCGCCGTTAGCGCAACTGCTCGACGCGGACGTGCAAGCCGACGTTGCCGTCGTATTGAACGCGCAGCGCTTGCTTCACGCCATCGTGCGGCGGCGCGATGACATCGAGCAGCCGTGTCTTCATCGCGGCGAGCACTCCGTCCGCCGACGCGCCGAGCTCGAGCGCGGGTGGAAACTCGCAAACGCCGATCGCCGAGCCGCGGCGTTCGCACAATCGTATCTCGGCCACGACCTGCGGGCGCAGTGCCGCCTCGTGAATGCTCGTGCGCTGCTTGGCGGCCGCGCGGCGGCACGAGCAGTAGCGCTTGACGTGCGCGGTGCTCGGAAATGCGCCGAGAAAAGCAGCGCATCCGTACGTGTCGTGGAGCGCGCTCTCGTGGCCGCAGGCGCAGTCGTGCGGTATGAGTTCGAACATCGGATGGAAATCGTACGGCGCCCGGACTGCCGCTGTCGGTACGCTCACGAACACACGAGCGCGGCCGCGCGACCGCCCGCTGCGCGAAGCTCGTGCGACCGAGCGACGCGCGGCCGCGTGGGTAATGCACACCACCGTTATGCCGGCGCGGTTCCAGGCGGCCGTCTGCACGTCGTCGTCCGGAACGAGCTGCTGACCGCGCTCTTCGTCGTGTCGACGACGCCGCGCGCCATTGCGGAGCGGGCGGTCGCCGCGGTCACGGAGTACACGTTCGCGATAGGGAAAATCTCGGTGGGCCGCGCTCACTCGAGCGCGCGGATCCTGGACTTCAGCGACGGGTGCGAGGAGAACAGCAATTCCGCCCAGCGCGGCGGTTCGAGCTCGGCGAGGTTCTGCTCGCCCAGGCGGCGGAACGCGCGCATGCCCGCGTCGCGGTCGCCAGTCGCGGCGAGCGCGAACGTGTCGGCGCGCCGCTCCATCGCGCGCGAGGCGGCGTTCATCGCCGGCATCAGCGCCAGTTGCACGAGCGTCGCGTAGAACGTCAGCCGCGCGCCCTGCGCCGGTGAGGTGAGGCCGCGCTTGGTCGTCGCGCGCAGCGCGGCGTCGGCGGTCAGCAGCGTCAGGGCGACCGCGCCCGTGCCCAGCGCGATGCCGAGCCACGGATCGTGGCGCACGTAGTGGCCGAGCTCGTGCGCGACGACGAACAGCGTTTCGTCGTCGGCGAACGACTCGACGAGCGTGTCGGCGAGCGCGATGCGCTCGGTACCGAGCACGCCCGTGACGAACGCGTTGGCCTTCTTCGTCTGGCGGCTCATGTCGAAGCGCAGGATCGCGGCGTCACCGACGCCGTAGCGCGCCGCGAGCGCGCGGATGCGCTTTTCCAGCTCGCCGGTCACCGGCTCGTACGTATTGAACAGCGGCATCACGAACGTCGGCACGATCACCGTTGCGAACGCGAGCAGCGGCGGCATCCCGGCGATCGCGATCAGCGGCCAGCGGCGCGGTGCGCGCACGATGACGGCGTCGGCGAGCGCCACGACCAGCGCGGTGACGACGGCGGCGACCGCCGTGCCTTTGGCCTGATCAGCGAGCCACGCGCGCGCACTTTGCTCGGAGGTGCCGTAGACGCGCTCGATCACATGCCCCTCGACGTACTCGATCCCGGCGTCGCGCGCGGTGTCGAGCGCCAGCACGGCGAGCGCGAAGGCCGGCGCGCGCAGCGGTCGCGGGAGCGGGCGCAGCGCGCGGTCGAGCGGATCGGCGACCAGAAACGCGACGGCCGCGAGATCGGCGATGCCGCGCGCCGTGCCGGCCAGCGCGAGCGCGCGCCGCTCGGTGCCGTAGCGCTGGGGATCGCGCTCGGTGTGTGCGGGAAACGGCGCACGCCGGTCGCGCAGCGCCTGTGAGGCGCGCATCGCCGCGTAGCCGAGCGAGAATCCCGTCGCCGCGCCGAGCACGGCCTTGCCGAGTGCCGATCCGAAGGTCACCGCGCTGCTGTACCCGTTCAGTACGTCGTGCGCACGCGGTAGGTCAGCGTCGTCGCGCCGCCCGGCGGCACGCGCAGCGCCCACGTCGCCGTCGACGACGAGCTCTTCGCGTACGGCGCCGACGACTTCAGCATCGTCCAGTCACCCGGGATCGGTTCCACCACGACGACGTTCTGGGCGACCGCCTTGGCGTTGCGCAGCACGATCTCGTACTCGCTGTCGTACGTGCGGTCGGGAACGACGACGCGGAAGTCCGTCTGCTTCCTGGTCGCGGTCACGTCGAACGAGCTGCCCAGGAACAGCCGCACCGTCTCGTTGCGGGGGGTGTGCTCGATGCTGTCGGAGCCGACGAACTGCTCTTGCCCGCCGTTGTCGCGCTTGTAGACGCGCACGGCGCCTTTCGGCAGCGCAATCCCCAGCGACCCGCCGCGGTTCAGAAACGTCACGTACGTGCCCAGCTTGATGCGCGTGCCGAGATCGGCGCTGCGCGTGCGGTAGTACGACGGCGCACCGCGCAGCTCGAGCGTCTTGGTGACCGGGATGCGGGTCGCGTTCAGCAGCTCCACCTGTTTGGTCTGGTTGTCGGCGACCGTCGTCTTGCGCGGCAGCGTGTAAAGGTGGTACTCGAACAGCGACTGCTCCTTCGGCGCTACGCTGTAGGTGTCCATGGCCGGCGTGGGCGCCGGCGCCGCGGCCGCGAACTGGGACTGCACCACGTTGACGTCGCCCGCGACGAGCTGCACGCGCGCGCCGCGGTACGCCGTGCCGCTTTGGTTCTGCAGCGTGATGAGCCCGTGCAGGTCGATGCGGTCGTCGTTGGGGGACAGCAGCGCGGTGTAGTCGGCCTTCCAGCTCAGCCCGCCGGTGAGGTAGGTGAGCTCGACCTGCTGCATTGCGGAGTCGCCCGCGTTCGCGACGTCGGTCACCAGCGTCGGGCGGTCGCGCAGATCCGGCGGCAGCGACGGAAATGCGAGCTGGCCGTCGACCGACGTCTCGATGCGGTCCGCGTAGCGCAGCACCACGCCGCCGTTGGTCGCCATGACACGCGCCCGCTCGCGCGTGCGCTGCCCCGTCTGGGGATTCGTGCGGATCACGTCGACGTCGCGGCCGACGTACTTCTCGAGCAGCTTCTCGGGCGAGAGAAGGTCGTAGTTGAAGTTCTGCTCGAGCACCGTGAGCCGGCCCGGGTTGCCGACGCTCTGCAGCAGCGCCGTCTCGGACTGGATCTTCGCGCTGACGTCGCGCAGCGCGAGGCGCGACTCGCCGTGCGGAAGCGCGAGCCGGCGGCGGTCGCGCACCAGCGCGAGCTCGCTGTTGTAGATGGTGATGCCGACGCCGGTCTGTTCGGACAGCGTGCTCACGCGCTCGCCGGTTTGCGCGGATACCGACGCGGTCAGCGTGGCCGCGAGCACCGCGGCGAGCATTGCGCGGCGCATCAGTAGCGCACCCGCACGCGGTAGGTCAGCGTTTTCGCGCCGTTCGGCGGCACCGCCAGCGTCCAGCTCGCCGTGGACGACGACGTCTTCACGTACGGATCCGACGACTGCAAGATCGTCCAGTCGCCGGGGATCGGCTCGACCACCAGCACGGTTTGCGGGACGGTCTTCGCGTTGCGCAGCACGATCTCGTACGCGCTTTCGTAGTCGGTGAACGTGCCGGTGGTCGCGCGGTAGTCCGTCTGCTTCTTGCGCGCCGTCACGTCGAAGGAGTCGCCCAAGTGCAGCCGCACCGTCTCGCCTTTGGGCGTATGGTCGATGGAATCGGAACCGACGAACTGCGCGGTGCCGGCGGTGTCGCGCTTGTACACGCGCACCGCGCCCTTCGGCAGCGGGATGCCGAGATCTCCGCCTTCGTTGAGAAACGAGAGGTACGTGCCGACCTTGAGCCGGTCGCCGAGATCGCCGCTCTGGTTCTGGTAGTAGTATGGCGAGCCGCGCAGCTCCAGCGTCTTCGTCACCGTGACGTTGGGCGCCGTGAGAAGCTCGACTTGTTTGGTTTGATTGTCGAGGACCGTCGTGTGGCGCGGCAGCGTGTAGAGGTGGTATTCGAGCAGCGCTTCCTGCGCGACCGAGCGCGACGTGGCCCTTCCGATCGTCGCCAGCTGCGGCGCCGGCGGCTGGAACGCGTTGCGAACGACGTTCACGTCGCCCGCCACGAGCTGCACGCTCGCGTCGCGGTACGAGGTCCCGCTGGTGTTCTGCAGCGTGATGAGCCCGCGCAGGTCGATGCGGTCGTCGTTGGGCGACAGCTCGGCGGTGTAATCGGCTTTCCAGTTGAGGCCGCCGCTGAGATATGTCAGCTCGATGTCCTGGTCGCCCGCGGCCGCGTTCGTCACGTCGGTGACGAGCGTGGGGCGGTCGCGGAGGTCGGGCGGCAGCGACGGAAACGCGAGCGTGCCGTTGACCGACGTCTCGATGCGGTCCGCGTAGCGCAGCACGACGCCGCCGTTGGTCGCCAGCACGCGCGCGCGCTCGCGGCTGCGCTCGCCGGTGCGCGGGTTGTAGTGGATCACGTCCACGTCCCGGCCCACGTACTTCTCGAGCAGTTTCTGTGGGGAGAGCAGATCGTAGTTGAAGTTCTGCTCCAGCACGCCGATGCGGCCGGGGTTGCCGACGCTCTGCAGCAGCGCCGTCTCGGCCTGAATCTTCGCGCTGACGTCGCGCAGCGCCAGGCGCGACTCGCCTTGGGGCAGCGCGACGTGGCGGCGGTCGCGGACCAGCGCGAGGTCGGTGTTGTAGATGGTGATTCCGACGCCGCGCTGATCGTCCAGCGTGCTGACGCGCTCGCCCGGGTCGGCCGAAGCCGACGCGCACAGCACCACGCCCAAGGCGAGCGCGAGAATGAAGGGACGTGGCATGCGGAATCCTCCTCGGCGTGACGACGTTCGCGGTGACCGGTGGGCCCTGTTATCGTATGATCCGTCGAACGAAACTCGGGACCGGTTCGACGGCATCCTCGCCGGTTTGGACGCCGGGGCAGGTCCACGAAGATCGGCCACCGGGATCGGCCAAATTACCAAGCCACGACCGATTATTGGGCGAAATATGGGCAACGATGGACGTATCCAAGTCGGCCAAATTGCCACACGAAAGCGTCGATTCGGATCGAGCCCACCACCGCCGCTCACCTCACCGCAGCGCTCGTTTCGAACGCGTCCAGCTCGCGTTCGACCTTCCATTCCATGCTCGCGCGCGGGTTGGCGGCGAGGAACTGCCGGCACGCATCGGTCGCCGGTACCGTCGCGCACACCGCGACCGGGCGGCCTGCCGCCTCGTCTTCCCACAGGCTGCCGCCCTTGATGAAGCCGTACTCCAGGCTGTTGCGCACGAAGCGCTTGAACGTCGCGTAGGAGAAGGCGTAGTCGCGCGCCGCGCGCTCGAACTCGTTGCTCAAGTCGATGCGCGAGACGCCTTCGTCGTCGGTCACCAGCGCGATCGGGACGCCGGCCTGCAGGTAGCGGGTGATCGGGTGCTCCGCGCCGCGCACGCCCAGGATCACGTCGTTGCTGGTCAGCGCGATCTCCACGAGCACGTGGCGCTGCGCCATCGTTGCGAGCAGCGCCGGCTCGTTGCGCTCGTACGTGATGTCGACGCCGTGCCCGATGCGCCGCGCGCCCGCCACGTTCACCGCGAGGTCGATGTGGTCGTCGAGGACGGCGCGCGGCACAAGCCCCAGCGTAAGCTCCCCCGCATGCAGCGTCACGGGCACGTCGCCGATGGCGCCGCGCAGATAGGCGATCATGCGCATGTGCAGCGCGTAGTCGCTCACCGCGACGGCGCCGTCCTCGGGGCTGACGAAGTTCACGGCGACGAGGCGGTCGTCGCGCCGCGCCAGCGCGAAGCCGAGCATGGTGCGCGCGAACACGGTGACGCGATCCGCGTTGCGGCTGACCTGCTCGATGTACCGCAGCTGCACGCCGCACGCCGGCGGCTGCACCGGGCTTTGGCGGTCGCAGTGCAGCGCGGCATTGCGCTGCGTCTCCAGCGTTTGCAGCTCCGTTGCCGCTTCGTCGACCGCTTTGGCGAAATGCCCGTTCGCCTCGAGCGCCGCGCGCATTTTGTCGAAGTTGGCGTCGTACGCAACGCCTTTGAGCATGGCGCTCCAGGCAGAGCCGTTGCCGAACGTCGTCATCAGCTCGAGGTAGTCGACGCGGTCCTCCGCGGCTTGGCGCACCGCCTCCGCGACGATCTGCGGCCCGTGATACCACGTCGCGGCGCCGAACTTTCCGAACGCGTTGAAGAAGTGGTCGTGTCCCGACTCCGTGCGCGGCGTGAAGAAGCGCATCGAGAGCGCGTCGATGAGGTGGTCGCGGTAGCCGCCCTTCTTCAGCGCCGTCGCGAGCGGCTGGACGGCCGGCGGCGGCTGCCCCGTGGTCGGGCACGGCAGCAGCGCGTACGTCCCGTCGACGCAGAGCCCGTCGCTCACTGCCCAGTCGATCAGCCGCTCCGCGTAGACCGCGCCCGACGCGTGGTTGTGCAAGTCCGCGCCCTTCGGCAGCTCCTGCATGAAGCGCCGCAGCGCGAGCGGCGTGGAGCGGATACCGTCCAGGTACGCGGACGCCGCGCGCTCGGAAACCGGATCGGCGTCCGCGCGGACCCCGAGCGAAAGCAAGAGGAAGAACAACGCCGCGACCACGCGGACGACATGTAGCCGAACGGACGAAGCGAGCATGCGCAGCGGGTTCGGACCAAGGCGGTGTTCGTCCCGTCACGAAACGTCGCGGCATGAACGCGGGCCCCGAACGCAATCCCGCGCTCGACGAAGCCGCGCGCGCGGTGTGCGCGGCGGGCCGGGCGCTCGCTGAGCGCGGGTTCGCGCCGGGAACGTCGGGGAACATCTCCGTCCGCACCGAGGACGGATACGTCATGACGCCCACCAACGTGTCGCTCGGAGCGCTGAACGCAGAGGACGTCTCCGTACTCGCGTCCGACGGCGCCCATCTCGCCGGCGGCGCGCCGACGAGAGAGCGCCATCTGCACCTCGCGTTCTACGCACGGCGACCCGACGCGCGCGCGATCGTGCACGTGCATTCGAGCTACGCCGTCGCGCTGTCGTGCCTGCATCATCCGGACCGAGACGACGTGCTGCGGCCGCTGACGCCGTATCCGATCATGCTCGTCGGCCGCCTCGCGCTGACATCGTACGCGCGCCCCGGCTCGCCGGAGCTCGTCGCGCAGGTCGCGTCGCGCGCAGCGGACCACCGCGCGATCTTGCTCGCGAACCATGGGCCAATCGTGGCAACGGTGACGCTCGAGGCGGCCGTCGCGGCGATCGATGAGATCGAAGAAGCCGCGAAACTTCAGATCCTGCTCGAGGGCCGTGACGTCCGCCTGCTGTCTGCCGCCGACATCGACGAACTCCGGCAGTAAGCCGCGATCGGCGCTGCGTAGCAGCGCGTCATGCGCGCGCCGCTACGTCCAGCACGCTGCGGAACCGGTCGATCGCCTCGGGGATCGCGTCGCACGGTGCCGCGCCGAAGCCGAGCGCGAACCCGCGAATGTCCGTGCGCACGGCGCAATCCGTCGAGAGCGGGTGAAGGAGCAATCCGCGCTGGTATGCCGCGCGGCCGATCGCGCGGTCGTCGATATCCGGATCGCAGGCGACGGTGAGGTGGATGCCGCCGGTGACAGGCCCGATCTGCAGCCGGCCGGCGAGCGGTGCGAGCAGCTCGGCGATCAGCTCCGCGCGGCGCTGGTACTCGCCGGTCATCCGGCGCACATGGCGCGCGAGATAGCCTTCGGCGATGAACTCGGCGAGAATGCGCTGCGTGTGCGGATCGGCGCCGAGCGACGAGGCGGCGCGCGCGGCGCGGAACGCGGGCGCGAGGTGCGGCGGCGCGACGACGTACCCGATGCGCAGTCCCGGCGCGAGCACTTTGCTGAACGTGCCGACGTAGATCACGCGGCCGTCCGCGTCGCCACTCTGCAATGCGGGTAACGGCGGGCTGCCGTAGCGGAACTCGCCGTCGTAATCGTCCTCGACGATGTACGCGTCGTGCGCGCGCGCCCAGGCGAAGAGCGCGCTGCGGCGCTCCGGCGTCATGGTGCCGCCGAGCGGATACTGATGCGACGGCGTCACGAACGCCAACCGGGCCGCGGGCGCGCCGTGCGCATCCAGGCCGTTCTCGTCGATGGGCATCGTGATGACGGACGCGCCGTGCGCCGCGAACGCGATGCGCGCCGCGAGGTAACAGGGATCTTCGAGCAGCACCGGATCGCCCCGGTCGAGCAGGACGTTCGCGACCAGCGCGATGGCGGCTTGCGCGCCCTCGACGATGACGATGTCGTCCGCGCTGGCGGTGAGCCCGCGAAACTGGCGCAAGTGATCCGCGAGCACGGTGCGCAGGCGCGTGAGGCCGGCCGGGTTGCTGTAGGAAAAGCGCTGCGGGTGATGACGCAGACGCCGCGCGAAACGGTCCCACACGGCGACGGGAAAGGCGGCAACGTCCGGCACGCCCGTGCGGAACGGCAGCAGCTTGCCGCTGCAGTTCGGCAGGTTACCGGCGATTTCGAGATAGCGCCGAGCCGGCGGCGGCAGCTCGAGCGGCACGGGTCCGCGCGGCACCGCGGCCGCGCCGATGCCGCGCGCGACGAACGTCCCCGAACCGACGCGTGCGACGAGATACCCCTCGGAGATCAGCTGATCCATCGCGGCGACGACCGTGTTGCGCGACACGCCGAGCCGCGCGGCGAACTCGCGGGTGGGCAGCAGGCGGCTTCCCTCGGCGAGCGCGCCGCTGCGAATCGCGTGCCGCAGCCGCTGCAGCAACTGGCGCGAGAGCGGCACCGGCGAAGCGGGATCGGGGAACAGCGAGATGTCGTCGAGGGCGCGTGGTGCTTCCATGGCTGGCTCCAATCTATACCAAAGGCACCCTAGTCGCGAGGTCCAAAACCGCCGCTCCGCAGAGAACCATTGTGTTCCGTCCGTAGCGCGCGGAGCAACAAAATCGAAGGACCGGCAACTCCGGCGTCAACGATCGTCGGAGCTGCCGGCCTGAGTGATGGAGTGTTCCGCGGGCTACGTCTGATAGAGCTTCAGGACGAACGCCGCTCCAATCGCGCCGCCGCCGCCGATCATTCCGCCGGACCACCAGACGTCGACGCGATAGATGCCGGGAGGTATGCCGCCCGGCATCTTTCCGACAGGCTGAAAGAAGTTCGCCGCGAGCGTGTCGACGTCGTTCTCGGCCTCGAGGAACACGGCCGGCCCGTAGATGCCGTACGGATACTCATAGTGTCCGAACATATGCCGAGGCGTGCCGCCCATCGGCGTCAGCGTAACCTGGAACATCGTCAAGGCCGCGACGCCGTACGTCTTTCTGCTGCCGACGAGAGCGCTGAAGTGCGCGTTGAGGCACGTTCCGTTGGTCAAGTTGACGCGGGTGGTCAGCACGGGCGTCTTGTCAAAGCGCCCGCTCTCGCCGCCGCCCGCGGTGCTGCTCCAATTGAACGACGTGTATTTCGCGCCCTCGTACCCGACATCCGTCGTCACTCGGATCGGTCCTCCGACGCAGTTGTAGGGAATGAACTGGTTGTGAGCGCCGGCTGGCGGCGCAGCCATCCTGGCGCCGGTCTGGGCCTTCTGCAACTCGCCCGACAGGATCCCTCGCGCAGGCACCGGAGCGGCTTCTTGAGCCTGAACGGCGCTCGCCGAGCTCCCCAAAACGATCGACGCGGCAACGCCGACGAGGCTGAAACCCCTCAAGGACCTCGAGAAGAAATTCATGATCGTGTTCGTCACTTTCTGATGAAGTGGAATGCGACGAACGAGCGTCGCGCCGCCATCATAGCGGCGCCGCTTTCAGACCGTTTTCACCACCGGAACCCGGGAGCGGCGAACGCGTCAGCCTGAAACTTCGGTGAAGGTTCCTAATCTGTTATAGCTGTGGGCTGCGGAATAGTGGCCTATAGAAAGGGATCTCACGGGCAAGCGCGTCTTCGAGCGCGCGTACATCCGGACCCCACAGGTTTCGCCACAGCGTCGCGTAGTCAACGCCGGCATACTGATGACGGATCAGGTTTCCGGCATTACCGAAACGCCGCCATTGAACGTCAGGATTGCGCGCGACGACGTCCGCGCCGTTCTCGTGCTTTGTGAACCAGAGGGCCGCTTCGCACAACTCCTCGACGAGGCGCGTAACCGCGAGTTGGGTCTTCCGATCCGCTTTGAATGCCTCAACGTCCATCCCATCAACGAACTCATGGATTTCCGCGAGGCGATCAGCGATATCTTGAAGCCGCTGCGGTGCGCTGTCGGAATCGTAGGCGCTAGAAGACACGAACCGCCTGCGTGAGAATTGGTGCGTCGGGAGTGAATTGGTCTTCCAATTGGATGTCGACTTCGATTCCGAGATCGTCTTCGAGTATTGCCTTCGCTTCGGCCATGATGAAGTAGCTGCTCTCGCCATCGCGAAAGTGCACGATTACGTCGATGTCGCTGTCGGGGCGAGCCCTTCCGGTGGCTCTGGATCCGGTCAGCGCAACGCGATCGATGCCAAGGCCGCGAAGCGTCGGCTCTCGTCGCGCTATCCCGGTGAGGATATCGTGATCGATCAAAGGACACCGGAGTATTCGAGGTTCACGACCCTATTCTACCATGGCCATGGAAGACGGCACCTCGGATAAACGGACGTGATTCGTGCTCAGATCAGGGAGATCGTCTCCGCCGGTTTGCTAGGCCTCTTCGCCATCGCGGCTTCGAGCTGCGAGGCCAGCACGTCGATCACCGGATCGTCGATTTCTTCGACGCGGCCGGTGTCCGCGAGCGCGACGAGCTTCGGGTCGATGGGCATGCGCGCGAGTAGCGGTGCGCCCGCGAGGTCGGCGACTTCTTGCGCGTACGACGCGCCGAATACGTCGTAGCGCTTGCCGGTGTCCGGGGCGACGAAGTACGACATGTTTTCAACCACGCCGACGATCGGTTTGCCGAGCTGGTGCACGAGGTTCGCCGCCTTGCGCACGATCATCGTCGCGAGGCGCTGCGGCATCGTTACCAGCACGATGCCGTCGACGGCGAGCGATTGCAGCACGGTCAGCGGCGCGTCCGACGTTCCCGGCGGGAGGTCGATCAGCAGGTAGTCGAGGTCGGACCACAGCGCCTGCTCGTAGAACTGGCGGATCACGCCCGAAAGGATCGGGCCGCGCCAGATCATCGCGGTGTCTTCCTTGTCGGTGAGCAGGTTCGAGCTGACGATCTCGATCGCCGAGCGCGACATCGCCGGTACCATGAGCGGTTTGGGCTGCTGGCCCGGCGGCGTCGACGGATCGGATTCCAGCCCCAGCGGCTGGGTGAGGCCGAACAGGCGCGGGATCGACGGGCCGGTGATGTCGGCGTCGAGGATGCCGACTTTCTTGTGCGCGCGGCGCAGGCCGACGGCGAGCAGCGCGGTCGTCAGCGACTTGCCGACCCCGCCCTTGCCCGACATGATCGGCACGACGTACGTGAACTTCGCCCGGCGTGCGAACGCGCCCGGGGCCCGGCGGGCCGGCTGCTTGTCCTCGTTCATGATCGTGGGCACGCGACCGGAGAGCCGGGCCTGGACGAGCGCGGCGACGATCGGCTCCGCCCGCAGGCCGTGGGCCTTGGCGCCCTGCTCGATCGTTTCGTACTTGTTGACACCGCAGCCGGCGCAGTGCAGGCCGAACTCGGTGAGCACCTCTTCGGCAACGGGCAGCGCGGCGACGAGCTCGCTGATGTTGGTGGCGGGGCTGATCTCGATGTGAACGGACATGCGGCGGGGGCTACGACCTTCGGGGGCGGAACGAGCGATGCGGGGACTTGGGACCGTTCGGGACTCCCCCTCACGTCACCCTGAGCCTATGTCAGAGGGCGTCCGGGTGACATTGGGCGTCACGGTGACATCGGGGCCGCTTGGAGCGTCTGAACAGAGCGATGGTTGACACGCTGATCGTCGGGGGCGGACCTGCGGGGCTCGCCGCTGCCCAGTACCTCGCCGATGCCGGTCGTACCGCGACCGTGCTGGAGAAGCGCCCGATTCTGGGCGGGAAGCTCTCGTCGTGGCGCGACCGCGACGGCGACATCCTCGAGACGGGGCTGCACGCCTTCTTCGGCGGCTACCACGCGCTGCACGCGCTGCTGCGCGAGGTCGGGATCGCGCACCACGTGCTGTGGCAGCCGCACACGCTGACCTGGGCGATGCCGCCGAACTTCTCGCCGCGCTGGAACGGTGTTCCCGTGTTCGAGGAGTTCCGGTTCGTCGATGCGCCGTCGCCGTTCAACGGCATCGGCGCGGTGCTCAATGCACGCTACGTGTTCAACCACTGGGAGAAGCTGCTCTTCGCGAAGGGCACGCTGCCGGTGCTCATGCGCGACCACCGTTACGCCGACGCCCAGGACGAGATCACGTACGCGCAGTGGCACCGCACGCGCGGCATGTCCGAGCACATGCTATCGACATTCTTCGCGCCGATGGCGCTGGCGCTCAACTTCACGCCGGTCGACAAGATCTCTGCGGAAGCGATGCTGCGCGTGATGGCCTACTTCGCTTCGACACGCGATGCCAGCCGCGCGGGTTTCCTGGACGGTCCGCCCGGACCGCGCTTCGTCGAGCCGCTCGCCGAGCACGTTCGGAAGCGCGGTGTGCGCATCGAGACGAACGCCGCGGTCGGCGAGCTGCTGTTCGCCGGCGACCGCTGCACCGGTGTGCGCACGCGCGACGGCCGCACGTTCGAAGCCGAGCACGTGATCCTCGCGACGCCCGTCCACGACGCGAAGAAACTCTTGCCCGAGGACATGCTGCGCGATCCGCTCATCCACGGCGTCGGCAAGCTGGAGAGCTCGCCCGTGATCAACGCGCACCTGTGGTTCGACCGGCCGATCTCGCGCTACACCAACTTGATGTTCTCGCCGGGCACGCTGCTGGGCGTGCACGCGGATCTTGGTCAGGGCTCGCCGGGCTACGAGTGGTCCGGGAAGTCGTTCATCGAAGCGTGCGTCGCGCCGGCCGACGAGCTCGTCACGCAGGACGACGACACGGTCGTCGACGCGGTGATGCGCGACCTGGGCAAGCTCTACCCGCTCGCGACACGCGAGCATCTCGTCAAAGCGAAGCTCGTGCGCGTGCCGAAGAGCGTGTACCGCGCGAGCCCCGGCGCGGAGCGCATGCGGCCCGGCTCGCGCACGCCCGTGCGTAATCTGTTTCTCGCGGGCTGTTACGTCGACACCAAGTTCCCCGCGAGCATCGAAGGCGCGGTGCGCAGCGCGAAGCTCGCGGTCGACGCGGTCCTGGCGGAATCGCATGCTCGCACCTGACCTCGACGCGAACGCGCCGCCGGCCGGAGCCATGCCGGTCGCGAAATCGCTTCGCGACGACGGTCTCGCGGCGTGCTACCGCGCGTGCGGCGAAATCGCGCGCGTTCACTCCAAAACGTTCTACCTCAGTTCGCTGTTCCTGAGCCCGGAGAAGCGCCGCGCCGTGTGGGCGGTGTACGCATTCTGCCGCACCGCCGACGACATCGTCGACCGGATCGCGCCCGCGCGCGAGCGCCTCGACGCGATCGGTGCTTGGGAGCGCAAACTCGTCGCCGCATACGACGGCCGCGCGAACGACGAACCGATCTTCATCGCGTTCGCCCACGCCGCGCAGCGATTCGGGATCCCGATCGAGCCCGCATTGGACCTGCTGCGCGGCGCGCGGCTGGACGTGACGGTCCACCGCTACGCGACGTACGACGCGCTGGGCGATTATTGCTATCTCGTCGCGTCGACGGTGGGGCTGCTAGTGATGCCGGTGCTCGGCACGCTCTCGCCCGCTGCGGCCGCGTACGGCAGCGCATTGGGCCGCGCGATGCAGATGACCAACATTCTGCGCGACGTCGGCGAGGACGCGCGCATGGGCCGCATCTACCTGCCGGGGGAAGACCTCGCCCGTTTCGGCTGCACCGACGGGGCGATTCTCGCGGGCACCGTGGACGACCGGTTCGTGACGCTCATGCGCTTCCAGATCCAGCGTGTGCGCGCACTCTACGCGCACGCCGAGCCGGGGATCGCGCTGCTCGCGCCGGAGTCACGCTACACGGTGCGGCTCGCGCTGACGCTGTACCGCGCGATTCTCGACCGCATCGAAGCCAACCGCTACGACGTCTTCACGCGCCGCGCTCACGTGCCGCTGCGCGCGAAGCTCCGCACCGTGCTGGCGATCACGCTCGCGCGCTGACGCGCCGGTCGCGCTGCGGGCTACGAGCGCCGCCAGAACACGCCCGCCCAGTCGATCCACTCGATCGGCTCGTCGATGCCGTGGCGCTCGCGATAGTCGTGCACGGCAGCGCGGCACGCCGGGTAGGGCCCGTAGTCGTCGACGATCGCGAAGCCGCGGCGCGCGAGCCTGGGATACAGCGCGTCGAGCGCGTCCATGGTCGATTCGTACAGGTCGCCGTCGAGGCGAACGATCGCGAACTCGCGCGCCGGAATATGCGCGAGCGTATCGGCGAACAAGCCTTCGACGAAGCGCACCTGGTCGTCGAGCAGTCCATAGGCGCCGAAGTTCGCCTTCACCGCGTCGACCGGAACGGCCAGCTCGGAGACGTGCTCGAAATGCATCCCCGCGTCCGCCGGGTATTTCTCCGGATTCGGCGGCGGCAGCCCGCGGAACGAGTCGGCGAGCCACACGAGCCGGTCGTCCACGCCGTATGCGGCGAGCACCGCGCGCATCATGATCGACGCACCGCCCCGCCAGACGCCCGCTTCGATGAAGTCGCCCGGCACGCCGTCGCGCAGCACCCGCTCGGCGCACTCCCGAAGGTGGTGCAATCGGCGCGTGCCGATCATCGTGTGTGCGTTCGCGGGGAGATCTCGGCCCTCGTCCCGCAGCCCGGGATCGTACGTCCCCTTCGCGCTCTCCGGATATACGCTCGGATCGCCGTAGACCGAGTTGCACAAGATACGCTCCATCGTATCCAAGTACATCGCTCGCAGCCGCGTGACGTCGCCGAGCAAGACGGCTGCGTCCGGTCGATCATGGTTCGGGAGCGCCGTGCCATCCATGCGGGCCCGCTTTCCGGTAGGGACCGCAACCGCCCTGGGGCGCAGTTGACAAGCGCTCTGACACGCCCGCTAGGCCCTCGCAGCGCCCAGCGGGAAGTCGCTCCGATGCTGGAAACGAAAGCGCCGTCGCACTACCGCTGGGACGACATGACCGCGGAGCAGCTCAAAGGCTCCATCACGCGCCGGCTCATCACCGGCGACTCGATGATGATCGCCGAGGTGCGTCTTGCCAAGGGCGAGACCGTCCCCAAGCACGCGCACCACAACGAGCAGATCACCTACATCACGGCGGGCGCGCTGCAGTTCAAGCTGGGTGAGGACGGCGACCGCGAAGTCGTCGTGCACGCCGGCGAGGTGCTCGTGATCCCGTCGAACACGCCGCACTCGGCGCACGCGCTCGAAGACACGATCGACATCGATATCTTCTCGCCGCCGCGCGAAGACTGGCTCAACGGCTCCGACGCGTACCTGCGCGGCGACCGCGGCTGACGCGAGCGCCTGCGCGGCTCAGCGTTTCGCTCCGCGCGAGTATGCGAACGCGAACACGCTGAGCAGCCCGATCGCGAGCCAGCCGAACAAACCCTCGGGCACCGGGCCGCTGCTGCGCAGCGGCACCGCTTGCTGCGCGGTCTCGCCGTCGAGCGACCACACGTAGGCGACGACGTCTTTGAGCTCGCGCTCGTCGAGCTGCTTGGCGCCGAACACTGGCATCTGACCCGGGCCGATGCGGATCGCTTCCGCAACTTGCACGATACTCGCTTCGTGCAACGACGGCGCCCACTCGTCGAACCCGATCGACGCGCCTTCGGCGTACACGCCGTGGCAGTGCTCGCAGTTCTGCTCGTAGAGCGTGCGCCCGTGCTGTGCGTCGCCCGTCGCGTCGATGCGCGGAATGGGCTGGCCGCCCGGTGCGACCGACGTGACGTACGCGGTGATCGCGCTAACCTGGTCCTGCGTGAACTGCGTGCCGCGATGACCTTCTTCGATCCACGGCACGGCGGCCGGCATCCGGCCGGTGCCCACCCAGAAGTCGACGCTCGCCGCGCCCACCCCGCGGATCGACGGCGCGTTGACGCCGCCGCGCAGATCGGCGCCGTGGCACGACGAGCAGTACTGCGTGTAGAGCATCGCGCCCGCGGCCGCGGCGGCGAGCAGCATCAGACCGAACCGCCGTCGGCGATCGAACCCAACCTGCGCTCGCGCGCGCCCCAGTCGGCCACCGTCCACAGCAGCGCGAGCAGCAGCGGCGCGCCGCCGGCCAGCCACATCACCGCACCGGCGTCGAGCTGATCGTCGAGCGCGCCCGGGCGCGCGGCGTAGTGCGCGTAGAGCACGTGCTGCGTGACGTAGAACGCGAATCCCAAGAACGCGCTCATCGGCAGCGCGAGGAACAGCATGAGGATGCGCACGGGATGCGACGGGGCGTGCGGCGCCGGCGCCACCGCGAGCAGCGGCGTCCAAAAGATGAGCGCGGACACCATGTAGAGCGCGTGCTCGCAGGCGTGCACGGCTTCGTTCTCCAGCGCCGCCTCGTACAGCGGCGAGAAGTGCGTGCCGTACAGCACCACGGCGAACTGCAGCCACGCAAACGCGGGATGCGTGAGCACGCGCACGGGCGTCGAGTTGAGCGCGCGCGCGAGCGCCGCCGCCGGCCGCGCGGGCAGCGCCGCCATCGCGAGGCGCACCGGTGCCCCAAGCAGCAGCAGCGGCGCGGCGAGCGTGACGAGCGCGAGGTGCTGCACCATGTGCCATGCGAGCGACGCGTCGGCGAGCGCGTCGATCGGGCCCAGCAATGATGCGGCCACCATCACGAGCCCCAGCGCGAACGCGGCGACGGCGCGCCACGGAAACGTGCGCCCGGAATTGCGGACGCGGACGTACGCGGCGGCGTAGAGCGCGAACGACAGAAGGAGCAGCGGGAACGTCATACCGGCGCCGCGGGCTCGACCGCCGCCGGCTTTTCTTCCTCGAAGCCGCCTTGCTCGGTGCGCACGAGCGCGACGACGCGCTCGGCTTCCTGACCGCGCTCGTCGTAGCGCGCGCGCAGCTCGCGCGCGAACAGCGCCGCGATGAATCCGGCCGCGACGCTGCCGAACGCGAACAGGATGCGGTATAGCCACACCAGCGAGGTGACGCGGACGTGCAATGCGCGCGCCTGCTGGTCGTCGCTGGCCGCGAGCGTCAGCACGACGCCCGCGGTGATGAGCGCCGCGCCCACGCCGACGCGCCACGGCGCAGCGCTCGCCGGAACGAGCACGTCGGTCGCGACGTCGCGTCCGGTGAGGAACTTGTCGATCCACGGCCACGCGATCACGAGCCCGAACGCCAGCCCCGGCAGCACGATCCCTGGCCAGAACACCGGCGGGATCGGGTGGCCGAAGATCTTCAATTCGATCGCGGGGCCGAGGCGCAGCGCGCCGTCCAGCCAGCCCGCGTACCAATCGGGCGTCGCAGGGTTCGTGATGACGTAGTCGCGATAGCGGCCGTACTGCTCGATCGGGTTGATCTCGATGAGCGCACCGAGCACGAAGACAACGGCGACGGTCGCGAAGAACGCCGCCAGCGTCCGCAGCGCGTAGTCGGGCCAGAACCGCCGTCCCACGACGTGCGCCGCATCGCGTACGAACTGCGTGTGCTTCTGGTACACCAGCAGCGCGAGATGCACGCTCAGCAGCCCCGCGATCGACACCGGCAGGTAGTAGACATGGATCGTGTACAGGTGCGGGATCAGCAGCGGGCCGGGATAGCTGCCGCCGTTGAGCACGCCCGCGGCCCAGCCGCCGACGAACGGGATCGACAGCAGCACCGAGTCGGCGATGCGCAGGCCGGTGCCGGAAAGCGCGTCGTCGGGGAGCGAATAGCCCGTGAAGCCGGTGATCGACGCGAGCATGAGCATCAGGATGCCGATGACCCAGTTGATCTCGCGCGGCTTGCGGTACGCGGCGGTGAAGAAGATGCGGCCCATGTGCACGACGATCGCGGCGACGAACACGACCGCGCTCCAGTGGTGCACCTGGCGCATGAAGTACCCGATCGGCGCGGTGCGGCCAAGCGCAAAGACCGAGTCGAACGCGCCGGCTTCCGTGGCGTCGAACACGAACGTCAGCCAGATGCCGGTCGCGACCAGCAGCACGAAGCAGTACAGCGCGAACTCGCCCAGATAGAACGACCAGTGGTCGGGATAGACTTTCGCGAACGCCGTGCGAAGCCACGCGTCGCTGCCGAGCCGCTCGTCGAAGAAGCGCCCGATCCGCCGCGTGATCATACCGTGCGCCACCACTCGTCGGGGCCGACGGGATCGGTGAAGTCGCCGCGCGCGATCAGATAGCCGTCACGGTCGACGTCGAGCGCGAGCTGCGGCAGCGCGCGCGTCGCGGGCCCGGACACCGGCGTCGCGCCGCCGAGCACGTCGAACACCGATTGATGGCAGGGGCAGTACAGCTCGTGGCTCGCGCGCCGGTACAGCGCGACGGGACAGCCCGCGTGCGTGCACACTTTGGAGTACGCGACGTTGCCGCCGCGCGCCCAATCGGACCGTCCGGCGGGCAACCGCAGCTGGTCGTTCTCGACACGCACGAGCAGCGCCGCCGATTCCGGCGATTCGAGCTTGCCTTCCGGAAAGACGGTCTCGACGGCGCCCACGACGAGGTCGTCCGCCTTCAGCGGCTTGCCCTGCGGCGTGACGAGCCGCGCGCCGTTGCGCCATGCCGTTCCGGTGCGGCGCGGGCGGCGGCTCAGCGCGATCAGCGGCACGACGGCGAGGACGCCGAACGACGCGAACGTTAGCCACCACAAGCGCCCGAACACGCCGCGCCGCGAGACGACGTCCTCGGGCAGCGGCGGCGGCGACGACGGTCCGCGCATGTGGCGCGGCTCGGTGAGGTCGTCGGGCGCGCGCAGCTCCACGGCAGCCGCGCCCGCCGCAACAGCGACGCACGCGGCGCACAGCGCGGCTAGCCCCCCGAGCAGCGCCGGGTTCGCGTGCACCGCCGCGACGACCACGCAGCCGAGCGCGGAAAGGATCGCGACGACGAGCGCGGCGTTCTTCATCGAACGAGGTAGATCGTCGAGTACACGGCGAGCCACACCACGAACACGAAGTGCCAGTAGTAAGCGATCGCTTCGACGCCCGCGTGGCGGTCGCGCGTGAACGCCGGCTGCCGCAGGAAGAGCGACAGCGCCGTCAGCAGGATGGCGCCCGCGACGACGTGCGCGAGATGCGTGCCGGTCAGCACGTAGAAGAGCGTGCCGTAGGCGTTGGTGTCGACGCGAAAGTTCGCGTTGGCCCAGCCGTGCAGCGCGATGTAGATGAAGGCGAGCGCGCAGAAGAGCGTCAGCACCAGCATCGCGCGCGCGATGCCGCGCCGGCGCTTGGTCGCCGCGACTTGCGCGATGCCCATCGTGACGCTGCCGATGCCCAGCAGGATCGTGCCGAACGTCGCGCCGCCCATGTCGAGCAGTGTCCCCGTGGGCGGCCACGGCGTGGTCGAGCCGCGCAGATCGTACCATGCCGCGAGCAAGCCCGCGAACAGCATCGACTCCGACGCGAGGAACACGACGACCCCGAATACGAGCGGGTGCGCACGGACCGCTACGGACCCCATGCGGAACCCCTACCCGGCAGGGCGTGACCGAAAACAGGGTACGAACGCGAGGTGCACGGCCAGACGTGGCCGGCGACTGCGACGGCGCAGTCGTCGGTGCTCGCATCGGATTGGTTGCTGTTCTCGCTGGTCGGGCTGGCGGTCGCGCTGCTCGTCTGGGGACTCATCCTATTCGCGATCGTGCGCTGGCGCCGCCCACGCGACGGCGACGACGCATTTCCGCCGCAGTTTCGGAACAACAACGTGCTCGAGATCGCGTGGACGGTCGCGCCGCTCATCCTCGTGATCGGCTTGTTCGTGTACACCTACCGCGCGGAGGCGAACGTCGAAGCGCTGGCGCCCAAGCCCGACGTCACGGTGGCGGTGAACGCGTACCGCTGGGGCTGGACGTTCACCTACGACGGCGGCGGTCCGACGATCAACGGCGCCGCGCAGAACCCGCCGCAGATGGTGATCCCACTGGGCGAGACGACGCGCATCGTGCTCACGTCGAGCGACGTCAACCACGCGTTCTGGGTGCCCGACTTCCTGTTCAAGCGCGATGCGATCCCCGGCCGCACGAGCTCCTTCGACCTGCGGCCGAGCAAGCCGGGAACGTTCCTCGGCCATTGCGCGGAGTTCTGCGGGCTCGACCACGCGCTGATGAACTTCAGCGTGCGCGTGGTGCCGCCCGGCGAGTACGCGCGCTGGCGGCGCGGAGGCTCGTCGTGAGCGCCGCTGCGGCACCTGTCGCGGCCGCGCCGCGCAACGACCTGCTCGGCTGGATCACGAGCACCGACCACAAGCGCATCGGTATCCTCTACCTGACGACGAGCCTGGGCTATTTCTTCGTGGCCGGCGCGCTCGCGGTCGTGATCCGCACGCAGCTCGCGCACCCGAACGCGACCGTCGTGTCGGCGCACACGTACGCGCAGCTGTTCACGCTGCACGGCACGGCGATGATCTTCCTGTTCGTCGCGCCGTTCGCGCTCGGGCTGGCCAACTTCCTGATCCCACTGCAGATCGGCGCGCCCGACATGGCGTTCCCGCGCCTGAACGCGCTGTCGTACTGGATGTTCTTGTTCGGCGGGCTGGTGATCTTCGCCGGCGCCGCGACGAACGAAGGCGCCGCCGCCGCCGGCTGGACGTCGTACGCGCCGCTGTCCGCGATCAAGGTCAGCACCGGACTGGGCCAGGACATGTGGATCGTCGGCGTGTTCCTGGTGTCGGTCGCGACGATCCTGACGTCCATCAACTTCATCACCACCGTGTTCGTGTACCGCGCGCCCGGGATGACGATGTGGCGCATCCCGATCTTCACGTGGGAAATGGTCGCGACGTCGCTGCTCGTGTTCATGGCGTTTCCCGCGCTGGCGGCCGACCTGCTGCTGCTGTTCGTCGACCGGCACCTGGGCGGGCACGCGTTCGATCCCGCGCACGGCGGCAACGCGATCCTGTGGCAGCACCTGTTCTGGTTCTTCGGGCACCCCGAAGTCTATGTGATGATTTTGCCGTACTTCGGCGTGATCAGCGAGATCGTCCCGGTGTTCTCGCGCAAGCCGATCTTCGGCTACAGCGGCCTGGTGATCGCGGCGTTCGCGATCGCGGGCTTGTCGATGGGCGTGTGGGCGCACCACATGTTCACCACCGGCGCGGTGAACAACCCGTTCTTCAGCTTCGTGTCGTTCCTGATCGCGGTGCCGACGGGGGTAAAGTTCTTCAACTGGATCGCGACGATGTGGCGCGGCTCGATCTCATTCCAGACGCCGATGCTGTTCTCGATCGGCTTTCTGCTGAACTTTCTGCTGGGCGGAGTCACCGGCGTGATGGTCGCGTCGCCGCCGATCGACTTCCAGGCGCAAGACTCGTACTTCGTCGTCGCGCACATGCACTACGTGCTCGGCGGAGGTAGCCTGTTCGCAATCTTCGCGGCGCTGTTTTTCTGGTGGCCGAAGATGTTCGGCGTGAAGCTGCACGAGGGCCTCGGCAAGTGGTGCTTCTGGCTGCTATTCGTGGGCTTCAACGTGACGTTCTTCCCGATGCACCAACTCGGCCTCGACGGCATGCCACGCCGCGTCTTCACTTACGCGAACCAGGGCCAGCTGCCGGGACTGAACATGATCGCGACGATCGGCTCGTACGTCATGCTCGCGGGCGTGCTCGTGTTCGTCTGGAACGTGGTCGTCTCGACGCTCAAGCGCGAGCCGGTCGGCGCCGATCCGTGGCGCGCGAACTCCCTGGAATGGTGGACGACGTCCCCGCCGCCGGAGCACAACTTCGACACGCTACCGCCGATCCGCAGCGAACGCCCGGTGTTCGACGCCCACCACCCCGAAGTCGCCGCAAGAACGCCGCGATGAAGATAGGCCTGCGCCTCTTCATCAGCTCGGCGTTGTTCTCCATCGTGATCTCGGTGGCGTACTGGCTGGTCGCGCATGAGATCGTCGGGACGTTCCTGCTGGCGTTCATGGCATTCGCGCTGACGTTCGTCGCGGGCTACATGATCGTCGCCGAGCGCGAAGCGGATCTCTACGGCGACCGCAATGACGCGAAGGTTTCCGACGCCGCGGGCGAGGTGGTCGGCACGTACAGCACGCGTTCGCCGCTGCCGGTGTGGACGGCCTTGGCCGTGACGTGCATCGGACTCGGGCTCGTCATATCGCCGACGCTCGCGGCGCTGGGCGTGATCGGCGCGCTGGTGCTGGGAGCGTTCTTCATCGTGCAGAGCCGGTAATGGTGCAGAGAGCCGCTGGCGCGGGGCGCCGTCCAGGCGGTAGAATGTTGCCCATGCGCTCGTTCGTCACGCTCGCGGGCATCGTCCCCGTGTTGCTGGCTTCGCTCGGAGCGGCGCCGCAACCCGATTCGTTCGCGCAGCTCGACGGGCATTGGCACTGTACCGTGGCCGGCGCCCGGCCGGCCCAGCGCGCGTATTTCCTGTTGCCGGTGGCTCGCGGTCATACGGGCAAACGCGAAATGTTCGGCCGCCAAGAAACGACCGAAGCGGACGGTACGCCGAGCGCATCGTTGGAGCACCTGTTGGAGGATGCGAACGGTCATGTGACCATCGAGGCACTCGAGGGGAAAGGCACGTCGTCCGACGCCGTCGCACCTCTGCACGTCGCCGGCCGCAGCTTCGACGGCGACACGACGATGGAACTCACCTACGTCGTCACGGGCGATACGATGCGCCGCACCGCGACGCGCGGGTCGGCCACCGTGGACGACGAGCGCTGCACCCGCGACCCGGAGCCGCCGGCAGCGCCGAACTGCGACCGGCCCAACGTACCGGCGACCGTCCTGCACGCCGATGAAGCCGAATTTCCGATGGAGGCATATGTCGCAAAAGCCAAAGGAGCCGTGTACGTGCGGGTCGTGCTCGACGATCGCTCGCGCGTCATCTGGACCGACGTCGAGTCGACGGCGTCCCCCCTGCTCAGCGACGCGGCGCTTCAGGCCGCGCGAAACTCGACGTACCGCACGCAGGTCGTGAACTGCCGCCCGATCGCGGCCCAATATCTATTCGGCGTCGAGTTCACCTAGCGCCCGCGGACGTTGATCCACACCTTCGCATCCGTGACGAGCTCGGCGGTGAGGGTGCGCACGTCCGTCATCCGGTCCAGGCCGCGCACTTTGTCGACGATGCGCTTGCGCCTGGCGGCGTCCCACGTCACCGACGCCAGATCGTTGAACTTCGCGATCAGCTCGTCCCATGCGAGCGGGCGGTCGGGTTCGCCGCGCGGGCTCGTTGCGATGCGGCGTTCGTGCACGGTGCCAGCGTCGACCTCGACTTTGGATGCCATGCGCGGCGCGAGCGCCTCGATCTCCGGGTCGCTGGACACCGTGATGCGTTCGATGAGGCGTGCCAGCCGCGGATCCTCCGGGCGCGCGTAGTCGTCCCAGCGGACACTTCCCCACAGCATCGTCGCGGCCGCGGCGTGATACATGCTGAACTGCTTGTCGACGACGCTGCGCGGACGGCGCTTCGTTTCTTCCGGATCGCCGACGAGGCGCATTCCCGCCGCCGGGAGCCCGATACGAACTTCGTCGATCGCGTCCGGCGTCAGGCGGTGCTCGAGCACGATCGCGCTGAGCTGATCGACCGCGCTGTGAATGTAGCGGCAGCACGGATACGGTTTGAACGCGGTGCGGTCGATCTCGTGCACGCCGTCCCACGTGTCGAGGATGTCGGCGGGGAGCGCATCATCGGAATACGCGTGCAAGAAACCGCTGCGCCCTTCGAACGCCTCCGCCGGACCGCGCAGGCCCGCTGCGGCGAAGCGTTCCGCCAGCACCGCATTGTGCGCGGCGAGGCCGACTTGGAGCGGCTTCGTCTGCGCGCCGTCGGCGCTGAACTGCAGCGAGCCCGCCGCTTGGCTGAGATTGATGCCGAACGCGCTCGCCAGCACGGCCGGCGTGGCGCCGCGCAGCCGCGCGACGGCGGCGGTCGCACCGAACGTCCCGGCGGTCGCGGTCGGATGGAATCCGCGCGCGTAGTGGACGTGCGGACGCACGGCGATCCCGAGCCGCACGGTGACGTCGTAGCCCGCGACGATCGCGGCGAGCAGCGCTCGCCCGCCGGCCGCATGCGCTTCGGCCACCGGCAGCGCCGCCGCGATCACCGGCGCGCCGGGATGCAGCGACGACAGCTCGTGCGTGTCGTCGAAGTCGAGCGCGTGCATGCTGCAGCCGTTCAGCAGCGCGGCGTACTGGAGCGAGAACTGCGGTCCGTACGCTACCGCGGTCGCTTTGCCGCCCGCGTCCATGTCGCGGACGACGCGATGCACGATCTTGGTCGTGTCCGACTCGGCTTTCGCGCGCGCCGCGATCCCGAGCACGTCGAGCACCGCCTGCTTCGCATGCTCGACCGTCGCGGGCGCGAGCTTACCGGCGTCAAGCGCAAGCGCGTACGCAGCGAGAGCTTCAGTCGCCGGCATTCATCCCCAAACTTTGCGTGCCGTGTCGACCACGAGCTGCAGCTTTGCCCACTGGTCCGCTTCGGTGACGAGGTTGCCTTCCGCCATCGAAGCGAACCCGCACTGCGGGCTCAGCGCGAGATTTTCGAGTGGGATGTACTTGCTCGCGTCTTCGATGCGGCGAATGAGCGTCGCCTGATCTTCGAGCTCCGGTTTTTTCGTGCTGATCAGGCCGAGCACCACGGTCTTGCCTTTCGGCACCAGGCGTAGCGGTTCGAACGAGCCCGAACGTTCGTCGTCGTATTCCAGCAAGAACCGGTCGACGTCCAGCTCGTGGAACAGCTTCTCGGCGATCGCGTCGTAGCCGCCGCTCGCGTACCATTGGCTGCGGTTGTTGCCGCGGCACAGGTGGATCGCCAGGGTCACGCCCGGCTTGCGCGCGGCGCGGAAGCAAGCGTTGTCCGCCGCGATCGCTTCGTCCAACAGCGTCTCGGGCTCGCCGAACTCGGCGCGCAAAAACTCACGCCACTTCGGGTCCAGATAGTAGCTGTAGCGCGGTGCATCGATCTGGATGTACGCGACGCCTTCGTCGGCGAGCGCCTTCGTTTCGGCTTTCACGATGTCGACCACGTCCGCAAGGAAGGCCGAGTGGTTCGGGTACGCGCGCTCGCTGATGCCTTTCTTGTACGCGATCGCGGGGAATTGCGTCGCGCTGGGCAGCGTCATCTTGATCGGGCCCGGGCTGTGCTGTTTGAGAAACGTCGTCTCGTGCTCGGTGAGGCGGCGCATCTGGCGCAGCTTCTCGGTGACGATGCCGCGCACGGCGCTCGGCGCGACGCCTGTCGCGGTGGCCGCGGCGTTCCACGTGCGCGCGATGCCCGCTTCGGAGTCGAAGCCTTCCACCGCGTCGGTGAGGTCGGTCATGAAGCCGCCGCGCCGGAACTCGCCGTCGGTGAAAATCTCGAAGCCGAGCTCTTGCTGCTTGGCGAGGATGCGCAGAATCTCGCGGTCCTCGATCTCATGCAGTCGCTCGGGATCGGCGCCTGCATGGCGCGCGTCGAGGAGCTCTTTGGAGCGCAGGAAGCTGCCGACGTTGTCGGCGCGGTAGGTACTCGAAGCCGCAGTGCTCGCCATGCGGGGCAGTTCTTTGACCGGCGCGGCGACCCTTGAGGTGACTGCCGACCGGAAAGGGCCGTTGGAGTCAGCCGAGAAGCGCCCGCTATGTCGTACAGCTTGTCTCGCGCTCACGTGCTGCGTACCGGCGCAGCCGCTGCCGCCGTCACCGCGCTGCCGTCCGTTGCGCGCGGGGCCGGGAAGCCGGTCGTTCGCATCGGCTTTCTCGATTCGTTCAGCGGTGTGTTCGCCGACATCGCCGCGTTGCACAAGACCGGCGCGCAGCTCGCGCTCGACGACGTCAATCGCAATAGCCGCGTGCGGTTCGAGTTCGTCTTCGGCGACGACGCGTCGAAGCCGGCGACAGGCACCACCGAAGTGCGCCGGCTCGTCGCCGAGGAAAAGGTCGACGTGCTGTTCGGCGGGACGTCGTCGGGCATCGGGCTCGCCATCGCGCCGCTCGCAGAAGAGCTCGGTATCTTCAACCTCGCGCTGGGCCCGTTCGACTCGACGCTTACCGGCGAGAAGGCGACGCGGCTGACGTATCGCTACGGCGCCAGCGCGCGCATGGTGATGCGCCCGCTGGCGAACCGCCTGCTGGCGCTGGGGAAGAAGTGGTACTTCCTGCAGTCCGACTACGGCATGGGCCGCGACTCCTACAACCAGCTCTCGGACACGCTCAGACGCGCGGGCGGCACCGAAGTCGGTCACGACGTGCTGCCGCTGGGAACGAGCGAGTTCTCACCGTCGCTCACGAAGATCCGC
This sequence comes from Vulcanimicrobiota bacterium, assembly GCA_963723635.1. Taxonomy (GTDB): domain Bacteria; phylum Vulcanimicrobiota; class Vulcanimicrobiia; order Vulcanimicrobiales; family Vulcanimicrobiaceae; genus Vulcanimicrobium. The sequence continues at coordinate 212,317 of CAVRRP010000029.1, read as the reverse complement.
AACAGCGGCGCGGACGTGCTCGTGCTCGCGAACAGCGGCCAGGACGCAGCGAACTCGATCAAGCAATTCGTCGCGTTCGGCATGCAGAAGCAGATGCACCTCGCCGGGATCAACCTCGAGGACTTCTACTACAAGGTCGTCCCGCTCGACGCGATCGCCGGCGCGACGTTCTCGGTGCTGTGGTCGCCGTATGCAGCGGACTCTTCGCGCAAGCTCGCGACACGCATCCACAAAGTGACGAACGCGCCGGTGTCGGCGCGACATTTCTACGGCTACGGCGGGATCGTCGCGCTGACGGACCGCATCCTCGCGGCCCGCACGACCGATCCGGAAAAGCTCGCGGCGGCCTTCGACGACCACGCCTTCGACGGCTACAAGCGCACGAAGTCCGTGTGGCACGGCTGCGACCACCAGCTCGCGCAAGACGTGTACGCGGGCGCGGTCGTCAACGCGAAGACGTTCGCCCGCACGCAGTTCCTGTTCGACGTGCAATCGGAAGTGCCGGCGGCGGAATCGGACGGCACGTGCGACTCACCGTGGGCCCGCGCAGCGAAGACGGCGATGGCGTCGCAAACGATCGGCCGTCGCGAGGGTTATACGGCAAAGACGGTTTAGAGCGGGTAGGGCAGCAATCTCGCGACTTGACGAAATAGTATGACCTAGCTAGAATGCGTTTCAATGAAGGCGCGGGAGCTTATCAAGACGGTTGAGCGGGATGGCTGGGTTCTGAATCGTATTCAAGGTAGTCATTACGTTTACAAACACCCCACGAAACGCGGGCGCGTCGTGATCCCGCTCCATGGACTCAATCACGATGTCCCGATCGGCACAATGCTTAGTGTACTCAAACAAGCGGGGCTGCGATGATCATGACATATCAAGGCGTGTTCGAACGAGCTGAAGACGGGACGATCTGGGGATACGTTCCTGAACTTCCCGGCGCGACCGGATCGGGCGATACGATGGACGCTGCGCAGCAGAGCCTCCGCGAGGCAATTACTATCTGGATTGCGGATGCAATTGCTGACGGGGACGCCTTGCCGCAGCCTTCGACGATCGCGCTGGCGCCCATCATCGTCGACGCAGCATAACCGGCGGAGAAAATCGAGCGCCGACGCGCTCAGTGCATCTCGCGGGCAACTTTTGATCCGCTGCCGCCGACCAAGAAATCGAAGTCCGCGCCGCGTTCGGCGCCCAGCACGTGCTCGGTGTACAGCTTTGCGTAGCCGCGTTCGAACGCCGCCGGCTGCGGGCGCCACGCCGCGCGGCGGCCGTCGAGCTCTGCGCCGTCGACTAACAGCTCCAGACGCCGGTTCGGTACGTCGAGCTCGATGAAGTCGCCGTTCTGCACGAGTGCTAGCGGGCCGCCCACCGCGGCTTCCGGGGACGTGTGCAGCACCACCGTGCCGTATGCCGTGCCGCTCATGCGCGCGTCGGAGATGCGCACCATGTCGGTCACGCCCTTGGCCAGCAATTTCGGCGGCAGCGGGAGGTTGCCGGTCTCCGGCATGCCGGGATACCCGCGCGGCCCCGCGCCTTTCAGCACGAGGACGCACGTTTCGTCCACGTCCAAGTCCGGATCGTCGATGCGCGCTTTGAAATCTTCGATCGTCTCGAACACCACGGCCCGGCCGCGGTGCGTCAGCAAAGAGGCCGTCGCCGCGGACGGTTTGATCACCGCGCCGTTCGGCGCGAGGTTGCCGCGCAGCACCGCGATCCCCGCATGCTCTTTGAGCGGCTCGCCCATCGGCCGGATCACCTCGCGGTTCCAGCACGGCGCTTCCGCGGTCATCTCACCGATCGTCTTGCCGCTCACGGTCAGCGAGTCGCGGTGGATCAGATCGCCGAGCTCGCGCACCACTGCGGGCACGCCGCCCGCGTAGTAGAAGTCTTCCATCAAGAAACGCCCTGACGGCTGCAGGTCGACCAGCAGCGGCAGATCGTGCCCGAGCCGGTCGAAGTCGTCGAGCTCCAGCGGCACGCCCGCGCGGCCTGCGATCGCCAGCAAGTGCACCACCGCGTTCGTCGAGCCGCCGATCGCCGCGTTCACGCGGATCGCGTTCTCGAACGCCGCGCGGGTGAGGATCTTCGACATGCGCAAATCCTCGCGGACCATCTCGACGATGCGCCGCCCGCTCAACTGCGCGAGCGCATAACGGCGCGAGTCGACTGCGGGGATCGCCGCGTTGCCGGTCGGCGCGATGCCCAGCGCTTCCGCCATGCTCGCCATCGTCGACGCGGTGCCCATCGTCATGCAGTGCCCGTTGCTGCGCGACTGGCCCGCTTCGGCTTCGAAGAAATCGTCCCACGTCTTCTTGCCGCCGCGCACTTCTTCAGAGAACTGCCACACCATCGTGCCCGAACCGATGTCCTGGCCGCGGTACTTGCCGTTGAGCATCGGCCCGCCCGTGACCATGATCGCCGGCAGGTCGACGCTCGCCGCGCCCATCAATTGCGCAGGCGTCGTCTTGTCGCAGCCGCTCAGCAGCACCACGCCGTCGATCGGGTTTGCGCGAATCGACTCTTCGACGTCCATGCTCATCAGGTTGCGGAAGAGCATCGTCGTCGGGCGCATGTAGGTCTCGCCCAGCGAGATGGTCGGAAATTCCAGCGGCCAGCCGCCGGCCTCCCACACGCCGCGCTTCACCGACTCCGCGACGCGCCGCAAATGCACGTTGCACGACGTCAGCTCCGACCAGGAGTTGCAGATGCCGATGACCGGGCGGCCGTCGAAGACGTCCGGCGCGAAGCCTTCCGCGCGCATCCAGCTGCGGTGGATGAAACCGTCGCGATCGCGTTTGCCGAACCACTCGGCGCTGCGCAGCACGTTGCGGCTTTCTGCTACGCCGGGATCGACGTGGGGGCCGGGCTCAGTTCGGTAGTCACCGCGTGCCGGTCCGTCTCGACCGCCCAGCGGGCGGCATACTCGAGCCGCAGCGCATCGAATTTGGCCAAGTCCGGCGTGCCGTCCTCGGCTTGCCGCAGCGCGTCATAGGCGAGCCGGACCGCTTTGCGCTGCGCGGGCTCGACGACGCCGCGCGCGATCGCCCGAGACCGGTGATGGTGCAGTTGCGGCGAGAGATAGCTGCTCACGGCGCGTTTGGTCTTCGCACGGACCTTCACGCCGACGCCGATGTCGTTCGCGCACTTCGCGATCACGCGCTCCCAATCAGCGATGAGCCGTTCGTACGAGACGAACGTCCGTGGGATCGCGCGCACGTCGAGCTCGCCCAAGAGGTTGTACTTCTGCCACAGCGTGCACGCGAGGCCGTGATCCATACCGTCCCGCTGCGCGAGCGAGCGCGCGACGTCACCCGGATTGCGAAAGATGTGGATCGCCTTGGCCGAGAAGCCGGCGTCCTGCGCGGCGGTGAGCCAGAACGGCAAGAGCGCGGTGATGCGCGGCTCTTTGAGCACGATCGGCCCGCCGGGATCGAATCCGCAGGTCAGCAGCTCGTGGATGAGCAGCAGGTAATGACGGATCAAGACGACATAGCGCGCGAACTCGGCGGGATCGCCGCGCGGTGCGTCGCGATAGCGCAGTCCCGGATCGTTCCACGACGACGAACGAGCGGCCAGAAAACGGTCGTTCAGCTCCGCCGCATCGACGGGCTCCCAATACCCCGTGGGGTTCCCCCTGTTCGCGGGCATGAGCGCGCGCGGCAGCACGCCGCCGCACAGCGACAGAATGCGCGTCAGCGCCGACGTGCCGCTGCGGTGCATACCGACGATGAAGATCAGGTCACGAGCGTTCGCGTTCGGCATCGGCTGGAGACGGTCGCTTCGCGACGGGGCGCGCATCTCCCGTCGTGCTGCGCGCCACGGGTCTTGTCGTTCGTGATACGCTCCCGCTATGAATCAGCTCGATGCACGAGAACGCGTCGCGGTGGTCACGGGCGGCGCGTCGGGGATCGGCCTCGCGATCTCACGCCGGCTCCTGGCGTCCGGAGCGCGCCTGAGCCTGTGGGACGTCAGCGCGGAGGCGCTCGCTGCGGCCGCCCCCGGCCTGGCGCAAGGCCCGGGCCAGGGCGGCGAAGCGCACACCGCGGTCGTCGACGTGCGCGACTACGCGAGCGTCGAGCGCGCGCGGGATGCCACGCTCGAGGCGCTCGGGCGAATCGACATCCTCGTCAACAGCGCGGGCATCACCGGGCCGAACGTCGTGACCTGGGAATATCCGCTCGACGGCTGGCGCGACGTGCTCGACGTGAACCTCACCGGAACGTTTCACTGCGCGCGCGCCGTCGTCGAGCCGATGCGCGCCGCGGATTACGGCCGCATCGTCAGCATCGCGTCGGTCGCCGGCAAAGAAGGCAACCCGAACGCTTCGGCCTACAGCGCCTCGAAAGCCGGCGTCATCGCGCTGACGAAGTCGCTGGGCAAGGAGCTCGCCGCTACCGGCGTTCGCGTCAACTGCGTCACGCCCGCCGCGGTCGAGACGCCGATGTTCGCGCAGATGACCGCCGAGCACATCGCCTACATGAAGTCGAAGATCCCGATGAGCCGTTTCGGCCGGCCCGACGAGATCGCCGCGCTCGTCGCGTGGCTGTGCACGAAAGAGTGCTCCTTCTCGACGGGCGCCGTCTTCGACATCTCAGGCGGCCGCTCGACGTACTGAGCCTAGGGCGCGGGCCGGTAGAACGCGATCGTCGCTTTCGTTCCGCTCGCCAGGGCTGTGCGCTCGAAATTCGGGAACAGCGCGTGCAGCGGTTTTTCGTCCAGTTCCGCGGCGAACATGAGTTCCGGGCCCTCGGCGCGCACGTCCGCGTCGGGCACCTCGGCTCGGATTGCGGCGAGGACCTCGTCGATGCGCGCGAGCTGGCCTTGCAGGCTGAAGACGTGCGCGCCGTCCGGCGTTTGCGTTGCCGCGCGGGCGAAGATGGTCGCGACGTCTTCGACGTAGTCCATCCCCGTCGCGCCGGTGAAGCGGATCGTGTACGAACGTCCTTCGGCCGCTGCGCGCATCGCGAGCGTCGGGTCGGCGGTGACGCCGATCTCGCGGCCCGGGCCGTACACCGTGGAGGGCCGCAGGCCGACGCTGCGAATGCCGGCGTCGTCCCAGTACGCGCGCGCGCAGCCTTCGTTGCACAGCTTGTACGCGCCGTAGTGCGTGCGCGGCTCGGGGTGGATGCCGTCGTCTTGCCCGAACACCGCGGCGCTCGACGCGAACGCGATCCCGCGCACGCCGGAGCGCTTGGCGGCTTCAAAGACGTGCAGCGTGCCCATCACGTTGATGCGCGCGCCGAGCAGCGGGTCTTTGCGCGCCGCCGGGATCAGCACCGCGGCGAGGTGGACGATCGCTTCGCAGCCGTCGACCGCCGCGTCGACGGCCGCGGGGTCGGTGATGTCGCCGGTGCGGTGCTCCACGCGCGCGCCCCGCTCGCCCGCGATCGCGTCGAACAGCGCGCGCTCGCCGTGCACGTCGAACGTGCGCACATCGTGCCCGCCGTCGAGCAGCACGCGCGCGGTCCACGCGCCGATGAAGCCGAGGCCGCCGGTAATCAGAACGCGCATCAGGCGAGTGCTGCCGCGCCGTGGAACGGCGCCAGATCGTCGCCCGCCAGCGACAGCGCGTCGGTCGACTCGCCGATCGCGTAGCGCCCGTCGTCGCGCATCGCGGCGAGCGCCGCTTCCGACGCCGCGAACGTCTCGATGTGCAGCGTGTCGGCGATCCGCGCGACGCGCGCGTGCGCGGCGTCTTCGACGCCCGCCGCGTTGAGCGCGTGGCGGATTGCGTCGCGGTCGTTGTCGCACACGATCGGCAGCCGCGCGCCTGCAGGGTGGGCCGCCGTCAGCGCATTGAGGTACGTCGCCGCCCAGTCGATCGCGTCCGCCAGCCGGCGCGTGCAGAAGTCGGCGAGCCCGATGCCCGTGGCGTTGCCGTCGGACTCCGGCGACAGCTCGCGCACGTAGAGCTGGTGGATCACCGGCTCCGGCACTTTTTGCGTCCGCCCGTCGACGGCGCGGCCGGTGACGTTAGTGTCCATGCCGCTGCCCGAGAAGTTTTTGCCCATGCGGTCGACGATGAGCAGATCGAGGTCGGCGAAGGGCAATTTCGGCATGAGCTCGCGCGCCGTGCCCAACAACCTCTCCTCGCCCGCGACGAGCGCATCGGGCGCGAACGCTTCGATTGCATGCGTTCCGCCGCGATTGTCTTCGACGATCGCCAGCCCGGCGACGATCGGCACGCGCTCCATCAAAAAGGCGGCGACCTCGCGGATGATCGGCTCGTAGCCGAAGCGCGCGAACGCCGCGTGATACCGTGCGGCGCCGATCGCTTTGCCGAGCCCGATCGTCGTCATCTTCAGCAAGCCGCTCTCGATCGTGCCGGTAAAGTCGGTGTGCGGCTTGACGCGGCCGACGACGACGATCGCATCCGCGCCCGCGGCGCGCGCGTCGCATGCGACCGCGATCCCGTGCGCCGCGGTCGTCCCGACTTCCACGACGTCCATCTCGCTCTCGATCGGCGCGCCGGTGCTGCGTTCGCTCACGCCCAGATGCGCGAGCATCGCGCGCTGGCCTTCACCGGTCCCGCCGCCGTGCGACCCCATCGCTGCGACCAAGAACGGCGTGGCCCCCACGTCGCGCACCGCATCGCACGCACCGCGCAAAATCGCGTCGATGCGTGCGACGCCTCGGCTGCCGGCGGTGACGGCAACGCGCGACCCGGCTCGCAGCGCCGCGCGGGCGAGCACCGGTGCGAGCGCTTCGCGAGTCGCTGCGGCGACGTCGCGGATAGCAGGGACGTCGAGGGTGTCGCGGACGAGCCGGGCGTCGATCGTGGTCATCGTCGCCTGCCTTCGGCGCGCGACGAACGGTCCTCTTTGTGGGATCGCCGAGCGCGCTACGGCTCCCAGATGGCGAGGCCGACGATCTGTCCGCTCGGGGTGATGACGCGACTCGGTGCTGTCGTCTGGTCGCCGTTGGCGTTGCTGGGATACACGCAGACCCTGGTCTGCCCCGCTTGGGTCCATTTCACGAACCCGACGTAAAGTTGATTCTGCGAATCGACCGCCATGGCGCTTATGTAGTCATTCGTGAACGGGCCGAGCGTGCGCGCCGGCGACGTTGCGCCGAGCGGGTATGCGTAGATGTATTGGTTCGTCGTCGGCCCGGCCGCGACATACAGTGTCTGATCGGGCCCTGTGGCCAACGCGTCGATCGGTCCGCCCACGGGCGCCGTTACCGCGAGCGTCCCCGCGCTACCGTCGGCGCTGTTTGCCGCGTAGTCACGCACCTTGCCATTGTTGCTGTGGCCCACGAGATCGCTGCCGTCGCCGGCGACCGTCATGGCCGACCACGTGTTGGACGTCTGATACGGAAGACGCGTTTCGCTGGAAACGATGCCCGACTCGGTGAGATGCTGGAGATAAAACGTCTTGTCGAGTGTCGTTCCGTTCTGCCAAGAGTACAGCAGGTCGAAACCGTTCGCGCCGCGCGCGATTCCTACGCCGTTCGATACGCCGGACCTGCACAGATACGTTCGCTGGCCGACGGGCGGCGTCGTCGCCGCGTCTGCCGGCTCGATGACCGTGCGGCAACCGCTGCTGGAGCCGTTGCTCGTGGCTTTGGTGTAGGTCTCCAAGATACCGAGCTTGCCGTCGGGCGCCGTCGCGAGCCCATTGATGACTTCGCCAATCGCATTGGGATGCGATTTGAAGGTGCGCGAAGGCGTCGCGGGATCGTGAGCGCTGAGATCATACGCCGACACGGTTTGCTGGTCGTTTGCGAGGTAAAGCGTTGCGCTGGCGGTCGACGTGATGAGCGGCTGGCGCGCCGACGATGCCGGGTTCTGTGCGGGCGAAACGCTTGTTGCGCTGCCCCCGCCAGCGCAACCAGCCAAAAGCATTCCGGACATCGCGAACCACGCGATCTTTCGGATCAGTGACATATGAACTCCCATCGAACGACGCGGATCAATGCCCACCTGTTATGTGAGGGCGCGTGCGGTCTTGCCGGCTCGACTCAATGACTGCCCGCTTCCGCACTATTACCCACCCTGAGCGGATGACTTACGCGGCGTTTGCAGCGAGCGGTTCTCTGGCTTCTGTCGGACCGCGCAGCTACGGCTGCGAGATCGCGAGAGCCCGGATTACCTCGAGCTGCGGCACCGGATTGGTGATTCGCCGGAGGGGCGCTATCTTGCCGTTCGCGTCCGCGGGATACACCCGGACGTCGTTGCCTCCGTACCGACTGCTGCTATTCAGGGCGACGTAGAGCTCGTTCTGGGCGCCGACCGCCAGCGCGCTGATGGACTCGTTTTGAAACGGCCCCAGCGTGCGAGCCGGCGTCGTCGCCCCGGCCGGATATGCGTAGATCGATTCACTGAGGAAGGAGCCTGCGGCTGCGTATAGCGTGTGGTCCGGAGCCGTCGCCAGTGCCACGACGTACGCGCCGGGAACCACGATCCGCTCGCGGTAGGGTGTACCGGTCGTCGCTCCCACTCCGTACCGAAGCACGTTTGCGCCGTACGTCTTGCCGACGTAATCGCCACCCCCGGGCGTCGGCGCGATGGTGTCGTAGTTGCTGAACATGTCGGAGGGTAACGTCAGCGTGCTCGAGATGGAGCCGTCCGGCGCGAGGTGTTCGACGAACGCTGTGTTGCCGCTGCCGTACAGAATATCGAAGCCGTTCGCGCCACGCGCCACCGCGCGACCTTGCGTGAGCCCGTTGGCATCGCACGGATAGGTTCGCTGGGGAGCGACGACCGGGGCTGCTATAGGCGGTTCCATGACGGTGCGGCAGTTCTGGTCGATGAAGTTGCTGAGGTAGTAATTTTGCAGCACCGCGAGCGTACCGTCCGGCGCGGTGGCGAGCCCCATGATTTGCTCGAGATTGACTTGCTTCTCGTGCGGCACGAACGACCGTAACGCCGTCGCCGGGTCGGACGCGTTCACGTCGTACGCGAAAACGGTGGTCCGGCTTGCGACGTACAGCGTTCCCGTGAACGGCACGGCGAGCAAAAGTTTCCGTTCGGCCGACGCGGTGCCCAGCACGGGCGGCGTCAAGGCGGAGGTGGCACGCCCGCCGCATCCGGCGAGCGCGACGACGGCTAGCGCGACGCACGCCAAACGACGAAGTGACATCACTGAACCGGGCATGACGCGCTACGGTTGGGCAACGGCGAGACCCCAGATCTCGAAGTTCGGCATCGCGTTGCTGATCCGGCGCACAGGGTTGGCCCCGCCGGTCGCGTCGGCGGCGTACACGCGCACCTCGTTGTTGACGCCGGTGTTGTATGTGGTGGCGGACATTCCGACGTAGAGCAGGTTCTGCGCGTCGACCGTCATCACCGTGACGTAGTTCGTCGTGAACGGCCCCAGCGTGCGGCTCGGTGTCGTAGCGCCTTTGGCGAACGCGTAGATCGACTCGTTGCCGAACGCCCCCGTCGCAACGTACAGCGTGTGATCCGGCGCGGTCGCTATGGCGTGGATGCTCCCGCCCGGAGCGGTGAACGATCCCATCGTTAGGGCACCGTTCGTGGCGCCCGCCGCATAGCGCAGCACGGTGCCGTTGACGGCACCGGCATAATTGCCGCCGCCGGCGGTCGCGGCGACGCCGTCGTAGATGCCCGTCGGAAGCGCCATCGTGCTGGAAATCGCGCCCGTTTCAGCGAGGTGCTCGATGAAATACGTGCTGAAGAGATCGCCCGACCGGTACACGAGGTCGAATCCGTTAGCGCCGCGCGCGATCGTCTGGCCTTGCGTGCCCGCCGTCGCCGGATCGCAGAGATAGGTTCCTTCCGGTAACACGGCCGGGCCCGCGTTCGCCGGATAGATGACGGTTCGGCAGTTCTGCACCTTGTTGACGGTTTGGTTTTGCAGAACGGCAAGCATGCCGTCCGGCGCCGTCGCGAGGCCTTGGATCAACTCGCTGTTGACCTTCTTTGCGTGCGGCACGAAGGAGCGCAAGGGCGACGCCGGGTCGTTCGCGTTGATGTCGTATGCGGCGACGCCCCAGTGGTCGGCGACGTACAGAGTCCCCGTGACGGCCGGCGCGATGCGCTGTGGCTCGCGCGCGGTGGCCGCGGCACTCGGGCCGGACGGCACGGTCGAGGCGATGCCTCCGCCGCCGCACCCGGCCAGCATGATGCCGGCCAACGCGGCCCACGCGATATGACGAAGTGACGGCATGACGAACTCTCCGTGACGAAAAGAACCGCGACTGTTCCGATGTTAGCCGAGCGGCCGGAGCGCGCCTGGGCCGCTCGGTTAAGTTCGTGCTGTTTCGGCGCTCTGCGTGATTGCGATGACGTCGCGTTCCGTGTGCGACAGATGCGCGCGCATCGCTTCGCGCGCGCCGCCCGCGTCGCCGCGCTGTACGGCCGCAGCGATCGCCTCATGCTCGCGCAGCGCGCGTCCGAGCACGCCCGGAATCGCATCGGTGAGCTGCTGCGCGTACGAGAGCAGCGCGTGCATCGGCTGCGTGAGCCGTTCGAGGACGCGGTTGCGCGCCGCCCGCAGCAGCGTGACGTGAAAAGTCGAATCGCCGGTGACGAAGCGCGCGGGATCGTCGAGCGACCGCCGCATCGTTTCGAGCGCAGACGTCAGCGCCGCGCGGTCGCCGGCGTCCGCGCGCACGGCGGCGAGCGCTGCGGCCTCGCACTCGACGATGCCGCGCGTCTCGAGCAGGTCGCGCAAGATACGCGCGGTCGAGCCGCCGCCGGGCAGCGACTGGAGCAGCAGCGGGTCGAGCGGGTCCCAGCGGTCGGGCGGCGTCACGCGCGTCCCCGAACCGTGGCGCACGTCGATGAGGCCCTTGGCGTCGAGGATCCGCAGAGCTTCGCGCACGACGGAGCGCGAGACGCCGAACCGGGCGCTCATCTCGGGCTCGGTCGGGAGGAGGCTTCCCGGCGCGAGCTCGCCGCGCGCGATCATCGGAACGAGCGTCTCGACGACGTGCGTATGAAGCCGGCGCCGTGCCGCGGTGAGGTCCATGGACTGGGAGCAGGAGTTGTCTGATGACCCGACGATTCCTAGCGCCCACATGCCGCTCTCCAACGACGGGGCCGCCTTGCGTCTGAAAGACGACGACGACGTCGCCGTCGCGCTGCGGCCGCTCGCCCCCGGCGACGCCGTCGCGTTCGGCGCGGACGCGGTCACGGTGACCTCGGCGATTCCGACCGGCCACAAGCTCGCGACGCACCCGATCCCGGCCGGCGCCCTGATTCGCAAGTACGGCCAGGTCATCGGCAAAGCGTCCGCCGCGATAGCGGTCGGTGAGCACGTCCACGTCCACAACGTCGAAGGAACCCGCGGCCGCGGCGACCTCGCCGAGGTGACATCATGAGCGCGGCAACCTTCATGGGTTACCAGCGCGGCGATGGGCGGGTCGGCGTGCGCAATCACGTGCTCGTGCTGCCGTCGGTGATGTGCGCGAATCATGTCGTCGATCTCATCGGGCGCAAAGTGCCCGACGTCGTCACCGTCGGGCATCCCACCGGGTGCGCGCAGGTCGGCGCGGACTTCGAGCAGACGAAGCGCACCATGGCGGGTTTTGCCGCGAACCCTAACGTCGGCGCGGTGCTCGTCGTCGGGCTCGGCTGCGAGACCAACGAATCCAAAGCGCTCGCGCAAGAGATCGCCGCGCGCGGGCAGCGCGTGGAGGTCATCGGCATTCAGGAGTGCGGCAACACTACCGAGACGATCGCGAAAGGCGTCGCCATCGCGAAGGACTTGCTGCGCGAGACCGCCGCGGCGGAACGCGTGCCGTGCCCGGTCAGCGCGCTGATCGTCGGCACCGAGTGCGGCGGCAGCGACGGCTTCTCCGGCATTACCGCGAACCCGGCGCTCGGCCATGCGAGCGATCGCGTCGTCGCCGAAGGCGGTACGGTGATCCTCGCGGAGCTGCCCGAGCTCGTCGGCGCGGAGCACCTGCTCGCCGCACGCGCGGCCGAACCGGTCGCGAAGAAATTGTACGAGCTGATCGACCGTGTCGAAGCGCGAGCGCGCGCGATGCACGTCGACATGCGCTACGGCAACCCGACGCAGGGCAACATGGCCGGCGGTCTGACGACGATCGAAGAGAAGTCGCTCGGCGCCGCGTACAAAGGCGGTTCGACGGAGCTGCGCGAGGTGCTCGAGTACGCCGACCGCCCGACGTCGACCGGCTTGGTGGTGATGGACACGCCGGGCCAGGACATCGAGCAGCTCACCGGCATGGTGGCCGGCGGCGCGCAGGTGGTGGTGTTCACGACGGGCCGCGGCACGCCCACCGGCTGCCCGATCGCACCGGTGATCAAAGTGGCAACCAACACGCCGATGTTCGAGCGCATGCGCGAGAACATGGACGTGAACGCAGGCGCGATCGTCGACGGAACGCGCACGCTGGAACAAGTCGGCGACGAGATCTTCGGGTGGATCGTCGACGCGGCGAACGGGCGCGAGCCCGCCGCGGAAGTGCTCGGCTTCCGCGACTTCGCGATCAACCGCATCGGCCCGTCGTTCTAGCGGCGGCCCGCACTCACCGCACAAAGGAGTCGTCTGTGAAACTCGACCGGAAGAACTTTCTTGCAGCGACCGGTGCGGCGGCCGCCGCGATCGGCTTCCCCGCCATCGTCGGCGCCGCGCCCGAGCCGATCAGGCTCGGGACGATTCCCTGCCTGACGGGCTCGAACGCGCTGCTCGGACAGCAGGAGCACGAGGGCGCCGCGCTTGCGGTCGAAGAGATCAACGCGCGGCCCGGCAAGGTGTACGACGGCCGCCCGTTCGAGATCGTCGAGGAGGACGCGACCAACGACAACCAGTCGGCGGTGTCGGCGCTCAACAAGCTGCTCGGCGAAAACATCGTCGCCGTGATCTGCCCGGTGCTCTCGACGCAGGTCCAGGCGATGGCTCCGGTGATGAAGTCGCACGAGATCCCGTGGATGACGGGCGGCACCGCGGTCAAGAACACGCAGCTCGGGGTGGGCAACATGTTCCGCCTGCGCGCGTCCGACGGCATCACGGCAGCCGGCATGACGAATTTCGCCGTGAAGGACAAGAAAGCGAAGAAGGTCGCGATCCTGCACGCGAGCGATGCGTTCGGCACCGGCGGCGCCGATCAGATCGTGATGAACCTCGAGAAGATGGGGATGAAGCCTGTCGCCAACGAGCAGTACCCGAAGGACGCCAAAGACTTCACCGCCGAGATCCTCAAGATCAAGCAGTCCGGCGCGGACGTCGTGCTGATGTACATTCAGAACCCGAGCGACACCGCGTTGATCCTCAAGCAGATCCATTCGCTGGGGCTGAACGTGCCGGTCGTCGGCTCGCCCTCGCTCGGCAACCAGACCGCGATGGAAGTGGCCGGCAAGGACGCGTACGGCACGTACTGCGCGCTCGACTTCATCGTGGGCTTCAACTCGAACGTCGCGACGCATTTCCTCACGGCGTTCTTCAAGAAATACCACCACTTGCCCGACGTCGGTACCGGTTCCGGCTGGGTCTACGACTCGATCTACATGCTGGCCGACACGTACAAGAAGCAGAAGGGGACCGATCCGAAACAGACGATCGCGTCGCTGAAAGCGATCAAGAAGTGGAACGGCGTGCTCGGCACGTTCAGCGCCGACGCCGAGGGCAACATGGTCCACTCGGTGTCGATCGGCCAGAATCAGGACGGCAAGCTGCACCTCGTCAAGACGGTCTCCGGCTGACGTGCACATCGACCCGGTCGCCAACATGCAGCTGCTCGTCAGCGGTCTGGCGGTCGGGTCGATCTATGCGCTCGTCGCGCTCGGGTTCGTGCTGATCTACAACGCCGTCGGCGTGGTGAACTTCGCCCAGGGCGAGTTCGTCATGCTGCCGTCGTACGTGGCGGTGACGTTCATGCTGCCGGCGATCGCCGTGTTCGGCACGATCGTGCACTGGCAGATTCCGGTCGTCGGCGTGTACCTGCTGGTCTTGGTGTTCATGGCCGGTTTCGCGCTGCTGTTCAACCGCATCGCATACCACCCGCTGCGCGATCGCGGCTGGATGCCCGTCGTCATCTCGACCATCGGCGTGTCGATCTTCCTGCGCAACGCCGTGCAGCAGGTGTGGGGCAGTCAGCCGATCGTGATGCCGAGCCTGTTCTCGGTCGACACGATCTTCCTGGGCCCGCTGCGGATCCGGCCGCAAGACCTGCTCATCCTCGGCGTGACCGCAGTGCTGATCGCGTTCCAGTTCTACCTGTTCGAGCGCACGACGCTGGGCAAGCAGATGCGCGCCACTGCACAGGACCGCGCGACGGCGCGCCTGATCGGTATCCGCGTCGGCCGCATCGTGGCGATCACCTTCGTCTACAGCGCCGTGCTCGGCGCCGTGTCGGGCCTGCTCGTCGCGCCGCTGTTCACCGTCACCAAGGAGATGGGCGCGCTGATCGCGCTCAAAGCGTTCGCCGCCAGCATCGTGGGCGGTTTCGGCAGCATCCCGGGCGCGATCATCGGCGGCCTCACGATCGGCGTGATCGAAACGTTCGGCGGCTTCTACGTCTCGTCGTCGTACGTCGACGCGATCGCGTTCATCATTTTGATCAGCGTCCTGCTGATCCGCCCCCAAGGCCTCTTCGGCGAACGCGTCGCGGAGAAGGCATGACCCCCGATGCCACGCGACCATCGCCGAATAATGTCACCCTGAGCTTGTCGAAGGGTGCGCCACTATTCGCGCTCATCGTGGTGCTCGCGCTCATCCCCGCGTTCGTGCACTCCGACTACCTGCTCACGCTCATCGACACTGCCGGAATCTACGCTATCGTGGTGATGGGGCTGGGCATTTTGCTGGGGTTCGCGGGCCAGCTGTCGCTCGCGCAAGCGGCGTTTCTCGGCATCGGCGCGTACACATCCGGATTTCTCACCGTCAACCTCGGCTGGCCGGTGTGGGGCGCCATGCCCGCCGCCATGCTGCTGAGCGCGCTCGTCGCCTTGGTCGTCGGCTATCCGTGTCTGCGCCTGTCGGGCCACTATCTCGCGCTGGCGACGATCGGCTTCGGCATCATCACGCAGCTCGTGCTGATCAACTGGAAGACGGTCACCAACGGCAGCGACGGCATGACGGGGATCCCGCCGCCGCACATCGGGTCGTTCGTGTTCGACACCTACGGGCGCTACTATTACATCGTGCTCGTCGCGGTGCTCGTGTGCGCGTACGTCGCGTGGCGCATCAAGACGACCCGCGTCGGCCGCGCGCTCGAAGCGATCCGCGAGAACGAGATCGCCGCGCGCGCCACCGGGATCGACGCGACGCGCTACAAGATCATCGCGTTCGTGCTGGCCGGAACGTACGCCGGGCTGGCGGGTAGCCTGCTCGCGCACATGACGAAGTTCATCAGCCCGGATTCGTACTCGTTCGACCAGTCCGTCGTGTTCTTGGTGATGCTCATCGTCGGCGGTTCCGCGTCGATCAGCGGCGCCATCCTGGGCGCGGTGCTGCTATGGTTCTTGCCCGAAGTGCTGCGCCCGCTCAAGACGTCGTACATCATGGTGTACGGCGCGGCGGTGATCGCGATGATCGTGTTCATGCCGCGCGGGCTCGTCGGCTTGCTCGAAGCCGCGCGTGCGCGCTTCGTGCGACGGCCGCCGCCGGAGGCTGCATGAGCGCGCCCGAGCCCGTTGTCCCCGACGCCGCCGATGCCCCTGACGCCGTGGCGGCGGCGGAGAGCGGGCTGCTCGAGGTGCGCGCGCTGGTGAAGCGCTTCGGCGGCGTCACGGCGGTGAACGCGCTGAACATGACCGTGCGCGCGGGCGACATCCACGCGCTGATCGGCCCGAACGGCTCGGGCAAGACGACGACGCTCAACGTGATCTCCGCGCTGTACCGCGCCGACGGCGGCTCGATCCGCTTCGACGGCGCGGAGCTGATCGGCCGCCCGTCGCACGCAATCGCGAAGCTCGGCATCGCGCGCACGTTCCAGAACATCCGGCTGTTCGGCGAGCTGAGCGTGGTCGAGAACGTCATGATCGGCCGCCACGTGCGCACGCGCACCGGCTTCATCGGTGCGCTGCTGCCCGGCGGCGCGACGGCGCGCGAAGAGCGCGCGACGCGCGAGCGCGCGCTGGAACTGCTGGCGTTCGTCGGCCTGGAGAGCGCCGCGGGCGCCACGGCCCGCAGCTTGCCGTACGGCGACCAGCGCCGCGTCGAGATCGCGCGCGCGCTCGCCAGCGATCCGCGCCTGCTGCTGCTCGACGAGCCCGCCGCCGGCATGAACCCCGCCGAGACGGACACGCTGGTCGCGCTGCTGCGCCGCATTCGCGCGCAGGGCACCACGCTGCTGCTGATCGAGCACGACATGAACCTCGTGATGTCGGTGAGCGATCGCATCACCGTGCTCAACTTCGGCCAGCACATCGCCGAAGGCCCGCCCGACGAGGTCGCGCGCAACCGCGACGTGATCACCGCCTACCTCGGCGGGACGCTCGATGCTGCTTGAGATTCGCGACGTCGTCGCGCGCTACGGCGCGGTCGAGGCGCTGCACGGCATCTCGCTCGACGTCGCCGAGGGCGAGATCGTGTCGCTCCTGGGCGCGAACGGCGCCGGCAAGAGCACGACGCTCAAAGCGATCTCGCGCGTGATCGCGCCGGCGTCCGGCTCGATCGCGTTCGCCGGCACATCGCTCGACGGACTGCAGCCCGAAGACGTCGTCGCGCTGGGGATCGCGCACGTGCCCGAAGGCCGCCGCATCTTTCCCGGCCTCACCGTGATCGACAACCTCCGGCTCGGCGCGACGGCCCGGCGCGCGCGCCGCGCCGAGATCGACGCCGACGTGGACGAGGCGCTCGGCGTGTTCCCGAAGCTGCGCTCGCTCAGCTCGAAGCTCGGCTGGACGCTGTCGGGCGGCGAACAGCAGATGCTCGCGATCGCGCGCGGGCTGATGGCCAAGCCGAAGCTGCTGCTGCTGGACGAGCCGTCGCTGGGCCTTGCGCCGCTGATCGTCACCGACGTGATGGAGACCATCGTGCGCATCGCGCGCAACGGCACGACGGTGCTGCTCGTGGAGCAGAACGCGCACTTGGCGCTGCAGATCGCGAGCCGCGCCTACGTGCTCGAGACCGGCCGGGTGGCGCTCAGCGGCGCGGCCGCCGAACTGCTGGCCAGCGAGGAGATGCGCCGCGCCTATCTCGGCAGCGCGGTCCGCGTCTGAATTCGGCAGGTATTTTCCACCAACGCCTTTGAGAGGACGTCATGAAGCATCCTGATCGCCGCGAGTTCTTGCAATCGACCGCCGCCGGAGTCGGCGCGGCGGCGCTGGCCGGCGGATTCCCCGCGCTCGCCGGCGCGGCCGACGCGTCGCCGTTCAAGCCCGAGAAGGGCGCATCGCTGCAGCTGCTGCGCTGGACGGGGTTCGTCAAAGCCGACGACATCATCTGGGCGGAGAACACGAAGAAGTTCACCGCGGCGACGGGCGTAAACGTACAGATTCAGTCGCTGAGCTGGCCCGACGTCACGCCGAAGGCCGCGCTCGCGGCGCAAGTCGGTTCGGGCCCCGACATCATCATGGGCTGGAACGACGATCCGTTCGTCTATCCCGACAAGCTCGTCGACATGTCGGACGTGGTCGACCACATGGGCAAGACGCACGGCGGCTGGTACGACAACGCGCGCTCCTATTGTTACGATCAGGACGTGAAGCGCTGGGTCGCGCTGCCGGTGGGCTGCACGGGCAACGCGATCAACTACCGCAAGAGCTGGGCCAAAGAAGCGGGCTTCAACGAGTTTCCGAAGGACCTCGACGGCTTGCTCAAGCTCGCGCGCGGCATGAAGAAGAACGGCCATCCGACCGGCTTCGCGCTCGGCCACGCCGTCGGCGACGCGAACAGCTGGACGCACTGGATCCTCTGGGCGTTCGGCGGCAAACAGGCCAACCCGGACAACTCGATCGCGATCAACTCGTCCGAAACGGAACACGCGCTCGACTACGCCAAGCAGTTCTACGAAACGATGATCTCGGGGGTGTCGGGCTGGCTCGACCCCAGCAACAACCAGGCATTTCTTTCGGGCCAGATCGGCATGACGATGAACGGCATCAGCATCTGGTACGTCGCCAAGAACGATTTCCCGGCGATCTTCCCCGACTGCGCAAACGCGATCCCGCCGATGGGTCCGGTGAAGCAGCACACGGTATCGAACAACTTCACGTCGGCGTTCGTTTTCAAGTACAGCAAGTACCCGAATGCGGCGAAGGCGTATCTCGCGTTCATGCTCGACCAGGCGCAGGCGGCGCCGTGGGTCACCGGGATGCTGGGCTATGTGACGCCGGCGCTCAAAGGCTACGCCGACCTGCCGATCTGGACGTCCAACCCCAACATCACGCCGTACCGCGACGTGCTGCAAGGCGCGAAGTACGACGGCTACAACGGCCGGCCCGGTAAAGCCGCCGCGCAGGCGCTGGACGAGTTCGTGGTGTCCGACATGTTCGCGGACGTGTGCGTCAACAACATGTCGCCCAAGGACGCGATGAAGAAGGCCGAGCAAAAGCTCGCGACGATCTACAAGCGCGCTTGATCGCTCGCTCCCGCTTCCTCGCGCGGCTGGACTCGCCGCGGGTGCTGGGCTACGTGCTCATCGTACCCGCGGCGCTGATCCTGCTCGGCCTGCTCGCGTACCCGCTGCTGCTCGGCATCTGGATGAGCCTCACGAGCGCGACGCTCGGCAAAGCCGGCGAGTTCGTGGGACTGCAAAACTACGCGACGATCCTCGCCGACCCGATCTTCCGCGGCGCGGCAGCATACTCGGTGCTTTATACCGTGTGCGCGGAGACGGGGAAACTGGCGCTTGGGCTCGCGCTCGCGCTGATCCTGAACCAGAAGTTTCGTGGCTACCGCGCGGCGCGTTCGCTGATGCTGCTGCCGTGGGTCGCGCCGACGGTGCTCTCCGCGCTCGCGTGGCTGTGGCTGCTCGACCCGCAGTTCAGCGCGCTGAGCTGGCTTTTGGTGAAGCTGCACCTGCGCGGCGACAACGTCGACTTCCTCGGCCACCCATGGAACGCGCGCTTCGCGCTGATCGTGGTGAACATCTGGCGCGGCCTGCCGTACTTTGCGATCGGCTATCTCGCCGGCTTGCAGTCGATCTCCAAAGACCTCTACGAAGCCGCCGCGATCGACGGTGCCAACGGGTGGCAGGCGTTCCGCCGGATCACCTGGCCGCTGCTCGCGCCGATCACCACGATCCTGCTGGCGTTCTCATCGATCTTCACGTTGACCGACTTCCAGCTCATCTGGACGATCACGCACGGCGGCCCCACGGACTCGACGCAAGTCTTCACCACGCTGGCCTACCAGCGCGCAATCACCGGCGGCCAACTCGGCGAAGGCGCCGCCATCGCAATCTCCCCGATCGTGTTCATGGTGATCCTGGCGTTCTTCGTGGTCCGCTCGGTCCGAGACCGCTGACATGAACCGCACGGCTCCGGCTTCTGTCACCCTGAGCCTGTCGAAGGGTGCGCCACGATGAAGGCCCTCAAAGTCTACGTTCCGCTGGGGCTCTACGGCGTCTTCCTCCTGCTGCCGTTCTACTGGATGATCATCACGACGTTCAAGGCGCGCGAGGAGCTGCTCAACACCCCCAACCCGTTCCTGATCTTCCACGCGACGTTCTCGCACGTCGTCGACCTGCTGACGACGACCGCGTACCTGCAGTGGTTCGCCAACACGCTGTTCGTCTCGGTCGCGGCGACCGTCCTGAGCGTGTTCGTCTCGTACATCACCGCCTACGCGATCATCCGGCTGCGCTTCCCGGGCTCGGAGGTGGTCAGCACCGCGATCTTCCTGGCGTACATCGTGCCGCCGGCGATCCTGTTCATCCCGCTCGCGTCGGTGATCATCAAGCTGCACTGGTTCGACAAGCTGTGGGCGCTCGTGCCGATCTACGCGACGTTTCTCGTGCCGTTCTGCACGTGGCTGCTCATCGGCTTTCTCAAGGGCATCCCGCGCGAGCTCGAGGAGGCGGCGCGCGTCGACGGCGCGAGCAACTTCGCGATCCTGTGGCGCATCATTTTCCCGATCGCGGTGCCCGGCCTGATCTCCGCGGCGATCTTCTCGTTCACGCTGTCCTGGAACGAGTATCTCTACGCGCTGGTCTACATGTCATCGTCCGGCAACAAAACGGTCTCGGTCGGCATGACGACGGAGCTGATCCGCGGCGACGTGTTCCAGTGGGGCCAGCTCATGGCCGGCGCTCTGATCGGTGTGCTGCCTGCGGTGCTGGTGTATTTCTTCTTCGTCGAATACTACGTCGCCGGCGTGTCCGGATCGGTCAAGGAGTAGCGGGCTCGGTCAAGGGGTAGCGCCGCCCAATTTGACATCGGGCTTTCAGGGTGACATGCAGCGCTAGAAGTACGCGGTCCCCGATACGCCGTCGAACAGGTGCATGCGCTTCGGGTTGATCCCCAGCGCGATCGCGTCGCCGCTCGCGACGGTCGCTTCCGCGGGTGCGCGGGCCGTGAGGCGTTCGCCGCCGCTCGTGAAATACAAGACTTGCTCCGAGCCCAGCGGCTCGACCACGTCGACCACTGCGGCGATCGAACCCGCCGCGTCGGCATGCAGCGAGATGTCTTCCGGGCGCACGCCGAGCGTCGCGTTCGCGGCGTTCGCGGCGGCGAGCGCGGGGCGGCGCTCTTCGGGGATGCGCACCGAGAACGACGCGCCGCGCGCGTACATCGCGCCGTCGTCCGACTCGATGCGGCACGGGAGAAAGCTCATCGTCGGTGAGCCGATGAAGCCCGCGACGAACTGGTTGGCCGGCTTGTCGTAGACTTCTTTGGGCGGCGCGACCTGCTGCACGACGCCGTCCTTCATCACCACGATCCGGTGGCCCATCGTCATCGCTTCGATCTGGTCGTGCGTCACGTAGATCATCGTCGTCGCGACGCGCTGGTGCAGCTTGACGATCTCGGTGCGCGTCTGCACGCGAAGCTTCGCGTCGAGGTTCGAGAGCGGCTCGTCCATCAAGAAGACCGCCGGGTGGCGCACGATCGCGCGCCCGAGCGCGGCGCGCTGGCGCTGGCCGCCCGACATCTCCTTGGGCTTGCGTTTGAGCAGCGGCCCCAGGCCGAGGATCTCTGCGGCTTCGTTCACGCGCTGGTCGATCTCCGCGCGCGGCAGCTTGCGCATCTTCAGCCCGAACGCCATGTTGTCGTAGACGTTCATGTGCGGGTACAGCGCGTAGTTCTGGAACACCATCGCGATGTCGCGGTCTTTGGGGCCCAGGTCGTTGACGCGCCGGTCGCCGATGAAGATGTCGCCGCCGCTGAGCGTCTCAAGCCCGGCGATCATGCGCAGCGTGGTGGATTTGCCGCAGCCCGACGGGCCGACCAGCACGAGGAACTCGCGGTCGGCGATGTCGAGCGTGACATCGTCGACCACGACGGTGTCACCGAACCGTTTGCTGACCGACTGCAGGCGAACGGAGGCCATGGCGGTTCTCTTGCGTATCCTTCGCGCGAGAGCCTTCGCCGATGAATCCCGCTCGCGATCTGCCGCTGCTCGCCGCGTGGCGCCTGAGCGTTCCCGCGCGGCCGCTGCGCGCGCTCGCGCGCGGCGACCACGCGCCGCTTCGCGTCTGGCTCGCGCAGGAGTCGGCCCTGCGGCTCGCCGAGGCGCGCCGCGACGCCTACCTCGACCTCGCGGCGCTGGAAGGTTTGGGCGCGCGCATCGTCACGCCGGATGACGGCGACTGGCCCGCCGGATTCGCCGAACTGCGCGATCCGCCGGCGTTTCTGAGCGTGCGCGGGCCGCTTCCGCCCAGCGGCGTCGCGGTCGTCGGCGCGCGCGACGCGGACGAGCGGCAGTGCGCGTTCTCGCGCGCGCTTGCGGCGCGGCTCGGACGGCCGGTGATCAGCGGGCTCGCGCGCGGGATCGACGCGGCGGCGCACCGCGGCGCGC
The DNA here is from genome assembly GCA_963723635.1 of Vulcanimicrobiota bacterium. Lineage (GTDB taxonomy): Bacteria > Vulcanimicrobiota > Vulcanimicrobiia > Vulcanimicrobiales > Vulcanimicrobiaceae > Vulcanimicrobium. Next base: position 190,481 of record CAVRRP010000029.1, on the reverse strand, counting down.
TTGATGCGGGCGTCGCGACCGTCGCGTACGTCGGCAGCGGGCTCGCCAACACGTTCCCGCCGGAACATGCAGAGCTGGCTGACGCCGTCGTCGCGGGCGGCGGTGCGCTCGCGGCGGAGAATCCGCCGCAGGCCGGCGCGAACGCATGGTCGCTCAAACGGCGCGACCGCCTTCAGGCCGCGCACGCCGCAGCCGTGGTGCTCGTCGTCTCCGACACGGCGGGCGGTGCGATGCACACCATGCGCTTCGCGCGCGAGCTCGGGCGCCCGCGGTTCGTGCTGGACCTCGAAGCGAGCGGTAACGTGCAGGTGCTCGCGGACGGAGCTCGGCCGGTGGGCTGGAACGTAGACGCGGTGACGACGCTCATCGACGACGTGCTCGGATGCTCGTAACCCGGTTGGACGACGCGCTCGCCGGCGGCGCGAGCTCGCCCGTGCGCGCGGGGCGGCGGGTGGGCGGCGAGCCCTTCGTGTGCGTGCGCGGCGAAGGGGCGTACGCGTTCGATGCGGACGGGCGCCGCTACGTCGACTACGTGATGGCGTACGGCCCGCTGCTCTTCGGCCACACGCCGCCGTTTCTCACGGGGCTGGATGCCCTCGCGGCGCGCGGCGTCGTGTACGGCTCGACGGCGCCGGGTGAGCTCGCGCTCGCGGAGCGCATTCGCTCGCATCTTCCGTCGATGGGACGCGTGCGCTTCGCGACGACGGGCAGCGAAGCCGTGCAAAGCGCGGTGCGCGTCGCGCGCGCGTTCACTGGCCGGGACGCGATCCTGAAATTCGCGGGCAACTATCACGGCCATTTCGATCTCGCGCTCCAAGATGCGGGTGCGTCCGCGGAGACGCTGGACGCCGCGCGCTCGGGAATTCCCGGCGCCGTCGTCGAGGATCTCGCGGTGGCGCGATACAACGATCTCGCCGACGTCGATCGTCATCTCGCGAGCATCGGCGGGCGGCTCGCGGCGATCCTGGTCGAGCCGATCTGCGGCAACATGGGACTCGTCGAAACGGCTCCGGGCTTTCTCGAAGGCTTGCGCGAGCGCGCGGACCGCCACGGCGCGCTGCTGATCTTCGACGAGGTGATCACCTGGCTGCGGCTCGGTCTCGGCGGCGCGCAGGCGCGCACCGGCGTGACGCCCGATCTCACTGCCGTCGGCAAAGTGCTCGGCGGCGGGTTTCCGATCGCGGCGTTCGGCGGCCGCGAAGACGTGATGGCCCTGCTCGCGCCCGACGGGCCGTGCTTCACCGGCGGCACGCACGCGGGCATGCCGTTCGCCGTCGCGATCGCATCACGCGTCCTCGATCACCTTGAGCGCGAGCCCGAGCTGTATGCGGCGATGGATGCGCGCGCGCGCCGGCTCGCCGACGCGATCCGTGCAACGCTGCGCGAGCTCGCGCTGAGCTATGCCGTCGTGCAGCTGGAGTCGATCGTCGACTTCAAGTTCCGCGCCGGCGGACCGACGCGCTCGTACGACGATCAGCAGCGCGACGACCAGCGCGCGTACGCGGCCTTCTACCACGCGATGCGTGGGCGCGGCGTGCTGCTCCCGCCCTCGCACAACGAAGTGATGTTCCTGTCGACGGCGCACGCCGACGCTGATATCGACCTGACGGTGGGGGCGATCGCTGAGAGTCTGCATGAGCTGCGCGCAAACGGCATCGCGTGAGATGGACATACCGCTCGGTTGGACGAACGACGGGCAAGCGCTGACGAAGAGTTTCGATCGCGGCAGCTTCGACGGATCGATCGCGTTCGTCGTCGCAGTGGCCGACGTCGCGAACCGCCTCGATCACCATCCTGACATCGCGCTGTCCTGGAACGAGGTCACGATTCGGACGTGGTCGCAGGACGTCCACGCGATCACCGAACGTGCTGGCGCGCGCAATCGACGCAATCGCTTAACCCAACGGCGTTTCACGCCACGCAGTTGGCGCGAGTGTAAGCGTTCCGCCAAGATTCCTCCGTAATCGGCCCGCGCGAGCTCCGAAGCTTTGACGTCGTGGCCGCAGCGCGTACCATACGACGAATGGACGCGGGGATGTTTCATCCGCACGGGTGGTGCTTTCAATGGGAGCCGCCGCTCATCGGCCTGCACGTCGGTTCCGACGCGGTGACGGCGCTAGCGTACTTCTCGCTGCCGCTCGGGCTCGGTCACCTGCTCATGCGGCGACGGGACCTGCCGTTCAAGCTGCTGTTCTGGCTGTCCGGCGCGTTCATCGTTCTTTGCGGCCTGACGCATGTCGCGTCGATCTTGGTGATCTGGCAACCGCTCTACTGGATGGAAGGCGTCGTCAAGGCCGCCACCGCGCTGGTTTCGATCGCGACCGCAATCGTCGCGGTTCGGGCGCTGCCGCAGCTGCTTCGCATCCCCAACCCGCTGATCGATCCGCTGACGGAGGTCGCGTCGCGCGCGGCGCTGTTCGAGACGGCAAAGAAGCTGGTCTCGAGCGGCCGGCCTTCCGTCGTGCTGTACGTCGATCTCGACGGTTTCAAAGACGTCAACGACCGCTACGGTCACGGCTGCGGTGACGCCGTGCTGCGCGAAGCCGCGCGCCGCGTGCGCGCCGCCGTACGCCCGCGCGACGTCGTCGGCCGGCTGGGCGGCGACGAGTTCGCCGCCGTCCTGCCCAACGCCGATGCGGCCGACGCCGAGCGGGTCGCCGAAGCGATTCGCGCGGCGCTGCGCGAGCCGATCAGCGTCCACGACATCACGGTGAACGTCGGCGCCAGCGTCGGCCTCGCGCCGCTCGGCAGCGACTTCGAGGTATCGCTGCGCGTCGCGGACCGCGCGATGTACGCCGCGAAGGCGGCTCAGCGCACGGGCGTCGGATAACCTGCCGGCGACCGGTGGCCCTGCGCGTCGACGCTGCGCACGCCGAACAGCCAGTTGTCCTTGGAGAACTTCAGCGTCGCCGTCGTGACGCTGCCGGCGTCGTCCACGCTGGTCCAGACCGGATCCGTCGTCGAGCGGCGCAGCACTTCGTAGCGCACCGCGCGCGGCACGGGCTGCCACGTCAGCGTCGTGTCGTTCGTCAGCGCCTTCGTTTCGACGCTGACCTTCGGTGCGGCGGGCGCGAGCGCGAGCGCCGCGAGCGCGGCGACGTTGTAGCGCGTCACCTTGGCGAGGTAGTCGAAGTCGACGTACTGCAGCAGGTCGCCGTACTGCACGCCGTTCTCGACCCGCACGTCCTGGTGCTGGTGGTTGAAGTTCTCGCGCGGCTCGACGAAGCGGATCGCGGGGAAACCCTGGGCGTTGAACGACTCGTGGTCGCCGCCGCGCAGGAAGCGGTCCGCGCGGTACACCAGCATGCCGTGCAGCCCGGTCGGGTACGCGTCGCCGACCTCCTTCGCGAAGCGCGCGAGCTCGCGCGAGGGCGAGTCGTTCTCGCCGCCGATCACGTTGACGCGCGCCGGATCGGTGCCGGGCGGGAGCGCTTCGGAGAAGATGCGCACGACGTCGTCGCGCTTGACGCCGTCGTCGCCGACCGACGCGCCGACGATGTCGTTGTTGAGATCGCCCGCGACGTCGACGTTCGCCGCCTTCAGCGAATTGGCGAAGTGCGCGCTGCCGAACAGCCCCTGCTCCTCGGAGTCGAAGCACGCGAACACCACGGTCGCGTGCAGCGGAACGTTCGCCAGCACGCGCGCCGCTTCGACGACGGCCGACGTCGCGGAGCCGTTGTCGTCGGCGCCGGGCGCATCGTGCACGCCGTCGTCGTTGTTGGAGTTGCGCGAATCGTAGTGGCTCGACATGACGTACGTGCGTCCCGCCGGATCGTCGCCTTTGAGCGTCGCGATCACCGACGAGATCACGACGTCGCGCGGCACGCGCTTCTTCGGGTCCGCGAACTGCGTGTACGAGTCCAGCGACACCGTCATCCGGCCGCCGCTGGCGCGCGCGATCTGGCGGAAGCGCGCAACGAGGTAGGCGCGCGCCGCGAACACGCCGCGCTTGGGCCCGGCATTCTCGGAGAACGTCGAGCGCGTGCCGAACGCCACGAGCCGCTCGTCGGTGGCGCGCAGCTGTGCCGCGGAGATGCGAGCGAGTGCCGCCGAGATCGCCGGGTCGACCGGCGGCGCCGGCACGTCGGCGCCGGCCGGTGCGATCGCCGCCGCGGCGAAAACGAAGGCGAGCGCGAGCGGACGGTATGACGGCATGACGCGCTCACGTACCGCGGCCCGCCCGCCGCGCCCTGCGGCGTTATCGAGCTTGCTTTACCGCCCTTCCTAAGCGCAGTGTCGGTTCTGCCGGCGCCGCGTGGAAACGGCGCGTTCCCACCGAATCCGGCACCCGTGACGTGGCAAGCGCTCCGTGAGGACGACCGCGCCCACGCCGTGCTGGCGGCCGTGCTGACCGTTGCGGCGCTGGGCGTCTTCTCGGGCTTTCACGCGACGATCTTCGACAACTTCGTGTGGGAAGCCGACGGGTGGCTGCACGGCTATGCGCATCTGCCGCATTTTCCCGGCGACTACATCGACGCGATTCCGTACCACGGCCGCGCGTACGTCTACCAGGCGCCGCTGCCCGCCGTCATGCTGCTGCCGTTCGTCGCGATCTGGGGGTTGTCGACGAACCAGACGCTGCTCGCGATCGCGCTCGCCGCGCTCGGCATCGCGACGGCGTGGCGTGTCGCGCGGCGCATCGGCGTGTCGCGCCGCTGGGCGTGGCTGCTGGCGGCGTTCCTGCTGTTCGGCACCAGCTACGCGTACTGCTCGGCGAACGGCGACGTGTGGTACGTCGCGCACTCCGGCTCGGTCGCGTTCACGCTGCTGGCGATCGGCGAGTGCTTGGGCGCGCGCGTGCCGTGGCGCGTCGCGCTGTGGGCGTTCTGCGCCGCGTTCTGCCGGTATCCGATGCTGCTGGCATTTCCCGCGTACGCGATCGCGGTGTGGCCGCAGGTGCGCGCGGCGCCGCGGCGGTTCGCCGGCGTCGCGCTGGTCGGCGCGCTGTTCGCGATCCCGTCGGCCTGGTACAATTTCATTCGCTGGGGCACGTTGGCGGATGTCGGGTTCACGAAGTTCTACCGCGTCATGGACGTCGGGCGCAACGATCCGTCGCCGCCGTTCGCGCTCAAGAACCTCGGCATGCAGCTGCAGTTCTACTTCCTGCAGCGTCCGCAGGTCATCGCGAAGCCGCCCTACCTGATCGCCGGCCAGTTCGGCACGGCGCTCACGTTCACGAGCCCGGCGCTGCTCATCGCACTGCTCGCGCCGATTCGCGAGCGCGCGGTGCAGCTGCTGTGGTTCGCCACCGCATGCTGCGCCGTTCCCGCGCTGCTCTACTACAGCACCGGCATGGTGCAGCTCGGCGCACGGCACGCGCTCGACTTCATCCCGTTCCTCTACGCGCTCATGGCGTACGCGATCCGCGCGCGGCCGTCGTGGTGGTACGTGCCGCTGTTCGCCTGGTCGATCGCCTTCGGGATCGTCGAGCTAGGCGTCTGGGCGTGGGCGCACGACCTCGTAGGCTAGCCCGCCGGGTGGAACGGCGTCAAATGCCGTAGCACCCGCGACGATGGCAACCTACACCAAGCCCTCCGGGGACGAGCTCCAGACCCTGACCGACGAGGCCAAGACCGCCCGTGCGCGCATCTCGACGCCCAAGGGCGACATCGTGTTCTCGTTCTATCCCGACGACGCGCCGCTGCACAGCGCCGCGTTCATCAAGCTGGCGCGCGCCGGCTTTTACGACGGTTTGAAATTCCACCGCTACGAGCCCGGCTTCGTAATCCAGGGCGGCGACCCGGCCGGCAACGGCACCGGCGGCCCCGGCTACAACCTCGACGCCGAGTTCAACGAGCGCCCGCACATCAAAGGCACCGTCGCGATGGCGCGTTCGTCGAGCCCGCACTCCGCCGGCTCGCAGTTCTACATCTGCCTGGACGACGCGCCGTTCTTGAACCGGCAGTACACCGTGTTCGGCCACGTGGTCGAAGGCCAGAACGTCGTGGACCAGATCCGCGCCGGCGACACGATGACCAAAGTGACGATCGAAGGCGCTGCCGGGGCCGAGGGACCCGGCTGAGTCTGACGCAGTTCGCGCTCGGGACGCAGGGCTGGTCGTATCCGGATTGGGTCGGTCCGATGTACGACGCCGGAACGCGGCCCGAGCACTACCTGCGCGAGTACGCGGAAGAGTTTCGCAGCGTCGAGATCGACTCGACGTTCTACGGCACGCCGCCGCCGGAGCGCTGCCGCCGCTGGGCGGCGCAGGTGCCCGGCGGCTTCACGTTCGCGCTGAAGCTGTCGCGCGAGATCACGCACGACCGCCGATTGCTCGGCTCGCGCGCGCTCGTGGAAGAGTTCGTCGCGAGCGCGCTCGAGTTCGGCGACAAGCTGGAAGCGATTCTCATCCAGACGCCGCCCGACTTCGTCCCTGCGGAGGTCGATGCGGTGGAGGCGTTCGTGCGCGAGCTGCCGCAGGGACCGCGGTGGGCGTTCGAAGTGCGTGACCCCGACTGGTTCCGCGGCGACGCGCATCAACGATTGCGCGACGCGCTCGGCACGCACGGCGTCGCGCTGGCGGTCAGCGACGGCACGTTCGTGCCGCTCGAGACCATGCTGCACGAGTTTCGCCGCCCGACGGCGTCGCATGCGTACGTGCGCTGGCTGGGGCAGCGCGAGACGTTCACGCGCTTCGACGAAGTCGGGATCGACCGCGGCGAACGGATCGCGCAGTGGGTCGAAGCGATCCGCGACACGGCGCCGCAGCTCACCAGGCTCTCGGGCTACGCCAACAACCAATACGCGGGCCATTCGCCCGGCACGATCCGGCAGGTGTACGCCGCGCTCGGCATCGATCACGCCCGCCCCCAGCGCATCGAGCAGACGTCTTTGTTCGAATGATCGTGCTCGACGAAGCGGAAGTCGAGCGCCGGCTCGGCGCGGTCGATCTCGTCGCGTTGATGGACGGCGTGCTGCGCGCGGCGGCGAACGGTAACGGAGGCGGGCCGGTGCGCGCGGCGTTCACGACGCGCGAAGGCCTGTGGTTCGGCGCGATGCCCGCGTGGGTGGCGGCGCCGCACGCGGCGCTGGGCGCGAAGCTCGTGGTCGCGGTGCCCGCCAACGCCGCGCGCGGGCTGCCGACGCATCGTGCGGTGATCGCGCTGTTCGATCCGGCGACGGGCGCGCCGCTCGCGTGGGTGGAGGCCGAAGCGATCACGCGCGCGAGAACCGCAGCGGTGTCGGTCGTCGCGACGCGCGCGCTCGCGCGCCGCCCGCACGGCGCGCACGCAATACTCGGTGCCGGGGCACAAGGCACCGCGCACGCCGATGCGTTCGCGCGCGCGGGGCTGCTCGAGCGGCTCGCCATCTGGTCGCGCGACGGCGCGCGCGCCGCGGCGCTCGCGCAAACCGCGCGCGCGAACGGAATCGATGTGCGCGTCGCTCACGATGCGGACGACGCCGTGAGCGGCGCGGACGTCGTCACGACGTGCACGGCGAGCGCGACACCGCTGTTCGGCGCGGCGTCGGTCGCGGACGGCGCGCACGTCAACGCGGTCGGCGCGTGCGTCGCGACGAAGCGCGAGCTGCCGGGCGCGCTGGTCGGCGACGCCGCGCTCGTCGTCGACGACGTCGCCGCGGCGCATGCCGAAGCGGGCGACATCGTGCTTGCCGTCGCGGAAGGGACGGCGTCCTGGGACGGCGTCGTGTCGCTCAGCGCCGTGCTCGCGCGGCACGCGCCGCCGCGCGAAGGACGCGTGTCGCTGTTCGAATCGCTTGGCCTCGGCATCGAAGACGTCGCCGCTGCCGCCGCCGTCGTAGGAGTCTGAGAGATTCGAACTGCGCCGAACCTTGCGCTGCGCGGCGCGCTCCTGTGGCTCGCGGGCATCGATCTGCGGCTCACGCTGCTCGCGGTGCCGCCCGTCATTCCGCTGATCCATCGCGACCTGCACCTCAGCGAATCCGGGATCGCGGCGCTGTCGAGCTTGCCGGTCCTCGTGCTCGCGGGCTCGTCGATGTTCGGCGCGCTGCTCACCACGCGGCTGGGCGCGCGGCGCGCGACGGTCGTCGGGCTGTGGGTGATCGCGCTGTCGTCCGCGCTGCGCGGTGTCGGACCGTCGCTAGCGATGCTATTCGCGGCGACGCTCGTGATGGGCGTCGGGATCGCCATGATCCAGCCGGCGTTTCCGTCCCTCGCGCGCGCGTGGTTCGGCGCGCGCACCGCGCTGGGAACCGGCATCTGGGCGAACGGCCTGCTGTGCGGCGAGGCGATCAGCGCGTCGCTGACCATTCCGTTCGTCCTGCCGCTGGTCGGCGGGTCATGGGAGCGCAGCTTCGTCGCGTGGAGCATTCCGGTCGGCATCACCGCGCTCGCGCTGGGCGCGGTGCGCGATCCCGACGACGGCAGCGCCGCCGCGACCAACGGCGTGTGGCTGCCGAATTTTCGCGACCGGCGCGTGTGGCTGCTCGGCACGTTTCAGTCCGCGGCGAGCATGACGTACTTCGGCGCGAACGCGTTCTTGCCGGACTTCTTGCACGCGACGGGGCAGGCCGGCCTGGTCGGCATTGCGCTCGCCGCGCTGAACATCGGCCAGTTGCCGGCGTCGATCGCGGTCGGTTTCATCCCGATGCGCATCCTTGGCCGGCGCGCGACCTCGCTGCTCGTCGCGGCGCTGACCGTCGCGTCGCTCGCGGGCGTCGTGCTGTTCGGCGGCGCCGCCGCGGTCGCCGCCGCCGCACTGCTCGGGTTCACCGGCGCGTACGTGCTCACGATGAGCTTCGCGCTCCCCGCGCTCATCGCGCCGCCGGCTGAGATCGCACGGCTCGCCGCGGGAACGTTCACGCTCGGCTACACGATCTCGTTCGCGACGACGCTGCTTTCGGGCGCCGCGTGGGATGCGACGCACGCACCGGCCGCCGCGTTCGTTCCCCTGCTGGCGGCGGCGATCATCGTCGCGGTGCTGGGCCCGCGCCTTGGCAAGCGCGTTGCGCGCGCGGCCGCGGCGTCAGCCGGCTGACGCGGACGCGGACGCGCGCAGCGCGGCATCGACGCGGTGCGCGATCGCGGCGATCCCGCCGTTGCCGGCGGAATAGTTGCGCAGCGCGCGGGTCAGTACGACGAGCACGTAGGGCGCGTCGCCGAACGGGTCGACGATCCCCGCGTCGTTGCGCACGAAATCGATCTCGCCCGTTTTGTGCGCGCACGGCGTGCCGGGCGGCAGGCCGCGCACGATCTTGGTCGTGTCGTCGTTGCCGAGCAGCACGTCGATCATCGCGCGGCAGCTTTGCGGCGTCGCAATCGTCGCAAGCCCTTCGCGCGCCCCGCGCTCGATCGCGAACAGCAGCCGCGCGGTGTCGGCCGGCGTGATGACGTTCTCGCTGCGCCGCCATGACGGAACGACGTCGGCGAAATGACGCCCCAGCCGCGAACTCGTCATCCCCGCGAGCTGCATCGTCGCGTTGACGGTGCCCATCCCGAACGCCGTGATCAGCGTGTTCGACGCCGCGTTGTCGCTGACGTGGATCATCGCCTTGACCAGCGTGTCGACGGTCCATTCCTTCCCGGCCGGCGAGCCCGCGAGCACGTCGGAGCCGCCGATGAGATCCGACGCGCGTGTTTTCACCGTGTCCGACGGTTTCGCGGTGCCGGCGTCGTACGCGCGATACACGGTCGCCATGATCGCGAGCTTGATCACCGACGCCGACGCGAACTTTTCGTCCGCGCGCACGGCAACCACCGGCGGCCCGTCGCCCATCGTGCGCGCGACGACGCCGGTGATCCCCGGAATGCGGCTCACGAGATCGCTGATGTCCAGGGCCGGCGTCGCGGCCGTCGAAGGCGGGCCGGGTGGTGCGGTCTGCGCGATCGCGCGAACCGGCAGTGCGCACGCGGCCAGCGCACCGCCGACGAACATGCCGCGTCTCACTTCGTGACGCGCTCCATCAGAAATTCCGCGAGCTGATCGCCCATCGCGCGCAGCCGCGGCTTCATCCATTCCCGCTGGGCGGGGCACGTCAGCTCGCCAAGCTCCACCAGCATCTTCTCCGGCGCGTCGACCAGCCGGAAGCCATAGTACTTGTGCTCGTTCTCGGTGAAGTTCTCACCGACGACGCCGTCGAAGTGCACGAACACCGCGGCTTTCGCGCTGTCGCGCCCGAGGTAGTCCGCGGGGCGGCGCAGCACGCGGTAGTCGTGCGCGCGCAGCACGCGCACCGCCTCGTCGGCGACGATGGTCGTCCACGCGATCTCGCGCTCGCCTGCGGCGGCGGCGCCGAGGTTGCACGCGCGGCCGGGAACGAGCGCGCAGCTTGCCGGCCGTCCTTCGTGACCGGCTTGCACGAGCACGTCGCCGTCGTCGGCTAGAGCGAGCGCCGACGTCGAGAGCAGCAGCGAGACGAGCAGAGCGGAGAACCGCCGCAGACGGCGAGCACGCGCGGGAAGCCGGATCACCCGGCGATAATCCCCGGCTGCGATGAGCACTCCTCTCGTTCCGAGCGATCTTCTCCGCATCGTGCTGGTCGCCGACCCGCAGATCAGTTCCGACGGTTCGGCGATCTACTACCGCCGTGCGTGGTTCGACCGCGACGCGGACGAGATTCGCGGTGCCATCCGGCGCATCGACCGCGACGGCAGCGACCGTGCCTTCACCGGCGGCACGAACGACCGGCTCGCGCGCATCGCGCCCGACGGCACATCCGTCGCGTTCGTCGCCGATCGCGAAGGAAAGACGCGGCTGTTCGTGCTGCGCCTCGATGGCGGCGAGGCGACGCCGCTCGGCGCCGACTATCCGAAGATCACCGCCATCACGTGGTCGCCCGACGGCAAACGGATTGCGTTCGTCGCGACCGCGGCGCACGACGCGACGACCGCGCGCGTGTTCCACGACGCCAAGAGCGGCGCGCGCCACATCCGCATGCTGCCGTTCAAGAGCGACGCCGACGGCCTGCTCGACGGCGCGCGCAAACATCTCTTCGTGATCGACGCCGCGGGCGGCGAGGCGCGCCGGCTCACGAGCGGCGACTTCGACGTTGCGCAGCCGGCGTGGTCGCCCGACGGCACGCGCATCGTGTTCTCGGCGCGCATCGACCTGCCGGATTCCGAATCGATCACCGCGCTCAGCGACATCCACACCGTCGACGTCGCGAGCGGTGCGCTCACGCGGCTCACGCACGGCACGGGGCCGATGTCGAACCCGGCGTTCTCGCGCGACGGCAAGGACATCGCGTTTGCGGGCCACCATCACGGCGACGACGTCGGCGGCCGCTTCGACACGGAACTGCTGGTGATGTCCGCGGACGGCGGCGAGCCGCGCTCGCTTTCGGCCGGACTGGGGCGTACGATCGGCGATCCGGTCGGCGGCGATCTGCGCACGGGCGCGTGGTCGCCGCCCGCGTGGAGCGCGAACGATCGCGAGATCATCGTGCAAGTCTGCGACGAGGGGAGCACGTCGCTGCGCGCGTTCGCGCGCGACGGGAGCGGCTCGCGCGTCGTCGCCGGCGGCGAGCGGCAGATCTTCGCCTTCACCGTCGCGAACGACGGCGCGCTCGCGCTCGCCTACGGCACGCCCACGGTACCGAACGAGATCGCGCTGCTGGAATCGTACGGCGGCGAACGCACGCTCACGAACGCGAACGCCTGGCTCGCGGAGAAAACGGTCGTCACGCCCAAACGCTATCGTCCGCGCGCGGACGACGGCACGGTGCTCGACGCGTGGCTCATCACGCCGGCCGCGAGCAGCGAAGCGAAGCCGCCGCTGGTGCTGGAAGTGCACGGCGGACCGCACGCCGCGTACGGCAACGCGTTCTTTCTGGAGTTTCAGGTGCTCGCCGCGCAAGGAATCGCCGTCGCGTACGGCAACCCGCGCGGCTCGCAGTCGTACGGCCATGCGTACGCGAATGCGATCCTGGGCGACTGGGGCGGCATCGACGTCGCCGACGTGCTGCGCATCCTCGACGGTGCGCTCGAGCAAGGACAGTTCGACACCGCGCGCATCGGCGTCGCGGGCGGCTCGTACGGCGGCTTCATGGCCACGTGGCTCATGGGCCACAGCGACCGCTTCGCGGCGGGGGTCTCGATGCGCGCGGTCAACGACTTCATCAGCGAGATCGGCGCATCCGACCTCGGCTGGTTCTTGGAGCGCGAGCTGCAGACGAAGTATGCCGACGATGCGGGCCGCAAGCTGTTCGAAAACTCGCCGATGCGCGCGGCGCAATCGATCGCCGCGCCGCTGCTGGTGGAGCACAGCGAGCGCGACTTCCGCTGCCCGATCGATCAGGGCGAGCAGCTCTTCACGATCCTGCGCCGCCTCGGCCGCACGGACGCGGAGTTCGTGCGCTTCACCGACACCGGCCACGAGATGTCGCGCAGCGGCAAGCCCCGCAGCCGCATCCTGCGCCTGCGCGCGATCGCCCACTGGTTCATCCGCCACCTCAAACCAGCGGGGATCGAAATGGCGCCGAACGAAGCCGGCGCGCTATTCGCACCGCTGCCGCGCGAAGAGCACTTGGACACCGATGACGGCGCGGTGAAAGGCCGGATTATCAGCAGTGGACCGTCGCTATGAGACGTCAGACTAATATATATCGGATATCCGATAGCCGTTACCGAAAGAGCGGTGTCGAAGCTATTAACGCATCGCTGTCGCGGTAAAACTAATTGATCGAAAGCCTCGACCGTACCGTCATTGCTGGGCGCCGACATGACTTAGGGCTCCGCATCCGGCCGCATTGCTTTGCAGAAATAACAGGCGGCGCATTGCGTACCCCTTTGCTTAGTCGCATATCTCGAAGGCGATGAGGCGACATTCAGCTATCCACTGCTCGAAAATCGTATGCGGGCGTCCGGGAACCTTGGAAAACAGCAATTCCGACGCACGTCGAGTCTTCGCAATGCCAAGGGTGACGCAAAGATTCTCAACCTTATTTGCTGTTAGTTCCGAGCGATGTGCGTAGAAATTCCTCACGGTGCGCATTTTATCATACACGCCCACGGGAATCGAAAACCCTCGTTGAAGACTACTCAAATTGGAAAAGCTGAGGGCTCGTCCCGCGCGCAAGATTGTAGATTTCGCACTCCAGTCCGGTTCGCTACGTGGGGGAATTCTGGGCCCAGTTGGTACTCTTCCTCCAGTCGCCGTGATACATGCGACGATTGCCGAATGTTCATTGGCGAACGCACGTCCCGCTCCCATTCGAACCGCCGCCCCGGTACGCGTGCGTGCGGACCAAACGCACGAGAGATAGAAGGATCGCATGAAGCTTTCCCATGCGTTCCCAGCTTCGATCGCGCAATATGTTGCTAATCTATCTCGCTCAGGAGCTTCAGTAGGAGGCGCCGCAAACATGGCTGACAGGCGCCTCACTCGGAGTTCGAAATCCTCGTAGAGCCCATTAAGCTTACGATTCGGTCTCATCGAGTTGATCGGTTATAGCACGGAAAAAGTAACCAAATCGAGTAGCTCTGTTCGCTCTAGTATTCGTACTTTTAGTAGATGCATCGACGAAACGCTTATAGGTGATGTCCACCTCCTCATCACGATTTGTAAAGTCTTCCGCTAGGGCGGTCAGATTTGCCTCAGCGTTTTCGCTGATGTTGCCGTGAAGGCCGTTCACTGCCGGAGACAGCGTGTCGATCGGTCGGTCAGCATGCATTATCGCTAGGATAAGTGAGTAAGCCATGAAGGGCTTCATAAGCTCCCCATTGGTGAGGCTTTCCCAAGAGAAGAGTCGATCTAACGCGGTTGCGATACGCGCCTCAAGCTCGCCTTCCCCGACAAATTTCTGCTCAAATCGCTTATACAGTGCTTGGAGGAGGGACTTATTGGTCGTCTGAATGCCATGATAGAAAGCATGCGCCACTTCGGTGAGCAGTTTCATGTCCTGCATCCGGAGAAGCGACTTTTCTTTAAATAACCCGGACATCGTAAAGTGGCGGTCATACCGTTTTGCTAGACGGTGAATAAACCACTTGAACGGGCCTTGAAATTCTGCGTGGCGTTGTTCTTCGGGATTTAGCGGTACCATGTACGAGTTCATTCGGCGGAAGGTTTCCCGCACGTCATGGTCACTTGCTCCGACGAAGACGTCCACAGCGAGACGGTAGTTAAGGAACGCGGTTTGGTAACTTTCGTCGAGTTCCGAAAGCTTTTGCCCTTTGAGCTCTTCAGTATCAACGCGGTCAGAAAGTCGAAGCCGGCCGTTATAAAAATCTGCGATTGCCTGACTGCGTTGTTGTCCGTCGACTATTTCACGAAACGACGCTCGTGTCTTGATATCGGTCACCTGTCGCAACGTCAATTTCGGGATTGGAAAGCCAAGCAGGATACTCTCAATGAGATACGACTGCGCGGCCACCGGCCAGATCTTATTGCTTCGTTGATATTCGCGATTTACTTGAATTTCACCGCGTTCCATGTCCCGGCAATACTCAATGATCGGGCGCGACTCGCTGCTCAGGTCAATGTCGACAGGCAATACACCCTCCGGGTCCAGCACAAGCAGGCTTTTGCTTATATCGTTCGGCAAGCCACGTTCTCCTTTGTGCCTGGGCGACCCGTTCAGGGGTTCTAAGGCGACAGGGCAAATTGCGGCGCTCGAGTATTCCCTAAACCGCCGTGATAACTTCGGTGCCCTACCAATACGAATGTCAGTCCTAGTCGAGCGTCCTTCGCTCGACCCGATTGCGACGTCCCGCGAAGGCCGAAGCGTATTATGCCTTCCCTCTACATTATCGTCGCCAAAGCTCACGTTCCGCCAACGGCGCGGTGTCTTTCCTTACTACGCCGGATTTTCGGAACAATTCGCCACCGAAATTCTCGGCGTGCTCGGGTGCGACTCGCGAACGACCGTCCTCGACCCGTGGAACGGCAGCGGGACGACGACGGCAGCCGCTGCGCGTCTGGGATGTATCTCCCGCGGGCTTGACCTAAATCCCGTAATGGTCATTGCCGCGCGCGCACGCGTTGCGAGCGCCATAGGTATTAAGCCTGTGTGGTCTCCGGAGCGCCTTGCCGCCAACATTCGCGCTGATATGCAACCTGGGGACCTACTCAGTGCTTGGTTCTCCCCAGTATCGGTCAGGCGATTGAGAGCCCTTATGCTTGACTTGATCCCAACCGGGATGTTAAGCGTCGAGGCTCTGAATGGTTCGGAGTCGGTTAGCATAATCGCATTGTTTCGGACGCTACGGAAGAGCATGCTTGGCTTTGACACCACGAACCCCGTGTGGACTAAATCAGCAGATGGTCCGGACGCAAAGATATCTATTGATTGGAGAACCTTCTCCCGGCGGTTTCGCGATGAATTCTCGACGATCACCGATCATTTGTGGAGCGGCGATCAAATCCCGGCGGTCAACGTGGGTATTGGCGATTCGCGTAGCCTCCCTTTTGCAGCTGCTTCTATTGATGTCGTGTTGAGTTCGCCCCCGTATTGCACGCGCCTAGATTATGCAGTTGCTACGAGGGTTGAACTCGCGCTTCTAGAGCCATACCTAACGACCAAATATCGCACGCTTCGAGAGCGGCTTATGGGCACTACGACCGTACCATCGGAAAGCCGGCCTCGGGACTCGCGCTGGGGCGTTACCTGCAACGCGCTTCTAGACTATATCAGCCAGCATGACTCGAAAGCTTCGTCAACATATTACTTAAAGAGTCACATACAGTACTTCGAGTCGCTTTTCCGGTCGCTTCAAGAGATTTCCCGAGTACTTTGTCAAGGAGGGCGTGCCGTACTAGTGGCGCAGGACTCATTTTATAAGGAAATGAGGAATGACTTGCCAGCGATTATCTCGCAAATGTTCTCTGCGCTCGGCCTCGTCGAACATAAACGGTATGAGTTTCGGTCCATGCAGACTATGCAGCGCCGAAATGCATATAATAAGAAGCATAGGCGAAAAGACGTTCCGGTCGAAACGGTTCTCGTATTTTCTAACACGAACAATAATCAATAGAGACGCTAGCAACAGAAGGCAGTGAGGGCCGTAGCTAGATGACAAACGGAGAAGGTAGTGAGCGTCAGTTGAGGGCCCAAGCGTTCGCGCGACGCCTCGCGGCGGCAGCTATGCGGCTAAGTGATTTTCAGCGACGTTCAGGGCTGACCCGAAACGTGACCTATAACTTATCAAAAGGACAAAAGCCATCTTCCCCGGAGCAGGCAGAGGCAATGGAACGAGCGTTTTCGGATGCGCTTCCGGGATGAATCACTAGTCGCGAGGTAGCGCGAGATGCGGATTCTTTCCGGCTTCGGCGTATCCCTATGCTTTAACGGACGTGCTGAATGCATGCTCCGTGTCTCCAGGTTCATCAACGTGACGCCGGCTTGCGTCTGGAGCAGTTATTGTCGAAGAACGGGACGGATCATTTGGCAAGGCCCTAGCGCCGTGACCGCGTAGAGTGCACGATGCGTCGTCTGCTTGCCGTTGTCGTCTTGGCCGCGTCCCTCGCGTCCCTCTGGGGGGGCGGCGCCGCGGTGTGGGCGCAAGGCACGCACTCCGTCGACTCCTCGCTCTTTGCGGGGCTGCGCTGGCGCAATATCGGGCCGTTCCGCGGCGGGCGCGCTGTCGCGGCGACCGGCGTGCCCGGCGATCCGCGCACGTTCTACTTCGGCGCGGTCGGTGGAGGCGTGTGGAAGAGCGGCAACGCCGGGCGCACGTGGGTGCCGATCATGGACTCGCAGCCCGTCGCGTCGATCGGGGCGGTCGCGGTTGCGCCGAGCGATCCGAATACGGTGTACGTCGGCAGCGGTGAGGCCGACATGCGCTCCAACATCCAGCACGGCAACGGCATGTACCGCTCCACCGACGCGGGTGCGACGTGGACGCGAATCGGTCTCGAAGACTCGCGCCAGATCGGCCGCATCCTCGTCGATCCGCAGAATCCGAAGACGCTGCTCGTCGCGGCGCTCGGGCATGCGTACGGACCGAACGACATGCGGGGCGTGTATCGTTCGACCGACGGCGGCGCGACGTGGACGCGCACGCTGTTCCACGACGCCGACACCGGCGCGATCGATCTCGCGAGCGATCCGTCGATGCGCACCGTGTATGCGTCGCTGTGGCAGACGCGCCGCCCGCCGTGGAGCGTCTACCCGCCGTCGAACGGCCCCGGCAGCGGATTGTACAAATCCACCGACGGCGGCGTGACGTGGAAGCAGTTGCAAGGCAACGGTTTTCCGGCGGACGGGCTCGGCAAGATCGGCATCGCGGTCGCGCCGAGCAATCCCAGCCGCGTGTACGCGATCGTCGACGCCAAGCCGGGCGGCTTGTTCCGCAGCGACGACGGCGGCGCGAATTGGAAGCTCGCCGACAAGGACACGCGCCTGTGGCAGCGCGGCTGGTATTTCTGCCACGTGACCGTCGATCCGAAGAACGCCGACCTCGTCTACGTCTCCGACACCGCGTTCTACCGCTCCACCGACGGCGGCACGACGTTCACCGCGATCAAAGGCTCGCCGGACGGCGACGACTTTCACGGGCTTTGGATCGATCCGACCGAGCCGTCGCGCATGATCCTGGCGAGCGATCAGGGCGCGACGGTCAGCATCGACGGCGCGAAGACGTGGAGCTCGTGGTTCAACCAGCCGACGGCGCAATTCTACCACGTCGCGACCGACAACGCGTTCCCGTACCGGCTCTACGGTGCGCAGCAGGACAGCGGAGCGGCGATGATCGTCTCGCGCAGCGACCACGCCGGCATCCAGGAGCGCGACTGGCGGCCGATCACGGCGGGCGGCGAAAGCGGCTCGATCGCGCCCGACCCGCGCGATACGAACATCGTCTTCGGCAACACCGTCGTGGCCGAGAACCTGCGCACCGCGCAGACGCGCACGGTCTCGCCGACGACCGCGCGGCCCGGCGTGTGGCGCGCGGAGTGGACGCAGCCGCTCGCGTTCGGACCCGATCGCGCGCTCTACACCGCCAACCAAGTCGTGTTCCGCTCGCGGGACGGCGGCGCGCGCTGGCAGACGATCTCGCGCGACCTGACGCGCCCGCACGCGGGCGCCCCCGCGACGCTCGACCCGACGACCGCAAAAGATGCGGACGGCCCCGAGCCGCGCGGCGTCGTGTATGCGCTCGCGCCGTCGCCGGTGCGCGCGAACGTCGTGTGGGCCGGCACCGACGACGGCCTCGTGCACCTCACGCGCGACGGCGGCCGCACGTGGCGCAACGTCACGCCGCCCGCCGTCACGCCGTGGAGCCACGTCGACACGATCGAAGCCTCGCACTTCGACGATCGCAGCGCATACGTCGCGGTCGACCGGCACCGGCTCGACGACGACCGGCCCTATGTCTACGTCACGCACGACGCTGGTCGTTCGTGGCGCGCGGCGACGAATGGAATCGGCGCGAGCAGCCACGTCTGGGTCGTGCGCGAGGATCCACGCACGCGCGGGTTGCTCTACGCGGGCACGGAGACCGGTGCGTACGTGTCGTTCGACGACGGCGCCGCGTGGCAGTCGCTGCGGCTCAACATGCCCGTCGTGTCCGTGCACGACATCAGCGTGCACGACGACGATCTCGCGATCGCGACGCACGGCCGCGCGTTCTGGATCCTCGACGACGTCACGCCGCTGCGGCAGCTTGCCGCGAACCCGTCGCCGGACGCGCATTTATTCGCACCGCGCACGGCGGTGCGCACGCGGCCGTACAACGACGAAGCCGAAGCATCACCGCCCGAAGTGCCGCTGGGCGAGAACCCGCCGTACGGCGCGCCGATCGACTACCTCGTGCCGGCCGGCGAACGCGGCGCGGTCGGGCTCGTCATCGCGGATGCGGGCGGACGCATCGTGCGCGCGTGGTCGAGCACCGACGAGGCAAAAACCACCGATCCTGCGAGTGTCGACTACCCCGCGTACTGGCTACCGCTGCCGGCGCATCTGCCCGCAGAACCGGGGATGCATCGCTTCTTCTGGGACTTTCACGCCGCGTCGACCGCGACGGGCCGCCGGCGCCGCGGCGGAGGCGGACCGTTCGCGCCGCCGGGGCGCTACACGGTGCATTTCACGGCCGGCGGGCGCACGGTGACGCAGCCGCTGGTGCTGCGGCGCGACCCGCGCATCCGCGCGACCGACGCCGACCTCATCGCGCAGTACGCGCTCGCGCGCGACGTCGACGCGCTGCTCGCGCGCGTGCAGCACGCGGTCGCGCAAGCGAACGAGGCGCGCAAGAAGCCGGGCGCCGACGTCGCGAAGATCGACGCGATCGCGGGCAAACCCGCGGCGGGCGCGCCGGGCGGACCCGGCGCAGCGCCGACGCAGTTTACGTCGCTGAGCTGGTATGCGACCGCGCTGAACGATCTCTTCGGCTCGATCGAGAGCGCCGACACGGCCCCGACAGCGGATGAACGCGCGGCGTGGTCGTCGCTACGGCGGAGAACGGAAGGGGCGCTCGCCGCGTGGAGCGTCTTCGCGAAGTAACGCCACCTTCGAGCGCACGCACGTTCATTCGTTCGTCGTCGGTGGCGGATAGGTGTACTTCACCGCATCGGACGTGCCGGCGTCTGTCGTCACCGTCACGGAGACGGTCCCGGTTCCGGGCGGGCTCGTGACGGACAGCTTCGTGTCGCCATCCGCCTTCGCCGCGACGCCGTTGACGGTACCAAACTGGACGCTCAGATTCGTACCGGAGAAGCCGGTGCCGGTGAGCGTGATCACCGTTCCGGCAGGTGCGCTTTGCGGCGAAAGCGCGGTGACCGTGGGCTTCTTCGTAGAAGGCACCGGCGAGGTCGTTCCCCCCGTAGTGCTCGGTGCGACCGTCGTTGTGCTGACGGAACTCAGCGCGCGCGCAGCTAACCGGTTGAGCGCATCCGGGATGAGTTGTTCCGCGAACCCGGCGAGAAATCCGAGCAGTAGGAGGAGAGCGATGTCCGCAGGCGCGATGGGCACGCCGGCGGCGTTGAATTTGATCAATGTTCCGAGCATCAGCTGCGAGATCAGCAGCGCATACATGACCAGGCCGAAGATCGCGCCGAACACCGGCGGAACGACGGCAATGCCGACCCAATCCGCCGTCGTCTGGATGTAGCGGTAGAACGGATCGGTGTCCACGCCCGGATTTTGCACGCGGCGCTGCACGCTGACCACGCTACCCAGCACCGCCGCGGCGGACGCCGCGAGCGCGAATTCGAGCGCGCCTAGGTTTGCTTGCGGGATCTTCAGCCACGGCGGGCCGGTGTTCGCGAGCAGGACCAGCACGAACGCGACGATCCCCTGGGCAACCAGGATATACCCGGCGGTCCGCATCGCGTACACCGAGGCGCGCGTTCGACTGCGCGCCGAGATTCCGTACGCGCTGTAGAAGTAGTACACGGTTCTGATGCACTCGCCGAGGTCTGCGCGCAGAACGGCAGGCGACACGTCCGTCGCCAGGTTCGGTGCGTTCGCGAGGTAGACGGCGAATCGCGCATCGCCGACGACGTCGTGCATCCGCCCTCGCCATCCGAGTAGCCGCGAGCGAAGTGCGGAGTCTTCCGTCACTTCGAGCAGGCACATCTCGGCCTGCACCAAGTCGGTCCACCAGAGCACGGCTCTTTGGCCGATCTTGAGCTTCAGTTCCGCGATCTCGGCGTCCGCTCCGGGCAGCGCGTCTTTCCGATCCAGCCGCAGTCGATCGTACGACGCGATCAAACTGTCGAGTTGTTCCAGTGCCTCTTCGGGCAGGTGAAGCCGATGCTTGGCTGTCGTTGCAGCCCTTGGGCGCGATTCCGGCGTTTGCACGTCGCCAATCCTCCATCGAGTGGCTCACTGCTTCGCGGGAGACGCTTCGCTTCCTTTGCTATAGGGGGTAAGTAGATGAAGCGAGTTGCCGCACGCTCGCGTCAATGCGTGCTGTGCGACGATGAGCGACCATGTTGACGAACTCGCGGGCGCGGGCGAGCAATGCGTCGCCTTCGACGAGCAGCAGGTTGCCGCCGATCAGCAGCATCGTGTCCGCCCCGTAGAAGTCGAGCAACTCGTCCACGCGGTCCAGCCGCATCCCGCCGGCGGGCACCGGCAACGCCGGCTTCAGCTCGCCCCACGGCGCGCGCGCCCCCGCGGCGAGCGCGCCGCATTCGCCTTGCGGGTACGCGAAGCGGCCGCCGTAGTTCACGAAGATGGGCGCATCGGCGCCCAGCATCCGGAAGATCCGGCCGAACAGCAGCGGCGGCGCGATGCGCGCTGCGCCGCCGAATGACGGGTGCGCGAGATACACCAGCTCGGGAAACTCGTCGACGAGATCGGCGAACGCCGGCAGCCCCACGATCATCGGCGCGACGAGCACGACGCGGACGCCCGCGTCGCGCGCGATGCGCGCGCGCTCGCGCAGTACGCGCGGCGTGCCGATGAGGTGCGGCGCGTAGAACGACGGGACGCCGGTCTGCGCGACGGCGGACGCAATCGCGGCCTGACATGCCGGCACCCGCTCGGCGAACGGCGAGCACCGCTGATCGGCGATGCCGTGATCGTCCTTGATGATGTCGATTCCGGCGAGCGCGAGCGTCCGGCACATGCGCGCGAGCTCTTCCGAGCGCATTCCTTGCGGCTTCATCGCGACGCTCGTGAGCGCACGGTGCGGCGCGTCCAGCAGCGCACGGATGCCGGCGATCCCGTGCCGCGGCCCCGCGAAACGCGCGAGCAGTGCCGGCGGCAGGTCGAGATCGACGAGTTGCACGTCGTCCCACAGCGAGCAGTTGCCGAACACCATGTTCATGAACTGCGCGGGCTCGTAACAGGTGGTCTCCACCGCGATCCGCACGTCGACGCGAAACCGCCCGTCTCCGGCCGGCTCGATGGCACCGACGCGCGCGACGACCTCGTCGAGGATGCGCGGGTCGCGCACCGCTTCGAGCGGGCACTCCACGCTCTGCTCGATCGCCACATCCTGCGCGCGCGCTTCGATCCGCGCGGCGTCCGCCTGAATCAGATAGGTCGCCGTCAGCCACTCCGTCATGCTAACTTCCCGTACCCTGATAGCGGTTGATCCCGATGCGCCAGAACGCGTACGCGAGCGCGGCTACCAGAAAGCCGACGAGCGGCGTGAACAACCCGATCGACGGGTTGAGATGCAAGCCGTCCTCGCTTTTGTGCAGCAGGTACGTGGCCGGGAAGTAGTTCATGAAGGCGAACGGCAGCACGAAGGTCAGCACGAGCCGTACGCCGCGCTGGTAGATCGAGATCGGATAGCGCGAGAACTCCTGTTCGAGCGACATGAACACCCAGCGCAGCGAGTCGATGCGGGTGAACCAGAACGACGCCGTCGCGATCGCGAGGTTGATGCCGAAGTCGATGAGCGCGCCGCCGATCGCAACGAACGGCACGTACAGCACGAGGATCCAGTCGACGTGCACGCCCGCGAACTTGGTCACCACGCAGAAGTAGATGATCGCGAGCACCAGCTCGTCGGGCATGATCTGCTGCGGCACGGTGAGCGTCTGAAAGAGCGGGTCGAGCGGCCGGACGAGGAAGCGGTCGAAGCGGCCCTCGCGCACGAACTCCGGGACGCTGCCGACCGTGAACAGAAAGCTGTTGTGCAGGCCGTGGCCGAGCATCCACAGGCCGTACATGAACGCGGTCTGCTTGAAGTCCCAGCCGTTGATCGACGGAAAGTTCCGCAGCGTCACCCACAGGGCGACGATAGCGGTAGCGTGGTAGATGACGGTGAACCCCGCCCACATGATGAAATTCGCCCGGTACTCCAGCATGGTGAGCAGGTTGATGCGCCAGTAGCGTGAGTACGTCGCGAGGTACACGCCGGGGGCGTTTCGTGCGCGAGGCCGTCGTCCCCGTTCGCGCGCCGTACCGGCTCGACCTCACGGCCGTGGTGCTACGGCGGCTATCGACGAACGTCGTGGACGTCTTCGACGGCACGGCCTACCGCCGGCTGCTCGGCGATCCGCGGGCGCCGGTGCTTCTGACGGTCGAGCAACCCGCGCCCGACGCGCTCGCGGTGCGCCTCGACGGCCCGGGCGCCGACGCGATCGATCCGGCCGCGATCGTCCGCCGGACGCTCGGCGCCGACGTCGATCTGTCCGCGTTCTACACCGGCGCAGCGACGGTGCCGTGGCTCGACCGGATCGCACAAGGGGCGCGCGGCGTGAAACCGCCGCGCTATCCGTCGCTGTGGGAAACGATCTGCAATGCGGTCGTCTACCAGCAGGTCTCGATCCACGCTGCGGGCGCGATCCTGCGGCGCGTGATCGAACGCTACGCGCTCGCGGTCGAAACGAACGGCGTACGGCTGTTCCCGTTCCCGCAGCCGCGCACGCTGCTCGACGCCGACCCGCTGGAACTTCGCGCGGCGGGCCTGTCGGTGAACAAGATCAACGCGCTCAAAGCCGTCGGCGCAGCGATCGAATCGGGCGAGCTCGACGAAGCCGAACTCGAGCCGCTGACGACGCCGGAGCTCATCGCAGCGCTCGTGGCGCACAAAGGCATCGGCCCGTGGACGGGCGCGGTCGTCGCCCTGCGCGGCTTCGGGCGGCTCGACATCTTCCCGATGAAGGACTCCGGCGCCGAGGCCGGCTTGCGCAAGCTCTCGGGCAATCCCGACGTGCGCGTAGAACCGATCATCGCCGCATTGTCGCCGCAGCAAGGGATGCTGTACTATCACTTGCTGCTCGGACGCCTCAACACGACGGGCGAGGTCTCGCTCTGAGAATCGCACGCGCAACGGTTATTATCTGCCTAGCCTTCGTGTTCGCGCAGCTTTCCGCGGCCGGTGCTTGCGGCGGTGGACCGGATCGCCGGTTTACGATGCACGGGCCGCTTTCTCACGGGCTCACGCTAGCTGCGGGGCTGAGCCCATCCCGTGCGATCTCGGGCGACCCGATCGATCTTTGTGTCGATCTTGCGGCACGCGGACGGACGCCGATACGTCTATGGACCTCGGGCGCCGCCGCTGACTATTTCATCGAGGTCGTGGACGTACAAACGTCGATCCACTTGGCGCCCCAAGCGTCATGGCTTGTCGTCATCGAAAGGGTCGGATCCGTCACTGTCGCACCGGAGCACGACGCGGTCGACTGCCTTCCGCTCACGCGCATTTTCGATCTCACCCATGCGGGAACATATGACGTGGTCGTGACGCGAAGCAGGCCGCGCCCGTACGATGCCGGTGCCGGAACGGTCACCTGGCCGCCGGTGGTGTCGAACCATGTCACGTTGACGATTCTCCCGCGATTTTAGCAGAAGCCGTTCAGGCGATCTTCGCGGTACGTGCTGAGGGCGCGGACATAGCGGTGAAGGGTCGCTTTAGTGCACTCCTATGCGAAGGCGGTCCAGGCACCCGCACCGCCGCTTCCGCTCTTCGCGACGTACAGCAACGAGCCAGGCGATCCATCCCAACGCTGATAGATCGAGCTGACGGGAGCCGAAAACGTCGGTGCGCCGTTGCCTCCGGTTATCGCGACCCCGGTCGTGCCGACGAGATAGTATCTGGCTGCCATGCTGCCGTCGGCTTGAACGTACGCACCGTTTGGGACGCCGTTCGTGCGGAAGGTGACGCCGCTCGTAGCGCCGGTCGGAACGTTGATGGCCAGCCCGCGTACCGATTCCTGGTCATTCGTAATGTAGGGATGCGTCGCATCGACGCCCTGGAGAAAGCCGTTGCCGACGTCGGTATTGGCGTAGAACGTGAACCCGGTCGGGCGAAAGCTGTTCATGCCGCCGTTGTCGGAGACCCAAAAGACGTTTGCGCCCGGGTCGATGATCGGGTTGGGCCAGCCGTTGTCGCCGGAATCATAGTTGAGCAGCGTCGCCGACGTTCCGACGTGGGCGGTGAACCCGCCGGCCCCCGCGGACAGGCCGATGAAGAGATTGGAAATGGACGACCCGTTACCGGTCAGCTCGACCCCGTGACCGAGCGCGCCTGCCGCGCGTGCACCGCGAAAGTTGATGAACGTATTGAAATCGCTGGCATTCACCGTGACGCCGTTACCGGCGGCATGGCTGTATACGAACGTGGTATAGGTATTGTGGCTCGACCCGCTGAGGTACAGGCAATCGCTCGTGGAAACCGACGGGCTCGCCGCCAGATTGATTCGCTGGAAGATGTTTTGTTGATTTCCGCTCCCATCGGGAGTGACCACGGTAGCGACCATCGCGAGTTGGTGCGTCGTGAAGTTCTCGATGACCAGACCCTCGTAGAAACCGGACTGCGCGGTATCGACGTTGAGGCCGATGGTTCCGTTCGTTTGATTATAGATCGAGATGCCGCTCATTCCGTTTCCGGCGCTGATCTTCGTTCCGGCAACGCATGTGAACGTCACGCATGGGGCCGCGCCGCCGTTCCAGTTGATCCGGGTTGCGGGATCCTCGGCCACGTTGGTGTGAATGCCGCCCGCGCCTCTCCCGACGAGCCGCACGTTGGACTGGTTGACCGTCAGCGTCGAGGTGACTTTATACGTGCCGACAGGAAGGATCACCACACCCCCGCCCGCGCTCGTCGCTGCTCCAATCGCCGATTGGATCGGCACGGTGTCGTCGTGAACTCCGTCACCGACCGCGCCGAACGGCGGGTCCATCACGTTATACTCGTTCGTCGTGCTCATCTCGTTGTCACCCTTTGCGTCGAGTAGTTGTTGGCTCGCCGTAGAATGATACACGGATGCGCATGTTAACGAAAGGAAACTGACATCCGAAAGGAAACTGACATCGAGTCGATGCCGGTGAAGTTGAGCCGCCGTACACGGTCCAGTCGAAACCTGAACCCCGCTTCTGCCGCTCAGGCGATTTTCGCGCGGTACGTGCTGACCGCGCGAACGTACCGCGGTTCGTCACGCAGCGGTGCGAAGACGGGATCGTAGTCGATCACCGCCAGCAGACCGTTGTCTTCGTCGAGCGCGCGCTCGATCAACGCGATCGCGCTCGCCGGATCGTCGAGTGCGAGGTCGATTGCGGCTTTCATCGCTGCGGGGCCCTGAAATGCGTTGCGAACGTCGAGCGCGCGTTCCCGGTCGCCCGACAGCGCGAGCGCGCGCGCATAGGCCGTGGTCACCACCGCGGCGTGCGGTTTGCCGGCGAACGGCGCCGCCGCTTCGATCGTCTCTGCGTAGCGGCCGGTGACGTTGAGCGCTTCGGTGAGATAGCCGAGCACGAAGATGCACTCCGGCTCGACCGCGAGCAGCGCCGCGGAGCGGGCGGCCGAGTCGGCGTAGTCGCCGCGGAAGTACGGGATCATGACCTCGGTGGCCATGCAGCGGAACGACTGCGGTTCGGCGTCCGATGCGCGGGCGAAGCTCCGTTCGCCCTCGTCGAGATCGCCGTCCATGACGGCCGACCAGGCGAGCGCGTAGTGCGCGTCCGCCGTGCGATCGTTCTGGTCGAGCGCGACGAGCGCGAGCTCGCGCGCGCGCTTGAGGTTGCGCGTCTCCCAGAGCGTCACGGCGGCGTCGGCGGCTTGAACCTGGGGCGACTTCGGCGCGAGCTCCGCCGCGCGCGCGACGCACTCCCGCGCGCGCGTGACGGCGGCGTTTGCTTCCACGGACGCGCTCGCCAACGCGAGGCTGATGTTCGCGCTCGCGAGGGCCGTCCAACCCTCGATGAGCCGCGGCGCGGCGTCGAGCGCGCGTTCGAAACAATCGATCGACTGCCGGCAGTCGCCGATGTCGAAGCGTTGCAGCAGGTAGCGCCCGAGCGCGTACGCGTGCAGCGCGTCGCTGCGCACCGGAACGCGTGAGGCGGCGGCGCGGCGCAGGGTGCGCTCGATCTCGACCGCTACGGCGTCCACGGCGTCGCTGCGGTAGCGAAAGAAATGGCGCGGCGAGAAGCTCAGCTCGTCGGCGACGTTGCGCGTCAGCTCGCCGTCGAGGTCGCAGCGCCGAATGATCGCCGCCAGGCGCCGGTCGTGGTGCTGCAGCCCGCGCTCGATCGCGATGAGGAGCGCATCGCGCGCCGTCGCGCAGCCGTATGCGGCGCGCAAGCTCAGCGCGAGCTCGTCACGCTCCAGCGCCGAAGGCCGGCGCAGCTTGCGCAAGAGCCGCCGCACCGCCCGTTCCCAGCCGCCCCCGGTCGCTCCCATGGTTTCGCTTTCCGAACCGGCCTCGGGCCCGCCTGCGGCGCGAACGGCCGCATGGTGACGCATATGTGCCACGCCTGCGCCGGGGGCCTGAGCCGCCGCTGGAACCCGGCCGTACCTCCCCGGGGTCGCAGGTCGCGATGGCTACCCAAACCGCACCCGTCTTTGCGATCGAGCGCTCCGGCGAACGGGCGTCGTTCGACTTCGGCTGGCTCAACACGCACCACTCGTTCAGCTTCGGCGACTACTACGATCCCGAGAACACCAACTGGGGCGCCTTGCGGGTGTTCAACGATGACACGGTGCTGCCCGGACAGGGCTTCCCCACGCACCCGCACCGCGACATGGAGATCGTCACCTACGTCCTGCGCGGCGAGCTCGAGCACAAGGACTCGCTGGGACATCAGGGCGTCGTCGCGCCGGGCGGGATCCAGTACATCAGCGCGGGTACCGGCGTGCGCCACAGCGAGTTCAACCATTCCAAAGAACGCGACGTCCACTTCGTGCAGATGTGGGTGCTGCCGCGCAGCTCCGGTGAAGCGCCGGCCTACGGCCAGCACGCGTTCGGCGAAGACGAGCGCCGCAATCGCTGGCTCACCGTCACCAGCGGACAACCCGGTGTCGAGGCGGCGGTCGCGCTGCGCGCCGACGCGGCGCTGCGGGTCGCGAAGCTCGAAGACGGCGCACTGGCGCACGCGTTCGACCCGGCGCGCTACGGTTTCTTGTTCGTCGCCGGCGGTGAGGTGACGGCGAACGGCGAGCGCCTCGCTACGGGCGATGCCGTGCGCATCCACGGCGTGCGCGATCTCGAGGTGCGCGGGACCGGCGAGCTCGTGCTGTGGGACCTCGCGCCGGCGGGCGGCCGTGCGGAGGGCGCATGAAGCAAGGCGCTTGCGAGCATGCGGCGGCGCTCAAGAACCCGGCGCCGCGGACGCCCGAAGGCTGCGAGGAGTGCCTGCGCACCGGCGACGCGTGGGTGCACCTGCGCTTGTGCGAAGAGTGCGGGCACGTCGGCTGCTGCGACAGCTCGAAGAACACGCACGCGACGAAGCACTTCCACGCGACGCAGCACCCCGTGATCGCCTCGTTCCAGCCGGACGAGAACTGGAAATGGTGCTACGTCCACGAAGCGATCTGGGAGTGAGGTAGCGCCATGACGATGTGGGAGCCGTTCAGCGAGCCGGCGCGGCGTGCCGTCGTGCGCGCGCAAGAAGTCGCGCACATGTTCGGCGCCCACTACATCGGCACCGAGCACATGCTCTTCGCGCTCGCCGAGCGCGAAGATCCCGTCGGCGCCGCGCTCACGCACGCGGTCGATCGCAGCGCGCTGCGCGAGCAGCTCGAAAACGCCGGCAGCGGTTCCGTCGTCGAGATGGTGTTCACGCCGGGCGCCAAACGCGCGATCGAGCTGGCCTTCGAGAACGCGCGGCGGCTCAACCACAACTACATCGGCACGGGGCACGTCGCGCTCGGCATCGTGGGAAGCGAGCCGCCCCCGCTGCTGCCGGGCCACGACGTCATCTCGCTGACGGCCGCGCTCGTGCTCGCCGCGACGCACGATGCGCCGGAGTCCTCGCCGGAGCGCCGCTGGAAGCGGACCCCGGGCGACGAGCGCCATCCCATCGTCGACGCGATCTCCTCGCTGCTGGGCTACATCCCTGACTTCGGTAAGGACGGGACGCGCGTCTCGGTCACCGTCGCCGTGCCCGGCGAACCCGAACGCACCTGGAGCTGGCTCAAAGAGCAGAGTCCTTAGCGGCCCAGGCGCGCGCAGGTCTGCGCGGCCTGCTGCTGCTGGGTCGCATTGCGCGCTGCGACGAGGTAGTTCCCCGAACGCAGCGCCGAGATGGGGACCGCGACGATCGTGCGCGACACCTGGCTCCCGTTGAAGCCGCTCAGCGGGATCGGCACGTTGGCCATCGCGCCGGCCGAATTGATGCAGTCGCTGCCGCGGTAGAGCCCGAGCTGCGTCCCGTTGGTGGGCGCGGTGTTGAAGCGGACCGTGATGCGGCTGCGCGTGCGGCCGATTTGCTGCAGCGTGACGGTACCGCTCTGCGCGGAGCCGGTCATCAGGCGATAGGTGACCGCTTCGGCCTCGCGGGTTGCGTCGTGCGCCGCCTTGACGGCGGTCGGCGACTGGGCGAAGCTCGCCCCGGCGCTCGATGCGAGGAGCGCGGCGGCGGTGGCGGCGGCGAAGATGCGGCGGTTCATGACCGTCTGATCGTACCCCGTTCGCGTCGAACGTGGCGGCAGAGTCAGCCGGGCCAAGCGCGGTCCACGATCGCGCGCGTGTCGGTGCGGGCGGGCAGCGTTCCGAACGCGAGGCCGCCTTCGCCGCCCAGGCGCGTCGCGCAAAATGCATCCGCGACCGCAGGCGGCGCAAACCGCACCAGCAGCGACGCTTGCAGCACGAGCGCCATGCGCTCGACGATCCGGCGCGCGTCCGATTCGAGCGATTCGCGGTCGGCGCCGAACGCGTCGTGCAGCGACGCCGCGGCGCGGTCGAGCCGCGCATCGGCGCCGCGCGCCCGCCCGACCTCGGCGGCGTACGCGTCGAGCGATGCGGGCTGCTTCGCGAGCGCGCGCAGCAGGTCCAGCGCGTTGACGTTGCCGGAGCCTTCCCAGATCGAGTTCAGCGGCGCTTCGCGGTAGAGCCGCGGCATGATGCTCTCTTCCACATAACCGTTGCCGCCCAGGCATTCCAGCGCTTCGGCGGCGTGCGCGGGCGCGCGCTTGCAGACCCAGTATTTGCCCAGCGCGATGCCGAGCCGCGCGAACGCCGCTTCGGCGCGATCGGCCGCGCCGCGATCGACCGCGCGCGCGAGCCGCAGCATCAGCACCGTCGCCGCTTCCGATTCCAGCGCGAGGTCGGCCAGCACGTTGCGCATCAGCGGCTGCTCGACCAGCCGCGCGCCGAACGCGCGGCGGTAGCGCGCGTGGTGCGCCGCCTGCGCGAACGCCTGGCGCATCAGCGACGCGCTGCCCGCGATGCAGTCGAGCCGCGTGTGGTTCACCATCTCGATGATCGTCGCGACGCCGCGCCCTTCGTCGCCGACGCGCAGCGCGAGCGCCTCGTCGAGTTCGATCTCGCTCGACGCGTTCGAACGGTTCCCGAGCTTGTCTTTCAAACGCTGAATGTGAAACGCGTTGCGCGTGCCGTCGGGCAGGACGCGCGGAAGGAAGAAGCACGTCAGGCCGTCGGGCGCTTGCGCGAGCACCAGGAATGCATCGGACATCGGCGCCGAGCAGAACCACTTGTGGCCGGTGAGCGCGTAGGTGTCGCCGTCGAACGGTTCGGCGCGCGTCGTGTTGGCCCGCACGTCGGAGCCGCCTTGCTTCTCGGTCATCGCCATGCCGCACAGCGCGCCGCGCTTCTCGCGCAGGGGCCGCAGCCCCGGTTCGTACTCGTTCGACGTCAGGGCGGGCTCGAACAGCGCCGCGAGATCGGCGCGGCGCCGCAGCACGGGCACCGACGCATACGTCATCGAGATCGGGCAGCCGTGGCCGGCCTCCACCTGCGACCACACGTAGAAGCGCGCGTAGCGCGCGACGTGCGCGCCCTCGCGCGGCTCGCGCCACGGCGCGCCGTGCAAGCCATGCGACACGGCGACGTCCATCAGCCGGTGCCAGCTCGGGTGAAAGGTCACCTCGTCGATGCGGTTGCCGTACCGGTCGTGCGTGCGCAGCTCGGGTGGGAAGCGGTTGGCGTCGAAGCCCCACGCGATCGCTTCCTCCGAACCGGCCAGCGTGCCGAGCGCGTGCAGGCCGGCCTCGTCCCAACTCGCCCCCTCGCGCCGCACGCCTTCGAGCAGCGCGGCATCCGCCGCCGCGACGTCGTAGTCGGCGAGCGGCGGCGGCTGGTTCGTGACGTCGTGCGTGGTGCGGTTCGGGCGGTCGATCGTGTCCATGGCGCCTCCCCACGCAGCGTTCGCGCCGGGTCGCGCAGCGACCGCCCATCGCCGCGCGCGGGACGGCGGCCGGGAACTCCACCGGCGGGCGCGAAGGCGGCGGCCAATCGCCCTTCCCCACGAGGTAGCCGATGAAGCTCATTTCCGTCGCCGGCGCAGCGGCGCTTTGCGGAGCGCTGTTGATCACCGGGTGCGCGAAAAAAACGACCGACCAGAGCACGACCACGACCGATGCGCAGTCGGCCACCGACGCGACGTCCGCGCCGGATTCCGGCGCGACGCCGGCTCCCGCGACGGACGCTTCGACCGCGCCCGGGACGTCGACCGTCACGGCCGGCGGAACCACCATCTCGAGCGGCAGCTCGTCCGGGAACGGAACGTCGGCCGGCTTCATCGACATCCCGGTCTACTCCGGAGCCGCGATCAAACCGGACGAGGGTATTTCGGCGTCCGGGAACGGGACGTCCGTCGCGACGAAGATCTACTCGACCAAAGACGACGCCAAGCATGTCGCCGATTGGTACAAGTCCCATCTTCCGTCCAATTGGCAGAACAGCATCATCACCTCCGGCGGCAAGACGATGGCCACGTTCGTCGACGAGCACAAGAGCGGCGACGGCGATCAGTCCGTCTTGGTCACCAACGGGGACGACGGCACGACGCGCATTCAGCTCACGACCAAGCGCGGCAAGTAGCGCCGCGTTCCGCAGCGCGCGTCGTCAGCCGCCCTGCACGACGACGCGGCGCTGCGCCGCGCGCCACACCAGTGCGGACAGCAGCGCGAAGGCGGCGGCCCACCCGACTTGCGCCGCCATCGCGCCGACATAGCCCGACGGCGGAATCTTTCCGAGGTAGATCAGCAGCGGCGTGGAGTAGATCGCCGCGAACGGCAGCGCGAGGACGATGCGCTGCAACAGGCCGGGGAAGAAGATGAGCGGCACGATCTGACCGCTCAGCAGATCGCTGACCCAGCGCACGACGAGCTGGATCGCGAACGTCTCGAGCGTCCAGAACGCGACGCAGTTCATCAAGAAATTCAGCATGAAGTTGACGAAGTAGCCCAGCAGGAAGCTGAGCGCGAACGCGGCGAGAACGGGCGCGGGCGGGACATCGATGCGCACAATCACCAGCGACAGCAGCAGCGCCGGCACGATCAGGACGGCGTGCAGCAGCGTCATGCCCACGCCGTCGGCGAAGAAGTACATCGGCAAGCTGATCGGCTTCATCAGGTCCGTCGCGATGGTGCCTTCACGGATCTTCTCGCGGATCGCGCGCGTGCCGTCGATCTCCAGCACCAGCGACATGAGCAGCGCGACGCACGTGTACGTGAGCACCGCGTGCAGCGGGACCCCGGCCGGCGCGGCGTTCTGCGCGTAGAGCGCGACCCACACCATCTTCATCAAGTAGAGCCGCACGATCAGCGACCCCACGTTGGTGAAGACTTCCATGCGGTAGGTCGCTTCGCGCGAGAACGCCTTGGCGGCAAAGGCGAGATAGGGCGCGAGCAGGTCGCCGAGGGAACGCGGCGGGTGCGCGAAGCGTATTACGGACATGCTAGCAACCGTGCTCCTCGCGCTTGGACTCGCGACGTTTCAGCCCGTGACCGCCGCGACGACCGCGCAGCCGCCCCAGGTCTTCGTCCGCGACGCCGCCGCGCAAGCGCAGACCGGCGACAATCCGCACGACTACGGGATCCGCCCGCCGGGCGACAACGACTCCGACGCCGCGATGCTGTTCAACGCGCACGGCGAGCCGCTCCACACGGGCCTTGGCACCTGGCGGACCGCCGACGGCACCGCGGCGTTCGAGCCGGGCCCGCGCACCACGAAGGTGCACGCCGTGTTCCACCGCCTGATTCCGAACGGCCACTACAGCCTGTTCGTGCGCCAGCTCGCCGGCCGCACCGGCGCGGTGTTCACGCCGCTGGACGTTACCGGTACGTCGAACAACTTCACCGCGGGCGCCGACGGCAGCGGCGACATCACGGTGGACTCGCCGCTCCAGATGCCGTCCGGCTCGCAGCTCGTGCTCGTGTTCCACAGCGACGGCGCGGACCATCAGTCGTCGATCGGCGTGCTGGGGACCAACGCGCACCCGCAGCTGATCACGCGGGTGCCTTAGCGGGCTCGCCTGCGGGCGAACCCTCAGCTTCGTTGTAGCCTTCGACGTAGATGCGCCGGATGATCGATTCGAGCTCAGGCTCCTCGATCGACAGGTCGCGCACGCAGTAGGCGTCGGCGACGCGGCGGATGACCACTTCGGCGGACACCGTGCGGCGGTCGAAGCGCAGCCGCACGACGTCGCCCTCGCGCGACTCCAGCTCCGCGCCTTCAACGTGCACCTCGGGCGTCGGTTCGGCGAACGTCACCACCAGCGTGCGGTGCGTGCCGTAGCGGTCGCGCAGCGCGTCGATCTCGCCGTCGTACACCAGCGTGCCGCGGTCGATCAGCACGATGCGGCGGCAGAGCCGTTCGACGTCGGCGAGGTCGTGCGTCGTGAGGATGAACGTCGTCCCGCGCTCGCGGTTGACGCGCGCGACGAACTCGCGGATCGCCTCCTTCGCCACGAGGTCGAGGCCGATCGTCGGCTCGTCCAAGAACACGACGTGCGGATCGTGCAGCATCGCGGCCGCGAAGTCGCCGCGCATTCGCTGTCCGAGCGAGAGCTGGCGCACCGGCGTGCGCAGGAACGGGCCCATGTCGAGCGTCTCGGTGAAGTGGTCGAGGTTGGCGCGATAGCGCGCCGCGGGAATGCCGTAGATCGCGCGCAGCAATTCGAACGACTCGATCAGCGGCAGATCCCAGTACAGCTGCGACCGCTGTCCGAACACGACGCCGATGTTGCGCGCGTTCTTCTGGCGCTGTTCGTGGGGGACGAGCCCCGCGACGCGCACGCTGCCCGACGTCGGCACCAGGATGCCGGTGAGCATCTTGATCGTCGTCGACTTGCCGGCGCCGTTGGGGCCGATGTAGCCGACCAGCTCGCCCTCGTCCAGCGCCATCGTGACGCCTTCGACGGCGACCTTGTCCTCGTAATCGCGCGAGAACAGCGTGCGCAGCGTTCCCGCGACACCCGGACGGCGGACGAGCGAACGGAAGACCTTGCGCAGGTCCCGCGTCTCGATGATGGGCATGGACGCGACGAATTCGGCGCGCGGCCGCCGCCGCCTCGAATGCTGCGGCACGCCGCCCGTCGGCAAGATTCGCAGTCCTCGCCGAGAACGCGAACATCTGCGGCCGCCGAATGGAGCCGTGCGAACACATGACGACACCGAAGAAAGCCAAGAAGAAGAAGCAGCCCGACGCAAAGCCGCTGCAAGCGACCGGACGCATCGGCGCGGAGCAGTGGCTCGCGGTGCGCCTGAAATCCGGCGCGGGGCCGATGGAGCCCAAAGCGCGCCGCGGCACGCGCGCCGAACGCGAGCGCGCCGCGCTCGAGCTCCAGAATCCGGGCGCGGACGGGAAGGACGCCTAGCCTCGCCGCGAAGCGCTCGCTGATGGCCAGGGGAATCCTCGGCGCCGCGCGAGAGTATCACACCCTGTGACCCGGCGCGGCCCCAAAGTCCCGAAAACCCCGATCTTCCTGACCGTCGCCGCGCTGGGCGTCGTGTTCGGCGACATCGGCACCAGCCCGCTGTACACGCTCAAGCTCTGCTTGGGCCTGGCCGGCTCGAAGGGTGGCCTCGCCGACGTGCTCGGCATCTGCTCGCTGCTGTTCTGGGCGCTCGTGATCGTCGTGTGCATCAAGTACGCCACGTTCATCACGCGCGTCGACCACGAGGGCGAAGGCGGCATCCTCGCGCTGCTCGCACTCGCGACGGGCGGCCGCATGCAAGGCACGATGATCCGCGCGTCGGCCTTGACGATCATCGTCATCATCGGCTCCTCGACGATGATCGGCGACGGCATCATCACACCCGCGATCTCCGTGCTCTCCGCCGTGGAGGGGCTCGCGATCGCGTCCACGGCGTTCGAGCCGTACGTCGTGCCGATTTCGCTCGTCGTGATCGTGCTGCTCTTCGCGTTCCAGAGCAAGGGCACCGAACGCGTCGGCTCGTTCTTCGGCCCCGTGATGCTGATCTGGTTCGTCACCATCGGCCTGCTCGGCGCGCTGGCGATCGCGCACCACCCGGAGGTGGCGCGCGCGATCGACCCGCGCTACGCGCTGCACTTCGTGACGCACAACGGGTTCGTCGGTTTCACCATCCTGGGCGGCGTGGTGCTCGCGGTGACCGGCGTCGAAGCGATGTACGCGGACCTGTCGCACTTCGGCCGCGGCCCGATCGTGACGGGCTGGTACACGCTCGTGTTTCCGGCGCTCGTGCTGAACTACTTCGGGCAAGGCGCGAACCTGCTCGCCGACCCGCGCAGCATCGCAAACCCGTTCTACTCGCTCGCGCCGTCGTGGGCGCTGATTCCGATGGTGATCCTCGCGACGATGGCCACGGTCATCGCGTCGCAAGCGCTCATCTCGGGAACGTTCACGCTCATCGAGCAGGCGATCGCGCTCAACCTCGCGCCGCGCGTGCTCGTGCAGCACACGTCTCACCGCTACAAAGGGCAGGTATTCGTCCCGTCGATCAACCGCTGGGTGGGCATCGGCTGCGCGATCCTCGTGGTGGGCTTCCGCTCCAGCGACTCGCTCGCGGCGGCGTACGGCGTCGCGATCGGCTTCACGATGCTGTGCACGTCGCTGACGTATTTCGTCGTCATCACGAAGGTGCTGCACTGGAACCGCGCGCTCTCGCTGGCGCTGGTCACCGGCTTCGTGATCGTCGACGGCAGCCTGGTGCTCGCGTCGCTGCCCAAGGTGCTGCACGGCGGCTGGATTCCGCTCGCGATCGGCGGGACGCTGGTGCTCATGAGCCTCACCTGGCTCGAAGGACGCAGGTCGCTCACCAAAGCGCTCGCCGAGCAGCAAATTCCCGTCGAGACGGTGCTGGAGAAACTGCCGGCGGGGATGGGCGAGCACGGCACGATGGTGTTCCTCACGCCCGACCCGCGCGGCGTGCCGTTCCTCGCCCGCCATCGCTGGATCCGCGACCGCGCGCAAGAAGAGCGCATCGTCATCCTCAACATCGCGCGCGCGCCGACGCCGTATCTGCTGACCGACTTCGAGCGCGTCACCGTGGAGCGGATGTCGCTGCGGCTGGTGCGCGTGATCGCACGTTTCGGCTACATGGAATCGCCGGAGATCGCACCGATCCTGCGCGCGTGCGAAGCGTTCGGCTTGAATTTGGACCGCGACGACACATCGTTCTTCTACGCCGATCCGAAGATCGAGGCGGCACCCGACGGCAAAGGCATGCCCACGTGGCGGCGCGAGCTGTTCGTGACCCTGCAGCGCAACGCTCGCCCGCTTCCCGACGACCTGCACATTCGCGCGGAACGCCGCGTCGAACTGGGCGTCACGGTCGCGATGTGAGCGTCGCCCGCGAGCGCTCGTCGGCACCCGGTCCGCTGCACGAGGCGCGGATGGCGCCGCTCGCGCTCGCCGCGCTCGGCGTCGTATTCGGCGACATCGGCACCAGCCCGCTCTACGCGTTCAAGCAGTGCTTCACAGCGGGCCGCGGGTTCACGCCCACGCCCGCGCACGTGCTGGGCATCCTCTCGCTGATCACGTGGGCGCTGATCCTGGTCGTGTGCGTGAAGTACGCGACGGTCGTGCTGCGCGCCGACAACGAGGGCGAAGGCGGGACGCTGGCGCTGCTCGCGCAGCTGCGCCCGACGAGCCGCGTCGGCATCCCGGCGCCGCTCACCGTAGTGACGTACATGCTGCTGTTCGCGGCGGGGATGGTGTTCGGCGACGGCGTGATCACGCCGGCGATCTCGGTGCTCTCCGCGGTGGAAGGTATCGGCGTCGCGGCGCCCGCGGCGGAACGGTTCATCGTGCCGCTCACCGTCGGCATCCTCATCGCGCTGTTTGCTGTGCAGTCGCGCGGCGCCGGCAAGATCGGCGCCGTGTTCGGGCCGGTGATGGTGCTGTGGTTCGCCGCGCTCGCGGTCGCCGGCGGGTTCGCGGTCGCGCACGACCCGCGCGTGCTCGCGGCGTTCAACCCGTTCTACGCGCTCGCGTTCATCGCGCAGAACCGCATCGCGGCGATCCTCGTCCTCGGCGCGGTGGTGCTGTGCGTCACCGGCGTCGAAGCGATGTTCGCGGACCTCGCGCACTTCGGCCGCAGCGCGATCCGCCTGGCGTGGTACGCGGGCGTGTTCCCGGCGCTGCTGCTGAACTACTACGGCCAAGGCGCGCTTGCGCTGATCGACCCGGCCGCGCTGAAGAACCCGTTCTACTTACTGTTTCCGGCCTGGGCGCTGATGCCGATGATCGTCATCGCGACGGCGGCCACCGTCATCGCATCGCAAGCGCTCATCACCGGCGCGTTCTCGCTCACCCAGCAAGCGGTGCAGCTCGGCTACCTGCCGCGCCTGAAGGTCGTGCACACCTCGAAGAGCGTCGAAGGGCAGATCTACATGCCGTTCGTGAACATGCTGCTCGCCGTGGCGTGTCTCGCGCTCGTCGTCGCGTTCCGCAGCTCCGACAAGCTCGGCGCGGCGTACGGCCTCGCGGTGACGTGCACCATGCTCGCGGACTCGCTCGTCATCGGCGTGTTGCTGCGGCGGCGGTTCCATTGGCCCAAGGCCGGCGTCGTGCCGCTCGTGATGCTGTTCCTGATCGTCGACGGCGCGTTTCTGGCCGGCAACCTCCCGAAGCTGCCGCAAGGCGGCTACATCCCCGTCGCGATCGCGCTGGTGATCTTCACGCTCTTCACGACCTGGGTGGCGGGGCGGCGCCGGCTCGCGATGGCGCTCGCCGCGCTGTCGACGCCCGTCGAAGAGTTCATCCGCCAGGTTGAAAACAAGCCGGCCTCAACGACGGACGGCACCGCGATCTTCCTGACCCCGCACCCCGACGGGATCCCGTTCATCCTGCGCCACCACTGGCTGCGCCGCAGCGTGCTGCGCGAGGAAGTCGTGCTGCTCACGATCGTCAACCACCGCCGGCCGTACGTCGACTCCGCGCACCGGGTGACGATCGAGCAGATCGTCCCGCGCCTCACGCGCGTCACCGCGAACTACGGCTTCATGGAAGAACCGAACGTCAGCGACATCCTCTCGCGCTGCCGCCCGCAGATCCCGCCGGAGATCGAGCTCGAAGACGCCGACTACTTCCTCGCCCGCCCGCGCATCGTCCCGCGCAACGAGCCGGGCCACGGCTTCCCCAAATGGCGCCGCTGGCTGCTGAACTACATGATGCGCAACGCGAACCCGCTGACGGACACGCTCTGCATCCCGCCGGACCGCATCATCGAGTTCGGCGTGGAGCTGAAAGTATGAACGTGGACGTGGTGCTCGACGCGCGGGCGCGCAACGGGGAGTGTCCGACGTGGTCCGCTGACGAAGGCGTGCTGTACTGGTGCGATACCTTTGCCGCGAAGCTGCACCGCTTCGATCCGCGCACGCACGTGGACGAGGAGTGGTCGATGCCTGCGTGGACCGGGTCGTTTGCGCTCGGTTCGGGCGACAACGTGCTCGTCGCGCTGCGCACGGGGCTGTTCCGTTTCGACCGGCGCACGGCGCGGCTCGAACCGTTCGCGCCGGCGCCGTTCGATGCGCATCGATTTTTCTGGAACGACGGCAAGACGGATCCGCGCGGGCGCTTCTGGGTCGGTCCGGGATTCGCGCCGCTCGACCGGCGCGGTGACGGACCCAAGGGTGCACCGCTGTTCCGAATCGAGCCCGACGGCGCGCAGATCGCGAAGTCGGCGACCGTGCGCATTTCCAACGGCCTCGCGTGGAGCGCGGACGCGCGCACGATGTACCACGCCGACACGATGGCGCAGCAAATCTGGGCATACGACGTGCTCGACCTGGATGCCGGGATTCTTAGCGAACCGCGTCCGTTCGCGCGCGCCGAGACGCCGCGCGGCGGACCCGACGGTGCCGCGACCGACACCGACGGCTGCTACTGGAGCGCGGTGTACGGCGCGGGGAAGGTCGTGCGGTTCGCACCCGACGGCCGCGTCGAGCGCGAGATACATCTACCGGTGCCGAACGTGACGATGATCGCCTTTGGCGGTACGGACCTGCGCACCGCGTACGTGACCAGCTCGTCGGAGCCGCTCGTCGCGGGCGCGCACAACGACGAGCCGCTGGCGGGCGCGCTGTTCGCGTTCGACGCGCCCGCGCCGGGCGTCGCCGTGCCGCTGCTCGACGACGCCTATTTCAGCTAGCGCGGCCGCGTCATAGCGCGAGAATCAGCCCGGTGTTCGCCCCCACGCTGGTCGGTACGGACGTGGACCATTTCGCGGTGCCGCCGGCCGCCCACGTCTTGGTCGTGTTCGGTACGAGGTTGTGACCGTAGGTTTGCGTCAGGCCGACGACCGTCTGTGAGGATCCCGTCGTATTGACAATCGCGGCGCAGCGGCCGATGGAAACACCGGCCTGGTAGCACGTTTGGTACTCGCGGACGAACACGCCGGCCGTCGCCGTTTGGAATACGGTCACGTCGTTGTTCGCAGGTGCGGCGACGCGCGGCGACGTCGGTACTATCGTCTCTTCCGGGAACGTTGTATCGTTGGTGCCTGCGCTGGTCGTCGCTGGGTTCACTTCGAAGAACGCCTCGATCGAGTACGCCGGATCGTAGACGATCCAATGGCTCGCGAGCTGAAAGTAGATACGCCCGTCGCCGCCCTCTTCGACGACGTACTTGCCGAGCTTATGATACTGCAGGATCTGGTCGGCGATGTCGATCCACTCCGGTGTGTTGGACGTCATGGACCACGCACCCTCAGCCATCGCGCCCTTCACGCGGCTCGCCGCGACCCACTGGAGGCTGTAACTATCGGTTCCGACACCGTTGTTGCCGATGATGTTGTGCGCCGAGGCGTTGGCTAGGTTGATCGCGTCAGTCGCGTACTTCTGCGCCGGGTTCGACGCGGTGTCCCATTCGACCGCAGTCTCGCCGAACACATAACACCACCCGCCGTTGGTGTAGTCGCACAGCGGCGGCGCATACGATGTCGTCCCTTGGGCCGACGACGCGACGCACCTCGCATTCCAGTCCGCGATGCAGTTGTAGCTGCCGCCGGCATCGTCTTCGAAGATGTCGGTGGCGTACGGGTTGCGCGCGGTGGCCGTGGCGAACGCCGCCTGCACGTCGGAGTCGCCAAGGTTCAGCGGTTCGCCTACCTGACCAGGCCACGTCGCGTAAGCGTGGTTGAAGATGCGGTTGCCGTTGTTGCCGTTGTGCAAGTACGCGTGCGCGTAGCTGCCGTTCACGGGGTGCAAGAACGACGAGACCTGACCGCTGCAGTTGGAGCCGTCCTCGGGGAAGTCGTTGGACGTCGTGCTGTACCCGCTGGGGATGTAGCACGTGTACGTGATGTTCGGGTCGATGTAAACCACGAGGTGCTTCGCACCATTCGCCGCGAGGTTCGCCGATGTCGTATCGCCGGTCTCGCTCGGATTGTAGCCGACTTCCAGCCAATCCACGTGGCTCGCCATCCACGCATCAGGGATACCGACGTTCTGCCCAGGGTAGGAGACGCAGCCGCCGACGTCCGCGTCGCATCCGTAAAGCCAGTTCGCGACGTGCGTGGGTCCTGCGGGGATGGGTGCCGCGCCGGCGTTGTGGTGTGCCGTTATCTGCGCGGCCGTGAGCGCGGCCGGGTAGACGGCGACCTCGTCGATGGTCCCCGCCAGCGTGCCGCGTCCGGTGTGCTGCCCGCCGCCGATGGACAAGCCGTACGTACCGATCCCCGCGTACGAGATTGTGCCGCTCTGCGCGGCGCTGCCGTCGAGCGAACCGTTGACGTAGATCTTGGCGGTCGTGCCGTCATACGTGCCCACGAGATGGTAGATTCTTCCGGTCACGAGCGCGGTGCCGCCCCCGGCGTAGACCGTCGTGCCGCCGCTTACATCGAGCCAGAACGAAGCGTGATTCGTGTTGGTCAGCTGAAGCGAGTACCCTTGACCGCTTTGATCGCCGTACGATACCAGGTCGATGAAACCGGTCGCGGCAGTCGTCTCCTTGATCCAGGCCTCCACCGTCACCGCCGCGGTCGGCTGCAGCAGCGTGTTTTGCGGGACGGTTGCTTCGGTTGTGCTCGATGCGGCGCCGCCGCCGAACGTCGCCGCATAGTCGCTGGTGCCGGTGATCAGCCCGGTGGCGTGGCGTGTGACCGAACCGCCGTAGGTTCCGTTGAGATGATTCGTCGTCGCATCCACGAGCGCGGTCGACGCGTCGTCCAGCCGATAGTACGCCGCCGGAGAGTTTGCCATGACGGCGTTCGCATAGGGATCGCCCGTCGAGGTCGGGATTGTCGTCGCGGCGGCGTAGTGCGCCCCGGCGCGGGCCGGCGAGATCGCGGAACCGTAGACCGAGACGTCGTCGATCGTGCCGTTGAAGACGTTACGCGACGTGGACTGTCCGGCGCCGATCGAGAGGCCGTACGTCCCGACGTTCGCGTAGTTCACACTGCCGGCGCCGTTCGCCGTGCCTTCGAGCGCCCCGTTCACGAATAAGCGAGCCGTCGTTCCGTCGTACGTCAGCACCGCCTGATATGCCGTGCCCGTCGAAAGGACCGTCGTGCCGGCGATATAGAGTTGCGTCGAGCCGATGTCCACGTATCCGCTGAACGTGTTGGTTGGCGTGATCTGCACCGCCCACGCTTGCCCACCGGACTGCGGGCCGTACGAAACGAGGTCGATGAAGCCGCCGCTGTTCGCGGCCGTCTCGTTCACCCAGCATTCGACGCTGAGGGCGGCCGGCTGCAGCGTCGCATTTTTCGCGACCGTTGCAATACCCGTCGCGCTGTACGCGCCGCCCGGGAAACCAGCCGCGGCGTTCGAGTTGCTTGCGATCAGGGTCGGACGATTGTGAACGACAGCACTGCCATAGCTTCCGTTGAGCGCGTTGGACGTGGTGTCCGCCATCGTGCTGCTGGTGTCGTCGAGGCGGTAATACGCGACGGGAGAATCAGCGAGCACCGCGTTGGGATATCCCGCTTCTGCGATCGTTCTCGGAGATCGCGCCTGCGAGCCGGGAGCCCGAGGCAAGACGGACGACGCGGAGTGCCGTCCGCCGCAGCCGGCAACAGCCGACGAAAGCAAAAGTAACACCGCTGCAACACCATACGAGCGAAGTCGAAACACCACGGCACACCCCCACATGCGGCACGACGTTCACGCCGCGGACCGGTGACATTCTCGTCCGGGCGCTCGACGCCTGGCAGAAGCGAAGAAGCCGGCGAAAAATTTTATCCCGCGGCGAGCAAGTCCGCGACGGGGACCGCGATCATGTTCACGATGTCGGCGTCGTCGATGCCGATCTCGAGCGCTTCCGGATGCGCTTCGGTCCCCGTGTGCAGGCTGAGTTCCAAGCGCGGCCATCGCCCGTCGTGCAGCGTGAGCGTCGCCCACGCGCGACCGCGCTCCCACGTCGCGCTGTCCGCGGTACCGTCGTTGCGGCGAATCTCCGCCGCGACACCGGGCTGGATCTCACGGATGCGCCGGTCCACCTCGGCGACCCGCGCTGCGAACGGCTGCGACTCCATGCGCGGGGCGTAACACCTCGGGCGTGCGGTTTCCTGGTGCGCCCGCCGCCTGCGCAGGTCGAAGGTTCAGCGGGTGCGTTCGACGGAACGTCGTGGCGGTGGAGCGCTGCGGCCCGTGATCGTCACCATCTCGCGTTCGTACGGCGCATCGGCGCTGGCCGTGTCGCGCGCCGTCGCCGAGCGGCTCGGCTACCGGCTCGTCGACGAGCAGCTTCCGACCGTCGCGGCCTGGCGGCTGGGGACGTCGGCGGACGTCGTGCAAACGGCGACCGAGCGGCCGCGCGGTTTCGGCGAACGCGTGCTGGAGCAGCTGGGCGGCGGCGTGCCG
The DNA here is from genome assembly GCA_963723635.1 of Vulcanimicrobiota bacterium. Taxonomy (GTDB): domain Bacteria; phylum Vulcanimicrobiota; class Vulcanimicrobiia; order Vulcanimicrobiales; family Vulcanimicrobiaceae; genus Vulcanimicrobium. The sequence continues at coordinate 147,756 of CAVRRP010000029.1, read as the reverse complement.
GAAGCGTCGCAGCCGCCGGCGGCGGACGACTCGGCCGCCGAGACGCGCCGCGCGATCGAAGAAGCGGTGCGCGAGGAAGCGGCTGCGGGCGACGCCGTGATCGTCGGCCGCATGGGCAGCGTGATCCTCGGCCCGCGGCCCGACGTGCTGCGCGTGTTCGTCAAGGCGCCGCTCGATTGGCGCGCGGCGCACGTCGCCGAGTCACTGGGCGTCGACGACGCCGCCGCGCGCGCGGAGATCGGGCGCATCGACGAGGCGCGGCGCACGTACGCGCGCGAAGGCTATCGCGTGACCTGGGGCGATCCGCGCAACTACGATCTCGTCGTCGACACGTCGAAGTTCGAGGTCGACGGCACCGCGGACGTGATCGTCGCCGCGGTGCACGCCGCCGTGCGCGCCGCAGGCGGGTGAGCGCCGAACCGCGGATCCCCGACCGCCGTCCCGGCTTCTTCGGACCGTTCCGCTTCAAAGATTTTCGCTTGCTGTGGAGCGGGCTGCTCGTCTCGAACCTCGGCACGTGGATGCAATTCACGGCGCTCGGGTATTACGTCGCATCGCTGGCCCCCAACGGGCGCGTCGGCGCGCTCGACATCGGATTGCTCGGCGCGGCGCGCGCGGTTCCGGTGCTCATCCTGTCGCCGCTGGCCGGCGTGGTCGCGGACCGCTATCCCCGGCGGCTCGTGCTGTTCGCGACCAACAGCTGTACGTCGCTGCTGTCGTTCGTGCTGTTCGCGCTGGTTGCGACGAACCACGCGCCGCTGTGGACGCTGATGATCACCAGCGGGCTGCAAGCGGCGACGCAGTCGTTCGACGCGCCCGCGCGCCAGAGCTGGGTGCCGCTGATGGTGCCGCGCGAGTACGTCGGCGGCGCGATCGGCTTGAACTCGGTGGCGTTCAACGCGCCGAGCGTGGTCGGGCCGCCGCTCGCGGGGCTGCTGATCGCGGGGATCGGCGTCGCGCCGTGCTTCCTGGTCAATGCGCTGACGACGCTGGCCGTCGTCGCCGCGCTGTTCTTCATGCACTCCGCGCCGCCGTCGAGCACGCGGCGCGGTAACGTGTTCGCCGCGATCGCCGAAGGCGTGCGCTTCTTGATGGGCCACCGCGTCCTCCGCTGGATCGTGCTGATGCTGGTCGTCGCGTCGCTGACGTACCGGCCGTACAACTTTCTGCTGCCAGCGTACGCGGTGCACGTCATTCGCACCGACGCCAAAGGGCTGGGCTGGCTCATGGCGGCCAGCGGCGTGGGCGCGATCGCGGGCGCGTTCTTCACCGCCGCGACCGGCGGCGAGCGGCGGGGCAGCATCTGGCTGTTCTCGTCGATCCTTGCCGCGCTCGGCGTCGCGGCGCTCGGGCTGACCGTGCACTTCGGGCTCGCGTCCGCGTTCCTCGTCGTCGTCGGGCTCGCGACGATGAGCTTCATCGGCTCGTCCAACATCTTGCTGCAGACGCTCGCGCCCGACGACATGCGCGGCCGCGCGATCTCGGTGTACTCGATGATCCTGCTCGGTTTGGTGCCGCTGGGCTCGCTGATCGTCGGCGCGCTCGCGACGTGGCTCGAGCTGCGCTGGACGTTCGTGCTGGGCGGTGCCATCTCGGTGGTGTTCACGCTGTGGATCGCGCTCACGCAGCGCGACGTGCGCGACGTATGACCGGCGTCTTTCTCACCGTGCTGCTGTCGGCGATCGTCGGGCTCGCGCTCGTCGCGAAGAAGCTGCGCGTGCCGTACCCGATCGTATTCGTGATCGGTGGGCTGGTGCTGGCGCTGATCCCCGGCGTGCCGACCGTCACGCTCGCGCCGGAGACGGTGTTCCTGCTGTTCTTGCCGGCGCTCATCTTCGGCGACGGGTGGACGACCGACTACCGCGCGTTCAAGCGCTTCTACCAGCCGATCTTCATGCTCGCGATCGGGCTGGTCGCGTTCACCTCGGTCGTCGTCGCGTACGTCGCGCACTGGATGATGGGCTTTCCGCTCGCGCTCGGCTTCGTGCTCGGCGCGATCCTCTCACCGACCGACGCCGTCGCCACCGACGCAATCGCCGAAGACGTCGGCTTGCCGCGCACGCTGCTGACGATCATCAGCGGCGAGAGCCTCGTCAACGACGCGACCGGTCTGGTCATCTACCGCTTCGCGGTGGTCGCGGTCGCGACCGGCGCGTTCTCGCTGCTCGCGGCGACGCTGAGCTTCGTCTACGTCGTCGTCGCGGGGGTCGCGGTCGGCTTGGGCATCGCGTGGCTGCTCGCGCGCATCTCGATCGCGATTCGCCGCGCGGGGCTATCGGACGAGCTGATCGCGGTGTCGATCTCGCTCGTCACGCCGTTCGCGCTGTACGTGCCGGCTGAAGCCGTCCACGCGTCGGGCGTGCTCGCCGCGATGAGCGGCGGCATCTACCTCAACCGCATGTCGACGCAGATCTTCGACGCCGACGCGCGCCTCGCGGCCGGGGCGGTGTGGAACCTGCTGTTCTTCGTGTTCAACGGCGCGGCGTTCGTCCTCATCGGGCTGCAGCTGCGCAGCATCGTGCACGGGCTGGCCGGTTATTCGCTCGCGACGCTGATCGGCTGGTCGCTGGTGATCGCCGTCGTCGTCATCGTCGTGCGCTTCGTCTGGATGTTTCCCGCGGCGTACGGGCGGCGGCGCGTGTTTCCGAAGATTCGCGAGACCGAAGGCCCCGATCCGCCGTGGCAGTGGGTGTTCATCTTGGGCGCAGCGGGGATGCGCGGCATCGTGTCGCTCGCGGCGGCGCTCGCGCTGCCGGAGACCATCGCCGGCGGTGCGCCGTTCCCGCAGCGTGACCTGATCCTGTTCGTCACGTTCGTCGTCATCCTCGTGACGCTCGTGGGCGAAGGGCTCGCGCTGCCGTGGCTGATCCGGCGCTGGAACGTGCGCGACTCCGAGGATGACGGCAAGGCGGTCGCCGTGGTGCGCGTGCGCCTCGCCGAAGCCGTGCGCGATCATCTGCGCACGCTCGAGGCGTCGTTCTCGTCGACGGCCGAATGGGAAGTCGCGGGCCGGCTGCACGCGGACTACGAGCAGCGCATGGCCCATTTCGGCGCGCACGCCGAAGGCCTCGAGCCGGTCGAGGACGCGCAGCAGCACGAGATCGAGCGGCGCTTGCGGCGCGAGGCGCTCACGGCCGAGCGCCGCATGCTGCTGCAGCTGCGCCGCAGCGGCGAACTGACCGACGACGGCTACCGGCGCCTGGAGTGGGATCTCGATCTCGCGGAGTCGCGTCTGGAATAGGGCGGGCCCGGGTCGAACCGGATTGCGTTCGAGCCCGACGAAGGGTTGACGATGAAGAAGCTGCTCGCGTCGTTCGCCATCGTGCTGCTCCCGCTCGCGGCGAGCGCGCAAGCCCCGCCGCAGATGCAGCGCGTTCCCGCCCCGTTGCCGTTCCCGTCTGCGGCGGGCATCACGGTGAACGGTTTCGGTTCCGTGCGCGTGCCGGTCAAGACGGTGCAGGTCACGGCGCAGGCGCGCGGCGTCGCCGACGAAGCGTCCGTGCTGGCCGCGATGCGCGCTGCCGGCGTGGAGGACCCGGTCGCCGGCGTCGCCGGCGCGCGCCTCTATCCCGGCAACCAGACGATGCTGCGCGGCACGATCCGCGACGCGACGCGCGCGAAGCTGGACCGGCTGGGCGAAGCCGCGGCGCGCTACGTGGCGTCGCATCCGGGCTCATCGGTAGACAACGTCGCTTTCACGCCGCACCTGGACGACTGCGCCGCCGCCGAGCAGACCGCGCGCGCCGCCGCGATGGCCGACGCGCGCCGCAAAGCGGATGCGCTCGCGGCGTTGTCCGGCGGCACGGTCGATGCGGTCGCCGCCGTCACCGAGAGCGGCGGCTGCCCGGCGCCGCAGGAACCGGGGAACTTCGCCGGCGGCTCCGGGTCGTTCGACATCGGGACGCTGACGGACACGGTCTTCGTGTCGGAACGCGTGACGTTCGCGTTCTCGCCGGGCTCGGCGTCAACGCGCCGCCGCCCGCTGTAGCGCAGCGCCGAGCACGCGCGCTGCCGTGGACGTCGATGCTGCCGCGGCATACGCGGAGCGGCACGCGCTCCATGCGCTGCTCGTGCAGCGCGCGGACGAGATCGTGTTCGAGCGCTACGGTGGCGGCTACGACGCCGAGAAACCGCACGCGCTCTACAGCGGTACGAAGAGCTTCTGGGGTGTGCTGGCCGTCGCGGCGCAGCACGACGGTCTGCTCGACGTCGACGAGCCGGTGTCGCACACCCTTCCCGCATGGGCGGAAAATGCGAAGGCGCGTGTGCGGCTGCGCGATCTCTTGCAGCTCACCAGCGGCATCGGCTTCGGCGGACTCGGCAACGCCGTGCCGCCGTTCGACGTCGCCGCAGCGGTCGAGCTCAAGGACGAGCCGCGCCGGAAATTCACCTACGGCGGCATCCCGCTGCAAGTGTTCGGCGCCGTGCTCGCGCGCAAGCTCGCGCCGCGTGGGCTCTCACCGCAGGCGTATCTGCACGAACGCATCCTCGACCCGATCGGGCTGCGCATCGGTTCGTGGCGAACGCTGAAGGACGGCACCATGCCGCTGCCGACCGGTGCGTTCGTCAGCGCGCGCGCGTGGCGAACGTTCGGCGTGCTGGTGCGCGACGGCGGCGCCTGGCAGAAGAACACGATCGTGCCGCGCGCGGCGCTCGCGCGCTGCTTCGTAGGATCGGAGGCGAACCCGCGCTACGGTCTGGGCTGGTGGCTCAGCCCGTCGGCGACGCATCCCGACGTCGTCTACGCCAGCGGCGCCGGCGGACAGGCGATGTACGTGATCCCGTCCGCCGGCGCCGTGGTGGTGAAGTTCGGCGGCTCGTCATCCTACAAGCACGACGCGTTTCTCAAGCGATTGCTGGGCTGAGCGCGGTTACGCGTACGCGCCCAGGACCACGCCCGCGGCTTGTTGCGTCTGCGGATCGGTCAACGCGCCGGCCAGCTCGCCGAACGCGGCCACGAGCGACGTCAGTACGACGCCGGCCTCGTTGAGCCGGCGGAACGCCGCCTCTTCGCTGCGGACGCTCAGCCCGCCGCACACGTCGGTCACGACTTCGGCGCGATAGCCGGCTTGGATCGCGCCCAGCGCGGCGAGCTGCACGACCACCTCGGTCGCGACACCGCAGATGAGGATCGTCTTGCGGTGCGTGTCGCGGATGGCGTCGACCAGCGGCGCGTTGCGGAACGCCGCGGGGATCGTGCGCTGGATCGGCTGCACGTTCGGGAATACCGACGTGATCTCCGGGATCGTCGGGTCCGGGTTGGTGGTGGTGATGATCGCCGGCAGGCCGTAGATCTTCGCGAGCTGCGCGAGCGCGCCCGCGAACTTGGTCAAGCGCGCCTGGTCGACGGTTGTTTCTCGCGCGATGGTCTTCGGCTGGAGATCGCCGAAGAGCACGAGCGTGTCGTCGGCGCGCAGGATGCGGTCGCTGCGATCGGATTCCATGCGGACACCCCTTTTCTGGAATGAAACGTAGGGGCCGCCATTTCGCGCCCGCGGCGCTAGACCGCCTTCTCGTCTCCCGCGGGGACTCCGGGCACGTCCGCCACGTACGCGTCCCAAGGCGCGGTCTTCGTGACGGTCGTGCCGCGGGTGAGCGCGTCGGTCACGCGGTCGAGCGCCGACAGCAGCTGCGCGTACGCGTCGGCGCCGAGCACGTCGAGGACGTACCGTTCGATGGCATATGCGTGCGCGCGCGCTTCGTCGAGCAGGCGCGAGCCCTCGGCGGTGAGCCGCAGCGTGAGCGTTCGTCCGCCGCCCGCGGCGGGCGCGCGCGTGATGAGCTGCGCGGACTGCAGGCGCGCGACGATCGTGATCATTGCCTGCGGCGACACGTAGCTCATACGCGCGAGCTCGGCGCTCGAGATGTCGGCGTTCTCCTCGATCGCTGCGAGCGCGAGGAACTGCGGGATCGTGATTCCGATGCGGCCGAACTCGGTCTCGAGCGCGGCGCGCGACGCGGCTTGCGCGTATTTCAGCTTCGAGAGCAGATGCTCGCAGATGCTCCGCTCTTCGAGACGGCTCAGGATGTCGGGCGAGTCGGCCATGGCCGCTGGTTCCCCAGCGGCCGGGCCGACCTTCCCGAACGGCTGATCGTCTGGGATCAGGCGGGCTGCCAGGTGGAACCGTCGCTGAAGGTCACCGACTCCACGGCGCACTGCGCGCTGTCGGAGCCGTACGCGTTCGCGCCGGACGCCGCGGTGAAGTCTTGGACGATCTGAGCGCCCGTGGAGAACGTGCCCGCGTCGTCGATGATCTGGGTGCGCCCGGCGTAGCGGACCGCGAAGCGGACGTTGGTCGCCGTGAGCGGAGCCTGGTTGACGAACGTGATGCGCAGGGCGCTGCCCTGGAACGACGCGGACTCCGGGATGCCGGTGGCGGACGCCGGCAGGTACTGTCCGCTGTAGTCGCACGAGACGACGGTGACCGGCGCGTCGGCGGCGGCGATCGGCGAGGCAGCGAGGCTGAGGACTCCGGCCAGTCCGGCGGCGAGAGAGGTGGCGAGGATCGGCATGGCTTTGGATTTCCTTGAAAGTGAGTTGACTGAAGACTTTATATCAGCACCTTGATATAAAGTCAACACGTTGGCTGAAGAATTCTGACCCGAGCCGGCGCAGCACGAAAAAACGCGCCGCGAGGTTTGCTCGCGACGCGCTTCTTGCCCGAAGGGGCTGGGTCTGGGTTTACGCCGCTTTGCGGCGGCCGGTGGTCTTGCGACGGGTCGTTTTGCGACGCGTCGTGGTCTTGCGAACCGCTTTGCGCGCGCCCGTCTTCTTGCGGCCGGCGGCCTTTTTCTTGCGGCCACCCGTCTTCTTGCGACCGGCCGTCTTCCGTGCGCCGGTCTTCTTGCGGCCCGTCGTCTTCTTGCGACCGCCGGTTTTCTTGCGCGTGGTCTTCTTGCGCGCCGCCGACTTTCGAGCGCCGGTCTTCTTACGGCCCGTCGTCTTCTTGCGTGCGGCGGTCTTGCGTGCGCCCGTCTTGCGCGTTTTGCGCGCGCCGGTTTTGCGCGTTGATTTCTTGCGAGTGGTCTTGCGACCCGTCGCGGCCTTTCTTGCGGCCATGCGGTAGTGCTACCGTTCCTTTCGACGTCCGCGGTACCCGACGGACGCGCGGCGATCCGGCGGGGCGACCGCCGGCTAGTTGCCCTCCTTATACCACCAATCCGCGTGCGCGCGCAAGTTTTTACCGTGGCGCAAGAGGAAACGCGCGCAGCAGCGTCGGCACATGCGCGCGAAAACGGTCGCTGCGAAGGAACCTTTTACCGCGCCGCGCAAGCGGCCGACCATGAACAAACGTGTGTCGTCGACCGCGTGCGCTTTGGTGTGTGCCGCGCTCGTCTTCGCGCCGTTGTCAGCGCGTGCTGACGTGTCCGAGGCCAACGCGCTCAGCGCCGGACTCCTCGCTCCCGCCAACGCATCGCTCCAGCGCGCGCTTCGCGATATCAAGGACAACCAGGCTGCCGCCGCTGCCGCGAAGGACGTCGCGCAAGCGAATCCCGTCGGCACGCCGCAGGCGCCGATCCACCGGCCGAGCTTGCCGCAAGGCTTCACGTACAACCTGGACGTCTCGTTCGCGTACCCGCTCAGCAACGTCGGCTTCAACGCCGGCGATCCCGGCGGCGTCGATGCGGGCTTCGGTTATGCGTTCGACCGTACGCACCGCCTGCAAGTCGGCTACTACGAGATCCAGCAAGTCCCGATCAACTTCAGCAACCAGAACGTTCCGTTCTATCTGCAAGGCTTCACCGGCCCCGGTTCCAACGTGCCCGGCGCGTCGCTGGGCACCGTGAACACCGGCGTGGTCGACGCCACGACCAAAGACAAGATCTTCCAAGTCGGCCTGCAGAACTTGTTCGTGCTCGGCGGCAAGCTGCCCATCGTGATCACGCCGACGTATCTCGCGCACACCGCGACGATCGGCGGTCACACCGACGAGCAGCTCGTGGAGTACAACGGCTTCCCGACGACCGTGCGGCTGCGCACCGAGCAAGAGTGGCTGCTCGGCGTCACGCTGCCGTTCCTCGCCACGCCGCGCATGTTCGGCACGTTCACCGTGGCGCCGCAGTGGCTGCTGCACCGGTCCGGCCTCAACCAGACCAACCACCCGCAGCTCTTCATGCTCGGGTATCTCGAGTATCGCGCCAACAAAGCCACGACGTTCTTCTTGCAGCCGTCGCGGCTGGTCCAGTACAACCCCGTCGATCCCTATCCGGAATACACTCCTTCACTGATCTACGGGCTTTCGCACCACTTCACGAAGTCCACGTTCGTCCAGGCGACCGTGCTCGAGGGCGGCGCGACGAACTACAACAATCGCTTAGGGATCGTGAGCTTGACATGTCAAAGGCTTCCGTGTCAGCAGAGCCAGGTCGCGCCGCAGTTCGCGGGCTTGAAAGCGGCCGAGGTGCAAATTCAGTTCGGCATCGGTTCACCGACGGTGATTCCGCTGTGACGCGGTCGAGCTCGAGCTCGATCGCGCGCGTTCGCGTTGCCGCGGCGCTCGCGGCCACCGTCATGCTCGCCGCGTGCAACGGCGGAGGCGGAGGCAGCGGCCCCGTCGTGCCGCCGATCGGCCAGCCCGGCTCGACGGCGCCGGCGCAAAAGCTCAGCATCGCCGGCGTCGGCGACAGCCTCACCGCGGGCACGCAGTCCAGCGGCACCATGGGTGCCGACCTTCCGGTGCTCGGCGTCAGTCCGCAGCTGGGTCAGATCGGGCCGGTGCAGCAAACGCAGGAGCACGGGTTCTTCTCGCTGCTGTGGCAACAGGCCAACGGCGTCGGCATCGGCACGATGAGCAACCCGGCCACGTCGCCGCTGCCGCTGCTCATCCCGCCCGGCGTCGGCGGCCTGCTCGCGCCGACGTCCACGCACATCTTCCCGGCGCCCGTGTCCAACACGTGCGACGCCAAGCAGCTTCCGGCGAACCAGTTCAACACGGCGCTCACGCTGCGCGAGAACCCGAACCTCAACCCGTGGGACGTGGGGATCCCCGGGCAGACGGTGCACGAAGCGCTGTTCATGAACGGCGCGATCGGCGACTGCACCGTCGGCGCGGGCGATCCGGCATCGTTCGTCCAGCTCAACTCGCTGGTCAACGGCGAGAGTCAGAACTTCTGGCCGATCCTCGCGGGCTTCGGGCAAGGCGTCACCCAGGTGGGCGCCGCCGTCTCGCTGCACGCGCAGGTCGCGACGGTGTGGCTCGGCTCGAACGATCTCTTGAAGGTCGCGTTCTCCGGCGGTGCCGCACCCGTGACGTCGCCGCAGTCGATGCATGACGACACGGTATCGATCATCAAGCAGCTCCAGGGCGCCGGCTCCAAAGTCGCCGTCGCCAACCTGGTCGAGGTGATGGGCGCCGCGACGTTCATTCCGCAGCCGGCGTACCAGCCGACCCTGCAGGCGTACATCGCCGGCGTGCTCATCGCGCAAGGCGCGAACCCGGCGCAAGCGCAGGCCGCCGCGGTGCTGTACTCGACGGCATACGCCGCGCAGGAAAGCGCGCAGACCGGAGTCGGGCCGAACGGATACTTCACGATCAACGCGCTCTTCAAGACGCTGCAAACCGCGGCGGCGCAGATTCCCGCGCACGCGCTGCCGGCTGCGCCGGCGCTGACCGGCGGCGACTTCGTCGCCGACGCCGTCGCGACGAACGTCAAGGCGCTCAACGCCGCGTACAACGTCGCGATCGGGCAGGCGGCGTCGGAAACGGGCGCAGCCCTCGTCGACATGCATGCAACGTTCGTCACCATCGCGCAGAACGGCGGCTATCCGGCGAGCGCCAATCCACCGTGCTGCTCCTTGGTGTATCGCGGCGGGCTGTCGAGCCTGGACGGCTTGCACCCCTCCAATACGGGCTACGCGGTAATCGCCAACGTGTTCATCGACACGCTCAATGCCGCGTACAACCTCGGCATCCCCAAAGTGAACGTCAACACGGTCTACAAGACCGATCCGTACGCGCCCGGGAACGGCGTGTCGGGATTCAGCGCTCTGCGTTCAGCACGATGACGTCACGAACCGCAGCGTTCGCAGCTCTGACCCTCGGCGTCGCGCTCCTCGGCGCGACGCCGTCGGGTCCCGCCGCGGCCTTCCTCGACGCTTGGGCGAAAATCCCGAGCTACACCGCGAACATCAAGGTGCACGAGACCAAAGGCACCGACGTCCAAGACCGGACGTACCATTACGCCTATCTCAAGCCGCACTTCGCGCGCATCGACGTCACCGGCGGGCCCGGGCGCGGCGGCGGCGCGGTGTGGAAGGGCGGCGACACCGTTAGCGGGCACCAGGGCGGGCTGCTGTCCGGCATTCATCTCAACATCTCGATCCACGACGGCCGCGCGGTCGACCTGCGCGGCGGCACGATCGATCAGGCGTCGTTCGACAACGTCGCGGAGAACATCAAGAGCGCCGCGTCGGCGACCAATGGCGAAGAGACGGTGAACGGCACCGCGTACGACACGGTGACGATTCCGTTCAAGGACGCCAACGGCGCGACCAAGCGCGTGATCTTCCTCTCGCGCGCGACGCATCTCCCGGCGCGCCGCGTGACGTACGCGGGCGACGCGGTCGTCATCGTCGAGGACTTCACCGACGTGAACACGGCGGCGAACCTCAAAGAGAGCGACTTCTAAGCAGCCGATGATCGTGACCATCGACGGCCGCCGGATCGGCTACGACGACTCCGGCGGCGCCGGTGTGCCCGTCGTGCTGCTGCACGGCTTTCCGCTGGACCGCACCGTCTGGGACGAACAGCTCGCGGCGCTGGCGCCGGCCGGTGCTCGCGTGATACGCGTGGACCTGCGCGGCTGCGGTGAGTCGGAGGCCAGCGACGGGCCTGCGCTGATGGAAGCGCTTGCCGGCGACGTGGCGGGTGTCCTCGACGCGCTGCACGTCGAACGCGCCGCGCTCGTCGGCCACTCGATCGGTGGCTACGTCGCGCTGGCGTTCTTTCGTATGTACGAAGAGCGCGTCACCGGGCTCGCGCTCGTCGCCAGCCACGTAAGTGAAGACGCGTCGCGCAAGCCGAACGCGGATCCCGCGCAGCGCGAGCTCGCCGCCGGCCGCGACACGCTCGCGGACCGGCTGGAACGCGAAGGTACGATGGATGCGGCGGTGGAGAGCTATCTGCCGCGCTACTTCGCGCCGCACGTCTATCGCGAGCGCCCGGAGCTCGTCGAGCGCGCGCGCACCGTGATGCAGCGCCAGAACCCGCACGGCTGCGCGCAGCTGGTGCGCGGCATGAAAGAGCGCCTCGATTCGCACGACCTGCTCGAAGACGTGCGCGTTCCGGCGCTCGTGATTGCGGGCGCCGAAGATAGCTATCTCAAGCCGGAGACGCTGCGCGCAACCGCCGCGGCCATCGGCGGTGCGCAATTCGTGCAGCTCGAGCGTGTCGGCCATCTTCCGATGACCGAAGCACCCCAAGAAACGGCGAACGCGCTGGCGTCGTTCGCGCAGCGCGTTCGCGCATGATCAACTTCGTGCAGCCGCGCTACGTGCTGAACTGGCCGAACGGGATCGCCTGGCAGCTGTTGCTCGGTACGTTGATGTAGACGGTATACAGCACGCCGGGCTGCAGCGTCGGAATGGACGAGTTGTAATAGAAGTCCTGGGTGTAAGGATGCGGGCCGCCTTGGTCGGATGTAATGGTCAAGAATCCGCCTTGTACTTGCTGGCCGTTGTTTCCGATGAGCACCGTGTCGAATGACGTGTAGCTGCTGGCGAGCGTGTTGCTGTTACCGTTCGCGACGATCTCGACGTGTCCGATGTTGGTCGCGACACCGCTCGGAAAGTTGCCGTTCGTGTCGTTCGGAAACGCGAGCTGGATACTGGTTCCCGGATCGCACGAGCCGCCGTTGAACGACACCGGGGTCGTTCCCGAGGAGCCGCCGCCGCATGCGGCCAGGGCGAACAGCGATGTGACGACGAGTGCGCGGGCAAGGCGCACGGGATGATGACGGAAGATGCGCACGGACGACCTCCTGGCAGCGCGCCGGAAAGAAATGCTCGGTGCTATTACCCCGATGCGCAGTGATGCGCTCAGTGATCGCGCAAACGACGCCGTGCGTCAAATCGTGCTGAGAACTCGCTGAGAACGCTCGACCGCTCGCCGACCTTGAAGGAAGGCAGAAGACGTGTCAGGCCGGCGCGACGACCGCCCGTTCGGGTGCGATCTCGAACCGCTCGTGCCGCGCGGTGTACGTGCCCAGCCCCGCGGTCGCCGTGCGCAGCTCGGTCGCATATCGCCCGAGCTCCGCTTGCGGAACGTGGGCGGAGATGCGGTCCCAGCCGGGTTTCTCCGCGCCTTCGAAGCCGAGGATCTGGCCGCGCTTGGCCGTCAGCTGCGACACGGCCGCCGAGAGCGACGGCGACGGCACCGTGGTCTCGACGCGCATCAGCGGTTCGAGCACGACCGTGCCGAGTTTGTGCAGCGCGTCGCGCACGCCCATCCCCGACGCCGTCTTGAACGACGCTTCGCTGGAGTCGACGTCGTGGAACGCGCCGTCGAAGAGCGTCACGTGGATATCGGTGACCGGGAATCCGTGCGGCCCACCGTTGGCGAGCGCTTCGCGCACGCCTTTCTCGACCGCGGGGAAGAACTGTCGGGGAACGACGCCGCCGACGATCTTCTCGGTGAACGTCACGCCGCTGCCGCGCGGCAGCGGTTCGAAGCGCAGCTTCACGTCGGCGAACTGGCCGTGGCCGCCGGTCTGGTGCTTGTAGCGCGAGTGGATTTCGGTCGAACCCTGGATCGTCTCGCGGTACGCGATCGACGGCGGGTGCGTCTTCACGTCGACGTTGAACTTGCGGCCCAGCCGTTCGCATGCCGTCGACACATGCGTCTCGCCGCTGCCGAGCAGTTGCAGCTCGTTGGTGAACTCGGCGCGCGCGACGCGCAGCGCGGGGTCTTCGTCGATCAGTCGCCCGAGCGCTTGCGACAGCTTCGCCTCGTCGAGCCGTTGCGCGGGCGCGATCGCCACGGCGAAGAGCGGTTCGGAGAGTGGCACGGTCGGCAGCAGTACCTTCGCGTTGGGCGAGGCGAGCGTGTCGCCGGTGCCGACGCCCTCGAGCCGCGCGAGCGCGACGATGGAGCCGGGCCCCGCCGACGTAACGGGCTCTTGCTTTTTGCCGAACAGGCGCGCGATGCCCGACAAGCGCACCGTCGCGTTCGCGCGCGACGCGTTCACCAGCGGCGTCGTGCCGGACAGCGTGCCCGTGAACACGCGCACCACGGAAAGCTTCCCCTGTTGCGGGTGCACGATCGTCTTGCAGACTTGCGCGACGACGGGACCGTCGGTGCGCGGGACGATCGGCTTCCCGTCGGCGTCCTGGCGCGGCTCGGTCGCGGGCGAGGGGAAGAGGCGCGCGATCGCGTCGACGAGCGGCGCGACGCCGACGTTCTCTTGCGCGCTGCCGACCAGCACGGGGATGATCTGATCGTGCGCGCAGTCTTCGCACAGGTCGCGGTCGATCTCGTCCTGCGCGGGATCCTTGCCGTCGAGCAGCTCTTCCATCAGCGTGTCGTCGAAGTCGGCGAGCGCTTCGAGCAGGATCGTGCGCTGCGCCTCGACGGTGTCGCGCATCGCGATCGGAATCTCGATCTCGCGCGCGCCGCCGTCGCCGTTCAACGATGCTTTGCGCGTAGCGAGGTCGACGTAACCGCTGAACTTTTCCCCGAGCCCTAGCGGCGCATGGGTGGCGACGACGTGCGGTCCGTATGCGGTGCGCAGCGCGGCCAGCGTCGCGTCGAAGTTCGCGCCCGGCCGGTCGAGCTTGTTGACGAAAAAGAGATGCGGCGTCTTGCGCATCTCCAGGTGTTCCACGATACCGGCCGTCTGAGGAACGCGATCGGGTTCGGCGTCGATCACGATGACGGCCGCGTCGACCGCCGTGAGCACGGTCTTCGTCTCCTCGAAGAAGTCGATGAACCCGGGTGTGTCGATGATGGTGATGTCGACCGGTCCGCACGTCGTGTGGGCAAACCCGCAGCACACGGATTGCAGGTGGCCGATCGCCTCTGGCTCGCAGTCGGTGACGGTCGTGCCGTCGCGGACGGAGCCTCGCCGCGGGATCGCGCCGCAGTGCGCGAGCAGCGCTTCGACCAGCGTCGTCTTGCCCGCATGGTGCGGTCCGACGACGGCGATATTCCTGAGGCGCGCGATGTCATCCATCGGCAGTTCTCCCGCCTGGTTCACGTCAAGGTCCGCGGGCCTTCCGCTGGCGGCGGGAGGTTCCTCCCGGGGCTCGCCCACAACACCATTGCATGCAGACGATCCCGCTCACCACGCTCGGTCACTTCGTCGGGGGCGCGCGAGTCGAGGGCCGATCCGGCCGGGCCGGGGACGTCTTCGACCCGGCGACGGGCGCGATTGCGCGCCGGGTCGCCTTCGCCGGCGCCGCCGAGGTCGACGCCGCCGTGCAGGCAGCCCGGCGGGCGTTTCCGGCGTGGTCCGAGACGCCGCCGCTGCGGCGCGCGACCGTGCTGTTCGCCTTTCGCGAGCTGCTGCTGCGCGATGCCGACCGCATCGCCGCGCTGATTACCGCCGAGCACGGCAAGACGCTGGCCGACGCGCGCGGCGAAGTGCAGCGCGGGCTGGAGGTCGTGGAGTTCGCGTGCGGGATCCCGCACCTGCTCAAGGGCGACGTCACCGAGAACGTCGCGCGCGACGTGGACAGCACCGCGATCCGCCAGCCGCTGGGCGTGTGCGCCGGGATCACCCCGTTCAACTTTCCGGCGATGGTGCCGATGTGGATGTTCCCGGTCGCGCTTGCGTGCGGGAACACGTTCGTGCTCAAGCCGAGCGAGAAGGACCCGTCGCCGGCGCTCGAGATCGCGCACCTGCTGAAAGAAGCGGGTCTTCCCGACGGCGTTTTCAACGTCGTCAACGGGGATCGTGAAGCCGTGCAGGGATTGCTCGAGCATCCCGGCGTTGCGGCGATCAGCTTCGTCGGCTCCACCCCGGTCGCGGAGCACGTGCACCGCACCGGGACGCTGCACGGCAAGCGCGTGCAAGCGCTGGGCGGCGCGAAGAACCACCTCGTCGTGATGCCGGACGCCGACTTCGACCTGGCGGCCGACGCGCTGATGGGTGCCGCATTCGGCTCCGCCGGCGAGCGCTGCATGGCGATCTCCGTCGCAGTCGCCGTCGGCGACGCGACCGCCGACGCGGTGATCGAGCGGCTGCGCGAGCGCGTGCGCGACTTGCGCGTCGGCCCCGGAACCGTGGCGGGCGTGGAAATGGGCCCGCTCGTCACGGGCGAGCACCATACCAAGGTGCGTTCGTACGTCGACCTCGGCGTGGAAGAAGGCGCGCAGCTCGTCGTCGACGGGCGCACGGCCCGCGACGACAGTTGGGGCGACGGCTTCTTCCTGGGCGGCTCCGTGTTCGACCGCGTCACGCCGAAGATGAAGATCTACCACGACGAGATCTTCGGGCCGGTGCTCGGCATCGTGCGCGTCGACACGGTCGACGAGGCGCTGCAGCTGTGCAACGACCATCCCTTCGGCAACGGCGTGGCGATCTTCACCCGCGACGGCGGGACGGCGCGCACCTTCGCGCACCGCGTCCAGGTCGGCATGGTCGGCATCAACGTGCCGATCCCGGTGCCGATGGCCTTCCACTCGTTCGGCGGCTGGAAGCGCTCGCTGTTCGGCGACCACGCGATCCACGGCGCCGAAGGCGTCCGTTTCTACACCCGCCTCAAAACGATCACGACCCGCTGGCCCGAGACGCGCTCGGGCGCCGAGTTCACCTTCCCGACGACGACCTGAGCGCCGCCGGATCGTCCGGCTCCGATGCAACGCGACCCCCGGTCCCCGTGTTCTTCCGGCAGCTCAAAAGAGATCGCCGGAGGAACCCATGCTGCTCATCATCGTGATGGCGACCGTTGTCGCCGTCGGACTTGTCGCCGTCGCTCGGGCGGAGCCCCGCCCGCGGTACGAGGCCGTCATCTGGAACGATGCGACCGAACGGCGTCTCCTGCATGAGCGGGAGCTCCACGCCGGCGGGTGGTGAGATGGCTCTCGCCTGCGCGTGTCTTCCCGACGACGGCGATGCGGTGCTCGCCGTCGCGCTCGCGCGTGACCTCGACCGCTCTTTCGAGCGGCTCGTCATCGCGTACCGCGCGCGCATCGTGACGTTCGTCGCGCGCATGCTGCACGACGAGGCGCGCGCCGAGGACGTCGCGCAGGACGTCTTCGTGCGCGCGTATCGTGCGTTGCAGGCATATCCCGCGGAACGGCGCGCGGCACTGCGGCTGCGGTCGTGGCTGTACGCGATCGCGCACAACCTCACGCGCAACGCGTTCCGCGACGCACCGCCGCCGAGCGATTCGCTGGAGTACGACGACGGCGCGCCGCGCGCGGGGCTCGTGGACAGCGGGCCCGGCCCCGATCAGCTCGTGCTGCGCGCGGAGGCCTGGGACTCGATCGGCGATGCGATCGCGCGCCTTTCCGCAGCGTTGCGGCCGGCGTTCGTCCTGCGCTATGTCGACGAGCTGTCGTACGAAGAGATCGCGGAATCGCTCGACCAGCCGATCGGCACCGTCAAAGCTTCCGCGCACCGCGGGCTGCTCGCCGTGCGGGCGCACTTGGAGAAGAACGATGACTGAGGTTTCGCCGGATTTCACGGCCAAGGTGTTCGCGGGCTGCGAGCTCGACCGGTACACCACCGCGCAGAGCGCGCTCGGCGAGATGTTCGTCGCATGGAGCGCGGCGGGCGTGTCGGCGGTGCGGATGGCGGACGACGAGCAGGCGTTCGAAGCGTGGTACGGCGAGCGTTTCGGGCGCTGCTGCGTGCCGGCCGTCGAAGTCGATCCGATCGCAACCGCCGCACGCGTCCGGCTGCAAGGCGAGGACGTTGACGTGCCGGTCGATTTGCGGGACTGTTCGCCCTTCGAAGAACGCGTGCTGCGCCAAGCTGCCGGCGTTCGCCGCGGTCATGCACGGACGTACCGCTGGGTGGCGGGCGAGCTCGGCGTGCCCGCGGCGTCGCGCGCGGTCGGCAACGCGCTCGGCCGCAATCCCGTGCCGCTGATCATCCCGTGTCACCGCATCATTCGCACCGATTGCTCCGAAGGCGGCTACGTGTTCGGCAGCCACAACAAGCGCAAGCTGCTCGAGCACGAAGGCCTCGACTTCGACGCGATCGCGACGGTGGCGCACAGCGGCTACCGCTACGTGGGCTGCGCCGACGGAACATTCTGCGTGCCGACGTGCGGCGACGTCGCGACGCGTTTGCGCGCGCCCGGCTACGTCGGCCTGCGCACCGCGGAAGAAGCACACGCGCACGGTCTCGTGCCGTGCACCTTGTGCCGCCCGATGGCGGCGTAACGCCAGGTCGCCCCGCGCAACGGCGTGCCTGACGGTCGTCGGCAAGAACGCCGCAAGCGCGGTGACTTGGGTTGCACTCGTACGTGTCGTCGGACAAGAGTAAAAGTTTCTGCGTCTATGACGGACCCCACGAGGCCGCGATTCGCGCGTCCGCGGAGCGGCTCGCATGCGCCGCTTGAAGCCGAGCTTACGAACCCCGATTTGATTTCTGGCGGACCGGTGGTTGAGTTCCGTTGGTGCCGGCTTTCGCGCGGCGGCGCTTTACTTCATTGGCCACCGACGGCGGCAGAGCTGGCGGCGGCGGCCGTTTCGGCGGGCGCGCACGCGCCATTGCTAACGTCGCCTCGAGGCTGGCAGCCACCGACGGCGGAATTTCGTAATCGGGCGGTATGCCGACGGCGCTCGGATCGTGGCCGTCGTTTGCCCACTCTTCCAACAGCCCCGAGAGATTGGCGTAGCGGTTGGGGTCGCGGCAGGCGACGCACGTCGCCGGCATGTTGCGACGGGTCCGGTGCGCCGTTCGAAGGGCAACGTACTGCTCGCCGGACCACACGTCACCGACCGACTTTTCGTTGACGTTGCCCATGTTCCAGGGCAGCTTGCAGCACGGGTTCACGATGCCGTCAGCGTTGATGACCATCGTGCCGTACGGCTCGAGACAGTACGGTAGGCCGTGGACGCGTTTGTTCGGACCGGCAAAGAAAGGCGCGACGAATGGCTCCAGACCAGCGACGAATGCGGCTCCCTCGCCTCCGAGCGATGCCGCATCGAACATTTCAAGCTCATTCAAGATGCGCTTGCCGGCCGCGACGTCGACGGTACGCGGAGGCGGTATAGCGCCGATGGCGGCGAGGACTTTTTCTTTTTCGCGATCAGTTCCGGAGCTGGTCGTGGGGCGAACGACGACATCGCGGATGGAGACGGCGGATGCCATCCATCGCGCCGCCTCGACTTGGCGTTCCAACTCCTCGGCATCCGCCGTCGTCATGACCATGTCCCGGTGCCACGGAAGGTAGGCGTCGAACGTCTGCAAGGCGACCTCGCCGACGCCCAGATCCCGTGCCAGGACGGCAATTGCGGCGATCTCGCTCACGTTGAGCTTTGTGACGATGACGTTGAAGCAGGTGTGCTCACGCTGCTCGATGCTGAGTGCCTCGATCCCGCGAATGATCGCGTCGAGCTGCGAACCCTTGCGCACCGTCTCGGCAACCTCTTTCGATGCACCGTCGAGGCTGATCTCGAGCCGGTCGATCAACGGTAGCCCGGCGAGCCGTTGCAGCAGGGAACCGTTCGTGGTCAACCCGGTTGTTGCGCCGGCGGCTGTCGCCGCGGCAAGGAGCGCCGGCGTCGCGTTCGAGAGCAGTGGTTCGCCGAAACCGCCTACGTGCACGAGGAACGCGAGCTCGAAGGATTCTCTGAGGACGTCCATCCGCAACCACGATACGTCGTTGTACGGAAAATCTTGGTTCAGGCTGTGGTAACAGGTGCGGCAGCGATAGTTACACTGGTCGCCCGCGGCGAGGATGACGCGGCTCGGGCGCGTTCTCCCGATCGTGGCTGCGTGTTCGATCGCGGCCATCGCGAGTAGCCGCCGGTTCTCCAGACGATCTTGGCTGGGCCGCTCCGAGCGCGGCGTGGTGACAACGGCGACTTCTCCAGCGGGCGCGTCCTTCCCATACGCGATTTGCAACCACTGTGTAAGCCGCGTCAGGAGCACCTCGAACCGCTTCAGCGTCTTGAAATACTCCATTGCTTGCGCATCGGTGGGCGCCAAGCCGGCGACCTGGGCAACGATCGCATCGGCCCAAAACTCGTCTTCCACCGGCCACTGCGTGACCCACCGGGCATCAGCGAGCGCTGCATGGTGCCGGAGAAGAAGATCGTGGATCGAGCGGCACTCGTCCACGCGGTCTTTCAGCGTCCCAGCGATGCGCAGCACCGTGTCCATTTGGCGCAACAGTTGCGCAACCTCCATGGCGACTGCACGGAGGCGTGTCGCGTCGATGAGCGGTTCCGCTGATATGATGAGAGCCTCCCCCGCTAGACGGGATGCTTGGGACGTTTGCCCGTGCCAAAATTTCGGCTGGCCGAGCGAACGTCCCTGGGCTGAGCCTATATCTGCTCTACGGTCCAGCGGGTCGCTATCGCGGCGCGACGACCTCGGCGCTCGACCGCATAGTATGTCGCCGCCGCGAGCAGCGGTACGAACGACACCATGAACAGCGCCGCGTCGGGGCCTGAGCGCGTCACGACGAATCCGACCGCCGCGACGCCGAGCGAGCCCAGACCGAAGCCGACGCCGTTCATCAGGCCCAGCGCGGTGCCGAGGTTGCGCGGCATCAGCGCTTGCGCGAGCGCGACGCCCGGCGCGTTCTGCACCGATAGCAGCGCGCTGCCCAGCAGCAGCGCGCCCACGGCGAGCGCGCCGTGGCCGCTGAGCGCGAGCAGCAGCGGCGGGACCGACGCGACGAGGCCGGCGATCGCGACGCGCGCATGGCCGAAGCGGTCGGCGGTCGCGCCGCCGGCATACATGCCGAGCGCGGCGGCCATGAGGTAGGCCGTGACGATCGCGCCCGTCGCGGTGAGCGACAGGCCGCGCGCGGTCAGCAAGTTCGGGAGATAGTACGCGAACGCGCCGCCGACGAGGTTCCGCAGCGCGGTGCTGAGGATCAGCAACCCAACGCCGAACCGGTCGATGCTCGCGTCCGCAGCGTCGCGCGGCGTATCGCGCGGCGCCATCGTGTCCGCGCTGCGCGCGAACGACGGCATCACTGCCGCGACGGCCAGCGCAGCGGCGACGCCGGGCACGCTCATCGCAATCAGCGAGCCGGTTCCGCCGTGCGCGAGCAGCGCGCCGGCGACGAGCGGCCCGATGCCGTAACCGATCTGCCCGCCGATCTGGTAGATCGAGATCGCCGACGCGCGGCGCGAACCGCCCAGCACGGTCGAGTAGCGGCCCGCTTCGGGATGCATCACCGCCGAACCGAGGCCGCCCAGGGCGATGCAGGCGAAGAGCGCGCCGAGGGACAGCCCGACGGGCGACAACGACGCGGCAGCGGGCGCGACCGAGACCGCCACCGCCGTCAGCGCGACGGATGCCGGCAAGAACCACCACCGCCCGCGCCGGTCGCTGTACGCGCCCACCAGCGGCTGCGCGATCGAGCTGGTGAGGTACCAACCGAATGCGAGCGCGCCCTGACACCAAGCGGGCAATCCGGCACGCGTGACGTCGAAGAAGATGACGAACGGGACGATCCCCGAGTAGAGGTCGCTCGCGCCGTGTGCGAACGCCATCAAGGAAACGCCGCGCAAGTTCCATTGGAGCGGTCGCGGCGTGGAGGCGGTGGTCACGGGACACGTCTTCGTCACCGGGGGCCGCGAGGCTTGCGAACGAACGAGCGCCCGATGAGCGACGTGGTGCTGCGGCGCGCGCGCGCAGACGAGAGCGATGCGGTCGCGGCGCTGTTCCGGCGCAGCAAAGAAACGGCGATGCCCTGGTTGCCGGACCTTCACACGGCGGAAGAAGACCACGCGTTCTTTCGCACGCATGTATTCGCCCGGTGTGAAGTATGGGTTGCCGAGCGCGAAGGCCAGCTCGGCGGGATGTGCGCATTCCGTGACGGCTGGGTCGACCACCTCTACGTCGACCCCGCACACCAGCGCAGCGGCATCGGTGCGGCACTGCTGCACAAAGCGAAAGATGCCAGCGATCAGCTGCGGCTCTGGGCATTCCAGCGCAACGAGAATGCGTTGCGGTTCTACGAGTCGCACGGCTTCCGCCTGGTGAAGACGACCGACGGCCGTGACAACGAAGAACGGGAGCCGGACGCGCTGTTCGAATGGAGGCGAACGGGGACCCGACGAAGCGGAACCCCTCAAGCCCGCTGATGCGGGTACGCCGCCATGATACCCGATCTCGGCTAACACCATCGAGCCACAAGGACTTGAAGCATCCGCCGGTGAGAATCGACGGAAACGGGGTTTTGCCACTTCTTGCCCGCTGAGAAAGGAGCTTCGTGTACGGCCGAATTGGGCTCGTGCTCGTCGTGCTCGTCGCCGCGCTCGTCTGGTTTCTGCCTTCGTACTATACGGGGCTGTTGACCCAGATCGGGTTGTACGCGCTCGTCACCATCGGGCTCAACCTGTTCATGGGGTATGCGGGCCAGGTGTCGCTTGGGCACGCCGCGTTCTTCGGCATCGGTGCGTACACGTCGGCCGCGCTCGCGGTGAAGGGGCACGTCACGCCGTGGGTCGGGATGATCGCCGGCGCGATCGTCGCGGCACTGGTCGCGTACGCGCTGAGCTTCGTCGCGCTGCGGTTGCGCGAAAATCTCCTCGCGCTCGCCACGCTCGCGCTCGGGATCGTCATCAACGTCGTCTTCAACCAGTGGGAGTTCATCGGCGGGTCGTCGGGATTCAAAGACATCCCGCCGTTCGCGCTCGGTTCGTTCGCGTTCGATCAGCGGGCCGACGCGATCCTCGCCTGGGTGCTCGTCGCGATCGGGATCTGGTTCGCCGGCAACCTGGTGCGCTCGACGTTCGGGCGCGCGCTGATCGCGATCTCCGCCGGTGAGCTCGGCGCGCAGGCGCTCGCGGTCGACGCGGAGCGGCTCAAGCGGCAGACGTTCGTGCTGAGCGCGGTGTACGCGGGCGTTGCGGGATCCGTGTACGCGTCCCAGCAGTCGTACATCGATCCCGGCTCGTTCAGCTTCTTGCTGTCGGTGAACTTCGTGCTGATGTCGGTGATCGGCGGGCTGCGCAGTCTGTGGGGCGCCGTCATCGGCGCGGCGATCGTGGTGATACTCGGGCAGTTGCTGCAGGCGTACGTGCCGGTGTTTCTGCCGAGCGCGCGCGGTGACTTCCAGCAGTTCTTCCTCGGCGTGATCCTCATCGCGATGCTGATCCTGCTGCCGCGCGGGATCACCAGCCGGTTGCGCGAGGCGCGCAGCGCATGATGGCGTCGCTGTGGCAATACGTGCTCGCCGGCGTCGTCGTCGGTGCGATCTACGCGCTCATCGCGGCGGGGTTCGTGCTGATCTACCAGGTCACCGGGCTGATCAACTTCGCGCAAGGCGAGTTCGCGATGATCGGCGCGATGACGGCGGCGTCGCTCGCGACGGGCGGCATGCACCCGCTCGAAGCCGCCGCGATCGCGGTCGTCGTCGCCGCGGCGACCGGCGCGGTGTGTTACATGCTCGCGATCCGTCCTGCGCGCGCGTCGACCGGCGTCACGCTCATCTTCATCACGCTCGGGCTCGACGTCGCGCTGCGCGGGTTAGGCCTGTTCGTGTGGGGCACGAATCCGCTCAGCCTCAACCCGTTCAGCTCCGGCGCGGCGATCACCGTGTTCGGCGGCGTGCTGCCGCCGCAAGCGCTGTGGGTGCTGCTCACCGACGTGGTCGTCTTCGTCGCGTTGTACCTGTTCTTCCGCCACACGTACGCCGGCACCGCGGTGCGCGCGGCAGTCGCGAACCCGCCGATCGCGTCGACGTTCGGCATCCCGCTGCGCACGTTTGCGTTCTGGAGCTTCGTTGCGGCCGCGGCGATCGGCGGGCTGGGCGGCGTGGTCGTCGCGCCGATCACCAGCGCGACGTACGACATGGGGCTGACGCTGGGCCTCGCGGGCTTCGTCGCCGCAGTGCTCGGTGGGCTCGACAGCTTGCCGGGTGCGCTCGTCGGCGGCTTCGTGCTCGGCATCGTCGAGAAAGTCGCCGGCGGTTTGCTTTCGACCGGCTGGGAAGAAGGCGTCGGCTTTTTGATTCTCGTGCTGGTGCTCGTGCTGCGCCCGCAGGGGCTGCTCGGGCGCGCGGTGCGGCGCGCGTGACGGCGGCCGCGGCCGCACCTGCGGCGACGACGCTGGACGTGCGCGGCGTGACCGTGCGCTTCGGCGGCGTGCTCGCCGTCGACGACGTGACCTTCACCGCGCGCACCGGCGAAGTGCTCGGCGTTATGGGCCCCAACGGCGCGGGCAAGACGACGCTGTTCAACGTCGTCAGCGGCGTGCAGCGGCCGACGGCGGGCGAGGTGTCGCTGGGCGGCGCGCGCTTGAGCGGGCGCGCCGTCGAGGACGTCGCCGCGCTCGGCGTGACGCGCACGTTTCAAACGCCGGTGATGTTCTGGGGGCTCACCGTGCGCGAGAGCATCGAGGTCGCGCTCAGCGCGCGCGCGCTCGCCTCGACGTATCCGCCGTCGCCGGTGCGCGAGCTGCTCGCGTGCGGGCTCGGCTTGCCGGGACGCCGTCGCGCCGCAGGGGCGGTGCGCGAGCGCGCCGATGCGATCCTCGCGCGCGCTGGCATCGCCGCGATGGCCGACCGCGCGACGGAATCGCTCGCGTTCGGCGAAGAACGGCTGCTGGAACTCGCGCGCGCGCTCGCCGCGGCGCCGACGGTGCTGCTCCTGGACGAGCCGCTGTCCGGGCTGAACCCCGACGAGGTCGAAGCGGTCCTCGCTTCGATTCGCACGGCGCGCGCAGACGGCGTCGCCGTGCTGCTCGTCGAGCACGCCGTCGGCGAGCTGCTGGCGGTCGCGGACCGCGTCGTCGTCCTCGACCACGGCCGCAAGATCGCGGAAGGCGCGCCGCAAGCCGTTGCGGCCGACCCGCTCGTCATCGACGCGTACATCGGAGACGAGCTCGAATGACGCAGGGCGACACGACGGACGTGCCCGTTCTCAAGGTCGAGAACGTGTCCACGATTCGCGGGCGAGTGCAGGTGCTGTGGGATGTCAGCCTCACCGTGCGGCGGGGCGAAACCGTCGCCATCGTCGGGCCCAACGGCGCGGGCAAGTCCACGCTGGTCGGTTCGATCACCGGGCTCGTCCCGCCGAAGTCGGGCCGCGTGCGCATCGCGGGCGTCGACGTCACCGGATTCTCACCCGAACGGCTCGCGACGCGCGGCGTCGCGCTGGTGCCCGAGCGGCGCGGCATCTTCGCACCGCTCACCGTGCGCGAGAACCTGATGATGGGCGCGTACGCGCGCCGCGCGAAGGCCGCCGCGCTGAGCGGCGATCTCGACGATGTGTTCGCGCTCTTCCCCGCGCTCGTGCGGTATCGTGATGCGATCGCGGGTTCGCTATCCGGCGGCGAGCAGCAGATGGTCGCGGTCGGGCGCGCACTGATGGCAAAACCCGACCTGCTGCTGCTGGACGAGCCCAGCCTCGGCCTCGCGCCCAAGATCCGCGCGGAGATCTTCGGCGCGCTCGCGCGGCTCGCCGAGCGCGGCGTGACGATCCTGCTCGTCGAGCAGAACCTGCGGCTCGCGGCGCGCATCTGCCAGCGCGCCTATCTCATGCAGCGCGGCCGGATCGTCGGCACGGAGACGTCCGCCGAGCTGGCGCAGTCCGCACGCCACGTGTATTTGGAATCGCACTAGGAGAGGAGAACACCATGCATCGCGCCGTTATCCGCGTGAGCGCGCTCGTCGCCGGACTCGCCGTTGCGGGCGCGCCGCTGCTCGCTGCGCGCGCCGCCAACGAACCGTATTTGGTCGGGGTCGTCGTGTCCCTCAGCGGTCCGGCTTCGACGCTCGGGCGCCCGGCGGCCGACAGCATCGAGCTCGCCGCGAACGAGATGAACGCGGCCGGCGGCGTCAACGGCCATCCGCTCGTCGTTAAACCGATCCTCGATGACGAATCCAAACCGACCGAGGCGGTCAATGCAGTGCGCAAGCTGCTCGACCAGCATCCGGTCGCGCTCATCGGCTCGTCCGGCACGCCGACGTCGCTGGCGATGGTCCCGCTCGCGACCGCGGCGGAGGTGCCGTTGATCTCGCTCGGGTCGAGCGCGCAGATCATCGAGCCGGCCGCCGAGCACAAGATGATCTTCAAAGTTCCCGTCGCCGACACGTTCATCGCGCGCCGGCTGCTGCAGCCGTTGGCCGCGCGCAAGCTCCTTCGCGTCGCGGTGGTCTACCGCGACGACGACTACGGAAAATCGGGCCTCGCGCGGCTCGAAGAGAACGGGAAAAACATCGGCGTGCAAATCGTCGACGCTGAAGCGATCGCCGCGACTGCGACCGACGCGACGACGCAGCTGACGCACGTGAAAGCGTCGAACCCGCAAGCGGTGGTGGTGTGGACGACGCTGCCGTCGGCACTCGTGGTGCTCAAAGGATATCGCGAGCTAAGTCTGCCGTATCCGCTGTTCTACTCGGAGGGGTCGGCGAACCAGCTGTTCCTCGCGCAAGCCGGCAGCGCGGCGGACGGCGTGACCTTCGCGACCGAAAAAGGCGCCGCCGCGGACGCCGTCGCCGCGTCCGACCCGCAGAAGAAAGTGCTGGTGCACTACGCGACGGAGTTCGCGCGCCAATATCCGAAGGACGGCCCGCCCGGTATCTTCGGCGGGTTCGGCTACGACGCCGTCTACCTGCTCGCGGCGGGCCTGCGCGCGTCGCGCGGCAGCGGCGGCACGAAGCTGCGCGATGCGCTGGAGCACGTGACGCACACCGGCGTCACCGGAGTGTTCCGCCCCTCGCCGGCCGATCACAACGGTCTCGGGATCGATGCCGTCGAGCTGGTGCGGGCCGAGAACGGAAAGTTCGTCCTCGCCCGCTAACCTCACGGCAACTCGAAAAGGAGGACCGATGCTTCGCTTCCCCGTTCGTCTCGGCGCCCTGGCGCTTGCCGCGCTCTTCGTCGTTTCCGCCGCCCCGCCGCGGCCCGCCGGTGCGGCCGGCGAGCCCATCCTGATCGGGGCGACCGTCTCCGAGAGCGGGCCGGGCGCGACGCTCGGGCGCCCGGAGGCCGACAGCATTCAGATGGCGGTCGACGAGATCAACAAAGCGGGCGGCGTCAACGGGCGCCAGCTCCAGGCGACGATCCTCGACGACGAGTCCAACGCGACGACCGCCGTGAACAACACGCGCAAGCTGCTCGACCAGCACGTCGTCGCGATCATCGGCTCGTCGCTCACGCAGACCTCGCTCGCGATGATTCCGCTCGCGACGGCCGCGAAGGTGCCGATGATCTCGCTCGCGTCGAGCTCGCAGGTGATTCAGCCCATCGGCGACCGGCAGTGGATCTTCAAGATGCCGATCACCGACTTCCACGTCGCGCAAGTGATGCAAGAGTACATGCGCAAGCACAAGCAGACGAAGGTGTCGGTGATCTATCGCGACGACGACTACGGCAAGACCGGTCTCTCGCATTTCAACGACGCGGGCAAACGCTTTGGCTTCGAGGTCAACGACGCCGAGGCGATCAACGCGCGCGCCAGCGACGCGACGACGCAGCTCACACACGTGAAGGCGGCCAACCCGCAAGCGATCGTCGCGTGGACGACGCTGCCGTCGGCGGGCGTGATCATCAAAGCGTACAAAGAGCTGGGCCTCAGCTACCCGATCTACTACTCCGACGGTTCGGCCACCGGCGTGTTCCCGCAGCAGGCCGGCGCGGCGCTCAACGGCGCCTACATCGCGAGCACGAAGATCAACGTCGCCGACACGCTGCCCAACAACGACCCGCAGAAGAAGATCCTCGTGCACTACATCGACGCGTTCGTGAAAGGTTATCCGAAGGACGCGCCGGTGAGCATCTTCGGCGGCTTCGGCTACGACAGCGTCTACATCCTCAAGCAGGCGATCCAGCGCGCGAAAGGCACCGACGGCGAGAAACTGCGCCAAGCACTCGAACACACCGACTATCTCGGCGTGACGGGGCAGTTTCGCATGTCGGCCGGCGACCACAACGGGCTCTCCGTGTTCTCGCTGGTCCTGACGCAGGTCGAAAACGGAAAATTCATCGTCGCAAAATGACGTCCCCACGATGACGCCCTCCGAGCGCGAGAAGGCGTACCGTGCGATCTCCCTTGCGCGGGCGCTCGACGACCGGATGTGGCGGCTCGCTCGGGCGGGCCGCGCGCATTTCGCCGTACCGTGCAGCGGGCACGAGGCGATCGGCGCGGGCTACGCGCTGGCGATGCGGCCGGGGCTCGACTGGGTCGCGGCGCATTACCGGGACGTCACGGCGATGCTCGTGCTCGGCATGTCGCCGCGCGCCGTGATGCTGTGCTTTTTCTCGCGGCCGTCGGATCCCAACGCGCACGGCCGCATGCCCTACTCGCACTTCGGCTCGCGCGACCTGCACGTGCTCTCGCTGCAAGGTCCGCAGCCCAACCACTGCTCGCACGGCGTGGGCTGCGCGTGGGGCTCGCAGCTGCTCGGTGACGGCAGCGTCACGGTGATCGCGTTCGGCGACGGGGGCGCGCAGAAAGGCGAGGTGCACGAGTCGATGAACCTCGCCGCGGTGCGCAAGCTGCCGTGCGTCTTCATCGTCGAGCGCAACGGCTGGACGCAATCGGTCAAGCGCGAAGACCAGTACGCCACCGAAACGCTCGTCGCGCGCGCGGCGGGCTACGGTATCCCCGGGATCGCGGTCGACGGAACCGACGTCGAGGCGATGCACGCCGCGGCGAGCGAAGCGATCGAACGCGCGCGCGCGGGCGGCGGGCCGACGCTCATCGACGCGGCGTGCGTGCGCTTTCTGCCGAACACGTCCAACGACGACGACTCGCGCTACCGCGACCGGATCGAGCTCGACGCGCTGCGCGCGACCGGCGATCCGCTGCTGCGGGCGCGCGCGCTCGTGGACGCCGCGTTCGCGGCGACGGTCGATGCGGAGAACGCGGCGCTCGCAGACGACGCGGCGGAGTGGGCGGAAGCGCAGCCGCTCGGCGACCCGGCGACCGTGGCGGATCACGCGTATGCGTGAGCTGACGGTGATCGAGGCCGTGCGCGAGGCGCTGGGCGACGAGATGGCGCGCGACGAGCGGGTGCTGGTGCTCGGCGAAGACGTCGGCAAGCTCGGCGGCGTGTTTCGGGCGACGGAGGGATTGTACGAGCGCTTCGGTGCGCAGCGCGTCGTCGACATGCCGATGGCGGAGACGGTCATCGCGGGCGTCGCGGTCGGGCTCGCGATGCGCGGCCTTCGCCCCGTTGCGGAGATTCAGTTTGCCGACTTCATCCACGCCGCGATGGACCATCTGGTCGGCGAGGCCGCGAAGATCCGCTGGCGCACCGGCGGCGACTGGTCGTGTCCGATGGTGGTGCGCACCGCGTACGGCGGCGGCTTCCGCGGCGGACCGTATCACTCGCAGTCCGTCGAAGCGTTCTACGCGCACGCGCCGGGGCTGAAGGTCGTCGCGCCGTCGACGCCCGCTGATGCGAAAGGGCTGCTGATCGCGGCGATTCGCGATCCCGACCCCGTGCTGGTGCTCGAGCACAAGCGCACGTACCGCGCGATCCGCGGGCACGTCCCCGAAGGCGAGTACGTCGTGCCGATCGGACGTGCCGCGGTCGCGCGCGAAGGCCGCGATGCGACGGTGCTCGCGTACGGCATGATGCTGCACGAGTCGCTCGCCGCGGCCGAGGCGCTCGCGGACGAGGGGATCGACGTCGAGGTCCTCGACTTGCGCACGCTCGCGCCGCTGGACCGCGATACGATCCTCACCTCGCTGGCGAAGACGCGGCGGCTGTGCGTCGTGCACGAAGACACCGTCACGATGGGACTCGGTGCGGAACTGTGCGCGCTCGCCGCGGAAGCGGACGTGCTCGACGTCCCGCCGGTGCGCGTCGCGATGCCCGACATTCCCGGCGTGCCGGTCGACGACGTGCTCGAAGACGCGGTGCTGCCCAACCGCGCGACAATTCGCGACGCGCTCGTGCGGCTCGTCGGGCGCCAGCGCACGCGCGCGCGCGGCGCGTCGTACCGGGCCGCGTACGATCCGGGGATTCCGCAAGCGTCCAGCATCGTGGAGGTTGCGCTGCCGGCGGATCATGTGCGCATTGCGGTCGACGCGCTCGTCGAGGCGGCGTGCGCATTTCCGCGCTGCAACGCGACGTTCGCGTGGAGCGGGATCGTCGAACATGCGGATGTGGTGGTCGATCTCGATCTCGGACCGTCCGCGCCCGCGCGCGGGCTCGGCACGATCACGCTCGTCGACTATGGGGCCGGCAGCAGCGACCTTGCGATTCCCTTCGTGCGGCCTGGGCAGACGGCGGCCGTGCGGATCGGTGCCGTGCGCGACGGCCGCGCGTACGTGGCGTGCGCGGTGGATCACCGTGCGGTCGACGGCGCCGACGTGGGCCGGTTTCTGGCGGCGTTCAAGGCTGCGGCCGAACGGGGTGGCGCACCCTTCGACAAGCTCAGGGCGACAACGCCTGGGCCTGCGGTGACGACGCCTGAGCCTTCGGTGACAAGGCATGGGCCTACGGTGACGCAGCATGCAGGTTGAGTTTCCGAAGCTGGCCGATACGCTGGTCGACGGTGTCGTCTCGGCGTGGTACAAGCGCCCCGGCGATGCCGTGCGCAAGGGCGAGCCGCTGTTCGCCGTCGAGACCGACAAGGTCAACACCGACGTCGAGTCGCCGCACGACGGCATCCTCGCTGAGATTCTCGTGCCCGAAGGCGAACGCGCGGATGTCGGTCAGGTGCTCGCGCGCTTCGCGGGCGAAGGCGGCGCCGTCGAAGCGCCGCCGAGCGCGTCGTCACCGCACACGAGCCCGCCGTTGGCACACACGAGCCCGCCGGTCGAGCACACCGCGGTTTCGCGGCCGATCCACGGCGCCGCCGGCGCCCGCTCCAACGGCGGCCTCACGCCCATGCGCAAGCGCATCGCCGAGCGCATGACCGAAGCGCGTGCGACGATCGCGCAGGGCTCGTGCGCACGGTTCGTCGACGTGAGCGGGATCGAACGCCGCGGCGCATCGTGGACCGCATACTTCGTGAAAGCGTTCGCGCAAGCGCTCGAAGCGGACCGCATCGGCGTTGCCGTCGAGGTGCCGGGCGGTCTTGTCGTCCCCGTCGTGCCGGACGCGCGGGACGCGTCCCTGCACGACATTTCGGTGCGCATCGGCGACTTCGCGGAACGCGCGCGCACGAACGCGCTTACCGCCAACGACGTCGGCGGTGCGGCGGCTACCGTGACGAACGTCGGCGTGACGGGGACGCTCTTCGCGTTTCCGCTCGTTGCGCCGGGCGAGCCGGCGATCCTCGCCCCGGGCGCGATTGCGGACGGCCGGTGCTGGCTGGCGCTTTGCTACGACCGCGCGCGTTACGACGAGTACGCCGCTGACCGGCTGCTGGCAAACGTCGCTGAACGGATCGCGGGCTTGGGACGTCCGGAATGATCGGCGAAGCTCCCTCGAAGATCCGCACGCACGAAGCGTCCGAGCATGATTTCATCGTGCGGGCGCTGCGGGCCGTGAACCTCAGCGACTCCGATGCAAACGACGTCGCGAACGTGCTCGTCGCGGCCGATCTGCGCGGGGTTGAGTCGCATGGGATCGCGCGGCTCGACACGTTCTACGTGCGCCGCATCGAGGCGGGCGTCGTCAACGCGCGACCAACCTACGCCGCGCTGTGCGACCGGCCGACCCAATTCGCGCTCGACGCCGGCAACGG
Organism: Vulcanimicrobiota bacterium; assembly: GCA_963723635.1. Classification (GTDB taxonomy): domain Bacteria; phylum Vulcanimicrobiota; class Vulcanimicrobiia; order Vulcanimicrobiales; family Vulcanimicrobiaceae; genus Vulcanimicrobium. The sequence goes on along the minus strand of CAVRRP010000029.1, from coordinate 117,031 downwards.
CTTGGGTCACCCGGCCGGCATCTTCGCCATGCGCAAGGCAATCGAGAAGGCGCGCGAGAGCGGCCTGGCGTTCGCGACGGTGCGCAACTCGAACCACTACGGCATCGCGGCGTACTACGCGATGATGGCGCTCGAGTACGATCTGATCGGCTTGTCCATGACCAACTCGACGCACCTCGCGGTGCCGACGTTCGGGCGCCAGAAGACGCAAGGCACGAACCCGATCGCGGTCGCGATTCCCGCGGACGGCCACCCGCCGTTCGTGCTCGACATGGCGACGACCGGCGTGACGTTCGGCCGTTTGGAAGTCAGCGAGCGCAAGGGCAAGGCGCTCAAACCCGGCTGGGCCGTGGACGCCGACGGCCGCGAGACGCTCGATCCCACGCTCGCGATGACGCAGGGCGCGCTGCTGCCGCTCGGCGGCTACGGCACGGAGTACGGGGGCCACAAGGGCTACGGCCTGGGCGCGCTCGTGGAGATCCTGTGCGGCGTGCTTTCCGGCGGCATGTTCGGCACCGCCTTGCGCCTCGACGAACGCGGCCTGCACGGCGGCACGGTCGGCCACTTCTTCGGCGTGTTTCGCATCGATGCACTGCGCGACGGCAGCGCGTTCCAGCGCGACCTCGCGCGCGAGCTGAGCGAGCTCGAGAGCAGCGCGCCGGTGCCCGGTGCGGAGCGCGTCGTCACCGCCGGCACGCCCGAGCGCGAGAACACCGAGCGTTACCGGCGCGAAGGCGTACCCATCGACCCCAAAGTGTGGGACACACTCGACGCGATGGCGGAGCGCCTGGAGATCGAGAAGCTGGAGCGGTTCACCGTTGCCTGACGTCGCCCGCGTCCCCGAGAGCGAGCTCATCACGTTCGTCGAGCGCGCACTCACGACCGTCGGCGTGAGCGCGGAGCAGGCGCGCATCGTCGGCGACGTGCTCGTAGCGGCCGACCGGCGCGGCATCGAGTCACATGGCGTCGCCCGGCTGCGCTGGTTCTACGTCGACCGCATCCGCAACGGCCGCATCGCCGCGAACCCGCACTACGATGTCGTGCGCGATACCTCGACGTCGCTGCTGCTCGACGCGGGTAACGGCCTCGGACACCCCGCATCGCACCATGCGATGACGCGCGCGATCGAGAAAGCGCGCGACAGCGGCATCGCGTTCGCGGCGGTGCGCAACTCGAATCACTACGGCATCGCCGGCTACTACGCGATGATGGCGCTGCCGCACGACATGATCGGCATCTGCTCGACGGACTCCGCGCACTTCGCGGTACCGACGTTCGGCCGCGACAAGATGCAGGGCACGAACCCGTTCGCGTTCGCCATCCCGGCCGGCGACGAGCCCGCGTTCGTGCTGGACTTCGCGACCACGACGGTGACGTACGGCAAGCTCGAAGTGTACGAGCGCAAAGGTTTGCCGCTCAAGCCGGGCTGGGCCGTCGACGCGGACGGCAACCCGACGGACGATCCGGCGGTGCGCCACTCCGGCTCCCTGCTGCCGCTCGGAGGCTTCGGCACCGACCACGGCGGCCACAAAGGCTACGGAATGGGCGCGCTCGCCGAGCTGCTCACCGGCGTGCTCGCCGCCGGCTGGTTCGGCACCGCGCTGTCGATCGGTGAGAGCACGACGTCACCCTCGGGAATCACGTCGCATTTCTTCGGCGCGATCCGCATCGATGCGCTGCGCGACGTCGCGCACTTCAAGCGCGACATGGACCGCGAGCTGCGCGCGTTCAAAGCGAGCGCGCCGCTTCCGGGCCACGAGCGCATCTACGTCGCCGGCGAGATCGAGCACGAGAACGAGGTCGCGTTCCGGCGCGACGGCATCCCGCTGATCGGCCCGGTCATCGACGATCTCGACGCACTGGCCGACGAGCTGGCGATCGCGCGCGTCAGGCGGATCGAGGCGTAGCGGCTTCCGGCGTACGCACGTGCTCCGGACGAAACCCGACGCCGACCACGCGCGCCGGGAGGCGCCGTACGAACGGGAGCGCGAGCACGAGCTTCAGCGGCCACGGCACCTTCGTCGGCTTCGTATCCGTCAGCACGCTCGTGATGACGCGGTTCTGAATGAACACCTGCATCGCTTGCGTCAAACGGACGGGCAGCATGCGGCGCCGCTGCACCGCGGCGAGGTCGCGTACCGAAGGCGCGCCGGTGCGCAGCGGTTCGAACAGCATGTTCGCGGCGGCGACGGCGTCTTGGACCGCGAGGTTGATGCCCACGCCGCCGATCGGCGACATCGCGTGCGCCGCGTCGCCGATGCACAGCAGGCCGGGACGGTACCATTGGCGCAGCCGGTCGACCGTGACGGTCAGCAGCCTGACGTCGTCCCAGCTCTGCAGCGCCCCGACGCGGTCGGCGAGGTCGGGCGCAACGGCCGCGATGTCGTCGCGCAGCGCCTGAAGACCGCGTGCGCGCAGCACGTCGTATCCGCCCTTGGGGATAACGGAGGCGCACTGCCAGTAGTCGCCGCGGTCGAGCGTGACGAGGATCTTGCCGGCATCGAACCGCCCAAGCGCCGAACCGCTGGGATCGCCCGCATGTTTGGGCAGCCGCATCCACAGCACGTCGATCGGCGCGCCGATGTCGTCGACGTGCAAGCCTGCCTTCGCGCGCACGGTGGAGTGGCGGCCGTCCGCGCCGACGACGAGGTCGGCGCGAATCTCGACCGGCCCGTCCGGCGTGGTCGCGCGAACGCCTGCGATGCGGTCACCCGCGTCGATCAGGTCCGTGACCTCCGCCCGCATGAGCACGCGGAATGACGGATAGCGCCGCCCGCTCTCGGCGAGAAAGTTCAAGAAGTCCCACTGCGGCATGAGCGCGATGAACTTGCAATGCGTGGGCACGTGCGAAAAATCGGCGACCGGCACGGCCGTGCCGCCGATGATGCCGAGCAGCTGCACGACCTCCTGATGCGGCCGTTTCAGAAACTCGTCGAGCAGCCCCAGCTCGTACATGAGCTCCAGCGTCGACGGGTGCACGGTATCACCGCGAAAATCACGCAAGAAATCGGCATGCTTCTCGAGCACGACGACGTCGATCCCGGCCCGCGCCAGCAGAAAGCCCAGCATCATCCCGGCCGGCCCGCCCCCGGCAACGCAGCAGCGCGTTTGTATCGTCGTCATACGCCCATGTTCCGCATCATAGCGGAAAGAAACTTGACACCCCGGCATATTCTCGCTACACTGAGCGCGGTCCCGTAAGCCTCTGCCGAAAGGTACGCGTGCGGGGCTTACATTTTGTCCGCAATGGTGGACAGGCGCCGCTCCCGCTGGGGCCTAAGTGTCCCGGCTGGTATGGCTGAAGCTGTCATCGTCGATGCGCTGCGCACGCCCATGGGGCGGTACGGCGGCGCGCTCGCTCCCGTCCGTCCGGACGATCTCGGGTCCTACGCGATCCGCGCGCTGGTCGACCGTACCGGGGTCGACCCCGCGATCATCGACGACGTCTTTTGGGGGGCGGCGAACCAAGCCGGTGAGGATTGCCGCAACGTCGGCCGCATGGCGACGCTGCTTGCGGGGCTTCCGACGAGCGTGTCGGGGACGACGCTCAACCGGCTCTGCGGCAGCGGCCTGCAAGCGCTGAACTCCGCGTTTCACGCGATCAAGGCCGACGTGATCGACGTCGCGATCGCCGGCGGCGCGGAGTCGATGACGCGTGCGCCGTTCGTGATCCTCAAATCCGAGAAGGCGTACGACCGCGCGCCGGACATCCACGATACGACGCTCGGCAACCGGATGGTCAACGCGCGGCTCGCCGCGATGTACCCGCCGATCTCGCTTGGCGAGACCGCGGAGAAGGTTGCGGAGCAGTTCAGCGTGACGCGCGACGATCAAGACCGCTTCGCATACGGGAGCCAGACGAAGTGCAACGCCGCGGTCGCCGCCGGCCGCTTCGACGCGGAGCTGATTCCGGTGCATGTCGAGCAGGGGAAGAAGAGCTACGACGTCACGCAGGACGAGGCGCCGCGGCCCGACACCACGCTCGAATCGCTCGCGAAGCTCAAGCCTGCATTCAAAGCGAACGGCACGGTGACGGCCGGCAACGCGTCGCCGCTCAACGACGGTGCCGCAGCGCTCTTGATCTGCAGCGCCGCCACCGCGGAGAAGCACGGCTGGCAGCCGCTGGCGCGCGTGGTGACGTCGGCGACGTTCGGCGTCGACCCCAGCGTGATGGGAATCGGGCCGATCGGCGCGACGCGCAAGGCGCTCCAGCGCGCCGGCTTGCGCGTCGAAGACCTCGATCTCGTCGAGCTCAACGAAGCGTTCGCCGCGCAAGCCGTCGCCTGCGTGAACGAGCTGGGCATCGATCCGGCGATCGTGAACGTGAACGGCGGCGCGATCGCGCTCGGGCACCCGCTCGGATGCAGCGGCGCGCGCATCGCGACGACGCTGCTGCACGAGCTCAAGCGACGCGGCGGGCGCTACGGCCTCGCGACGATGTGCATCGGCATGGGCCAGGGCATCGCGACCATCTTCGAGCGCATCTGATGCGGCGATTTCTTCCGCTGGTCTGCGCACTCGTCGCGCTCGTCGCGCTCGGCGGACCCGCCGGCGCGACGCCGCCACCGCCCGCGCCGCGCATCGTCGTGCAGTTCGATCGCGGCCTCGGCGAGCTGCACGGACGCGTGCTGGTGTTTCTGACGCAGATCGCGCCGAAGAAGAACGAGCCCGTCGAACCGGGGGCGTTCGAGCCGCGATCGGTCGAGATCCTCGGCACGGAGGTCGATGCGCCCGCCGGCTCGGCCGTCGAAATTCCCGTGAATGCAGACGCATACCCGACGGCGCTGCGCGTGCTCGCCCCCGGCCGCTATGTTGCGCGCGCCGAGCTGGACGTGCAGCACCGCTACACGTACGACGGCGGGCAGCCGGGCGATCCGACGAGCGCGAACGTCAGCGTTCGCATTGCACCGGGTGCGGTGACGACCATCGACGTGCGCGCGCGCCGTCCGGCGGAGACGATGCCGCCGGCGAAGAACGCGCCCGCGGCGACGAGCGCTTCGGGCCGGATGGAGACGTTCGTCAGCCCATCGCTCAGCGCGTTCTTCGGTCGGTCCACCGCGATGCGCGCGTACGTGCAGCCGCCGGACGGCTACGCGACATCGAGCCGCCGCTATGCGACGGTGTACGTCGTCGGCGGGTACGGCACGTCGGACCGCTACCTCGCGGAGATCGCGAACCGCGACCACGCGCGCCTCGCCGCGGCGGGCGGGACGCAGTTGATCTACGTCTACCTGGATCCGCACGTGCCGCTCGGCCACGGCGTGTTCGCGGACTCCGTGAACAACGGGCCGCTGGGTCACGCGCTCACCACGGAGTTCATCCCCTATCTCGAATCGCGCTGGCGCATGACCGGCACCGAGGGAACGCGCTTTCTCACCGGCCATTCCTCGGGCGGCTGGAGCACGATGTGGCTGCAGGTAACGTACCCGTCCGTCTTCGGCGGAACGTGGTCGACGTCGCCCGACCCGCTCGACTTCCATGACTTCACGGGTCCGAATCTGGTCGACGATCCGGACGGAAACATCTATCGCACGCGCGCCCGCCGGCCCTACATGCTCGTGCGAATCAAAGGCAAGGACGTTGTGCCGCTGCGCGACTACGTCTTGCAGGAGCACGCGCTCGGGTCGTACGGCGGACAGTTCGGCTCGTTCGACGCGGTGTTCTCACCGCGCGGCGAAGACGGCCGCCCGCAGCCGCTGTTCGACCGCGATACGGGCCGCATCGATCCGGACGTCGCGCACTACTGGGAAGCACACTACGACATCGTTCGGACGCTGCGCGACAACTGGGCGACGCTCGGGCCGAAGCTGCGCGGCAAGCTGCACGTCGTCGTCGGAAGCTGGGATACGTTCCAGCTCGAACGCGGCGTGATGCGGTTGCGCGACGCGCTCGCGCAGTTGCCGGGCAACGACGCGCAAATCGAGATCATCCCGCAGCGCACGCACTTCGATCTCTATGTCGGCCCCAACGGCGGCTTGCACGCGCGCTTCGACCGCGAGATGACGGCGGCGGCCGCGGCGGCGACCGGAGCGCAGCCGAAACCGTCGCCGTAGCGGTCGTACGCACGGAGGTATCGTGATGAGCGTCTCGGAGACGGAAGCACGGGAGATCCTTGCCGCACTCGGTGTCACGCCGGCGGTGCTCGCGGACGACGAGCGGGCCGCGCTCGACCGCGACGGCTTCGTCGTGCTCGACGGTGTCGCCGATGCGGCGAGCGTCGCGGCGATGCGATCGGCGCTCGAAGAACAGCTCGACGTCGCGCGCCGCGATCCGACGCGCAAGCACGGCGGCACGCTGCACCTCGACGACATCCTCGACTCGGGTGCGGCCTTCGACGGCGTGCTGACGTCACCGCGACTGCTCGCAGCGGTCGCGCACGTCGTCGGCGCCGACTTTCATGTGTTCGCCGCGGGGTACCGCGGACCGCGGCCGGGCTACGGCGCGCAGGCCTTGCATGCCGACGACGTTCCGCTCATCGCCGGCGATCCGTATCACGTCGTGACGACGATCGTTCCGCTGGTCGACTTCACGGAATGCAACGGCGCGACGCGCGTCGTGCCCGGCTCGCACCGGGATCCCGTGCCCGACGCCCCGGTCGAAGCCGGGCGGCCGTATCCGCGCGAGCGCATCGTCACCGCGCGCGCAGGTGACGCGATCGTCTTCAACGGCCATTTGTGGCATTCGGGAACGAAAAACACGTCGGACGAACGGCGCGACGCGCTGCAGATCGTATTCCGGCGCCGAGGCGGACGTGGTACCGGGCTCAGCGTCACGAACGCGACGCTCGACCGGCTCGGAACGGCGGCGCTGCTGCTGCTCTAAACGCGGCTACGGGCGGTAGCCGGTCGCCTCGCGCGCCGGGGCCGCGGCGGCGCGTTCGGTCGGGAACGTGCGCGCGCGAACGTCGCCGGCGAACGCACGCAGCGCGGCGGTGGCGTCCGCGGCTAGGTTCGCGTATTGCTTGGCAAACGGCGGCGCGTCGGGATACAGGCCGAGCACGTCGTGCAGCACGAGCACCTGGCCGTCGCAGCGCGGGCCGCTGCCGATGCCGATGGTCGGGATGGCGATGCGCTGCGTGATCTCGGCGGCCAGCGCGTCTTCGACCATCTCCAGCACGACGGCGAACGCGCCCGCTTCGACGACCGTGTCCGCGTCGCGCAGCAATCGATCGTGCTCGCGCTTGAGGCGGAAGCCGCTGCCGAGCGAGGCCGTCTGCGGCAGCACGCCGATGTGCGCGCACACCGGGATACCGGCGGCCACGATCGCGCTGATCCGCGCGGCCGCGCGCTTGCCGCCTTCGAGCTTCACCGACGACGCGCCGCCGTGCTTCACCAGCGCGGTCGCGCTCGCGACCGCGAGCTCGTCGGACGCTTCGTACGTGCCGAACGGCAAGTCGACGACGACGTGCGCGCGCTGCGTTCCGCGCGCTGCGGCGGCGCCATGGCGGAGCATGTCGGCGAGCTCGACCTGCGCGGTCGAGTCGTAGCCGAGCACCACCATCCCGAGCGAGTCGCCGACCAGGATCACGTCGATGCCGGCCGCTTCGGCGCAGCGCGCGAACGGCGCGTCGTACGCCGTAATCACGGGAAATGCCGCGCCCTTGCGAGCGGCGATCTCGGCGGCGCCGACGCGGCGGCTCATCGGTTCGGCTCCGCGTGGCGCGGGCGATCGGCTGCGGACCGCTCGCGCGCGCGCACCAGCCGCAGCACGGTCTCGGTCAGCGGCACGGCGATCCCATGAGCGCCGGCGCGGCGCACGATCGCGCCGGAGATCGCGTCGATCTCGGTCGGCCGGCCGGCGTCGAGGTCTTGCAGCATCGAGTTGTCGTTCGCTGCGGAGGCGTCCGCCGCCGCTCGGACGATCTCCCACGGCTCGGCGATCTCGGCCCCGTCGGCGCGCGCGACGGCGGCCGCTTCGGCGGTCAACCCCCGCGCGAGCAGCTCGAGATCCGGATCGTGCGCGATCGCGCCGTTCGTGCGGCCCGCCAGCGCGCAGAGCGGGTTGACGGCCGCGTTCACGATGAGCTTGCGCCACAGCAGCGCGTGCGCGTCGTCGATCACGCGTGCCTCGAGCCCGGCCGCGAGGAATGCCGCAGCGAGCTCATCGCTCGTCGGGGACGCACCGTCGTCACGCGCGAACGTCGTCGTCCCGCAGTTCACCGCCCGCACGCGTCCGTCCGCGAGCCGCACCGCGCCTTGCGTCGTCGAGCCCGCGACGACGCGCGCGCCGGGCAGCGCCCCGCGCGCCAGCTCCACGTTCCCCAACCCGTTCTGAACGGAGGCGACGAGCGCTGGGCGGTGCAGGATACCACGCAACGGCGCAAGCGCGTCTACCGTCGCATACGACTTCACGGCGACGATCACGGCGTCGCGGTCGGAGAACGCGCGGGGGTCCACCGTCGCGCGGACGGGCACGTAGTGCACGCCGCGCTCTTCCACGAGCGCGATTCCGTCGCGTTCGAGCACGGCAACGACGTCGCCGCGGCGTGCGAGAACGACGATATCGTGCGCGCGCGCGAGCTGTGCTGCGAGCGTCAAGCCGATGGCCCCGGCCCCCACGATCCCCAATTTCACGGTGCCGTCGGCGTTCGCCGGCGCGGCGCAGATCGCCGCTGCCGGCTGAAGCTCGTACGGCTACGACAAGTCTGGTTCGCGCGCGTGTAGCCCTCAAAATTGTGGTACCAAAATGCTACCGACGAGCGACTCAGCCGTGAACGTGATGAGGTTCGAGCGATGAGCAACGACATGACGGCCATTGAAATCCGACGCCCGTTCCTCCGCTGCGAGGTTTGCGTTCGGCATACGCCCGGCGCCGTGACGCAGACGATCAGGGCCGCGAAGCCGGGCGGCTGGGTCGGGGTCGAGCTCGGCTGGAACGGTGAGCGGCACGCGGGCATGCTCTACGTGCACGACGGGGTGCCGCTCGACGAGCCGGTGGAACGCGAGATCAAGTTCGTCTTCTGGGACAAGGTCGTCCACCCGCCGCGAAGTGGAGACCGGTTCGGGCTCTGTCTCGCCGCGTACGAAATTGGGGAAGCGACGGTTCGCTCCGTCGAAGCGTAGACGCGATGAGCTACGAGATACGCGCAGCCCATGAAGCGCCGGGGGGTGTCGACGTGATCGCCGTGCCAGCCGGCACGGCGTCGTCGGCGACGTCGAGACTCTTCGAGCTGACGACGGACGAACGGCGCGTGACCCTTCTCGTTCACGCGGCGACGTACCGCCCGGGTGGCCTGAGCGGCGCTTGGCGGACCGCGAATCCCGATTTCACGATGGTCGCGGCAGAAAGCTCCGCATTTCTCGTGCCGGTGAATGCGCCGCAGGAAGCGGTGCAGATCCCCGGTTCCTGGTTGGGTGTGGTGGAAGCCGTCGACGACGCGCTGCTCGTCCTCTACGACGAGTTGATCCTGTGCGCCGTCGGCGCGGCCGGCGTCGTGTGGCGCGTATCGGTTGCCGAGGACGGCATCGACGCGCTGCGGGTGGAGCATGGAGCGCTCCGCGGCGTCGCGCACGGACCCGCGGAACGCCCGCGACCGTTTTCGATCGACTTGCGAACAGGCGCGGTCAACGGCGGGTTCCCGGCGCGACCTGCGCCATCTGGCCGCGCCCCGGCAAACCCCGTCAAGGTGAACATCGTCTAGAATGGCGTGAGGACGTTTGATTGCGCGGATTTGCGTGGCAACGTACGCCGATGACAGGTCGCAGAGCGCCGGACTTTTATCTCACCTCGGCAGGCGAAGGAGAAGCGGTCGCGCGTCCCCGGGCATGCTATTGCGGGCCGTTCATCAGCGACGGGCGGCGCGACGATCTGCTGATGGCGGATATTGATCCGCCCGTCGACACGATGGTGTTCGGAAAGCCGTTGAGACAGATCGTGCTCGCCTCGCGGCTGGACGGCTGGACGCTGCGCAAGCCGCGGAATTGGCCGATCCCGGTGTACGTCGCGCGTCTTCGCGATACGGTGCCGTCCAGCGCGCGCGTCGTTTCTCCGGAGGACGTCCTGCTCATCGCGTGGGGCGAGTTGTTCCAGACGGAGTCCGAGGCGCAAAGCGTGTATCGGCAGTACCACGGGCGCGACCGCATCACGATCCTGATGGAACAGGACGGCGCGCCCGAGGAACAGCTCAAGAAGTGGCTCGGCTGGAAATTCGAATCGAACCCCGCCGTGGAGCGTGCCTACCTCGTGCGAGCGCAGCGGCAGACGACCGCGGTTTCCGAAATGGTGCTATTGATCGTCGTGCAGAACGATAAGAAAGATCTGCGCGCGGTGGAGGAGGCGGCCGCGGTGTTCCACGAGCTCTTCCCAAACTCGGAGCACCTCGACATCACCATCTACAATGATAACGACGCGGCTCGCATCCCCAAGTGGGTGAGCCCGTTTTACGCATCGCGTGCCACGCCGGCAACGTGAATAAAGCAATTCTCCAATCGCGCTTATTCGCCGCGAAAAACAGGCTCGCGCTTGGCGCGGAACGCGGCGACGCCTTCGGTGAAATCCGTGCTCTCGCCGGCCGCCGCTTGCAATTGCAGCTCGAAGTCCAGCGCCGCGCGCAGATCGCCGCCGCCGTTGCGCAGCAGCTCGCGCTTGACGAAGCCGACCGAGCGCGGCCCGCGCGCGAATCGCCGCGCGAGCGTCTGCGCCTCGGCGACGACCTGATCGGCCGGCACGACCTTCGTGCACAGACCGAGCGCGTCGGCGCGCCGTGCGTCGACTTTGTCCGACAGCAGGCACAGCTCGAGCGCGCGCCCGTAGCCGATCAGCCGGGGCAGCGTGAACGACAAGCCGCTGTCCGGCACCAGGCCGATCTTCACGAACGCCGTCGTGAACGACGCGGTCTCGGCGACGATGCGAAAATCGCACGCGCACGCGATTCCCATGCCCGCGCCGGCGGCGACGCCGTTCACCGCCGCGACGAACGGTTTCTCCGACGTCAGGATCGCGGTGACCAGCGGCCCGTACCCGCGCTCGATCGCGTTGAAGAGCGCATGCGAACCGTCTCGCGGCAAGGTCTTCTCGTCGTCGAGCGCCTGGCCGGCGCAGAACGCTTTGCCCGCGCCGGTCAGCACGACCGCGCGCACGGCCTTGTCGCGCTCGACCGATTTCAAGCTCGCGAGCAGCGATTGGACCATGTCCGCGGTGAACGCGTTGTACGCCTGCGGGCGGTCGAACGTGACCGTCGCGACGCCGTCCGCGATCTCGACGCGATGGTCGAGCGGCTCGCTCATCGTCCTTGCCATGTGGGTTTGCGTTTGTTCAGGAACGCGTCGACGCCTTCGCGCGCGTCTTCGGTTTTCAGCAGGCCGTAGAAGGCGCGCCGCTCGTCGAGCAGCCCGGCGTGCAGCGACTGCTCGAACGCTTGCGCGATCGCGCGCTTCGCGACGCGCACCGCATGCGGCGCCTGCTTCGCGAGTGCGCGCGCGAGCTGCAGCGCGACCGGCAGCACGCGCTCGGCCGGGACCGAGCGGTTCGCCAGACCGTGCAGCTCCGCTTCGCGCCCGCTGAGCTCGCGGCCGAGCAGCACCATCTCCGTGGCGAGCGTCTTGCCGACGGCCCACGTCAGGCGCTGCGTGCCGCCCGCGCCCGGCATCACGCCGAGGTTGATCTCGGGCTGACCCAGGCGCGCATCGTCGGCGACGACCATGAGATCGCACGACATCGCGAGCTCCAGCCCGCCGCCGAGCGCGACCCCGCGCACCGCGGCGACGATCGGCAGCCCGACCGCCCACAGGCGATCCCAGACCTCGAGCCGCGGCCCGTCCGCGGCGAACTCGGCGATGTCGGCGCCGGCCGCGAACGCGCGGTCGCCGCCGGTGAGCACGATCGCGCGCGTGACGCCGTCGGCGTCGAGCGCCTCGAACGTCTGGGCGAGCCGCTCCGCGACCTCGTTCGACAGCGCGTTGAGCACCTTGGGTCGGTTCAGCCGCACGAGCGCGACGTGGTCGTGCGGGCGCTCGGTGACGACGACGGCTTGTTCCGCGCCGGTCGAAGGGTCGCTCATGCGCTTCTCCGGTCGATGACGCGTTTGGCCTTCCCTGCCTCGATCCGCTCGATGGTCCCCGGCGCCACGACGCGTGTCTCCAGCGACACCAGCAGCGTCTCCGACAGCCGCTTCGTGACCGTGCGCGCGAACGCGGCCGTGTCGTCGACGACTGCGGCGGGATGATGCTCCACCTCCACCAGCAGCGTGTCCAGCCCGTTGGGCGGGCGGTCGACGAAGATGCGGTAGTTCGGCGACAGCTCCGGGAAGCGCAGCAGCACCTCCTCGATCGCCGACGGAAACACGTTGACGCCGCGAATCACCAGCATGTCGTCGACACGCCCCGTGAACCAGTCGATGCGCGCGGTGGTGCGCCCGCATGCACAGCGCTCGCGTACCAACGACGTGAGATCGCGCGTACGATAGCGCAGTACGGGCATCGCCTCGCGCGTCAGCGTGGTGATCACCAGCTCGCCGCGCTCGCCGTCGGCGAGCGGTTTGCCCGTGTCCGGGTCGATGATCTCGGCGAGGAAGTGATCTTCCTGAACGTGCAGTCCCTGTTTTTCCAGACACTCCTGCGCGACGCCGGGCCCGATGATCTCGGTCAAACCGTAGATGTTGGTCGCCGTGACGCCGAACAGCTCTTCGAGCTCGTCGCGCATCTCGCGCGTCCACGACTCCGCGCCGCAGATCGCATATTTCAGCGCCTTCGGCCGGCGGTTCTCCGCGCGGAGGCGTTCGGCGAGCACGAGCGCGTACGACGGCGTGCAGCCGATGCCGATCACGGGCAGATCGCACAGCAGCTGGATCTGGCGCGCGGTGTTCCCGCTCGAGGCGGGGATCGCGCACGCGCCCAGCGTCTCGCAGCCGCCGTGCCCGCCCAGGCCGCCGGTGAACAAGCCGTAGCCCCATGCCACCTGGAACATGTCGCCGGGCGCGATGCCGCCCGCCGCGAAGCTGCGCGCGACGACCTCGCCGAACACGCGCACGTCTTCTTTCGTGTACGCGCCGATCGTCGGGTTCCCGGTCGTCCCCGACGAGGCATGGATGCGCGCGAGATCGCGCTCCGGCACGGCCAGCAGACCCAGCGGATAGGCGTCGCGCATATCGGCTTTCGTGCTGAACGGCAGCCCCGCGACGTCGTCCAGCGAACGCGGTACCGTGACCCCGCGCAGGCGCTCGCGGTAGATGTCGTTCGCGTCGCGCAAGCGCTCGACGAGCGCCTGGAGCCGCTCGAGCTGAAGCGCCTCGAGCGCGTGCCGTTCGAGCGTCTCGAACTCAGGCTGGAAGATCATGCCCCGAGAGTACGCCAGGGACGCGAACGCTCCCGGCGATTCAGCCGCCTGGCGCAGCGCGCTGCATGAGAATGTCGCCGAACGAAGCATAGGCGACGCACCGTTTCGAAGCGAAGAAGCGGTGTCCGATGCGATCGGTTCGGTGCTCGCGCGCCGTTGATTTCGCGCCGGTTACGCTGTGTCTCCTGACACTTGGGCGCGTCTCCGTTTTGGCGTAGCGTAGGTTCATCCGAAAAGGGGGTTTTCGATGAAACGTTCCTTGACCATAGGTCTAGCGGCGCTTTTCCTCGCCGGTTGCGGCGGTGGAGGCAGCATGAGCGTCCCGGCCGGCAGCGGTGCCGCGTCGTCCCAGCAGAAGTCCGCCGTTCGCGCGGTGCGCACGGTCGACAAGACGTACAACTACACGCTCTCGGTGAAGCCGTATCCGTCGGGCTTGAACCCGCCCTGCCAAGAAGTCAATCCGACGATCTGGGCGCTGTTCCCCAGCGGGAGCGGGTCTGCCGCCGATCCGTTGAACCTTGCGGGCGGCACGCAGCCGGACATCAACGTGGGCGCGTCATGCGGCCTCGCTGCGACGGGCGACTCGATGCACGCGCTCCTGGAGATCACGTACGGCAACATGCGGTTCATCTCGGGCAGCGGCAACTTCAAGGTCGACTCCGTGGACGACTCCGAGGCGCTGTTGACGATCACCGATAACACGACCGGATACTCCGCCCAGAAGACGATCTATCTCTCCTGGTAACACGAACGCGCCTGCAGGCGAACGCCGCCGCCCGGACGATGCTCCGGGGGCGGCGTTTTTATGCGCGGCTCAGCGCGCGAGCACGCCTTTGATCGAGCGGAAGATATTGCCCGGGCGCATCGAATCCGCGGCGGCCGTCGCTTCGAAGCCGGAGTGCACCATGCAGTCCTCGCACTTCGGGTTGCCGCTCGCGTGGCCGTATTTGTCCCACTCGGTGTCGTCGAGCAGCTCCTGGTACGAGCTCGCATAGCCTTCACCCAGCAGATAGCACGGCTTCTGCCAGCCGAAAAGGCTGTAGCTGGGCATGCCCCACGGCGTGCAGTCGTACTCTTTTTCGCCGGTGAGAAAGTCGAGGAAGAACGGACTTGCATTGAACTGCCAGCGATTCTTGCGCGCTTTGTACGGCGCGAGGATGGCGCGGAACAGCTGGCGCGTCTGCTCTTTGGCGAGAAAGTGGTCCTGATCGGGCGCCTTCTCGTAGCGATAGCCGGGCGAGATCATCATTCCGTCGACCTTCAAGTCGTCGGTGAGGTAGTCGAAGAACTGCTGGAACGTCGCCGGATCGGCGCCGTCGAAGATCGTCGTGTTCGTCGTCACCCGGAAACCGCGCGCCTTGGCGGCTTTGATCGCAGCGACCGCGACGTCGAAGATGCCGCCGCGCGCGACGGCGTGATCGTGCACGTCGCGCGGCCCGTCGAGGTGCACGCTGAACGAGAAGTACTCCGACGGCGCGAACTTGTCGAGGCTGGCTTCCAAGCGGATCGCGTTGGTGCACAGGTACACGAACTTCTTGCGCGCGACGAGGCCGCGCACGATCTCGTCGATCTGCGGGTGCAGCAGCGGCTCGCCGCCCGGGATCGATACGACCGGCGCGCCGCACTCGTCGACCGCCGCGAAGCACTGCTCGGGCGTCAGGTGGCGGCGCAGCACCTCGACGGGGTGCTGGATCTTGCCGCAGCCGCCGCACGCGAGGTTGCAGCGGAACAGCGGCTCCAGCATCAGCACGAGCGGGTAGCGCTTGCGGCCCGCCATCCGTTGCCGGACGACGTACGAGCCGACCGCTACCGCTTGCTTGAGAGAGATCGCCATCCGTCCTCCGCCGGGCGTGCGCCGCGTGCGGCGTAGCCGTGTTGTCGAAACCAGGTGACCGCATCCGCCAGCGCGTTGGTTACGGGGCTCTGCGGAAGTCCCAGCTCGCGAACGGCCTTCTCCGCGGTGTAGAACATTCGCTGCTTTGCCATGCGCACGCTGTCCAGCGAGACGTCCGGTTGGACGCCGAGCGGCGCGAGAACGTACTCGCCCAGCGCTGCGTACGCCAGCGGGACGATCTGCGGCAGCCGCAGCGCCGGCGCGGGGCGCCCGGCGATCGCCGCGAGCCGGTCGAGCAGCGCGCGCAGCGTGAGGTTCTCGTTGCCCAGAATGTACCGTTCGCCCGTCACGCCGCGCTCGTACGCCAGGATGTGCCCGGCGGCGACGTCGCGCACGTCGATCAGGTTGAGCCCGGTATCGACGTATGCCGGCATCCGGCCGGTCAGAAACCGGACGATGATCTCCCCGGTCGGCGTCGGCTTCGCATCCCACGGTCCGACCGGCGTCGTCGGGTTGACGATCACGACGTCCTGACCGGCGTCCACCGCGCGCCGCACGACCTGCTCGGCGAGGTACTTCGAGCGCTTGTAGGCGCCGACCAAACCGCCGGGCGGGCTCTGATGGGTCTCGTCGGAGGGCGCGCCGTCGTCGCGCACGCCGATGGCCGCGACCGAGCTCGTGTGCACCGTGCGCGGCACACCGGCCGCCCGCGCGGCAGCGAGCACGCTGCGCGTGCCGTCGACGTTCGCGCGCAGCACGGCGTCGCGGTCGCGGCGCCAAAGGCTGTACGTCGCGGCGACGTGGAAAAGCGCGTCGCAGCCGCGCATGGCGTCGGCGAGCGCCGGCGCGAACAAATCGCCCGCGACGCGCTCGACGTCCAGCCCGGCCAGCGACGGCGCGTCACCGCGCACCAGGGCTCGCACGCGCCAGCCGCGTTCGAGCAAGGCGCGCGCGAGATTCGCGCCGACGAAGCCGGACGCGCCGGTGACGAACGCGGTCGGCACGCGCGGGTCAGCCGGCAAACGTGAACGGGCGCTTGCGCACGCGATCGACCAGCCAGCGCAGCGAGCGGTTCGTCAGCGTCGACGTCGAGCCGGCGACGACGAGCGCGCGGACTTCGGCGCGCGCGATCTTCACCGCACCACCGGGGACGAGCATCGCTTCGGAATGCTCGAGCTCGCGCATCGTCGCGATCGCGAAGAGCACCGGCAGCACGCAGAAGAGTCGAATGCGCAGCGCGGTCGCCGGCAGCGCCTCGATGTAGCGCAGGGCGCGCTCGATGTCGTCCTGCGCGAGGTCGATCAGCGGCACGAGCGCATCGCGGTTCGCCGCGCGGCGTTCCTCGCCCAGGATCGTGTCGTGCCCGCTGCCCACGGCCGCGAGCAGATCGGATGGGATGTAGATCGCGTTCTCGCGCTCGGCGTCCCAGGCGATGTCTTTGAGGATGTTGACGGTCTGCAGCGCTTCCCCGAAGGCCTCGCAGTGCGCGAGCAGCCGCGTGTAGGTCGACTTGCCGACGAACACCGAGTGCTCGTACCACAGCTCGGTGAGCAGATGGCCGACCGTGCCCGCGACGAAGTAGCAGTACTCGCGAAACTCCTCGATGCTCGCAATGCGGATCCCGTCGCGATGATCGAGCACGAACCGCCGCATCCCGTGCACCATCTCCCCGATCCAGCGGCGCAGGATGTCGCGCGTCGGCGCGTCGAGCATCCGGTACGAGTGGAACACGTGCCCCGTCTGCGCGACGAGCGCCAGGTAGTCGTCGTTCGCGCCCAGCTCGGCGATGCACGAACCGAAGTCGTCGGCGGACGCCGCGCTCTCGAAGCATGCCAGAAAGTCGTCCAGCAGCGCTGCCTTGCGGTCGGGCGCCATGGACAGATCGTCCTCGATGGTGTCGGCGATCCGGCACAGCAGGTAACCGGTGCGCACGGGCGCCTCGAGCTTGGGCGGCAGGAGCTTGATCCCCAGCGCGAACGTCCGCGAGACACGCGGCAGCAGGAGCCGCGAGAAACGCTCGGCATCGTGCAGCGTCGGGTCCCGGGCGGTCACTCTGGACGATGCTCCCCGCACCGTTTGGTCTTCCGCCGGTGAGAGGGTCGGGCCTCTCCGCGTGCTCGACGAGGGCACGACACCTCGGGCAGGAGGGGCTTTGCCGCTTCGTCGCATAGCGGCGCATGCGAGTCGGAACACGCGAGCACCGGGACCTGTTCTGCCGGACGTTCGTCGAGACGCACGTCGACTTCGAGCCAGAGCAGCTCCCGTGGCCCGAGCTCGACGAGGTGAACCTCCGCCGTCTGCGCGCGTTCCCGTTCTGGCGCTACGCGCGCTCGATCGAGCAGCGCGCGGGCCGCATGGTAACGGCGTTCGCGCACACCGTGGAGGATCCGGTGATCCGCGCGGCCGTCGCGCTGCAAGGGACGGAAGAGACGCGCCACGGCCGGCTCATGGCGCACGCGATCGAGCGCTACGGCATCGAGGCGCCGCCGCTCGACATCGCCGACGCGCCCGTGTCCGACGAAGAGTTCTCGATCTTCGGCTTCGGCGAGTGCACCGACTCGTTCGTCGGCTTCGGCGCGATCGCGCTCGCGCGCGAGAAGAAGATCCTGCCGGCCGCGCTGCTCGAGGTCTTCGACGGCGTGATGTACGAAGAGGCGCGCCACATCGTGTTCTTCATCAACTGGTGGCGCTACGAGGAGGCGCGGGCTGGACGCGGCCGCCTCGGCTCGCATGTATGGAAAGCGCTGGGATATCACTTCCGCGCCGCGATGGGCACGGTGACGGGCGCGACCGATCTGCCGCCGATGCCCGCGCTCGACGATCCCGAGCTTTCGGCGATCGTCAAAGGCGTCACGCCGCTGATGTTCCTGCAGACCGCGCTCGCCGAGAACCGCCGCATGATGGCGCGTCTGGACCGGCGTTTGATCAAACCGAAGGTGATGCCGACGATTGCGACCGCGCTGCTGCTGGGGATTCGCATGCTGCCGCCGCGCAACGATGCCGCGGCCGCGCCGAGCGCGCAGCCGGCGAGTCAGTCGACCAACGGCGCGCGACCGCGGAGCGCGGCGTAACGGCCCAGCGCCGTCAGCGGAAAATGCAGGCGGTACAGGTGATAGTTCAGATAGAAATGTCCCGGGAACCCGGTGCCGGTGAACTCCGGCTCGTCCCAATTTCCGTCGGCACGCTGCGTGCGCAGCAGATACTCCACGCCGCGTTCGATCGCCGGCGCGAACGCATTGGCAATTTCCGGTAACCGTTCCGCGCACGCGAGCAGACCGATCAGCGCCCAGGCGGTTTGGCTTGCCGTCGGCGGGCCGATGCCGCGCAGCGCCGGGTCGTCGTAGCTGTCCGTCGTCTCGCCCCAGCCGCCGCCGGGCTGCTGCACGCTCTTGAGCCACACCGCGCCGCGCACGACCGCTTCGTCGATCGCACGGCGCGTTACACCGTCACCGTCCCGAGCGCTCAGCGGCCCGAGGGCCGCGAGGGCGCCGCTCGTGCCGTAGACGTAATTCACGCCCCAGCGGCCGAACCACGCGCCGTCGCGCTCCTGCTCGTTCAGCAAGAACGCAATCCCGCGCGCGACGCGCGCGTCGGCAAAACCGTCCCACGCGCCGAGATCGCAGCGCGCGATCATTTCCAGCACGCGCGCGGTGACGTCGGCGGTGCTCGGGTCGATCATCGCCTTCAAGTCGCCGTAGGGGATGCGGTTGAGCCACTCCTTGTCGTTGTCGACGTCGAACGCCGCCCAGCCGCCGGTCTTGCACTGCATCGTCGCAACCCAGCGCGCCGCGCGCTCGATCGCGCCGTCGATGCGCTCGGGCGCGGGATGGTCGACCGCCGCGAGCGCCATCGCGACGACCGCCGTGTCGTCGACGTCGGGATACCACGCGTTCTCGAACTCGAACGCCCAGCCGCCCGGCTCGCCGCCGCGGTTCTTGACCGCCCAGTCGCCGTAGCGCGCGACGATCTGCTTGTCGAGCAGCCACGACGCGGCGCTGACGAGCCGCGGATCGTCGCGCGCGACGCCGGCGTCCGCGAGCGCGCGCACGGCGAGCCCGGTGTCCCACACCGGCGAGATGCACGGCTGCACGCGGTACGGAGCGCCGCCGGTGAGGTGATCGTCACGCGCACGCGTGATCGTGAAGCCGTCGATCGCGGCGAACCCGCGCACGACGACGGGATCGTCGAGGTCGTAACCGATCGCGCGCAGGCCGAGCATGGCGTTGAGCATGGCGGGGATGATGCCGGCCCAGTCGCCCGTGTGCTCCTGGCGTTCGACGGTCCACTTCTCGGCGAGCCGCAGCCCGCGCTCGCGAAACGGCGCGAGCCCGATGCGCTCGCTCCATTTCAGCACCGCATCGACGCCGCTGAAGACGCGCTCGAACGCGTCGTCGCCGCGCGGCAGCGCGAACCGCGCGCGTGCGCGGCGTTCAACGTAGAGCTCGTCCACGTTCAGCACCGGGCCGTAGACGGGTTTGCGGTCGAACAGCAAAATCAGCGGAACGGTGCTGCCGCGCGCCCAGCTCGACAGGTCGTAGATCGAGAACGGCCCGCGCTCCGGCAAGACCATCAGCCACGGCGGCAGCGCGGGCAGGTCCGCCCAGTCGTAGGCGCCGACCAGCGCGAGGTGCATCTTGGTGAAGATGCGCGCGCGCGTGACGCCGCCGCGCATGAGGATGAACGCGCGCGCGCGCCGCAGGGCGGGATCGTCCGGCGAAACGCCGAGCAGCCGCAGCGCGAGGTACGCCTCGATCGTGACGCTCAGCTCGCCGCCGTCGCCGTACGCGAGCTCCCAGCCGCCGTGCGCGCGCTGTTCGCCGCGGAAATACCGTTCCGCCGCGACCCGCGGCACGCGGTCGAACGTGCCCCACACGTGGTGCAGCAGCAGCACCTCCGCGGTGATCGTCACGTTGGATTGCAGCTCCGCCCACCAGTATCCGTCGGGATGCTGCAACTGAAACAGCGCATCGGCGGCGCGCTCGATCGCCGCGGCGACCGATAGAGGTTCCGCTGATGGACCGAGCGCAGTGGGGTCGTGCGATGTCGAAACGTTCATGCGAGGTCGGGGCGCGAAGTCTGGGGCGGAGCGCCGTTCAATTCTGAAGGCACTGCGGGCCGCAGCCTGGGTGGGGGCGGCGGCGTGGGTCGGGCTCGTCGTCGCTCGCGGTCGGTTTTGGGACGCACGTGCGGACGGCCTCCGTGATCCGGCCCCTGGTGATCCGGCGCCGCGCGTGCATGCGGTCGTCCCGGCGCGCAACGAGGCGGACGTCGTCGCCCGCACGCTGGCATCCTTGCTCGCGCAAGACTATTCCGGCCGATTCGCGATCACGCTCGTCGACGACGGCAGTGACGACGGCACGGGCGCGGTCGCGCGCGCGACGATCGCGCGGCAGGCAGCCGGAGGCCGCGCGCGCGTCGTCGACGGCGGGCCTCGTCCCGACGGCTGGACGGGGAAGGTCTGGGCGCTCGCGCAGGGTGTCGCGGCGGCGCGCGCTGACGGTGCGACGCCGGCATACTGGTGGTTCACCGATGCGGACGTCGAGCACGATCCCGACACGCTCGCGCGACTCGTCGCCACCGCAGCGCACGACAACCGTGCGCTGGTCTCGCAGATGGTCGCGCTCCACTGCGCGTCGCCGTGGGAGCAGCTGCTCATCCCTGCGTTCGTGTTTTTCTTTCGCATGCTGTACCCGTTCGCGTGGGTGAACGATGATCGCCGTACCACCGCGGCCGCTGCGGGCGGCTGCGTGCTCGTCGCCGACGACGTGCTGGTCCGCATCGGCGGCGTGGACCGCATCAAAGGCGAGCTCATCGACGATTGCGCGCTTGCCGCCGCGGTCAAAGGTGCGGGCGGCGGTTTACGGCTGACCCTCGCGACGCGCTCGCGCAGCATCCGGCCGTACGCGTCGTTCGGCGCGATCTGGTCCATGGTCGCGCGCACGGCGTACACGCAACTGCGCCATTCTCCGGCGCTGCTCGCCGGAACGGTCGCCGGGATGCTGCTGCTCTATTACGTCCCGGTCGCAGCGTCGTTTGCCGGCGTGCGCCGCCGCCGCGCCGACATCGCGTTACCAGGGATCATCGCCTGGACCCTCGTGGCGCTCGCGTACGCGCCGACGCTGAAGCTCTATCGGGTTCCACCGCTCGCGTCGCTGGCGCTGCCGGCCGCGGCGGCGCTCTACGTTGCGATGACGATCGATTCCGCTCGCCACGACGCGCTCGGTCACGGCGGCACGTGGAAAGGGCGCACGTTCGTCCGTCGCTCGGAAGATGGCTGACTTCGTCACCGCAGCGTAAGCGCCCGCAGTCATAAGACTCGCATGCGTCGCTTTGCGCGACCGTCATCCGGTATGCTTGCGACGGCGCGCGCGACCTCGCGCAGCGCGACGAGCGCCAGGCGCACGTCGACCACGAACCGCAACGCCGCCCGCGGCGCGCGCGCGAACGCGAACGCGACGCGTAGCGGGCGAATGCGCCCATCCGGGCCAACGGCATCGGCGAGGGCGGGCAAGTCGCGCGACGCGTCGTCGCTTACAACGCGCACCATCGCGAACCGCACGCCGCGCGCGGCGAGCGCCACAGCCAGGTGCGTCCCTTCCATGTCCACCACGTCGGCACCAGAACGCTGCGCCAACGCCGCGCGCTCGGCGACGCCCGTCAACACCTGGTCCGCCGTGGACGCCGTCACGGCGCGCGCGTGCGGCACAGCTCGCCGGATTGTCGCGACGACGTTGGGATCTATTTCGAACGCGTGCGCGCCGTCGACGATCCGCGTGTACAGCACGACGTATCCCGCCGGCAATTCGCGCAGCGCGCCGCACAACCCGAGCACGACGACGGTCTCGCCTGCGGCGAATTGCGGCAACGACGCGGCCGACGCCGCGCCGGCGCGCACCTCGACGGCGTCGCGAACGCCGGCGCGGCGCACGGCGCGCGCCTCGGCGCCGCGCGGGACGACGATCCTCACGGCCGCGCCGTCACGGCGCGCTCAGCGCGCGGTGGACGACGACGGCGTAGTGCCGTCCGTGACGATCTTGTAGTCGCTGAACGTCGCGTGCGCGACGACGTGGTAGGCCGGCAGCTTGATGTCCGCGTCCTCGGTCGCCGGCACGGGAATTCCTTCGACCACTGTGGGGTTCACGTGCACGTCGATGTTCCCGCCGTTGTGATACTGCCACTGGATGCGGCGCAACCCATCGCCGTCGAGCTCCGCGTGGATGCCCTTGACATTGCCGGTGACCTTGTCGCGCATCTCGACGGTCGTGCGCTCGCCGTCGCGCGCGATGCTGGCGACGTCGTAGTGTTCGTGCCACGTCTGCGGCTCGAGCGGGTCCATCTTCATGTTCTCGAAGCCCTTGCCGAACCACGGCACGTGCTCGAAGTGGACGGAGTACAGGTTGGGCCGCTTGTACTCGATGTGGCCCTCGAGATGGAACTTCAGGTACGGGAACGAGCGCAGCGCGAAGTCGACGTGCAGCTTCGAGGTGTACGACTGCACGGGTGCCGTGCGCACGCCGCTGAGCGCGAAGATCTTTACGGCATCCTCGGAGGGTGCCGGGCCTGGGCCTTCGGCGAGCATGCCGATGGACGCCGCGATGATGGCGGCGCTCACGAGGAGGGATCGCACGGTCCGTTAGACTCCGCAGAATGTGGTTGGGTTGCTACGCCCCTTTCTTGCGTTTCGGCAACCGGCACCCCGGGAACGTCCTTCGGCGCGATGTATGCGGAGTATCAAGTCCCGGAAGCAGTGCCCGACGTCCCGTCGGCACCCGGCATGCCGGAGATACCCGCCGATCCGACGCCGCCCGGCGGCGACCCGGAGCCGATGGACATCGCTGCCTGATCTCCAGGAGGGGAACTTTGCGGATCTTCACCCGTTTCTCGATCCTGTTTCTCGCGCTGTTCCTCGCTCTCGCTCCGACGTTCGCCATGGCGCAAACGACGGGCGGCGGCGGCGGCACCGGCGGCGGAACGACGAGCGGTAGCACCACGGGCGGCGGCGGCGCCGGCGCCGGAACGACCAGCGGCACGACCGGTACCACCGGAACCAGTTCGACCACGACGACCACGACCGATAACACGAACGCGTTCCCGTGGACGTGGGTCGTCATCGGCGCGGTGGTGCTCATCGTGATCGTCGGACTCGTCGCCATGTCGAACAATCGCTCCAGCTCCACCAGCACGACCGTCCGGCGCGATTAACCCGGCCGGAACGATCGAACCCGAACGGGAAAGAGCCGGCACGTGAGTGTCCGGCTCTATCCTTATCTCCTCGAACCGAAGCTGACGACGGCGATCTGGGGCGGCGACGCGCTCGTCACGCGCTACGGCAAGCACGGCGACCGTACGCAGCCGCTGGGCGAGTCGTGGGAGTGCTGGGACACCAACCGCGTCGCCAACGGCGCGCTCGCCGGCAAGACGCTCGCCGAGCTGCGCGGTGACTTGCGCGATGCGCTGACCGGGCCCATCGATTCGGCGCGCACCTTTCCGGTACTGACGAAGATCATCGACGCGCGCAAGCCGCTGTCGGTGCAGGTCCACCCCGACGACGCGTACGCGCAGCGCGTGGAGCACGAGCCCAACGGCAAGACCGAGTGCTGGTACATCCTCGCCTGCGAGCCGGGCGCGGAGCTCGTGCTCGGCTGGACGCGCGATACGAACCGCGAGGAGTACGAACGCCGCGTCGCCGACGGGACGCTCGCCGAGATCCTGCGCCGCGTTCCGGTCGCACCCGGCGACGCGTTCTACTTGCCCGCCGGCACGCTGCACGCGATCGGTGCCGGCATCCAGCTGTTCGAGACGCAGCAGGCGAGCGATCTGACGTACCGCATCTTCGATTGGAACCGTGTCGGCGACGACGGAAAACCGCGCCAATTGCACGTCGACAAAGCGGCCGACGTGCTCGACTACCGCGCGACGTTCCCCGGCGCCGTGCGGCAGCTCACCTACCGCGCGGACGGGCTCGAGCGCACGCTGCTCATCGCGAACGCGGATTTCTTGGTCGAACGCGTTACCGTGCTGCGCAACGACGCGTACGTTGAGACGGACGGCTTGCCGCTGACGATCACGGCGATGGACGCGCACCTCCGGGTCGATACCGACGAGAACGCGAGCGCCGTGCTCGAGCCGTGGCAGAGCCTCGTGACGCCGGCGTCGTCCCCGCGCATCGCGCTCGTCCCGGGCGGCGAGCGAACGAGCGCGCTGCTGGTGCACGTGCAGCCCGATCGCGAGCGTGCGCGCGAGCGTGCGCTCGCCGCCGGCGCTCCCGCCGAAGCCGTGGCCGCGTTCTTCAGCCAGTTCGGCTAGCGCCGCTAGCCTGGGCGGTTCCTGAGAACAAATCCCACGAAAACCTTAGCACTTCTCAGGAAACGTGGCCGTAGTTCAGTACAGCCATGCACACTTTGGAACGGCCGGCGACCAATGGCCGCGTCTCATCCGTCATCCTCGAACCCGCGCGCCGTCGTCCGCGCTGGTGGTTCGCCGTAGCGGCGGTCGTCGTGATCGCGGCCATCGTCGCTTCGATCATCGCGGTGCGCTCGCGCGCCGCCGCCGTCACGTACACGACCGTTCCGGTGCAGACGGGGTCGCTCTCGCAAACCGTCACCGCGAGCGGCACGCTGAACCCGCAGAACACGATCAACGTCGGCACGCAGATCTCGGGGACGATCTCCGAGATCGACGCCGACTTCAACGCGCACGTGCGCAAGGGACAGATTCTCGCGCGAATCGACCCGGCGTCGTTCCAGGCCGCGCTCGATCAAGCGCAGGCTTCGCTCGCGCAAACCGAAGCGCAGGCGCAGGCGTCCGGCGCGACCGCGAGCGGCGGTCCGGCCGCCGTGGCGGAAGCGCAGGCGCAAGCGCAGGCGCAAGCCGCCGCCGCGCGGGTCGCCGCGTCGAACGCCGACGCGTCGCGGGCCGCGATCGCGACCGCGCAGTCCAACGTCGCCAAGTCGCAGAGCGCGCTCGCGCTCGCGCAGCAGACGGTCGCGCGTGACCGCCAGCTGCTTTCGCAAGGCTACATCGCGCAATCGCAGGCCGACGCCGACACGTCCAACCTCGTCGCCGCGCAGAGCGCGCTCGACGGCGCGCGCGTGGCGGTGACGCAAGCGCAGGCGCAGGCGTCCGCGTCCTCCGCGCAAGTCGCTCAGGCGACCGCGCAGCAAGCCGCGCAGAACGATCAAGCCGGCGTGCAGGGTGCGACGGCCGCCGCGCAGTCGGCGACACACGACGCCGGCGTGGCCGCGATCGGCATCCAGCAAGCGCAGGTGAAACAAGCGCAGCAGAATCTCGCGCACACGATCATCACGTCGCCGGTCGACGGCACCGTGGTCGCGCGCGGCGTCTCCATCGGGCAGACCGTCGCGGCGAGCTTCAGCACGCCGACGCTCTACACGATCGCGCAGGACCTCACCAAGATGGAGCTCGACCTCGCGGTCGGCGAGCCCGACATCGGGCGCGTGCGCGCCGGCGACGGCGTCGACTTCACCGTGCTCGCGTACCCGAACCGCGTTTTCCACGCGAACGTGCTGCAAGTGCGTCAGAACCCGACGACCGTCTCGAACGTCGTGACGTACACGACCGTCGTGATCGTGAACAACAAAGACGGCGCGCTGCGCCCCGGCATGACGGCCAACGCGACGATCCAAGTCGCGCACGTCGACAACGCCACCATCGTTCCGCTGGCCGCGTTCGGCTACAACCCGCCGAGCGGCGCGGTGAGCCGCACCCATCGCACGCGCGGCGCAGCCGGTACGCCCGGCACAGCCGGTGCTGCGAGCACGCAGCGCGCGGGCAACAGCGCTTCGCCGTGGGGTCAGACCTCGGCCGCGAGCAGCGGCGCGGTGACGCCGGGCGGAATGGGACGCATCTTCGTGCAGCGCGGCAACGCCCTCGTACCGGTGCGCGTGAAGGTCGGTCTCGTGGCCGACACGCAGGCCAGCGTCACGCCGCTGCGCGGCACGCTGTCGGCGAACGATCAGGTCGTGATCGGCGACTCGAGCAGCGCGTCGGGGTCGAAGAGCACGTCGGGCGGCAACCCGCTCACGGGCGGCAGCCAGCGCGGCGCGGGCGGCCGCGGCGGCCCGCTCGGTGGACGCGGGTGACCGCCGTGACGCCGGTCGTCGAGGTGCGCAACCTCACGAAGATCTACCCGATGGACGGTGGGGAGGACGTCGTCGCGCTGCGCGGCGTCGACCTCACCATCGATCCCGGTGAGTTCGTCGCGGTGATGGGGCCGTCGGGCTCCGGCAAGTCGACGTTCATGCACATCGTCGGCTTCCTCGACCGCGCGACGTCCGGCTCGTACCGGTTCGCCGGCAGCGACGTGTCGGGCCTCGACAAAGACGCGCTCGCCGACCTGCGCTCGCGTTCGCTGGGCTTCGTGTTCCAGGCGTACAACTTGCTGCCGCGCACGACGGCGATCGAGAACGTGGAGCTGCCGATGATCTACGCGGGCGTGCCCGCCGCCGAGCGCCATCGCGCGGCGATGGAGGCGCTCGACGCGGTCGGGCTCGCGAAGTACGCGCGCCATCAGCCCAATCAGCTCTCGGGCGGGCAGCAGCAGCGCGTCGCGATCGCGCGGTCGATCGTGAACGATCCGCACCTCATTCTCGCCGACGAGCCGACGGGCGCGCTCGACACCGCGTCGTCGGAAGACGTCATGGCGCTGTTCCAGCGGCTCAACCGCGAGCGCGGCATGACGGTGATGCTCGTGACGCACGAGCCCGACGTCGCCGCGCACGCGCGCCGGCTGGTGTCGTTCCGTGACGGCAGCATCATCGCGGATTCGCTCGCAGATCAGAAGGTACTCGCATGATCAGCATCATTCAGACGCTGCGGCTCGCGCTCACCGCGCTGATCCGCAACAAATCCCGCTCGCTGCTCACGATGCTCGGCGTCGTGATCGGCGTCGCGGCGGTCATCGTGACCGTGGCGATCGGTACCGGCGCCAAGAGCTCCGTCGCCGACCAGATCAACGGCTTGGGTTCGAACCTCGTCGTCGTGCTGCCCGGCAGCGTGCAGACGGCGGGCGCGCGCACCGGCAGCGGCGGCGCGTCGACGCTGACGGCCGCCGACGGCCTGGCGATCGCGAAGCTCCCCGGCGTCGCATCGGTGTCGCCGTCGGTGACCGTGCGCACGCAACTCGTCGCGGGCGGCCAGAACTGGCAGACGACCGCAACCGGCGTCGCGCCGAGCTATACGTTCGTGCGCACGTGGGGCACGGCGAGCGGGCGGTTCTTCACGCAAGCGGAGACCACCGACGCCGCCAAGGTCGCGGTGCTCGGCCAGACCGTCGTGCAGCAATTGTTCGGCGGCGCCGATCCGGTCGGGCGCAGCGTGCTGATCAAGAACGTGCCGTTCACCGTGATCGGAACGCTGACGGCCAAAGGCCAGAGCGGCACCGGCCAGGATCAGGACGACACGGTGCTCATTCCGTACACGTCCGCGCTGCAGCGGCTCACCGGCGGCACGACGATCGGCACGCTGATGGTGTCGGCGACCGACGCCGCGCACATCGAGAGCGTGCAGAGCGAGATCACCGCGCTGCTGGAGCAGCGTCACGGCATCGTCGCCGGGCAGCCCGACGACTTTTCCGTGCGCAACCTCGCGGACATCGCGAGCGCCGCATCGGCCACCGCGTCGATCCTCAGCTTGCTGCTCGCGGCCGTCGCGGCGGTGTCGCTGATCGTCGGCGGGATCGGGATCATGAACATCATGCTCGTGTCCGTCACCGAGCGCACGCGCGAAATCGGCTTGCGCGTCTCGCTCGGCGCGCGCGGCGCGTCGATCCTGCGCCAGTTCCTGATCGAAGCCGTCGTGCTGTCGACGGGCGGCGGCGCGCTGGGCGTCGTGCTCGGCGTCGGGGGCGCGGCTGCGATCGCACTGTTCGCGCACTGGCCGGCCAGCGTGCCGGTCAGCGCGGTGCTGATGGCCCTGGCGTTCAGCGCCGCGGTGGGCGTGTTCTTCGGCTACTGGCCCGCGCGCAAAGCGGCCGCGCTCGATCCGATCCGCGCACTGCGTTTCGAGTAGGCGCGATCAGGTAGCGGGAGCGGGCTCCGGCGCGCTCCCGCTCCCCACTCGATACGTCGCGACTCAACGAGTAGGCCACGGCCGGCAGCGTTGACGCTGTGGTTTTGAACGCGGGCGTTCCGCCGACTGCTCCTTTACGCTGCACGAAGTCGTCGTCGTTGTCGGCGGAGCGACAATACTCGTTGCGCCGGTAGCGGCGTCGACGAGGACGTCAAGCTTAGAATCCGGCGCGTCTTTTGCGCTTTTCCCAAGCATGAACCGCACATGCCAAACCTCTTCGCCGACGTCCGACGCGTCGGCGCCTTTAAGCAATTCAATGCTGTCGATGCTCGCGGCCGTTAGTCCATTTAATCTATTGCGCGCGCTGGCGACTGCCTGGCTCGCGGTTTTTACCGTCAGCTTCTCCGGAGCGGCGAGCGTATGGGCCAATGAAGATAGCGCCAGGAAAATTGTAAAAGAACCTAAGACGAGGGTGCCGAAGGACAAGTAGTAGACAGCGTATAGCCACCCGTTTCGTATTGAATACGACCTATCTTCATAAAGTGTCGGAAAAGCTGACTGAAGAAAGACCCCCGATAGCACGGAGACGGCATACAGTACCCAGGATGCAACGACGAAGTCGCGCGTGTCTGCGTGATACGATGCAAAATTCTGCTGCAGCCCGATGCTAAATGCCAAGCCGCCGGTCGCAAGACCCGTTAACCATTTGGTATAGTCTCCGAGGACCGCCAGCGGTTTGTCCGGCCCTACCTCGTTGTTTGTCATCAGCTTCTACTCCGTCCGTGGTTAACCGATTTCGAACCTGGGCGTCAAGTCAAGGGTACTTTCGTTGTACGGTGCCTCTTGCATTCGACGCCATAAAAGGGACAGCACTGAGCGATCGCCGCCTCAATGTCCGTAGTGTGTATCCGTAAGCGTACCGCAGGAACCTCGGACAAATCTTTCGGCTTCATTGCAAGGATCCGGCGGCGGTCTGTGACTGCTTCGCCGAGGATGATGGCCGCGAGCGTATAGAGATTACCAGGCACGTCCTCTGTCGATTCACCCACGATCGCAGCCAGTTGGTCATAATAACGACTTGCGGTGCGAACCAGTAGATCGTCAGCACCTGCTTCGAAACTTGCATGGTAGATGCTGCCGACCGATTCAAGTGCAGCTTGTGCGATGCGCGCAAAGTCTTCTGCGTCAATCACTCTAGCGCTGCCTCGAACGCATGCTTCATGGGCATCCGAAGGCGTAGAACGGACACTTTGCCTTCATCGATCGCTGGGCTGCAATGGAGTCGACTCGAGGTGGCACGGTCCCCTCACCGGGTCCAAGTTGTTTTGTAGCCGCATCGCTCAGGATTTCGATGGCCACCCCTTGGAGCTGTTCGAGACTGAACCCCTGTTCGAGCGCCCTTGTGAGCTGGTCGCGATTCTCCCGACCCCAAGTCTGAAGCGCTTGCTTGGCGCCTTCCTCGATGGTAACACCTGTCAGTAGCTCTACTTCATAGGCAGCCCGTTCAACGATCGTATCGGTTTCGTCCAGAATCGCATCCCACACATCAACCGCCCGCAAAGGATTAGGTTGTTTGCATAATGCGCCACGGTTGCTGCGAGCACCCTTATGAGCAGACCCGACCTGAGCGACCGCCGTCGAGGCGCGGCGGGGTGCTTTCTGCCGCCATCACGTGGCGGGAGTCGGCTCCGGCGCGCTCCCGCCGGCGGCGCCGTTGCGGTTGCCGTTTTGCAGCACGGCGTCGATGATGCCGTAGGCCTGCGCTTCCTCGGCGCTCATGTAGAAGTCGCGCTCGAGGTCGCGCAAGATGTCCTCGATGGGTTTGCGCGTCGTGCGCTCGTAGATACCGGCGATGATGCGGCGCGTCGCAACCAGCTCGCGCGCGTGGATCTCGATGTCGGTGGCCTGCCCGCCGATCTGCCCGATCGACGGCTGGTGGATGAGGATCTTGCTGTAGGGCAGCGCCATACGCTTCCCGGGCGCGCCGCCTGTGAGCAGCAGCGACGCGGCGGATGCGGCGAGTCCCGCGCAGATCGTCGCGACGTCGGGCTTGATCAATTGCATCGTGTCGTACATCGCGAGCCCCGCGCTGACGCTGCCGCCGGGGCTGTTGACGTACAGGTCGATGTCGCGGTCGGCATCTTGCTTTTCGAGGAACAGCAGCTGCGCGATCACGATGTTCGCCATCGTGTCGTCCACCGGGCCGGTGACGAACACGATGCGCTCTTGCAATAGCCGCGAGTAGATGTCGTAGGAGCGTTCGCCGCGGGCGGTCTGTTCGACGACGATGGGAACCAAACTCATGTGCCGCAGTCTAGCAGACGCGTTCGCGCCGCGGCGAAACGGGCCGCCGAAAGCGGCCGCGCGCGTTCGACGCGGTTGGCGTACGTTCGACGCGGGCAATCAAAAGCGGCCATGGCGCGCAGGTGCGAACGCGTGCGGCGCGCGAAGCGCTCGCCATGAACACGCTCACCGAGGCGCAGCGCGACCGGGTTCTCGCGCTGCTGCGGGAAGGCAAGACGCTGCGCCGCATCGAGCACGAGACGGGCCACCGCCGGGAGACGATCGCCGCGTACGGCCGCCGTGCCGGATTACTGGACGGCGAGGTCGCGCGGCTCGACGCGGCGCGCGAGCCGTCGTCGGTGTGCGAGCCGCATCGCGAGCGGATCGCCGCGGCGCTCGAAGACGGCACGTCGCTGCGCGCCGTTCACGCCGAGCTGATCGAGCGCGCCGGGTTCGCCGGCAGCTACAGCACGCTCAAGCGCTACGTTCGCACGCAGCTCGCGCCGGCACGCGCGACGACGATGATGCTGGCGGCGTAAGCGTTGCCCGCGCGCCGAGCACGCTGCCGCTTAAACCCACCACCACGATCGCCAAACCGAGCGCCGTTTGCGGCGGCGGCACCGCACCGAGCTGCAGCCACGCGCTGAGCGCGGCGATCACCGGGATCGCGAACGACGCGAGCGCGACGGTGTTCGCGGGCAGCGCCGTGAGCGCGTTTCCCCACCACAGCCAGGCGAGGCCGCTGCCGATGACGGCGGCGAACGTCGCGGCGACGGCGATGCCGGCGTCGACATGTGCGACCGGCTTACCGAAGGCGAACGCGAGCACCGCGAGCGGCACGAACGCGACGAGCTGCTGCCAAGCGACGAGGCCCAGCAAGTCGATGCGGTACGCCGCCCGGCGCTGCAGGACGTTGCCCAGCGCCCACGACGCGCCGCCGCACGCGGCGAGCGCCGCGCCGATCAGCTCGTTCTCGCCCCGAATCCCGGCGGCGACGACGACGATGCCGGCCGCTGCGACGAGCAGCCACGCGATGCGCGCCGCCGAAAGCCGCTCGCCGACGAGCGCGTACGCGAAGACCGCGGTGAACACCGGCATGGTGAAGATCAGCGCCGTCACGTTCGCGATGCCGCCGAAGCGCAGCGCCAGCGTCGAGAAGAGCACCAGCCCGCCGACCTGCGCGAGCCCGATCCCCAGATAGGCGCGCCCCGGGGGCGGCGCCATGCTGCGCCGGGCGAGCGCCAGCACGAGAAACAGCGTGAGCGCGCCGCCACCGACGCGGAAGGCGCCGAACCACCACGGATCGATCGCGACCGCTGCGATCTTGAGCGGGACCCAGTTGTAGCCCCAGATCAGGATCGTGAGCAGCAGGAGCGCGAGGTTGCGGGCGTTGGGCACGGGCTCCACAACCCGCACCCGGCCACGAAGTGTTCGCTTACAGGCGGCGCCTTCGGCGCTTACAGGCGGGCTTTGGCCTGGACGATCCCGATGGCCGCGGCGAGCTGTGCGTCGGCGGCCGGATCGCCGAAGCGCGGGTGCGCGTTCTCGACGACGTTGACGTCGGGGGCGAGGCCGATGCCGTCGATGATGCGGTTGCGCGGCGTCAGGTAGCGCGCCGTCGTGACCTTCATCGCCGAGCCGTCGGAGTTGTAGGTGAGCTGCTGCACGACGCCTTTGCCGTAGGTGCGAATGCCGACCAGCGTCGCGACGCCGGCGTCTTGCAGCGCGCCCGCCGTGATCTCGGAGGCCGACGCCGAATAGTGGTTGACGAGCACCGCGACGGGGCGCGTCTCGTCGGCGTTCGCGTCCGCATCGAAGCGCGTCGTGCCGGCGCGCTCGGCGACCGACACGATGGGGCCGGCATGGATGAAGTGGTCGGCGATTGCGACCGCGGCGTTGACGTAGCCGCCGCCGTTGTTGCGCAAATCGATCACGTACGCGCGCGCATTCTGGCGCTGCAAGTGCTTGAGCGCCGCGCCGAACTCTTCGGCCGTCGGCTCGCCGAACACCCCGACGGCGATGTAGCCGATCCCGTTGGGCAGCAGCTTCTGGTACACCGTCGGCGCGTGCACCTCGGCGCGCACGATGGAGAGCTCCTCGCGCGGTTTGCCGTCGCGCAGCATGCGCACGCGCACGGTGGTGCCGGTGTGGCCCAGCAGCTTCGCGCGCACGTGCGCGACGTCGAGCCCGCGCACGCCGGTTCCGTCGACCGCGTCGAACACGTCGCCGCTCTGGATGCCCGCGGCTTCGGCCGGCGTGCCGGGCGCGACGTACGCGGCGCTGACGTCTTTGGTCTGCTCGTCCTGCTGCAGCAGCACGCCGATCCCGAACACGTGCGGCGGGTTGAGCGGCCCTTGGAAGCCCGTCAGCTCCTTGGGCGTGAGAAACACGGTGTAGCGGTCGCCGGCGGCTCGGGCCATGCCGGACAGCGCCGCGAAGGTCAGCTCGGTCTCGGACAGCCCGCCGCGGCCGCGCGCCTCGTCGATCGCGCCGACGATCTGCGCGAGCGCGCCGTCGCCGGGCCGGATCGCTGTTGCGGGTGGAGCCGCGTTGCGCTTGCGGAGCGTCTCGGCGATCCCGCTGCGCGCGCCGGCCACCAGCTTGGCGGGCTCGACGCCGCGATAGAACGTCTGCGTC
This sequence comes from Vulcanimicrobiota bacterium, assembly GCA_963723635.1. Taxonomy (GTDB): domain Bacteria; phylum Vulcanimicrobiota; class Vulcanimicrobiia; order Vulcanimicrobiales; family Vulcanimicrobiaceae; genus Vulcanimicrobium. Next base: position 83,976 of record CAVRRP010000029.1, on the reverse strand, counting down.
AGCGCTCGGTAGCCGTGCTGGACGTCGTCGAGATGAGCAAGCGTCAACGCGTCCGACGAGGCGGGCGCGACCAGCGCGAGAGTAGCGGCGAGCGCCGTGACGGTGCGGGCGAGCGGGTGCATCCCTTGAGTTTTCGGGCGAAAGGCGGCGCCGGCCTCCGCATTCCTGCGGAGAGCTGGATGACCCCGAACGTGCCCCGCATCACCTAAACTCGTTGGGCCAAAGGTCCGATCTTCTGAGGCATGACACCACTCGTTGCCATGATGGCGGCGGTGTTCGGGCTCTCTCCCGCGGTCGTCGGAGTAGCTCAAGGGCAGGAAGCCCCGATCACCATCTCTTTCGTGAATCCGCACTACCCACAACCGGCCATGGACGAGGCGCGCGCGCTCGCGGACGATGTGAACGCGGAGCGCGTGAAGCGCGGCCTCCCCGCCCTGACTCGCGACGCGACGCTGGACCGCTTCGCCTACGCCAAGGCGGTCGAGATGGCAGCCCGGGGATACTTCGGGCACACGGACCCGGACGGCATCACGTTTCAAGACCGGCTGCGCGCATGGCATTGGCCCAACACGTGCGCCGCGGAGAACATCGCGTTCGACCGGGACGAACCGCACGCGCACACGGCGTTCATGAACAGCCCCGGGCACGCGTCCAACGTGCTCGACCGCAACGAGGCGCGCATCGGCGTCGCCGTCGTCACGGTGGGCGCGAACGAAACGTTCTACGTCGAGGACTTCTCCGGGAACTGATCGCCCGCGAACCAGAAGTTGGCCTGGCCGGTGCCGATGGCCGCCTCGTAGCGGCCGAACTGCTCGCCGCGTGCATGCCACGCGGCGCCGCCGTGCGCGCCGGCCAGGATCAGATAATGCGCAAAGCGTCCTTCGGGCGAGCACGTGCGCCGGAACTCCTCGGCGTGCGCGAGCACGGCGGCGTGATCGCCGGCTTGCCACCACGCCATGATGCGTGCATCGAACGCGCGCAGCGCGGGGTCGCTGATGTCGGCCGGATCGGCGCTCGCGCGCTCGCGGATCACCGCCAGCGGCCAGAAGCGGTGCGACATTCCGCCCGAGGCGACCAGCAGCACGCGCCGCCCGCTGCGCGCGACCGCGGCCGCGAGCGCTTCGCCGAAGCGCAGGTTCGGCTCGACCTCCGCCGTGTCGAGCACCGAGATCGGCAGCACGCGCTTCTTGATCGGGCCGGGATTGTAGTAGTGCATCGGGTTGAGCGTGCCGTAGTGCACCGGTAAGCCGCGGTGCGCGGCCGCTTCTGCCGGCACGCCGCGCGCTTTTGCTTCTTCGGCGATCAGCGCTGCGAGTTCCGGATCGCCGGGATAGTCGTACGCGTACTCGTGGATCATCCACGGAATCTCGTCGGAGGTGTAGATGCCTTCGTGGCGGTCGTGCGCGTTGAGGATGAACTCGAGCGTGGAGTGCCAGTGGGTGTCGATCACGACGAACGTGTCGAAGTCCAGCGCGTCGATGCGCTCGCGCTTGATCTGCGGCAGCGCATCGTAGAACGTGGTGACGTTGCGGCCCATGTATGCGCGGCGCGCCTGCGGGATCGAGGATCATCAGCCGCGGCACGTGCGTGGAGAAGAGCCCGGCGACGATCATCCGCTCGCGAACTCGTCCGCGGCGGTCCACCCTTCCGGGCCTTTGTAGCGCATCGGCGGCAGGTTCGGGATCTTCGCACGAAAGACGAGGTACTGGCGGAAGCCGTCGAACTCGAACGTGCGCTTGTCGGCGATCATCCCGGCTTCGTAGAGCGACTGCGCGATCGGGGAGTCGCGGCCCAGCTTGCGGATGGTGAGCGGCAGCAGCCGTTCCTCCAGGTCGAGGATGCGGAACTGCGCCTCCTCGGGATCCGGCGCGGTGTCGATCGCCTCTTTGACGACCTTCAAGCCCGTCGCGATGTGGCGCACCTCGTCGTGCATCACGTAGTCGTACGTCACGGCGGTGGCGAGGTCGCCGAACTTGCGCGCGAGGTCGGAGATCGAGTTGAACAGCACGTGCGCGGAGTACGCTTCGAGCGTGCAAACCTGGCCGTACACGATCTCGACGAACGACGGAAGCCCGTTGACGAAACGGAACAATTCCGTCTGCTCGTACGGCACGTCGAGCGAGTCGGCGAGGTCGAGATCGCGGATGCGGCGCCACTCGATCTGCGTGTGGCGCACCTCGTCCAGCGCGTGGGTGGCGTAGAAATATTGGATCGTCGGTCGGTTCGTCTTCGTGATGATCTGCGCGACCTGCGCGGTGGTCTGCGCTTCGCCCCAGCACGTGGTGAGCATGATCGGCGCCATCGCGTGCCGGTACTCCGCGGACAGCTCCGGATCGTGCGTCTTGTGCGCGCGATATTTCTCGAGCAGCGCCTTCGTGTCGCGGTACTGGTGCTCGATGTACTCCTCGTACGACTCCAGCGTCCCGAACGTCTGCAGCTCCGCCGCAGCGACGTGCTTCGGAATGACGGTAAGCGGATTCACGAACGACATAATGGAAATTCCTTGTTCGGAGCTCGCGCAGCGAGCGAGGATTTCGCGCGCGTGCGGCGCGTGAAATCTAATAGGAAATGCATACGAGCTTTGGTTCGGTGAAGAAGTCGAGCGACCAGCGGCCGCCTTCGCGGCCCAGCCCGCTCATGCCGACGCCGCCGAACGGCTGGCGCAGGTCGCGCAGGAAGTAGCCGTTGATCCAGCACATGCCGGCGCGGACCTGCTGCGCGAAGCGCATCGCCGTCGCGACGTTCGCCGTCCAGATGTACGCCGACAATCCGTAGCGCGTCGCGTTCGCGCGCTGCACCACCTCATCGAGCGTGTCGAAGCGGAAGATGGAGAGCACCGGGCCGAACACCTCTTCGCGCGCGATCGCCTGTGTCTCGTCGCGCGGCGCGAAGATCGTCGGGCCGAGATAGTTGCCCGCCGCCAGCGACGCGTCGCCGGGGCGCGCACCGCGCAGCAGCGCTTCGACGCCGTCGTCGTCGGCCTGCGCGCAGAAGCGCTCGACGCGCTCGCGGTGCTGCGGCGTGATGAGCGGCCCGAGGTCGCTGTCGCGCGACTGCGGGTCGCCCACGCGCAGCGCGCGCACGCGCGCGAGATAGCGCTCCACGAAACGTTCGTACACGCCGCTCTGCACGTACAGCCGCGTGCCGGCCAGACACACCTGGCCGCTGTGGCGGAACATCGCCAGCACGCTGCCTTCGACGGCGAGCTCGAGGTCGGCGTCGTCGCACACGACGTTCGCCGACTTGCCGCCCAGCTCGAGGGTGACTTTCTTGAGCGTCGGCGCGGCGGCGGTGTTGATCGCGATGCCGGTCGGCTCGCTGCCCGTGAACGCGACCGCGTCGACGCGTGGATCGGCCACCAGCGGCGCACCCGCGCTCGCGCCGAAGCCGGTGACGACGTTCACGACGCCGTCCGGCACGCCGGCCTGCGCGCACAGCTCAGCGAGACGCAGTGTCGAGAGCGGCGTCAGCTCCGACGGTTTGAGCACGCAGGTGTTGCCGGCCGCGATCGCCGGCGCGATCTTCCACGTCGCCTGCATCAGCGGCGAGTTCCACGGCGTCAGCAGCGCGCACACGCCGACGGGCTCCTCGCGCACGATCGATGCGATCTCGCGCTGTGCGCCCAGGAACGGCTTGCGGTCGAAGAATGCGCTCTGCTCGCGCTGCTCGATCGCGCTCGCGAAGAACGCGCAGTTGTCCGCGGCGCGCGGAACGTCGCGGTCGGCCGTTTCGCGGAACGGCTTGCCGGCGTCGCGCGATTCCAGGCGCGCGAGGTCTTCGCGCTGTTCGATCAGCAGCTCGCCCAGGCGGCGCAGGACTTTCGCGCGCTGTGCCGCCGTCGTGCGCGGCCAGGGGCCTTCGTCGAACGCGCGCCGCGCCGCGGTGACGGCGCGATCGACGTCCGCTGCGCCGGCCTGCGCGATGCGCGCGAAGACTTCGCCGGTGGCGGGATCGACGTCGTCGTACGTTTCGCCGTTCACCGCATCGGTGTAGGCGCCGTTTATCCACATCGGCCACGATCGTGGCGCACCCTTCGACAAGCTCAGGGTGACATTGGGGTTAGCGCTGCCTTCAGTGACATTGGGGTTGGTTGCGTCTTTGTTGTCACCCTGAGCTTGTCGAAGGGTGTCGCGGTCGCTCACGGCAGGCTGTGCACGGCCGTGCGCTTTTCGGGGCGCATTGCGGGGACGACGTCGTACAGTTCCGGTAAGCGCTTCTCGATGCGTTCTTGCGCGTCGTCGGGGGCGACGTACGGCGGGCGGGCGGGGCCCATGTCGATGCCGGTTACCACCGACGCTGTTACCTTCGTCATGCCCAGTGCGCCGAGCGCCGCTTCGCCGCCGCGCGGGAACACGCGGTTCAAGCGGCGCTGGATCTCTTCGGCGAGCGCGATGTCGCCGCGCCGCCACGCGTCGTCGATCGCGACGCACGCCGGCACCGCGAACACGTTGATCTGCCCGCCGCCCGATCCCAGTAGCCGGCCCGTCAGGTACGCGCGAAACGTCTGCAGGTAGACCGCACGGCCGCGCAGCGCGTCGGCGACCGCTTCGAGGTGCTGCAGCTCCGTCTCGACCTCTTTGACGCAGACGACGTTCTCGAGCTCCGCGACCTTTTGAAAGAACGCCGGCGACATGTGGAACTTCGACAGCGCGGGATTGTGGTAGACGCACACTGGGACGAGGTTGGCTTCGGCGACCGTGCGGAAGTGCTCGAACGCTTCGCGCTCGCCGACTTTCCAGTAGTACGGCGCGATGACGACCGCGCAGTCGTAGCCCAGCTCCGCCGCGACCTTCGTCCAGCGCATCGCTTGCAGCGTCGTCGCGCCCGACGTCATCGCCGATGCGCTCTTGCCCGGGTGCTTGCGCGTCTGGTCGAGCACGACTTCGAGCACGCGTCGGCGCTCGTCGTCGTCGAGGTGCAGGAACTCGCCGATCGAGCCGGTCGCGACCACGCCCGTCGCGCCGTGCGCGAAGCACCAGTCGATCTGCGCCCGCAACGCGCCCTCGTCGACGGCGTAGGTGCGGTCCATCGGCGTGACGATCAGCCCGATCACGTCCTTGAAACGGTCCCGATAGCGCTCGATCTGCATGGGATGCTCTGCGCCGGGCGCGTATGGTACCCTTCGAACATGGGATACCGTTTCGCAACAGCGATGCGCACGGCTGTACCGGTCACCCTGCTGGCGGCGGCGCTGCTCGCCGCGCCCATTGCGTCGGCCGCGGCCGGCGCGCCCACCGCGCCCGCGGCCCCGCGCCCGCTGCGAACGCTCAGCTTCAACGTGGACGTCACCATTTCCGAGCTCAGCGAGACGCCCGGCGAGGGCATTCAGGGGACGCGGCCCGCCCGGTTGGAAAAAGGCCGGCTGGTCGGCGGGCGGCCGGGCGCGCAGAGCGGCAGCGGCGAGCGTGCATCGGGCGCGAAGCTCACGGCGAAGGGCTCGATCAGGGTCGACGTGCTCTCCGCGACCGACGACGCCGGGCTGGTGGTCGACGTCTCGGAGGACGCGCTCGAACGCGTGCGGCCCAACGTGCGCATCGTTCTCGCCCCGGACGGCGCGGTGTTCTACGATCCCAAGAACGCGCAGAACCTCACCGAGGAAGAGATCGCGATCGTGCGGTGGCTCGCGCGCGGTTTCTACGGCGATCATCCGACCGACCCCGGCACGGCGTGGACGGTCGACCAGAGCGCCAACGGCCATACCGACCTCGAGCACTACCGCGTCATCGGGCACGACGCGCACAACGTGACGCTCGACTACGCGCTCGAAGAGAAGGTCCCGGGTGCGACCGGCTACGCCGCGACGCGCGAGGGCTCGCTCGTGTACGACACCGCCCTGATCGTGCCGGTCAAGGCGACGTTCCAGAGCGAGTCGCGACGCCAGGTCGGCGCGGCGTACGAGAAGACGCGCACGTCGGTGACCCTGTCGCTGGCGGCGGACAGCTTCGCCAAGCGCTGAACGTTAGTCGTCCGCCTCGCCGCCGCTCTCGGCGCCGACGACGTCGGCGCGCTTCGCGCCGCTGGTCGCCAGCGCCGGTTTGCCTGCCGTCTTCAGCGTAGCGTTCGCGCGCGCGACGTCGTCGCGCTCGAACGCCGCGACGTCGCGCATCGCCGCAGCCAACGCGCCGTCGACGCGTGCGGCGTAGTCGAGCGTCGCCGCGGTCGGCGGTGCGCCGGCCCCGAACAGCAGGCCCTGCAGGTCCTCGCGGATGCGCCCGGGCCGCTGGATGAAGTCCTCGTCGTTGGTGAAGTCGGCGGTGAGCCGGCCGCGCAGCGCGAGCGCTTTGGTCCGCACGCCGCCCAGCGTGCTCGCGAGCTCACCGCTTGCGCCCTTCGCGCGATCCGCCGCCGACGCGGCGTACGCGTCGAGCCGGTTGAGCGCTGCGTCGAGCCGCGAGAACGCGTCGAGGTGCTGCTTCGCGAATGCGTACGCCGCGCGGTAGTCGGCGGCCGTGAACGTCGCGCGCGGATCGGGCGCGACCGCGAAGCGCTGCGTGAACGTTTTACCGTCGAGCACGATGCGCGCGGTGTACGTCCCGGGCACGACGGCGGCGCCGATGCGCGGTCCGCGGTACTCTTCCTTTGCGGCGCCGAGCCAGCGCACGGGCCCGTCTTCGCGCAGATCCCAGTTGACGCGGTTGATTCCCGCGAAGTTCGTGACTGCCGGTACCTCGCGTTCATCCACGCGCATCATGCCGCTGTGCCGGATCACGTGCCCGCTCGCGTCCAGGATCTCGAGCTCCGGCGCCTTCGCGCCAGGCTTCGCCTGGTAGAACGAGATCATCGCGCCGCCCGGCGGGTTCTTCCCGGCGTAGCGCGTGTAGAGGCCTTCGTCGTTGGCGTGCATCGAAAACGCGTACGCCGTGCGCGGCGCGAACAGCATTGCGCCCGCCGCTTCGGCTTGCGGCAGCTGCTGGATGGGCGTGAGGTCGTCGAGGATCCACGCCGCGCGGCCGTGCGTCGCGAGGATCAGGTCGTTCCAGCGCGGCTGCACGCGGATGTCGTACGTCGCGAGCGTCGGCAGCCCGAGCGCGGGCTTGCGCCAGTGCGCGCCGTCGTCGTACGACAGCCAGAACGAGTTCTCCAGCCCGAGATACACCAAGTGCGGGTTGCGCGTGTCGGGCCGGATCGAACGCGCCGACTGCGCGGGCAACCCGTCGGCGATGCGCGTCCAGTGCGCGCCCCAGTCGTGCGTGACGAACGCGTAGGGTGCGTAGTCGCCCAGCAGATGGCGGTCGATGACGGCGTACGCCGTGCCGGCGTTCAGCGCCGACGGCGCGATCATCTCGGCGCGCCCGTCCGGCGCCACGCCCGGCGGCGTGACGTTTCTCCAGTGTTTGCCGCCGTCGCGGCTGAGCTGCACGACGCCGTCGTCGCTGCCGGTCCACAGTTCGCCGCGCGTCTTGGCGGACGATTCGATGTCGAGCAGCGTGCCGGTGAACTCCGCGCTCGACACGTCGAGCGCGAGCGGGCCGCCCGACGGCTGCTGGTGCGACTTGTCGTTGCGCGTGAGATCGGGCGAGATCGCGCGCCAGTGCTGGCCGCGGTCGCGCGTCGCGAACACGACGTTCGCGCCGAAATATGCCGTCGTGGGATCGAACGCGTCGAACGCGATCGGTGCGTCCCAGTTGTAGCGATAGCGCGCTTTGTCGAGCGCGAAGTCGTCCTGCGCGGTTCCGCGCCACGGCTGCACGAACGTGTTGCGCTGCGCGCGGCGGTCGTAGATGGACACGCGGCCCGTCTGCAGGTCGGTCCACACCAAGTTCGGGTCGCGCGGATCGGGCCAGGCCCACATCCCATCGCCGCCGGTGACCCGATCCCACGACTCGTCGATGATGCCTTCGTTGTTGAGGCTGTTGGACGGACCGCAGAACCCGTTGTTGTCCTGCAGCCCGACGCAGATCGAGTACGGCGTGCGGTCGTCGTAACCGACATGGTAGATCTGGCCGATCGCGAGGTTGCGCGAGAACGACCACGCCGTGCCGCCGTCGGTCGTGATCGCGTACCCGCCGTCCTCGCCCACGATCATGCGCGCCGGGTCGTTCGGTGCGATCCACATGTCGTGGTAGTCGACGTGCACCTGCCGCGCGATCTCCTTGAACGTCTTGCCGCCGTCCTTCGATTCCGCGAGCGCTTCGGACACGCCGTACACGTGGTCCGCGTTGGACGGGTCGACGCGCACGTGCGAGAAGTAGAACGGCCGCTGGTCGACCAGCGTGTCCTTCGACATCAGCTTCCAATTCGCACCGGCGTCGTCGGAGCGCCAGAGAATGCCGTCCTTCGACTCGATCAGCGCGTAGACGCGCTGCGGGTTCGACGGCGCCACCGCGAGTCCGATGCGTCCGGTCATCCCTTCCGGCAGGCCGTGGCCGGTGAGGCGGTTCCACGTCTTGCCGCCGTCGGTGGATTTCCAGATGCCGTCGGCGGTGCCGCCCGACGTGAACGTCCACGGCTTGCGCTGGAACTGCCAGATGCCCGCATAGATGACGCTCGGGTTCTTCGGGTCCGCGGCCAACTCGCTCACGCCGCTCTGCGGGCCGACGTACAGCGTCTTCGTCCACGATTTGCCGCCGTCGCTGGTGCGGTACACGCCGCGATCCGGTGAGTCGGCGAACACGTCGCCGAGCGCGCCGACGACGACGACGTTCGGATCGCGCGGGTCGATCGCGATCGACGCGATCGCGTGCGTCGCACCCAGGCCCATGTTCGTCCAGGTGCGCCCGCCGTCGGTGGTCTTGTAGATGCCGTCGCCCCACGAGACGTCGTTGCGCGGGTTCGTCTCGCCGGTGCCCGCCCACACCACGTTGTGGTTGGTCGGGTCGATCGCGACCGCGCCGATCGACGAGACGCTCTGCTTGTCGAACACGGGCGACCACGTCGAGCCGCCGTTGACCGTCTTCCATACGCCGCCGCCGGCGGAGCCGAGATAATACAGCTTCGGGTCGCTCGCGACGCCGGTGACGGAGGCGACGCGCCCGCCCGCGACCGCCGGCCCGACCTCGCGGAAGGCGACGCGGTTGTACGGCGGAGTCGGCGTCGGCGAAGGGGACGCCGACGCGACGGGCGACGGCGAGCTCAGCGCCGGGACGGGCGGCCCGGACGGGTTCGCCTCGGGCGCGGGCGCTTGGGCGAGCGCAACGTTCGTCCCCGAACCGTGGGCGGTTGCGTACGAGAAGAAGAGCGCCGCAAGGGCGGCGCGGAGCAGCGGGCTATCGCGGAAAAGCGGACGGAGCACCGCGCATGCTACGCGGGAACGGCGGCGCGTCCTGCGCTGGACGCCCGCACCGCGTCAGCGGCGGCTGGTGTACCGCATTACCGGCGCGGGGCGGCGGCGGCGAAACAGGTTGTTGATCGCGAGCGCGCCGACGACCAGCGCGGCGACGAGCGCCGCGACGAAAAGAATCTTCACCAGGAAACCGAGCACGACCAGCGCCACGATGGCGACCGCGACGATCGCAGTGATCCGAACGAACAGGCTCATCATGCCGACGTACTGCGGCGGGCCCTACCGTGTTTCAAGCGCCAGCGCCCTTGCGCTCGCTTGCCGTCTGTGGGAAGATGGGGCGGTCATGGATGCACTTTCAGGGGTAAGCGGCGGCGCCACGATGGACCTGGCCGCCGCGGGCACGTCGGCCATCGCGATGGACGTCCTCAAGAGCACGGAGAATCTTGTCGCGGACGAGGTCACCCGGCTGATGGCTTCGCTCGGAGTCGGCACGAAGATCAACGCCTCGGCCTAGCTCGCTCGGCCCGGCGGGACTCGAACAGCCGTTCGAGAAGCAGCGCCGTTCTCGTGGACGGCGCCTTTTCCACGTTGCACCCGCACGTCGCCGCGTGGTGCGACGAGCACCTCCGGACGGCGACTCCACCCCAGGCGCAGGCGCTCCCGCTCGCGGCCGTGGCGCGCCACACGCTGATCTGCTCGCCGACCGGCACGGGCAAGACGCTTGCGGCCTTTCTCCCGGTGATGTCGCGGCTGGCCGACCTGCGCGACGCCGACGAGCTGCTCGCGCGGACGTACTGCCTGTACGTCTCGCCGCTGCGCGCGCTCGGCTACGACGTCGAGCACAACTTGCGCCGCCCGCTGCGCGAGATGGGGATTCTCGAGCGGCCGAACACCGAGCGCGCGAAGCGGCGCCGCGGCCGCGTGCGCGAGACGTTCGTGCGCACCGGCGTGCGCACGGGCGACACGCCGGTCGAAGAGCGGCGGCTGATGGCCGCGCGCCCGCCGCACGTGCTGCTCACCACGCCGGAGTCGCTGGCGCTGATGGTCGCGATGAACAGCTATCGCAAAACGCTCAGCCACGTCGAGACGGTTATCGTCGACGAGGTCCACGCGCTCGCGGGCAGCAAGCGGGGCGCGCACCTCGCGCTGCTGCTGGAGTCGCTCGCGGAACTGACGGGCGTGCCGCTACGGCGCGTTGGGCTGTCCGCCACGGTCGCGCCGCTCGACCGCGTCGCGGCGTACCTCGCCGGGACGGATCGCGACTGCGCGATCGTCGACTGCCGCGGCCTGCGCGAAATGAAGCTCGACGTCGTCGCGCCGTTCGCCGGCGCGATGGCGCCGCTCGCGCAGTGCGCGCGCACGGCGTACGCGCTCACGCAGGACGTGCGTTCCACGCTGGTGTTCTGCAACGTGCGCAGTCAGGCCGAGCGCGTGGCGCACGAGATGGAGCAGGTCGCGGAGACCCTGCGACCCTTGAGCTTGTCGAAGGGTCAGGGTGACAACGGTCGGGCTCAGGGTGACATCAAACCGGACGAGATCGCCGTTGCCGAGGAGAATCCGCGCACGGAGACGGCGACGCGCGACCGGCGCATCGGCGTGCACCACAGCGCGCTGGAGCGCAACGTGCGCCATCGCACCGAGGCTGAGCTGCGCAGCGGGAAACTGCGCACCGTCGTCTGCTCGACGTCGCTGGAGCTCGGCGTGGACATCGGCTACATCGACCGCGTGATCGTGCTCGGCGGCGCGCGCGGGATGACGCCGACGCTGCAGCGCGTCGGCCGCGCCGGCCATCGTCCCGGCGCGGTGGCGACCGGCGTGGTGGTCGCGCAGGACCGGGACGACGTCATCGAAGCCGCCGCGACGCGGCGCTGCATCAGCGCCGGCGTGATCGAAGAGATCGACGTGCCGGACGCGCCGCTCGACGTCGTCGCGCAGTGGTTGGTCGGATTGTGCGCGCCCGATAATCGTGTCGCGGTGGATGACGCGCTCGCGCTGGCGCGGCGCGCGTACCCGTACCGCGCGCTGCGCGAGGACGATTTGCGCGCGTGCATCGCGTACTTGAGCGGCGGCGGCGTGGGACCGGAAGAAGCGCACGTGCGCCGCATCGGCACCGACGGCGACGCGGTGTACGGGCTCGGCCGCGAGCCGTCGAGCGCGTACTTCGAAAACGTCGGGACGATTCCGGACGAGTCGACGATCCCCGTCGCGGGCACGGGCGGTCACGGCATCGGCCGGCTCGACGAGAGCTTCGCGGCGAGCATGCGCGTCGGCGACGTGTTCTTGCTCGAAGGGCGCACGCTGCGCGTCGAAGAGGTCGGCCCGCGCGGGCTGCGGGTCAAGCCGCATGCCGGACGCCCGACGGTGCCGCAATGGAGCTCGCATCTCAAAGGCATTCCGCGCGCGCTCGCAGCCGAGATCGACGTCCTGCGCAACGGGGTCAAGGACGCGCTGCGGCACGGCGGTCCACAGCGCGCGCTCGGCTACTTGCGCGAGCGCTACGCGCTCGGCGGCGTCGAGGCTGCGCACGTCGTGCGCTACGTCGCGCAGCAGCTCGCGCTGTCGGACGTGCCCGACGCGGCGCATCCGCTGATCGAGATATACCGCATGGACAACCGCCAGACCGCGGTGTTCCACACCGGTGCCGGCCGGCGCATCAACGAGACGCTCGCGCGCGTCGTCGGCGCGCGGCTACACCGCCGGCTGCGCATCAACTCGTCGCTGACCACCGACGACAACGGCTTTCTGGTCGCGCTGCCGCAGCGCAAGCACGTGCAGGACGCGGTGTGGGCGTCGCTGCTGCACGCGGACGGCTTCGACGACGATCTGCTCGCGGGACTGCGCTCGGGCTGGCTGCTGCGCCAGCAGTTCCGCTACGTCGCGAACACCGGGCTGCTCGTGCTGCGGCGCGCGGGCGGGCAGTCGATTCGCGGCGGCGCGCTGCGCTGGAACGCCGCCAAAATCTTCGACCGCTTGTGGGAAGCCGATCGCGACTTTCCGCTGGTGCGCGAAACGATTCGGGTGGTGACGCGCGAGCTGCTCGACGCGCCCGGCGCGCGCCGGTATCTCAAGGAGATCGACGGCGTGCCGCGCGTGCTGCACCCGGCGGCGGCGACGCCGTTCACGTTCGGCATCGTCACGTCGTCGTTCGGCGACTCGGTGGTGATGGACGATCGCGCAAGCATGGTGGAAGCGCTGCACGAGCGCGTTCTCGCGGTGCTGGGCGAGTCGCATCTTCTCGCGGATGCTGATGAGACGGCGCACTTGGCGCATGCTGCGAACGATGATGCTGTGCGCGCCGTCCGCGCTGCGCCCGCCGAGAACCCCGCACCCGCGGCCGCGCGCAAGGGCGCGCAACTGCCGTTGCAAGCTTCGCGGCAACTGCGGTTGCTGTGATGAAGCCCGCGCGCGCGTGCGACGAACACCTGCTCGCCGACGGCGTTCTCGCGCTGCCGGGGGGCTTCGCCCTGCTGACGGCGTCGCGCGCGCTGATCTGTGCGGACGCGCACCTCGGTTACGAGGACGTCATGGGCGGCGGCGCGGCGCTGCCGCTGTGGAGCACGACGGAGATCGTCGCGTCGATCGCGCTGGCTGCGCGGCGCCACGCCGCGCGCGAGATCGTGTTCCTCGGCGACGCGATCCACGGCGCCGGTTTGAGCGAAGGCGCGGCGCGTGCGGTAACCGCGGCGCTCGACGTTTTGCGCGCGCAAGCGCAGGTCACCGTCGTGGCGGGGAATCACGAAGGCCGCACGCGCGGCGTCGCGGTGCTGGGCACGACGGTCGAGGCGTGCGAGCGCGACGGGTGGGTGCTGCTGCACGGCGACCGGCCGCATCACGCGGCAGACTCGTGGCAGACCGCAACCGCGCGCTCGATGATCGGCCACCTGCACCCGTCACTGCATCTCGGCGGCGAGGCGAGCGCGCAGGCGTTCTTGGGCTCGCGCAAACTCGTCGTCGTTCCGGCGCTGACGCCGTACTCGGCCGGACTCGACGTCACGAGCGACGCATGCGCGGACGCGCTCGCGCCGTGGGGCGTCGAGCGCCGTGACCTGCAGGTCGTCGCGGCGACCGCCGAACGCGTCTTTCCATTCGGCGCGCTTTCCGCACTGCGAAGCGCGTTGCGCAGTCCGTCACGCGAAGGCGAGCACCCGCTGCGCCGCCGCCGCTACCTGCGCCCAGGCTGACAGCCCGCATGTCACCTCGGCCTAGATGTCACCACGAGCCTATAATGTCACCCTGAGCCTGTCGAAGGGTGCGCCACGATCGTGCCTTTCGGCACGTCACGGTGACAGCGGCAAGCCCAGGTGGATGAGGCTCACGAGGATCGCCGCGACTTGCGACGCGCCGGCGATGCGCCCGTCGAGCGCCATCGCGCGGACCTCGTCGACGGAGGCGAGCAGGACGTCGATGTCCTCGGTGACGTCGAGTTCCTGCGCGCCGATGCGCACGGCGTCGCGCACGACGAAGAGGTGAAATTGTGCGGTAGCGTTCGTCGGGTCCGCAAGGAACGTGCGCACGAACTCCGGAGGTGCGCCGCTGTACCCGGTCTCTTCGGCGAGCTCGCGCACGGCGCACGCGGCCGGCGACTCGTCCGCATCGATCATGCCCGCCGGCAGTTCGGTGATGATTTGCGCCGCACCATGCTTGTATTGCTGAACGAGCAAAACCTTGCCGTCGACCGTGAGAGCGAATATCACGCAGAAGCCGCGCGACTCGCGAACGTAGTAATCGTCGACGACGATCCCGCTCGGAAGCTCGACGCGATCGACCCGCAAACGTAAAAATTTCGTGTCGATGCGATATTCGCTCGACAAAATGCGCCACGGACGCAGTTTGTCGTGACTCACGGCGAGGGTTTCTGCGGTGGCGGTGCGGAAGTGGGCCGCATCACACGACGTCCTTTCAGGGGAGACGGGACGATCGAAAAGTTACAGATCGGCCTACACTACGACACGACGTACGGCACACTCTGGAAGGATGGTACATACCTTCCACGGGGTACGCGCGTGCTCATCACCGGCCTGCACATCGAGCAAGGTTTCTGCGTTCGCTTCCCGGCCGAGATGGACGGCGAGCCGCTCGAGACGTGGGAAGACTGGGACGAGATCGATTTCCTCGCCGAGGAAGGTTCGGTCGAGTCCGGCGGCGCGCCGCCGACCAGCGTCTTGATCGAAGCACGCGAAGTGCTCGACGACGCGGAGGACGGCTGTCATCTGCACCTGCACGAGGACGGATGACCGTGTCATCGGCGTGACGCCGCCGCGATGACCGTCCGCCCGATGCGCCCGTGGCAGAACGCGATCGCGCTCGCCGCGACGGTGCTGGCCTGCGGCGCGCTGCTGCCGCTTGCGCCGCACGTGCGCATCGCGTGTGCATGCCTGGCCTTCGCGACGATCGTCGGGCTGCTTACAGCGCGGTTGCGCATGCACGCGGTGCGGCGAAACGATGCTCGCGCGTCGGGCGTGTACGACCGCATCGAGCGGATCCGCGCGGAGCGCGGCGCGCGGCGGCGCTGAGCGCTCAGCCCTCCGCCTCGACGCCTTCGCGCGCGAGCATCTCGGCGTAGATCTCGGCGACGCGCTCGAGCGTGTCCGCGTCGGCCGGCGCTTTGTCCGGGCGCAAGCGCACGATGCGCGGGAACCGCAGCGCGAAGCCGCTTGCATGGAGCTCGCTCTTCTGAATGATGTCGAAGGCGATCTCGACGACGATGCTCGGCTCGACGAGGATCTCGTGCCGTTTGAGATCGAGCCGTTCGTACGCCGCGCGCGCCTCGCGCGCCGGAAGCCTGTGCTCTTCGAACCACTGCGTCATCTCGGCGATCTCGACATCCGTCAGCCCGCTGTACGCCTTGCCGATCACCGCGAGCGAGTCGCCGTCGCGCACCGCGAACGTGTAGTCGGACAGCACGTTCACGCGGCGGCCGTGGCCGCGTTCGACCGCGACGACGACGCAGTCCAGCGTTGCGAGCTCGCGCTTGAGCTTTAGCCATGCTTTGCCGCGGCGACCCGGCGAATACGGCGAATCTGTGCGCTTGAAGACGAGGCCTTCATGGCCGTGCGCGCGCGAGAGCTCGAACCGTTCGTGCACCGCTTCGGCGCCGGCGCCGGCTTCGAGCGCGGTCCACGGTGCGAGCATGAGCGCATCACCCGCGTTCGCCAGCAATTCGGCGAGCCGCGCACGGCGTTCGGCGAGCGGCGCGTCGAGGAGAAACTCTTCGCCGCGCGCGAGCGCGTCGAACACCGCGTAACGGACCGGTACCTCGCGCAAGAGCTCCGGCGCGACATCCTTGCGCTGCAAGCGTGCCTGTAAGAACCGGAAGGGCAGCACGCGCCCGTCGCGCACGGCGATCAGCTCCCCGTCGAGCGCGAACGAGCCCGGGAGCGCGCGCAGCGCCTCGACGATTTCCGGATACGACGCCGCGACGTCGTTGAGCGTGCGCGAGAACAGCGACACGCGCTGCGGCGTGACGTGCGCCTGCGCGCGGATGCCGTCGTACTTGTCCTCCACCAGCCACGTCGCGGCGGCGAGGTCCTTGTACTCCGAGCCGTACGCGATCGGCGATGCGAGCATGAACGCGACCGGCGCGTGGTACGCGATCGTCACTTGATCCAGCGTGTCGTGTTTCGCCGCGAGCGCGACCGCGCCGAGATCGCCGGCGGCGCTCGCCGCACGCCGCACCGCGCGCGGGTCGCGGGCGAACGCCTGCGCGACCGCGTCGACCACGAGGCCTTCGCGCAAGCCGATGCGCAGCTCGCCCGTCATGATTTTGATGACGTACGTCGCTTCGATCGGATCCGTGCACGCCGAGAAGATGCGCTCGCACAGGATGCGGCGGCGCTTCTGCGCGTTCTTTCCGGATGCCGCGGCGATTTCGTCGAGCAGCACGTACAGCCGCGCGGGCGTCAGCGTCTCGCGGAACAGCCCGAGATCATGCGACGGCCGCACGAACGCGCCCAGCGCGGCGCCGAGATCGCCGGTCGCGCGGTAGGCGACACCGAGCGCCGCGTCGTCGACGCCCCACACGCTGGCGGCCGCGTCGACGATCGTGCGGCCGCCGACGGCGAGGCTACGCTCCTGTGCCTGCGGGAACGGGTTGCCGGTGAAGTAGCGCGCCGCGGGCGCGAGGTCGGCGTCGTCGCGCTCGCGGAGGTATTCCGCGACGAGCGCAATCTTCTCGAGCTTGCTCGCGGTCGCCGCGATCGCTGCGCAGGTGCGGCCGAACGCGATCATCGTGGCCACCCTTCCCCTGAGACGCAGGTCCGTTCCTCGTGGTCGCGGTAGGGCCACGGGGTGATCACCGCGATCGTGCTGATGACCGTTGAACCGGGCCGCGTGCGCACGCTGGCCGAAGAGCTGCTCGAGATCGAGAGCGTGACGGAGTGCTACAGCGTCGCCGGACCGTACGATCTCGTCGCGATCGTCCGCGTGCGCGAGCACGACCAGCTCAGCGACCTCGTCACCGAGCGCATTGCCTCGCATGCCGGGATCACCGCAACGGAGACGCTCATCGCCTTCCGCTCGTTTGCGAAGCGCGACCTGGGCCTGGTCTGGGACATCGGTTCGGAGTAGCGCCGTGCGGTCTGCGCGCTATGACGCACGCCACGACGACTTGCGCACGACGACACACACCGCCCACGGCACCATCCACATCACCGCCAGCACGATCATCGCGCCGATGTAGACCGCGTCGGAGACGAACGTCACGTTGCTCGGGCGTTCCAGCGAGATGCCGACGGCGAAGGCCGTCGCGATGAGACCGAGGCCGCCGCACACCCACACGCCCGGCAGGCCGCCCGGCACGCGAAACGGCCGCGGCACGTCGGGCTGCGTGTAGCGCAGCTTGATCACCGCCGCGAAAATCGGCAGATAATAGAAGCCCAGCAGCGCGGTGGTCGTCGCGGTGAGGATCCAGTAGGCTTGGTTCACCGACGGCACCAGCGCGAACGCGACGCTGATGATCGTGATGAGGGCCGCCTGCCACAGCATCACCGCGGCGGGCACCTGTCGGGCGCTGAGCGCGCGGAAAACCGGCGGCAGCAGGCCGTTGCGCGCGACTTCGGTGAGGCTCAGCAGCGGCCCGACGAGCCATGCGCACATCAGAGCGACCGCGCCCACCGCGGTCAGCAACGCGAGCACCGACGCCATCCACCGCATCCCGAACGCGCCGAAGATCACGGTGAACGTCTGGACCACGCCGCCGCTCAAGCTGATCTTGTCGGCCGGGATCGCGAGCGCGATCGCGAGCGTGGCGAAGATGCTCAAACCGGAAATCGCGACGAGCGCGAGCGCCATCGCCTTCGGATAATTCCGCTGCGGGTCGCGCACGACCAGCGCGTAGTAGCCCGACACCTCGAGCCCCGTGAACGCCAGCAGCAGCGACGACACGAACGGCAGCCGGCCCAAGGTCCCAGCTCGGGAACAGATGCGCGACGCTGAACGGCGGGAGCGCGACGGGCTTGCCCGCCGCGATCCACGCAACGCCGGCAGCGATCAGGACCACTGCAGGAAGAATGGATCCGAGCACCGTGCCGACCGATGTGAGCTTCGCCGCAAACGCGGGGCCCGCGAGGCTCGCGAGCGTGATCGCCCAGAAGACCACGATCATCACGATCGCCACGAAGAGGCGGTTCTCTTGCCATGCCGGCTCGAAACCGTACGCGAGCGACACGGCAACGAACGCCAGCACCGTCGGATACCACGGCAGGTTCTGCACGACGATCGACCACACGGCCATGAAGCCGGTCGGCTCGCCGAACGCCTCGCGCACCCACGCGTAGACGCCGCCGGCTTTCGGCCATGTCGACGCGAGCTCCGCGGCCGTCAGCGCGAGCGGCAGCAAGAACAGCAGCGTGCCCAGCACGTACCAGAAGATCAGCGACCAGCCTTCGACCGCCATGCTCGGCAGGTTGCGCACGGAGAAGCCCGCCGCCGTGCTGACCATCGCGACGTAGAAGATGCCGAGCTCCGGCGTGACGGCGCGCGGGCGATCGGCTATGATCGTGGCTCCATGTTCGAAGACTTCGCGCTCTCGTTCGTCGACACCGGCGAAGCCGTCATTCGCGTGCGGCACGGCGGCAGCGGCCCGCCGCTGCTGCTGCTGCACGGCCACCCGCAGACGCACGTGATGTGGCACCTCGTCGCGCCGCGGCTCGCGCGCGACTTCACCGTCGTCGCGATGGACCTTCGCGGCTACGGCGACAGCTCGAAGCCGCCGACGACCGACGATCACGAGCCGTACTCCAAGCGCGCGATGGCGCGCGACGCGGTCGCGGTGATGGCGCACTTCGGCTTCTCACGGTTCGACGTCGCCGGGCACGACCGCGGCGGGCGCGTCGCGTACCGGCTCGCGCTCGACCGGCCGGATTGCGTGCGCAAGCTCGCAACGCTCGACATCCTCCCGACCGGCGAGCACTTCCGCCGCGCCGACATGAAGTTCGGGCTCGGCTACTGGCACTGGTTTTTTCTTGCGCAGCCGTTCCCGCTGCCGGAGAAGCTCATCGGCGCCGATCCCGACTGGTTCTTCGCCGGCCGGCCCAACCGCGGCAATGTCCACGCGCCCGAGGCGCTCGAAGATTATCTGCGCTGCTATCGCAACCCCGCGACGATCCACGCGGCATGCGAAGACTACCGGGCCGGCGCGACGTACGACTTCGCGCTGGACGAAGCCGATCGCGGCAAGAAGAAGATCGCGGCGCCGCTGCTGGCCCTGTGGGCGGGCCGCGGCGAAGTCGGCACATGGTACGACGTGCTCGCCGTGTGGCGCGACTGGGCGGACGACGTGCGCGGCCACGCGATCGACAGCGGGCACTTCATGGCGGAAGAAGCGCCGGACGAGACGTACGACGCGCTGCACGCGTTCTTTTCAGACTAATCGAACCACTCGATCTCCTCGATGTCGCGTGCCGGGATCTGCCGCAGCACGTCGCGGAAGGCAGCATCGACCTCCGCGGCGCTCCGCGCGCGATTCGTCCATGCGCGCGCCGGCGTCGGCGGATACGATCTGATGTCGGCCTCGTACCGCCAGTCGTCGTCGTTGGGCGGAGGCTGCTGCACGGGGAAGTCGACGATCCGAATGCGCACGCCGTCGTACGGATTGCAGGCCAAGTAGTCGCCGTACCAATGACTGTCGCCTTGCCGCCAGGTCCAGCCGCCCATTGCGTTCAGCCGCGCGAGCAGCGCGTTCGTGTCGCTGTACTTGCAGACGAACGAGTACGCGCCGGTCATCGTGACGTTTAGAACAGCGCGAGCTGTTCGTTGGCCTCCAGATACGTCGCATCGACGCCCATGCGCTTGAGCCGCCAGGCGAAGTCTTTCCAACCGTGGTTCAGCAGGACTTTACGCGGCTGCGCGAGCTCGACGTAGCGCAGGAGCGACGGATAGTCGGCGTGATCGCTCAGCGGGATCGCGGTGTCGGCGCCGTAGCGGAACTCCGCGCCACGGTTGAGCGCCCAGCCGGTGAGTACGGCGGTGCGCGTGGGCTTGCCGCGCAGCGCCTTCGGCAGGTTCTTGCCCGACGGCGGCCAGATCAGTGCGCCCGTGCCGTCGTACGTCGCAGCGTCGTAGCGTTCGTACGGCGGCATGTGCACGCCGGCTTGTTCGTACACGCGCGAGATTGCGTACACTGCGCCGTGCACCGTGAGCGGAACGTTCGCTTTGCCCAGGATCGCCATCGCCTCTTGGGCCTTGCCCAGCGAGTAGGCGTAGAACACCGGGGCGCAGCCGTCCGCGAGCGCCTTGGTGGCGAACGAGACGATCGCGTCCTCGACTTCGTCGCGCGAAGGAAAGACGTATTGCGGGCGGCCGTACGTGCACTCCATCAGCAGCACGTCGCAGCGCTTGACCTCGGTGGGCTCGCACGTGTATGAGCGCGCCAGCTTGAAGTCGCCCGTGTACACGAAGCGTCCGCGCTCGCCTTCGATCATCAGCTGCGCGCTGCCCAGCACGTGCCCGGCGGGGAACAGCGTCAGCTCGTGCCGGCCGTCCGACCACGGCTCGTTGAAGCGGTGTTCCTCGAAATCGCACGCCGGCGGCGGCCGCTGCGGAAGGAACGAGCGTCTGCTTCGCGCGCGCAGCGCTGCGGCTGAAGCGCGAGGTGCAAATCTTCGCGTTGGCCGGCGTGGTGACGATGGTGTCGTGCTCGCGCGCGTGGTCGCTGTGGCCGTGCGAGACGTAGCAGCGGCTGCGGGGCCGCATGGAGTCGATCCAGAGGTCGAGGTCGGCGACGTAGAGCGACCTCTCGGCGAGCGAGAACATGGGGACCGAACATTCGTTCGCGTCGGTTCCGGGGCGCACCCTTTCGAGGCGACCTCGTGTTTAGCGGTCCACTATGCGCGTCTACGACAACATCGCCGATACGTTCGGGAACACGCCGCTCGTCCGCATTCCGCGGGTGGGCAAGGGGCTTGGCGCCGAGATCCTCGTCAAGCTGGAGTCGAAGAACCCCGCGGGGTCCGTCAAAGATCGCATCGGGGTAGCGATGATCGAGGCCGCGGAGCGCGACGGCAAGCTGCGCCCTGATTCCGTGATCGTCGAGCCGACCAGCGGCAACACCGGGATCGCGCTCGCGTTCGTGTGCGCGGCCAAGGGCTATCCGCTGATCCTCACCATGCCCGAGACGATGACGGTCGAGCGCCGCAACCTGCTCAAGGCCTACGGCGCGCAGCTCGTGCTCACGCCGGGCGCTGAGGGCATGAAAGGCGCGATCGCCAAAGCCAAGGAGATCGTCGCGTCGAACCCGGCGAAATATTTCCAGCCCGGTCAGTTCGACAACCCCGCGAACGTCGAGATCCACTACCGCACCACGGGCGAGGAGATCTGGCGCGACACCGACGGCAAGGTCGACATCCTCGTCGCGGGCGTCGGCACCGGCGGCACGATCACGGGCGCCGGCCATCTGCTCAAAGAGCGCAAGCCAAGCGTGGAGTGCATCACCGTCGAGCCCGACACGTCGACGGTGCTGTCCGGCGGATCGCCCGGTCCGCACAAGCTGCAAGGCTTCGCCGCCGGCTTCGTGCCGTCGATCCTCGACACGAAGGTCTACAGCGAAGTGATCAAGGCAACGTTCGAAGACTCGATCGCAACGTCGCGCCGGCTGGCGCGCGAAGAGGGCATCCTCGTCGGCATCAGCAGCGGCGCCAACGTATGGGCCGCGATGCAGGTCGCCGCGCGCCCGGAGAACGCGGGCAAGCTCATCGTGACGATCGGCTGCGACACCGGCGAACGGTACTTGTCGCACCCACTCTTCGCAGAACAAGAAGGAAACGTGTTCGAGCCCGCGCTCGTGTAGCGAGGCGGCTTGCGCGCCAGACCCTTGGACGGATCAGGTGCGTTCGAAGACCGCGGCCGTCAAGCCGAGCGCAATGACGCAGGCGAACGTTGCGCCGACGACGGTGCTCGGTACCGAACTGCGCAGCAATACGATGGCGACAACGACGGCGACCGCGACCGCGACCGGCGCGCGGCGTGAGTCACCCGCGATGAACTCCCAGATCGCTGCGAGGTTCATGCGCGCACCGTTCGCGGTGCGCGCGCTGCAGTGACGAGCACGGCCGACACCGCGAGATAGAACGCGGCGAGGAACAGCAGCGAGAGGTCCGCGCCCCACCAGGCGATGCCCAAGCCTTCGCCGGTCCAGAACGTGCCGAACGACGTCAGCATGACGCCGACCACGAACTTCATCGTGTTCTCCGGCACGCGCGACGCCGGCTGCTTGAGCGCGATACCGAGCGCGACGACGAGCAGCACCGCCGCGGTCGCGCCCGCGGCCGACCACCCGAGCGCGGCCGTCGATGCCGCGCCGAACGTCACGACGATGATCGCGACCTCGAGCCCTTCGATCAGCACCGCTTTGAACGACGTCACCAAGCCGATGCGATCCGCTGTCACGTCCTCCGCCGCGCGCAGCGCCGAGACCTGACGTGCGAACGCGGCGGCCTCATCCTTCAGCGCTTTGCGGCCGGCGTAGCGCAGGATCGCCTTGCGCAGCCACGCCAGGCCGAACAGCGTGAGGACGATCCCGACCACCAGCTTCAGCTGATCGATCGGGATAAGATGCAGCAGCGGGCCGAACAGCGCCACGATCAGCGCCAGCACGGCGAGCGCGCCGACCGCGCCGCGCAGCGCCACGGGCCACGACCGGGCGACCCCGACCGCGAGCACGATCGTCATCGCCTCGACCGCCTCGACGCCGGAGGCGAGAAAACTCGTTCCGGCGAGCGTCCATCCGTTCATCAGTATTGCGCGGGATCGGCGTCGATCGCGGCGCGGTAGAGGCGGTACGGCGGCGTGCGCAGGTCCTGGCCGCCGTTGAAATTAGGCATGCGGTTGACCTGGCTATCGCTCACGTACACGATCCGGTCCGGTCCGAGCTTCACGGCATCCGGCCAGATGAAATGGCGTTCGCCGCGCAGCAGCGTCTCGTAGCGCTGCTCGGCCGGGATGTAGCGCTGCAGCGTGCCGTGCGTGACGTCCGTGAAGTACACGCGGCCTTCGCGGTCGCAGTCCAGCCCGTCGCTTGCGAAGTCACGCGCGTCGTGCTGAACGACGTGCCGCGCGACGATCTCCTCACCCGCGCGCGGGTCGGCGAGGATGTCGGTGTCGATGCTGTAGAGATCGTACGACGAGAGCGGCGTCCACCAGAGCGTCCGTCCGTCCGGCGAGAGCGCGATGCCGTCGATCCCGCCGCCCGGCTGAATCGGTCCGGACTCCGTCTCGATGCTGAAGCCGGCGCGCTGCGGTGCGCGCACGCTCGGGTGCCCGCTGAGGTGCCGCCACGAGTTGCCGCTGTCGAGGTCGACGACGACGATGCCGTTGGGTCCCTGCGCGCCGGAGTCGCTGATGTATGCAAAGCCCGCTTTGCCGCGCGCGTAGTCCACGACGAGATCGTTCAAGTACGTCGTCGTCAGGCAAACGTCGTGCGCGAATCCGATCCCGTGCACGATCGCGTTGCGGTCGAGGTCGATCACGTAGAGCTTCGCGGCGCTGGGATCGCAGCGGTCGAGCGATGTCGCGCCCGTGTCGAGCGCGAGCAGACGGCCGCCCGGCCCAAGCGCGATGCCGTGCACGTTCACGAAGCGGTGCTGCGTGTCGGTCGGGTCGATCGTGTTGACCAGCTCGTCCGGGTACGGCACCAGCCGGCCGTCGATCAGCTCGCCCAGGTTGATCGGCGCGGGCGTCGGATCGAGCCGCGGAAAGCTCACGAAGATGCGGCCGTCGCGCGCGGGCGCGATCCCGGAGGGCCAGTGCGCGTCGAACTCGGCGACGACTTCGGGCAGGATGGAGACGTTGGCGGCGTTCGTGGGAGCGTCCATTTTCGCGTTCGTACCCAGCGAACGTTCCGGCGCCGGCGAGGAAGGGCTGCGCCCCGAGGAGGCGGGGCCTCGCAGCCGAACGCGCGGTCCCGGCATGTTCTGGGAGTTGGCCGGGGTCCCGGCGGTCGCGGTACGGCGCGGTACGCGCGTCGAGTCGGTCCATCACGTCGCCGCGTGCGTCGCCGACGTCGACGGCGACGTCGTGCTTCGGGTCGGCACCATCGAGGAGCCCGTCTTCCTGCGCTCGTCCGCCAAACCGTTCATCGCGGCGGCGTCCGTGCGCGCCGGCGTGCTCGAACGGTTCGGGTTCGGCGAGCGCGAGCTGGCCGTGATGTGCGCGTCGCACAACGGCGAGCCCGGCCACGTCGAGCTCGTCGCGTCGATGCTCGACCGCATCGGCGCCACTGTCGACGATCTCGGCTGCGGCGCGCACGCGCCGTCGTACGAGCCGGCCGCCGCGGCGCTGGCGGCGCGCGGCGAGCGGCCGACGCAGCTCCACAACAACTGCAGCGGCAAGCACGCCGGGATCCTCGCGCTGGCGAAAGTCCTGGGCGCGCCGTTCGCCGGCTATCTCGAGCCGTCGCACCCGGCGCAGCGCGCGATCCTCGCGCTGTGCGAGCGGGTGAGCGACGACACCTTCGACGGCGACAAGCTCGCGGTGGACGGCTGCGGCATCCCGGTCTACGCGACGACGCTGCGCAAGGCCGCCGTCTCCTTCGCGCGCTTCGCCACGCTGCGCGGGCTGGAGGACGACGACGCCACCGCGCTCGCGCGCGTCGCCGCGGCGATGTCGGCCGAGCCGTGGTACGTTGGCGGGACCGGCCGCTTCGACACCGACCTCATGCGCGCGACCGGCGGGCGGATCGTGTGCAAGGCGGGCGCCGAGGGCGTCCACTGCGACGCGCTGCTCGACCTGGGCGCCGGGCTGGCGCTCAAGGTGATCGACGGCTCGCGCCGGGCGGCGCCGCCCGCCGTGTTGGCGATCCTCGACGCGCTGCGCGCGCTGGACCCCGCGGCGCGCAGGGCGCTGCAACCCCACGCCGTGGTCCCCGTGAAGAACGTCGCCGGCCACGTGGTGGGCGAGGTCGCCGCGCTCGACGGCTGGATCCCCGCAGGGGACAGCGCCGGCTGAGCGCTGCGCCTGCGGCCGCGGCGCCGCCGGCGAAAGACAGGCGCTTCCGGGAGCAACCACTCCCCTTTCTGCGCGGTCGGAGGCACCGTGGTCGAATTTTTCCTGAGGCGCCCGATCTTCGCGTCGGTCTTCTCCCTTGTCATTCTCCTGCTGGGGATCGTCTCGATTCCGACGCTTCCGATCGCGCAGTTCCCGAACATCGCGCCGCCCACGGTGACGGTGACCGGTGTGTACCAAGGCGCAAGCGCCGAGGCGGTGGAGTCGTCGGTCACGACGCCGCTCGAAGAGGCGATCAACGGTGTCGAGGGCCTGCGGTACATCCAATCCTCATCGGGCAGTGACGGCACGTCGCAGATCACCGCGACGTTCAATCTCGACCGCGACCTCGACAAGGCCACCAACGACGTTCAGAACGCGGTCAACCTCGCTCAGGGCCGGCTGCCGAACGAGGTCAAGCAAGTCGGCGTCTCCGTCTCCAAGAACTCGGGGACGTTCGTCATCGCGCTCGGCGTGACGTCGACCGATTCGCGCTGGAACCCAGCGTACCTGACCAATTATCTCGAGAACAACGTCGTCAACGATCTCAAGCGCATCAGCGGCGTCTCCGACGTGCGCGTGTTCGGCGAGCGCAAGTACGCGATGCGGCTGTGGGTCGACCCGAAGCGCCTCGCGGACAACGGCCTCGCGGCCAGCGACGTCGTGACCGCGCTGACGGCGCAGAACGTGCAGGTCGCCGCCGGCTCGATCGGTGCGCCGCCGACCAACGGTCATCAGCCGTACGAGTACTCCGTGCTGGCCACGGGCCGTTTGCACGACACGACGCAGTTCGGGAACATCGTGCTCAAGACCAGCGCCGACGGCGGCTTCGTGAAAGTGCGCGACGTCGGCCGCGTCGAGCTGGGCGCGGAGAACTACGCGGGCTCCCTGTGGTTCGACGGCAAAGAAGGCGTCGGGCTCGGCATCCTGCAGCTGCAGACGGGCAACACGCTGGCAGTTGCGCAGCAAGTGCGCACGACGATGGACAAACTGCAGCAGAAGTTTCCGCCCGGCGTCACCTACAAGATCGCCTTCGATACCAGCGAGTTCGTGCGCGAGTCGATCCGAGAAGTCGTCATCACCCTGCTGATCGCCATCGGGCTGGTCGTGCTGGTCATCTTCCTGTTCTTGCAAGACTGGCGCACGACGCTGATCCCAGGGCTCACGATCCCCGTGTCGCTGATCGGGACATTCTTCCTGATGAAGGTCCTGGGATTCTCGATCAACACGCTGACGCTGTTCGGGCTGACACTGGCGACAGGGCTCGTCGTCGACGACGCGATCGTCGTGATCGAGAACATCGCGCGGTTCATCCAGGAGAAGGGGATGTCGCCGCTCGAGGGCGCGCGCGAGGCGATGCGCGAGATCACCGGTGCCGTCCTCGCATCGTCGCTGGTGCTGCTGGCGGTGTTCGTTCCGGTCGCGTTTTTCCCGGGCACGACGGGGCAGCTCTACAAGCAGTTCGCGCTCACCATCGCGTGCTCCATAACGATCTCCCTGTTCTGCGCGCTGACGCTCACGCCGGTGCTGTCGTCGCTGCTGCTCGGCCGCACCGGTCACAAAGAGCGCGGCATTTTCCGCCCGGTGAACAGAGCGATCGACGCGACACGCAGTGGGTATCACCGCGCGCTCCCCGTCGTGATGCGGTTCCGCTGGCTCGCGCTGGCGGTGTTCGCGGTGCTGCTGGGAATCACGGGGTTCGTCTACACCAGCACGCCGACGGCGTTCATCCCCGACGAAGACCAAGGTTTCGCGATCGTCAGCCTGCAGCTGCCCGAAGGCGGTTCGCTGGACTACACCCATCGCGTGCAGCGCGAGGTCGAGACTCTGCTGCACCAGCAGCCCGAGATCTCGGACGTGTTCGACGCGGCGGGCTTCAGCTTCACCGGCTCGGGCTCGAACAAGGCGACGATGTTCATTCGTCTCAAACCGTGGGGAGAACGGTCGGGCAAGGACCACGTGCTCAGCGCCGTGACGGCGCGCGTCAACGCGCATTTGTTCGGCGACTTCAAAATGAGCCACCCCGACTTGCTGGCCTTCATGGTGCAGCCGCCGTCGATTCCGGGTCTCGGATTCCAAGCCGGGTTCGCCTACGAGCTCGAGGACCGCGCGAACCAAGGCATCCCGGCGCTGGCCGCGGCCTCGGGGATGCTCATCGGCCCCGCTTACGCGCCGGACTCGCCGCTGGCCGGCGTGTACACGACGTTCCGCACCGACAAGCCGACGATCCTGACCAACGTCGACCGCGACAAGGCGTCACAGCTCGGCATCTCGCTGCCGCTCCTGTTCGACTCGATGCAGGTCTACCTCGGCTCGGTCTACGTGAACGACTTCGACATGAACGGCAAGAGCTATCGGGTCTACGTCGAGGCGGACACGCCGTACCGCTCGCGCGTGGCGGACCTGCAGAACATCTACGTGCGCAGCAGCAATCCGCTCCTCGTGAACGGCCAGCTCGTGACGCAGCCGTCGATCCCGATCACCGATTTGGTCACGATCAGCGAGATCAAGGCGCCGCCGGTCATCAACCACTTCAACCTCTACCGCTCGATCGAGATCAGCGGCGGCCCCAAGCCCGGTCACGGCTCGGGTGAGGCGCTCGCGGCGATGGACCGTTTCGCGGCGAATCTGCCGCCGGGGTTCGCGACGGAGTGGAGCGGGATCTCGCGCGAGCAGATCGAGGGCGGCGCGACCGCGGCGATCATCTTCGCGCTCGGTATCGTGTTCGTGTTTCTGGTGCTCGCGGCGCAGTACGAGTCGTTCGCCGATCCGCTCATCATCCTGTTCGCCGTTCCCCTCGCGCTGCTCGGCGCGCTCTTCGGTCTGCATCTGCGCGGCTTCTTCTCGGACGTGTTCGCGCAGGTCGGCTACGTCATGCTGATCGGCCTTGCGTCCAAGAACGCGATTCTGATCGTCGAGTTCGCCAACCAGCAGCGCGAACAAGGCGCGGACGCGATCACCGCGGTGATGCGCGCCGCCGAGACCCGCTTGCGGCCGATCCTGATGACGTCGATCGCGTTCGTGCTCGGCGTGACGCCGCTCGTGTTCGCGACGGGTGCCGGCAGCGGCGCGCGCACTTCGCTCGGCACGGCCGTGTTTGGGGGCATGATCCTTTCGACGATCCTCAACCTGTTCATCACGCCGGTACTCTACGTGTTCATCGCCGGGCTCGAGGACCGGTTCGGCATGGGCCGCGGAAAGCACGCGCCGCGCAAAGGAGGTAACGGCGCGAGCGAAGGACTTGCGGACGTGTCTTCGGCGCCGCACCCCGTGCGGCTCTGACGCCACACTGCGCTTATTCGGGGGATGTGAGTCGTGTCGAATTCTGATGTGCGCCTTGCGGGCGCGGCCCCGCCGCTTTATACGCCCGCGGACGGCCTGAGCGATGCGCTCGCCGCCGCGCTCGGGCCGTTCAGCGACATCGTCGGGACGTGGGAAGGCGACCGGGGCTGGAACCTGGTCGCCGTACCGCAGCCGCCCGATCCCAAACGGCCCCCCACGAAAGACGACGACCGCTTCACGTTGCTCGTCCAGCCGTACCGCGAGCGGATCACGTTCACGCCGATGGTCGACACGCCGAACCGCAGCACCACCGGCCCGACCGCCTTCGTCAAAGGCGTCGAGTACACGCTGCAGATCTTCGCGCTGGACGATCCGGACAACACGCTGCACGAAGAGAACGGCATGTGGCTGTTCCTCGGCGACGACGACCCGCCGACGATCGCCCGGCAGGCGACCGTGCCGCACGGCGACTCCGTTCTCGCACCGGGGTTCTATACGTCAGCCGACGGTCCGCCCGACTACCCGCACATCGCGGTGAAGCCCGTGATCATCGGCACCATGTCCGGTTTGGGTTACCTCGATCCGTACTCGAACCGCAAGAACCCGGTGGAGGACCAGCTCATCGGAGATCCGTGCAGCTTGCTCAAGGACGCGCTTCCCGGCGACGTCGAGCGAACCGTCACGTTCACCGTGAACACCGCCGCGTATCCGTCGGGCGGCATCTTGAACATTCCGTTCATTCACAAGAACGCGGACGCATCGAAATTCCGCGCGACCATGTGGCTCGTCTACGCGCCCGACGGCGTCACGCTGCAGTACGTGTCGGACACGACGCTGGACTTCGCGCATCAGCCCGACCAGTCGGGACGGCTCATCCGCTGGCCGCATATCGACCTCAACACGCTGCACCGGGTGTTTACGTAGCCGCTAGCCTCGCGGTTAACGTCACTCCTGCCGGACACGGAGAAGCACTGGCGGCGCTTTTGGAGATCGTCGGGCAGCAGGCGCCCCGCGGCTTCGGATTCCGACGAGCGGCGGAAGCAGTACGACGCAGTCGCCGAGATCGTCCGGCCGCTCAGGTGATGCGTATGACATCGCCGCTAGGCGGCTTCGATCTTAATCACTTTCGATCCGTGTTGCTCATGGTTCCCATCACGACGGACCTATGATCGGGAACCCGAATTTCCGCTGCCAGATGGATTGCCGTCAGCGGGTTTTGGGCGCCACCGTTATTGTGACCCATGGTGATGTAATCATGGCATGTGACCCGCGAAGGGTTATGGTCGCACGAACCTGATACGTTCCCGGTTCAGTGATTTCGTACGTCTCCGAAAGATCCGCCGCCCAGGCCGACATTCTTCCGGTAGGGATACCCACTTCCCGGTCGTACACACCGGCTCTAGCAAGAACGCGAGCGTCATATTCTTGATGGCGTACCTTTTCGGAGTGGGCGCCGACCACTTCGAACCGCAATTCGCTGCGAGATCGAAACGCCGCTTGCTTTCGCGTCGTGTTGACCGTATACAACATCAGGTATATTGGGTTGCCAATGCGATACGGCTTCAATTGCGGCTCGAGCGCAAGCGATATCCCTTCCACCGCGGGGCCGATGGGCCCCGCAGGCGCGAACGCAGATCTGTTTCCCTGAACCTTCAACGGCGTAGGCCGCGGCGTCGGCAGCCGGCGTGCGGTCTGCGCATCGACCCTCGGCACCGCGACGCAAAGTTGCGCCAGCGTCAGAACCCGATCGCGCATACCGTAAAATACAACCGGATTGGCAGGAAGGCTCGCACCGCTCGTTTCATCAGCATGGCCCATTCCCTAGCGAAGATTGCGCGAAGGCATTCCAGGTCGGCAGAAGCGTCGAGGACTGCACGGCCGACGCGGTCGGTTGTTCCCAGACCCCGGGAGAACCCCAGTCCGCCACGGTATTGTCGCTCTGGTTGTCCGGGCGCGATGCGAACGCCATCCATTCCCAAGGAACATAACCGACCGTTACCGGAATCGAAGAGTAATTGGACTTCGGGTCAGGCTTGAAGTTGAAGTAATCTTGAAAGTATTCTTCTACGAAAACCTGATCGAGACATTCCAGCAACGGCGCGCGCGGATCGTCAACCGAGTGCCAGATCGCACTGCTGTTCGCTCCGATGGATACGGTTGGGGATCCGGTCGTGTTATCTAGGAGGACTTGACCGAATTGAATTCCGGAGTCCAGATCGTAGTTGCCGTTGGTCCCTTGATAAACCTCAGGCGGCGGTGGACTTCCTGCGGCCGCCGGTCATCTATATGTTCCGACCGGCGAGTAGGCGTCATTCCCGCCTGCCCGTGCACGAAGCTCGATGTCGATGTAAACGTCGCGCTCCAAACGATTCCATCTCCCGAGTCCTGGTTCTCATTAGTCCAACCGGCGATCAAGACCGGAATGGGATGGAGCAGGTTCGCCGGAATCGTCCCGACGTTGACGGTATGCGTACTAACATCGACCGATAGTGTCGGTGCGTGGATCACGTAATTCGTCGCCCCGTGAAATGCCGTCCCGGCGGCGCCTGACGATGCGGAAAACGTTAGCTGGCTACCACCCGAGTACGCTGCGATCGGAAAAAAGTGAAGCGGATTGTTCGTCGTCGTCACGGATGTAACCGTCGCGCTGTCGTTTGATTGGAGATAACTGTCCACATATGCCGTCAGCTGGACGTCGGTCGAGTATGGTATCGACCAGCTGTAGTTCGACATGTACGGCTCAGCATCGCTCGGGGTAACCTTTGCTTTCAGAGACTCTTCGGCGCCCACCTGATCTTCGAGCTTTCCGGGCAACGTGATTGTAGCGGGCGAAGATTGCGTTTGATCGACGATGTCAGTCGAGATGATTGCGAGCGTCCATTCTCCCGTTCCGGGACGCGACCCGGTACTGTTGGCGTTTGAACATGTCGCACCGACCCGAAAAGTGTACGTTCCGGTTGCCGCGCTCGCCGAAGCGAATACGGCAATCGCTACGGTGTCACCGATTGCGGTCTCCGAGGGAGCAAACGCCATCGTCGCTCCGGTTGGCAGACCAGAGGAGTCGACG
Organism: Vulcanimicrobiota bacterium; assembly: GCA_963723635.1. GTDB lineage: Bacteria > Vulcanimicrobiota > Vulcanimicrobiia > Vulcanimicrobiales > Vulcanimicrobiaceae > Vulcanimicrobium. Next base: position 52,930 of record CAVRRP010000029.1, on the reverse strand, counting down.
TTCCATTCGATGTTCCCGCATGAAGGGTCGATCCCCAATCCGTCATAGCTGAAGCCGATGCACGCTTGTCCGTAGGCCCACGCTGGGGGATTCGTGCCGCAAGAGTCACCCGGCTGCACCATGACCGTAGCATATGGCCCAGAGATGTCCGCACGACTGCGCTTGCTTCCGCGAGGAAGGCGCTTCCGAAAATAGCGCGCGTGCGCGATCGCCGTGTTTTTTGAGGTCGTCTTTCCTTTCGGCGACGTCGCGATCTCTATCTCGCTTGCCGGAATTGGCGAAGCGCTGCAGCCGGAACGCCGGTACCACCAGCTATCGGAAGAGCCGAATGCGACCCGCCGCAGCCTGCGACGAAGAGGCGGTCCACATGATGCAACAAAATGACCAGGCCTTGAATCGACAGCGCATTGACACCTCACCATGCGTTTGATTGCCCGACAGCGATTAACAGCTCATCGTAACGCCACACCGTTCGAGAGCCGTATGTCGCTTGCCCACCTCACCCTAACATTCCTTCCGCGAAGAGTCCAGCCCTGAGATGACGTGTGATATCGCCGCGACCTTCGCCGTCAGCTTCTTCTCGAAGGTCAGGTGGCACCGGCATTTGCTGAGGCGCCCATGGCCGTTAGCCGGCTAGCCGAGGTTCGTCGCAGGCGTCGTACGCCGGGCCGGCGTGTACGCGTCATGGCGTATTGGGCCAGCATGCGCTGCGCGTTGAAGTGGCTGGCATTGAAGGCGATCGCGCCGCGCATCACGGCGAGGTAGCGGTCGCGGTCGCGGCTGTAGGCCGGTAGGATCGTGTGCTCGAGCAGCGTGTAGAGCGCGTTCGCGGTTGCGTCGTCGTCGTGGCCGGAGTGCTCGTCGATGGACCAGCCGGCGATGCCGTCCAGGGCGCCTTCGATCCACCAGCCGTCCATCACCGATAGGCTCGGGACGCCGTTCATTGCGGCTTTCATGCCGCTCGTGCCGGAGGCTTCGTTCGGCGGGCGCGGCGTGTTCAGCCAGAGGTCCGCGCCCGACGTCAGCGCGGCGCCCCAGCTCATGTCGTAGTTCTCGACGTAGGCGATGTCGACGTTGCCTGCGAGCGCGTTCGCGCTGCCGACGATGTGCTGGATCATCGCTTTGCCGTCCCAGTCGCGCGGGTGCGCTTTGCCGCCGAACACGAGCTGGATGCCGCCGAACGTCTGCGCGATCCAGGCGAGGCGGCCGGCGTCGCGCAGAATCAGGTCGTTGCGTTTGTACGCCGTCGCGCGGCGGGCGATGCCGATCGTGAAGCGGTTGGGGTCCAGCAGCTTGCCCGTCGCGTGCGCGACGCGTTCGATCAGCGCGTGTTTCGCGGCGGCGTGCGCGTCCGCGATCTCGTTCAACGGGATGCCGACGGCCTGGCGCAGCTGCCAGTTGTCGCGGCGCCAGCCGGGGAGACGGCGGTCGAACAGCGCGGCGAACGGCGCCGACGTCCACGTGCTCGCGTGCACGCCGTTGGTGATCGCGTGGACCTGCGCGCCGGGGAACATCGCGCGCGAGACCTCCCCGTGCTTCATGGCGACCGCGTTGGTGAAGCGCGATGCGCGCAGCGCGAGATGCGTCATGTTGAGCGTGTCGTGCTCGGTGAGGCTCAGGGCGCGCAGCGTCGCGACGTATTCGCCGCCGAGCACCTCGTGCGCGAGGTCGAGGCCGAAGCAGTCGTGGCCGGCCGGCACCGGCGTGTGCGTGGTGAAGATGCAGCGCTCGCGCACGGGCGCGAGGTCGTCGTAGGTCGGCAGGCCGTGCGCGGTCGTGCGCGCCTCTTCGAGCAGTGCTAGCGTCAGCAGCGCGGAGTGGCCTTCGTTCATGTGGTACGTGGCGATGCGGTCGTGGCCGAGCGCGCGCAGCACCGCGACGGTGCCGAGGCCGAGCAGCGTCTCTTGCTCGAGCCGGTAGCGCGCGTCGCCGCCGTAGAGCGCGCTCGTCAGGGCCCGCGCTGCGTCGTCGTTTTCCGCGCGGTCCGTGTCGAGGAAGTAGACCGGCACTTCGTGTCCGTCGGCGCCCGTGACCGTGTAGCGCCAGACGCCCGCGTGCACCGCGCGGCCGGAGATCGCGATCGTGATGACGGGCGCGAGCTGTTCGAGCGCCGTATCGTGGCGCCAGTTCAGCGGCTCTTCGTGCTGCGCGCCGGCCGCATCGAGATGCTGGCGAAAGTACCCGTCACGGTAGAGCAGCGTCACGCCGGCCATCGGGTAGCCTGCGTCCGCGGCGGCACGGATCATGTCACCCGCGAGAACGCCGAGCCCGCCGCCGTACGTCGCGACTTCTGACGCGACCGCGATCTCCATTGAGACGTATGCAACGATCGGTTCGTGCATGGATTCCTTTGCTGTCGGCATTTAGGCGGATTCGGCTGAGGGCGGCGGCGCATACGCCGCGACCCACGGGGCGGTGGTATAGAGCCGCCCGTCGCGGCGGACGACGCGCAAGCGGCCGCGCTGCGCGGCTTTGTAGAGGCGATCCGGACGGCCGTTCGTTGCGAACGCGGCGAGCGGACGCAGCTCGTCGACCGGTTCGACGACGTCGCGCAGGCGTTCGAGCCCGCGCCCCAGCGCGCTGCCGATGACGCGCGCGAGCGGCATCGCGTCGCCGGCGAGGGCGGCGCGCAAGGCGGCGCCGTAGGCGCGCCGGGCTCGCGCGTCGAGCACGATCGGCGGCAGGCCGCGGCGGTAGGCGAGCAGGTTCGCGATCAGCCGGGCGACGCGGCCGTTGCCGTGCGCGAACGGCTGTAATCGCACCAGGCGGGCGGCCGCGCGCGCGAGCGCGAGCGGCGCGGGGTCGTCGGCACCCAGTGCGAGGCGGCCGACGTAGGTCTCGGTCTCGAACGGCACCAGCCAGTGCGGCGGCGGTACCGTTCCGTCCGCCAGCGGCGGGACGGTGCGCGTGCGCCATGCGCCGGCGTCGTCGGCGATCCCGCGCAGCGCGAGGCGATGCAGCGTGCGCAGGTCCTCGGTGGTCACGGGGCCGCGGCGCGTGCCCTGCTGCGCGGCCCAGCCGGCCGCGTCGGCGTAGCTCCGAATGATGAGGTAGTCGTCGAAGCGGTGGCCGCCCAGCGCGCGGCCGCGGTCCAGCAGCGCGCGGACCTCCGTCACGTCGAGGCGGGCGCCGGCGAGGCGGGCCGATCCGACGATCTCCTCGAGCCGCAACGCGGCGAAGGCGTCGCGCAGCACCGCCGACGGCGGGGCCGCCCGTACGGCCGCCCCGAGCATCTCGAGCCGGCTCGCGATCTGTCCAATCGCCTCCATATCAACTTTATTGGACAGCGAGCCGGCAATTCCGGTGTCCCCAGCCGTTAGGATGAGCTGTAATGGCGGATTATCTGGCGGCGCTCCGCGAGCGCGTGATGCTCTTCGACGGTGCGATGGGCACGCAGCTCATGGCGCTGCACCTCACCGATGCGGACTTCGGCGGCGCGGCCCATCACGGCTGCAACGAGGCGCTCGTCCTCACGCGCCCCGACGTGATCGAGCAGATCCATCGCGACTACTTCGCGGCCGGCGCGGACGTCGTCGAGACCGACTCGTTCACCGCGTCGCGGCTCAAGCTCGACGAGTACGGCCTGGGCGCCAAGACGCACGAGGTCAACCTGGCGTCCGCGCAGATCGCGCGCCGCGCGGCCGACGCGTTCTCGACCGCCGAGCGGCCCAAGTTCGTCGCGGGCTCGCTGGGACCGACCGGGATGCTGATCTCGTCGTCCGATCCGGCGCTTTCGAAGATCACGTTCGACGAGCTGGCGGACTTGTACGAGGAGCAGTCGACCGCGCTGATCGAGGGTGGCGTCGACCTGCTGCTGCTGGAGACCAGCCAGGATCTGCTCGAGATGAAGGCCGCGATCGCCGGCATCACGCGCGCGTTCGGCAAGGGCGTGCGCCGCGTGCCGATCCAGGCGCAGGCGACGCTCGACGTCACCGGCCGCATGCTGCTCGGCACCGACATCAGCGCGGTGTGCGCGACGCTCGACGCGCTGCCGATCGACGTGATCGGATTGAACTGCTCGACCGGGCCGTCGCACATGCGCGACCCGATTCGTTTTCTCGTCGAGAACTCGCGCTGCTTCGTCAGCGTGATCCCCAACGCGGGCCTGCCGCACATGGGCCCCAAAGGCGAGACGATCTATCCGGAGACGCCCGCCGAGATGGCGGCCGAGCTGCACGCGTTCGTGAAAGACTTCGGCGTCAACGCGATCGGCGGCTGCTGCGGCACGACGCCCGCGCACGTCGCGGCGTTTCGCGCGGGGCTCGATGCGCTCGCCGCATCGGGCTACACGCCGCGCATTCCGACGGCGAAGCCCCTGCAATTCGCCGCGTCGGCGATGACCGCCGTTGCGCTGAAGCAAGAAGGCACGGTACTGCTGATCGGCGAGCGCGTGAACAGCCAGGGCTCGCGCAAGATCAAACGGTTGCTGCTCGCCAACGACTACGACGAGATCACGCTGGTCGCGCGCGACCAGGTCGAAGGCGGCGCGCACCTGCTCGACGTCTGCACCGCGCTGACCGAGCGCACCGACGAAGACGTGCAGATGGCGACGATCGTCAAGCGCCTCGCGCAGTCGGTCGAAGCGCCGCTGGTCATCGACTCCACCGAAGCCAAGGTGATCGAAGCGGCGCTGAAGATCTACGCGGGGCGCCCGGTGGTCAACTCGATCAACCTCGAGAACGGCCGCGTCAAGATCGATTCCGTGATGCCGCTGGTGAAAGAGGCGGGCGCGGCGGTCGTCGCGCTGACGATCGACGAGGTCGGGATGGCCAAGACCGCGCAACGCAAGCTGGAGATCGCGCGGCGCATCCGCGACATCGTCGTGGACGAGTACGGTCTGCCGGCCGGCGCGCTGATCTTCGACGACCTCACCTTCACGCTCGCGACCGGCGACGCGGAGTACATCGACTCCGCCGTCGAGACGATCGAAGGCATTCGGCTCATCAAGCGCGAGCTGCCGGGCGTGCTGACGTCGCTGGGCGTCTCCAACGTGTCGTTCGGGCTCAAGCCGGCGGCGCGGCACGTGCTGAACTCGGTGATGCTGCACCATTGCACCGAGGCCGGGCTCGACATGGCGATCGTCAACCCGGCGGAGATCACGCCGTACGCGGAGATCGGCGCGGTCGAGCGCGAGCTGTGCGACGACCTGGTGCTCAATCGCCGCCCCGACGCGCTGCAGCGCGTGATCGAGCACTTCGAAGCGGCGACGGTGTCGTCCAACGGCGCGGCGCCGCAGGCCGACGACGACGCGGACGCGCCCGTGGAAGTGCGCATCCACAACGCGATCCTGCGCCGCCGCAAGGACGGCATCGAGGCGAAGATCGACGAGGCGCTCGAAAAGCGCGACCCGGTCGACGTGCTCAACAACGTGCTGCTGCCCGCGATGAAGGAAGTCGGCGACAAGTTCGGGTCGGGCGAGCTGATCCTGCCGTTCGTGCTGCAGTCCGCGGAAGTGATGAAGAAGGCCGTCGCGCACCTGGAGCAATTTCTGGAGCGTAAGGAAGGCGTCAGCAAAGGCGTCGTCGTGCTCGCGACGGTGTTCGGCGACGTGCACGACATCGGCAAGAACCTCGTCGGCACGATCTTGTCGAACAATGGCTACACCGTGCACGACATCGGCAAGCAGGTTCCGGTCAACACGATCCTCGACAAAGCCGTCGACGTGAACGCCGACGCGATCGGTCTCTCCGCGCTGCTGGTGTCGACGTCCAAGCAGATGCCGGCGCTGATCAAGGAGCAGGCCTCGCGCGGGCTGACGTATCCGGTGGTCATCGGCGGTGCGGCAATCAACCGCGACTTCGGGCGGCGCATCGCGTACGCGGCGAACGAGCAGTTTTTCGACCCCGGCGTGTTCTACGCGAAAGACGCGTTCGAAGGACTCGATCTGATGGATGCCCTCACCAGCGACAGCGCGCGCGCGCAGCTCGTCGAGCGGGCGCGCACGGAAGCTGCGACGCTGCGTGTGAAGGACGCCGCGGCGCTCGCGGCGCCCGTTGCCGACGGCCGCACGGCGCGAGCAGCGGTCGGTGCTGCCGACGTACCGGCGCCGCCGTTTCTGGGCGCGCGCGTGCTCGCGCACGTCGACCCGCGCGAACTGTGGGACTGCTTCGACCTCAAGAGCCTCTACCGGCTGTCGTGGGGCGGCGCGAGCACGAAGGGCGCGGACTGGGACCGGCTCGTCGCAACGGAATTCGAGCCGAGGCTGAAGCGGTACCAAGCGCTGGCGGAACGCGAGCCGCTGCTGGAGCCGCGCGCGGTGTACGGCTACTTTCCGGCGGCGGGCAGCGGCGACGACGTCATCGTGTACGATCCGCAGGACCGCACGCGCGAGCTCGCGCGCTTCACGTTCGCGCGCCAGGTCGGCGGCGAGCATCTCTGTCTCGCGGACTATATCGCGGAGCCGAAGGCCGGCGGTGCGAGCGACGTGATCGCGCTGCAGGTGGTCACCATCGGCAGCACGGCGACGCAGCGCACCGACGCGCTGCAAGCGCGCGCCGACTACAGCGAAGCGTATTTTCTGCACGGGTTCTCGGTGCAGTCCGCGGAGGCGCTCGCGGAGCGCACGCACCGCCGCATCCGCGAGGAGCTGGGCCTGCGCGACGAGCGCGGCAAGCGCTATTCGTGGGGCTACGGCGCGTGTCCCGACCTCACGCAGCACGAGATCGTGTGGAAGCTGCTCGACGTGGAGCACGCGATCGGGGCGTCGCTGACGAGCGCGCACCAGATCATGCCCGAGCAGTCGACCGCGGCGATCGTGATCCACCACCCGCGCGCCGCATACTTCAACGCCGCCGCCGTCCGCGAGCTGGCAGCCGTCTAGGCGCAGGGCGCTCGCTGGCGCCGGGCGTAAGTGAGGGCCGATTCGCTTCCGGTCCCGGAGTCATCCATGCATCTGTCTTCCGTCTCGCGCGCCCTCGCCGCGGTCGCCCTGGCGGCGCTGCTGGGGGCCTGCAACAGCTCGACGTCGACCAGCTCGACGTCGGCCGCGGGGAGTTCCGGCGCGGCCGCAGGTTCGGGCTCAGGCGGTGCTGCTTTGGGCGGCACGATCAAGATCGGCATCGACATGCCGCTCAGCGGCGCGGATGCGTCGGACGGAGTGCCGACGGCGAATGGTGCGCTGCTGGCGATCGAGGAGGCGAATAAGCGCGGCTTCGCGGGCGGCAAGTACAAGCTCGAAGCGTCGTTGCTCGACGACGCGGTGCAAGGCAAGCACGACCCCAACGCGGGCACGCAGAACGTTCGGTCGTTCATCGCCGACGATCGGGTGCTCGCGATGATCGGGCCGTTCAACTCCAACGTTGGGCAGGCGGAGATCCCGCTCACGAACGACGCGGGGCTCGCGCAAATCTCGCCCGCGAACACCAGCGACGGGCTGACGGTTGGCGACAATGCGAAGAAGCTGCGCACCGCGCATCCCGATGTCAACGCCTACTTTCGGCTGTCGACGCGCGATGCGAAGCAAGGCGCCACGCTTGCGCAAGTGGCCGCGCAGCGTCTAGGCTTCAAAAAAGCCTTCGTCATCGACGACAACGAGACGTACGGCAAAGGCCTCGCGGACGTATTCGACACGCAGTACCGCCAGCTCGGCGGCACCGTGCTCGGTCATGAGCACATCACCGCGAATCAGGTCGATTTCAAGGCGCTGCTGACCAAGATCAAAGCGCAGAATCCCGACGTGGTATTTTTTGGCGGAACGAGCTCCACGGGCGGCGCGATCCTGCGCCGTCAGATGGCGGACGTCGGCATGGCGAAGACGCCGTTTCTCGGTGGTGATGGTATCTCCGGCGACGAGTTCGAGAAGCAGGCTGGCGACATGGCGAACGGCGTCTACATCACCACCGCGGCGCCGGACGCGGCCATGCTGCCCTCGGCGAAGTCGTTCCTCGCCGCGTACCAGGCGCGCTTCAAGAGCAACGTCGGCGCATATTCCGCGAACGGCTACGCCGCGGCGGAGATCGCGATCGCCGCGATCGAGAAAGCGATCGTCGACGACGGCGGCAAGATGCCGACGCGCGCGGACGTCCTCAAGATCATCGGCGCGACGTCGAACTTCGACTCGCCGATCGGGAAGGTCGGCTTCGACGCGAACGGCGACACCACGGCGCCGATCCTCTCGCTCTTCAAGGTGCAGGGCGGCAAGCGCGTCACGATCGATCAGATCAGGGTCAAGACGTAGCGGCTTGGAGCTCTTGGTCCAGCAGCTCATCAACGGGCTGTCGCTCGGCGGGATCTACGCGCTCATCGCGCTGGGCTACACGATGGTCTACGGGATCATCGAGCTCATCAACTTCGCGCACGGCGATGTGTACACGCTCGGCACGTTCTTCTCCCTGGCGATCCTCGCGCTGCTCGGCGTTACGGGGATAGTAACGGGGCCGATGCTCATCGTGGTCGTCGCCGTCACGCTGCTCGGCGCCATGCTGCTGTGCGGGCTCACCGGCGTGATCATCGAGCGGCTCGCTTACCGGCGGTTGCGCAACGCACCGAGGCTCGCGCCGCTGATCACGGCGATCGGCATGTCGTTCATCTTGGAGAACGTCATGCAGTACTGGCGCGGACCGTCGCCGGTGCCGTTCCCGCAGGTGATCCCAAACCCGAGCTTCGCCATCGGCGCGGTGCAAATTCAGGCCAAACAGATCATGGTCGTGCTGCTCGCCGTCGTGCTGATGTTCGCGCTGCAGGCGTTCGTGTACAAATCGCGCCTCGGGAAGGCAATGCGCGCGACGGCACAGGACAAGGACGCCGCGCAACTGATGGGGATCGACATCAACACGACGATCGCGCTCACGTTTCTGATCGGCTCGGCGCTCGCGGGAGCGGCGGGCTTCGTGTCGGGCGTGTACTACGGCTCCACGTGGTTCTTCAACGGCTTCTCCGCCGGGCTCAAGGCATTTACGGCCGCCGTGCTCGGGGGCATCGGCAATCTCGCAGGCGCAATGCTCGGCGGTTTCCTGATCGGGCTGATCGAGGCGTTGACGACGCAATTCATCGGTGACCAGTGGTCGAACGTCATGGTGTTCTCCATCCTCGTGCTGGTGCTGATCTTCCGGCCGTCCGGTCTGCTGGGCGAGTCGCTGCCGAATAAAGTCTGATGGGATTCAAAGGCGGCGCGCGCAACCCGGCGATCTGGTTCGGCATCGCGATCGTGTTGCCGTTCGTGCCGCTGCTGTTCCATCAGAACAACGGCGGGTTCACCAATTTCCTCGCCGACGCGGGCGCGTTCGTGCTGCTCGCGCTCGGGCTCAACATCGTCGTCGGCTTCGCGGGGCTGCTCGATCTGGGCTACGCGGCATTCTTCGCGATCGGATCGTACTCGTTCGCGATGCTGGCGTCGCCGCAGTTCGGCATCCACATTCCGTTCTGGCTCATGCTGTTCGTCGCATCGGGGATCGCGGCGGTCTTCGGCATCTTGCTGGGCGCGCCGACGTTGCGTCTGCGCGGCGACTACCTCGCGATCGTGACGCTCGGCTTCGGGGAGATCGTGCCGCAGACGTTTCTCAACCTGACGCAGTTCACCGGCGGCCCGAACGGTATCAACTTGCTGGACCGGCCGTCGATCGGGCCGTACAAGTTCGGGTTCGACGCGCTGCCGTATTACTTCATGGTGCTCGCGCTGATCGCGGTCGCGGTATGGCTCGCCGGCAACATGCGCAGCAGCCGGCTCGGGCGCGCGTGGATGGCGATCCGCGAGGACGAACTCGCTGCGGCGCACGTGGGCATCAACACGACGACGACGAAGCTCGCCGCGTTCGCGATGGGCGCATCGTTCAGCGGCCTGGCGGGCTGTGCGCTCGCGTCCAAGCTGCAGCTCGTGTCGCCCGACCAGTTCGGGTTCAACGTCAGCGTGTTCATCCTCGCGATGCTCGTGCTCGGCGGCATGGGCAACATACCGGGAGTCATCGTGGGGAGCCTCATCCTCTCCGCGCTCGAGCGCTTCATCTTGCCGCAAGGCACGAACTTCTTGCACGGGATCGGCGTCAACGTCGACTTGACCAACTCGCGGTTTTTGATCTACGGCGTCATCCTGGTGATGATGATGCTGTTCCGGCCGGAAGGGCTCATCCCCAGCGGCCAGCGCAAAGCGGAGCTGCACGCCGCGGACGCCGACGCCGGCGCCGCCGCGCAGGAGCAGTCGCTCTACACGGAGGCCGTGCACTAGATGGCGCTGCTTGCGCTGAACAACGTCACCCAGCGCTTCGGCGGGCTGGTGGCGGTGAACGACCTGAGCTTCGCGATCGCCGAAGGCGCGATCGTCGCGATGATCGGCCCGAACGGCGCGGGCAAGTCGACGGTGTTCAACCTGATCACGGGTATCTACAAGCCCTCGTCGGGGCGCTTGGTCTTCGCCGGCGCGGACGTCACGGGGTCGGCGACGAGTGCGATCGCGGCGCGCGGCATCGCGCGCACGTTCCAGAACATCCGGCTGTTCGCGTTCATGTCGGCGCTGGAGAACGTGATGACCGGCGAGCACGCGCGGCTGCGCGCGAATTTGCTCGAGTCGCTGCTGCACACGCCGCGCCAGCGCCGCGAGGAAGCCGCCGCCCGCACGAAGGCGCTGGCGCTGCTGCGCTTCGTCGGGCTCGAGGCGAGCGCGGGGACGTACGCGCGCAACCTGCCGTACGGCTCGCAGCGGCGGCTCGAGATCGCGCGCGCGCTCGCGACGGAGCCGAGGCTGCTGCTCCTCGACGAGCCGGCGGCGGGGATGAACCCCAGCGAGAAGCACGATCTCGTCGCGCTGATCCGCCGCATCCGCGACAGCGGCGTGACCGTGTTCCTGATCGAGCACGACATGGGGCTCGTGATGGCGGTCAGCGAGCGCATCACCGTGCTGGACCACGGCGAGAAGATCTCCGAAGGGCTGCCGGCCGACGTGCGCAACGACCCGCGCGTGATCGAAGCGTATCTCGGGGCGCCGGCGTAGCATGGCGCTACTGGAGATCGCGAACCTCGTCGCGCGCTACGGGCGCATCACCGCGCTGCAGGACGTGTCGCTGACGGTCGGCGAGGGCGAGATCGTCACGCTCATCGGCGCGAACGGCGCGGGCAAGACGACGGCGCTGCGCGCAATCAGCGGCCTCGTGCGGCCGGCCGCGGGGACGATCCGGTTCGCCGGGCGCGACATCACGCGCCTCGCGCCCAACGCCATCGTGCGGGCAGGAATCAGCCACGCGCCGGAAGGCCGGCACGTATTCCCGCGCATGACGGTGCGCGAGAACCTCGAGCTGGGCGCGTACACGCGCCGCGCGAAAGCCGAGATCGCCGCCGACACCGAGCGGGTCCTCATAACGTTCCCGCGGCTGCGGGAACGTTACGAGCAGAAGGCGGGCACGATGTCGGGCGGCGAGCAGCAGATGCTTGCGATCGCGCGCGCGCTGATGTCGCGCCCGCGCCTGCTGCTGCTGGACGAGCCGTCGCTGGGGTTATCGCCCAAGCTCGTGCAGACGATCTTCGGGGTGATCCGCGACATCAGCGCGCGCGGCACGACGATCCTGCTGATCGAGCAGAACGCGCGCCAGGCGCTGGCCGTCGCCTCGCGCGGCTACGTGCTGGAAGTCGGCCGGATCGCGCACGCCGGCCCGGCCGCGGAACTTGCGGCGAGCGAAGCGGTACGCGCAGCATATTTGGGAGGAGCAGCATGACGAACGGGTCCGGAACGAACACGACGCTGATCACGCTCGCGGTGGTCGCGCTCGTCGTGGTGCGGTTCTTGTTTCGCGAGCTGCGCGCGCGGAAGGTTCGCGTGCGGACGCTGTGGATCAGGCCGGGGATCGTCGCGGTGCTGACGCTGCTGCTGATCGCGGGGGCGTTTGCCGTCCCCGGCGTGAGGCTGGGCGTCGTCGCGCTGTCGGTGCTCGTCGGCATCGCGTTCGGAATCGGCGTGGGGGTGCTGGTCGCGCGCATGACGACGTTCGCGCCTGCGGGCGAGCGCGGCGCGGTGATCGCGCAGGGCAGCATCAAGACGGTCGTCGTCTGGGTGGTCGCGATCCTGCTGCGCCTGCTCGCGCGGTTCGCGTTCGCGGGCGCAGGCGCGACGCCGGCCGAGCAGTACGAGCTCAACGCCGGCCTGCTGGCGCTCGTCACCGCAGCATTCGTCGTGGTGGCGATCGAGTTCCACCGCGCGATCGACCGCCTCGCGCCGCTGGCCTAGGTTCAGGTCGCGACGGTGCCGTCGATGTACGGGCGCATCTCGCCGACGAACTTGTCGGTGTTCTTGATGCTGCGCAGGATCACCACGATGGCATCCGTGGGAAATCCCGATTCGAGCGTGACGGTATAACCGCAGAACACGTCGGCGGTGTCGTCGGCGCCCCAGAACAAGAAGTTCTGATCGCTGTAGTAGAGCAGCCGCCGCATGAGGCCGTTGGCGTCGCGCGCCTTGCCGAGGTTGATGTAGCCGCCCTTATAGTGCGGGTAGATCCGAAAACCGATGGTGTCGCTCTTGGTGACGCTCACCACGACCTCCAGATTGTCCGCGTTCTTCAAGCCGGTCATCGTGCCGACGAAGTTGTACGGGTTCTTCGTGCTCTGCCGAAAGGCGACGTTGACGTCGGTCCGCGCGCCCGCCGTCGTGAGCACCTGACGGACTTGTTCGCGGGTGGCATCCCGGTCGGACTGGGCGCTCGCGGGCGGGCTGCCGAGCAGCACCATCGCGATTAGGACGGGGACCATTCGAAGCAGGCGCATGGCGGATAGTGCGCTCCGGCGGGCCCGACTCCTCTCGCCGCGCCCGGTAGCCCATAGATGGAAGAACCGGCCGCACGTTGCCGTGCCGGCCGGTTCTCTGTCAGACGCCGCGGGCGAAGTCCGCGATCAGCGCCGGCGCCGAAGCGTCGAAGCCGACCACGTCCAGCATGCCGCCGTCGTTCGGATCCGCGATCGTGAACCCGTTGGACGTCATGCCGACCACGACGAGCTTGGCCGCGATCCCCATCCGCTCGCGGTAGAGGCGCAGGGCCTCGTCCGGGTGGATGGTGCCGGCCCACGTCTCGTTGTCCGTCATGACGACGAACAGGTCGATCGCGAGCCGGTGCTCCAGCGCGTAGAGCATCGGCAGCGAGCAGTCCGTTCCCATGAACGGAAGCGTGTTCGTCCGCTCGACGACGGATGCGACGCTCTCGTCCTTGCCGATCGCGAACGGCACGAAGCCGTCCGCGAACGCCATGACGTGCACGTCGCTCTCCGTGCGCACGAACGTCATCGCCATCGCCGCGGCGCCTACGCGCGGCGTGACGCCTGGAATTCCGGCGATCTCGCCGCTGCTCATCGAGCCCGACACGTCGAGACCGATCAGCATCCGCGCGAACGTCGGCTCAACGTTCTCGAACGCCAGCGTGAACGCCGCGTCGAGCGCGTCGACCACTGCCCGCACCGGGTTCCACGTCGTCGAGCCGCGCGCGCTGCGACCGCTCTTGTACGTGGTCAGCGCCGCGAGCAGCGCGATCGGGTGGATGCGCGCCTTGCGCAGTGCCGCCCGGTCCGTGATCCGCGCGATCACGCCTGCCGTCGCCTCGCCCTTGGGCGTGAGAACGCCGACGCGCGTGAGCGTCGCGAGGTTGCGGATGAGCGCCGTCATCGGCAGCGTCGGGAGCAGCGCTTCCCACACGCGCGGCTCCTTGAGCCACGCGCTCGGGAGCGCCTCGCGCGGGAGACCGCTCGTGCGCACCAGCTCCGCGCACGTTGCGGCGTCGGCGTCTTCCGACGCCTTGGCCGTTGCGTGCGCGCGCAGCAGCGCGAGCGATGCGTGCTCGTCGCCCGGGACGTCGCCCTTGACGATCCAGGCGTAGAGCGCCGCGCGCTCCGCGTCCGTCGCGAGCGGGTGCGCGAGACGGAACACGTCGCGGTGCGTGAAGCCCTCACGGTTCTGGTACTTGAGCGCCTGGTACGCGAGATCGCGCACCGGCTTGCTCTCGTACCAGCCGCGCAGGCCCTTGCGCAGGCCGCGGCCCCAGCCGCGAAACTGCTCGATGTACGAGCAGAACGTCAGCAGGTGCGAGCCCGTGCGGCACACGCCGCGCAGACCCTCGCCCAGCGCGAGCGCGCGCGTTGCGTCGTCGCCGAAACCGGCGCACGCCGCCAGCGCAAAGATCGCCGGCTGCACCTTGGGCGCGCGACCGCTCTCCGCGAGCGCGATCACACGCGCGACCACGCGTGCGCCGTCCTCGCGAACCGCCTCGACGAGGTTGACCGCGTTCTCCTTGGTGAGCCGCTGCTCCGTCGCGTAGAACGATCCTGATTCCGATCCGAGGATCAGGAAGCGGTCGAGGCGCGACCAGCGGTCGAGCGGGTAGACGTAGCCGCCGTTGTCGGCGCGCACTTGCGTGCGACCGGCCTGCGGAAGCGTCTGCAGCGTTCCGGCGGCACGGCCGCGGAAGATGCGTGCGAGCATGTTCATGATGTGTTCCTTCGTGAGAACCGGAAGTGCCCGCGGGCAAATCGTGTTCGAGGATAGGGCTTGCGCCCCAGTGCTCTACCGCTGAGCTACGCGCGCTCGCGGCGCGCGGCGGGATTCGAACCCGCGACCCCTTCGTTAGTAGCGATAACCTCGGACGTCCGGCCCGCGAGCCGAACCGTGGACGAAATGGTGCTCGAGGATGACGCGATTCGCGGACGAGTGGTTGGAGCGGTATTTCCTCCGGCTTACCGCGAGCGGCGAGCCGTTACGGAGTCGAACCGGCGGAATCCAAATAACCGCTGCCGTCCGGCCCGCGAGCCGTGGGCAAAAAGTGTTCCGGGATGGAGCGCCATGGGCGTGCGAAACTTCCGATTTCGCCAATCGCAGCGGGGCCGTTGTGCGCGGCCTTCGCTGCGATCCTCCGGCGATGCGTGAGCATCTGAGGATAACCCGAAACGTCCGGCCCACGGCCGGCACGCGTCAACCCTTGATGCAGACCACCTGGCGGAGCGTGTGCACGATCCGTACCAGATCGTGCTGCGCCCGCATGACGGCGTCGATGCTCTTGTACGCGGACGGCGCCTCATCGAGGACGCCCGCGTCCTTGCGGCATTCGATGCCCTTCGTTTCGCGCTCGAGATCCTTGAGCGTGAGACGAGCCTTCGCCGCGCCGCGGCTCATCCGGCGGCCCGCGCCGTGCGAGCACGACTCGAACGAGTCCGGATTGCCGAGACCGCGCACGACGAACGACCGCGCGCCCATCGAGCCCGGGATGAAGCCGAGCTCGTCCTTGCCGGCGCGAACCGCACCCTTGCGCGTCACGTAGACGTCGGCACCGAAGTGCCGCTCCCGCGCGACGTAGTTGTGGTGGCAGTTCACGACGGTCTCCGCGCGGTTGAAACGCGGCAGCTTCACGCTGTGGTGGCGCAGCGCCTCGAGCGCATGCGTCATCATGAGCTCGCGGTTGATCCGCGCGTAGTCCTGCGCCCAGCCGACCGCGTCGACGTACGCGTCGAAGAGCGGCGTGTGCTCGGTGAGGTGCGCGAGGTCCTTGTCGACCAGCTTGACGCCGAGCCGCATCAGTTCGGACTGCGCGCGCTCGATGTAGTACTGGCCGATGCGGTTGCCCGCGCCGCGCGAACCCGAGTGCAGGACGAGCCAGACGTCCCCGGACTCATCGAGGCACAGCTCGCAGAAGTGGTTGCCGCCGCCCATCGTGCCGAGCTGCTCGCGCACGTTGCGGGTCGAGACCTGCGGCGCGCGCTCCACCACCGCGGCGTAGCGCTCGCCGAGCTCCTCGTCCCACGCGCGGTCCGCCGCCGGCAGCGCGTCGCGATGCGACGCCTTGCCGACCGGGACCACCTTCTCGATCGCGCTGCGAACGCCGCGCAAGTCGGTCGGGAGATCCTCGGCGCGCAGCGTGAGCTTCTGCGCGATCATGCCGCAGCCGATGTCGACGCCGACCGCGGCCGGCACGATCGCACCGATCGTCGGGATGACGCTGCCCACCGTCGCACCATTGCCGACGTGGACGTCCGGCATCACCGCGACGTGCTCGTGGATAAACGGAAGCCGCGCCATGTTCTCGACCTGACGGCGTGCGCCGGCGTCGAACTCGACGCCGTCGACCCACGCCTTGATCGGGTGGCCGCCCGTCTCGATCACTTCCATGGTGTGCCTCCTATTCGCTGAAAAACAAAGCGGGGTGAGCGCATCGCTCACCCCGCTGCAATCAGCGCTCGTGAAGCGTGCTGTGGTTACGCCGGATCGGTACCGGCGGCTCGGCAATACGACGTCTTCAGGCTGTCCTGCGAGGTGCCTGGTATCGGATTGCGTCGGAAATCGTGTTTGCGTGTTTGCATAAGCCCGGTACGAGACTACGCGACCGCTGCGATGTTTGTCAAGCGCGTCCGCAAACAATTTTCATGAGAGCGCTTGACAACCGTGATGGCCAGGCTTTAGGATCGGCAAACCATGATGCTACGAATCGCATCCACCCGACCCGGTCTCCGACTCCGAGATTGCAGCATGCAGTTCTCGAATTCGTATCATCTGAACGCCAAGGCGTTCGGCTGGTCCGTCGTGCGGCCGGAAGGTACGATCGCCGCGTCATAACGCTTACACCGAAGCTCTTGTGAGTTCCACGAGGGGATCGGCGCAAGCCGGTCCCCTCGGTGTTTGTACGGGTTCGTGTCACGGCGACGAGTGCGATTCCAAACCGCACGAAGGCGGTTCGACTCCGTCCGGGCCTGCCACGGTGATCGAGGCCGAAGCGGTCGAGGCGCCGCCTTGTGGAGGCGGTCGAAGCGAGTTCGAGTCTCGTCGGTCGCCCCAAACTTCATCACGTGCGCGGTCGTGCACGTCAGGTTCGGCGCGTCCTTTGAAAACTGAATACGATCACATGAAATTTTGCGTGAGGCTCTTGCGCGGCGTGCTGGCACGCGCCGTCGCTCGTTGAGCCGCCTCACGCGCTCCAGCGATCGGGGCAGCGCCGCGTCTCCTGAGCGAGAGGGACCGCGACGAGATCGCAATCTCTTCTGGAGTGGTGGCCGAACGGTAAGGCGTCGATCTGCTACGTCGATGAGTCGCGAAGGCGACGAGCGCGTTCGACTCGCGCCCACTCCGCCAAGGGAATGCAGCTGAAACGGTTCTAGCGTCCGGTTGAAGCCCGGAAGAAGACGGTTCGACTCCGTCCGTTCCCACCAATCACGGGCTGCCATGTTCCAAGGCCGGCGAGCCTCACTTGCAATGAGGCTGCGTAGAGTTCGATTCTCTAGCGGTCCACAAATAACGCCGCGCGCCGCGCGCGGCAGCGTTTCGGTGTAGCACAATGGTAGTGCGAGCGGTTGTTGCCCGCCTGATCTCCGTTCGAGTCGGAGCACCGGAGCCAATTCCCCGATGCGGTGTCGCCCAGCGGCAGGGCAGCGGCCTCATAAGCCGTACCGGCGGCGGTTCGAGTCCGCCCACCGCAACCACAGAGACGTGGCGTTAGTGGTAACGCGCTCCCCTCGGGCGGGAGAGTCGCCGGTTCGATTCCGGCCGTTTCTACCATGCGCGCCGAGCCCGAGCGGCAGGGCGTCCGACTCTTGATCGGAGGTGTCCGGGTTCGAGCCCCGGGGCGCGCACCAATTCTCTCATTCAATCGCAGCAGCGAGGAGGTGACAAGTCATGAAGCTCGGTGAAGCGCTCCGGCTCCGGTCGGACAACTACAAGAAGATCGCAGAGCTGCGGACGCGTGCCGTAGCGAGCGCGCAGACCCAGGAAGGCGCTGCTGCGCCGGACGAGCCGGCGGAACTGCTCGACACGATCGAGCGTCTGCACGCGGAAACGCTGACGCTGGTGCAGCGCATCAACCGCACGAACGTTGCCACCGTCCTGCCGTCGGGGCAGCCGCTGGTGGATGCACTCGCGGAGCGCGACTACTTTCTCGCCGTGCGAACGCCGTTCGAAGCGGTAGCCGAAGCTGCGAGCGCGGTGCAGCCGCGCTTCATGCGGTCTGAAATCCGCATCGTTCGCACGGCGGATCCGACAGCGCTGCGCAAGAAGGCGGACGAGTACGCACGGCGTCACCGTCTGCTGGACGTCGCGATCCAGGAAGCCAACTGGAGCACCGATCTGGTCGATTGAGCGAGTCGGTAGTCAGGTGAAATCGAAGGCGAGCATCAAACACACGCTTAAAAGGCGTCTCGGTGACTGTCGCGCGCGGTCGGGGGTTCGATTCCCCGCTGTATCGCTTATGCGCCGTATCGCTCATCAGCGTATCGTGACCCGGTATTTCGTACGACCAGGTGCTGATTCGATCACGTGATGAGGGCGGGAACGGGGATCTCGCTCACTCGACCAGTTCGGGATAGTTCTCATCGTCAGACAGGATCGTGCGTTCACGGCGAGCCGTGCGATCCGAAGGCGCCGTCGTGTGGAGCGGCGTGCGCACGCCTCGTGTCGTGATGGTCCGCGACCGGGCAGCTCGCCGTGTCATGCCCCTGTAGCTAAGCGGAAAAGCGGCGCCCTACGAAGGCGCTTATCGGGAGTTCGAATCTCCCTGGGGGCTCCATTTTCGGCGACTGGGGGAATTGGCAGACCCGGCGGTCTCAGAAGCCGCTGTCGTACACGACGTGAGCGTTCAAGTCGCTCGTCGCCGACCAAACACATTGCGATCGTGGGGGAATCGGTAGACCCACCTGTTCGAGATGCAGGCGCCGGTGACGGCGTACGAGTTCGAGTCTCGTCGATCGCACCATGCCGGGTTGCACGGAGCGGCAATCGGGGCGCGCTGTAAACGCGCTGCGCACAAGCGCTACGGGAGTTCGAGTCTCTCACCCGGCACCATCTCCCCGTAGCTCAGCGGAATGAGCGCGCGTTTCCGAGGCGCGAGGTCGCGAGTTCGATTCTCGCCGGGGAGTCCATCGATCGGGAGTAGCCAAGACGGTAAGGCATCTGAGTTTGGTTCAGATCACGCGGCGGTTCGACTCCGTCCTCCCGAAGTTCGTGCCGGTGTAGCTCAACGGTAGAGCGGCGTCCCTTTAAGTCGCTCGATGCGAGTTCGAGTCTCGCCGCCGGCCCCATTCGTCGACGTGGTGAAGCGGCTAACACCGCAGTCTGCAAAACTGCTATTCGCGGGTTCGAGTCCCGCCGTCGACTCCATGCCTTCGTAGCTCAATGGCAGAGCCGCGGTCCCGTAAACCGCTGATGCGAGTTCGATTCTCGCGGAAGGCTCCAATTCGGAAGGTGCCGCCCGTGGCCGGGCAAGCAGTCCTGAAAACTGCCGGGGACGCGGCTCAGACCCGCGTGGGATCGATACCTACACCTTCCGCCATGCTCTCGTAGTGTAGTGGTCTGCACGGCGGATTGTCGATCCGCGAGTACGAGTTCAATCCTCGTCGGGAGCGCCAGTCCGGTTCGTCTATCGGTAGGACCGCTGCCCTTCAAGCAGCAGAGGCGGGTTCGACTCCCGCACCGGGTATTTTCATCCCGTCGTAGCTTAACGGTGAAGCGCCGCCCCGATAAGGCGGAGACTGCATGTTCAACTCATGCCGGCGGGACCAATGCGGGCGGTTAGCTCAGCGGCCAGAGCGTCGGTCCTACACACCGAGCGTCGGGTGTTCGAATCACCCACTGCCCACCAATCTCCGGTCATGATGTAGTGGTAGCCTGGGGCCGTGCCAAGGCTCGAGCGCGGGTTCGATTCCCGCTGACCGGACCAAGCTCTTTCGCGCCGGCGTTGCATAGTGGCAATGCCGCTGCCTTCCAAGCAGAAGTCGCGGGTTCGATTCCCGCCGCCGGCCCCATTTCATCATCGCTGCAACGACCGTCACGAAAGGAGACGACCCGCGATGAACGAGTCCGTTCTCCTCCTCAACTTCACGTACGAGCCGCTCGGGATCGTCGATCTTGCGCGTGCCGTGCGGCTGCTCTTCGCGCGCAAGGTCGAAGTGGTTCACCGCGGCGACCGTGACGTCTGCACGACCTCGATCGCGTTCCCGCTGCCGTCGATCGTGCGCATGCTCTACTACGTTCGCCGCCCGCGCAAGCGCGTCGCCCTGACGAAGAAGAACGTGCTGCTGCGCGACGACTACACGTGCGCGTACTGCTCCAGCCGCAGCGGGGGAGACATGACGGTCGATCACGTCGTGCCGAGCAGCCGCGGCGGCCGGTCCGCATGGGAGAACCTGGTCGCGTGCTGCTCGGCGTGCAACGCGCGCAAGCGCGACCGCACGCCCGCCGAGGCCCGCATGCCGCTGCGCCGGGCGCCGCGCGAGCCGCGCTTCATCCCGTGGGTGGTCGTTCGGCGCCACACGGCACCCGATGAATGGGGCAAGTATCTCGCGCTCTACCAGGTCGGGATCGAGGAGCGCCCTCCCGCGACCTAAAGCCGTCGCTCGCGCCCGCCCCGGCAGAGGTTCGGGCGCGAGCGACGGCATAACGGTTCGTCAGGAGGCACGGCGTGAGGAGAGTCGGGTGAGGATTCGGGCCCAGGCGGTACTGCTGAGCGTCGTGCCGCTGACGTTCCTCGTCGTCCTTTTCGTCATCGCGAGCGTCCTTCAGAACAAGACGGAACAGACGGCCAACTGGTCGCAGCGCTCAACGAGCGCCCTCAAGCAGTCCGAGCACATCGCGAACTCGATCACCGTCGCGAACCGCAGCGTCGTCGACTACACCACCAAGAAGCACGTCTCGGCGAGCCTGGCGGACTACCGTACGGCCGTCCACGACATACCGCTTCAAATCGCGGAGCTGCGCCGTCTCGTTCGCGACGACCCGAGCCAAGACGCCCGGGCGGTTCGCTACGGCGCTGCGAGCGACGCGCTCATGGGCATCATCACCAGCTACCTGACGTATTGGGATGCCGGCAAGAAGAAAGAGGCGCGGGCGCTGTCCACCGCGCCGCAAGTTCGGCGCACCGCCGACGCCTGGACCGCGGCGAAGCACGATTTCGAAGAGGCCGAGCGCGTGCGGACCCTGGCCCGTTACAACGCGCTGCACCGGGATTTCGGACGGCTCGGCACGGTGCTGCTCGTGTCGTCGATCGCCGGCATCGTGCTGACGCTGTTCGTCGCCGCGCAATTCGGGTGGCGGATCGCGCGCCGGCTGCGCCGGCTGGCGGAGAACGCGCGCCGGCTCGGGCGCGGCGACGAGACCGCGCCGATCGGCGGCCGGGACGAGATCGCGGACTTGGACAAGACGTATCACGAGATGACGCGCCGGCTGCAGGAGACGCTGCACGAAAAAGAAGAGGCGCTCGACGCATACAACCGCGCGCATTTCGTCGCCTCGACGCTGCAGCGCGCGCTGCTGCCGCAAGGTTTGCCGGAGATCGCGGGCATCGAGTTCGACGGCGTGTACGAACCGGGCAAGAGCGAAGCGCAGGTCGGCGGCGACTGGTACGACGCCGTCCGGCTCGCCGACGGCCGCGTGCTGATCTCAATCGGCGACGTCGCGGGCAGCGGCTTGCAGTCCGCGGTGATCATGGCCGCGATGCGCGAGGTGATCCGCGGCGTCGCCCAAGTGTATGCCGATCCCGCCACGATGATCGACGCCGCGGACCGGACGCTCAAATCCGAACATCCGGACGGTCTCGTGACGGCATTCGTCGCGGTGTACGATCCCATCGCGCGATCGTTGTCGTATTGTTCGGCCGGTCACCCGCCGCCGCTGCTGCGGCTGACGGACGGCACCGTGATCGATCTCCCCTCGCAAGGGTTGCCGCTCGGCATTCGCGCGCGCGACGACGTCGATTCGCGCACGACGCGGATCCCCGAAGGCGCGACGGTGCTGTTCTACACGGACGGCCTTACCGAGTCGACGCGCGACGTCGTCGCGGGCGAGCAGCGGCTGCGCGAAGCGCTGGCGAATCCCGCCGTCGCGTCGCAGCCGAACCTCGCGCAGGCGCTCTACGACGACGTGCTGCGCGACGGCACGCACGACGACGTCGCGATCCTCGCGATGCGTTTGGACGCAAGCCGCGCCGGCGCGTCGACCGAGATCGTCGGCCAGCACCTGCGGCGGTGGGCGTTCGATACCGGAGACCATGTCACCGCGCAGCGCTCGCGCGCGGTGTTCGCCGCGGCGCTCGCCGCAGGCGGCATGCTGGACGAGGACGTGTTCACGTCGGAGCTCATCTTCGGCGAGCTGCTCAGCAACACCGTACGGTACGCGGCGGGGCCGATCGAGGTGGTGCTCGACTGGACCGAAGCCGCGACCGCGATCCTGCATTTTCTCGACTCGGGGCCGGGCTTCGTGCTGATGCCGCGGCTCCCGTCGGACCTGCTGAGCGAACGTGGCCGCGGCCTCTTCCTGATCTGGTCGCTGTCGGAAGATTTCAACGTCACCAAGCGCGCGGACGGCGGGGCGCACGCGCGGGTGGTGCTGTCGCCGCGGCGCAAGCGCGTGTCCGGCGGCGACCGCACGCGGCAGGCCGGCATGGTGCCCTCCACCGACGCAGTGTCATGAGCCGCAGGGAGCGTTTCGAGCGCGACGGCTTCGTCGTGCTGCCGGAGTTCGCGCCGCCCGCGGCCGTCGCCGCACTGCGCGCGCGGGCCGCGGAGATCGTCGCCGCGTTCGACCCCGCGGAGTCGAGCGCGATCTTCACCACGCGCGACGAGTCGACGAAATCGGACGCGTATTTTCTAACGTCGGGCGACAAGATCCGCTGCTTTTTCGAAGAGGAAGCGTTCGGCGCGTCGGGCGCGCTGCGCCAGCCCAAGGAGCTATCGATCAACAAGATCGGCCACGCCATGCACGATCTCGATCCGGTGTTCGAGCGCTTCTCGCGCGATCCGCGGCTGCACGACCTCGCGCTCGAGCTCGGCATCGCGGAGCCGCGCGTATACCAGTCGATGTACATCTTCAAGCAGCCGCGCATTGGCGGCGAGGTGCGATGGCACCAGGACGCGACCTACTTCGACACCGAGCCGATCAGCGTCACCACGTTGTGGTTTGCGCTGGAACGCGCCGACCGCACCAACGGCTGCCTGTGGGTGCAGCCCGGCGGCCACCGCACGCCGCTGCGCGAGCGTTTCGTCGTCGACGCCGGCGGTAGCCGGCTGGAACGCATCGACGCGACGCCATGGCCATCTGAGGCTGAAGCCGAGGCCGTCGAAGTGGAGACGGGGACGTTGGTCGTGCTGCACGGCCGCCTGCCGCACTACAGCGCGCCGAACCGCTCGGCCACGTCGCGGCACGCCTACACGCTGCACGTCGTCGACGGGCGCGCGCGCTACTCGCCGAGCAACTGGCTGCAGCGCAGCGCCGAGTTTCCGGCGCGCGGTTTCGTCTAAAGCAGCGCGCGCGGTGCACGAGACGAGCGCGTCGACGTTCAATCTTCCGAGCGACGGGATCGCACTGGTCGTCGACCGCTGGGCACCGGACGGTCCGGCGAAGGCGAGCGTCGTGGTCGCGCACGGCATGGCGGAGCACGCGGCGCGCTACGCGCGGTTCGGCACTGCGCTTGCCGCGCAGGGCTATGCCGTCTACGCGCCCGACCACCGCGGGCACGGACGCACCGCGGGGGGCGACGACCGGCTCGGCTGGGCGGGCCCGGACGGCTGGAACGCCATCGTCGGCGACCTAGGCCGGCTCATCGCGCACGTGCGGGAGGAGCATCCCGGTAAGCCGCTGTTCTTGTTCGGCCACAGCATGGGCTCGATGCTCGCGCAGCGCGTCGCGCAGTTGCACGGCGCGCACCTCGCGGGATTGATCCTTTCGGGCACCACCGGTTCCGCGCCCAACCTCGGCGCCGGCATTGCCGCGGCGCGCGCGGCGGCGCTGCTGCGCGGCAACCGCGCGCCGTCGGCGCTGCAGCGCGTGATGTTCGCGGATTTCAACAAGCCGTTCGCCCCTCGAGCCGGGTTCGAGTGGCTTAGCCGCGATGCGGACGAAGTACGCGCCTACGTCGACGACCCGCGCTGCGGCTTCACGTTCTCGAACGGGCTGCTGCTCGACATGCTGCGCGGCTATGCCGCGACGTGGAAGCCGCAGAACGAGCGCCGGCTCCCGGCGACCTTGCCGGTGCTGATGTTCGCGGGCGAGCTCGACCCCGTCGGGCGCAAGACGGTGGCGGTGACGCAGCTCGCCGAGCGCTACCGCGCGCTCGGGCTGCGCGACGTGGAAACGACGTTCTATCCGGGCGCGCGCCACGAGACGCTCAACGAGACCAACCGCGACGAGGTCACCCGCGACGTCGTCGTCTGGCTCGACGCGCACGTCTAGTCCAGGAAGATGTCCTCGCCGAGCGGCGTGCCCGGGACCATGGCATAGTCCGTGAAGTCCGCCGTGCCGTGCGCGCGCAGCACGTCCTCGTCGATGTAGGTGTTGCCGCTGGTGCTGCGCGCGTCGCTGTCCAGGATGACGTAGGCGGCGTCCGCGACGATCTCGGGCTTGCGCGACGCGCGGATCACCGCGTCGCCGCCGAGCAGGTTCTGCACGGCTGCCGTCGCGATCACCGTCTTGGGCCACAGCGTGTTCGCCGCGATGCCGCGGTCGCGAAACTCGGCCGCGAAGCCGAGCGTCAGCAGCGTCATGCCGTATTTCTTGAACGTGTAGGCCGGCGCGCCGCCGACCCATTTCGACCCCAGCGCGATCGGCGGCGAGAGCGTGAGCACGTGCGCGTTCGCCGACTTCTCCAGGTGCGGCAGCGCCGCGCGCGTCACGAGGTACGTTGCGCGCGGGCCGATCGCCGTCATCAGGTCGAACGCCTTCGCGTCGACCTGCGCGGTGCCGCCCAGCCGAATCGCGCTCGCGTTGTTCACCACGACGTCGATGCCGCCGAAGCGCTCGACCGCCGCGGCGACGGCGTGCGCGATCTGCGCCTCGTCGCGCACGTCGCACTGCACCGCGAGCGCCTTGCCACCCGCCGCTTCGATCTCCGCCGCGGCGGTGTGGATCGTGCCCGGGAGCTTGGGATGCGGCTCGACCGTCTTCGCGGCAACGACCACGTTCGCGCCGTCGCGCGCGGCCCGCAGACCGATCGCCAAGCCGATGCCGCGGCTGGCGCCGGTGATGAACAGCGTCTTTCCCGCGAGGCTCATGCGCGCGCGCCGCGCGTGAAGAACGCGCTCATCGCGGCGCGCGCTTCGTCCGACGCGAGCCGCTCCGCGAACGCCGCGCCCTCGCGCCGAATCGCTTCGACGACGGTGTCGCGGTCGTGCGTGACGAGCCGCTTCGTCGCGCGCACCGCTGCGCGCGGCTTCGCAGCGATGGCACGCGCCGCCGCAAGCGCCTCCGCGTCCAGCGCGTCGTCGGCGACCACCTTGGTGACGATGCCGTCGGCGTAGGCTTGCTCCGCGGAGAGCGATTCACCCAGATACAGCGCGGCGCCGGCGTGCGCGCGCCCGATCCGGCGCGGCAGCAGCACGCTGCTGCCGGCCTCGGGGACGAGTCCCAGGTCGACGAACGGCACCTTGAACGTTGCGGCCGGCGACGCGTAGACCAGATCGCAGTGCAGCAGCATCGTCGTGCCGATCCCGATCGCGGCGCCGCGCACGGCGGCGATCACCGGCACGTCCGTCGTCGCGAGGCCGATGAGAAAGCGGAACACCGGCGCGTCGTCGCCGTGCGGCGGCTGCTCCAGAAAGTCGCGCAGGTCGTTGCCGGCGGTGAACGTGCCGCCGCGCGCACCGATCAGCAGCGCGCCGACGTCGTCGTGCGCGGCCGACGTGACCGCGTCCGCCAGCGCGGCGTACATCGCGCCGGTGAGTGCGTTCTTCTTGTCGGGCCGGTCGAGGACGACGTGGCGAACGCCGTCCCGGTCTTCTACGGAGACGCCGAGTGAGGTCATACGGCGCACTCCGCGCGATACTGCGCCGTTCCCTCTTCGTTCCGAGGAGAACGATGCGGCCGCACGAACCGACCGAGGATGGTTGGTCGCCGTTTGTGCTCCGGCCTCGCTGGAGCCGCCCTCGCCGTCGCGTTCAGCGCACCGGCCTTGGTCGCGGGCGGACAGCCGTTGCCCAGCCCGACGCCGGTCTCGCGCGCCGCTCAGAACGCCGAGATCGTCAACCCGCTCACGGAGATCGGCCGGGTTCGGGCCCGCACGCCGTATTGCGGCGCGCTCGCGCGTGCGCGGGCGGGAATCGACGCGGCGATCGCGTTCGAATACAACGCGCCTGTGCTGGCCGACGATCTCCGGCATTTCCGGCTCGACTCGCTTCTGACGCGGCACCGGTCGCTCAAGAAGACCGAGAAGGATCTTTCCGCGTTGTGGGACCTCGCCGTCGCCGGGCGCGACGACGTCCGCGCGCTGCGCGGCGCAGCGAGCGCCGGCGGCGTGGACGAACAGCAGCGCAAGGCCATGCTCGACTTCGCCAACGCGCTCGACGGCGCGAAGGCGCGCCAGATGTGGCTTGCCAAATCGGTCGCGCGCGTCGTAGCCGTGCTCGCGGAAACGCCGATCCGCGACATCACGAACACGCCGCAGGACGACCACGCGGCCTCGGCGTTCGATCGCGCCTCGCGGGCCGGCGGTAACGTGCCCGAGGTCGCGCTTGCGACGCCGCCCTCGACGTACACCAGCGCGCAAGCCGATGCGATCGCGGACCACGATCGCTTGCAGGCGATGTTCTCCGCGTTCTCCGCGGAGGAGTACATTCGTGACGACCTCAAGACGGCCGCAAGCCGCGGCAACGCCGCGATGCAGCTCGGCGGCTGCGCCGGAATCTGAGCGCGGCTAGCGCGCGAGCAGCGCCGCGGCAATCAGCGCGAGCGGCGTCACGATGCAGCCCACCAGTGCGAAACGCAACGCGCCGATCGCGACGCCTTCGCGGCGCAGGATCGCCAGCCACAGCAACGTCGCCAGCGAACCGTTCGCGGTGAGGTTCGGGCCGACGTTCACGCCGACCAGCGCCGCGGCGCTCAGCGCGGCGGGCGGGTGCACCGCGCCGACGTATTTGCCGAGGTCGAGTCCCACCGGCAGATTGTTCACCAGGTTCGACGCGAGCGCGCTCGCGAGCGCGACGCCGACCTGCGCGACCGGCGCGGCGTGGTGCGCGGCCCACGCGAACAGCGCGCGCGGGAGCGCGGCCGCACCCGCCGCGTCGAGCGCTTCGACCAGCACGAACAGTGCCGCCGTCAACGCGACGACCGGCCACGCGATCCCGCGCACGATCCGCAGCGGCGCACGCCGTTCGCGCGTCGCCGCGAGCAGCGCGGCGACGGCGCCGCACGCGAACGTCACTTGCCCCAGCGGGCCGCTGCGCGACGACGTCACCACCAGCACGACGGCGCTCACCGCGAGCACGCCGGACGCGAGCGGGCGCGGCATCCGCGCATGGCCGTCGTGCAGCACCAGCGCCGGCGCGACATCGCGCCGGAACACGAGCAGGAGCACCGCGTACGTCAACGCGATCGACGCGACCGAGGCGAGCGCGAACGATGCGAGCCACGCGCCCAGCGGCGGCATGCCGTCGGCGAAGAACAGCAGGTTCGACGGATTCGAGATCGGCAGCACGAAGCTCGCGGCGTTCGCCACCAGCGCGCACGCGAACACGTACGCGTGCGGGCGCGCGTCCGTGCGCTTCATGGCGGCGAGCACCGCCGGCGTGAGCACGACGATCGTCGCGTCGTTCGATAAAAACGCCGTCGTCGCGACGCCGGCGCCGTACACGAGCAGCAGCAGCCGTGCGCGCGAGCCGCGCGCGGCGTGCACCGCGCGCGTTGCGATCCAGTCGAACACGCCCTCCGCGCGCGCGAACTCCGCCAGCGCCATCATGCCGATCAAAAATAGATAGACGTCGAGGCCGCGCCCCAGCGCGGCGGCCGCGGCGTGCGGCGAGAGCGCGCGCACGGCGACCAATGCGAGCGCGCCGCCGCAGGCCCACCACGCCTCGTTCACGCGGAACGGGCGAAACAGCACGCCGAGCAGCGCCAGCCCGGCGACGATCGCGCCTAGGATCGGACGATCAGATCAAGCGCTGGCGGTGCGCGAAGGCCGGTAGAGGTGCGCCGAGCCGAACACCGGCACGCCGCCGACGATGGTCGACAGCACGCGGTGATCGTCACTCCACACCGACAGGTCGGCGCGCTTGCCGGCCTCGATCGTGCCGAGCTCGCGGTCGAGGCCCAGCAGCCGGGCGGGACTGCGCGTCGCGTTCACGACCGCGGTCTCGAACGGGATCTCCGCGTACACCATGAGATTGCGCACGGCTTGGTCCATCAGCAGCGCGCTGCCCGCGATCGTGCCGTCCTCCGCGCGCACGACGCCGCCTTCGATGCGGTAGCCGCTGCCGGCGGGCGGCATGTTGTCGGTCGTGAGCACGAGCCGTTCGTGCAGCGTGCGGTACAGGAGGTCGACCATCGGCGGTGAGACGTGGTAGCCGTCGCAGATGAGCTGCACGGTCGTGCGCGATTCCTGGATGAACGCCGCGAGGATCGACGGGTCGCGGTGGTCGAGCGGCGGCATCGCGTTGAACGCGTGCGTGACGGTGCGAAAGCCCAGCCCGATCGCGAGCATACCTTCGCGGTAGTGCGCGGCGGTGTGTCCGGCCGAGCACACGATGCCTTGGTCGAAGAAGAAGCGCGCGATCTCGTCGACGCCGTCCACTTCGGGCGCCATCGTCACCATCACCAGCGCGCCGCGGCACGCCTCGACCATCTCCTGCGCGCGTTCCAGCGTCGCCGGCACGATCCACTCAGCGCGGTGCACGCGCCGGAACTTCGGGTTGAGAAACGGGCCTTCGAAATGAATTCCCAGACACCGCGCGCCGATCGGATCGCCGGCTTCGACAAGTTGATTTGCCGCTTCCGACACTTCCGCGGCCGCGTGCATCATCGACTCCCACGGCGCCGTCATGATGCCGGCGAGATAGCCGGTCGCACCTTGCCGCGCGTACGCGCGGGACGCGACTTCGACCGCGTTGCCTTGATCGCGGTTGAACAGCAACTCGTCGGCGCCGTTGGTGTGCACGTCGATCAGACCTGGTGCGACGATCGCGCCGTCGGGCGGCCGCAAATCGGTCGGACCTTCTTCTGGGAGCAGCCTGGCAATACGCCCGCGATTGACGGCGATTCGACCGTGCGTCAGCGTACCGTCGCCGAGCGCGAGTCGTGCCGGCCCGAGGATATAGGTGTCGGACACGTCCGATGCGATTCGGCCACGACGGGGAGCCGACCCCCTTGCGAACGGTGCGGTTAGCGGCGGCCGAAGAGGCGTTTGAACAACGACCCGCGCTCGCTTGCTGGAGCCGCCGCGGACGGCGGAACGGATTTCGCCAGACGCTCGACTTCCGCGCGCTCGCGCTCGCCGCGCGCGAGCCGCGCCATGTGCTCTTCCGCGTGCGCTTCGAGCGTCGAGCGCAGCGCGAGCAGCTCGTTCCAACCCGCCGGCGCACGGCCCGCGTCAACCGCTTCACGATACTCCGACGTCGACGTCGTGAAGATGCGCTGCGGCACGATCGCACGCTCGCGCAGATAGCGGTCGGCGAGCATGACGACGTTGCGGCGCTCGGACGCGTCCTCGTGGTCGGCCATCGTGTGCACGAACGTGATCAGTTTTTGGGCCTGCGCGATCGTGCCGTACAGCGCGAGCTCGCGGTCGGAGAGCTGGCGCGAGAACAGCGCGACGATCTCACTGGCGGACTGCGCCGCCGCGCGCACGATCTCGTTCGCCAGCGGAAAGCCGGAGTCGAACGCCGGCGCGTGCACGAGCACGAGCTGGCGCGGCAGCGTCCACGGCGTCTCGATCAGCAGCGGCGTGCGCGCCGCGGCCTCCAGCGCGTCGGCCGGCGCGATCTCGTTCCAGCCCGCGTCGTCGCCGAGCGCGTACGCGCGGTGCTGCTCGCCGTAGCGCACGTGCACGGGAAAATGCATCTCGACGTCGGCGCCTTCGTCGGGGAGGACGCGCGAGCCGGCGATCGCGTTGATCAGGCTCGACTTCCCGCGCTTGAACGCGCCGAGCACCGCGATGCGCCAGCGCTCCGGGCGCAAGCCGTGCTCGTAGGTGTGCGGGTCGAAGCGCGCGGTATCCGCAGGCGCGACGCGCGCGCGCCCGGCTTGCGTGTCCAGCGGCACGGCCGGATCGGCGAGCTCGGCGCGGTCGGCCCGGCTTTCGCGCGCGAACGCTTCGGTGCGCGTCTCGATGCGCGTCGCAAGCGCGCGCGCGGCGTCGGCGCGCTCGCACGCGTCGCGCGCCGCGGCAGCGCGAGCGGCGGCGGACCCAGCCGTCGCGTCGGCGTGTGCGGCGAGCGCGCGATCGAGCGGGCCGAGCGCCTCCGCGCGCACGCGCGGCGCCAGCGCGGCGATGCGCGCACCGAGCCCGCGCGCGATCGTCTCGATGCGCGCGGTGATGCCGTCGGCGTAGCGCTCCAGCTCGGCGTCGAATGCGGGATAGATCCCGGCGTCGAGGTCGGCGAGCAGCTCGCGCTTCATGTACATGTCGGGCGGTCCGGCGGCGAAGCGGCGCGCGATCGCGTCGACGAGCCCCACGGCGGGTCCGCCGAGCGCGCCCAGCACGATCGAGCTGCGCAAGCCCGTCTCCAGATCGGTGCTCCACGCGCCGCTCGACGCGTCCGCGCCGAATGCGCGCGCGGCATCCTCGGTGACCGGCAGGCGCTCCGCCGCGACGGCATCGAGCAGTGGCGCGAGGACGTGCTCGCCGTCGGCATCGCGCGCGGCGGAGACCAGCGACGCCGACGCGCCTTTCGCTTCGTCGCGCAGGCGCTTGGCGACGAGCTCCGCGGCGTCGCCCGCGAAGCGGCCGACGGCCGTCGCCAGCACGTCGTCGACGAGAATGTGCAGCTTCGCGCGATCGCGCAGCCGCGCGACGTCCGCGGTGTCGAACGCCCGCGCCAGCGTACGCGCGAGCGCGGTGCGCATCGCTTCGCCGCGCGCGCGCGTGTCGCGCGCGAGACTTGCGCCTGCGTCGTCGAGCCGCGCGCGCGCGGCGGCGGCCGCGGCGTCGAACGCGTCGAGCGCCGGTGCGACGGCAGCCCGGCGCGCGCGCAGCGCGTCGGCGGGCGTTTCGAGCGCGTCGGCGTCGAAGCCGAGCGCATCGGCGGCCCGAGTTGCGACGCGGCGCGCCTCGGCGGCGGCGCGGCGCAGCCGCGAGCGCCCGGTGGTCGCGACGAGCGACGCGTCGAGCGCGCCGAGGAACTCGCGGAAGCGGCTCTGCGCGATCAGCGCGTCGTCGTGCGCGAGCAGCCCTTCCGCATACTCGCGCGCCGACAGCGGGAACACGGGCGTCCCGGGCGCGTGCTTCGCGGCCTGCGCGACGATGCGCTGCGCGGCGACTTGCCACGCCTCGCCCTTGGACTCCTGAGCCTTGTCCATAGTCGTGCCGCCGTCGCGGTCGTGCATGCGCCACAGATCGATCTTCGTCTGCACGATGAAGACCGACTCGATGTAGCGCCGCACGATGCCGAGAAAGGACGCATCGCCTTCGGTGAACGGCTGCTGCGTGTCGATGAGATAGAGCACCGCGTCGGCGCCCGGCAGATACGAGAGCGTCGCGCGGCGGTGCGCCGGGTTGATGGACGCCAGCCCCGGCGTGTCCGCGACGACGAACCCGCTTTTCAGAAAGGCGGAGTCCACCGCGATGCGCACGAGCACCGGCGCGCCCGCGTCTTCCGCGTCGGTCGCGTCGTGCAGCTTGCCTTCTTCGCCGACCGCGATGAAACGCGCGAGCCGCGCCAGCGGCACACGCTCCTCGCGGCCGTTCGCATACACGGCCGTCGCCGTTTCTTCGGGCGCGTACGCGAGCTCGGTGATGGTCGCGGTCGACGGGTTGATGTCGGTCGCCAGCAGCCCGGTGATGCGCTTGCCGCCGGGCCGCTCTTCGAACTCCACCTTGCCGAGCAGCGCGTTGAGCAGAAACGACTTGCCGCTGGAGAACTCGCCGACCACGGCGAGCACGAAGCGGCCGTCGCGCAGCCGCGCCGTCGTGCGCGCGAGCGCGTCGGCGTCCTCGCCCGCATCGTACCAGCGCGCCGACTCCGCGCCGACGAGCTCGCGCAGCTCGTCGAGACACGCGGCGACGTCGTCGCGCGCGGCGCGATAGCGTTCGAGCGGATCGTTCACGCGGCGCTCACGCGGGCCGTTTCGCGACCGGTGTGCGGTCTTCCGCCGGCGCTCGGCTCGGCCGCTGGAGGAACCTCCGGTGCGCGGCGGCTATCTTGCGCCATGGCTCATCACGATGCCGCGACGATCGACGCGCGCTACAAACGACAGTTCGGCGTGCGCGCCGGCTACTTGCCGAAAAACCGCGAAGCGCTCCACGCGTGGCACGCGACGATGAAGACGACGGTCGCCGGCATCAAGGCGAAGGGCCCGGTCGAGATCAGGAGCGAGTCCGTCAAGGAGCTGGGGCGGCTGATCGACCGCGACCCGATGGTGCGGATGTACGTGAGCGAGATGCTCGTGCAAGTGTGCGACATCCCCGGCGTTCCGCCGACGCCGCAAACCGTCGAGGAGCTGCTGATCGCGCTCGACGAGATCACGCGCATGGCGCCGTACTACGACACGCACAGCGTCGCGTTTCCGATGTCGGCCCTGTTCTCGTACATGATGATGACCGATGCCGGTGAGGCGATCTTCCGCAACGCGGCGTTCAACGAAGCGATCCGGCAGATCCTCAAGGAGTGGTGCCGCTATTTGAACACGCCGGAGAGCCGGCACACGCTCAACCACGGCCCGCACGGCTGGCTGTCGCCGTTCGCGTATCAGGACATGAAGCTGTACGAGTTCGTCACCGACAAGTCCGACCCGCACTGGGGCTGGACGTCGTACAACGATTTCTTCCACCGCGCGATCAAGCCGGCGGCCCGGCCCATCGCCGGGCCGGACGACCCGTCGGTGATCGTGTCCGCCAACGACGGTCACGTGCTCACGATCGCGCGCGGCGTGAAGCGGACGGATCAGTTCTGGCTCAAGGGCGAGCCGTATTCGCTGGCCGACATGCTGAACCGCAGCACGTACACCGACCGCTTCGTCGATGGCTACGTGTTCCAGTCGTTCTTGAGCGGTGCGAACTACCACCGCTGGCACGCGCCCGTCGACGGCACCATCCAGGAAGCATACGTGGTGGACGGCTTGCAGTTCAGCGACGCCGAGTCGGCCGGACCCGATCCGGGCGCTGACTTGGCCGAAGGCTACTACGCGTCGGTGAACACGCGCGGTCTGGTGTTCATCGAAGCCGACAACAAAGCGATCGGCATGGTGTGCGTCATCCCGATCGGCATCACCGAGATCTCGTCGGTCGAGATCACGGTCAAGGCCGGCGAGAAGGTGAAGAAGGGCGATCAGCTCGGCTACTTCAGCTACGGCGGTTCCACGCTCGCGCTCGTGTTCGAACACGGTGCGATCGATCATTTCACGGCGCCCGCGCCGCCGAAGGGACAGTTCGATCCGGGCGACGGCCCGCCGATCCAGGTGAACGCGCAGATCGCCGTCGCGAACGTCTAACGCGCCGGGGTTGCCGAGCCGCGGATCACGGCCAGCGCTTCGTCGCGATGCTTCTCCATCAGCGCGAGCGTGTCGCCTTCGACGTTGAGGCGCAGCACCGGCTCGGTGTTCGACTTGCGCACGTTGAGCCACCAGTCGGGGAACTCGATCGTCACGCCGTCGAGGTGATCGATCTTCCCGTCCTTGAAGTGCTCTTCCAGCGCATGCATCTCGCGGTCTGCGTCCGCGACCGGCAAGTTGATCTCGCCGGAGCGGAACCGCGTGTTGTACGGCGCGATCGCCTCGGTGATCGAACCGTCGATCTCGCTGAAGAGATCGAGGCACTGCAGCAGCGCGATCATCCCCGAGTCGGCGAACCAGTTCTCGCGGAAGTAGAAATGCCCGCTGTGCTCGCCGCCGAACGGAATGTTCTGCTCGCGCATCTCCGGCTTGATCAGCGAGTGCCCCACCTGCGAGCGCACCGGGATCCCGCCGTGCTTCTCGACCGCCTCGGGGACGCTGCGCGAGCAGATCAGGTTGTAGAGGATCTTCGAGCCGGGATATTTCTTGAGCGTCGCGACGCCCACCGCGGCGGTGACGATGCTGCCGTCGGGGAAGCCGCCTTTTTCGTCGACGAGGAACATGCGGTCGGCGTCGCCGTCGAACGCCGCGCCGAGATCGCACCGGTTTTCCAGCACGGCTTTGCGCAGCGCGAGCTTGTTCTCGTCCTCGATCGGCGACGCGGGATGGTTCGGGAAGGTGCCGTCGAGCTCGAAGAAGAGCGGGATCACCTCGCACTGCGGCAAGTACTTGAAGACGTACGGCACCGTGAGGCCCGCCATCCCGTTGCCGGCGTCGATGGCGATCTTGTACGGCTTTATCTTCGCGACGTCGCGGATGAATGACACGCAGTGCTTGCCGAAGTCGTCGAGGACCTCGCGCTCGCTGACGCTGCCCTTGCGGCCCGGGTCCTTGAAATCGCCCGACGCGGCGAGATCGCGCACGTCGCCCAGGCCGGTGTCGAGCGAGATCGCCTGCGCCTGCTCGCGGCAGAACTTGAGCCCGTTGTACTGCGCGGGGTTGTGCGACGCCGTGATCATGACGCCGCCGTCGAACCCGTAGTGGCCGACCGCGAAGTAGAGCGCGTCGGTGGAGATCAAGCCGATGTGCGTGACGTCGGCGCCGCCGTCGGTGGCGCCGCGCGTGAGCGCATCGAGCAAGTCCTGGCCCGACGGACGCATGTCGCGCCCGATGCAGATGTTGGTGCGGCCGAGGGCCTGCACGAACGCGCGGCCGATCCAATACGCGACGTCGGGGGTGAGCTGGGTGCCGACGATCCCGCGGACGTCATAGCTCTTGAAGATGGACATGTCGAACGCATTGGGCATATCACGTCGGCTTTCGGAGCGCAAAACAGGGGGACCTACGGTGCCGCGGGAGCGAGCGAGCGGCATGAACGGCACGGTGGCGGGGCACCGGACGCCGCGTGCGGGGTTCGCAAGCCGGCTTTTCGCTGATCGAGATCCTCATCGCGACGGCGCTGTTCGCGGTCGTCGCGTTCGGCGCGTTCGAAGGCGTGCGGCAGCTCGTGTCGCATGCGCGACAGCTGACCGCGCGTCACGTGGCGTACGCGTCGCTCGAGCGACTCACGGCGCAGCTGCGCGCCGAGGCGCGCAGCGCGACCGCGATCTGGGCGAGCGCGCCGAGCGCCGGTGCGGGGCACGACGACTGCGTGCAAGTGGATTTCTTCACGGCCGACGCCGCGGGGCCGAAGTTCTGGAGCTACCGCAACTTTCCCAACCACACCGGCGCCGACGCCGTTCCCGGCGATGCGCTGCAGCGTCTTGCCGCGACGTCGCCGATCGCGCCGTGCGACGCGGCGCAGACGGGCGACGTCGTGCTGGCGCAGGTGCACGCGCCGTTGTCCGTTGCGACGATCGTGCCGGGCGCGCTCGCCGCGCATCGCGACGCGTATCTCGCGCAAGGCGACTCGCCGTTCGTCGCGGCGAGCGTTCCCGCGACCGCGGCAATTCCGGTCGGCGTGCTCGATGCGAGCGGCGCGCCGGTGCTCGGCGGCAACACCGTCGTGGAGCTGCGCGTCGACACCGGCGACGGCTCGCGCGTCGTCGATCTGCTGCCCGGCGTGTTTCCCAACGGATTCACGGAGGTGCTGCGGTACACGTGCAGCGAGCGCTGCGACGTCGGGCATGACACCGCCGCGGCCAAGACCCTGAGGAGCTGCGCGCTGGCGTGGCAGCCCGGCTGGAGCACGTACGTGCGCTGGAGCGACTACGCGACCAACCCCGACGGTTCGCTGACGTTTCCCGGCGGCTGGTTCATCGCGGGCACGTTCGTCTTCACGTACAGCGGCACGCGCGCGTCGGACGGCGGCACCGACACGCTCGCGAAACCGTACGTCGCGACGAACTGGGACACGGCCCGCGACTACGCCGCGTTCCCGCCGGACCGCGCGGCGCCGGACGGCTCGCGCGCCGGCAGCTTCGCGCCGTGGGACGTGCGCGCCGAGACGCCCGCCGCGTGGCTCGCGGACTTCACGCCGTATCTCGCGGCGGGCGAGAGCGCGCCGCTCGCGGCGGAGCAGCAGCGCTGCGACGCCGTGCAGGCGCAAGGAACGAGCGGTGGATTCTACGCGAACGGCTGAGCGCGGCTTCACGCTGCTCGAAGTGCTCGTGTGCGTCGCGATCCTCGCGCTGGTCAGCGCGGCGACGTTCGGTGCGTTCGCCGCCGTCGCGCGCAACGCGACGCCGGGCGCTGCGCGCGACGCCGCGCTGATGGCCGGCGAGAACGCGCTCGCGCGCGCACGCGCCGCGGTCGCCTACGCGTCGTCGGCGTCGCAGGACGCGAGCGCACTGCTTGCCGCGCGCACGTGGGCGCTCGCGCCCGGAACGACCGCGTTCGTCGCGAGCGCGCAACTGCGCGCGGGCGCGTGCGGCGCGGCGCAACCGCGCGCGCTGCGGCTGCCCGTCACGGCGACGTACGACGCGGCCAACGAGCGGTTCACCGTCGTCGTGACGTATCCGCGCGATCCGTGCGCGGTCGCTAGCGACGGCGCGATTTCGGCGGCCAACGCGGCGACGGTCACGCTCGCCGAGACGCTGCCGCCGTCAGTCTATCTGCCCGGGCAGGCCATTCACCACGACGTCGCGCCGCCGGCGCGGATGTAGCGTGCTCGGCGCGACGCTGTGGTTCGTGGTGGCGATCGGTCTGCTCGCCGTCGCGCTGATGGACGGGGCGGCGGCGTTCGGCCGCGCCGGCGTGCACGCGGCAGCGGATCACGCGGTGGAGGCCGCGCTGCACGACGCCGTGGCGGACTATCAGAACCGGCTGCAGGCCGCCGGCGGCGATGCGTCCGCGCCCGCCGCGCCGCTCGAGCGGACGTTCGCGGCGCCGGCGAACGACGGCGGCCCCGCCTTCACGCTCGCGTACGCGGTTACGCCGACGACGGTCGCCGCGCCGAGCTGCGCGCCGAACGGCACGCCGCCGTCGACGGGCCCCGACGCGATCGCGTGGCTGCAGTGCGGCGGCTTCGTGCGCGAGTCGCGCATGTCGCTGCGGGTGGTCGTGCAGGTGCTCGACGCCGCCGGGACCACGGCGCTGGCGCGGCGCGAACAGTACGTCACGCTGCGCCTCTTCGGAGAACCGCCGTACAGCGCGGTCGTCGGGCGCAAGGACGCGAGCGCCGGCGACCCGAGCGGCGGCGATGCGCTCGCCGCCCCGGCGCACGAAGGCGACCTCGGCGGCGATACCGTCAGCGGCGCGTCGCCGGCGCCGGCAGGGACCCCACCGTCCGGCGGGCAGGGCCCGTGGCCCGCGGGCGGCACGCTGATCCACGTCCGCTTCGAATGTCACGACGGCGCCGGGCAGTGCGCCAACGCCGCGCCGCCGGATCCCGACGCCGGCCTGCGGCCGGGCGCGCGGTGGGCCAACGGCAACCGGCCGGCACTGTGATGCGCGCCCGCTACAGCTTTTGCGGGCGGGGGCCGATAGTATCCGTGCCGGGGTCATGGACGAAGGGAATTCAGCATGATGCTGTACGAGGTTGCGCGCGAGGCTCGTCATGACTGACGGAGACGCCCGTGCATTCTTCGCTTGGGCCGACCGCGAGCGCGCGATCACGCGCCTGATGTACGCGGGCAAACTGGGCTTCGGCGAGCTGGCGCTCCGGCGCCAGATGAACTACGACCGGCTGCTGGCCGAGACACGGTCCTCGGCGCAGCCGGAGCCGCAGCGCGACCTCAGCGGGCAGTAGCTCAACCGAGCGCTGACGCCACCGGCCCGCCGGACGCCAGGAACGCCGCGAGCGCCTCGGCGACGGCGTCCGGCTCCTCCTCGTGCGGCAGCAGGCCGCTGTGCGCAAAGGTATCGAGGCGCGCGTCGCGGGTCAGCCGCAAGAACTCGTCCGCGTTCGAGCGCGGGTTGAGTGCCGGCGCCCGCTCGCCCCACAGCACGTCGAGCGGGATGGTGAGAAACGGCAGGTCGCGCGCGACGTCGCAGTCGAGTGCGCCGCCCACGAACGCCGCGGGCACGTAGCGCGCTCCCGGCTGGTGCGCGACGGCGTAGTAGTGGTCGACGACCTCGCGGGTCGCGTGCGCCGGATCGGCGTAGACCTGCTTGGTCAAAAACGCGCGGATCGACGCCTTCGAAGCAAGCGCGTTGAACGCGGCTTCGCCGAGCACCGGCGACCGAAACAGCGCGGTGATCGCCGAGCGCGGGCCGGTGGGCCCTTTGTCGAGCGTGCCGCCCAGTCCGGTGGGACAGATTACGGCGAGCCGCTCGATGCGGTCGTGCACGCGCGTCGCGGCGCGAATCGCGAACGCTGCGCCCAGCGACGAGGCGACGACGGCGACCGGTCCGTCCGCGAACGCGTCGAGCGCGTCGACGAGCTGCTCGACGAACAGCTTCCGCGTTGTACGGCAGCTTCGGCTTGTCGGAAAGTCCGCAACCGATCAAATCGAAGGCGACGACGCGGTGCCGCCGCGCGAGCAGCGGGAAGAGCTTGCGAAACTCGTACGACGACGCGCCGGCGTAGACGCCGTGCACGAGCAGGACCGGCGGACCAGAACCGGCTTCGGTCGCGAAGATGTCGCTGCCGCGCCAAGACCACGGACGCTGCGTGCCGCCCAGCGCGTTCGTCGGGACCGGAGCGTTGCTCAGCGCGCGATTCGTCGCGGCGAGAGCGCCGGTCACCCCCGCCCCTGCGAGGAACGGTCGAACGATTTTCTTCACGCCATCCGTACGTACCCACGAAGGACCGTACCGCGGTGCCGTCGCAACGGCCGTCGTGGTCGCCCGCGTCCTCGGCGCACTTGCCCTGCTAGCCGCGGTGAGTTTTTCCGCGCAAGCGGCGCCGTGCGGCGTCCCGCTCGGGCATGCGGTGTTCCTGAAGTCGGGCGATCTCGATCCCGACGTGTTCGTGTGGGACGCCAAGCAGCGCGTCGTGGACTACGCCGGCGGACACTGGGGCAGCGACGAGGTCCTCGCGCACACGGTGCTGGCGAAGCCCGGTACGCGGGCAGTCATCGTGCAGTGCACGCCCGCGGCCGTGCAGGCCAAGGGCGGCAGCACGCGCGACGCGATCGGCATCAAGCTGGTGAACGGTCCCAACAAAGGACGGTACGGCTGGGTCACGTCGGACGACGTGCACGAGGTCGCGCGGCGCTGAGCGCTCCGGCGTTCGCCATTTGGACAGCCTGCGGTGCCCAACGCGCTCATCGGGGCCAACCGACGCGCGGATTCAGACGAACGTCGTCTACACACGTCGTGCGCAAGCGCTGATCCGTTCGCCAAATCCCTAATGCCGCAGGCGGGCGGCTTCCATAAAATGAGGGCGTGGATAAGATCAGCGCCGGTGATACCGCTTGGGTATTGGCCTCCGCCGCCCTCGTCATGATCATGACGCCGGGGCTCGGGTTTTTCTACGGCGGTCTGGTGCGCCGGAAAAACGTGCTGTCGACGGTGATGCACAGCTTCTTCATCCTGTGCCTGATCAGCGTGCAGTGGGTCCTGTGGGGGTACTCGCTCGCGTTTGGGCCGGATTGGAAAGGCTTGGGCATCATCGGCGATCTGTCGTGGGTCGGCTTGAACGGCGTCGGGCTGAAACCGAACGCCGACTACGCCGCGACGATTCCGCACCAGGCGTACATGGTGTTCCAATTAATGTTCGCGATCATTACGCCGGCCTTGATCAGCGGCGCGTTCGCGGAACGCAAGCGCTTCAAGGCGTTCGTCTTGTTCAGTTTGCTGTGGGCGACGTTCGTGTACGACCCGCTCGCGCACTGGGTGTGGGGGCACGGCGGCTGGCTGAGCAAGATGGGCGCGCTCGACTTCGCGGGCGGCACCGTCGTCCACATTTCGTCGGGCGTGTCGGCGCTGGTCGCGGCATGGGTGCTCGGCCGGCGCATCACGCACACCAGCGGTGAAGACGTCGAGCCGCACGACATTCCGATGGTGGTGCTCGGCTGCGCGCTGCTGTGGTTCGGCTGGTTCGGCTTCAACGCGGGCAGCGCGCTCGCCGCGAACGGCCTCGCCGTCAGCGCGTTCGTCAACACCAACACCGCTGCCGCGATGGCCGCGCTGACCTGGCTCACGCTGTCATGGGCGTACAAGGGCGTGCCGAGTGTGGTCGGCGCGACCGCCGGCGCGGTTGCCGGACTCGTCGCGATCACGCCGGCCGCCGGCTACGTCACGCCGCTCGCGTCGATCCTCATCGGCCTGCTGGTTTCCGTGGTCTGCTACGGCGCCGTGATGCTGCGCGACAAGATGAAGGTCGACGACGCGCTCGACGTGTGGGCCGTGCACGGCGTCGGCGGCACCGTCGGCGCGCTGGCCACCGGCCTCTTCGCGACGACCGCGATCAACGCGGGCGCCGCCAACGGCCTCTTCTACGGCAATCCGAAACAGCTCTGGATTCAAACGATGGCCGTGCTCGCCGCGTGGGTGTTCAGCGGCGTGATGACCTTCCTGATCCTCAAAGTCGTCAACGTGTTCGTCCCGCTGCGCGTCACCGAGAAAGAAGAAGCCATGGGGCTCGATCTCTCGCAGCATTCCGAAGTCGCTTACAGCCCGTCATAAGGAGTCGCACCGTGGAACTGATCGCCTCGATGACCGCATTCTTCGCTCTGATCGCCGCGTGGTTCGTGCTGCCGTCGGCGCCGCCCGTGCGCGTAGCACGCACGGAAACCATCAGCGAGGCGCTTCCTACGGCGGCGTAGCGCCCGCCGCTGCGGCGGCGGCCTCCACCACCGCAACACGGCCGTGCGCAGCGCGAGCTCCGCACGGCTTTTCATTTCCTTTTTGGCTCGAAATTCGGAGGAGCTTTGCGAACCTTCATAGCGGCCTTGACAGCCGCATGCGCCCTGGGAACCGTCCCGGCTGCGGCGCAAACACCACCGGCACCGTCGCCGTCCTTTCCGTCGCCCGCGCCGTCGCCGTCGCCGTCCGCGCCGGCGTCGCCCGCAGCCTCACCGTCGCCTACGCCGCGGCCGTATGCCGCGTCCGGCTTTGCGGCCGCGTCGTACAACGCGTCGTCGCTCGGCAACGGCACCGCGGGGTTCTCGTTCGCGAACGGCGGCACGTCGCGCACCTTCGACACGATCAGCCGCCAGCCGATGCTCAACGCGATCAACGTGCAGCTGCAGAAGAACGGCCCCGTATTCGCCAAGGTCGAGCTCACGGCCGGCACCAATGCCAACGTGATCGCGTCGTATCCGTACGCGAACAACCCAAACGCGCTGCAGACCGCGTTCGACGTGACGCAGCTCTACGTGGGCTACACCAGCGGCGCGTTCGCGGTGCAAGCCGGTAAGTTCGAGACGCTTGCGGGCGCCGAAGTGATCGAAGATCCCGCGAACGCGAACATCTCGCGCTCGATCCTGTTCGGCTACGCCGTGCCGTTCACGCACACCGGCGCGCGCCTAACCTATACCGTCAATCCGGCGGTGTCCCTGATCGCCGGCGTGAACAACGGCTGGGACAACCTCAAAGGCCCCGGTGGCCCGAAAACCGCCGAGCTGGGCGTGGCATACAACGGCAGCGTCATCTCGCTGACGGCGCAAGCCTATCTGGGCATGGAGCGCTACTCGAACGCGATGTGGTCCGCGACCGGCGATTCACCGGCCGGCCACCGCGCCCTCATCGACATCGTCGGCACCTATCACGCGACCCCGAAGCTCACGTTCGTCGGTAACGTCGACAGCGGGCGGCAAACCGCGGTGCCGTTGCTGGACGGCAGCGGCGCGCCGGTCCCCGGATTACCGGGCGGCCTCGGCATCGCGACGTGGAACGGCGTCGCGGGCTACGCGCAGTACCAGCTCACGCCGAAGCTGTCCGCGGCGCTGCGCTCCGAGACGTTCAACGACAACGGCGGGTACCGCACCGGCTACGACCAGCGCTGGCGCGAAACGACGCTGACGCTCGCCTACGCGCCGTCCGCGCCGGTGGTGTTCCGCCTCGAAGGCCGTGCCGACAAAACCAATCGCACGAACTTCGCAGACTCGGGCGCATTCCTGCACGACGGCGTGCAGAGCATCGCCGCGCAAGTGCTGGTAAAATTCTAGCGGCGCAGCGCCGCGTTGCGGTGAAACGCCAGCCCGTCGGGGCGGCGTTCCACCGTGACGGACACCCCGTAGGCGCGCTCGATCGTCGCCGATGTCAGCGCGCGCTCCGCCGGCCCGTCCGCGATGACGCCGCCGTCGCCCAGCACGACGACGCGGTCGGCGAACGCCGCGGCTTCTTCGAGCTGGTGCAGCACCGCGACGACGAGCGCGCCGCCGTCCGCGAGCTCGCGCACGAGCTGCAGTGTCTCGACGGACGCTTTGAGGTCGAGGTGCGACGTCGGCTCGTCGAACAGGATCACCGACGCGCGCTGCGCGATCGCGAGCGCGATCCACACGCGCTGCCGTTCGCCCGCGGACAGCGTGCCGATCTCGCGCGTCGCAAACGCCGTCAGCCCGGTGCGCGCGAGCGCGTCGTCGACGGCGACGTCGTCTTCGGCGGTCGCCTCCCACTCCCACCAGCGGTGGTGCGGA
Organism: Vulcanimicrobiota bacterium; assembly: GCA_963723635.1. GTDB lineage: Bacteria > Vulcanimicrobiota > Vulcanimicrobiia > Vulcanimicrobiales > Vulcanimicrobiaceae > Vulcanimicrobium. The sequence goes on along the minus strand of CAVRRP010000029.1, from coordinate 10,624 downwards.
AAGCGCGCCGCGGCGACGGCGTCCTCGACGAGCAGTGCCGCGAGCACCGGCTCCGTCGGATCGACGAGCGCGATGCGGCGCGCGCGCTCGCGCGGATCGAGCGCGCGCACGTCCACGCCGTCGAGCGCGATCGTGCCGCGCTCGGGTGCGAGCGCGCCGGCCATGGCGCGCAGCAGTGTCGTCTTGCCGACGCCGTTCGGGCCGACGATCGCGACGACGCCGCCGTCGAGCGCGAACGAGACGTCGCGCAGCAGCGTCCGGCCGCCGCGCGCCATCTCGACGCGCTCGAGCGCGAGCGTCATTGCATATGATACGTGGCAGCCGGGTGCTGGTCCGAGGCACGAGCCGGTGTCGTCGTATGCGCCTTGCACGAGCGCGCCGTTGACGCCGAGGCCGGGCGCGCCCGCGACCGTGCCGGTCACCACCGCACCGCCCGCGGGCGCGACGTTGAAGAACAGCGTCGCGCCGGTGATGAGCTTCGCTGTGACGGAGCCGCTCGGCGTAAGCTTGATCCGCGGCCGCTGGAGCCCGGCGTCGAGCTGCGTGAGATCCTCGGGCGAACGCGGCCCGTTGAATCGCACGTTCACACGTCGCGCCGCCCGGAAACATCGATGGTCGTCACACCGCGGAGCAGGACGTTCGACGAGAACTGGAAGCGCGGATCGCCGCCAGAAGCAACGTTGCGCGCCGCGAGCGCCGCGGCGAACTCACCGTAAACTTGCGCGAACGACTCACCGTTCGCTTCGGCAACGATCGGAGCCACGTTTGCGCCGCTGGCCGGCGGCGCGGTGATCGTCGCGTACACGCGGTGCAGCGCGGCGTCACCGCCGAAGCGATCGTACAGATACCGGGCGAACAGATAGGCAGCGCCGTAGTTGCCCACCGTCGAGCGGAAGAAGCCGTACGGCGGATTGGTCGGCTTGCTGAGCGGGTCGGCGTCGTATCCCGCGAACGCGGTGAGCGAGTAATTCCCGGGCGCGAACAGGTACTCGAACGCGTACAGCGCGCGTATCGGGGACTGCGGCGGATTCGCGCCGGTGCCCAGAACGAAGTCTTGCGCGAGCATCGAGTCGCCCTCGTCGACGTACGAGTCGTCGAACTCGCCGCAGCCGTTGGGGTTGGTGCACTCGTTGACGAGGTCCGGCACGAGGACTTTGTTGAGCGCGTGCAGATAGTGCTGGAACTCGTGCGGGACCGAGCGCGGCATGTCTTGCGTGCGCCAGTAGTTCTCGTCGGCCCCGGTGCCGTTCGCGCCGTACTTGTCCGTCCCGAGGACGAACATCGGCAGATTGTTGCTCGGTACGTGCTGCGTTGCTGCCGAACGCGCAGTTCAGCTCCTGGTCGTTGAGATCGTTGATGAAGTCGAAATAGCCGCCTTCGCCGGTGTTCTCGAGCGCGTTCGTGATCAGGATGCTGATGTGCTGATCGCTCGCCGCTGAGATCGGGTGCCGGCTGGTACGGCGAACCCGCGGGAGCGGGTCTGGCCGTTGGCGTCGCACTGCGAGTACGTGTTGTTCGAGCTGTCAGCGCCGGCGTTGAACGCCGGGCGCGAACGCGGCCGTCTCGCGCGCGTAGTCGTTGTCGAACGTCGTGCCCGTCGCGTTCCAGTCGTTCTGCGTGAAGTTGTAGCTCGCGTCGATCTTGTCGTCGACCCACACGTACGCGTGCGTCGAGGCGGTCTTCAAGTGCGTCGAGACGTCGACATAGCACGACGAGCCGACTGTGATCTGCGGCGGCGTGCACGTCCCGCCCACGCCGGTGATCGTGCCCTGCTGGACGTGGAACGTACGCTGGTCGCCGACGGCGGCGCGCGTCGCGCGCACGCTCTGCACGCTGCGCGCCGCGCCCGATGTCGAGCGTGCGGCGACCGCGCGAGCGGTGCAGCGCCGCGGTGCGCGGATCGAGACGCGGCCGGAACGGCATGCACGGCTCGCGCTCTCGCGACGGCGGCTGCTCGCCGCGCGCGTCTTCGACGGACGACGTCACGCCGGCGGCGCTCTCGCTCGCGGTCACGTTGTACTCGGTCAGCGTGAACGAGCTCCCGCTCGGGCGGCCGGGCGTGTCGGAGCTTTGCACGACGAACGTGCCGTCCGCGGACGCGCCCAGCATGTTCGAGGAGAACGCGTTCGCCGAGTTCGCCGGGATCTGCGCGACGCCACCGCTGACGCCGCTGACGAAATTCGGTCCCGGCGTCGGCGTCGACCGTCACCGGCGGCGGACCACCGGTGCCGCCGCCGCCGGTGCCGCCGCCGCCGCCTCCGCCACCGCACGCCGCGAGAGCCGCGACAGCGAACACAGCGACCGCAAGAGCCGGCCGCACCCCATGCAACTTCATGTCGCCTCAGTACGCCCGGCCCGGCAACTTCACCCGTCGCCTCATGCGTACGCGCGTGCGGTACCGCGCAAATATAACACTAAGAACGTCGGTACGCCCACGAAGGCGAGCAGCACGCCGAGCGGGATCTCCGCCGGTGCGGCGACGGTGCGCGCCAGCGCGTCGGCGAGCACGACGAGCGATGCACCGGTCAAGATGCTTGCCGGAACGAGCGCGCGCAGGTCGGCGCCGACGACGCGCCGCGCGAGATGCGGCACGATCAGCCCGACGAACCCGAGCAGCCCCGCCAGCGCGACGGCCGAAGCGGTCAAGAGCGTCGAAGCGATCAAGAGCGACCACTGCAAGCGCGTCACGTCGACGCCCAGCGCGGCGGCACGCCCTTCGCCCAGCCGCAGCACGTTGAGCGCCGGGATCGTCGCGACGCCGATCGCCAAACCCAAGATCGCTTCGGGCGCCGCCGCCGCGAGATCGCCCCAGCCGCGCCCGGCGAGCGAGCCCGCCAGCCAGGCGAGGATCGCTTCGCTCGCGGTGCCGCGCGCGAGCCGCTCGATCGCGAGCGTGATGAACGCCGACAGCAGCGCGGAGAGCGAGACGCCCGCGAGAACGAGCCGTTCGGGGTCGAGCCGCGGCCCGCGCCGCGCGAGCACCGCGACGAACACCGACGTCGCGAGGCCGGAGACGAACCCCAGCGGCGGCACCAGCGCGGGCGCGACGCCGAGCGTCGTCGCGATCGCGATCGACGCGCCCGCGCCGCTCGACACGCCCGTCAGATACGGATCCACGAGCGGATTACGCAGCAGCGCTTGCAGCAGCGCGCCGGCGAGCGCGAGCGCCGCGCCGACCACCGCCGCGATCGCGACGCGCGGCACGCGCAGCTGCCAGACGATCGTGCCCACGTCGCCGCCCGTCGACGGGTGCAGCAGCGCGTGCGCGAGGTCGCCGGGCGCGAGCGCCGCGCCGCCGAACGCGACGCCGATCAGCATCGCGAGCGGCACCAGCGCGGCGAGCGCGGCCAGCGCGACGGCTCGCGGCACGTGCACGGCGTTCAGCGCGTCGACAGCTCGAGCGCGAACGTGCGGCCGGGCATCGGAAACCCGCCGCTCTCTTCATAGCGCTCGCCGCCGAGATCGTACACGCGCAGCGACACCAGCGCGCGCGGCGCGACGCGCAGGCGCGCGTACGCGTCGACGCGCGTAAACGGCTGCGCGCTGCCGAACGAGTCCGCGTCGAGCCCGACGGAGTGCGCGACGATTCCCGCGGCTGCGAGCAGCGCGCGCGGCGCGCCGCCGTATGCGAGCTCGACGTTCGACACGATCGCCGGCCGTCGCGGCAACCGCTGTTCGCTCGCGGTGAGATCCTGCGCGCGGAACACGTTCGTAAAATTGACCCGCGTGGTAAAACCGTGGAACGGGCGCGTGCGCAAATCGAGCGTAAGCCCGCCGATCACCGCTTTCTGCACGTTCTCGACGCTCGACGACGTAGCGACGATCAAATCCGTCCCCGCGGTGACGAAGTACCCGATGCTCGCGCCGCCCAGGACGCGCGCGTCGTCGAGCGTGACGTCGAAGCTTTTCGTCCGCTCCGGATGCAGATTCGGGTTGGAGAAGCCGGGATAGTAGAGATCGATCGCGGTCGGCGCGCGGAACGCCGTCGCCGCGTTCGCGCGCAGCGTCAGGCCGTCGCCGAAGTTCCACGCTCCGCCCAGCGACGGCGCCAGCGCGCCGCCTTGCGCGCCGTCGCGCTCGGCACGCAGCCCGGCGTACGCACGTAGCGCGTTGGAGAACCGGAATTGGTCCTGCGCGTAGAGCGCCGTCTGCGCGAATCCGTGCGACGGCGGGTTGCCGTCGCCCGCATCGATCCGGTCGACGCCGCGCGCGAGGTCGACGCCGTACACCAGCGCGCCGCCGTCGTTGCGCACGACGTTGCGCAGCGACGCCTGCACGCGCGATTCGGAACTCAGCTCGGCGATCGGGGCGCCGGTGAAACTTTCCGCCGCAACGGGATCGCGGTACACGATCGCCTGGCGCGTCCCCGTGAGATCGAGCGTCGCGACGGCGCGCGCGGTCGCATGCGAGAGCGACGCGCGCGCATCCGCGTCGACGTCGTCCTGGCGCGCGTTCGGCGTGGTGAACGACGTCGGGCCGGGAACGCCGAGATGGCGCGCGACGATGCCAGCATCGAATGCGAGCCCCAGCGTGCCGAGATGCGTCGCGGTCCGCCCGCGCAAAGACGTTGACGCGAGGTCGACGTCGTTGCGAACGCCGGCCGGATCGCCGCCGTACGCCGGATAGCCGAAGTCGTCGCGCGCGACGCGGCGCTCGAACGCAAAGTTCGGCGCGTCGAGGACGAGCGCGCTTTCACCGAACGTCGCGGTCGACAGCGTCGCGACCGTGTCGCGGCGGTTGCGCGCCGAGGTGATGATGTTGATGACGCCGCCGATCGCGCCGGTGCCGTACAGCGTCGCGCCGCCGCCTTCGACGACTTCGATCCGCTCGACGCCCGCAGTCGGCAGCGCGCCGAGATCGAGGTTGCCGATCTGCGCGCCTGCGATGGGACGCCCGTCCAGCAGCACGAGCGTTTGGTTCGAACCGGTGCCACGGATCGCGACGCTGGCCGACGAGCCGATAGGCCCGGTCCGGGTTATCGCGACGCCGGGGAGGTTCTCGAGCGCGGCCGCGACGGTGGTGAACCCGCGCCGGACGATGTCGGCCCTGGTGACGACGTAGGTGGTCTTGGCGCTGGCGCCCGCCGGCTCGTCGTGCCGGTCGCTGGTGCTGACCCGGCCGATCTCCTCGAGCGGGCCGGGGGAGGCGCTCGGTTGCGGTGACGGCGCGGTTTGCGCGGACGCTGGGGCGGCGCGGAGTGCGAGCGGGACGCAGAGTGCCGCGAAGAGGGCGCGCGCGCCCGAGGGCGGCGCAGAGCGCCGTGGCCGGGCGGAGGGTCATGGAGTCCTTCCCTTCGTGCGAGGGTGAGGGAGAAGCGGACTCGCCTGCGGCGAGCCCGACGTCCGCGCGCCGGTATCCTGACTCTGCGGATCAGCACCGATTGCCGCGGCCTTCCAGTCCTTGCGAACCGTGACCGCAGCGGCTCCCCGCTGACAGTGGCGCGACCGTGCCGGATTCTCACCGGCTTCCCGCGCACGCGAACTCGCGATGATTGTTCGGGCGACCGCCGCTCCGGCTCCTGGCGGACGGTTGCTTCCTATCTAGTGCCGAGCCCGCGGTAGGTGCGGAGTTAGCGTACAGGCTACGTTAGCGGACAGTAGTGCCGTTGCATTACAAACCACAGTAGGAGCAGCAATCATGGCCTTCCCCGTACTAGTCCTGTGGGCGTTTTTGTCCATCTTCGGGGGCTCGTCGGCCTTCGAGTTACCGGCGGCTCGCCGACGGCGGCCCGCTCACCGACAGACGTTACCGGCGGCTCGCCCACCGCGAAGCCTGCCGGCGTTCGACCGTCCATTCGGCGGACGTCACCGGCGGCAGCCCGACGGTTCGCTAGTAGAGGACGGCTGGGGCAGGACGGACGTCGTCCGCGGCGATGAAACCCTGACGGGGTTTTCACGGAGGATCGCAAGCGGGGATGCAGTCGCAGACGAGAAGGCGGGTCGTCCTGCCCTCTATGGCCGTGCTCGACGATGCACGTTATGCATGGTCGCGCGGCGATTTCGACGGCTGCCTCGCACGGCTCGACGCGATCGCCACTTCCCCACGGAACCGAGCCATGGGTGGAGGCGACGCTCCTTCGCGCGCGTTCGCTCTATCGCTTGAAGCAGTACCGCGAGACCATCGCCCTTCTCGAGCCGATCCTGTCGCGGTTCGCCGACGGCGACGAGTCCTGTACCGCGCGCATGCTGCTGGGATCATCGATCGCACGCTCGGGCGACGTGGATCGCGGATTGACGATACTCGACGCGGCGGCGATGGATGCCGAGCGTAAAACCGTGCACAAAGCGATTCGTGCGGAGATCGCGCACGCGCGCGCACTCGCGCATTGGACTCGGCGGGATCAAGAGAAAACGGAGGGCCTCGCTCGGGTCGCAGAAGCAGCGTGCGCGGACATCATCTCCGTTCGCGCCACGCAATTGCGGGCGTTCGTCGCCCTGACGAAGCAGCGATTCGCCGAAGCGCTCACGCTGTTCAACCTCACATTGGACGCCTATTGGCGTTGCCGCCAACGCGATGCGGATCTTGCCGAGATGACCGTTCACGAGATCGCCGCGCTCGAGCTAATGCTGCGATCTGCTTCGGTTCGAGGGACGCACGCCGTTACGGACCGTCGCCGAATTCGCGATCGGTGGGATGCCGCGCCGGAGTCGCCATCGGTTACGCGGCTCCAGACGTACGCGGTCGACGCATGGTTGTTTGCGCACGACGGTGACCGGGACACGGCGTTTCGCAAGATGCGGCGCGCGGAGGAGATGGCGCCCGCAGCCGCATGGCGTGTGTGGGCGCTCGCAGGGCGCGCAGCACTCGCGGCGGCGTTCGATGAACACGGCAGCGCGCGTGAGCATGCGGCGCTGGCAACCGAGTTGTCGCAAAGCGTCGATTGGAGCACGACGACGGGCGAGGAACGCGTCGCGCTTTTGCTCCTTGCCGAATTGTGATGGTTACCGACCCGCCGGCCGGGACGGCGGCGTTGCACGCCTACGAAGCGCTGCCGCGGCCGATGGATCCCGGTCAGGCGATCAGCGGCGACCCGCGCCTTCGCGCCCTCGAGGAGTACGTGCGCGCGCTCGATCCGTCTATCGCGGCGATCTCGGCGCGGCGACGACGCTCTTGGGTGCCGTCACGTCGCGGTACGACGAGTGCGGAAATCTTTGGCGGGCGGCGTTGGCACGAGTCCAGCTGGCTTCGATCTCACACGGCGGCACTTCAGGCTGCCGCCGCCATCGTCACCGAGCACTTTCCGAAGTCGTTTCTCGCGCGGCGCGTCGGAATCGAGGCGATGTCCGACCCGATCATCTCGGGTCTCACGCGCTCACAGCGGGAAGTGCTCGCGCTGCTGCTCGAGGGACTCAACGCACGCGACATCGCGACGCGCACCGGGCGCGCATACAATACCGTCCGGGTCCACATCGACCGCCTGCGCGAGGCGTTCCAAGCCTCGTCGATTCACGCGCTGGTCGTCGAGTGCCACCGGCGCGGGATCGTTTTTCGGTCGCCGAACAAGGCGCACGAGCGCAAAGACGAGGCGATTCGAAACTGCGGGTGAGCCGCTTGCAGCGGCACGTTGGGAAAGCATCCCGCCGACCGGCTCCGGGGTGTAGGCGCGCATCGAGGTGTGGATCGAGCGCGCAGAGACGGTCGGCGGGAGGCGCGGGACGTTAGTCACCAGCGCGAGTTCCATGCTATCCGGTGTTGACCCGCCTCGTCATCATGCGAATGCCGTATCTGTCACATTGGTACGGTAGCGCGCCATGGAAATGGTACCGCCTTTACCGAACGCGGCCGGCATGACGATCCTCCTGCCCGGCGTTCCGCGATGATCCGGCGGGGGCTCGCCCTGGCCGCCATGTCGCGCTCGCGTCGTGCGCGCACGCAAGAACCGACGCCGCGGCCCATTCGCCGCCCCCGGCGCGAATCGTTTCCTTGGTTCCGTCTATGACGGAAGACCTGTTCGCGGTCGGCGCGGGCGACCGCGTCGTCGGCGTCTCGTCGTACACCGACTACCCGCCAAGCGCGAAGCGCCTGCCGGTCGTCGCGACGTTCGCATCGATCGCGACCGAACGCATCGTCGAGCTGCATGCCGACCTCGCGATTGGGATCGACGCGCAGGACCGGCTCGCCGGCGATCTGCGGCGCGCGGGTATCCCGGTGCTGCTGCTGCACGACGACCGGTACGACGACATCTTCCGCAACCTCGTGACGCTCGGCGCGACGACCGGCCGCCGCGACGCCGCCGTCGCGCTCGTTGGCGGTTGCATGCGCGCACGAGCGCGCTGGTGCGCGCCGTCAAGCCGCGCGCGCGCAAGCCGGCGGTCTTCGTGGTGCTCGGGACGGCGCCGGTGTTCACGGTCGGAAAAGGCTCGTACATCGCGACGCTGATCGACATGGCCGGCGGCCGCAACGCCGCGGCGGACGTGAACGCGCCGTACGCGCGCTACAGCGCGGAGGCGCTCGTCGCGCGCCAACCGGACGTGCTGGTGGTCGACCCATCGGTACAGCTGAACGACGTCCTCGCGCAACCCCCTTGGAACGCGCTACGCGCCGTAAAGCAGCACCACGTCTACACGCTCCCGGACGCCGCGATCCTCGAGCGCCCCGGCCCGCGCTACAACGACGGCCTCATTTGGCTCATCCACGTGATCGACCGTGTGGCAGGCTGAAGCGACGCTCTCACAACGAAGCGCTTTTGCGAATTCCGGCGTGCGTAAGGAGATGAAAATTTCTACGTTCAGTTCGGCGCTCGCTTGAGCCTGTACTAATACGATGCGGCAACATGACGTCCAGTGGACACAGCGCCGAGCGGTGACCGAGAACTGTTCGCCGAAGCCAGCGCGCAGGCTATGACGATATGACCGACGTGAATCAAGACCGGCGACTCTATCCTACTGATGCGGGACCGCAGCGGCGCTCGTCGTCGCGGTGGATCTGCACGATCCGCAGCGGCCGCTCGGGCCCGAGCTCGAGGAGTTCAAGGCGCTCGCGCACGCTGCCGGCGTCAAGATCGTCGGCGAGGTCGTGCAGAGGCTCGCGCACGTCGATCCCGCCACGCTGATCGGGAGCGGCAAGGCGCGCGAAGTCGCCGAGCGCGCCGAAGAGCTCAAAGCTGACGTGCTGTTCGTGTTCAACGACCTGCGGCCGCGCCAGCGCACCAACCTGGAAAAGATCATTCCGCTGCCGATCGTCGACCGGACGATGCTGATCCTCGACATCTTCGCCGCGCACGCGCGCTCGCGCGAAGGCCAGTTACAGGTCGAGCTCGCGCAGCTGCGCTACCGCCAGTCCAACCTGATCGGCTCGAGCGCGGCGCTGTCGCGGCTGGGCGGCGGCGTCGGCACACGCGGTCCCGGCGAAACCAAGCTCGAGGTCGACCGGCGCAAGATCCAGCAGCGCGTCTCGCTGCTGCAGCGCCAGCTCGACGACGTGCGCAAGCAGCGCGAGACGCGCCGCAGCGGGCGCGGCGGCGATCCGTTCGTCGCGCTCGTCGGTTACACCAACGTCGGCAAGTCGTCGCTGCTCAACCGGCTCGCGGGCTCCGGGCAAGGCGAAGGCGCGTTCGTCGCCGACCAGCCGTTCGCGACGCTCGATCCGACGCTGCGCCGCGCCTACATCGCGACCGGCCTCAACGTTGCCTCGCCGACACCGTCGGCTTCATCACCGCGCTGCCGCAAGAGCTCGTCAACGCGTTCCGCGCAACGCTCGAAGAGCTCGACGCCGCGGACTTGCTGCTGCACGTCAGCGACGCGTCGAACCCCGACTGGCCGCGCAGAAAGCGTCGGTGGAGTCGATCCTGCGCGACTGAAGCTCGACGAGAAGCCGACGATCTCCGTGTTCAACAAAGTCGACCGGCTCGACGCGGCGGCGCGCGCCGCGCTGCCGTCCGACGCGCTCGAGGTCAGCGCGAAGAGCGGCGCCGGTATCGCCGAACTGCGCGAAGCGGTCGCGGCCCGGCTGCAATGATGCGCGCTCGCGCGGCGGCGGCGCTGCTTGCGCTCGCGATCTGCGCGCTGACCGCGTGTGCGCGCGGCCATGTGAACGCGCCGCCGCGGGTGGGAACGACCGCTACGTTACGGTGTACGAACAGCTGCACCCGGCCGTGGTGCTGCTCACGATGAAGATTCCGGCCGTCGATTCCAAGCGCAAAGGCGAGTGGGACGACGCGTACGGCAGCGGCGTCGTGGTCGAGAGCGGGTCGTGGGGCTCGCGCATCCTCACCGACGCGCACGTCGTCGAGGACGCGAAGGACATCGTCGCGACGATCGGCGACGGGCCGCATGCACCGGCGCGCGTCGTTGCGCGCACGGGCGAAGCCGAAGACCTCGCGATCGTCGACGTCCCGCTGCGCAATCAGCCCGTCGCGAAGCTCGGCAGCATCGCGCATCTCGAGCCCGGCACACCGATCGGCGTGCTCGGCTATCCGATCCCCGACGCCTTCGACGACGAGCACCTCGGCCGCACGGTCTCGCTCTACACCGGCCGCGTCGCGAGCGTGCGCAAAGGCGCCTTGGAGATCGACGTGCCGATCATCCCGGGCGAAAGCGGCGGTCCGGTGTTCGACGCGTCGAGCGGCGACGTCATCGGCATCGCGGAGTCGCGCTTCGAAGAAGAGCGCGCGATCGGCTTCGCC
>CAVRRP010000028.1:0-66789 GCA_963723635.1 Vulcanimicrobiota bacterium | reverse complement strand
CTACTTTCTCGCGAGCCGCGCGAGCCGCGAGCCGCTAGCCGCCGAGGCGGCTGAGCCGGGCCCGCGCGTCGTCGGCGAAGCCGGCGGCGAAATGCGGGTTCAGGCCGAGCGCGTGGTCGTAGCATGCTACGGCCCGGCTGCGGTCGCCGGCGTGCTCGGCGATGACGCCGGCGTGATACCAGAGGCGCGGGTCGGCGGTGTTCCACGCCGTGGCGCGCGCGGCGGCGGTGCGGGCCACGGTCCAGTGACCGGCGCGGGCGGCGGTCCAGGCCAGGGTGTCCTCGGCGAAGACGTCGTCGCGCACGGCGAGCTCGCGGCGTGCGATCGCGTAGGCGTCCTCCAGCCGAGTGCCATGGTCGGCGTACTCGAGCGCCAGCAAGCGGTCGACCAAGTGCTGGGCGTTGCCGATGCGCTCGACGGCCGCGATCTCGTCGCGGGTCGCGCTCGCCGCGGCGGCGTCGCCGAGATGCTCCTGCGCGTCCGCGAGCAGGCCGAGGTTCTCCGGTGAAGGGGTGAGCCGCACGGCGTGCTCAGCGGTCGTGCGGACGTCGTCCCAGCGGCCCAGCGCCGCGGCGAACCGCGCGGTGCCGGTCAGCGCCTGGACATCGTCGGGGAAGCGCTCGAGCGCGGTGCGCTCCTCGCGCAGCGCGGCGTCGGCGTCGCCCGCTTCGAACGCAAGCTCGCCGCTGCGGGCGTGGAACCACGCGCGCCGCTCGTTCGGAATACCGTAGACGGAGTCGGCGCGCCGCGTCGCACGGCCGAGCAGCATGCGCGCGCGGGGCAGATCGCCGGTGAGCTCGGCCAAGCGCGCGGCGATGGTCTCGGTCGCTTCGTTCGCGCCGCCGCCGTAGCGGCTCACGAGCGCCTGCGCGGCGTGGTAGTCGCCCAGCTCCAGTTCCAGGGACGCCTCGCTCATCGCTAGCGAGACGTTCTCCGGCGCGTCGGCGCGCGCCGCGCGCACCGTCGCAAGCGCGTCGCGAAAACGGTGCAGGGTGAGCTGCGCGCTCGCAAGCGCTTGCTCCGCGCTGACGTTGTTCTGCGGCTGGATGCGCAGCGAACGGCGCGCCGCGGCTTGCGCGCGCAGCACGTCGCCCACGTCGCCGCGCTCGCGGTAGCGCTGCAAATACTGATCCGCCAGCAGGCGGGGCGTGATCTGGTCTTCGGGATCGTGCGGCGCGCGCGACTCTTCGAACGCGATCGTCTTCGCGCGGATGGTCGCGTCGTCGCGCAGCGGCGCAGGCGTCAGCGCCGCCGTCGGATCGCCGACGACGGCGCGGGACGCGAAGGCCGGCCACACCGCGAACGCGACGAGCGCGCTCGCGATGACGGCCAGGGGTGCGAGCCGGGTCAGAAGTGCAGTCCCAGCCCGACGTACGGTCCTTGGTGGTTGAATCCCACCGGTGCGTCGGTGCGCACGTTGCTGCGGTCGCCCAAGTAACCCGCATCGAGGAACAGCGGCGAGTGATTCGGCACGATCGACGCGCCGATCAGATACCGCACGACGCGGAACGACTCGTCGCGCGACCCGAGCCCGCCGATCGTGTAATTACCGCCGACGTTGGGATAGAAGAACACGCTGCCGTGCAGCGAGAAGTTCTGGTCGACGTCGGCCAGCTTCTCGATGCCGTACCCGAGCCCGCGCTGGGTGGGCTCGAAGTTGCTGCCGCGCCGCAGGTACGACACCGCGCCGTAGATGCGCGGGCCGGTGACCTTGATGCCCGCGCGAACGTCTTGATCGAACTCCGTCGCGGTGAAGCCCGGCACGAAGCCGCGGCCGCCCAGCGTCGTCACGACGCGGTTACCGGCCGGATACGCGTATTGGCGCGCTTCGGCTCCGACGTACGCGTTGTACTGGCCCAGCGGGAGCTCGAACACCGCGCGCTCGTCGCGCGAGCGGTAGTTGAGGCCCTTGTTGCCGGGTGCGAACGCGTTGTACACGATCGGCGGCGCGATGTAGTCGCCGGCGATGTAGTGCACGGTGCGGTTGATCTTCTGGCCGAGATTTTGCTGCGGGCCCAGCGGCGGCGACGCGGTGAAGTCGTTGCCGGACGCGTTGGGATCGCCGCCGTACGTTGCGGGCGCGCTCTGCGATTGGGGCGCGGACTCGGTGGTGTATCCGCCGGGACCCTTCACCGTCGACGGGTTGGCCTCGGCGGCGCCGGGATTGGGAGCGGTTTGCGGCGTTTTCGTGCTGCTGCTCTGCGCGGATGCGACGGTGCCGAGCGCGATGAACGCCGCGAGGGTGATGCTGCTGAATCGCGCGATCATCGCGGATCTCCGAGGTACGGGAAGCCGCGCAGCGGATGCTTCGCCGCGGGCGTGGTGTGGTCGCTGGTGAGGCAATCGGTCTCGCGGTTGTCGTCCGCGGCAAGGCCGAGCTTGGGAATGAGGCTGCCGTAGATCGCGCCCAGCGAGAGATCGATCACGGGGCTCTTCGGATCGCGTCCGCCGAACTGGCGGTACGGATCGCCGAGAGCTTTCTTGATGCCTTCGATGCCGTCGGGCGGCACGGTACGCACGATCTGCACGGGCAGACCGCTCTTGCCGTTGGTCTCGACGGCGAGGTAGCGCGCGGGACCGGCTTGCGACAAGTCGGCCTCGATGAAGTCGGGCTGCAGCGTTTTGACGGCAGCGTCCGCGACCGCGTTCGAGCGGCCGGCGGTGTGGATCATGTACTCGCGGATCGAGCGCGCGAGCACGCCGTCGTCGGTGAGCGCCGAGCGGTTCGTGATGTCGTGGTTGCGAAACGCTTCGGTCGCTTCTTTGACGGCGGGGCGGCCGAGGCGTTCGACCTGCGTCCACGTTCCGCTTTCATCCGTCGTGCCGCCGGTGCGCGTGTTGTGATTGGCCACGACGTTCGCGAGCGATGCGAGCGGCGATTGCGGCGACGCGTCGGGATCGCTGTCCTTCAGCGACGTCGTACCCCACACGTTGATGCGCCCGAGCTGTCCGCCGTCGGCCAACAGCGTGCGCGGAACTTCGATCACGATGGAGAGCACGTTGTAACCGGCGAGAAAGTCTTTGCCGTCCTTGCGGAAACAGCGCTCGCTGTTCGGCGGCGGGTTCGGCTGTTTGGAGAAATCACGGTCCGGCTGAATCTTCGTGAAACGCGCAAGATCGAAGTAGAATGGATCTTCGCGAGGACCCGCAAACGCCATGATTCCCTGTCCGAGATCGGTCGCGGCGTTGTACGGGATCGCTCCGGTGCGCGATCCGCTGACGATGGTCGTGCGCGTTCCGGCGGCGTTGGGGCGTGCCGGTCCGTACATGGTGAGCTTTTGATTTGCGCCGACCGTGTCGGCTTTGAACTGAACCACCAGATCTTCGGTGGCGTCGGATTGCAGCCCGATCTTGAACTGGTAGAGCACGCCGGGATCGAAGAACGTCTGCGTTCCGAGTCCGGGCGGGATGAGCGGAAATACGTCCATGGCGAGCACGACCTTGGACGGGTCGTTCGCGGGAAAGACGTAGATGTCGGTGATGTCGGTACCGGGGCGGCTGACGGTCAGCGGCGAGTCCTGGTGGTCCGACGCGAACGCGCGCGGAGCGGCGTAGAACACGACTGCGGCCGCTACCAGCGCGATACACAGGCATGCAAGTAAAGATGACGCGATGCGTCGCACGGGTAGGTCTCCTCAGCGTGTGGCTGAGCCGGGTCCTACCCCGCGCCTGCGCGCGGTGAAGTGTTCCGAGCACCTGCTTGCCCGCCGCAACGCGCGGCGGCCGCCGCAGGTCTGGGTAACACAGCACCCACTCATCCCGTCCAAGAAAGCTGCATTTCCGTCATGACCGATGATGAAGTCCGTCCCTGGGTCGGCAAACCCGTTCGCCTCACGCTCGACGACGGTCGCGTTCTGGCCGGCACGCTGCATGCCGACCAAAGCGGCGGCCACGGCCACGTCCATTACGCCATCGTGTCGGACCCCGTCCAAGAAGGCGGTCAGAACGTCACCGAAGTGATCCACGGCGCCGCGCGCATCAACGAGATCGAGGACGCGTCGGACGATCCCGCCGCGGTCGAGTGATGCACGATTTCGGCTTGCTCGCGGCACGGCTCGCGCTCGGCTTGGGCCTCGCGTCGCACGGCGCGCAAAAGGCGTTCGGCTGGTTCGAAGGGCCCGGTCTCAAAGGCGCGGCCGGGTTCATGGAGAGCGTCGGCCTCAAGCCCGGCGAGACCTACGCGAGCGCCGCGTCGTACAACGAGATCTCGTCCGGGCTGCTGATCGCGCTCGGCCTGGGCGGCCCGCTCGGCCCGGCCGGCGCCATCGCGACGATGATCGTCGCCGCGGAAACCGTGCACAAGCCGAACGGCTTTTTCGCCGGCAAGGGCGGCATCGAGGTGAACGTGCTCTACTCGGCCGGAGCGCTCGCGCTCGCGTCATCGGGTTACGGCGCGCTGTCGGCGGACCGCCTGTTCGGGCTCGACAAGAAACTGCACCATCCCGTCATCACCACGCTCGGGCTCGCCGGCGGGATCGCCGCGGCGTATCTCATCCTCGCCCAGCGCGACGTGAGCCCGCCCGAAGGCACGCTCGCGGAGCCGACGATTCCCGGCAATCGCGAGCACAACGGCGCGACCGCCGGCTCGACGCCGTCACCGGCCGCGAGCTGACGGCGCTGACGCGCTGAAAAGAAATCGGCCGCGCCGACGGTGATGATCCGTCGTCGCGGCCGACGTTCGCGCGTCGCGCGGGATTAGTCGCCTTCGACGCCCACCGTGCTATGGCGGCGGCCGTAGCCGAGATAGATGCCGAAGCCGACGATCAGCCAGACGATGAAACCGAACCACGGCAACGGCATGTGCGCGAACCGCGCGCTGCCTTCTTTGAGATAGTAGATCAGGAACAGCGCGGTCAGCGCGGACAGCACCGGGATCAGGTACGGACCGAACGGGACGGTGAACCCGCCGCGCAGCTCCGGGTGCTTGCGACGCAGCACCGGCAGCGCCAGCGACACGAGGATGAACGCCGCCAGCGTGCCCATGTTGGTGAGCGAGCCGACGAAGTTGATGTTGGTGAACGCCGCCGCGATCGCGATCAGGATGCCGAAGAAGACCGTCGAGAAGACGGGCGTGCGCCACACGGGGTGCACGGCGGTGAACCACTCGGGCATCAGCTTGTCGCGTCCCATCGAGAAGATGATGCGGCTCTGCCCGAACATCATCACCAGCAGCACCGTCGTGAGCCCCGCGATCGCACCGAGCGAGATGATGAACGCCGCCCAGCCCAGACCGGCATGGATGACGGCGGTCGCCACGGGTGACGCGACGTTGAGCTCGTTGAACGGAATCATCCCGTTGAGCACCGCGACGACCGCGATGTAGAGGATGGTGCAGATCGCCAAGCTCATGATGATGCCGAACGGCAGGTCTTTGCTGGGATTCTTCGCTTCTTCGGCGGTGGTCGAGACGGCGTCGAACCCGATGTAGGCGAAGAAGATGAACGCCGCGCCGCCGAACACGCCGCCCCAGCCGAACGGGAAGTACCCGCCGAGCCCGGTGGTGGGACCCGCCGGCAGATGGTAGTTCGCGGGGTCGATGTGGCCGACGCCGATCGCCAGGAAGAACAGCACGACCGCAAGCTTGACGCCGACGATGATGCCGTTGACCAAGCCGGATTCGCGCGTCCCCCTGACCAGCAGCCCGGTGATGATGAGGATGATGATCGCGGCGGGGAGGTTCATGATCCCCGGCGTCATCGGGTCCCACGGCGAGTGCACCCACTGCTGCGGCAAGTCGACGCCCAGCGTGTGCAGAAGGTTCACGAAATATCCGGACCAGCCGATGCTGACGGTCGCCGCGCCGAGCGCGTACTCCAGGATCAAGTCCCAGCCGATGATCCACGCGATCACCTCGCCGAACGTCGCGTACGCGTAGCTGTAGGCGCTGCCGGAGATCGGGATCTTGCTCGCGACCTCGGCGTAGCAGAGCGCGGCGAGCGCGCTCACGATGCCCGCGACGACGAACGAGATCGTGATCGCCGGGCCGGCGCGCGTCGCGGACGCGACCCCGGTGAGCACGAAGATGCCGGTGCCGATGATGGCGCCGATCCCCATCGCGGTAAGGGCCCACGGCCCGAGCGTTCGCTTGAGCCCGCGTTCGGTGTCGCCGCCTTCGGCGAGAATGCGCGCGAGCGGCTTGACCCGTTGTATCACGCGCTTCACTACGCGCCGAGCGTCCCGCTACCTTTGTCGGGGGTCAGGGAAGGCTCGGCAGCAGGCGTTGCAGCGTCGCGGACGCGGCGTCGACGATCGTGACGAGCCGCTCGTCCTGCGCGCGCACGATCTCGGCATCCTTGATGAAGTGATGGTTGATGCGGACGTTCGCGACGCTGCCCGCCAGCGCTGCGCGAAAGAAGTGCAGCGCGCACTCGACGTCGCTCACGAGATGGGTGTTGCCCAGCGCGTTCGCCCGCTCTGCGAGCGCGATTCCCTCCGCGCTCAGTCCGGCGGCGGCGAGCGGCGCCTCGGCGGCCCCGATGAGAGCCGCTTGCAGCGCGGCCGTGCGCGCGCGCTTTTCATCGTCGTCGCGTTTCGGAAGGGCGGACGCAACGACCACTCGTTCGTAGGCGGCTTCGTCGAGCGGTCGGGCCGCCCCAAAGCGTTCGCGCAAGCGATCGGCCGCCGTGACGATCGCCAGCGCCTCGTCACGTACGGAAGCGTACCGGTCGTTCCCGGCCGTGATTCGCGCCACCATTGCGCACAGCGCCGCCCCCAGTGCGCCGACGAGCGTCGCGGCGCTGCCGCCGCCGGGGGTGGGGCCGGCGGACGCCAGCCGGTCCAGGTATGCATCGATTCCGCTCACGCGGCGGTCTACCAGGCAAGAACTCCGGACGCCTCGCGGCGAAAGGAGTCCGGTCGCGCCGTTCGAGCTCGTTTCAACCAGCACGGTCGCTTTCACCCAAGCCATCCAGAAAGCCAACACCACCAACCGTGCAGACCATTGAAAAGACACGCGGCGACGTGAAAGACCTCGCCCTCGCCGATGCCGGCAAATCGCGCATCGAGTGGGCGGCGACGTTCATGCCCGTCCTCGCCCAGATCCGCGACCGCTTCGCCAAGACGAAGCCGCTGGCCGGCGTGCGCATCGGCGCGTGCCTCCACGTCACCACCGAGACCGCCAACCTGATGCTCGCCCTCAAAGCGGGCGGCGCCGACATCGCGCTGTGCGCGTCGAATCCGCTCTCGACGCAGGACGACGTCGCGGCCGCGCTGTGCGCGCACTACGAGATCCCGACGTACGCCATCAAGGGCGAGGACGAAGGCGTCTACTACAGCCACATCGAGTCCGTCATCGCGAGCAAGCCGCACATGTCGATGGACGACGGCTGCGACCTCGTCACGACGATCTACACCAAGCACAACGCGCTGCTCAAGGAGATGATCGGCGGCTGCGAAGAGACCACGACGGGCGTCATCCGCCTGCACGCGATGGAGAAGGACGGCGTGCTGCCGTACCCGGTGATCGCGGTCAACGACGCGCTGACCAAGCACATGTTCGACAACCGCTACGGCACGGGCCAGTCGACCATCGACGGCGTGATCCGCGCGACCAACGCGCTGATCGCCGGCTCGACGGTGGTCGTGGTGGGCTACGGCTGGTGCGGCCGCGGCGTCGCGTCGCGTGCGAAGGGCCTCGGCGCCCACGTCGTCGTGACGGAAATCGACGCGCGCAAGGCGCTCGAAGCGAAGATGGACGGCTTCGAGGTGATGCCGATGGCGGACGCCGCGAAGATCGGCCACATCTTCATCACCGTCACCGGCAACTTCCACGTGATCCGCAAGGAGCACTTCGAAGCGATGCGCGACGGCGCGATCGTGTGCAATTCGGGCCACTTCAACGACGAACTGGATCTCGACGCGCTCGAAGCGATGTCGACGGGCAAAGAGAAGCCGCGCGAGTTCGTGGAGTCGTACGCGATGAAGAACGGCCGCACGGTGCGCGTGCTCGGCCAGGGCCGCCTCATCAACCTCGCCGCCGGCGAAGGCCACCCCGCGTCCGTGATGGACATGTCCTTCGCAAACCAGGCGATGGCCGCCGCATATCTCGCGCAGAACTACAAGACGCTCGAGAAGAAAGTCTACTCCGTCCCCGACCACATCGACGAGGAAGTCGCCCAGCTCAAACTCGCAGCATTCGGTATCGAGATCGACACGCCGACGGCGGAGCAGGTGAAGTACATGGCGTCGTGGAGCGAGGGCACGTAGCGTGGCGTACCGCCGTCTGTTCACCTCGGAGTCGGTAACGGAAGGGCATCCCGACAAGCTCGCCGACCAGATCTCCGACGCCGTGCTCGACGCGATCCTCGACAAGGACCCGCAGGGGCGCGTCGCGTGCGAGACGTTTGCGATCACCGGGCAGATTCATATTGCCGGTGAGATCACCACGAGTACGTACGTCGATATCCCGCGTATCGTGCGTGAGACGATCAAAGAGGTCGGCTACGACAAGTCCGCTGTCGGCTTCGACTATGAGACGTGCGGCGTATCGGTTTCGGTTGACGAGCAGTCGGCCGACATCGCGATGGGTGTCGACAAGTCCCTCGAGGTGAAGGAGAGCGGCGAGCGCGATCCATTCGAGCTCACGGGCGCCGGCGACCAGGGGATGATGTTCGGCTTCGCGTGCCGGGAGACGCAGCAGCTCATGCCGCTGCCGATCACGCTCGCGCACGACCTCACCCGGCTGCTCGCCGCGAAGCGCAAGAACGGCGACATCAAGTATCTGCGGCCCGACGGCAAGTCGCAGGTCACCGTTGAGTACGACGGCCACAAACCCGTGCGCATCGAGGCGGTCGTGATCTCGACGCAGCACGACCCGGATATTCCGCTCGACCTCATCCGCCGCGAAGTCACGGAGCAGATCATCGACGCGGTGATCCCGCGCGGGCTGCGCGACGAGCACCTGAAGATCTTCGTGAACCCGACGGGGCGCTTCGTCATCGGCGGGCCCAAGGGCGACGCCGGGCTGACCGGCCGCAAGATCATCGCCGACACGTACGGCGGCATGGCGCGCCACGGTGGCGGCGCGTTCTCCGGCAAGGATCCCACCAAGGTGGACCGCTCGGCGGCGTACGCCGCGCGCTATGTCGCGAAAAACGTCGTGGCGGCGGGGCTCGCGGAACGCTGCGAGCTGCAGGTCGCCTATGCGATCGGCGTCGCGCATCCGGTCAGCGTGCTCGTCGAGACGTTCGGCACGGGCACGATCGACGAAGAGAAGATCGCCGAGCTGATCCAAAAGCACTTCGACCTGCGCCCGGCCGCGATCATCGCGAACCTCGACCTGCGCCGCCCGATCTACAAACAAACCGCGTCCTACGGCCACTTCGGGCGGCCGGAGCTCGACCTGCCGTGGGAACGGCTCGACAAGGCGGCTGCGCTGCGCGCGGACTCCGGGCTGCGCGGCGAGATCGACCGTGAGCTCGCTCCGCTGACGGCCTAGCCGCCGACAGCCTGTTGCCAGGTTCAAGCCCCTTCGAGAGGCGCCGGTCACTGACCGGCGCCTCTTTGCTTGCGCACGGAACGCCTAGCAGTTGTGGTGCGTTACTCGCGTGACTCCACCATGAGGTATTCGATGCTCCGCAAGTCTCTTCTCACGCTCGCCCTCGCAGCGTTCGCGGCCCTGCCGCTCGCCGCGTCGGCACAGTACAACGGCCAGTACAACAACGGAAACGGCGACACGCTGTTGCCGTCGCAGTCGGTCATCACCGGTACGCTCGAGCAATCGATCAACAGCAAGAGCTCGCAGGTCGGCGACCCGTTCGTCCTCGACGTTCAGGGCCCGTATCCGGCCGACGACCAGCGCTACCAGGGCGCCAAGGTCTACGGTCACGTCGCCACCGTCACGCACGCGGGCGGCACGCACAAAGGCAGCGTCAACCTCGCGTTCGACCGGCTCACGCTGATGGACGGCACGACCGCTTCGCTGCAAGGCCAGGTCCTCTCGGTCGACGCGCAGGGCAACCGCGCGAACACGACCACCAAGGCGATCGTCGGCGGCGTCGTCGGCCAGATCCTCGGCAACTACGTCGGCAAGCACATCGGCACGGACGTCGGCGGCGCGGTCGGCGCGATCGGCGGCGCGCTGTACGCGGCGAACACCGGCCAGAACGTCACGATCAACCAGGGCTCGACCGTCTCGATGCGCACCACGGCCCCGTCGACGGTCCTCTCGCGCCGCCAGGGCGGCTATCAGAACGGCGGCGGCTACCAGAACCAGAACCAGAATCAGAATCAGTACCCGACGCCGTACCCCACCCCGTACCACTAAGCTTTCGTCCCCCCACCCCACCGGCGAAAAAAGAGAGGCACCGCTCAGGCGGTGCCTCTCTCTTTGCGTTCGCCTTCAGGCGCAGCAGCCGATCGTGTAGGTGGCCGTGCACGGCGTCGTGCGACAGGTGGGCTGATTGCTGAACTCCTTGGACTCCGTGCGCCCGTGCTGTGCCGGTTCCTCGCGCAGATCGAGCTCGTCGAATTGGCTGACGTCGGACTTCATGGTTCACCCCTTCACGGTTGAGGCGCCCGCGGTCGTGCGAGCGCCAGCACCATTGTGCGCCGTGCGCCGTTCAGCGAGGAGTGACGCGCCGTACACCGCCTTTGCGGCGCGGAAAGACGACGGTCTCCGCGCCGAGCCACGCCGCCATGCGTTCGAGCTCCGCGTGCAGCGGCGCATCCGCGTCAGCCGCGCCGGCGGCTTCGTGGTGCACGGCGACGACGCGCAGCACGCCGGCCTGGCGGTCGTGCTTGAGGTCGACGCGCGCGACGAGCTCGTCGCCGAGCAGGAACGGCAGCACGTAGTAGCCGTGCACGCGCTTGTGCTGCGGCGTGTAGATCTCCAAGCGGAAGTCGAACGCGAACAGCTCGCGCGTGCGCGCGCGGTTCCAGATCAGCGAGTCGAACGGCGACAGCAGCGCGCGGGCATCGACGCGGCGCGGCAAGCGCGCGTAGCGCGCGAGATAGCGGTCGCCGCGCAACCCGTGCACCTGCACGCGTTCCAGCTCGCCCGCATCGGCGAGCTCCGCGACACGCGCGCGCGCGTCCGCGAGATCGAGCCGGAAATAGTCGCGCAGGTCGCGCTCGCTCGCAATGCCGAGCGCGCGCGCGGCGATGCGCACCAGCTCGCGCTGCGCGTCCGCTTCGCTCGGCGTGGGCGCGTCGAGGATCGCGTGCGGCAGCACGCGCTCGGGTAGATCGTAGACGCGTTCGAATCCTTTGCGGTACGCGGTCGTGATCTCGCCGCACCAGAACAGCGCCTCCAAGCCGATCTTCACGTCGCTCCAGCCCCACCACGAGCCCTTGCCGCGCGCGCCGTCGAACCCGCTCGCCGCCAGCGGCCCGCGCTCGGCGATCGTGGTCCGCAAGCGCTTGAGCAAGCCGGGCTCGTCGATGACGGCGCGCGCGATGCGGCCCCACGTGCCCACCCCGCGCCACGCGCGCTCCATGCGCCAGCGCATGAACGGGTGCAGTTCCAGCGGCAGCAATGACGCCTCGTGTCCCCAGTACTCGAACAGAAACCGATCGCGCCCGTACGCCGCACGTTCGAGCAGCTCGGCGTCGTACGCGCCCAGCCGCGAGAACGTCGGGAGATAGTGCGAGCGCACGAGCACGTTCACGCTGTCGATCTGGATCAAACCGACGCGCGCGAACACGCGCTTGAGCAGCCGCCGGTCGACGGCGCCGCGCGGCGCCGGATCGGCGAAGCCTTGCGCCGCCAGCGCGATGCGGCGCGCTTCGGCGGGCGAGAGGTCGGCGCTCACGGGCGCGCCTTCGCGGCGCGGCACGCGCGCACCGTCGAGGCCACGATCGCGCCGAATTCCGCATCGCGGTACCCGCGCAGCGGCGGGTTCAGCACGCGCATCACGATGCACTCGTCCGTTCGGCGAACGAGCTCGGCGCGCGCCGCGGGATCGTTGACGATGCGCGCGAGCGCGGGCACCGGATCGTCGCCGAGCACGTGCAGCGTGTCGGCGAGGCGCGTCGTTGCCACGACGCGGCCGCCGTGCCGCGCGAGCGTGTCGGGCGCGACGCGGACGAGCGCGTCCGCCACGCGCGGCGGCAGCACGTAGCCCGCGCCGTCGAGCCGCTGCGTGATCGTGCGCCCGGCCGGCGTGAGCCCCGCGACGGCGATCGGCGCGTCGAGCTCGAACGTCACCGCGAGCCCGACCACCGTCTCGATCGCGACGAAGCCCACCGTCAGCAGGCGCGCGCGGCGCAGCCACGTCGACGGCACCGTGCGCCCGACGCCCAGCGCGATCGCGACCGCCAGCGACAGCGCGACGGCCGCCCGAAACGCGCGCCGCCACGGATCGACGCCGGGCGCGACCAGCGCGAAGACGCCGCCGGCCGCGACGAGCGCGATCGCGAGAGTCCGGCCGAGGATCCCGCGCGGCGTCGAAGCGACCGGCGCCCGGTCTCCCCGCAGGTAGGCGACGAACCCGGCCGCCAGGACGAGGTCGATCGCGACCCGGGCGGCCCGCGCCGCCACCGGCACGTGCGGGGCGAACAGGGCCGCCGCGAGCGCCTCGGCGAGCCCCAGCAAGCCGACCCACACGCCGAGCAGCTCCCGGGTCGACAGCGGCGGGGACGGGTAGACTGTGCGTATGCGTACGTTCAAAGTGCTCGCAGCCGCCGCGGCGTTCGCGGCGCTATCGGGCGGGTCGGCCATCGCGCAGCAAGCGACGAGCGACAACGGAACCAATGCGAACGGGCCCATCACGATCCTCAAGAACATGCAGGCCGAGCCCGGCGGCGTCGAGGTCGACGTCAACGGCGGCGAGGTGGACGACCTCAGCGCCGCCGCGTACGACGACATCACGACGAGCGTGCACAAGGGCGCCAACGCGCTGCTCGTGCGGTGGTCCGGGCCGATCACGAAGCTCAATTTCACGATCGCCTATGCGCCCACGCGCAACGCGTTCAAGAACGTCGCGGTCGTTCAAGCGAACGCCTCGAAGGACGCCGCGCTGCGCAAGGCCGGCTCGCGAACGGTCACGTTCACGATCCCCGGCTGAGCAAACCGATCGACGCGGCGGCGAGCAGCACGCAGAACAGCAGCCGCAGCCGGCGCTCCGGCAACCGGTGCGCGAGCGCGACGCCGTAGCGCACGCACACCGTTCCGCCGACCGCGAGCGGGATGCCGATGCCCCAGTCGACGTCGCCCGCCAGCGCGTAGGTGACGATGCCGACGACGGTTCCCGGCGCGACGAGGGCGAGCGAGAGCCCTTGCGCCTCCGTTTGCGTGTACGCGAAGACGAGCGAGAGAAACGGCACCGAGAACACGGCCCCGCCCACCGAGAACAGCCCGGACAGAATCCCGCCGAGCGCGCCCACGACCGAGGTCCAGCCCCACGCCAGCCGCGGGGTGGCAGCGGGCGCGAGCTTGGGCGCGCTGAGCGCGCGGTACGCGAACCACAGCGCGAGCACGCCCGCGAACGCGCCGAAGCCGTACCGCAGGCCGGGCCCCGCGATGCGTGTCGCATAGAGCGCGCCCAGATACGTGAACGGCACGGCGCACGCCGCGAGCAGGACGGCGACGCGCCGGTCGACGCTGCCGCGCCGGGCGTAGTCCCACAGGCCGACGAGCACGTTGGGCGCGACCATCACGAGCGCCGTGCCTTGCGCGTGCTGTTCGTTCAGGCCGAACGCCAGCGCGAGCACCGGGATCGCGATGATGCCGCCGCCGATGCCGAACAATCCGCCGAGCGCGCCGAGGAGCCCGCCCAAGCACAGGAACAGGGCGAGGTGCAGAACGTCGGGCACTAGCCGCCCGCGCGCTTCACGCGCCGGCCGCGCTCTTCGAAGTAGGCGACGATGCGGTCGCGGTGATCGCCCTGAATCTCCACCACGCCGTTCTTCGCCGTGCCGCCCGTGCCGCACAGGCGCTTGAGCTCTTTGCCGACCGCCTCCAGCTCCGCCGCGGCGAGGCCGTGCACGACCGTCAGCGCGCTGTTGCGCCGCCGTTCGCGCGCGACGCGCACCGTGTCGTCGTCGGGCATCGCGCGGCGCACGGGCTGCGTCTTGCGCTGCGCCGGCGCAGGCGTGGGCAGCGGCATGGCGCCGTCCGTCGAGTAGACCAGGACCCGCTCGTCGCGCACGCGGTCGTCCTTCATGCGGGTTGCAACCTCGAAGCCATGCGCGGAGGTTCGGCGTGAGGTGACGGTGGTTCTGCCGGCCGCGCCGCCCGGTGCGGTCGAGGACATCGCGGCGTTCGGCCGCTTCGCGGCGCTGCGCGGCTGGGTGCCGGCGACGTCGGGCAACTTCTCGCGCCGCATCGACGCCCGGCACGTCGCGCTCACGCGCAGCGGAATCGACAAGGGCGCGATCGGCGCCGCCGACGTAGCCGTGCTGGCCATCGGCGAACCGCCGCCGCGCGGCGTCTCGGCCGAAGCTCCGCTGCACCTCGCGCGCTACCGCACCGATCCGGCGATCGGCGCGATCTTCCACGTGCACACGGTCGCCTCGACGGTGCTGTCGCGGCTGGACGCCGATGCGGGCGTGGTGCGGACGGACGGCTTCGAGATGCACAAAGCGATCGGGTCGAGCACGCACGAAGGCGCGATCGAGATCCCCGTCTTCCGCAACGATCAGGACACGACCGCGCTGGCCGCGGCCGTCGAAGCGCGGCTCGGCCGCGCCGCCTCCGTGCCGGGCTTTTTGCTTGCCGGACACGGCTTGTACGCGTGGGGCGCGACGGCAGCCGATGCGCGCCGCCACGTCGAAGGCTTGGAGTTCCTCCTCGCCTGCCACCTCGAAGAACGGAGACTGCGATGAACACGACGCTCACCTCGACGCTTCGCGTGTACGACGAGAACGACGGCGCGAAGACGCTGGTCGACACCACCGACCGCGCCGAGATCGCGCGGCTGCTCGGCGACGCGGGCATCGTGTTCGAGCAGTGGGAAGCGAACGCGCCGCTGACGGCCGCGTCGGGACAGGACGAGATCCTCGCCGCGTACGCGAGCGACGTGCAGCGCCTCAAGGACGCGTACGGCTACACCACCGTCGACGTCATTCGCGTGACGAAGGAAACGCCGAACGTGCCGGCGCTGCGCGAGAAGTTTCTCAACGAGCACACGCACACCGAGGACGAGGTGCGGTTCTTCGTCGAGGGCGGCGCGTCGTTCTACCTGCGCACGCGCGGCAAGGTGTTCCAGGCGATCTGCACGCGCGGCGATCTCATCGGCGTGCCGGCGAACACGACGCACTGGTTCGACATGGGCCCCAGCCCCGAGTTCGCGGCGATCCGCATGTTCGTCGATCCGTCCGGCTGGGTGGCGAACTTCACCGGCGACCCGATCGCAGCGCGGTTTCCGAAGTACGAGTGATTCGCGCGCGCGCCGTGCTCGTCGACGTCGAGGGCACGACGAGCACGATCGCGTTCGTCCACGAGGTGCTGTTCCCGTACGCCGACGAGCACCTCGATGCGTATGTCGCCGAGCACCGTGAGGAGCCGGTCGTTGCGCAGGCGCTGATCGATGCGGCGCAGTTGGCCGGTCTCGAGCCCGACGTGGACGATGCCACGGTGCTCGCGCATCTGCACGCGTGGATCGCCCAAGATCGGAAGGCGACGCCGCTCAAGACGCTGCAAGGTTTGATTTGGGCCGAAGGCTACGCGCGGACCGGTTTGCGCGGCCACGTCTATCCCGACGCCGCGGCGGGCCTGCGGCGCTGGCACGACGCCGGATTGCGATTGTACGTGTACTCGTCGGGTTCGGTGGAAGCGCAGCGCGTGCTGTTCGCCAACAGCGTGCACGGCGATCTGACGCCGCTATTCAGCGGGCACTTCGACACGGCGGTGGGCTCGAAGCGCGAGGCGGCGTCGTATCGCGTCATTGCCGATCTCATCGGGCTGGCGCCGGCCGACATCGTGTTCCTCAGCGACGTCGACGCTGAGCTCGACGCCGCGCGCGCGGCGGGCATGCAGACGGTGCGGCTGCTGCGCCCGGCCGACACGCCGGCGGGCGCGACGACGGCGCATCCGAGCGCCGTCAGCTTCGACGAGCTGCAGATTTCGCCGGCGTGACGTGCTCTGCGACCGGCGGTGACGTGCGCTCGCGCGCCCGCGGCGCGAGAGCGAACGTCAGCAGCGCGGTGACGATCGCGATGCCGGTGAACACCAGATAGGCGACCCGGTAGCCGGTGACCGGGTCGCCGTGCGAATCGGCCACGCCGCCGCCGAGCGAGCCGCCGAGGATCTGGCCGATGATCAGCGCGATCGAGAGCAGGCCGACGGCGCCGGCGCGCTGATCCGGACCGACGCGGTTCGTCACGATGTAGCGGGTGGGCGCGCCGAGCAGTGCGCCGTACCCCGTACCGGCAACGACCATCGCGCACAGTGCGAGCGGCAGCGAAGCAAACCCCAGCGCGAAGACGAGCATGCCGGCAGCGGCGAGCACGCTGCCGGCCGTCAACACGGCGCGGCTGCCGACTGCATCGAGCGCGCGCCCCGCGAGCGGGATCACCGCGACGAAGCAGAACGCGCCGAGCGCCGCAACGCCGCCGGCCGCCGCGAACGACAGGTGCTCGCCCGCGACGAGCGCGGCCGGGATGAAGAAGAGCGCGCCTTCGAGGACGCCGATCAGCACTTCGAGCGCGTACGTGATCGCCAGCTGCCGGTCGACGAACAGCGCCGGCGGAATGACCGGCTGCGCGGCACGGCGCTCGACGCGCCCGAATATCGCGAACGCGACGACCGCGATCGCGAGCAGCGCCCATGCGCGCGTCGCGCTCACGGCGCCCCCGCTCGCGTACAGCCGCGTCAGCAAGGCCATCGTCGCGAGCAGCCCGACGGCGAGGCTCACGATCCCCGCGACGTCGAGCGGGCCGCGCACGTTCGCGATCCGCGCCGGTACGGTCGTACGCGCCATGACGATGACGACGATCGCGAGCGGCACGTTGAACGCGAAGACCCAATGCCACGACACGAAGTGGGTGATCAGCCCGCCGATCGTCGGTCCGATCACCGCTGCAAGTCCCCACGTCGCTGCGACGAGCCCCAGTGCGGCGCCGCGCCGCTCCGGCGGAACGCGATCGGCGATCGCTGCCGTGGCCACCGGGAAAATCCCGCCCGCACCGGCGGCCTGAATCGCGCGCGCGACGAGGAAGATCGCGAACGTCGGCGCCGCGATCGCGAGCACGCTGCCCGCCGCGAACGTGCTCACGCACACGATGTAGATCGGTCGCCGTCCGTACTTGTCCGCCAGCTTCGTCATCAGCGGGATTGCCACGACGTTGGCGAGCAGGTACAGGGTGAACACCCATGCCAGCTCGTGCGGGCCGAGGCCGAACGTTGCGCCGAGCGCCGGCAACGCGGGCGAGAGCACGCCGAGATCCAGCGCACCGGCGAAAACGCCGAGGCCGAGCGTGATCAGGAGCGGGACGGTGCTCCGCTCGACCGAATGCCCCGCGACGGTCGCTGCGGCCACCGTGGCAGACTCAGGCGCCGTGCGGGATCACGCGGTCGACCACCATCGCAACGCACATCAGCGCGAGATACAGCAGCGAGTACTTGAACAGCACGCGCGCGTACCGCTTCGTCGAATCGTTGCGAACTTTCCAGGCATCCCAGAGAAAGACCGCTCCCAAGATCAGCGCGCAGCCGCCGTAGCACGGTCCCAGGACGTGCAGCGGGAAGAACGCGAGCGACACGCCGACGAGCACCAGCGAGTAGATCACGATCTCGCGCTTGGTGCGCGGGATGCCCTTGACGTTGGGCAGCATCGGGATGCCGGCTTTGTCGTAATCGGTGTTCGTCATGAGCGAGAGCGCCCAGAAGTGCGGCGGCGTCCACAAGAAGATGACGGCGAACAGCGCAAACGCGGGCGAGCCGAGATGACCCGTCACCGCGGCCCAGCCGACCAGCGGCGGCACGGCGCCCGCGGCGCCGCCGATCACGATGTTGAGCGGCGTCACGCGCTTGAGCCACATCGTGTAGATCACGACGTAATACGCGTTGCCGGCCAGCGACAGCCACGCGGCGAGGGGATTCGCGAACACGTAGAGCGCCGCGAAACCGGCCAGCTGCGCGAGCGCGGCGAAGATGAGCCCGTCGCGCGCCGAGATCGCCCCGCGCGCGATCGGCCGCGTCTTGGTCCGGTTCATCAGCCGGTCGATGTCGCGATCCCACACGCAATTGATCGCGCCTGCCGACGCCGCCGACAGCGCGCCGCCCAGCAGCGTCCAGAACATCAGTGCCGGACTCGGGAGGCCGCGCGCCGCCATCACCATCGCCGCGAGCGTGGTGATGAGCAGCAGATAGATGATGCGCGGCTTCGTGAGCTCGTAGTAGTCCGCTACGGCGCCGAACCGAGACGGGCCGCTTACGGCGCCGCCTTCGACGCGCGACAGGGTGGAGCTCACGCGATGCAGGCTATCGCTTGGACTCTGATTTGCGAGGCGGGCTTGTCCAACGATCTGCGCATGCTGTGGACCAGTATACACGTTCGGAGGCCGGGCTGCTCACTCGGTCTGCACCGATTCCGGCTCCAGCGCGGTAAACCCGTGAAGCGGACGGAGCGGGCTCAAAAGGGGACCTCCGGTCCGCGCTTGGCGAACCGATCTGAAATCGTGCGCATTCGAACGGCCGCCCCAGGAGCTCTCACAACATTTCGCGCTCTCGTCGTCGTGGGCGCGGTGGTCGCTTACGGCTTGGCAATGCTGGGCAGCTGGACGCGCATCAACGTCGCCGGGATGACGTGCCCGGACTGGCCGCTTTGCAACGGCGCAGTCGTTCCGGTGCTGCACGGCGGCGTCGTGCTCGAGTGGTCCCACCGCATGCTCGCATTCGGTGAGACGTTTGTCGTGACCGGCCTCGTCGTGGCCGGGCTGCGCTTGCGTTCGGCGATCCCCGTGCTCGGGAAGCTGGTGCCGGCGCTGGTCGCGGTGTTCGCGCTGCAAGTGCTGCTGGGCGGCGCGACAATCGCGCTGGCCAACAGCCCGCTCTCGGTGATGCTGCACTGGGGCGCCGCGATGCTGCTGCTCGCGGTGCTCACGTGGCTCGCGGTCGTCGCGTTCACGTACGATCCGCGGACTGGCGTGCCCGTCTTCGCTCGCCGTCACGGCACCGCGGCGCTCGCACTCGCAAGCGGATTGGCATTCGCTGCCATGTGCGCCGGCGCGTATGTCAGCTCGAGCGGAGCCGGCCTCGCGTGCGCCGGCGTCCCCGGCTGCGGCCCAGGGTTTCTCGGCTATTCGGTCCCGCAAATGCTTCAGATGACGCATCGGCTACTCGCCGCCGCCCTGTTCCTCGTCACGCTGGTTTTCGCCGGCGTGTTCCCGCCCGCCGAGCGCCGGGCGGCCGTTGCGCTGCGCATCGCTGTCGGTCTCATCGTGTTGCAAGCCGCGCTCGGGATGCTCAACGTGCTGTGGTCGCTCCCGACGGTGTTGCAAGAAGCGCATGCAGCGACCGCGGTCGCCACCTTCCTCGTCCTCGTCGTCGCGACAGCGTTGTCGAGCCTCGGCGCAGGCGAAGCCGCAGTGCTTTCAGACGTACCTTCGCGAACCACGGCAGCGCGCGTGTCGCCCACGCGCGTTACGGGGTAGCCTCGCGCGCATATCGCACCGGCGTCAGCGGCGCTCGGCGCGCACCGTGCGTGAAAACGCGAGCACGAACGTGAACGCCATGTAGCCGAGCGCCGAGATCATCATGGTGATGCGCACGCCCAGGTGGTCGGCGAACCAGCCGCCGAGGATCGAGCCGGGCAAGATGCCTCCGAGCACGATGAGCCGCACGACGCCGAACACACGTCCCACGTACTCTTCGGGGATCACGCGCAGGCGCCACGACACGATCGTCGTTATCGCGTAGCCGGACGTGAAGCTCGAGAACGCGACGCCGGCGATCGCCGTCCAGATCGAATGCGTCCACGGCAGCGGCAGCCAGCCGAAACCGTCGGCGAGGTTCGCGACGATCACGGCCGGACCGAACGCCCAGTGCGTGCGTCCTGCGACGAACGACCCGACCGCGGCGCCGGCGGAGAAACACCCGAACGCGAGGCCGATGACCTGGTCGCCGGCGAGAAACGCGCGCTTGAAGTAGGGGATCAGCGCGACGTAGCCGATCGAGCCGACAAAATTGTACGCGCAGCTCGTGAACGACAGCAGCATCATGGTGCGATCCGCGAACACGAATCGCCAGCCGGTCGCGATGTCGCCGCCGATCTGGCGCAGCGACGGCAGCCGGCCCGGCTGGTCGGGCCCGAACGTGGGCACCGACGCGATCGCAACCTGCGACGTGAGATACGTGAGCGCGTTGATCGCGAGTGCGGGCAACGGTCCGAGCAGCCCGAACAGCGCGCCGCCGATCGGCGGCGCGACGAGGTTGACGCCCTGCTCCGTTGCCTGCAGCGCGGCGACCGCGCCCTTCACGCGATCCTTGCCGAGCAGGTACGGGATCGACGCGGTCTGTCCGCCCAGGAACATCGAACCGCCGATCGCGAGCACGACGACGCCCGCATAGATCATCCATAGGGTGAGATGGCCGGTCGCGAACAGCACCGTGAACAGCGCCATCACGGCGAACCGCAGCATGTCGCACGTGAGCATAAGCCGGCGCCGGTCGATGCGGTCGCCCAGCGAGCCGGCGATCAGGCTGACCACCGCGTACGGCAGAAATTCCAGCCCCCACGTCCAGCCGACCGCCGTCGCGGACCCGGTGAGGCGGAAGACGAGCAGCGGAACGGCGAGCGTGCGCAAGCCGTCGCCCAGGTAGCTGAATGCTTGGCCGGCGTAAAAACGCGTGAACGCGGAAGATCGAAAGACGCTCGCCGGGCGAGCGGTCACGGTAGCCATACGAGATTCCCAATGCGTGCGAAAGAGGAGGAGAGGTCTGCACGAGCCGCGCCCGGTGGGCGCGGGGAATCTACGAGGAGCGCATGGCGCCCGCTCCATTGGACTCCCGGCCGCCCGAGTCCTCGTTCCGCCGACTGAGGCGCAGCGCGGCGGCAGGTTCGCGAGCCTCCGGCACGAACGGACGACGGTCGCCCGACCGCGTCGCGACGGCCGTTCCCGGATAGCTCAGTTGGTAGAGCAGCTGACTGTTAATCAGCGGGTCGTTGGTTCGAGTCCAACTCCGGGAGCCATGAAAAAGCCCGCCGTTACAGCGTTTCGGCGGGCTTTGTGTTTAAGCGCGGTTTCCGTCACTTCGTCCACGGGGTTCAACTTCGACAGTCTCCCCGGAGCTTCCACGCGGCCTTGGATGTGATCCGAGACCGCACCTCGGCCGTCAGTTGCCGAACGAACCGCTACCACGCTGCTCGAAGCACCAACCGGGCTGTATCCCGATGAGCGTCGCCGTCGTCCCGCTCGCAAGTTGAAATGCTAATGTAAGCGTTCCGCCGGAACACGTCGCTTGCCACGGCGCGGTGCCGCTCGGTTCGTCGGTCGGAAAATTGCCGGAACAGATCGTCCAAACCGCACTGGGGAACGGCGTCGCCGGAGTGAACGTCCCAGTGAACGTAGTCGTCGCGTCGTCCAGAAACGAGATCCAAGCCAACATATGGCCGCCGCCGTCGTCATCGACGTAGGGCGACGACGTTGGCGAACGCCACCTGAGCGTCATCCGCGGTTTGGGGTCGACGCGCTTTCAGCGCGCTCTTGTGGGCTTCGAACCGCGTGCGCGCAAACTCGCGAAACGAATGGAACCCTTGATGCTCGTTGCTCATCGTTCTCCCGTTCGGCGGGCCTAGGAGTCGAGTAGGGTGCGACTCCTTGAAAACCGCTCCGTACCAAGCATTCACCGCGGCGCGCCGACGTCCTCGCTGGTCACGTTCCGTCTCGGCGAACGACAGCGTGGGCAAACGCCGGGCAGCCGTGGACGCGGGCCCGCTCTTCGGAGGCACCCGGAAATCGACGTCGTAGGCGCCTCGCTGCGCGGCGTTTAGCCGCGCACGAGGACCGACAGTGCGAACCCGGCGACGGCGATGCCGCCGACGAGCCACGCCACGTAGTCCGTCACGACGCCGCTGTGCGCGATGCGCAACGGGTGCATTGCGGTGGTCAGCGCGTGACCGATTCCGCGAAGCGCGCGCAGACGGTGCGCGAACAGAAGCGCAGCGGCGATTGCTATCGCCAGGGCGGCGGAGCCGAGTCCGAGTGGGAGTGCGTCCGCCAGTGGCTGCGGCGCGGCGTGTTCCAGCGGCCCGGTCGGACGCGCATTCAGGGTCACCGCGAGTTTGGCCGGGCGGTCGAGGAAGCGTTGCGCCGCGGAGACCGGCCCGCTCGTGCGCTGCGGAACGAACGTGAACGCGGCGCAGAGCACGAGCAGTGCCGCGGCCGTCGCCAGCATGACCGTCGGCACGCCTTTGACGGTACTTTCGGGTTGCTCGGCGTGCGGCGGCGTGTCGTCGGGATCGCGCTGCGGCTCGGGGCCCCATGCGAATGCCATGATCCCAAGCGCGCGCAGGACGCCGGCGCTCGTTGCAGCGGCCGCGACGAGCAGCACGAACGGCAGCCATGCCAGGCCGCCGTCGGTTGCCGCGCGATCGATCATCGCTTTCCCCACAAAAGTGCTGAAGAGCGGCAGCCCCGCAAGCGCTAGCGCGCCCGCGGCGATGAGGGTGATAAGCCGCGGACGATCGTGCAAGCGGCCGCGCAACTCGTCGAGGTCGAGCGTCTTCCAGCGATTGAACACGATACCGCTGCACATGAAAAGCGCGCCCTTCACCAGGCCGTGGCCGACGATGTAGGCCATGAGGCCGCCGAGGCCGCGTACGGAGAACAGCGCGAACGCGCAGAGCATGATGCCGCTGTGTGAAATCGTCGAGAAGGCCAGGAGCCGCTTCAGATGCTTCTGGCAGACGCACATGGCGGCGCCGACGAGCGCCGTACCGACGCCGAAGACGAGCAGCACGGCGCGGATCTGCGGCTCGTGTGTTCCGAGCGCGCTCGAAAAGACGTCGGTGTAGACCCGCGCGACGGCGTAGATACCGGCTTGAACCATGATCCCCGAGAAGAGCACGCACAGCGGCGTCGGTGCCACGGCGTGCGCGTCCGCCAGCCAGAAGTGCGCCGGGACGATGGCCGCCTTCACGAGGAAGCCGAACGTCACGAACGTGAACGCGACGATGATCAGCGGGTCGGCCGGCCCGGCGAGCGCGTGACCCAGCTGCGCGAAGTTCAGCGCGCCCGTGCGCGCGTACACCATGACGATGCCGATCAGCACGAAAAACGCGCCGGTACTGTTGACCACGGCGAACGAAAGCGCCCCCATCACCGCCGTCTCGTCCTCGCTGCGGAAACCGGTGAGCGCGTATGCGGACACGCTCATCAGCTCGAAGAACACGAACAGGTTGAAGAGATCGCCGGTCAGGAAGAAGCCGATCAGCGCCGACGCGAACACGAGCATCAGTATGTGGAACTCCGGCCCGCCCTCGTCGTAGTACGTCCATGCGAAGATCAGCGCGGCCATGGTCAGCACCGAAGCGAAGAGCGCGAGCCCGCCTCCGATCGGATCGACGACGAACGCGATGCCGAGCGCGACGCCGTGCCGCGGCGTCCAGCCGCCGAACCAGTGGATCACCGTTCCGTTCACGGCGACTGCCACGAGCAAGCTGCACGCAACGACCGCGGTGAGCATGCCGGCGACGATCGAGATGAGGTCGGTTGCACGCCGCGGCAACACCGATCCGAAGGCGGCGATGACGCTCGCCGCCACCAGCGGCGCGGTGAACGCGAGCGGCGCCAGCTCCGAGGCACTCATCCGCGCATCGGCCGGCACGCTTCCGGATCGACGGTTCCCTGCTTCTTGTAGATCCGTAGCGCGAAGGCGAGCAGCAAGGCGCTGACCGTCGCACCGACGACGATGTCCGTGAGCGAGAGCGCCTGCACGACGGGGTCGGTCGCGCGCACGGTGGGCAGCACGTCGCTGAACACCGGCGCAGTCGCCCCGATGCGGTAGCCGACCTCGAGGATCAGCACGTACGTCGACGACTGCGTGACCGACAGGCACATGATGAGATGGACGAGATGGCGGCTCGTCGCCATCCCGAACAGTCCCACGACGAAGATCCACGCCGACACGGCAAAGGCGAGCACGTCGAGCGTCATTTCGGAGGCTCCGGCAGCTCCCGGCGCGTTTCGCGCGCGAACTCGATAAACATCAGCGCGAAGCCTGCGAACACTTCGAGCGCGACGAAGAAGTTGATCACCGGAATCGTGCCGGCAGCGAACAGCGAACCTTCGCTGCCGAGCGGCAAGGTGTTGGCGAGAAACGCGCCGCTGACGACCATCGTGGCGAGACCGATCACGCCGTACGCCCCCGCGCCGATCGCCTCGACGAGCTCGTTATGATCCTGGCGGATCATGTGCTCGAACGCGTCGTAGCCGAGGCCGATGAACGTCAGCGCGGTGAACCCCGCAACGATGGCCGCGCCTTGAAACCCGCCCCCCGGCGTGAGGTGCGGGTGGATCGCGAGATAAATCCCGAACGCGATGGTGATGCCGACGCCGCCGACGGAGAAGAGGCGCACCGCCTCGGTGCGCGACGCGGTCGTGCGGCCGCGCGCCGCGGGCAGCGCTTCGGCGGTGGAGCGCGCACGGTCGTAGCGCAGCACCATCGTGATGCCGGCGACGGCGGCGAACAGGATGAACTCTTCGCCGAGCGTGTCGACCCCGCGGTAGTCGAAGTTTACGGCGCTGATGATGTTCGGAAGCTGGCGCTCGTGCGGCGCGACGGTGTTCAGGACGTCGCCGTACGGCCCCGGATAGTGGCCGAACGCCGGCAGCGCGCGAAGCCCCCACACGAAGAACGCAAGGAGCACCGCACAGACCGTGCCTGCGGCGGCGGTGCGGCCTTTGTCCGTCATCGCCGCGGCCCGTGTTCGAGGCGCACGAGCGTCGCGAGAATGGCGAACGGCACGGCGACGGAGCCTACCGCCATCTCGGAAAGCGCGACGTCGGGCGCCTGCAGCAACGCGAAGACGATCGAAAGCACGAGCCCGTACAGCATGTAGGGGATCACCTGGCGCTTCGGATCGCGCACGAGTACGACCATCGTCGCAAGCACGGCGGCGAGGACGAGCGCGATGGATTGCAGCAGCATCACGGCGGGTCGTGCCTCGCGTCCGCCATCTGGCCCGTCTGGTGCGAGAGAACCGGCGCGAAGAGCGCCACGACCAAGGCGATGATGAGAGCCTTCAGGCTCGCGCCGGAGTACGTGTTGCGCGCGATGGCCACGGCGACGCCGAGCAGGACCGGCGAGACCATCGCGAGCGGCCCGAGGTAGTGCAGGCGCTGGAGCGGCGTGCGCATCACGAGCACGCCGGCACACGAGAGCGCCGTCGTCACGACGCAGAGCACGACGAGCACGTCGATCGCAACGTCGCGCAGCATCAGAGCCACCGCCGGTACCAGCGCGCGAACAGGAGCGATGACGGGATGGCCAGGACGGCCATGGCAAGCGAAAGATCGAAGAACGACTGCCGCTGCAGGCCCTCTTCGATCGCGAGCAGCGTGAGGATCGAGACCAGCGTCGCGGCCTGCAGTGCGATGATGCGGTCGGCGACCGTTCGGCGCACGACGCCGATCGCGCACGGCACGAGGCACAGCAGCAGCGCGGCCGAAGCGATCAGCCAGACGTTCATAGCGGCCACGTTGTCGACGACGGCTTCGCGACCGTACCGTCGAGGTAGTGCACGCGCAGGGTGCCGCGGGCGCGATGCAGGCTCAGCACGATGGAGTTCGGCGCGCACGAGACGGCAGCGACCGCCAGCGCGCGGCGCGTGTGCGACTCGGCATCGTCGTCTCCAGGATCGAAAGGAATCTCGACGATCCGGTCGTGGGGAAGCGGCCCGCCGCACAGTCGCCGCACCAGGATCGCGAACAGCCGGAGGGTGTCGCGAACGACGTGGAACATCATCCGCGGCACGACGCCGAGCCACGCCAGCCGGAACCGGTAGCGCTCACCGCCGGCACGCGCCGCCGCCGCGACGGCGACGGCCGTCACGAGGCCGACGATCAGCCCGACGGGCGTCTCCTGCGGATCGATTTTCCCGACAAGCGCGACCTCAAGCGCGCAGCACAGCACGCACAAGACCGCAACGCCGGGCAGCCCCTTCACGGATGGCGATATACCACCGCCGCTGCTGCTCACAAACCCGGCATCGAGCCGGAAATCAGATAGCCGCTCGGCGAACGGAGCGCCGTTCTAGAACGCCGGTGCGCTGGTGTCCACGCCGCGCAGCGCGTGCACGACGCCTTCGAGATGCTGCAGCATCGCGGCTTCCGCGCCGGCTTCGTCGCCTGCGCAGATGCGGTCGACGATCGCGCGGTGTTCGGCGAGCGATTGTGCTGGGCGGCCCGGCTGTAAGATCGTGCGGAACTGAAATCGGACCGCTTGCGACTGCAGCGTCGCGAGCACTTTTGCCGACGTGGCATGGGCCGCAATGGCGAGGATCGCAGCGTGCAGCTGCGCGTTGAGCTGCGAGTAGCCCAGCAGATCCGATGCGGCGGACCGTTCTTCCATCTGCGTGATGATTGCGCGGAGCTGGTCGCGGTCGGCGGCTCCGGCGCGGGTCGCCGCGCGGCGTGCGACCAGTGCTTCGATCGTTGCCCGCACCTCGAGGATCTCGATCGCCTCGCCCACCTCGATCACCCGGACGCGGGCACCGCGGTTGTGCTCGCGGACGACGAGGCCTTGCGCCTCCAGACGCGCCAGCGCGGTGCGCACGTTCGCGCGCGTCGTGCCGAGACGCGCGGCGAGCTCTTCCTCGACGAGCCGTTCGTTCGGGGCCAGGCGCCCGTCCACGATGGCATCCCGGAGGTGCTCGTACGGGGACGGGGCGAACGGTGCGGGCATGATTGTCGCCAATCTTGGCGCCGAAACCCTTGCGGTCCTCGGCCTCGCCGAACAAAGGAATCTCGTATGAAGCGATCGTCATTTCTCGCCTCGACTGCCGCCGGCGCCGCCGGTGCCCTCGCGACCCCGGCGTTCACCCTCGCGGCCGGTCCGGCGGCGACGGTGAAGATCGGTTTTCTCGAATCGTTCAGCGGCGTGTTCACCGACCAGGGCAGCGTGCACCGGCTGGGCGCCGATCTCGCGCTCGCCGACCACAACAAGTCCGGTCGCGTGAAGTTCGAGTTCGTCTACGGCGACGACGCGTCGAAACCCGCGACCGCGACCACGGAGGCGCGGCGTCTGGTCGCGCAAGAGAACGTCGACGTGCTGTTCGGCGGAACGTCGTCCGCGATCGGCCTCGCGATGAACGGGCTTGCGCTCGAGCTCGGCGTGTTCGCGATGCTCATCGGTCCGCAAGACTCCACGATCACCGGCGACAAGGCCAGCAAGCTCGCGTACCGCTTCGGCCCGAACATCCGCATGATGCTCAAGCCCGTGCTGCGGCGCGCGCTCGCGCTCGGAAAGAAGTGGTACTTCATCCAAGCCGACTACGCGTTCGGCAAGGACGCGTACGCGCAGGTCTCCGACGCGCTCAAGCGCGCGGGCGGCACGGAGGTGGGGCACGACGTCGTTCCGCTTGGGACGAGCGATTTCTCGTCGGTGCTCACCAAGCTGCGCAATACCGACGCCGACGTGCTCGTGCTCTGCAACAGCGGACTCGACGCGGCGAACACGGCGAAGCAATGGGCGTCGTTCGGGCTGAACAAGAAGCAGAAGCTGGTCGGCATCTCGCTCGAGGACACGTACTGGAAGGCCGTCCCGCTCGACGCGATCCAGGGCGCGACGTTCCCGGTGCTGTGGGCGCCCAACGTTTCCCCGTCCGCCGAAAAGCTCGCGCGGCGCCTGCGCGAGGGCATTCGCGGGCCGGTCGGCGGGCGGCATTACCTCGGGTACATGGCGGCGTGGTCGCTGATGGATCGCATCACCGCGGCCGGCACGACGAAGGCCGACAAGCTTGCCGCCGCGTTCGAGAACTACACGTTCGACGCGGCGAAAGCGTCGCGCGCGACGTATCACGGGTGCGATCACCAGTGCACGCAGGACGTCTACGCGGGCGTCGTCGTTCCGCAGAAGAAGTTCGACAAAACGCAATTCATGTTCGACGTGGTCTCCGAGGTGCCGGCGTCCGAGGCCGACGTCTGCACCGATGCCGCGGCGCGGGCGGCGACCGCGGCGATGGCGTCGCAAAAGGTCGTTGACCGGCAGGGGTATACACCCAAGACATGGCGCTAGCACACGAGACGGCCGGCTGATGGGCGGCGTCGTCGTCCGAAAGATCGAGCGCACGCCGCCCGCGGTGCTGGCGCCGCTGGCGGAGCGCGGCGTGGCGACGGTCCACGAAGCGCTCGGCCGCACGGGGCTGATGGCGTCGTACATGCGGCCGATCTATCGCGGCGCGTCGGTCGCCGGCAACGCCGTCACCGTCACCGTCGCGCCGGGCGATAACACGATGATCCACGTCGCCGTCGAGCTGTGCGAGGACGGCGACGTGCTAGTCGTCGTGCCGACGTCCCCGTGCGAAGACGGGTACTTCGGCGACCTCTTCGGCGGCGCGCTCAAAGCGCGCGGCGTGCAGGGGCTGATCATCGAGGCCGGCTGCCGCGACGTCCGCACGCTCGAAGAGATGGGCTTTCCGGTGTGGTCGAAGGCGATCTTCGCGCAGGGCACCGTGAAAGAGACGCTCGGCGACATCAACCTGCCCGTGGTGTGCGCGGGACGGCGCGTCGAGCCGGGCGACGCGATTGTTGCCGACGACGACGGCGTGCTGGTGGTTCCGCGCGCCCGCATCGCCGAGGCGCTCGACGCGTCGCGCGCGCGAGTCGAGAAAGAGGCGACGAACCGCGCGCGCTTCGCCGCGGGCGAGGTCGGCTTGGACGTGTACGGGATGCGCGAGCGCCTTGCCGCCAAAGGCTTGCGATACTACGACGACGCGCGCGCCTTCGCGGAGGGAAGAAACTCATGACGCAGACGGCGATCCCGTGCACGCTGATGCGCGGCGGCACGTCCAAGGGGCCGTTTTTCCTCGCCACCGATCTCCCGAGCGATCCCGCGGTGCGCGACCGCGTGCTGCTCGCCGCGATGGGCTCGCCCGACGCGCGCGAGATCGACGGCATCGGCGGCGCCGACACGCTGACCAGCAAGGTCGCGGTCGTGTCGCCGTCGGCGCATCCCGACGCCGACGTCGACTATCTCTTCCTGCAAGTCGTCCCCGACGAGCCGCGCGTCGACGCCTCGCAGAACTGCGGCAACATGCTCGCGGGGATCGGTCCGTTCGCGATCGAGC
Organism: Vulcanimicrobiota bacterium; assembly: GCA_963723635.1. GTDB lineage: Bacteria > Vulcanimicrobiota > Vulcanimicrobiia > Vulcanimicrobiales > Vulcanimicrobiaceae > Vulcanimicrobium. The sequence continues at coordinate 37,621 of CAVRRP010000028.1, read as the reverse complement.
GCGGCCTCGTGCGGGCGACGGGCGACGAGACGAAGGTTCGCATCAACATGCTGAACACCGACAGCATCGCCGTCGCGACGGTGCAGACGCCGCACGGCCGCGTGCGCTACGACGGCGACGCGCGCATCGACGGCGTCCCGGGGACCGCCGCGCCGATCGTGATCGACTTCCTCGACATCGCCGGCTCGAGCACCGGCGGCGCGCTGCTGCCGACCGGCAACGCGCGCGACGTCGTCGAGGGAGTCGAGTGCACGCTCATCGACAACGGCATGCCGGTGGTGGTGATGCGCGCTGCTGATTTCGGCAAGACCGCGCACGAATCGCCCGACGAGCTGGAGGCCGACGCGCAGCTGAAAGCGCTCGTGGAAACGATCCGGCTCGCGGCCGGCAAGCTGATGAACCTCGGCGACGTGACGAACAAGACGGTGCCGAAGATGTGCCTGGTCGGCGCGCCCGAGCACGGCGGCGCGGTCGCGACGCGTAACTTCATTCCGAAAAAAGTGCACAAGGCGATCGGCGTGTTCGGCGCGGTCAGCGTCGCGACGGCCGTGGCGTATCCCGGCACCATCGCGTCGGAGGTTGCGGGCGGCATCACGCACCTCGGCTCGCGCACGATCCAAGTTGAGCACCCGACCGGGTTCTTCACCGTCGAGATGCTGCTGGTCGACGACGGCGGGAAGCCGCGCGTGGAGCGCTCCGCGCTGCTGCGCACGGCGCGCGCGCTCATGACCGGCGAGGTGCTCGTCCCCACCGCGGTGTGGGACCGCACGCTGCAAGGGTCGGTCGCGTGATCGTCGACTGCCACGGCCATTACACCACCGCGCCCAAACCGCTCCAGGACTTCCGCGACGCGCAGATCGCCGCGCTCGGCGATCCCTCGCAGGGACCGTCGCCCGACGGCATCCGCATCAGCGACGATCAAATTCGCGAGAGCCTGGAGAACGCGCAGCTCAAGTTTCAGCGCGAGCGCGGCACCGACCTGACGGTGTTCTCACCGCGCGCGTCGGCGATGGCGCACCACATCGGCACCGAGCAGACGAGCATGCAGTGGACGCGCGCGTGCAACGATCTCATCGCGCGCGTCTGCGAACTCTACCCGCAGAACTTCGTCGGCGTCTGCCAGCTTCCGCAATCGCCCGGCGCGCCGCCCGCGAACAGCGTGCGGGAGCTCGAGCGGTGCGTGAACGAGCTGGGCTTCATCGGCTGCAATCTCAACCCCGATCCGTCGGGCGGGCATTGGGACAGCCCGCCGCTGACCGACCGGCACTGGTACCCGCTGTACGAGAAGATGGTCGAGCTCGACGTGCCGGCGATGGTGCACGTGAGCTCGTCGTGCAATCCGAACTTCCACGCGACCGGCGCGCACTACATCAACGCCGACACCACCGCGTTCATGCAGTTTCTGACGTCGGATCTCTTCAAGGACTTCCCGACACTGCGCTTCGTGATCCCGCACGGCGGCGGCGCGGTGCCGTACCACTGGGGCCGCTATCGCGGGCTCGCGCAGGACATGAAGCGGCCGCTGCTCGGCGAGCTGCTGCTGCACAACGTGTTTTTCGACACGTGCGTGTACCACCAGCCGGGGATCGATCTGCTCGCGAAGGTGATCCCGGTCGAGAACATCCTTTTCGGTTCGGAGATGGTCGGCGCGGTCCGCGGCATCGATCCCGAGACCGGCCACAACTACGACGATACGAAGCGCTACATCGACGCGCTCCCGCTGAGCGACGGCGACAAGCGCAAGATCTTCTCCGAGAACGTGGCGCGCGTCTACCCGCGCCTGGGGCGCAAGCTCGCGGAGGCCGCGCGGTGAGCACGACGTTCACGATGGACGCGAACTGGCGCCCGTTCCATCCGAGTCCGCGCAAGCCGTCGTTCAAACTGCCGCATGGCGCGGTCGACGCGCACTGCCACGTGTTCGGTCCGGGCGACGTGTTCCCGTACGCGCCCGAACGCAAATACACGCCGTGCGACGCGCCCAAGGAAACGCTCTTCGCTCTGCGCGACTTCCTAGGCGTCGACAAGAACGTCATCGTGCAGGCGACCTGCCACGGCCGCGACAACTCCGCCGTCGTCGACGCGTTGCGCGCGGCGAACGGGCGGGCGAAGGGCATCGCGACCGTCGGGTACGACGTAACGGACGACGAGCTCAAGGAGCTCGACGACGCCGGCGTCCGCGGCGTGCGCTTCAACTTCGTCAAACGTCTGGTCGACGCGACGCCGCGCGAGAACTACTTGCGCGTTGCCGAGAAGATCGCGCCGTTCGGCTGGCACATCGTCGTCTACTTCGAAGCGCAAGAGCTCGAAGAGCTCACGCCGTTCCTGGCGTCGCTGCCGGCGACGATCGTCGTCGACCACATGGGCCGCCCCGACGTCGCCAAGGGCGTCGACCACCCGGATTTCCAGCGGTTCGTGCGGCTGCTCGACGAGCACGAGAACATCTGGACCAAGGTGACGTGCCCCGAGCGGCTGACCGTGGCGGGGCCGCCGTACGACGACGTCGTGCCGTTTCAGCGCGCGCTGGTGGAGCGCTTCCCCGACCGCGTGCTGTGGGGCACCGACTGGCCGCACCCGAACATGACCTGGATCGTGCCGGACGACGGCGAGCTGGTCGATCTGATCCCGCGCTTCGCGACGACACCGGAGCTGCAGCAGAAGCTGCTGGTCGACAACCCCAACCGATTGTACTGGCCGGAGCACCGATGAGCGGCGAAGCGAAGGCGTTCGACGACATCCCCGGGACGATCTTGTTCGACGCAGACCGCTCGCGGCAAGGGTATCACTTGAACATGTTCTGCATGTCGCTGATGAAGGACGAGAACCGCCAGGCGTTCCGCGCCGACCAGCGCGCGTACCTCACAAAGTTCCCGATGACGCAGGAGCAGGCGCGGTCGGTTCTCGACCGTGACTGGAACCGCATGCTCGAGCTGGGCGGCAACATCTATTACACGGCGAAGCTCGCGGCGTGCGACGGGCTGTCGTTCCAGCAGATCGCGGCGCTGATGACCGGTTCGACGCAGGACGAGTACGCGAAGATGATGCTGGACGGCGGCCGTTCGCCGGAAGGCAACCGCAGCAAATCGGAGTGGGCAGATCGTGGCTGAGATCATCGCAGGCGTCGCCACCTCGCACGTGCCGGCCATCGGCGCCGCGCTCGACCTCGGCAAGACGAACGAGGCGTACTGGAAGCCGCTGTTCGACGGCTACGCGCCGTCGAAGAAATGGATCGCCGGCCTCAAGCCCGACGTCGTGATCCTGGTGTACAACGACCACGCATCGGCGTTCTCGCTCGAGGTGATCCCGACGTTCGCGCTGGGCTGCGCGGCCGAGTTCCCGCCGGCCGACGAAGGCTGGGGCGCGCGTCCCGTGCCGGTGGTGAAAGGGCATCCGGAGCTGGCGTGGCACATCGCGCAGTCGCTCATCCTCGACGAGTTCGACATGACCATCGTCAACAAGATGGAGGTCGACCACGGCCTCACGGTGCCGCTGTCGCTGATGTTCGGCCAGCCGCAGGAATGGCCGGTGCAGGTCATCCCGCTGGCAGTGAACGTCGTGCAGTATCCGCCGCCGACGGGACGCCGCTGCTACATGCTCGGCAAAGCGATCCGCAAAGCGGTGGAGTCGTTCGAGCGCCCCGTGCGCGTCGTCGTCTTCGGCACGGGCGGGATGTCTCACCAGCTGCAAGGACCGCGCGCGGGGCTGATCAACCGCGAGTTCGACACGAACTTTCTCGACAAGTTCACGACCGATCCGCAAAGCCTGGTGCGCATGCCGCACGTCGACTACGTGCGCGAGGCGGGGTCCGAAGGGATCGAGATGGTGATGTGGCTGATCATGCGCGGCGCGCTCGCCGACGACGCGAAGGAAGTGTATCGCTACTACCACGTCCCCGCGTCGAACACCGCGGTGGGACATTTGATTCTGGAGAACCCGGGATTACCGCAGCAGCGCATCGCGGAGTCGCGCATCGAGTTCGGCATGCCGAAGCTCGACGACAAACCCAAAGAGGCCGAGGAGGCAGTCGCCCAGTGAAGGTCGCCCTCGCCGGACAAGGCGCGTTCGGCGTCAAGCATCTCGAAGGGCTCGCGAACATCGACGGCGTCGAGGTGATCTCGCTCGCCGGCGGCAGCGCCGAGAGCACCGCCGAGGTCGCCAAGAAGTGGAACATCCCGCACTGGACGACAGACCTCGCCGACACGCTCGCGATCGCAGACGTCGAGGCGGTGATCCTCGCGACGCCGACGCAGATGCACGCCGCGCAGGCCGAGCAGTGCATGCGCGCGGGCAAGCACGTCGAGATCGAGATCCCGGTCGCGGACAACCTCGCCGACACGGAGCGGCTCGTGCAGGTGCAGCGCGAGACGGGCGTCGTCTGCATGGGCGGCCACACGCGGCGCTTCAACCCGAGCCACCAGTGGATCCACAACCGCATCAACAAGGGCGAGCTGACGATCCAGCAGATGGACGTGCAAACGTACTTTTTCCGCCGCACGAACACGAACGCGCTCGGCAAGCCGCGGAGCTGGACGGATCACCTGCTGTGGCACCACGCGTGCCACACCGTCGACCTGTTCCAGTACCAGACCGGCGCGACGGCGTCCAAAGCGATCGGCGTGCAAGGTCCGATCCACCCGCAGCTCGGCATCGCGATGGACATGGGGATTCTGATGAAAGTCCCGGCCGGCGCGATCTGCACGTTGTCGCTCTCGTTCAACAACGAAGGTCCGTTCGGAACGTTCTTCCGCTACATCTGCGACAACGGCACCTATCTCGCGCGGTACGACGATCTGTTCGACGGCAACAACGAGAAGATCGACCTCAGCGGCGTCGCGGTGTCGATGAACGGGATCGAGCTGCAGGACCGCGAGTTCATCGCGGCGATCCGCGAGCGCCGCGAGCCGAACGCGAGCATCGCGCAATGCCTGACGGCGATGCAGACGCTCGACCGGATCGAGCGGAGTCTCGACGCCGGCTGATGGCGAACGGCGGCGTGACCATCGCCGTGCTGGGCTTGGGCGAGGCCGGATCGCTGCTCGCGCGCGATCTGGCGCAGGCCGGCGGCACGGTGCGCGGATGGGATCCCGACCTGCACGGCGACCTGTCGGGCATCCCGCTCGCAGCGAGCCTCGGCGCCGCCGTCGACGGTGCGGACGTCGTGCTGTCGGTGAACTGGGCGACCGTCGCCGCCGACGTCGCGCGCGAGGCGCTGCCGCTGTTGCGCGGCGGCGCGATCTATGCCGACCTCAACACGGCCGGTCCGGCGCTCAAGCAGGAGCTTGCGTCGATCGTCGCGCCGTCGGGCGCCGCATTCGTCGACGTCGCGATGATGGCGCCCGTGCCGCCGCTGGGAATTCGCGTCCCGATGTTTCTCGCCGGCGACGGCGCCGCAGCGCTCGCCGCGGTGCTGCGGCCGTACGGGACGCCGCTCGAGATCGTCGGCACGCAGCCGGGTGACGCTGCCGCGCGCAAGCTCACGCGCTCGATCTTCTTCAAAGGCATGTCGGCGGCCGTGTGGGAGGCACTCGAAGCAGCACGCGCGTCCGGCGTTGAGGAGTGGCTTCGCGCCGACATTACGCGCACGTTCGTTGCCGCCGACGCAACGCTGCTCGACCGCATCGTCGACGGCACGTACCGGCACGCCAAGCGGCGTGCGCACGAGATGCGCGATGCGACGGCGCTGCTGAACGACCTCGCGGTTCCCGCTCCGATGACACGCGCGACGACGGAGTCGCTCGAGCGCATCGCCGCCGGCAAAGAAGATCGCTAATGCGAAAGCCGGCCCTCCGTGGAGGACCGGCTTCGTGGTCTACGACGAACCAGTGCGGCTTAGCGCAGGTCCTTGAGCGTCCGCGGCGGCAGGCTCGCCGAGCGCAGCATCGACGACGAACGCCGGGCCGTCGCGGCGGTTCGCGAAAGATTTCCGCCTGATCCCTGGACCGTGGACGCGCAGCTCGACGACGTTCCCGAGCACGTTGCGATGTTCGTGAAGAGGAAGCCGTTGTTGGCCGTACTCGTGTGGTCCGGCCCGGAGTTGCGCTGGTTGCAGTTGTTGGAGTAGTCCTGGAAGTTCAGGCACGAGTCGACGTTGCCCGGGTGCAGGAGCAGGTCGTTCACGGCGCGCGAGTTGGGGTGCGTATAGCCCGGATCGCTTTCCGTGTCGTAGAGATAGTAGTCTTCCCAGCTGCGGAAGGTCTGCTGCGAGACGCCGGCCAGCGAGCCGTCGACGTAGAACTTCGTGACGTCCTGGTTCGGCGCGACGAACTCGATCGTCATCCCGACGGTGTGCGGCAGCGCCGGATCGACGTACGCGAGCTCCCACGCGACGAAGTTCGCGCACTGCAGGCACGGCGGCGACGCGCCGAGCACGTCCTCGACGTCGTTGGTGAAGATCAGCAGCTTGTTTTGACTGTTCGCGTCCTGCGTATGCCACAGGCCGACGTAGTGCATCCGTGCGCCGTCGTTGTTCCACACCGGCGAGATCGACATCTCGAGCGCCGGCTGGAACGTCCCCGTGGCCGACGTCACGACGAACTGCGTCGCGAAGAACGGCTGGCACGTATTGCCGCAATGGAGCCAGTTGCTCGGGTCCGTCACGCTGGACGGGATGCCCGCGGTCTGCGGGTTGAGCGGCGTGCCCAGCCCCGAGTAGCAGCCTTGCGTCACCGCGTTGTCGACCTGGAGCGCTTTGGTGGGCGGCGTTCCGTTCCAGGTCGCGTTGGGATAGCTCGACGAGTTCACGACGTTGGCGTCGTAGTCGCTGTTCCCGCACGAGTTCGAGAGCCAGCCGTTCTGCCCGCGGACCGGGCCGTTGCTGTAGTTGTTGAACGTGATCGGGCCTTGGAATCCCGCCGGCTGCGGGTCCGGCTGGTTCGCGAACGGGCCTTCGCTGATCGCGAGGCCGGTGATGTCGCTGGGATTGCCGGGAACCGGCTGCGCCAGCGAGTGCAACACGGTCGGCGTCTGTGTCGAGACGTCGAATACCCTGACGACGTTCTTGGACGGTCCCGCCACTCCGTAGATCAAGTTGAGGCCCGCGTACAAGTGACCCGCCTGGTCGAAGGCGAGCGCGCCGACGGTGAACTTCGTCAGGTTCGTGTTGATCGTCTGGGAGGGCGTGCTGCTGTACGGCTGGTTCGCACCGGGGAACGCATAGCCGTTGATGACCGTGTTCGTGCCGTCGTTCGTCGCGACCCAGAGCGTTTTGTTGACGGGCGAGACGGCGACCTGACCCGCGGTGTTCGATATCGCCAGGTCGGCGGTCGGGGTCGTCGATCCGCCGTCGGCGGACGTCGGGTCGTAGCGCTTCACGTGGTTCGTCGTCGGGTCCGCGACATAGTCGTGCCCGCCGAGGTCGGTCGTGATCGAACGGAACGTGTTGGCCGGAAGCGTCAGCGTGCTCAGCGTCCGGCCGGCCTCGTCCATGCGTTTGACGTACGCCTGCGACGTCGAATCGATCGTCGTCAGCACGTCGAACGCGTCACCCTGCGGCACCGTGGCCGACCCGGTCGGCCGCGGATTGCGCGTGATGCCGTATGCGTACGCGTTCGAGTACTCGCCGCAGTCGATGTCCGCTGCCGCCGCCTGGCTGGCGCCGGCCTGATGGATCACGACGCGGCAGCGGTGGCTGTTGGTGTCCGGGTAGTATTCTTGCAGGATCCCGAGGTTGCCGTCGGCCGCCGCGGCGAGTCCGACGATGCGCGCCTGCTGGTCGGTGTGCGGCGCGATCGTCTGGCTCGCCGTTTGCGTGCCTTGGGCGGCGAGCGGAAACGCATAGACGCTCTTTGCCGACGACACGTACAGCGTCGAATTCTGAGCGGTGCTGACGGTGTTCGACGACGTCGGGCGTCCGCCCGACGTGTTTTGCGGCGGAACTCCGGGAATGGTGCTGCTCGAGCCGTGACCGCACGCGGACAATGCGAGGGCAAAAAGCGTGACGAGGGCGGGGCGGGCGAAAGTTCGCATGCGATCCTACTAAAGAGAACAGGCCGCCATCTAACCCGGAACAGCGGACATGGCAAGTTGTCGTGATGGTGTACTGATCCAGCGGCACCGCGCCTTCGGACTATCAGGCCGGGACTGTATTGATTCGGTTAGGGTGCTCAGGAAAGCAGCCGTTTGTGCCGATAAGCGTCCGAAACCGTTCGTTTGCGGCGCTCACGCCGGGTCGGCGAGTGCCCCGCGATCCAGTTCACGAACCGAGCGGTACCCGGCCAGCGCCAGCGACGCGTCGAGGTCGCCGAGCAGCATGCGCAGCACGTGCTCCACGCCGGCTTCCCCGCCCAGCGCTAAACCGTAGACATATGGCCGGCCGACGAGCACGGCGTCCGCGCCGAGCGCGAGCGCGATCAGGATGTCGGCGCCGCAGCGAATTCCCGAATCGAACAGGACCGTCATGTCGGCGCCGACGGCGTCCGCGACGCCGGGCAGCGCGTCGAGCGCCGCGATCGCGCGATCGACTTGCCGGCCGCCGTGGTTGGACACGACAACGCCCGCGGCGCCCGCGTCGCGCGCGGCGCGCGCGTCGTCCGGATGACAGACGCCTTTGACGACGATCGGCAACGACGTCCAGCTGCGCAGCAGCGCGAGATCGCTCCAGCGCAGCGCGGGGTTGCCGAACAAGCCGGCCCAGAACAAGATCGCATCGCGCGCCGCCTCGGGCGAGCTCTCCGGCGGCGCGGCGAGCTTGGAGCGAAAGACCGGATCGCTGAAATACTGCGCGACGCCGACGCCTTTGAGAAACGGCAGATGCGCGAGCTCCAGGTCGCGCGGCCGCCAGCCCAGCGACCACGTGTCGAGCGTGACGACGATCGCGCCGTAGCCCGCACGTTCCGCGCGGCGCACCAGCGACTCGGCGATCTCGGGATCCCGCGGCCAATAGAGCTGATACCAGCGCGATGCCTCCGGCGCTGCGGCGGCGACCTGTTCCATCGGGTTCGCTGACGCCGTCGACACGATGAACGTCACGCCGGCGCGCGCCGCCGCCTTGGCGACCGCGACCTCGCCGTCGGGATGCGCGAGCGTCAGCACGCCGACGGGCGCGGTGAGGATCGGCAGCGGCATCGTGCGGCCGAGCACCTCGACGGAAACGTCGCGCGCGGTCACCTCGCGCAGCATGCGCGGGACGATCTGGCGGCGCGCGAACGCAGCGAGGTTCGCGCGCATCGTGTGCTCGCCGCCCGCGCCGCCCGCGACGTACGCGAACGCCTCCGGCGACATCGTCTCGCGCGCCTTGGCTTCGAGCCCGTCGGCCGTCATCGGCAGCTCCGGCCGCGCACCGCCGAGCCCGCGCACGTAGATGTCGTTCTGAACGTCGCTCAGGTTTCCGATCGCCATGTCGCCGACCGTCTCGCGCGAGCGTGCCCGTTCCCTGCACGTCGCCGCGCCGCCGGCGTCCACCGGCGGCGCGACGCGGGATGTTATGCGGCGCCTGGCGCGAGGGCTCGGCGTCTCCCGAGCCACGCGAAATGCGGTTCCCTCGCGGTCACGTCAGGCAGCGCGCTGACGGCGCAGTCCGAGCAATAGTGCGGGATCCGCGACGGCGGGCAGTAGCATGGCGGATACGGCGTCGCTGCGGGCGCCGCGGGCGCCGCCTGCACCGCGTTGGGCAGCGTGCGGCCGTCGTTCGAAGTCGTGCACGCAATGTCGGGGCAGATGCGCTGATGCGGCGGGCAGTAGCACGGATCGTGCGTCGGCGTCGCGAGCGGCTGCGGCGCCGACTGAACCGCGCGCGTGGCCGATTGCGCGCCGGCGGTGCCGGCTGGAATGATCGACGTTCCGGAAGACCCGTTGCCGCCGCACGCGGCGAGAACGGTTGCAGCAACGAGCGCCGCGACGAGACGCGGCGCGAACTGAATTCGCATGTGATTACACCCAATGGTCCACGTGATGTGTGCTTTCGTCGCGCGTGCACACCGGCCGAGCGACGATTCGCAGGAGCTTCGTATCGTGTCCGGCGGCCCCTCTTCATCGGGCTGCAGCAATTTGTCACATCCTGCTGTGCCTGCGCGTTGGGCTTGCATGCCGATGCCACGGGCCCGCGGACCGGCTCGGTGAGGCTGGCGGCCGTGAGCAGGCGTTCGCACCCGGCGAAACAATTCTCTTGCGGTACCGCCGCTTAGGAGAGGTCGTTCGATGACGCTGCGCCGTACGTTTCTGTCGCTCGCTGCCGCGCTGGCCATCACCGCCCTCGTGGTGGGGCCGGTTCCCGCGGCGAGCGATGCGCCGCCGACCGTGACGATCGCGTACCAGCCGGGGATCGGCTACGCGACGCTGATCGTCATGAAGCAGTCGGGGGCGCTGGAGAAGCGCTTCCCCGGCACCAAGTTCGACTGGCGGGTGCTCACCAACGGCGACGCGATCCGCGACGGCATCATCGCCGGCCAGATCCAAATCGGCGCGGGCGGCAACGGACCGTTCCTGATCGGCTGGGACCGCGGCGTCGGCTACAAGCTGATCGCGCCGATGAACGTGATGAACCTCTGGATGGTCGCGCGCGCGGACGAGCCGAACATCAAGACGCTCAAGGACATCCCGCCCAACGCCAAGATCGGCATGCCGTCGCCCGACGCGGTGCAGGCGATCGCGCTGCGCAAGGCGGCGCAAGAGCAGTTCGGCGACGCGCACAAGTTCGACACGAACATCGTCGCGATCCAGCACCCGCTCGGCGTTCAGGCGATGGCCGCCAAGCAGCTCGAGCTGCACATGAGCGCCCCGCCGTTCCAGCAGCAGGAAGTCGAAGCGGGCGGGCACGTGGTGTTCCGCAGCTTCGTCTCGTTCGGCCGCAGCACGTTCAACAGCGTCTACACGACGGAGAACTTCGCGAAGCAGTATCCCGTCCTGGTCAAGGCGATCTTCGACGAGATGCGCAGGGCGACGACCATGCTCAAGAGCGATCCCGATCAGGCCGCCGCGCTGCTGTCGAAAGACACCGACGGTAAGACGCCGGCGGCGCGGTTCAAAGGCTGGATCACCGGCGCCGACGTGGCGTGGGACATGACGCCGCACGCGTTCGTGCGCACCGCGGCGTTCATGAAAGAGATCGGCATGCTCAACAAGGTTCCGGCGACGGTGCGCGATCTGGAGCTGCCGCTGCTCAAGGGCGCGGGCGACTGAGCGCCGCCGCGGCGGCCGCGCCCGTCGTCGTCGCCGACGGCGTCGCGATGGAATACGCCGGCCTCTCCGGCCGGCGTACGCTCGCCGTGGAAAACGCCAGCTTCGACGTGCGCCAAGGCGAGACGTTCGTCATCATCGGACCGTCCGGCTGCGGCAAGACGACGCTGCTCAAAGCGATCGCAGGGTTTCTGCGCCCCGCGCGCGGCCGGCTGCTGGTGGACGGCTCGCCGGCGCGCGAGCCCGGACCGGACCGCGCCGTCGTGTTCCAGGATTTCGACCAGCTGTTCGCGTGGCGCACCGTGCGCGACAACATCGTGTACGCGCTGCGCGTCGCGCGCAGCATTCGCGGCAGCGACGCGCTCAAGCGTGCCGACGAGGTGCTCGCGCTGGTCGACATCGCGCGGGCGGCGGACCGCTATCCGCACGAGCTGTCGGGCGGCATGAAGCAGCGCGCGGCGATCGCGCGCGCGCTCGCGCTCGAACCGCGGATGCTCTTGATGGACGAGCCGTTCGGCGCGCTCGACGCCATCACGCGCAACCAGCTCCAGATCGAGCTCGCGAACATCCACCGCCGGACCGGCGTGACGATCGTGCTCGTGACGCACTCGATCCAAGAAGCGCTCTATCTGGGCGACCGCGTCATGGTGATGACCGCGCATCCCGCGCGCATCCGCGAGATCGTCGACACGTCGGACGCGCGCGACGTCGACACGGCCCACTTCGCCGTGCTGACCGGCCGTTTGCGCGAGCTGCTCGTCCACCGCGAAGAAGACGCATGACCTGGGCGCGCCTCCCGGTCGCCGTGCGCTACGCGCTGCTCGTGATCGCCATCGTGCTGATCTGGCAGGCCTACGTGTCGCTGCTGCACGTCAACAAGCTGCTGGTGTCGTCGCCGCTCGACGTCGGTACGGCGCTGGCCGCAGACCTGCGCTCCGGTACGCTGTTCTCGGTTACGCTGGCGACGTTGAAGAACTTGATCGCCGGCATGGTCATCGGCGCGCTGGTCGGCTTCGTGCTGGCGTCGTTCGCGGTGTTCTCGAAAGTCGGGCACGATCTGCTGACGGTGCTGAGCGCGATCTTCAACCCGCTGCCGTCGGTCGCGATCCTGCCGCTCGCGATGATCTGGTTCGGGCTCACGCCGCAGTCGATCGTGTTCGTCGTCGCGCTCGCGAGCGTGTGGCCGGTGGCGATCAACACCGACACCGGCTTTCGCACGATCAGCCTCACGACGCAGCTCGCCGCGCGCAACCTCGGCCTGCGCGGCTGGCGGCTCGTCATCGACGTGATGCTCCCCGCAGCGCTGCCGTCGATCCTCAGCGGGCTCAAGGCGTCGTGGGCGTTCGGCTGGCGCACCGTCGTCGCGGCGGAGCTGGTGTTCGGCGTCGCCGGCTCGGCCGGCGGCCTCGGCTGGTACATCAACAACGCGCGCTATTACTTGAACACGTCCACCATCTTCGCAGGACTGGTCGTGATCTCGGTGCTCGGGATCCTGGTCGAAGCGCTCTTCGGGATCGTCGAGCGCCACACCGTGGTGAAGTGGGGCATGAAGCGCGCGGGCTGACTCAGTCGATGATCAGCGCTTCGTGCGGGACGTCGATGGTGACGCGCCACGCGCGCAGGGCCTCGCCGCCCAGATCTCCCTCGACCTTCGTCGAGAACATGCGCGTGAGGTTCGTGTAGGTTTCGGCGTCCTCGCGCACCGCGAACCACGTCGGCGGCGCGCGGTGCGTGCCGATTGTGAATTCCGGGACGCGCAGCAGCGTGACGGCCGCTTTGGTCTCCGCCATGCGGGCGGCGCCCGTGAGGACGCTCCAGTCCGCGTGACGGGCGTGCAGCCGTTCGAAGAGCGCGGTCGGGATGAGCGGCAGGCTGCGCGTCGCGGCCGCATCGTCGAAGCGGTTGCGGTCGGCGGCGCCGATCGCGACGTCGGTGCCCGTGTCGAGCAGCATCATGATGCGTTCACCGCCGATGGTCACCGGCACGAGCGCATACGCCGTGGGCACGAGGCCCGGCGCGGGACGCGGCCCGAGCCCGACGTTCATCGTCACGCGGTCGCCGCTTGCATGCGTTTCGCCCAGCGTCACGGTCTTCTTCGGGAAGTCGATGGTCAGCGTTTGCGTAGCAAAACGCCCGAACGACAGCGTTCCGTCGACGGGCTCGACGAACGTCGACTCCAGCGCGCCCGCGCGCGCTTGCAGCAGCGCATCGGACGAGAGCGGCGATGGCTGCGGGAGGTCGAACGTGCTGCGGTCGCCGCTGGCGAGGTGCACGGTGCCTTCCTTGAGGTGCAGCCGCTGCGCCGCGGCGGCGCTGACGAGATCGTAGCCGCCGGTATCGAGCCGCAGTTTCACTGCCGGCTCCGTGCTGGACGGAAACAAGAACACGGCGTTGCCGACGAACGACGAAGCGATGCCGGCTGCGGCGACCAGAGCGGTGACCATCGGCATGCCATTCCGTCGTGGATGCAGCACGGCCCCCGCGGTTTGTGACGACATTGTGCCGCGCCGCAGGTCTGCGACTGCGCGCGCGAAGCATTCAACCGCGAACGGACCGTCTGACGGCGCTCCGTTTCAATTCGTCAGGAGAGTATCGTATGTGGCTGGTTGCCGCCTTGTCCGCGCTGTTGTCATTCGGAACCGTCGCGTTCGCCGGCGGCGGCATGGACCCGAACGGTTGTCCGGCCGTCCACGCGGGCGCGTGCAGCGCAGCCGGCATTCGGATCGATCCGAACGGCCAGCCGCAGGCCGCAGCGACCGGCGCATCGTCCGACCAAGGCTCGATGATCGATCCCGACGGCAAGCCGCGGGTCTGACGTCTACGACTGCGCGCGGATGAACGCTGCGATCTGCGGCGCGATCTCCTCGCGCCACGTGCGGCCGCTGAAGATGCCGTAGTGGCCCACGCCGGGCTGGAACAGGGTCTGGCGCCGGTCGTCGGGGATGCCGCTGCACAGCGCGTGCGCCGCCAGCGTCTGGCCGGGTGCCGAGATGTCGTCGAGCTCGCCTTCGACCGTCAGCAGCGCCGTCTTGCGGATCGCCGCGGGGTCGACGCGCTGGCCGCGCCAGGTCATCGTACCGCTCGCGAGCGTCGCGCGCTGAAACACCTCGTCCACGGTTTGCAGGTAGAACTCCGCGGTGATGTCCATGACGCTCAAGTACTCGTCGTAGAACGCGCGCCGTTTCTGCGCGGACTCGCCGTCGCCGCGCACCAGATCCTCGAAGATCTTGACGTGCGCGTCCATGTGCCGCTGCGGATGCATCGACATGAACGCGCCGATCTGCAGGAAGCCGGGATACACCGCGCGCCCCGCGCCGGCGTACCATTGCGGCACGCGCATCGTGAGCTCGCGCTCGAACCATTCCAGCGAACGCGACGCGGCGAGCTCCGTCGGCGCGGTCGGCGCGGTGCGCACGTCCACGGGGCCGCCCATCAGCGTCATCGTGCGCGGCTGCGCGGCATCGTTCTCCGCCGCCATCAGCGCGACCGCGGCGACGACGGCCGGCGCGGGCTGACACACCGCGATGACGTGCACGTCCGCGCCCAGCGCGCCGACGTAGTCCTTGACGTAGCCGATGTAGTCGTCGAGGTCGAACCGGCCCGCGCTGAGCGGGACGTCGCGCGCGTCCGCCCAGTCGGTGATGTACACGTCGTGCTCGTCGAGCAGCGCTTCGACCGTGCCGCGCAGCAGCGTCGCGTAGTGGCCCGACATCGGCGCGACGACGAGAACGCGCGGGCGCTCGCGGGGATCGCCGGTCACGAACCGGACGAGGCGGCCGAACGGCCGATCGTCGAAGACCTCGGTCTCCGCGGGGAGGTTCCAAGCGGGTTTCCCGCGCTTGCGCGTCATGCCGGAGAAGACGTCGGCCGAGGCGCTCATCATGCGCCCGGGGAGCGTGTAGGTGAAGGGGTTGAACGGGTTGCCGAAGAGGGCCTTGGTCGCCGCTGCGGACCAGCGCGCAGGGGTCATCGCGAGATACGCCGCGTCGTACTGTTCGTAGTAGATGGATCGCCTCCAGCGCTGCTTCTTCCCAAGTCGTCGGAAATCGCACGCCTGCTCGACACCCGTGGTTCGGGCACAGCTTCCGCGGGGCGGTCGAAAGCCCTCGCCGTCGAAGCGGTGCGGAAGGCAAGACGACCGCTCGCGGCGATATCGGCCAGTCGGAGGATCTCGATGTTTGACGGACACGTTGCGCTCGTCACGGGCGGCACCCGCGGAATCGGCGCCGCGATCACGACGATGCTGGCGAACAACGGCGCGCGCGTCGCGGCCGGTTACAGCAAGGGCCAAGAAGGCGCGGAGGCCCTGCAGCGCAAGCTCGACCCCGACGGCACCCGCGTCTCGGTGCATCAAGGCCGCGTCGACAAGCCCGAGGACTGCGAGCGCGTCGTCGCGGAGGTGATGGACAAGTTCGGCCGCATCGATTTTCTGGTCAACAACGCCGGCATCACGGTCGACAAGACGGTGCGCAAGATGTCGTTCGACGACTGGCACAGCGTGCTCGACGTGAACCTGTTCGGCTCGTTCTGCATGATCAAGAGCGTGCTGGAGCACATGATCGAGCGCGGCTCCGGGCGCATCGTCAACATCAGCTCCGTCATCGGCGAGACGGGCAACGTCGGCCAAGCGAACTACGCCGCGTCGAAGGCCGGATTATTCGGGCTCACCAAGAGCCTCGCGCTGGAAATGGCGCGCCGCGGCATCACGGTCAACACCGTCGCGCCCGGCTTCATCGCAACGGAGATGGTTGGCCAGATTCCGCAGGCCGCGCTCGACGCGGTGATCGAGAAGATCCCGCAGCGCCGGCTCGGTAAGCCGGAAGAAGTGGCGCGCGTCGTGCAGTTCTTGCTCGAGGACGAGTCCAGCTACATCACGGGGGCCGTCTACACGATCAACGGCGGCCTGGACATGTAGCGCGGTGGCCAAGAACGACGACGCCGACGCGATCTGGCGCGGCGTCGGTGACTTCATCCGCGGCCAGCGCGAGATGGCGAACCTCTCGCTGCGCCAGCTCGCGGACATCGCGAAGATCTCGAACCCGTACTTGAGCCAGATCGAGCGCGGGCTGCACAAACCGTCGGCCGATGTGCTCAAGAACCTCGCCGCGGCCCTGAAGATCTCCGCCGAGACCATGTACGCGCAGGCCGGGCTCCTCGACGGTACGGCGGCCCAGCGCACCGCCGCCGGCCAACCCGCCGTGGAAGAGGCGATCCGCGGCGACGCCCGCCTCACCGAGGACCAGAAGCAGACGCTCGTCAGCATCTACCGCGGGTTCGTCGAACGCGCTTGAGGCAGTCCGACATAGGTCGCTTGACGAATCTAGCACGTGCTTGATATAGTTAGCACATGACGTATCTCGAAACCATCGCCAAGCTCCAGGCGCAGAGCCTCGACGCCCTCAAGCAAGCGCAAGCGACCCAAGTCGCGACCCTGACGACGATCGGCGAGATCGTCTCGAACGTGCCGTCGTTCCAGCCGTCGATGCCGCTGGGCAACCTCCCGACGCTCGCGGAGCTGACCGAGCTCAACACCGCGTTCGCCAAGAACGTCCTCGAGCAGCAGAGCGCGTTCGCGTCGCAGCTCGCCGGCGTGTTCACCGTGACCCAGAAGAACGTCGTGAACGCCGCGGAGCGCGTCATCCAGACCGCCTCGACCGCCGCGACCACCTCGGTCAAGTAAACCGCCCCCGCTCGGCGCGCGCCGCAGCAGCAGAAGACCGCCTCTCAGCGAGGCGGTCTTTTTCGTCTACGTCCCCTTCTCACCGCCCAGGTAGAACACGTACTTCATGATGAGCGCGGGTTTGGTCACCGCCGCGCTCGCGTCGCCGTAGACGAGGTACAGCTCGTCTCGCTTGCGGTGGTACGCGTACGCGACCGACACGTTGGTGGCCGAGGAGAAGCTCGCCGGGCCGACCGGAAACGGCGTGACGCCGTACGACGCGAAATTGCCCACCGCCGGCGGCGTGCCGACGATGCGCCGCAGCCCGACCGCGAACGAGCTGTCGCGCGAGATGTTGCGCGTGACGGCAAGCCGCTCGAGCCACTGGATGTTGCGGTAGCCGGCGTCGGCGTACCACACCGTGTCGAACGCCTGCAGCGACAGCTGCGTGATCGGGCCGAGCTTGAGCACGGTGTTGCGGTCGAACGTCGCGATGTGCCCGTCGCCGAACCGGCCGCGGTTGAACACGAAGTTGGTCGGCGTCGCGGTGCCCGAGCGGTAGCCGAGCGCGATGCCCGCGAGCGACACCGGCGTCATGCGCCCGTCCTGTAATTTCAGATACGTCGAGCCCGTGTCGAAGTTCACGCGGACGAGGTTCTTGTCGACCAGCGTGAACGCGAGGTCGTTGCTGGTGCGGTCGAGCGCGCCGTCCGCGCCGTGATAGCGCTCGATGAACCCCTCCACGGTTGCGTACTTCAGCCAGCCGCCCGGTTTGAACCGAAACGTGCGGTTGCCGTCGAACGACCAGCCGGCAACGTCCGGAGTCGAGATCAACCCGTCGACGGGATTGTAGTAGCCGCCGATCTTGCGGATGCCGCCGCCGAAGTAGTAGTCGTTGCCGTAGTACGCGGCGCCCAGATCGATGCGCTGCGCCTGCGCGTTGTCGAGCACGTTGGTGCCGCGGTCCCAGCCGTAGTTGAGATACACCACCTTGTGCTTGCGGTCGCCCGCGAACACGCCGATCGTCGTGAGCCGGTCGGCGAAACCCGGCGCGTACGTCTCGACGCCCTGGTAGCCGACGCCGATGGTGCGCGATGCGTTGCGCCATTGAAACGCTTGCGCGTTGTCGGTGCGCCGGTCGCCCACGGAGTCGAACGCGTTGAACGTGACGGGCCCTTGCGAGCCTTCGAGCGCGTATCCGCGCTTCGGCGTCGGGATCGCGGGCGTGTACAGCTCGGTGATGCCCGGGCACACCTCGCAGTCGAACGGGTTGGTGGCGTTCTGCATCTGCGCGAAGAACGGCCGCACCTCGCTGAAGAACCGGCGGTACACGGTGGGCGAGATCGATTGCTGGTCCTGTTCGACGTTCGAGAAGTCGGGATGGATCGTCGCGACGAACGACGCCGTGCGCGTGATCGGGATCGATACGTCCGCGCCCGAGCGCGTCGTGGTGCCGTCGTCCTGCTTCGCGGCGACCTCGCCCACGCCGAACAAACCGATGCGCGGCTGCGGGCGTGCGCCGGCCGCGCTGCTCGACAGGCCGCTCAGCGTGCCGGCGTACACGACGTCGTTGTGATCGGACTGGCCCTCTTCGTACGCCCACACCTGGAGGTCGTCGGTCTTCTGCACGAAGCGCACGAACTGGATCGGCCATTGCAAGCGCCCGTCGCCGCGCATGATGCCGAACGGGATGCGCATCGTGACCGTGAAGCCGCCCGGCCGCAGCTTGCCGACGCTCTGCCACTTCGGCGCGTACGTCGCGTTCTCGCTGGAGTGCTGGTAGTGCGTGCCCAGCGGCGTCGCGGTGAAGAGGTAACGAAAGCCTTGCGGCCCGCCCGGCCAGATGTCGACCTGCACTTCGTCGTCGGTGTCGAAGCCGACGTCGTCGGTGTGCTCGTTGGCGACGATCTCAGCGGCCTGCTTGGCGTCGAACGCGACGTACAGCGCTTGGTCGTCGCCGACGACGTAGACGTCGGTTGACTGCCCGGGCACGGTCTTGTGCCGCAGGTCGAAGCCCAGCGTGAGGTGCTTCGCCGATTTCCACGCTTCGTCGCCGAGCGTTCCGTCGATCGCGGGGCCTTTGGCAACGTGCGGGATCGCGAGCTCCGGCCGCGCGGAGATCGCACCGGCGGGCGCGGCGGTCACGGCGATGAACGCGGCGAGCAGACCGAGTGCGAAACGAGACATCGAGAGCACCTCGAGAACGACTAATGAAATAGGTGTAAGGCGCGAAGAAAAGGCGCCGCCGCGGCGACGCGCTTGTTCAGATACCGGTGTCGTGCAGCCGGATGAGATCGTGCACGGACAGGTTGGTGTAGCCGTGCGCTTTGAGGCGGTCGAGGAATGCGACGCTGATGCCGTGGTCGCGCAGTGCGATCACGTCGTCGGCCGCGAGGTTCTTGTAGCCCGCCGCGGCGAGGTCGCCGACGTAGCGCGGCGTGACGCCGTGGTCGCGCAGCGCGACGAGCTGATCGGCCGAGACCTTCGTGTAGCCGGCCGCGCGCATGTCGCTGATGTAGCGCTCGCGCACGCCGTGGTCGGCCAGCCGCACGAGGTCGTCGGTAGAGAGGCCGCGATAGCCCGCCGCTTGCAGCGAGCGAACGAAGTCGGCGCTCACGCCGTGGTCGCGCAACCGCGCCAGATCGTCGAGCGATGCGGTACGGTATCCCAGCGCGGCGAGATCGGCGACGTAGCGCGCGTCGACGCCGCGCTGGATGACGCGCACGACGTCCGCGACCGTCGCGTGCTGCGACGACGCGCGGAGCTGGTCGACGAAGGCGAGCGTCGTTCCCGAGATCGCCAGCTCGAGCGATTGCTGAAAGGTGGGGCGGCCGAGCCCTCGCGACGCGAGCGCGTCGTCGAACGCTGCGCTCGGCTCGTACCGGAACTGGCCGGCGCCCGAGCCTTCGCCCGCGCTGCCGGTGCAGTCGAAACTGCCCGGGTCGCGCTTGATGCGGAACGTCACGGGTCCGATCGGCCCGCGCAGCCGCTCGGCCGGGATTCCGGCGTCGCTCAGCGCGATCGGCGACGACCACGACGAGTTCCAGTTTCCGCGATCGCCGCTGTCGGAATACTCGAGCCGCAGCTGCACGTGCGACGGATCGTCGCCGCGCGCCGCCGCGATCGACCAGCGGCCGATCGGCGAGGCGTTCGCGCTCTGCGCGAAGGCGCTGCCGGCGGCGAGCGCACCTGCAGCACCGAGAAGCGCGGCGAGCACCGCGACCGCAAAGCGTCTCACGTTAGAATCCGCTCACTTTCAGACGAATCAGCTCGTCGACGCTGAGATTGTTGGAACCGCGCGAGACGCGGCGCACGAACGCTCCGTCGATGCCTTGCACGCGCAGCGCGATGAGCTGCGACGGCGTGAGATTGCGCATGCCCGCGTCCACCAGCCCGCGCACCCAAGCGCCCGAGATCCCTTGCACGGCAAGCGAGATCGCGTCCGCGGCGCTGAGCTTCGTGTAGCCGGCCGCGGCGAGACCGTCAAGCCAGGCGACGCTTACGCCCTGCACGCGCACCCCGATGATCTGCTCCGTGGTCGGCGGCCCGACCAGCCGGCGATTGACGCCGGCGACGTATTCGGGCGTCACGCCCTGCACGGCAAACGTGATCAGGTCCTGCAGCGACGGCCGCGGATGCACCAGGGCACCCATGCGGCGGATGTAGTCCGCGCTGATACCTTGGGTGCGCAGCGAGATCAGATCGTCGACGCTCGGACGCGGGTACTTCGCGTCCTCGAGCGCGGCGAGCAGATCGCCGCCGCTACCCGTTTCGTTCGCCGCCGCGACCGTTTCGTTCGCGATCGCGACCGCTTCGGTGGCCATCGCGACCGATTCGGCGGCAGCCGGAAGGGCGCGAGCGGAAGCCGCAACGGGCGCCCGCGCGACGGCGGGTGCGAGATGCGCGACGGGGGCTGCGCGCACGGCGGGCGCACCGGGCGCGGCCGGCACGGAAGCCGCGAGGGCCGCTGTCTTCGCCGGCGGCGCAGAGCGCGTGATCGTGATCGATGCGCGCTTTACGGCGTAGGATTCGTGCGCTGCGCCGGCGCGGTACGACGACGCAGCGTGCGCAACATGGACGCTGGTCGACGTGCGGTGCGCAGCCGAGACGGTCTGCGCGCGCATCGTCGGAACGCGGCCCGCGCGCGACGGTGTTGCGGCGAACCGCGCCGTGACCGGTGCGGTGGCCGCCGATGCGGCCGCGACGACGGGGACTTGCAGGCGCGCGATCCCGAGCGTCGCAGCGAGGACGATCGCCGTCGCTGCCACCGCTGCGAAGCGCAGCCGCGGCGACGCGTCGCGCGAGCGGTCGACGATGCGGCGCACGCGCCCGACCACGTCGGCACGGCGCACGACGAAGCCGGGCGCGACGGCGACCCGTGGACCGCGCACCCTGCGCTGCACGATGCGCGCAAGACACTCGGCGTAGCGCAGCGGCTCGCCGGCGGCGGCGAGGACGCGGTCGTCGCACGCGACCTCGCGCTCGAAATCGATCCCGCGCCGCGCGACGTGCAGCGCCGGCTGGAAGAACTGCAGCGCGCAGACGACCTGCTCGAGCGCGTTGAGCCAGTCGTCGTACCGCTGGAGATGCGCGGACTCGTGCAGTACCACGCGCGCCAGATCGTCGGCGTCGAGCGACGCCGCCAGGCGCGCGGGAACGAGAATCATCGGCCGCGCGAACCCGACCGCGCACGGCACGTCGACGAGGTGCGACTGCGCGACCACCGCCCGGCGGCGGTGCCCCGCAGCGCGCAGCCGTGCGACCATCACAGCGTCGTCGAGCGGCGTCGCGTCGCGCTTCATCCGCGCGACGGCGGCGTAGCCGCGGGCCAGGCGCACGAGCAGCACGCCGGCGACGAGCGCCCAAACGCACAGCAGCGCGAGTCCCCATGCGCGCACGAACGTGGTCGCCGCGCCGCCGAGCCGGATCGCGCCGCGGCGCACGCGTTCGCTCAGCGCCGCACGAACCGGCGCGATCGCAGGCCCGCCGTGCGCGGCGCTGCTTGTCGCCGAGATCGCCGCCGCCGCGCCCGCAGCGTCGCGAGCGCGTGCCGGCGCGGTGACCGGCGCAGCCGTGTCCGCGAGCGGTGCGACCTGCGGGCGCGCGACCGCGAGATCGAGCGCGGGCAGCAGCGCGACGACGAGGAACGTGAAACTCCACACGACGCACGCCGTCGTCGCGTTGCGCCGCAAGCCCGCGCGCAGCGCGAGCGCGACGACCGCGATGAGCGCGGCGCCCTGCCACAGCGCGTTGAGGACGGCGAGGAGCAGCGCGTCCATCAGCTTTCGTCCTTCGCGCGCGCGATCGTGCGCTGCAGCTCGTCGAGCTCGTCCTCGGTGAGGTGATCGCCTTCGACCAAGTTCAGCGCGAGCGCGCGCGGCGACCCGCCGAAGAAGCGCTGCATCAAGTGCGAGAGCGCCGTGCGCGCTGCGGCTTCGCGATCCACCACCGCCCGGTACACGAACGCCCGGCCCTCGGCACGGTGCTCGACGTAGCCCTTGCGTTCCAGGATCTTCATGATCGTCTGGACGGTATTGTACGCGGGGCGCTCCGCCTCGGGAATACCGTCGACGACCTGGGCGACGGTCGCAGGACCGGCCGACCAGACGATCTCCATGAGTCGCTGCTCGGCCTCGGTGAGCGGAACGGAACGGCGGCGCGCCATCGGGCCTCCTGGGAAGACCTAAGGAATTCGGTTTGCGCCACCGTAGCACGCGGCGCCCGGCCGGTCAAGGGAGTCCGAACGAATTCGGTCTTGTCCGTCCGGGCCCCCGGCGCGCGCTTATTTCAGCTTGTCGAGCTCCGCGAACAGGACGTCCGGGTCGGGCGCCTCCTTGAGCTCGTGGACGTCGACGTACCGCACGATCCCGTCCTTGTCGATGACGAAGATCGCGCGCTGCGCCATGCCGCCGGGGTGAAGCACGCCATAGCGCTCGGCGACGGCGCCGTGCGGATAGAAGTCGCTGAGCAGCGGAAAATTGATCCCGCCGAGCTGCGCCGCCCAGGCGGCATTGGCGAACCGAGAGTCGGTGGAAACGCCCACGACCTGGGCGTTTGCGGTGCGGAAGCGCTCTTGCTCGCGCTCATACACCGGCAGTTGAACGCTTCAAGTGCCGCTGAACGCGAACGGGTAGAACGCGACGACGACGTTCGTGCCGCGCTTATCGGCGAGGTGAAACTCGTCGCCGGCGTGCGAGCTGAGGGTGAAGTCGGGAGCGGGATCGCCGACCTTGACGGTGGGCGTCTCCGAGGCGAGCGACGTGCGCCCGGTGATGACAGACATGGGGTAGGCTTTCCCCGTCCGCCGAACAGGGTCCCATGATCGCCGAACCGACCGCCGCCGCCGTCCACCTGCGCGCGCTCGACCCGTTCGATTTCCTGGAGCGCGCCGCGTTCGTGTATCCGGAGAAGATCGCCGTCGTCGACGGCACCGCGCGGCGCACGTACCCGCAGTTCCTCGAGCGCGTGGAGCGGCTCGCCGCCGCGCTGCAAGTGCGCGGCATCCGCGACGGCGAGCGCGTGGCGGTGCTCGCGCCGAACACGTCGATGGTGCTCGAAGCGACGTACGCCGTGCCGCGCGCGGGCGGCGTGCTGTGCGCGCTCAACACGCGCTTGGCGCCCGACGAGATCGACTACATCCTCGCGCACTGCGGCGCATCGCTGCTGCTGCACGACCACGAGCTCGATCCACTGGTGAGCCGGCTCGGGACGAAGATTCCGCGCATCCGCGTCGCGGCGCCCGGCGACAGCGCGTCGCCGAGCGCTGCTGCGCTGCCGGGCGGCGCCGAGGACTACGAAGAGCTCCTCGCCGGCGCGGATCGCGACGCGCTCATGCCGCGCACCGGCGGCGAGGACGACACGATCTCGCTCAACTACACCAGCGGCACCACCGGCAAGCCCAAGGGCGTGATGTACACGTTCCGCGGCGCGTACCTCAACGCGCTGGCGGAGATCTTCCACGCCAACCTGCGGCCGGAGAGCGTGTATCTGTGGACGCTGCCGATGTTCCACTGCAACGGCTGGTGCTTCCCGTGGGCCGTCACGGCCGCGGGCGCGACGCACGTCTGCCTGCGCAAGGTCGATGCGGTCGGCATCAACGCCGGCATCCACGACGAAGGCGTGACGCACTTCTGCGCGGCGCCGACCGTGCTCATCGCGCTGGTGAACCATCCCGGCACGGTCGCGTTCCCGCACCGCGTGATCGTCACGACGGCGGGCGCGCCGCCCGCGCCGGCGACGATCGCGCAGATCGAAGCGCTCGGCGCGGAGCTGCACCACGTGTACGGGCTCACCGAAGTGTACGGGCCGATCACCGAGTGCGCGTGGCACAGCCCCCAGTGGGACGGTTTTGCGCCGGCGGAGCGCGCGCGGCTGCGCAGCCGCCAGGGCGTGCCGATGATCACGCTGGGCCCGCGCGACGTGCGCGTCGTCGATCCCACGCTCGACGACGTGCCCGCGGACGGCGTGACGCACGGCGAGATCGTCATGCGCGGCAACAACGTGATGAAGGGCTACTACGCCGACCCGGGCGCGACGGCAAAAGCGTTCGAAGGCGGCTGGTTCCACTCGGGCGACATCGCGGTGGTCCACGCCGACGGCTACATCGAGATCGTCGACCGCGCGAAAGACGTGATCATCAGCGGCGGCGAGAACATCTCGACGCAGCAAGTGGAAAAAGTGCTGCTCGAGCACGACGCTGTGCTGGAGTGCGCGGTCGTCGCGGTCCCCGACGAAAAATGGGGCGAGGTTCCGAAGGCGTTCGTGATGCTCAAACCGGGCCGCACGCTGGAATCCGACGAGCTGCGTGCGTTCGCCCGCGAGCGCATCGCGGCGTTCAAAGTCCCGAAGACCGTGGAGTTCGGCGATCTGCCGAAAACGTCGACGGGCAAGATCCAGAAATACGTGCTGCGCGAACGCGAGTGGAAAGGCCGCGAGAAGCGTGTGAACTGACCCGCGATGATGATGCTGGGGGCAGCCGCTCGGTCGAGTACGAGCGCTCACAGCGCCGGCACCGCTGAGTGCCTGTGCACGCTCGCATCAACGAGCCGGAGCACGCCGGTCTCGACGCGAAGCCCGCCTGCATGCAGCCTCTGGACCTTACAGCCGCTCCGCCGCGCGCGCCGCGGGAGTCCCTCGCCGACGTGGTGTTTTTACCGCGCACGATCGACAAGGTTCGTGCAACATTGCCGGGCGGCACGCCGGGTGCGTACAACATTGCGGGCTTCAGCCAGATGCTGCTCGACGGGCTCGGCATCGACCTCGTCGACTTCACCGCCGCAGTCGCGGATGCGCAGAACGACTCCGCCGTCGCGGCGTTCGTCACGGCGGCGACGTCGGCGGACCGCATCGCGGAGTGGAACGCGTTCGTCCTCGCGCGCCTGCCGCGCGGCGGCGACCGCGACGCAGCCTACGAAGTCTATCCCTGGCTGCGGGAACGCCCCGATCTCGTGCTCGCGCTCGACGTGCTCGAAGAAGACGACCGCCAGCACTTCGCCGGGCGCAACTGAGTCCGTATTCAGCGCGTGCGCGCCGCGATCACGGGCGTTCTGTTCATCGCCGCGGGGGTCGTGCATTTCGTCCGGCCAGCGATGTACGAGCAGATCGTTCCGCCGCAGTTCGGACACGCGCCGGAACTCGTCGCAATCAGCGGAATCGCGGAAATCGCGGGAGGACTTGGGCTGATCGTTCCCCGGACGCGCCGCGCAGCGGGCGTAGGTCTGATCGTGCTGCTCATCGCGGTCTGGCCGGCGAACATCTATATGGCGGTCGAAGCTCACCGTTTCACCGCGGTCGCGCCGGCATGGATACTCTGGGCGCGCGTTCCGCTGCAAATCGCATTGATCTGGTGGGTCCAACGCATCAGCCGCTAGCGGCGTGCGAGCTCGTCCCCTCCGTCACGCCGAGCGCCTTCAGCACTTCTTTTGCGGCGCGTTCGCCTGATTGCAGCGCGCCTGCTACTGTGCCTGATTCGCTCGTCGCCGCCGTTGCTTCGCCGGCGAAGAAGAGGACGTCGTCGACCGGCGCAGCGAGCTCCGTGCGCGCCTTGCCGCCGCCGGTCGCTACGTAGCTGTACGCGCCCCGCGAGAATGGGTCGTGTTGCCAGTCGTGCGTGTAGACCGCTTCGAGTTCGCCGTGCGGGTCGGCCTCGGCACCGAAGACCGTCTTGAGATCGTCGAGCGCCTTCACGATCCGCGCCGCTTCGTCGTCGTTCGCGAGCGCGTCCGCCTTGGGTCCGCCCGCCCACGCGATGAGCAGCGGCGTGCGCAGCGGCATCAGCGTCCAGAACGTCGGAAACGCTGCCTCGGCGCGGTGGAAGAAGCCTCCGTCGAGATAGCGGGCGTCGCGCACGCGCTCCCAGAACGCGCTGCGGAACCGCAGGATCAGCTTCACCACCGGACCCATCACCAATCGCGCGAGCGCGCCGACCTTCGCCGGCGGCAGCGCGGGCTCGAAGCGCACGGCGTTCGCCTGCAGCACGCCGACCGGCAGCGTCACGATCGCCGTGCGCGCGCGCACCTCCAGCGGCGCCCCCGACGACGACATCGCGGTCACGGTAACTCCGTCGCGACCCCACTGCACCGCGTCGACCGGCGTCGCGAGGCGCACTTCCACGAGCGCGGGATCGAGCGCGCCGTGCAGCGTGCGCAGCAGATGCGCGTAGCCGCCGAGCGGCCGGAACTGGCGCGACGTCTGGCCGCCGCTGCCGTCGTCGCTCCATTCCTCCGCGAGCGCGCGCGTGCTCGCGCGCTGCGGATCGGCGGCGTCAAAGCCTTCGACGAGCATGCGCGCGTAGCGGCGCTGGCGCTCGACCTGCACGGCGTCACCGCGCAGTTGCTGCAAGAATTCTTCGACGCTCCTATCAGGCGTGAGGTCTTTCGCATCCGCCAGCAAGCGCGCAACGATCTCGAACGGATCGTCGCCCTCGCGCAGCTCGCCGTCCTCGAACGCGAACGACGTGCCGCCGGTGTCGATCGCGACGGTGTTCGCGGCGCGCAGCAGCGCAAAGCTCACATCCGCCGTACCGTGCACGAACTCGCCGCCGAGATCGACAGGCACGGGCAAGCCGGGATCCTCGCGCGTGTAGACCCGGCCGCCCATGCGGTCGCGCGCTTCGAGCACGACCACCGAGCGGCCGGCGCGCGACAGCGCGCGCGCGGCGATGAGCCCCGCGGCACCGGCGCCGATGACAACGACATCGACCGGTCTCACGGTAGTCCCCCGCTCAGGCGGGCGCGCCCGTCGTACGCGTCAGGACCGCCGTGCAGTACTTGCAGCGGCGCGCGTCCTGCGCGATCTGGCTGAGACATTCCGGGCAGGTCTTCATCGCGAGCTCGGGCTCGTCGGGTTTGCGAAAGCGGGACGCGATCGTGCGGAAGGGCACGACGACGGCGTAGTAGATCACGAGCGCGTCGAGCAGAAACGTGATCAGGGCGTTGACGAAATCGCCGATCGGAAAATGCGTGCGCCCGAGCGTAAAGCCGAGCCTCGAGAAATCCGGCTGGCCGATGATCGCGGCGACGAGCGGCGTGAGGACGTCTTTGACGAGCGCGTTCACCACCGCGGTGAACGCCGAGCCGACGATCACGGCGACGGCGAGGTCGATGACGTTGCCGCGCGCGATGAACGTGCCGAATCCCTTGAACGTACTGTCCTCCTTCGCGCCGAGCGCGCAACGCGGCGTTCGCCGTCTCGCCCTCCCGTTCCGGCGCCGCCGAACCGCGACGGGAACCTGACGCCGCCGCGCGACGTTTCCCATGTAATCACTGCCGTAAAGGCAATCTTTACGGAGCCGCCATCAAGGCTTTACCGGTCCCGCCCTGAGAACTTCACTTTCCCGGCCTTCGGCCGATTATCCTAAACAGAGCAGCGCTCGTACCACACGAGGGTGTTTTGCACATGGATGTCCCTGACAATCTCGATACGTTTCTCCGCGACCTTCTCAAGGAAGAGGGTGGCGCGGTTCAGCTCGACGACGAGGATAGGGCGTTCATCGACCGCATCCTCAACTCGATCACGCAGGGCAGCAAAGGCGTGTTCGTCGTCCTGCATCCGAACGACCGCATGCAGTACATGCTGCTGAACACCAACCGGGCCGGCGCCATCGCGCTGCTCGCAAAGGTGATGCAGCGGACCGCAGAAGCGCTCGAAGCCGACCTCGACTGAACGCTCGCCCGCGCGTCAGCGCGGGGTGAACAGCGCTCGACCGGCCGATTCGTCGAGGTCGACGAGGTAGCGGTCCCAGAGGCCGATTCCGACGTGCGCCATCGCCTGCGTGCGGCGCACCGCGGTCGGCGTCGGGCCAATGATCAGCGGGCCGATCCGCACGTCCGGAACGGCGACCGTGATGACGTCATCGGCTCCGGCCATCCCGACCGACTGGCCGCGCGACACGACAGGCCATTGCGGGCCTACCCGGTACGCCGCATAGCCGATCGAGAGCACGGCCTGATCGCCGGTGTCGAAGAGCGCGCGCGCGCCTTGCGGCCCGAACATCGCCTGCACGATGGGCGACCCATTGTGAAACGTCAGGTGCACGGCGCCCGGCCCGTCGGTGACGCCGCCCGGCGCGACGATGCGCGCGGTCCGGGCGCCGTGGTCGAGCACCAACCGCACGCGGCCGAGCAGATCGCTCCCAATCACCACGTCGAAGCGTGCGGCGCTCGACGGCGGGACGACCGCCAAGCGCACGCGTGCGAACCGGGCCGAGCCCAGCGCGAGCGGCCCCGTCTCGACGAAGCCGGTTGCGAACCGCGACATGCCTGCGATCTCGAGCTCGCCGTGCGGCTCGAGGTGGAGCGCCTCCGCCAGCCCGAGCGAGAGCGCGCTGGGCGTCGCGCCGCTGTCGAGCAGGCAGCGCACGGCGCGGCCGCCCAGACTGCACGGTACGATCGGCACCGGCTCGTTGCCCAGCTCCAGCGCCGCGTCGCCCGTGAACGTCGCCGCGGCGCCCTCCGGCGGTCCCAGCGGGTCGGTCGCGACGGCGACGGCGTCCAGCGCACCGTTCTCGAACGGCCCGCTGCGGTCGAGCGCGAAGCTGGCGCCGCCGGCGCGCGTCTCCCGCCCGTACGCGGCCAGCGGCCGCCCTTCCGCGGTGTCGATGCGGCACAGCGCCTCGGTCGCAGGATCCACGACCGCGATCAGCTCGATCGCGTCGCGCGCACGGACGCGCCAGCGCCCGGCGCCGGCGGGAACGACCGTTCCGCCCGCAGCGCGAAAACCCGGCTCCGCGAACGCGTACGAGGCAATCGCGGCGAGCGTCCGCTGCGTGAGCGTCGACTCGTCCACCTCCTCGGGCAGCGCGACGTCGTTGAGCGAGAACGTCCACTCGCGCGTGCCGTCGAACCACGTTCCGCCGCAGACGCCGGCCACGCAGCGCCGCACGAGCCGCTGCGTCCCAAGCTGATCGACGGTCGTCGTGACGGTGCGGCTTTCGACGAGGCGCGTGCCGGTTGCGCGGAAATGCACCGCTGCGGCATGCCCGTTCGCGGCCGCGATCGCCGCGAGCGGATCGCGCGGCGGCGCCGCAGCCACGGTGCCGAGCACCGCGGCAAGCGCGAGGAGCCGCACCGCGAATCGCATCCGAGTGGAACTGCACCCTCTCGACGGTTACCTCCTCGACGGAAGCCCCGGCAAAGCGGAAGCGATCGCCGCCGCGCTGCGCGACCGCTCGCCCGACCCGCATGCCCAACCGTTCTACCGCGCGCTCGAAACGGTCGGCGCGCGCGCGGCGGACGAGGCGCTGCTTGCGCTGCGGTTGGTGCTGGGCGGCAAGGTCGCCGGTGACGAGACGATCGTCGCCGCGCGAGCGGCGCGCGCACGAGCGAAAACCGGCGAGGCAGGCGCTCGGGACGCATACTTTGCGGCGGTGGGAGTTATCGCGCGCTGAGTGCGGAACGAAGGTACGACGACCATGCGTTACCCGCCCGTGATGCCCCGCCTCGTCGTCGCTACCGTTCTGGGCCTTTTGCTCGTCCCCGCCGCCGCATGGGCTGCGCCCCCGCCGGCCGCGTCGCCGACGGCGGTCGCCCAGAGCGCGCCGCACGACGGCGGCGTGATCGAAGGCAAGGTCACCAACGTCGACTACCAGCGCGGCATCGTGACGGTCGATTCGACCACGCAAGGAAGAGTCGACGTCGCGACCATGCCGACGACGAGCGTGCAGTCGGACGATCCCGGTTATCACACGCTGACCGACGTCTCGAAGGGCTCGAAGGTGCAGATCTTCATCTCGAAGACCGCCGGCAAGGTCGTCGCGCAGATCATCCGCCTGATCAAACACTAACGACGCATGACGTTCCCCACCGATCTCGCGGCGCTTGCGCGCGGCGTGATCGGAGTCGGATTCACCGGTGCCACCGCGCAGACCGCGCCGCTCGACGCGCTGCGCGACTTCTCACCGGGCGCGCTGATCCTGTTCGCCCGCAACGTCGCCGCGCCGCACGAGCTGCGTGAGCTGATCGTCGCGCTGCGCGACATCGCGACGCCGTCGCCGCTGATCGCCGTCGATCAGGAAGGCGGTCGCGTCGAACGCATTCGCGACGGCGTCGCAGCGCTGCCGTCCGCAATGGCAGTTGGCGCAACAGGCGACGCCGCATTGGCCGAACGCCTCGGCACGCTCCTCGGACGCGACCTCGCAACGCTCGGCATCACCGTCGACCTGGCACCGGTCGCCGACTTGTCGCTTCAGCCGCGCAGCACCGTCGTCGCGTCGCGCTCGTACGGCGACGATCCCGAACGCGTCGCGCAGTTCGTCATCGCGTTCGCGCGGGGCCTCGAACGCGGCGGCGTCGCCGCGGCCCTCAAACACTTCCCCGGCCACGGCTCGACATCAGAAGACTCGCACACCGCCCTGCCGCATGTGACCGCCGACGCCGCGACGCTGCGCGCCCGCGACCTCGTCCCATTCGCCCGCGCGCTCGCCGCGCACGCGGCCTCGATCGTCGTCACCGCGCACGTGGTAATCGAAGCTTTCGATCCGCATCGCCCCGCGACGATCTCACCCGCCGTGCTCACGAACCTGCTGCGCGGCGAGCTCGGCTACGACGGCGTCATCGCCACCGACTGCCTGGAAATGGACGCGATCGCAAACGGCATCGGCACGGTCCGTGCCGCCGTCGAAGCGCTCGCCGCAGGCGCCGACCTCCTCCTGATCAGCCACCGCCTCGAGCTCGCGCAGGCCGCCGCGGACGCAATCGTCACCGCGGTTCACGACGGCGAGATCCCGCTCTCCCGCCTGCACGAAGCGTACGCGCGCGTACACGGCTTGCGCGAACGTCTCGCCCAGCGCGCGCCGTTCGCCGGCGCCGTGGACGAGGCCGCCCCGGTCGAAGCCGCCCGCCGCGCGCCGACCGCCATTCGCGGCGACGTTCACCTGCGCACGGGCAAGCCCGTGACCGTTATCTCGTTCGAAGGCACGGTCGCCGACAACGTCGCGCTCTCGGGAAGGCAAACGTCCGTCGAGACGTCGTCGCTGAGCTCGGCATTGCGCCGCCGTGGCTGGAAAAGCGAGATCATGCGCGTCGCAATCGACCCCGCCGCGGGCGACATCGATCTTCTCCTCGACCACGTCGAAGCGCTCGGCGACCGGGAATTCGTGCTCGTCACCCGCGACGCGCACCTCCACCCCGGCCAACACGACGCCGTCGCGCGCATCCTCGCGCAAACCCCGGACGCGCTAATCGTTTCTTCGCGCGCCCCGTACGACGCGCTCCTGTGGCCGTCGGCCCGCCGCGTGCTGTGCCTCTACGGCGACCAACCGATCTCCATCGAAGGCGGCGCGGACGTCCTGGCGGGCCGCGCCGAAGCGCGCGGCACGCTACCCGTTCATCTGACTGAGGACGCCGCTGTTCGCTGAGATCGACGCCGTCCTGCACGCGGCACTCGGCACGCGCTTCAGCGCAGCCGTCGTGCGCATCGAGCAGAACGGACGTCTTCGCTACGAGCGCGCATTCGGCCGCACCCGCAACGACGAACCGTCCCTCCCGTGCTACGCCGACACGCGCTTCGACATCGCATCCATCACGAAGGTCTTCGTCTCGACCGTCGCCCTCGCATACGTCGCACGCGGCGTGCTCGCACTCGACACGACGCTCACCGGCCTGATTCCGGAATGGAGCGGCACCGACCACGAACCCATCACGCTCCGCCGCATCCTCGCGCACACCGCCGGCTTCAAGAGCGGCGCCGACTACCGCACGCTGCTCGACAAAAACGTCGAGACGTTCGCGCTCACCGAACCGCTCGCAAACCCACCCGGCGCCGCCGTGATCTACAGCGACCTCGGCTTCATCGCGCTCGGCACGATCCTCGCGCGCGCGCGGCCAGACCGTTCGCTCGCAAACGCGATCGAACACGACCTCGCCACGTGGGGCGCGACATCGACGGCATACCGCCCCCGCGGCCCTGAACGTCCACCCATCCCAGCGACCGAAACCGACGCGTGGCGAGGCAGCATGCAAGGCGAAGTGCACGACGAGAAAGCCTACTTGATGGGCGGCGTCGCCGGCCACGCGGGCTTGTTCGGCACCGCCCGCGACGTCGCACTCCTGGGTGAGTGGTACCTCGCCGCACTGAAGGACCGTCCCACGCCGCTCGACCTCAGCCTCGCGCGCGAAGCGGTGCACGAACAGGCCCCGCACGACGTCCTCCGCCGCGGCCTGGGCTGGGCGCTGAAAACCTCGGACGAAAACTCGTGCGGCGCACGCATGTCACCGGACACGTTCGGTCACACCGGCTTCACCGGCACCTCGATCTGGTGCGATCCTCAACGCGATCTCAACGTCGTCCTCCTGACGAACGCCGTCCACTTCGGCCGCACCGACATCCGCCACATCCGCGCCGCAGTGGCCGATGCCGCAGTAAAAGCAACGGACCGCACATGAAAATCGCAGGCATCATCTCCGGCACGTCCCTCGACGGCATCGACGTCGCAATCTGCAACGTCGACACGCAAGCGGACACCCTCCGCGTCTACTGCGAGCACTTCGCAACGGTCCCGTTCGCCGAAGACCTCCGCACGCGCATCATCGCAGCCTACCCACCGGCACCGGTAGGCGCCCTGGAACTCTCCGCACTGCACGCCGCAATCGGCGAAGCATTCGGCGACGCCGTCCGCACCGTAGCAGGCAACACGCGATTGGACGCCGTGGCCTCGCACGGAGTAACGCTCGCGCACTCGGACGCCTCGCGACACACGCTGCAGCTCGGCGACGCATTCCGCATCCGCGAACGCACCGGCACGACGGTGATCTACGACTTCCGCTCCGCCGACACCGCAGCCGGCGGAACGGGCGCCCCGCTCGTCCCGTTCGTCGACGCACTGCTGTTCGCGGACAAAGCACCATGCGTCGCCCTGAACCTCGGCGGCATCGCAAACCTCACCGTCCTGCCCGAAGGAATCGCCTTCGACTCAGGCCCCGCGAACCTCCCGATCGACACGTACGTCACGCTGCGCACCAACGGCGCCCAACGCTACGACACCAACGGCAAGCTCGCCGAACACGGCACCGTCGACCCGGATCTCTTGATGCGGATGCTCGACGACCCCTACTTCGCAAAGCGTCCACCGAAGTCGACCGGCCGCGAAGAGTACGGCAGCCCGTTCATCACACGGTGGCAAAGCGACCTGGACGTGCTGCAATTTGCCGACGCCGTAGCAACCCTTACCGCGCTCACGGTAACGACGGTGAGCACCGCAATCCGCAACGAAGCTCCGCACGCAAAACTCGTG
This sequence comes from Vulcanimicrobiota bacterium, assembly GCA_963723635.1. GTDB lineage: Bacteria > Vulcanimicrobiota > Vulcanimicrobiia > Vulcanimicrobiales > Vulcanimicrobiaceae > Vulcanimicrobium. The sequence goes on along the minus strand of CAVRRP010000028.1, from coordinate 4,124 downwards.
ATCGTCAGCGGCGGCGGCGCGCGCAATCCCGCCCTTATTCGACGACTGCGCGCGCTGCTCACCGGCGTGCGCGTCGCAATCTCTGACGAATTCGGTGTGGACGCGGATGCCAAAGAAGCAATCGCCTTCGCGGTTCTCGGCTACGCGACATTGCGTGGGCGTGCGGCGGGGCTGCCGCGCGTCACCGGGGCGACCGGACCGCGCGTGCTGGGCGCGATCGCACCTCACGACCTCGATGCGCTGTTCGACCGTGTTCGCTTGGAGGATGGGGGCGGCGGGTTGCCGTCGTCAGGATGACTTTCGGGGGCGCGGCGGGCGCGCGCGACATTGCCGTGTCGGGGACGCTCCCGCCGCCGCATCCTGCGGCTCTGGTCGCTCGGTGCTCCGTTCGCTCCCGTCCTCCGGGCTCCGCGAACTCCGCAACGCCCCGCCACGGCAACGTCACGCGCGCCCACCTCAGGCACGATCGTGCCGATCACGCCGCCAACCCGCCTTTTGACGCAATGGCACGATGGTGGCAGGGACGGACACGGCATGATGGTGCGGCGGGGCGTTTCGTAGCGAGCGGAGCCTGGAAGGCGGGAGCGAGCGGAGAACCGAGCGACCGGAGCCGCAGGATGCGGCGGAGGGAGCGTCCCCGCCGCGCCATCGTGCCGTGTCCGGCCCCAAGCGGACCGTTCAATTCATAGGAGAAAGCACAAGGCGTGATTTCAGTCGGAGTCGATGCGGGTGGCACATCAACCGTAGCCGCGATGTCGGAAAACGGCGAATTCGTGCGCGAAGCGCGCGGTCGCGGCGCCAACGCCACGACGCTAGGGATCGACGACGCCGCGGACGTCATCATCACGACGATTCGCGAGGTGCTCGACGGTGCCGCTCCGGATACAATTTACGTTGGGGCGGCGGGAGCGGGGCGCAAGCGGGTTGCGGATGAGCTTCGCGAGCTGATCGGGATCGCGTTTCGCGGGGCGCACGTCGTCGTCGGCGACGATGCTGCGGTTGCGTTTCGGGCCGCGATACCCGACGGCGACGGTGCGGTGCTGATCGCCGGTACGGGGTCGACGGCGTATGCCGAACACGGGGCGCAATCGCAGCGGGTCGGCGGGCTCGGGTATCTTGCGGGCGATGAGGGGTCGGCGTTTTGGATCGGGATGCAGGCGGTGAAGCTGTACGGGCGCGTGCTCGACGGGCGCGCGAATCGCGACGAGACCAGCGACCTCGTTGCGCGGGTGCTGGACGTGCCGGATCGCGAGCGGTACATTACCGCGCTGTACGATCGGGCGCCTGATCCGGCGCAGGTCGCTGCGCTTGCGCCCAGCATCATCGCGTTTGCCGGAAAGGGAAATCGCGCTTCGACCAAGATCGTGCAGCAGGCGGCGCAGGAACTCGGCGATCTCGTCAAAGCGGCGTTGCGGGCCGTGCAGCTGCTCGACGCTTCGCCGCGGATTGCATTTGCCGGCGGGTTGTTTCGTGAGAATAGCTTGCTGACGTTTTTGCTCGAGACGCGTTTGAACGGCGATGTCGCCGGCGCTGCGATCGTCAAGGGCGGTGATGAGCCGGCGCGTGGTGCGCTGCGGCTTGCGGAGCGCTTGGCGCGTTGAGCGACCTTCCGGCGACCGAGGCGCTCGATCCGTCGACAACCGATATCGATCAGCTCGACGATGTCGCGCTAGCGCGTGTGCTGGTCGAGGCGCATCGCGTTGCCGTCGATGCTGCGCTCGCCGCTGCCGACGATATTGCGCGTGCGACCACGCTCGTCGCTGAGGCGATCGAGGCCGGCGGGCGCGTCGTGCTGGTCGGTGCGGGGACCAGTGGGCGGCTTGCCGTGCTTGATGCCGCGGAGCTGCCGCCGACGTTCGGCGTCGATCCTGCGCTCGTCGAGGGGCGAATTGCCGGCGGTGACCGTGCGCTTCGGCGTGCGGTCGAGGGTGCGGAAGATGATGCGGAGGCGGGGGCGCTCGTCGTGCAGGACGTCGGACGAAACGATGTCGTCATCGGTATCTCTGCCAGTGGCGGCGCACCCTTCGTGCGGGCTGCGTTGGCTGCGGCGCGTGCGCGCGGCGCGCGGACGGTCGGCATCGTCAACTCCCCCGGCGGTGCGGTTGCGCGTGATGCGGATGTCGGCATCGTTGCTGCGACGGGGGCGGAGCCCATTCAAGGGTCCACGCGCATGCGGGCCGGGACCGCGCAGAAGATCGTGCTCAACGCGATCTCCACGGGTGCGATGGTTCGGCTCGGGAAGACCTACGGGAACAGAATGGTCGACGTCGTCGCGACCAATGCGAAGCTGCGCGCGCGCAGCGAGCGGCTCGTGCGCGACCTTGCGGGAGACGTCGATGCGCGCGGTTTGATCGATGCTGCCGGGGGTTCGGTGAAGACGGCCGTCGTGATGGCTTGGCGTGCTGTCGATCGCGACGGCGCCGAGGCGCTGCTTCGTGCGGCCGGCGGGCGGCTGGCGCGTGTCGTCAGGAGTTGAGCCGGCGGTTTGCGAATTCGGTGCGCTTTTTCTGATGGGCGAGAGAAGCTAGCTTAGCGACGTACCGATGCGACCGTCGTGCCGCCGAGGTCCGTGTAGCCGCGGGCCGTGAAGAATGCGCGCAGCGGGGCTTCGTCCGGGAGCGATGCTTCCACGCGGGTGATCTCGAGCTGGTCCAGGCGGCCGTGCAGCGTTGCAAGCAGCGCCGAGCCGATGCCGCGGCGGCGGCGGTCGGGGACGACCCAGAGGTCGCGCAGGGCGGCGACGAGGCCGCCGGTTTCCGTCGAGATGGCGTAGGCGGCGGAAACGCACGCCGCGGGTATACCGTCGTCATAGCCTAGCCAGATGAAGCCGTAGTCCGGGCGGTCCACGTAGAGCGCGAGCGCTTCGCCGAGCAGAGCCTCGTCGGCGCGGAATTGCTTCATCAGCGCGAAGGCGTCGAGCCGCTCGGCGCCTGCCATCGTCCTGCATTCGATCAACGGAAGGACCTCACGCCATGCTCTTCGACTCGCTCCGCCGTTCGCTTCCCGCGCTGACCGCGCTCGCGGTGGTCGCTTCTTCCACGCTCGTCGCTTCCGCCGCGGTGACGGAGCGGCAAGGCGCGTCGGTTCCGGGCGGCAAGATCCGGGACTGCCACGGCTACGTCCGCCACGTGTCCAGCGAGAACATTCGCGTCCACTGCATCGACGGCCGGCCGGCCGACCTGTCGTTCCTGTACGCGCCGAACTTCGCGACGCTGTTCTCCAACGGCAAGAGCGTGCAGACGAAGGACCTCAAGCCGGGCACGCCGGTTCACGTGGAGTTCACGCAGTCGCTGGGGATTCGCAAAGCCTACAAGATCTTCGTGGCCAACCCGAACGGGCACGGATTGTTCGGCTTCAAGAGTTAACGCCGCACGATGACGAACAGGGCGCTGCGGTGCACTCCATCGCAGCGCTCCTTTCGTCTCTGCTCGCCGTCACGTTCGTGGTCGTTCCGCTGGACGACCGGCCCGTCACGGCGCAGCTTCCCCGGCTCCTGGGTGCGATTGCCGGCGTGCGCGTGGCCGAACCGCCGCGGCCGATGCTCGGGCGGTATCTGACGCCGGGCGATTCGACCGGGATCATGCGCTGGCTGCGTGACGACGCGCCGCGCGACGCGCACGCGTACGTGATTTCGAACGACATGATGGTCTACGGCGGGCTCGTCGCTTCGCGCATCCCCGGCGTGTCGCGCGGCGAGGCGTACACGCGGCTGCAGGACCTTGCTGCACTTCGTGCTTCGCGGCCGAATGCGTCGTTTGCGGTGTTCGGCACGGTGATGCGGCTCGCGCCGACGGGCGTTCCGAAGCTTGGGGCGGCTGCGTCGTTTCCGTTCGCGGGCGGCGACGTGTGGGGCGCGATCCAGCAGTATGCGAACCTGCCCGATCCGCCGCAGACCGATCAGCAGCGCGCGTTCGCGGCGAAGCTGCGCGCGCAGCTCGGGCCCGCGCTGGATGCGTACCTCGAGACGCGGGCGCGCGATCGCGACGTCGATCTGTTCGCGCTGCGCATCGCGGCCGAAGGCGGGTTCGACCGCATCGTGCTCGGCCAGGACGATGCCGGTCCCGTCGGCTTGCATCTGCGCGATCTCGCCGCGCTGCGCGCGTTCGCCGCGGCATGGCTGCCGC
>CAVRRP010000027.1:0-166583 GCA_963723635.1 Vulcanimicrobiota bacterium | reverse complement strand
TTCGTCAGTCATGTCAATGTGGGAACCGTTCACCGAACGCGCGCGGCGCAGCATCGTGCTCGCTCAGGAAGAAGCGCAGCGGCTCGGTAACAATTACATCGGGACCGAGCACATTCTGCTCGGGATCATCTCCGAGGGCGAGAGCCTCGCGGCCAAGGTCCTCGAGACGCTCGGTGTCAACCTGGCGAAAGTCCGCCAGGAGGTCGAGGCGATCGTCGGTCGCGGCGGCCAGACCGTCCAGCAAGAGATGGTCTTCACCCCGCGCGCCAAGCGCGTGATCGAGCTCGCCTTCGAAGAAGCGCGCCAGCTCAACCACAACTACATCGGCACGGAGCACCTGCTGCTCGGCCTCATCCGCGAGGGTGAAGGCGTGGCCGCGCGCGTCCTGACCAACCTCGGGGTCGACCCCGCGAAGGTCCGCGTCCAGACCACGTCGCTGCTCGGCGCCGAGGGCCAGCCCCCCGCGCCCAAGGGCAAGTCGAAGACCCCGACGCTCGATGCGTACGGCCGCGACCTCACCACGCTGGCGCGCGAGAACAAGCTGGACCCGGTCATCGGCCGCGCCAACGAGATCGAGCGCGTCATCCAGATCCTCAGCCGCCGCACCAAGAACAACCCGGCGCTCATCGGCGAGCCCGGCGTCGGCAAGACCGCGATCGCCGAAGGCCTGGCGCAGCGCGTCATCAAGAGCGAAGTGCCCGAGCCGCTGCGCGACAAGCGCGTGATCACGCTCGACCTCGCGGGCCTCGTCGCCGGCACGAAGTACCGCGGCGAGTTCGAAGAGCGCATGAAGCGCGTGATGGACGAGATCCGCGGCGCCGCCGGCGAGATCATCCTCTTCATCGACGAGCTGCACACCCTGGTCGGCGCAGGCGCCGCCGAGGGCGCGATCGACGCGTCGAACATCATCAAGCCCGCGCTCGCGCGCGGCGAGCTGCAATGCATCGGCGCGACGACGCTCAACGAGTTCCGCAAGCACATCGAGAAGGACAGCGCGCTCGAGCGCCGCTTCCAGCCGGTCATGGTCGGCGAGCCGACGGTCGACGAGACCGTCGAGATCCTCAAGGGCCTGCGCGACCGCTACGAAGCGCACCACAAGGTCACGATCACCGACGAGGCGCTCGTCGCCGCGGCGAAGCTCGGCGACCGCTACATCTCGGACCGCTTCCTCCCCGACAAGGCCGTCGACTTGATCGACGAAGCCGTCGTCGCGCGTGCGCCTGCAGGCCACGCTGCCGCCGGCGGAGATCCGCGAGATCGAGAACCAGATCCGCCAGGTCAAGCAAGAAAAAGAGTCGGTCGTCAAATCGCAAGAGTTCGAGAAGGCCGCTGCGATCCGCGACCGTGAGGAGAAGCTGCGCCTCGAGAAGCAGCGCCTCGAAGCCGAGTGGGCCGACAAGCGCGCGCTGCAGGACAAGACGCTCAAGGTCACCGAGGCGGACATCGCCCACATCGTCGCGTCGTGGACGAAGATCCCGGTGTCGAAGCTCGCGCAGGCCGAGACGGCCAAGCTGCTCGGCATGGAGGAGCAGCTCCACAAGCGCGTGATCGGGCAGAACCAGGCGATCTCCACGCTGACGCGAGCGATCCGCCGCTCGCGCGCCGGGCTCAAGAATCCCAAGCGCCCGATCGGGTCGTTCATCTTCCTCGGGCCGACGGGCGTCGGCAAGACCGAAGTCGCGCGCTCGCTCGCGGAGTTCATGTTCGACGACGCCGAGTCGATGATCCGCATCGACATGTCGGAGTACATGGAGAAGTACGCGGTCTCGCGCCTGGTCGGAGCTCCTCCCGGATACGTCGGTTACGAAGAGGGCGGTCAGCTCACCGAAGCGGTGCGCCGCCGGCCGTACTCCGTCGTGCTGCTCGACGAGATCGAGAAGGCGCACCCCGACGTGTTCAACCTGCTGCTGCAAGTGCTCGAAGACGGCCGCCTGACCGACTCTCAGGGCCGCGTGGTCGACTTCAAGAACACCGTCATCATCATGACGTCCAACGTCGGCGCCACCGGGATGACGACGAACACCGACATCGGCTTCCGCACGCAGAAAGATCTCGGCAACGACGAGCAAGCGTACGAGAAGATGAAGAACAAGGTGCTCGACGAGGTCAAGCACGCGTTCCGGCCCGAGTTCCTCAACCGCGTCGACGAGACGGTCGTGTTCCACCAGCTCAACCGCGAGCAGATCGCCGAGATCGTCGGGCTCGAGCTCGCCAAGGTGGTGCGCGAGGTCAAGGCTCAGGAGATGGATCTCGAGGTCACCGAAGACGCGAAGCAGCTGCTCGCCAAGAAGGGCTGGGATCCCCAGTTCGGCGCGCGTCCCCTGCGCCGCGCGATCCAGCGCGAGGTCGAGGACGAGCTGGCCGAGGAGATGCTCAAGGGCAACTTCGGCTCGGGCGACCGCATCCTCGCCGAAGTCAACAAGGACAATCCCGAGAAGCTGAGCTTCTCGAAGATCCCGAGCATCGACCCGCCCCAGTCCCCCAATCAGCCGGAGGTCCAGGAAGTCTAGCGGGCCGGCACGTTGGGTGAAGCCGCACGAGCCCGTCGGGAAACCGACGGGTTCGTGACGAACAACGGTAGGTTGACCCCGTATGCGCTGTGGCGGTCGCGCCTTCCGGCGCAGATCGGAACCTGGTTCGCTCGTGACCTGACCCGCGTCGCGCTCGCCCTCGTCGATGGCGGGCGCGTCGTGCTGCGTTCGGTCGAGGCGGGCCGCGTCGAGGCGACGGTCAAGGACCGCGTCCCGGTCGCGACGGCGGTGGAATGGGCGTCGGGGACCGGACCGCAGGCGCTGCGCGCCGTCTGCACGTGCGGCGCCAGCGGCGTGTGCGAGCACGTCGTGGCGACGCTCGAGGTCGTGCGCACGGCCGAGGACTCGGCGCTCCCCCTGCCGGTCGCCGACGCCGCCGAATCCGACCTCTCGTGGCTGCCCGACGTCGAGCAAGACGCGTCGCGCGCCCGCGCGCGCGCCGTCTGGCCGGTGATCTCCGTGGGCCCCGGCGGGACGCTGGGCGGCACGCTGTACCTCGACACGCCGCGGCTGCGCGGCGTCATCCGCGACGCCGACGCGATCCTCGCCATGATGGACCAGACGCCGGCCGACGACTGGGACGACGTCGACCGCATGATGCTGCGCGACGACGCGGTCCAGGAAGCGTTCGGCTCGCGCGCGTCCTCCAAGGCGCTCGCCCGCGCGCTGTTCCGCCTCGCGCGCCACCCGCGGCTGCGCTTCGACGACGCGCCCGGCGAGAACCGGCATCCGTCGGAGCTGTCGCCGTTTGCCGTGGAGACGCGCGGCGTGCGCCTGCGCGCGGTGCGCGCCGGCGCGCAGTTCGTGCCGGTCCTCGAAGCGCTCGACGGGCAGCGCGTCTCAGCGGCCGACGCGGCCGTCGTGGACGGCCCGCCGGCGTGGCTCGTCGCGGAGCGCACCGCATACTCTGCTCGACGGCTCGTTCGATCCGCGCAAGGTGATCGTCGCGGCGCGCGCCGCCGCCGGCGCGCCCGCCGAAGAGGACGCCGCGCCGTCGGTGCGCGCGATCGCGCGCGTCGCGCCGTTCCTGACGGCCGATCAGCGCAAAGAGCTCAACGTCGTCGACGCGCAGGATGCGGCGCTCGTCGTGCGCGCCGCCTGGCGCGACGGCGCGCTGCTGGCGCGGCTGGCGTTCGCCGACCGCGCGACCGGCGCGTACGCGGCGTTCAGCGTGCACGGCGCGGTGACGGCGAGCGCTGGACGGTTCGTGCGCTGGGCGCCCGAGATCGCGCGCGGCTTCGCGCACCGCTTCCTGGAAGCGGGCTTCGTGCCGCGCGGCGGCGACGCGTTCGCGCTGCACGACGCGGATCGCGCCGCCGAGATCGTGCGCACGACGTGGCCAGCCTGGGACGACATCGAGATCCGGCTCGACGAATCGCTCGCCGCGCTCGCCGGCGGCGGCAAAGTGGACGTCTCCGTCAGCGCGACGGCGGCGGAGCAAGGCGATTGGTTCGAGCTCGACGTGGCCGTGTTCGTCGGCGGCGGCGAACCGCTCACGCGCGAAGAATTGCGCGCGCTGCTGGGTGCCAAAGGCCGCTACGCGGAGGTGCGCGGCAAGCTCGTCGACGTGGGCGACCTGCGCTCGCGCCAGAATTTGCTGTCCGAGCTCACCGACCGCCGCCGCACGGGACTCGCGTCTCTCGTCGCGATGCGTGACGAATTGCACGAAGCGTTCGGCGAAGTCGCATTACCGGAAGAAGTCGAACAGATCCGCGAACGCCTGCGCAACTTCGGCGGGATTGAAGAAGTACCGCCGCCGGAAATTCTGGAGCACGTGCTGCGTGATTATCAGCGCCGCGGCTTGGACTTCTTGTCGTACTTGTCGTCGTTCCGTTTCGGCGGCATTTTGGCAGACGACATGGGCGTCGGTAAGTCACTGTGCGTATATCATACGCGTTGTAACGCCCGACTGGGCTTCGCAGATTTGGGGATTTGATCGTCGGCGATCAGGTGATGGGGCGCGATGGATTGCCGCACACGGTGATCGGCGTCTATCCGCAAGGTGTGCTGCCGGCATTTCGGATTACCTTTAGCGATGGTTCGATCGACATTATGCTCGGACGATCATCTCTGGGCGGTTAATTCAGCGGTGCGAAAGAAGCGCGGTCTGCCATACCGTGTGTCTGACGACGCGCGAGATTCGTGAACGACTTCACGATGCTGCCGGAAACGCGCGCCATTATATCCCAATCGCGGAGCCGATGCATTTCGGGCAATCTCCGGCGTTGCCGCTCGATCCGTATCTCCTTGGTTGTATTCTCGGCGATGGCGGAATTACGTCACGCGGTCGCGTCAGGCTGACGTCAGCCGACGAAGAACTCGTCAACGAGTGCCGAGCCCTTTTGCCGACTGGGACCGAATTGGTGCATGCCGATCGGTACAATTATCGCTTTTCGACGTACGACCACGGATCCGCACGCGGTTCAAGCAGCGCTCGACCAATTGGATCTGATGGGTCTCGGATCGCCGATGAAATTCGTTCCCTCAATCTACAAGACCGCTTCGCTTAGCGACCGGCTCTCATTGCTGCAAGGCTTACTCGACACCGATGGTACGGCACAGCCGCAAAATGGCAATGTCGAGTTCACGTCGACGTCTCGACCAACTTGCGCAAGACGTGGCATGGCTCGTGCGCTCGCTCGGCGGCGTGGCGCGTTCGCGGTATAAGCTCCAACCGAAGTACACGTACAAAGGTGAGCAGCGGATCGGGAAACCGGCGTTTCGGGTCGGGATCTCGCTCCCCCCGGAATATGCGCCGTTCCGGCTGGCGCGGAAAATGGCGCGGTACACGCCGCGGACGAAATATCTACCGACTCGCGCGGTCGTAAGCGTTGAGTACCACCAGGACGCCGAGATGATGTGCATCGCCGTCGACGCGCCTGACAAGTTGTTCTTGGTCGACGACTTCATCGTCACGCACAACACCGTGCAGGTCATTGCGCACATCCTCAAGCGCAAGGAGACCGAGGGCGAAGTTCCGGTGCTCGTCATTGCGCCGACGTCGGTCACGCATACGTGGGAGAACGAGATCAAGAAGTTTGCGCCCAGCTTGCGCACGCTGCGGCTGCAGTCGGGCAGCGATCGGGCTGCCAAGTACGACGTCATTCACGACTACGACGTCGTCGTCACGTCGTATGCGCTTGCCCGGCTCGATGCGCAACAGCTCGAGCGGTTCCGGTTTCGGACGCTCGTACTCGACGAGGCGCAGAACACCAAGAATCCCGGTTCGCAGATCGCCAAAGTCGTGCGCGGGCTGCAGGCCGATCATCGGCTCGCGCTGACCGGTACGCCCGTCGAGAACTCGCTGCGCGATCTGTGGGCGATCTTCGGGTTCGTCGAGCCCGGGTTGCTCGGCTCGGAGGCGTCGTTCCGGCGGCGCTTCGAGCTGCCGATCGCCGACGGCGACGAAGTCGCGGCGGCGGCGCTGCGCTCGCGGCTGGAGCCGTTCGTGCTGCGGCGCACGAAAGAAGACGTCGCCAAAGAGCTGCCGGAGCGCACCGAAGCGGTGATCGAGTGCGAGCTGACGCCGCTGCAGCGGCGGCTGTATCGCGGAATCGCCGAGGCCGCGCGCCGCGACGTGCTCGCGAAGTTCGACGAAGACGGCGCCGAAGCGACGACCGTGCACGTGCTCGCGGCGCTCACGCGGCTGCGCCAAGTGTGCGCGCATCCCGGGCTGCTGGTGCCGGAGTATCTCGACGACCCCGACGCGAGCGGCAAGTTCGACGCGTTCGTCGAGACCGTCGAAGAAGTGCTCGACGGCGGGCACAAAGTGCTCGTGTTCAGCGCGTTCGCGTCGATGCTCAAGATCATGCGCACGGCGCTCGACCGCCGCAGCATCGTGTACGGCTACCTCGACGGTTCGACGAAAGACCGTGACCGGCAAGCCGAGGTCGAACGCTTCATGAGCGACGACGGGCCGCCGGTGTTCCTCTGCTCGCTCAAGGCCGGCGGCGTCGGGCTCACGCTGACCGCGGCGGACTACGTCATCCTGTACGACCCGTGGTGGAATCCCGCGGTGGAGCGCCAGGCCATCGACCGCACGCACCGCATCGGCCAGACGCGACCGGTCACGGCATACCGGATGGTGACGGCGGGCTCGGTCGAGGAGAAGATTCGCGCGCTCGCCGAGCGCAAGACCGCGCTTTCGAGGGCGGTCGTGAAGGCCGACAGCGCGGTCGCCAAGACGCTCACCCGGGACGACCTGGCGTTTTTGTTCAGCGACCCCGAGTAATCACCGTCACAGCTCGCTTGCCGCTGAGCGTGCAAGCGACGCGAGCTACTTAACTCAGGGTCGGCGCGTCCGATGGAATCTGTACGCGGTGAAGCCAAGGGCGGGCAAGTCGCGCTTCAGTTCCCCCTCGACAAGGACGTGCACCTCATGAGACGGATTCTCTTGGCGCTGCTGTTGGCAATTCCGGTCGCTGCCCCCGCGTTCGCCGAACCGACGTCGAGCCTCGCGCCGGCCGACCACTATTTCGGGCGGTTGAAGATGAGCATCCTCGGGGTGCGCAACTCGCTCAAAGATCTCTCCGCGCGCGCGGACGCGCACCCCGAAGAGGCGGACCACGTCTACGACAAAGCGGTGCTGGTCGAAGACGCGCTGCACGACTGGCAGAAGCACTACCCGCGCGATCCGTGGATCCCCAGGTACGCGTACAGCCTGGCGCAGCTCTACGGCAAGCTCGAGCTCGACGACGCGCGCGTGCGCAAGAACGACATGCTCGACTGGCTGATCGCAACGTACCCGGAGTCGGAATATGCGCTGCTTCCGCGCGAGTAGACTCCTCGCGCTTGCCGCGATGATGTTCGCGTTCGTCACCGCGTCGGCGCATGCGGCGACGATGCGCGATCTCGCGCCGGCCGACGAGTATTTCGGTCAGTTACGGATGAGCGTGCTCGGCATCCGCAACGAGCTCAACGGACTGGAACGCCGCGCTGCGTCGGGCGACCCGAACGTCGCCGCGATGGGCGGCAAGCTCGCGCTCGTCGACGACGCGATGCGCGACTGGCGCGCGCGCTATCCGCGCGACACGTGGCTGCCGCGCTTTTTCTCGCAGCGTGCGCGCGTTGCGTCGCTGATCGCGCTGGACGCGTCGCGCGCAGGCCGCGGTGCGCCGCTCGCCGACGGCGTCGCGCGGATTCTCAGCACGATTCCGCACCGCTGACGCCGATCGCCGCTAAGGCGCGGGACTGGCCGGCACGGGCGGCGCCGGCGGTGCGGCCGGCGCTGACGACGCGGGGGAGGCGGGCGACACGGGCGCAGGCGGAATGGCCGGCAACGGCGGTAACGTCGGCAGCGGCGGAGTCGCCGCGCGAGGCGCTCGCACGCCGCGTTCGGCGTTTCCCGCGCCGCGTTCGGCCTCGCGCAGCGCACGCTCCGCGGCCCGCACGTTGCGCTGGGCGTCGCGCATACTGCGCTCGATCAGGTCGCGCGGGATCACCGGCGGGTGCTCGCGCATCGTCCGCTCCACATCGCGCAGCGCGCGTTCGACCTCGGGCGACATCGCCGGGGGGTGCTCGCGCATGGCGCGCTCGAGCTCGCGCATGCTCCGCTGGAACTCGGGGCTCATCGGCGAGACCGGCATCGCCGCCACCGGCGGTATGCGCGGCATAGCCGGGATGCGCGGCATTCCAGGCATCACGGGCATCACCGGATAGTTGAAGCGTCCGTACGGAAACGTCGCGACGTCGCAGCCGCGGCAGCTTTGCAGAAAGCGCTTGTAGTCCGCGCCGACGATGCTTCCGGAATCCAGCCGCACGCCGCGCATCGTGACGCCGTCGACCTTCGCGCGCGCGAACGACGTGCCGCGGAACTCGACGCCGGTGAAGCGCGCGTTGCGCAAGTCGGCGTCGTCGAACCGCGCGCCGGCGAGGTTCGAGCCGGTGAACTCGGCGCCGTTCAAGTTCGCGCGCGAGAAGTCGGCGTCGCGCAGATCCGCAGCGACGAAGTGCAGCCCGTGCAGGTCGCGCCCGTGCAAGTCTTTCGGAAAGCGGCATCCGACGCACGCATCGATGAGCTGCCGGGCGAGATCGTCTTGCGCGGCGGGCGCCGGCGTCGGCGGGGAGGACGACGGCCAGGGCCAGCGCGGCGATGGCGAGAGGGCGAAACACGATGTGAGGTCCTTTCTTACGCCGGCGCCTGCGCGCCGGTGAGATCGGCATGAGCGTACTCGGTGAGCTCCCGGCGCGTCACGACGCGGCACGTGCGCGCTTGGGTCCCGTCGCTCGTGCAGTAGCGCGCCGCCCGAAGGTCGACGCCGTGCAGGTCGACGCCGCGCAGGTTCGCGCACGCCGTGCGGCGCTCGGCTTCGCCGTCACGGTTCTCGCTGCACAGCACCGCGTCGCCGATCGTCGCGCCGGTGAGCCGCGCGTTGCGCAGGTCGGTCGCGACGAGGTCGGCGCCGCGCAGGTCGGCGCGCGAGAGGTCCGCGTCGCGCGCGCTGGCACCGACGAGCCGCGCGTCGTTGAGGTGCGCGCCGGCCAGCCTGGCATCATCCAAGCTCGCGCCGATGACGCGGCTGCCGCGCAGGTCGGCGTCGTGCAGGTCGAGACCCTTGAGCGAGCAGCCGGTGCAGTCGTGCAGGATCAGCCGGCCCGCGACGCCGTCGGCGTCGGCCTGGGTGACGCTCGCGCCCACGAACCGCACGCCGGCCGTGTTCGCGCGCGCGAACGACGTGCGCCGCAGCCGCACGCCGACGAACTGCACGTTGCGCAGGTCCGCGTCGTCGAAGCGCGTGCCGTCGAGGTTCGCGCCGGTGAACTCGCGCGCCGCTCAAGTTCGCGTGCGAGAAGTCCACGTCGCGCAGATCCGTGCCGGTGAAGCGCAAGCCGTGCAGGTCGCGCCCGTGCAGATCTTTCGGCAAGCCGGCATCCGACGCACGCATCGATGAGCTGCCGGGTGAGATCGTCTTGCGCGGCGGGCGCCGCTGTCGCGGGGACGACGACGGTGAGGGCGAGCGCGGCGATGACCAGAGGGCGAAACACGATGTGAAGGGCGAGATGTCGGATCACGGGCGGTTTCCTCGAACTATCGAATTAAGAAATAAAGGCAAAAGAAAAGCGGGCACGGCGTCAGCCGTCGTACCCGCTGGGATGCGTCGTCATGCCGGCGGTGCGCGCACCGCGCAAGTCGGCGCCGTCCAAGTCGCAGGTTTCGAAATGCGCGTTGGTCAGATCGGCGCCGCTGAGGTTGGCGCGCGAGAGGTCGACGCTGAAGAAGCGCACGCCGCTCAGGTTGGCGTCGTGCAGATCGCTATGGCTCAGATCGATACCGGTGAGCGTGAGCCCGTGCAGGTCCTGACCGTGCAGGTCGACTCCGGCGAACTCGCAGCCGGTGCAGTTGGCGACGACGCTGCGCAACGCGGTGCCGCGCATGCTCGCGTGGCGAATGGAGACGCCGGTCAGCCGGATGCCGTCGAGCTGCGCGCCGTCGAAGTTGGTGCCGCGCAGCTCCACCGCGCTGAGCTGGGCGCCGCGCAGGTCGGCGTTGGCGAGGTTCGCGCCCGCCAGCGAGACGCCGGAGAGCTTCGCGCCCGCGAGGTTGGCGCCGCGCATGTCGGCGCCGGTGAAGTTGTCGGCGTTGAGCTTGAGGTCGTGCAGGTCGAGCCCGCGCGCGTCGGCGTTGCGGAACGAGCACGCGGCGCACGACGCGACCATCTCGCGCGTCAGCTTCACGCCGTCCAGCTTCGAGTGCCGCAGGTTCAGGACGTTCATCTCGGTGGCGACTTCATGCGGGATCGTCGCCATCGCGGCCGCAATCGTGCGCTCGATCTGGGCTTCGTAGCTCGTGTGCGAGAGGTCGCGCGCACGGGCGCGCGCGCTCGCCGCCGCGGCCAGTGCTTGCAGCCGGGCGACGGACGGCGGCGAGATCACCGGCGCGGTGGGCGCGACGACGGGCATCGGCGCGAGCGGCGGTACGGCGGCGGCCGGCATGGCCGGAAGCTCGCGCAGCGTCTGCGGCATCTCGCGCGGCATTGCGGGCGACGTGTCTTGCGGCACGCGCGCGACCACGCGAATCGTTGTGGCGTGCGCTGCGGCCGCTGTCTTCTTCGCAGCGGCAAGCTGCTCGCGCAACGCTCGCAGCTGCACCTGCAGCGCTTTGGACTGCGAATCGCTTGCGCCGGCGGCGTTCGTCTTGGCAGCCTGCAACGCGCGCTCGGCGGCCGCGGTTCGCGATGCGACGGCCGCAATACTCGTTGCGCCGGCCGAACGATGCTTTGCTGGTTGCGTGCCGAGCGCGGTCGCGATACGGCCGTGCGCGGTCTGCGCCACGTGCGCAGGCGCCGTCGCGGCGGTGAAGGCGGTCGCAGCGTTTGCGGGAGCGGCCTCCGCGGGTAGCTCGACGCCCGGCGCGCTCGTCGCGACGAACGCGATCGACAGCATGCCGGCGAGCGCGACGCCGAGGGCCGCCATGGGTGAGCGGTGCAGCCGCGCGCGCTTCTTGTCGAGCAGCTGCTCGATGCGCACGGTGATCTGCTTGCGCGTCAGCAGCGCGCCGGGCGCGACGACGGCGTGCTCGGGCATGCGCATCTCGCGCGCGAGCTTCCAGAGCGACGTCGCGTACGCGTGCGGCTCGCCGGTCTTCTCGACCACGGCGTCGTCCGACGCGATCTCGCGCTCGAGCGCGATGCGGCACCCGACGAGCCACACGATCGGGTTGAACCAGAACACGCGCTCGATCGCGCGCTGCAGCAAGTTCGTCCAGTCGTCGTTGCGCCGCAGGTGCGCGTGCTCGTGCAGGATCAGCGGCTCGATGGCGCCCAGCCCGTCCGCGGTCGCGAGCTCCGTCGGGACGAGGATGACGGGCCGGCGGAAGCCGATCGCGACCGGCGTCTCGGTCTCGTAGGAGAGCCGCAGGTAGATTTCGCGTCCCGGTCCCGCTTCGGTGAGCCACGGCAGCTCGTCGGCGAGCATGGAGTCGAGCGGGCTCGAACGCCGCTTGAGCCCGCGCACGCGAGCGACGCTCGCAGCGAGCCCGATCAACCCGGCGAGTGCGCCGAGCGCCCACACGGCGACCATGCCCAGCGCCAGCGCACGCGATACGCGCGGCGTCCACGCCGCGAACGCCAGCCGTTCGTCCAGACGCAACCAGTCGGCGAACGAAGTCGTTTGCGCCGAACTCGCGACCGGCTCGACGCCGTCCGACCTCGGCGAAGCCTGGATCCGCGTCGTCTGCGGCTGCGACCGCGGCGATGGAGCGAGCACAGCCGCATCGTGCGTTGGACGAATGCTGATTGCGAGCTCGGACTGGGGGCCCCGCACGGCGTGCGGGGGGCGCGCAGGCTGGGCCGGAGCGCCTTTCCAAACCGAAACGCCGACGCCAGCGAGCGGCATCACGGCGGTTGCGATGAGCGCGGTGGTCCACAGCGCGTGGCGCGTCGCGGCGGTCAGCGACAGCGTGCGCGTTGCCAGGAGGACGAGCGCGGCGAGGACGCCGCCGAGGAGGACGCTCGCGAGGATCGCGCGGAGCGCAACGCCGACGACCGCCTCGATCATTACTGCTGTCCTTTGGCCTTGTCGAGCAGCTCGCGCAAGCGGTCCAGTTCGGCGTCGTCCACCGCTTCCGATTCGAGCAGGTTCAGCACGAGCTCGCGCGGCGAGCCGTCGAAGAACCGCGACAGCACGTGCGCGACGACGCTCCGCTGCGCTTCGTCGCGCGCGACGACCGCCTTATAGATGAACGCGCGGCCGACGGCCTTGTGGCGGACGTAGCCTTTCTGCTCGAGGATGCGCATGGTGGTCAGCACGGTGTTGTAGGCGAGCGGCGGATCGCCGATCGCATCGACGACGTCGGCAACGCTCGAGTCGCCCCGGTCCCAAAGAACGAGCATGAGGCGGTACTCCGCCTCGGTGAGGGTGGGCGACTTCTTGCGGGGCATACGCCGAGGCTATCATCCTGCCGCGGCGGTGTCAACTAAGATTTTAAGAAGATCAGATGAGAAAACGGCGGCCGCTCGCGCGACCGCCGTTTGGCGTTCAACCGGGGGACGGCCGCCCGCTAGACCTTGACCGCGGTGTACCCTTCGCGCGGGCCGACCTTCTCGCTGGTGATGATCTTCGTGGCCGCCTCGCTATCGGGATTGGAACAGCTTTCGGCCGCGAACTCACCGCCGACCGTCGACGCGATCGTGAAGTACTCGCCCGGGCTCGTGCGCTTGTTCGCGGGGACGATGACGCCCGCGTACGTCTGCTGGATCGCTTGATGGTCGCACTTGCGGAAGTACGCACCGCTCTTCTTGTCGGCGTCGTAGTGGTAGTTCTCGAACGCTTCGATCAGCTTCTCGGTGTCCGTCGTGCCCGCGTGCTCGACACGGTTGATGATGTTCCGCGCCGCCTGGTAGCCGAGGTACTGGCGCCAATCGACTTCGCTGACGTTCGGTTTGAGGGCGTTGTAGACGCGCTTCGCGTCGCCGCCCGCCTCCGGGCCCCAAACGTATCCCCACACCGAGCCGATGAGATCGTCGACCGGCATGCCGACCGCGACGTCGTTGCCGCAGAGGATGCCGCCGAAGGTCATCTTCTTGGTGAGGCCGAGCTGAACCGCTTGTTTCGTCGCGTTCTGCGTGTTCGGCCCGTAATTGCACAGCACCAGAACGTTCGCGTCGGTGTTGCGCGCCTTCGTCAGATACGACGAGTAGTCGGTCTGCGCGAGCGCGTGCAGATCGTTGCCGACCTCCTGGCCGCCGTGCGCGAGCAGGATCTTCTTCAGGCGCGCGTATGCGTCCGTTCCGAACGCATAGTCCGCCGTGAGGAAATACCACTTCTTGCCGTGCTTGAGCAGCTCGGGTCCGACCGCGTTCGCGAGCATTGCGTTGGAGCACGTCTGGCGGAACGTCACGCGATGCGCTTTGGGTCCGGTGATGTTGGTGTCGTGCGTCCCGACTGCCAAGAACAGCGTGTTGTTCTCAGACGCCGTCGCCGAGACGGCAAGCCCGACCGCCGAGCTCAGACAACCGGTGAGGACGTCGACTTTTTCTTGCGAGATGAGGCGCTTCGCCTCGGTCGTTCCGGTCGCGGCGGCGTTCGCGTCGTCGCCCTTGATGATCTCGTACTTGACGCGGTTGCTCTTGCGCATCTGCTCGGCGACGGCGACTTCCATGCCGTGCTGCTGCGATTGCGACGCCGCGGCATACACGCCCGAGAAGCCGTCGATGTGGCCGATCTTGACCGTCGCGCCGCCGCCGGCCGCGATCACATCGCGCGGCGGGCGGAGCGGCGCCGCGCCCGCGATGCGGGTCTCGAGCAACGGGAAGCCGAGGGTGGCGGCGCCGGCAATGCCGAGCGCGCCGGTGCGGCGGAGGAATTCCTTCCGGTCGACGGAGGTTTCGGGGCGGTGGTCGTCCATGGTGCTCCTTACCGTGAGTCAGGCTGCTTTGCGGCACGTTTTCTTCGCCGTGACCGCGCGCCCTCGCAGACCGAGCACGGACACCGTACAGATACGACGAAGAACGCACGGTGGCGGAAGAACGGGCCGAACCCAAAGTCGTCCTCCTCGTTCGGCTGCTCAGCGCGATCGACGAGGGGCGCTTCGCGTTCGAAGAGCTCAAGGACCAGATCGCGGACGAGAAGCCGCCCAGCACGCGAACCCTGCGGCGTTATTTGAGCGTGCTCGCGGACGCAGGCTTTCCGTGGTTCTTCGACCGGGCGAGCGGAACGTACCGGTTCGCCGAAGGCTACAGCCTCCGCCGGCTCAACCTCTCGCACCGCGAGCTGCTCGGGCTCGTCACGCTCAAGCGCCTAGGATCCTCGCTGGGCGGCACGTTCGCGACCGCGATCGAGGAGACGACGGAGAAGCTGCTGCGCTCCAGCGACCGGCGCGCCGAGGTCGCGGTGGAGCACTCGTCGCTGGCGATCCGGTTCGAGGCGGTGTCGATGGACGACGCGGTCGAGCGCGTGTTCGAGCAGCTGCAGAGCGCCGAGCGCGACCGCCGCCGCGTGGGCTTCGGCTACACCGACAAGAACAACGTGCGCACGCAGCGCCGGGTCGACCCGTACGGCTTCATCGTGTCGAACGGGCGTATCTATCTCGTCGGCTACGACCACACGCGCGCCGACATGCGCGTCTTTGCGGTCGACAACGTGTCCAACGTGGCCGTCACGCCGCAGACGTTCGAGCGGCCGGCGGATTTCAACCTCGAGGCGTACGGCGCGCACTCCGTGAGCGGCGTCGTCCACGGCGCGAACGTCGCCGACGTGACGGTGCGCTTCTCGCCCGTGGTCGCGAAGGCGGCCACCGCGGCGTCCACCGTGGCGCGCGACCGCCGCGTCGTGCGCCGGGACGACGGCGGCGTCGACATCACCTACCGCGTGTCCGACCCGATCGAGATCGTGCGCTTCTCGCTGGGTTGGGGGGCGGAGGCAGAGGTCGTCGCGCCGGAAGAGGCGCGCCGCGCGGCCGCCGATATCGCGCGCCAGCTCGCCGCGCGCTATGGTTAGCAGGAACGCGTGACCGCTGCGGCGCGTTCTTCACACGAATGCGACCGATGAAGCTGTTCGTCACCCTTGCGACCGTGGCCGCGTTGTCGTGCGCCGGCTCGGCGTTCGCCGCGCCCCCGGCCGGTCAGCCCGTCGACGGGATCCGCTGCGACACGATGGAGGGCTCGGTGCTGCACATCCACCAGCACCTCGCCGTCAACGACCACGGCAAACCGGTCGGCGTCCCCGAGGACGTCGGGCGGCCCTTGGTGCGCCAATGCTTCTACTGGCTGCACACGCACACGCCCGACGGCATCATCCACGTCGAGTCGCCGAACTTCAAGACGTTCACGCTCGGTAATTTCTTCGACGTCTGGGGGCAGCCGCTCAGCAAGACCGACGTCGCCGGCGCCAGGCCGCGCAAGGGCGAGCGCGTCGCGGTGTGGGTCGACGGCCGCCCGTACACCGGCGATCCGCGCAAGATCGAGCTGACGCAGCACCTGGACGTGACGATCGACGTCGGCCCGCCGTACGGCAAGCCCGCGCCGTTCACCGACTGGAACGGCAACTAGCGCACCACGCGACGAAGCCCCGAGACGTACGCCTCGGGGCTCGTTCTGCGCGAGAATCGATCTTGCCGCGCGTCCGTTCGCCGATCGCTCGGCCAGCGGGGCGTCGAATGTCGTCTCGGCGATCTCGCATTCGTTGAGCTGGCGCCTTCCGTAATGCGATTCCCACCGGCGAGCTTCTCGCTGCTCGCGGCCGGCTCGACACCGGCGTTTACGCATCATACGGGGCATCGCGCTGCGCGCGCAAGACGTTCGCGGCGTCGTCCACAAGAACTTTTGGTTGTCCACGGCGTTCCGCAGGATTTCGCGGCATTCCACAAGACGGCGCGATTCGGGGCACGCGGCTGAACGCGACGAAGCCGTGCAAGTTGCCCTGCACGGCTTCGGTCAGCACGAGAATCCGATCTGCGCGCGTCCTCGCCGGCTTGCACCGGCCATTACGGCGTCGAACTTCGATTTCGGCGTTTCGTTCAAGCTGCGGTCGACTTTCGTCTCGCGCCACCGTTTCTGCGCCTTCCGAGCCACTCGTCGCTCGCACGTCGTCGTTGCCTTCGACGTGATCGCATCATACGGGCTTGCTGCGGTCGGATGCAAGTGGGATGGCGCTCTCTGAGGTGCTTGTCCACAAGAAAGATTGGTTTTCCACGATGATTCGCTGGAATTCGCGGTTTCCACAACCGGTGGGCGCGGCTGTGGCGGGCGGATGGCGCACGATGGTGCGCCGGGGACGCTCCCTGCGCGCTTCGTGCGCTCCGGTCGCTCGGCGCTCCGGCGCTCTCGCCCATCGTGGGCTTCGCGCCTCCGCGACGCCCCGGCGCACCATCGTGCGCCATCCGCCTTGCGACCAATTTGATTTGAAACGAAAAGAGATTTTTTCTTTTAAAAAATCTCTTGAGCGCGGTACGCTTCAACGCGACGAAGCCGTGTACGTTGCCATACACGGCTTCTTAGCGTGAGGATCGATCTGCGCTTGTCTTCGCCAACTTTCATCGGCCAAGACGGCGTCGAACTTCGAATCGGCGTTTCTTTCAACATGCCGCTCTGCTTGCGCTTTGCGTCATCTCACTTTTCACGCCGGCGAGCTTCTCACTGCTCGCCCGTCTTCGTTGCCTCCGACGTGTTCGCATCATACAAGCGCGGGCGTTAAAGACGCAAGGGTGTGTGCTTTCAAAACCGGGGTTGTCCACAAGAACTTTTAGTTCTGCACGTCGGCTCACACGAATCCCCGTAATCCACAGCGGTGAACGTGAGGCGCGACAAAGCCGTTCGGTTTCCCGGACGGCTTTGTGTGCTCGAGAATCGATCTGCGCGTGTCGGGCCGAGTCATCGTCGGCCTCGATGGCGTCGAACTTCGCAGGCATTGCTGCCGCGAGCTTCTCGCCGCTCGCCCGTCTTCGTCTCCTCCGACGTGCTCGCAGCATAGTGCTCCCTCGCTGCCAAAGCAAGGGGCGTTATCCACCGTTTCTGCGAGACGCTCTCAGGACCGTGGTGAGACGGCTCGTTTTCAGGCTCCGAGGTACGCGGCGACGACATCGCGGTGGGTCGCGAGCTCTGCGCCCGTGCCGGTGAGGACGATGCGGCCGCGTTCCATCACGTAGGCGCGGTCGGCCAGCGCTAGGGCGCGGCGCGCGTTTTGCTCGACCAATAGGATTGACGTGCCGCGGGCGCGTTCGGCAGCGACGATTGAGAAGATCTCGTCGACCAGCTTGGGGGCGAGGCCCATCGACGGTTCGTCCAGGAGCAGCGCTTTGGGGCCGATGGCCAAGGCGCGCGCGATCGCCAGCATCTGCTGTTCGCCGCCGGACAGCGAGCCCGCCGGGACGTTGCGGCGCGTGCGCAGGATCGGGAAGCGGTCGAAGAGGCCGTCGATGCGGGCGAAGCCTTCCGCGCCGCGGGCGCTCGCGGCGACTTGGAGGTTCTCTTCCACGGTCATGCCGGGCAGCATGCGGCGGCCTTCGGGGACGAGGACGAGGCCGCGTTTCACGCGGGCATGCGATGCCGTGCGGGTGATGTCGGCGCCGTCGAAGCGGACGTGGCCGCCGCGGGCCGGCATGATGCCGGCGAGGGTCATGAGGAGCGTCGTTTTGCCGGCGCCGTTTGCTCCCACGATCGCGCACAGCGTGCCTTCTTGCAGTGCGAGCGACACGTCATGGAGCACTTCGATGTTGCCGTAGCCTGCGCGCAGCGCGTCGACGGCGAGCAGATCGCTCATGCGAGCGCTCCTGCATCGCTGCCGAGGTATGCTTCCACGACGACCGGGTCGCGGCCGACTTCCGACGGCGTGCCGCGGGCGATTACTTCGCCGAAGTTCAGCACGACGACGGAGTCGCACGCTGCGCGCACCAGCGTCATGTCGTGCTCGATGAGCAGGACCGCGATGCCGGACGTGGCGATCGCGCGGATCGTGTCGACCAGGCGTGTCGTTTCCGACGGGTTCATGCCCGCGGCGGGTTCGTCGAGCATCAATACTGCCGGTGCGGCGGCGAGCGCGCGGCCGATCTCGAGCCTGCGCTGGTCGCCGTACGGAAGAGAGCCCGCGCGCGTGGCGAGGTCGGCGTGGGCGATGCCGGCGCGCTGCAGCAGCGTGGCGAAATCTTCGGCGGTGAGGCGGCCGGGGCGGGCGAATGCGCCGGCGGCGAGGTTTGCCCGCACGTCCAGTGCGCCGAACAGGCGGATGTTTTGGTACGTGCGCGCGATGCCGGCGCGTGCGATGCGGTGCGGCGGCAGACCGTCGACGCGTTTGCCGTCGAGCGCGATCGTGCCGGAGGCGAGCGGCGCGAGGCCCGTCGTTGCGTTGACCAGCGTCGTCTTGCCTGCGCCGTTCGGGCCAATGAGGCCCAGGACGTGCCCGGGTTCGACGGTGAGCGAGACGGCGCGCAGTGCGTCCACGCCGCCGTAGCGGACGCCGACGTCGTTCAGGGCGAGCACTAGCCGTTCGCGCGCACGGGCGTGCGCGGTGCGCGGTTGCGGCGGGCTCGCCAGAGTGAGGCGAGGCCGCCCGGTGCGAACAAAATCACTGCGAGCAAGATGATGCCGTTGCTGATCTCGCGGTAGTCGGCCAGGAAGCGGATCGCTTCCGGTAAGACCGAGAGCAGCGCTGCGCCCAGCACGGCGCCGAGCGGGCTCGTGACGCCGCCGACGACGCACCAGACGAGGATTTGTTCCATGCGGGGGAAGCCGAAGTCGCTCGGCGTGATGAAGAAGGACGCGTGCGCGTAGAGCGCGCCGCCAAGGCCCGCGATGGCGCCGCCCAGCGCGAGCGAGAGCGTTCTGATTGCGCCGACGTCGATGCCGACGCCGCGCGCGGCGTACTCGTCTTCGCGGACGAGTGCGACCGCGAGTGCGAACTTCGTGCGGGATAATGCGAACAGCGCGATCGCGACCAGCACGAGCGCGCCGTAGATCACCGGCGTCGTTGCGTCGTTGGGGATGCCGCTGAGGCCTTCCGCGCCGCCCGTGACGCTCAAGTTGTTGGCGAAGACGCGCACGATCTCGCCGAAACCGATCGTCGCGATCGCGAGGAAGACGCCGCGCAGGCGGCGGACGGGGTAGGCCAACAGTGCCGCGACGATGCTGGAGACGAGCATTGCCGCGACGATCGTTGCGAGCAGCGGCCAGTGGGCGTTCATCGCGAGGATCGCCGACACGTACGCGGCGATGCCCGCGAAGGCTGCTTGCGCGAGTGCGAGCTGTCCCGCTTGCAGCGAGACGGAGAGCGACAGTGCGAGGATCGCGTTCACGCCGATCTGGTCGATCAGGCGCGAGTGCTTGGCGTAGAAGTCGGCCAGGGCCGTCATCGCGCGCGGGTCAGGCCTGGCGGAGCGCGCGTTTGCCGAAGAGGCCGGTCGGGCGCGCGACGAGCAGCACGAACATCACGCCGAAGACGATCGCGTCGCGCCAGGGGGACAGGCCGTAGGCGATCGCCAGCGTTTCGACCGCGCCCAAGATGAAGCCGCCGATGACCGCGCCCGTGACGCTGCCCATGCCGCCCAAGATGATGACGGCGAGGCCTTTGAGCTCGATCGGCCCGCCCATGTCGAGCGTGACGCTGTTGTATTCCAGCCCCGTCAGCACGCCCGCTGCGCCGCCGAGGCCCGATGCGATGAAGAACGTTGCGGCGATCGTGCGTTCCAGGTCGACGCCGAGCAGCGCCGCGGCGATGCGGTCTTCGGCGACCGCGCGAATGCGGCGGCCCAGCGTCGTCGCGCGCAGCACCCAGCTCAGGCCGAGCATCAGCGCGATGGCGGAGAAGAAGATGGCGAGCTCGACCGTCGTGAACGTCACGGGGCCAAGGTGAATCGCCGGCGCGGTGTCGAGACCGCCCGTCGTGAAATGCTTTTCGTCGACGCCGTAGATGCCGCGCAGGATGGCACCGATGATGATCGCGACGCCGATCGACGAGATCAGCGGGACGAGCGTGCCGGCGTTGCGCGCGCGCAGCGGCGCGAACGCGACGCGGTCGAGCAGGATGCCGATGACGCCCGCAACGACCGCGGCGGCGAGAAATGCGAGCGGCAACGGCCACCCTGCAACCGCGAGCGAAAACGCGGCGAACGCGGCGGCCGTGAAGATCGCCGCGTGCGCCAAGTTGAGGATGTCGAGCACGCCGAACACGAGCGTGTACCCGACGGCGAAGAGCGCATAGACGGCGCCGAGAAAAAGCCCGTTGAGCAGCTGCTGCGCTAGCACGCTACGCGCTCAGCTAATGGAAGTACGTGAAGCCGCCTTTGACGATCGATAGGATGACCGGCGACGATTTCACGTCGCGGTTGCCGTCGAAGCCGATCGGGCCCAGGACCGTTTGGATCACCTTCACGCCCTTGAGCGCGTTCGCCATCTCGTCCTTGGTCGTTGCGCCGTGCGCGACGAGGTACGCGACGATCTGCGCGGCGGCGTACGACTGGGCTGCAAATTGATCGGGCCCCTTTCCGTATTTTGCCGTGTAGCGCTTCACGAAGTCGAGGTTGGACGGGTATTTCGCGCCGGAGTACCAGGCGGCGCCGACGACGGCACCTTGCGCGGCGGGGCCGGCGACGGTGTACATGTCGGGCGCGTTGAGACCGTTGCCGCCGATCATCTTCGTCTTCATGCCGAGCTTGCCGGCTTGCTGGATGATCTTCGTCGCTTCGGGGAAGAGCGCGCCGACGGCGATCACGTCGGGATGCTTGGACTCGATGCGCGTGAGCGCGGGCTGGAAGTCGGTGTCCTTGATGTGGAACGTCTCGGTATCGATCACGTCGACGCCCGCGGCTTTGAGCTCGCGCGCGAACACGTCGCCGTCGGTCTTGGTGAACGCGTTGTCGTCGCCGTAGATGATCGCGGCCGTCTTGTAGTGCCACTTGTCGTGCGTGCGCTTTACGGTGGTCGGGATGACTTGCGACTCGGCGAGCGCGTCGCGGTACACCGTCGGTCCGAGGCCGGTCACGCCTTCGGCGGTCGTCGACGTTCCCATGACCGGAAAGTTTGCCTTTGCGGCGATCGGAAAGGCTTTGAACGCTTCACCCGAGAGCGTGGGGCCGAGCACGATCGGCGTCTGCCCGTCGCTCATGAACTTCTGCATGAGGTTGACGACCTGCGCGGGATCGGTCGCGGCGTCTTGCACGTCGAACGTGAGGTTCGCGCCGCCCGCGTCGATCTTGCCCGACTTGATGTCGTCGTTGGCGAGCTCGTACGCGTTCTTCTGCGGCGTCCCGTAGACGCCGGCGGCGCCCGTGACGTCGGCGATGACGCCGGCGTGGACGGTCTTGCCGGCCGCGGGCCCCTTCGACGCCGCACCGGACGGTGCGGCGAGCGCGACGATGGCGACCAGCGCGAGCGCCGGCACCGTGGTTCGGTTCATCTAGTCACTCCTGCTCGGGTGTGGTTGAGGCGCGGTTCCCCGGCTCCGCGAGCGCTCCTTCGGCGCCGGTCGCTCCGTCGAATGCGAGCAAGTGCGGGCGCAGCGCGCGCATGAATGCGCCGAAGCGCGCGTCGTGCTCGTCGCTGCTCGCCAGCTCGGTGAAGACGACGACGACCCAGCGCGCGCCGCTGGGCAGGGTGAGAATGCCGCCGTCGTGCGACACCTCGTCGGTGTCGCCGGTCTTGTGCGCGAACGCGTCGCCCGGCGCGAGCCCGCGCGAGAGCTTCACGTCCCACCACGATGTCGCGAGGATGCCGCGCAGCACCGCCGCTTCCGGGACGCGGTCCTCGGCCAGCGCGGCGAAGAGCTCCGCGGCCTCGGCGGCCGGGAACGTGTTACGGCCGGTCGCCTCGGGATCGTCGATCAGCGGCAGGCTGCCCGAGAGCTTGCGCCGGAACGCCGTGCCCGCAAATCCGAGCGCGCGGATGTCGTCGGTCGCGCGCTCCCGGCCGAGCACGTCGTAGAGCTGGTTGGTCGCGACGTTGTCCGAGCGCTGGAGCATGTACGTGGTCAGCTCCTCGACCGTCGTGCGGTACCCGGGGATGATCGGCGAGGGCGCGTCGTTGAGGGTCGCGTTGCGCGGGTCGACGGTGACCGGGGTGTCCCAGGCCAGGCGGCCCGCGCGGATTGCGGCGCCCGCCGCGACGGCGAGCGGCACCTTGATCATCGAGGCGGGGTAGATCGGGCGCCCGTCGTCCCGGCTCCAGTGCGGCCCGGTCGAAGCAAGCCGCATGACGTGGACCTTAGCCGCGCCCAGCCCGGCGCCGGCGGCGAGGAGCGCTAAATCGGGTCGCTGCACGGCTCCGTCCTGCGTGTGGGTACTTGCACGAGTGCGTGCGATGCGGTATCATGCAAGTACCTACACGCATGAGTCGAACTATGGAAACACCTACACAGCTGCACGACGCACTCCGTTTGCACGCCGACGATCCCGCCGCCCGTTCGAAGATCGCCGGCGCCGTCGACCTGCTCCTCTCCCACGACCGCGCGAACCCGCGCTTGTCCGTCGTCCTCGACGGCGACCGGCTCCCGGCCGAGGTCGTCGCCGCGCTCATCGCCGGCCTGCGCCGCGTGCGCGAGCACGGCGGCGCCATCGAGGTCACGCCGGCGAGCGACGCCGTGCGCGACGCGCTCTCGCTGGCCGGGCTCGACCGGGTCTTCGCGTTTCCGCTCGCGCCGCACGAGCGTGCGCCGCACCGCACGGGCCTGCTCGCGCGGCTGACGGCGGCGTCGTTCGCCGCGATCCTGGCGTTCGTCGGCCTGCCGGCGTTCGCGGGCAGCGAGCACGTGACTGATCCGGCCGCGATCCTGAGCCGCGTCGAGGAGCGCAATCCGACGCTGAGCTCCTACCAGGGGCGCATGCACGTCGACTTGCGGCTGACGTCGTTCCCGTTCATCCGCCAGCACCTCGACGGCACGACCTACTACAAGCGGCCCTCGAACTACGAGGTCGTTTTCGACAAGGTGCCGCCGCTCGCCAAGGGCTTCGACAAGATGTTCGCCGACGTCGGCGACCCGGCGGCCTGGGAGAAGCGGTTCGTGGTGACCTACCAGGGCGACCACGAGTACCAAGGGCGCAAGGACGTCGAGCTCAAGCTGGTCCAGCGCGTGCGCGGCATGATCGATCACGAGACGGTGCTGATCGACCCGAACGCCTGGGCGATCGACTCGATCCGTTACGACTACTACAACGGCGGGCACATCACGATGACCCAGACCTTCCGCGAGGTCGGGGGCTACTCCATGCTCGCCGAGCAGAACGCCGACATCGCGATCCCGTACGCGAAGGCGGTCGCGCACGGCGCATACTCCGACTACAAGACCAACGTCGCCGTCGACGACGCGGTCTTCACGAAGAAGAACTGATGCTTTCGACCGGTCACCGAACCCACGCCGGCGTCGAAGACACGCGCGCCAAGATCCTCGCCGCGGCGCGCGAGCTCTTCGAGCGCAACGGCACCCGCGGCACCACCACGCGTGAGGTCGCAGAAAAGGCCGGCGTCAACGAGGCGACGCTGTTCCGCCACTTCGGTTCCAAGCGGGCGCTGCTCGACGCGATGCGCGAGCAGGCGTGCGGCGTCGAGCAGTTTCGCTCCGTACTCGCCGCGCTGCCCGGCGACGACTTCGCGGCCGACCTGCGCCAGATCGCATACCACGTCACCGAGCACATGCTCGCCAAGCGCGCGATGCTGTGCGTGTCGCTGGCGGAGGACGCGGCCGGCACCGACGACGTCCCCGAGTTCCGCGGGCCGTCGCAGATCAAGGCCGACCTGGCATCGTACTTCACGGCCAAGGCCGAGAACGGCTCGTTTCGCACCGATCCGGCGCTGGCGGCCCGGTTTTTCTTGGGCATCCTCTTCTCGTACGTCGTCGGGCGCAAGCTCTGGAACAGCACCGTTCCGGATCACGCGACGCTCGACGGCATCGTCGACATCTTTCTGAACGGAGTTCGTTCGTAACTTGGAAACGCGCACCGAAACACCGCCGCCGCAGCGTCCCGTCATCGTGAGCGAGGACCGCGGTGCCGCGCCGCCGCCGGCCGAACCGGTGGAGGTCGCAACGGTCGAGACGAAGCGCCGGCGCCCGCCGGTGCTGATCCTGTTCATCAGCGCGCTGGTCGTGCTCGCCGGGCTGATCTGGGGAGCGCGTTATCTCAGCTACGCGCGCGCGCACGAGACGACCGACGACGCGCGCGTCGACGCCGACACCGTGACGGTGACGAGCAAGATCCAGGAGCGCGTCGCGCAGGTCCTCGTCGACACCGACCAGCCGGTGCACAAGGGCCAGATCATCATCCGCCTCGACGATACCGACGAGCGGGCCGCGCTCGCGCAGGCGCAAGCCGGGCTCATCGCGCAGCGTTCGCAGGCGCGCGCGGCGCAGGAGAACGTCGCGCTGACGCGCGCGCAGGTGCAGGCGCAAGCGACGCAAGGCGCCGGCGGCGTGACGGCCGCGCGCAGCGCGATCCTGAACGCGCAGGCGCAGACGCAGTCCGCACAGCAGCAGGCGGACGCGGCGCGCTCCGCGATTGCGCAAGCGCAAGCGCAGGTTTCCGTCGCGCAGGCCGGGGTTCCGGCCGCACGCGCCGCGCTCGCGCGCGCGAACGCCGACCTCGCGCGCTACACCGCGCTGGTGCGCACCGGCGACATCGCGTCGCAGCAGCTCGACGCGCAGCGCGCCGCGCAGGCGCAAGCCGCGTCGCAGTACCAGGCCGCGCTCGAGAACGTGACCGCCGCGCAGACCGGCGTGGCGCAAGCGCAGGCGCGCTACACCGCCGCGCTCGCCGCGACGAGCGCCGCGAGCGCGGGCGTCGGTTCGCAGCAGGGCCAGCTTCAGACCGCGCAAGGCCGCTTGAGCGAGACCGACAACCCGTACCGCGTGTCGACGACGCAGGCGCAGGCCGACGCGGCGTACGCGCAAACCGGCTCGCTGCAGGCGCAAGTGCAAGCGGCCAAAGACCGCGTGAGCTATACGGTGATCCGCTCGCCGATCGACGGCGTGGTCGGCGCGAAGAACATCGCGATCGGCGCCGCCGTGGCCCCCGGTCAGTCGCTGATGACGCTCGTGCCGAACACCGGCATCTACATCACCGCGAACTACAAAGAGACGCAGCTCGGCGACGTGCGCGTCGGCCAGCCCGTCGACATCAAGGTCGACGCGTACAAGGGCCAGACGTTCGAGGGAACCGTCACGGCGATCGCGCCGGCGTCGCAGAACACGTTCAGCCTGGTTCCCGCGCAGAACGCGACCGGCAACTTCGTGAAGGTCACGCAGCGCCTGCCCGTCCGGATCGTCCCGAAGAACTTGCCGAAAGACAAGCCGCTGCGGGTCGGGATGTCGGTCGAAACGTCGATCGCGGTCAAGTAGCCGTGATCGCGCCACGCCGTTCGCTCGCGCTCGTGCTGAGCGCGAGCATCTTCACCGCGTCCGCCGCGAGCAGCGGCGCGGCGCTCGCGCAGACGATGCCGTCGCAGCCGCAGCCGCAGCCCACGACCGCGCCGCAGCAGCAGACCCAGCCGACATCGCAGCCGGTACCGCAGCCGACCGCGGGCGTGCCGTCGCCTCAGCAGCAGACACCGCAACAGCCGACGCCGCAACAGCAGCAAACGCCGTCTTCGCAAACGACGCCGGGTACGCAGACGGCGCCGGGGTCGCAGACGACGCCCGGGACGCAACCGGTGCCGTCGAACGCGCAGCCAGGGACGACGCCCGGCAGCGCGACGCCGCGGACGACGACACCAAATAGCGCGACACCTGGCGCTACCACACCCGCCGCCGGCACGCAGCAACCTTCGACGACGACGCCCGCGACCGGCGGAAATCCGGGTCCGGGCGGCAGCAGCGCGGGACGCGGTTTGCAGGGCGGCGGACTTCCCGCGCCGCCCGCGCCGTTCGTGCTGCCCGCGGTGCCGAACATCGCGCCGGGGTTCAGCTCGCCGGTGAACGCATTGCCCAACGGCGATCTCGTCGGCGTGCAGCAGCAGCCGTTCGTCGGGCTCGCGCTGCGCGACGCGCTCGCGATGGCGTTGCAGCGCAACACCGATCTCGCGATCGCGCAGTCGAACCGGCGCATCGCGAACTATCAGATCGTCGCGCTCGAAGGTGCGTACGACTTGCGCTTTCAGCTCGTGCCGTCGTACTCGCACAGTGTCACGCCGGCGATCAGCTCGTTCCAGTCGGGCCCCAACGGCGGGCCGGTCACGCAGGACACCGCGGGCGTCACCGCTGCGCTGCAAGGGCAGACGCAGCAGGGCGGCCAGTATCGCATCGGCGCCGTGGGCACGCGCGTGCATTCGGACTCGACGATCAACAGTTACGACCCGTTCTACGAGACCGCGCTGCAGCTGAGCGTGACGCAGCCGCTGGGGCGCGGGCGCGGGATCGACCAGACGCGGCTGCAGCTCGAGCTCGCGCGGACCAACGCGTCGATCCAGAACGACGTCGCGCTGACGCAGGCGTCCAACGTCGTGATCCAGGTGTCGAATGCGTACTACGACCTCGTCGCCGCGTGGCGCAACGTCGCCATTCAAGAAGAAGGCTTGCGCAACGCGCAGGCGCAGTCCGCGTCCAACGCGCGGCTCGCTGCTCGCGGCGCCGTCGCGCCGACCGACATCGTCGAAGCGAACACGCAGGTCAACGTCTTTCAGGACAACGTCTTCTCCGCGCTCCAGAACGTGCAGCGCCTGCAAACGCAGATCAAGTCGCTGATCTTGGCGAACCCCGCCGACCCGGTGTGGTTCGCGAACTTGGTGCCGACGACCGCGATCGCGCAGATCCCGCAAGAGCCGACGCTCGACGCGCTGATCAACTCCGCGCTCGCCAACCGCCCGGAGATCGCGCAGCTGCGCTCGCAGCGCGCCAACGCGAACAGCAACCTCGCCTTCGCGCGCGACCAGCTTCGCCCGCAGATCGACCTCGGCCTGAACTACACCGCGAACGGCTTTGCGGGCAATCCCACCAACCCGGCGGCGAATCCCATCTTCGGCCTGTTCGGCGCGCAGATCGCCGCGATCAACGCGCTGATCGTGCGCTCGAACGCGCAGAACCCGGGCTCGCCGCCGATCACGCCGATCAACGCGAACATCTTCGGCCAAGGGCCCGCATACCAGAACGGCGGTTTCGGCCAGTCGGTCACGACGCTGATCGACAACCGCTTCCCGACGTACAGCGCGCAAATCACCTACCAGATTCCGCTCGGCAACCGCACCGCGAAGGCCGAGTACGGGATCGCGCAAGAACAGGCGCGGCAAGTGTCGCTGCAAGAGACCGCGGTGCTCCAGCGCATCCGCGGCGAGTCCGTCAACGCGATCCAAGGCTTGCGCGAGGCGCAGTACCGCGTCGTCGCGGCGCGCAGCGCGCGCGAAGCGGCGCAGCGCGTCCTGCTCGGCGAGCAGCGCCGCTTCCAGGCGGGAACGTCGACGACGTTCTTGATCTTGCAGCGCCAGCTCGACGTCGCGAACCAGCAGCTGCGCGAGTTGCAGGCGCAGACCGATCTCGATAAAGCGATCGTCGAGCTGAACCGCGTGAGCGGCGGCGTCTTCGCGCAGAACGGCATCGACACGAGCGCGCTGGGCGGCACCTCGCTGGACGCAACGTCGCCGACGCAGAGCATGCTGCCCCCGGTCTCGGCGGCCACCGCGCCGCCGGTCACCCGCCGCCCGTAGTGGTCGAACCGGCGGGCGGCGCCGGCGTGTGTTCCTGGAACGAGTGGGACCCGCTGCGCGAGGTGATCGTCGGCACCGCGCGGGGTGCTGCCGACATCGGCTACGAGCCGGCGCTATCGCCGTACTTTTCCGCGCAAGTCGGGGGCGGCTTTTCGCGGAGCACCGGTGCACGAGTCGGTGATCGCCGAAGCGGAACGCCAGCTCGACGACTTCGCGGATCTGCTCGCGCGGCGCGGCATCACGGTGCGCCGGCCCGACCCGGTCGACCACGCGGCGGCGGTGCGGACGCCGGACTGGGAGATCGCGCACGGCCGCGCAAACGCGTGCCCACGCGACCTGCTGCTCGTGATCGGTGACGACATCATCGAAGCGCCGATGGCGCAGCGCGCGCGCTTTTTCGAGTACCGCGCGTACCGCACGCTACTCGCAGAATATTTTCGCCGCGGAGCGCGTTGGACCGCGGTGCCCAAGCCGCGCATGGCCGACGCGCTGTACCACGAGGCGGCGCCCGGCACGGCGTTCGACTACGCGGCGGGGCCGCTGCTCACCGAGATCGAGCCGGCGTTCGACGCGGCGTCGTTCGTGCGGTTCGGGCGCGACATCTTCTGGCAGCCCGATCTCGTCAGCAACCAGTTCGGCGCGGACTGGCTCCAACGCCACCTCGGCGTCGGTTTCCGCGTCCACAAAATCCAATTCCGCGAGACGCACCCGGCGCACATCGGGACGACGCTGGTGCCCGTGCGGCCCGGCATCGTGCTCGTGAATCCCGCGCGCCCGTGCATCGACGGCGGTCTCGAGCTCTTCGCGAAGAACGGCTGGCGCGTCATCGAGGCACCGGTCTCGGCGCGCTCGGCCGCGAGCGCGCGCGACGTCAGCGGCTGGATCTCGATGAACATCCTGATGCTCGACGAGCGAACGGCCGTCGTCGAACAGAGCGAGAAGCCGATGATCGAGCTCCTCGAGTCGCTGGGATGCGAGGTGCTGGCGTGCGCGTTCGACCGGGTCTACCCGTTCGGCGGAAGCTTCCACTGCTGCACCACCGACATTCGCCGCGACGGCACGCTCCAGTCGTACTTCCCGTCGCTCGACGTCGCCTGACAATCCGCTTGAATTTCGTGCGCGCGACTTGTTGATACGAACGCATGTTCGTGCTATAATTCAGTAGCGAACCTTCGCGATTTATCACTAAGCGGCCCGGCCGGTGTTTGCACCACCGACCGAGCCCGTCACCCGATGGAGTTAACATCGAATGACAACCAGCGAGTTCGACGTACCAACGTCGAGCCCTCGGCGCGGCTTTCCCGTTGCCGACTACTGTCCGTTTCATCATCGCGGCGAGGTGATCGCATGATGCCGCCGCTCACCGAGTTTCACGCCTCGATGGCGGACGTAACCAACGAAGAGCACCAGAACATGGCGGATTTGGTGCAGCCCAACGACTTCAATGCCGAGGTCGTCGTCCGCTTCCTGCGCGACAATGGGATCGAGGCCTGCGTCGACGAGTCGACCGACGGCTTTCGCTACGCAGTTGCCGATCCCGCGCGTGCATCGGACGTGATCTTCGCCTGTGTTTGCCTGCGCGCATCGATAAGCTATTCAATCGAGGCGGCCTACTATTGTATGAACGCGAAGCGATGATGTTCAAGCCTTCGCCGTCATCTTATCCGAAGCGGTGCAATGGTCATCACCGATTCCCACCCGCGGAGCCACTGTCGGCGCGTGTCTTCCGTCTCCGCATCGCTCGTGGCTACAGCGTCTACGAGCTGGCAAGGGCAGGTCACATCCTCGCGTGCACGATTCAACGGCTCGAGTCCGGCAAACCCATAGACAAGCGCGTCCTGTCGTCGATAGCCACTGCATTCAAGGTGCCTCTTTGCCGGCTCCTCTGTGAAGACCATAGCTGCGTCGCACGCGCCTGTGTACGGGCGCGTGCGGTACGGGCTTCGCAGCAACGGCGGCGCTGATCGTGTGCCGCCTGGGCCAGGAAAGTGTTCGCGGATACTTGAGTTGAAACTCGGCGTGGTGCCAACCGAGCCGCCGAAATGTGGGGCGACTTCACGCGCTATGTCCTCCGCGCATCATTCAGGTGACGCGATCCGCAGATGCGAACGCCAGCCCGGGGCGTGACTCTCTCGAGCGCCTCGCCGTAGGCGCACGCCGACCGCCTCGGTCACCACTTAACGGCGTAGGTCCTTAAGCAGTCGCGTCATTCCCGAAATCCCCATGCTTCAACTCCTTAATGTCCTCCGAAGGTCGAATACGATCTGGATCGGCGCTTCGGTTGGGTTGACGCGGTTCCAATGGTCGAGATCGAATGATAGTTGCAATCCCTCGCCTAACATTTGGCGTCGGCGAAGCTGAAGGCTCAACCACATATGATCGCGCGGGGCTTTGTCGATATCGTCCCATAAGCGCGTTTGGCCCCCCTCTCGTTCAACGGGGTACGGGTGATTGACGCGGTAGCTCTGTTTTAGTACGGGATCATATCGCGTCTCTGCCCGCGCGGCGCGTGAGAGTTCTTTTGCTAACCGGTCCTTTGCGCTAAGAGGCGGTGGCACCCTTGCAATAACCTAAGCGTTTTGCTATAGTTGGCACGTGCCGACGATCCTTCGTGCGAACGGCTTCGAGATCAGAATCTTCCGAACGATCACAAGCCCGCGCATGTCCACGGCTACAAGGCCGGCGATGACGCGAAGGTTGAAATTGCGGGTACGGCGCCGATCCTCGTCACCACGACGATGAGCAAACGAGCAACGGTCGATCTGCTCGCGATCGTCGTCGCAAACCTTCCGTACTTACAAGCCCAATGGAGACGCATACATGGCCCGCTCCGCTAAGCTCTCCGATGCCGACTATCAGGCGGCGCGCCGTCGCGCGGATATGGAAGACGCTACCGAGCCGCGTGCCGCTGCGGGCGTCTCATGCAGCCCCTCGATGCTCACGCTTCCGCTGCGCAGCGGCGTCGTCGTCATCCTGGCAACCGCGAACGTCCCTGGCCTACGCGACGTACGTGACCGCGAAAAGCTGGCGAACGTCGTCGTCGAAGGGCGCGGCAGGGCGCTTCGTTGGCCAGACCTCGATGTCGATCTCTCGGTTCCGCTGCTGATCGCGGAAGCGTTGCCGATTCGCTCCGCCGCGTCGATCGGACGGCGAGGCGGATCCGTAACGTCGCCTGCAAAGGCGGCGGCGGTCCGCGAAAACGGCAAAAAGGGTGGGCGACCGCAAAAGAAGTCAGCCGCATAGTCTAGAGACGCGAAGCAGGCGCGAAAGAAGAAGCCGCCGGGGGCGCCGGCGGCTTCGCGGTCATTCGCGGAAAGTAATAGTCGCGCTCAGCGCCGTCGTAGCGGCCGGTGCGCATGCAGCACTTCTTGAAACCGGCGGCCCGAGCCGCAGATGCACGGGTCTTTGCGGCCAAGCTTCTCGATAAGTTCTTTGCCGCCGTGTACGACGCGGTCGCCCCGCTTGACGTTCGTCTCGGACGGATATCCCTTACGCCGTTTGCTGGAGGGCGTAAAAGCTGGGCTGGTTTTCGTAGTCGATGTCGTGTCGCATGATCGTTCCTCCTTGCGGACAACGGCGCTGATGCTACACGATTGCGATGGCTTGCGTCAAGCAGCGATCGTGGCGCACCCTTCGACAAGCTCAGATACCGTCTTGGAAGTCAAGCATAAACCGGGACTCAAGCCCACGTACGCCGCCGCCGCTTTGGCGCTGCGCAATCGTTCTACCGGAAGTTTCGCTACGATCGCCGCTGCGGTGAGCATCCCGAAACCGGGCACGCTCTGCAGCGTTTCAACGGCTGCTCGCAGCTGGTGATGACTGGCGACATGGACAGCGATCCGCTCTTGGAGCGCCTCGATCGCGTCCTCGAGCACGTCCATATGATTGCGGTGAAGCCGCTGGAGGCTGTGGTCGGCTTCGACCTGCGAAATCACTTGCTTGAGCGCCGTGCGCTGAGCGATCAGCTGATTGCGGATCAGGTCAACAACGCGCGCAGCGCCAGAATTTCGGGCGCCGGCGGCGTCCACAGCTCGGGATGTTGGATCGCGCAGAACTCCGCGAGCATCTGCGCGTCGACCGCGTCGGTCTTGGTACGACGCAGCTGGCTGCGCGCGAACAGCGCCGTGCGGGTCGGGTTCACCAGGCTCACCCGAACGCCGGCAGCGTGGAGCGATCGCGCCAACTCCAACCAGCATGCGCCGGTCGCCTCCATGCAAGCGTGGAGGTCGCTGACGTTGCGGTTCTTGAGCCAGGTGCGAAGCGCTCGAAAGCCCGTAGGGCCATTGGGAAAGCTCTTTTTCGAGCGCGCGTCACCGGCGATCAGGAACGCGTGGAAGTCTGCCTTGGAGACGTGATTCCGAGGACGGCACGGAGGAACCTCACTTGCGATGCGGTAGCGAAGTTCCACCAACCTCATGCATTCGGGCTCAACCGCCTGGGCGATGGCCCACGATACCGTTCGGTCCTTCGCTACGGGAGATTGGTGCGAGCGCTAATCTGAGCTGCGGGCTCGAAGCCCCTGGTGACAAGCAGCGCTCGACACCGTGGAGGGGGACGGTTCTACGAACCTCCCCTACTCCATCATATGAGGGTGATAATCGGCTACAGTTTCGCTGCGGCTGCTGCGTCCACGAGCCAGCGCAGCGCGCCGTTTGTTGGGCGGACGAGTATCTTCATCACCGGCGTGTTGTTGTCGAGCGCGTCGCGCGGCGTCGCCGAAGAGCCGGTGCGGGATCGACTTGAAGCGGATGGCGATCTCCGACACCTTGTGGGCGAGCCGTTTGCCCGACCACAGGTCGAACGGCACGTCCGCCCAGCGCCAGTTGTCGATCAGCACCTTCACCGCGGCGTTCGTCTCGGTGTTGGAGTCCGGCCGCACGTCGGGTCCCTCGCGATAGCCCGGCACGGGTTTGCCGGCGAATGTGTCGCGTTGCGGAAGGGTGTCCAGCCACGCCGGGCAAAGCAAGCGCCCTGCGGGTGATGTCCTCTATGCCCCACCACGAAGAGGCGTGACATATGCCAAACACCGCCGCATTCTACTCGGTCAAAGAAGGCGACAAACCGGAAACGAAGCGTGTCCACCACACCAACAGCACGTGTCCGGCGGGTTTTGAAATCAAAGCCGCAAAATCCGACAAGCCCGGCAGCGGCGGCTACCGGCTGTGCGATGAGTGCCGGGACCGGAACCGGGACGGCAAGTACTCGATGGTGTAGCCCCGGCTGACGAGGCTACAGTTTCGATGCGGCTGCTGCGTCGACGAACCAGCGCAGCTCGCCGTTCGTCGGGTGGACCAGTTGGGCCGGGTAGACGTCGGTTTGTTTTGGGCCTTCGAGGACTCCGTGCAGCGCGTCGGCTTTTTCCGCGCCGCCTGCGGTGATCGCGACGTTGCGGGCGGCGTTGATTGCGCGCGGGGTCAGCGTCATGCGCCAGCGGTCGAGTTTCGGGACGTAGTGCGCGATGCAGCAGCTTGTCGTTGTCGATCGCGCGTGTCGTGCCCGGGAACAGCGACGCGGTGTGGCCGTCCGGGCCCATGCCGAGCAGGATCAGATCGAACCGCGGCGCTTCGCCCAGCTCGCGCCGCAGCACCACGTCGTAGTCCGCTGCCGCCGCGCTCGGATCGTCCTCGCCGCGCATGCGGTGCACGTGCGCCGCGTGGATGCCGAGCGGGTCGAGCAGCGTCTCGCGGTTCATCTTGTAGTTCGACTGCGTCGTCGTCCGGCGGCACGCAGCGCTCGTCGCCGAACCAGAACACGACGCGGTCCCATTCCACGCGCGTCGCGGCGCGGCGCCGCGACGAGCAGCGCGTTGACCGCGCGCGGCGTCGAGCCGCCGGCGAGCGCGATGTGCGCGACGTCGCGTTGCGCCAGCGCCGCGCGCAGCACGTCGACGATGTGATCGGCCGCCGCCGCGGCGAGCGCCGCGGGAATCCGGCAGGACGGTGACGAGCTTCGGATCGGCCATGCGCGCGCCGTCAGCCCAGCAGCGTCGCGACGCTGCGCAGCGCGGTCTCGTACACTTCGTCGGCGCTGACGCCTTCGAGGATCGCGCGCTCGAGCAGCGACGCGTTGTCCATCGCGGCGAGCGGGAACAGGCGCGGCTCGCGCGCGTGCTCGCCTTCCACCCACATCCGCACGACGCTCGCGTCCTCGGTGACCTCGCCGTGGTACCACGACGTCTCGCTGTCGAGGCAGATGCTGTGCACGCGGCGGACCTCGCCTTCGCGCACGCGCTCGAAGCTCTACCGTCGCGCCGTGCAGGTCGGTGAACGCGTCGCGGCCCGTCGCTTTCCAGCCGAGCCGGCTCGCGAGCCAGCCGCCCAGGTAGAACGCTTCGGCGTCGGAGCCGCTGCGAACGCAGCAGCCGGCGGATCGTGAACAGCTCGTTCGTCACGTCGGGATCGTCGAAGAAGTTCGCGATCATGTCCTGCCACGGCCGCAGCCGCAGCCACGCGAGATCGCGCAGCACGACGTGCGGGTGCTGCGCGTGGAACGTCGCCAGCCGGCGCACCGTCGACTCGTCCGCGACGCCGCCCGACGAGTCGAACAGCAGCGTGTTCGCGAGCGGCAGCAGCGCGTAGAAGATCGGCGCGCTGTCTTCGCGCAGCCCGCTCCACCACAGGATCGTCGGGACGCTCGTCTTCACCAGCGCCGCTCACGTAGCCGAGGATCGTCTCGGCGTCGAGGCACGACACGTCGAGCTGCACGCGTTCGCCCTGCACGGTGAAGTCGAGGGCTCGCTGCGCGTCGCGCGTCGTGATCTCGCCGTGCTCGCACGCGCCGGTGTGGTCGAGCACGATCGTCAGCGACGGGTGCTTCTCGCGCGAGCAGCGCGGTGCGCTCGAGGATCCAGTCGCGCCGCGCCGGGTCGTCGATCCACACGACGAAGTTCATCGTCGACGCGGTGAGCTTCGTGCGCGCGAGCTCGGCGCGAATCTCTTCGAGCGACGGTCTTCGCGCGCCGGCTCCGCGCTCATTGTACGCTCAGCGCTCATTGTACGCGCAGCCTCATATCTTACGCCACTCGCGTCCGTCCATCGCGAGCATGCGATCCGACGACGGCGGGCCCTGGCTGCCCGCGCTGTAGTTGGGGAAGCCCTCGTCGATGCTGTCCAGCCACTTGTCGAGCAGCGGCATGTACTGGATCCACGCGCGTTCGACGGCGTCCCAGCGCGTGAACAGCGTCGCGTCGCCGCGCATCGCGTCGCCGATCAGCCGTTCGTACGCCGGCGCCGACACGACGCCGAAACCGGTGCCGTAGTTGAAGTCCATCGACACCGCGCGAATGTGCATCTTCGGCCCCGGCACCTTCGCGTTGAAGCGCAGCGACACGCCCTCGTCGGGCTGGATCTTCATCACCAGCGTGTTGTTGTCGAGCGCGTCGCCCGCGTCGCCGAAGAGCCGGTGCGGGATCGACTTGAAGCGGATCGCGATCTCGGACATCTTGTGCGCGAGCCGTTTGCCCGAACGCAGGTAGAACGGCACGTCCGCCCAGCGCCAGTTGTCGATCAGCAGCTTCACCGCGGCGTACGTCTCGGTGTTCGAGTCCGGCCGCACGTCGGGCTCCTCGCGATAGCCCGGCACCGGCTTGCCCGCGATCGACCCGGCGTCGTACTGGCCGCGCGCCGCGTCGAGGCTCAGCCGCCCGGGCTCGAACGGGCGCAGCGCGCAGAGCACCTTGTACTTCTCGTCGCGGATCGCGTCGGCAGCGCGACGACACCGGCGGCTCCATCGCGACGAGCGCGAGCAAGTTCGTCACGTGGTTCTGGATCATGTCGCGCAGCGCGCCCGCGTTGTCGTAGTAGCCGCCGCGCAGCTCGACGCCGACCGTCTCGGCCGCGGTGATCTGCACCGAGTCGACGTAGCGCCGGTTCCAGATCGGCTCGAAGATCACGTTGGCGAACCGCAGCGCCATGATGTCCTGCACCGGCTCTTTGCCGAGGTAGTGGTCGATGCGGTAGACCTGCT
Source organism: Vulcanimicrobiota bacterium (assembly GCA_963723635.1). Lineage (GTDB taxonomy): Bacteria > Vulcanimicrobiota > Vulcanimicrobiia > Vulcanimicrobiales > Vulcanimicrobiaceae > Vulcanimicrobium. The sequence goes on along the minus strand of CAVRRP010000027.1, from coordinate 131,041 downwards.
TCTCGTCGAAGACTTTCTCGACTTCGGCTTGCAGCGCGCGCGCCGAGTCGAGGTCGGTGCCGAACGGCTTCTCGATGATGATGCGCGTCCAGCCCGTCGGGTTGTCGCGCGGGCCGAGCCCGGCTTTGTCGAGCTGGTCGATGATCGACGCGAACAGCGACGGCGGCGTGCTGAGGTAGAAGAGGCGGTTGCCGCCGGTGCCGAGCTCTTTGTCGTTCTTCTCGAGCTGCTCGCGCAGCTTGTGGAAGCACGCGGTGTCGTCGAACGTGCCGGACACGTACGACAGGTGCTTCGCGAAGTCGCTCCACAGCGGGTCTTTGGCGGGGCCGCTGCGCGAGAACTCGTCGATGCTCTTGTGCATCTCGTCGCGGAACTTGTCGTCGTCGTCGTCCGAGCGCGAGAAGCCGACGATGCCGTAGTTCGCCGGCAGAATGTCCTGGAGGCGCAGGTTCCACATCGCCGGCATCAGCATGCGCTTCATCAGGTCGCCGGTCGCGCCGAAGAACACGACGTTGCACGGGTCGGTGATGCGGCTGGTCGACGAGGCCCTTGCGCAGCGGGTTCGCCGCGACGCCGTCTCCCGGCTGCGCGACCGTCGTCATTCGGACTTGATGGCGTGCCCGCCGAACTCGTTGCGCAGCGCGGCGATGATCTTCGCGCTGAACGACTCGTCCTGGCGCGACACGAAGCGCGACATCAGCGACGCGGTGATCACCGGCGCGGGCACGTCCTCGTCGATCGCGGCCTGCACCGTCCAGCGGCCCTCGCCGGAGTCGGCGACCCAGCCCTTCACCTTGGCGAGGTCCGGATCGCCCTTGAGCGCGAGCTCGAGCAGCTCCAGCAGCCACGAGCGCACGACCGAGCCGTAGCGCCAGATCGACGCGAGCTGGTGCAGGTCGTAGTCGTACTCGGACTTCTCGAGGATCTCGAAGCCCTCGCCGTACGCGGCGAGCATGCCGTACTCGATGCCGTTGTGCACCATCTTCGAGAAGTGGCCCGCGCCGCTGGGCCCGACGTGCGCGTAGCCGTCCGGCGGCGCGAGCGTGAGGAAGATCGGCTCGACGCGCTTGACCGCGTCGTCGTCGCCGCCGACCATCAGGCAGTAGCCGTTCGCGAGGCCCCACACGCCGCCCGACGTGCCCGCGTCGACGAACGACACGCCCTTGTCCTTGCAGCGCAGATAGCGCTGCTTGGAGTCGGTCCAGCGCGAGTTGCCGCCGTCGATGATGACGTCGCCCGGCTGCAAGAGCCCGAGCAGTTCGCCGATCGTCGAGTCGGTCGGATCGCCGGCCGGCACCATGATCCACACCGCGCGCGGCGCGCTCAGCTTCGACACGAGCTCCTGCAGCGACGACGCGCCGGTCGCGCCGTCGCCCGCCGAGCGCTGCACCGCCGCGGGATCGCGGTCGTACGCGACCATCGTGTGCCCGCCGCGGATCAGCCGCGTCGTCATGTTGGCGCCCATGCGCCCGAGCCCGATCATCCCGAGTTGCATGCGTGTTCGACGTCCTTACGCGCGCGCCGTGACGGCGGCTTCGAGCGCGGACGCGAGCGCGGTGAGGCCCGGCTTCGACGTCGCCGGGGAAGTGCACGCGGATGCCGCGCCGGTCGCGCTTGTCGAGCGACTCGAAGTCGCCCAGCGCCTGCGCGCGCTGCAGCGTGCGGAACCCGACCATGCCGGGGATCGGCAGATCGAACGGCGCGTCGTACGTGATCTGGAAGAACACGCCTTCGTTCGAGCCGCCCTTGTGCAGCTGGCCCGTGGAGTGCAGGAAGCGCGGGCCGAAGCCGACGGTCGTCGCGACGTGCAGCGCGTCGCGCACGGTCGTGCGGATGCGCTGCAGCGCGGCTTCGTCGTCCTCGTCCATCGGGACGTACGCGTTGAACGCGACGTAGTCGCCGGCTTTGATCTGCTCGGCGACCGCCGCGACCGCGCTCTGCAAATCGCTGCCGAGCTTCGCGTCGCGCGAACCGCTCAGCGGGAACACGAGCACGTCGTTCGTCTGCACCTGCGGCTCCGGCTCGGAGAACTTCCCTTGCGACGCGAACTCCGCCAGCAGCCGCTTCGTGTTGTCCTTCGACTCCTGCACGTTGGGCTGGTCGAACGCGTCGATGCCGAGCACGGAGCCCGCGGCGGCCGTCGCGATCTCCCACAGGTAGAACTGCTCGCCGATGTCGAGCGTGTCGTTCATCGTCAGGCGGATCACCGGATGGCCGGCGCTCTCGAACTGCGCGAGCCGCGCCGAGCACGCGGATCGTCGCCGGGCAGGCACTCGCCGACGTACACGAACACGCGGTCGTCGCCGTACGCGTCCGTCGCGCCGAGCGGCTCGCCCGCGACGGGGACGATCCCCGTGCCCGACTTGCCGGTCGACTCCGCGATCAGCTGCTCGGCCCACGCGCCGAACGCCGCGACCGACGGGTGCGCGAGGATCGTCAGCTTGTCGCGGCCGTTCTTCGCCAGCGAGCCGATCGCCGCGCCGAAGCGCACGCCCGGCGCGTCGTACGCGGACGACGGTCGCCGCGTTCGCGTGCATCGCGTTGATCGCGCGGTCGAGGATGCCGGTGACGTCGTAGCCGGCCAGCGCCGCGGGCACCATCCCGAAGTACGACAGCGCGGAGTAGCGCCCGCCGATGTTCGGGTCGTTGGTGAACACGCGCAGGAAGCCGGTGTCCTTCGCTTCTTGCTCGAGCTTGGTGCCGGGATCGGTGATCGCGATGAACTGGCCGGGCGCGTTCGCGGCGCCGACGGTTTGCTGCACGCGCTGGAAGAAGTAGCGGAAGAACGCGTCGGGCTCGGTGGTCGTGCCGGACTTCGACGCGACGATGAACAGCGAGCGCGCGATGTCGAGGCTGTCGTCGAGCGCCTTGATCTGCTGCGTGTCCGTCGAGTCGAGCACGTGCAGCTGCGGGTAGCCGGCGATCTTGCCGAACGTCGCGCGCAGCACGTCGGGCGCGAGCGAGCTGCCGCCCATGCCGAGCACGACGACGTGGTCGAACCGCTTCGCGCACGCGCTCGCGAACTCGCGCAGCTCGCCGGTCTGCGCGTGCGTCTGCTGCGCGATCTCCACCCACCCGAGCGCCTTCTTGATGATCTCGACGTGCTCGGGCGCGTTCGACCACGGCGACGGGTCGTGCGTGCCACAGCTTGTGCAGGAAGTTCGTCTGCGCGAGCTTGTCGAGGCACGCTTCGGCGTTCGCGTGCGCCGTCGCCCAGCGCGAGCGACACCGGCGGCGGCGCGCCGCTGCGCAGCTTCTCGAGCTTGCCTTTGATGGCGTCGAGCATCGCGTTGAACGAGTCGGCGAACGACTTCACGCCGTCCGCGACCAGCGTCTCGGTGACGTCGTAGATGGAGATCTGCGCCTTGGCGAGCGCCTCGATCACCGCGCGCGCGCCGTCGATGTCTTCGAGCACGGCGTCGGCGCGAATCGTGCCGTGGTCGACCAGCGCTTCGAGCGTGTTCGGCGGCACGGTGTTCACGGTGTCGCGGCCGACGAGGTTCTCGACGTACATCAGGTCGGGATACGCCGGGTTCTTCGTGGACGTCGACGCCCACAGCGGGCGCTGCACGTGCGCGCCTTTGGCCTTGAGCGCGGCGAAGCGTTCGCCGCCGAACAGCTTGAGGAAGCGCTGGTACGTCAGCTTCGTGCTCGCGATCGCGGCTTTGCCGAGCAGGGTCTGCAGCGTCTGCTCGCCGGCGTCGATCTTCGCTTGCAGCTTCTTGTCGACGGCGTTGTCGATGCGCGACACGAACACCGACGCGACCGACGCGAGGCGGTCGATCGGCTCGCCGCGCTGCGCGCGCTCTTCGAGCCCTTCGAGGTACGCGTTCGCCGCGTCCTCGTAGCGGTCGACGGAGAACAGCAGCGTGACGTTGATGTTGATCCCGGCCGCGATCGACGCTTTGATCGCCGGCACGCCCGCGGCGGTGCCGGGGATCTTGATCATCACGTTGGGGCGGTCGACGGCGTTCCACAAGCGCTGCGCCGCGGCGATCGTGCCTTGCGTGTCGTTCGCGAGCGTCGGCGACACCTCGAGCGACACGTAGCCGTCGAGCCCCTTCGTCTCTTCCCACACGTTGCGGAACAGATCGCACGAGCTGCGGATGTCGCGGATCGCGAGCGCCTCGAACACCGCGATCGGGATCGTTCTCGTCGACGAGCGTGCGCAGCTGCTCGTCGTAGTCGGTGCCGCTGCCGATCGCCTTCTCGAAGATCGTCGGGTTCGACGTCATCCCGCGCAGGCCGAGATCGATGAGCCGCTGCAGCTCGCCCGAGCCGAACATGCTGCGGCGGATGTTGTCGAGCCAGATGCTCTGCCCGACGTTCGCGAGTTCTCTGAGCTGGTCGCCCATGTCGTGATGCTTTCTTTCTCTGGCGTTAGACGTTGGCGAGGAGGCCGGCGGCGACGTCGGCGACGTGCTCCGGGGTGAAGCCGAATTCTTTGGCGATGTCGGCGGCGGGCGCCGACGTGCCGAAATGGTCGAGCCCGAACGCGATCCCGCGGTCGCCGACGTACTTCGACCAGCCCATCGTCGCGGCGGCTTCGATCGACATGCGCGCCTTCGCCGCCGGCGGCAGGACGCTGTTGCGATACGCCTCGTCCTGCGCGTCGAACAGCTTCCACGACGGCATCGACACGACGCGCGCCTTCGTGCCGCGCTGCGCGAGCACCTTCGCCGCGTCGACGGCGAGCGACACTTCCGAACCGCTCGCGATCAGGATCAGGTCGAACGCGTCGTCGGGATCGCCGAGCACGTACGCGCCGCGCGCGACCGCGGCGTTGCGGTCGCCGAGATACGGCAGCTTCTGGCGCGTCAGCACGATCACCGTCGGCCCGGTCTCGGGCTGCACCGCGAGCTTCCACGCTTCGAGCGTCTCGAGCGAGTCCGCGGGGCGGATGTCGATGACGTTGGGCATCGCGCGGATCATCGCGAGCTGCTCGATCGGCTGGTGCGTCGGGCCGTCCTCGCCCAGGAACACCGAGTCGTGCGTGAACACGAAGATCTCGCGGATCTTGTTGAGCGCGGCGAGGCGCAGCGACGGCTTGAGGTAGTCGACGAAGTTGAAGAACGTCGCGCCGAACGGCAGCAGCCCGCCGTGCAGCGCGATCCCGTTCATCGAGCCGGCCATGCCGTGCTCGCGCACGCCGAAGTGGATGTTGCGGCCCGCGTACGAGCCCGGCTGGAAATCGCCGAGCCCTTGAGGTACGTCTTCGTCGACGGGTCGAGGTCGGCGGAGCCGCCGACCAGCTCGGGGAGCGCGGCGGCGATCGCGTTCATCACCGTGCCGCCCGCTTCACGCGTCGCGACGCTGCCGTTCTCGGCGTTGAACGTGGGCCACGGCAGATCGGCGGGCAGCTTGCCGTCGCGCGCGCGCTCGAACTGCGCCGCGAGCTGCGGGTTCGCGGCTTTCCACGCGTCGTAGCGCGCGTTCCACTCCGCTTGCAGCCCGGCGCCCTTCGCGCCGACCTCCTTGAAGAACGCCGCGGGCTCGTCCGGGATCACGAACGGCGCGTAGTCCCAGTGCAGCGCCTTGCGCGTCGCTTCCATGTTCTTGCCGAGCGGCTCGCCGTGCGTCTTGTACGTGCCGGCTTCGGGCGAGCCGTAGCCGATCGTCGAGCGGATCGCGATCAGCGTCGGGCGCAGCGTCTCCGCTTTCGCCTCGGTGATCGCGCGGTCGATCGCGTCGGCGTCGTTCGCTTCGCCGGGCCCGACCAGGATCGTGTGCCAGCCGTACGCCTCGAACCGCTCGCGCACGTCTTCGGTGAACGTGACGTCGGTCGCGGCCGCGAGCGACACCTTGTTGTCGTCGTAGAGCACGATCAGCTTGCCGAGCGCGAGGTGGCCGGCGAGCGACGCCGCTTCGGACGCGACGCCTTCCATCAAGTCGCCGTCGCCGGCGAGCACGTAGGTGTGATGGTCGACGATGGTCTGCTCGCGGTTGTAGACGCGCGGCGAGGTGCGCCTCGGCGATCGCGAGGCCGACGCCGTTCGCGAAGCCCTGGCCGAGCGGTCCGGTCGTCACCTCGACGCCGGGCGTGAGGTGGTACTCCGGGTGCCCGGGCGCGCGGCTGCCGAGCTGGCGGAAGTGCTGGAGGTCGTCCAGCGACAGGTCGTAGCCGGTGAGGTGCAGCAGCGCGTAGAGCAGCGCCGAGCCGTGGCCGGCGCTGAGCACGAAGCGGTCGCGGTCGAACCAGTGCGTGTCGGCCGGGTTGAAGCGCAGATGGCGCGTCCACAGCGCGTACGCGGCCGGCGCCGCGCCCAGCGGCAAGCCCGGATGGCCGGAATTCGCCTTCTGGACGGCGTCGACCGCGAGAAAGCGAATTGCGTTGATGCGAAGGTCGTCCGCTGCGGTGTTCACGATGCTCCTAACCTCGGGGGAATGCGCGTTAGCCGCAACGCCGCGCCGCTCGGCCTTTACCCGCGGCCGCCGCGACCACGCCGGCGCGGCCGACGGGAGCACGCTTGGCGGCGCGGAAACGCCGGGGCGATGGATGACAGCTTGGAAGCCCGGATCGTCGAGCTCGAGGAGCGCCTCGCGGCCAAGCCGGACGCGATCAAGAAGAAGGCCGGGCGGGTGGTCGAGGAGGTGCTCGACGCGCTCGACACCGGCAAGCTGCGCGTCTGCGAGCCGACGGACGACGGCTGGGTGGTGCATCCCTGGGTGAAGCGGGCGATCCTGCTGTCGTTCGGCCGGTTCGACAACGCGCGCATCGTCGAGGAGGCGTTCGCCGACACCGCCGGCCCGCTCGACGCGATCGAGATGCGCTACCGCCTGCCGTCCTACTACGACAAGCTGCCGACGAAGCGCAACTGGAAGAAGCTCGGCGCGCGCTGCGTGCCGGGCGGCATCGCGCGCTACGGCTCGTATCTCGGCAAGGGCACGATCCTGATGCCGGCGTTCGTGAACATCGGCGCGTACGTGGACGACGGCACGATGGTCGACACGTGGGCGACCGTCGGCTCGTGCGCGCAGATCGGCAAGGACGTGCACTTGAGCGGCGGCGTCGGCATCGGCGGCGTGCTCGAGCCGCCGCAGGCGCATGCCGGTGATCGTCGAGGACGGCGCGTTCCTGGGCTCGCGCTGCATCGTCGTCGAAGGCGTGCGCGTCGGCCGCGAAGCGGTGCTCGGCGCGGGCGTCGTGCTGACCGCGTCGACGCCGATCGTCGACGTGCGCGGCGGGGAGCCGCGTTTCGAAAGGCGCGATCCCGCCGCGCGCGGTCGTGATCCCGGGCGTGCTGCCCAAGCGCTTCCCCGCCGGCGAGTTCGGCACGCCGTGCGCGCTGATCATCGGCGAGCGCAGCGACTCCACCGACCAGAAGACGTCGCTCAACGCCGCGCTGCGCGAGTTCGAGGTGTCGGTTTAGCGTGGCGGCCGCGATCGTGCCGCAGGCGATCGCGAGCGTCGGGACGGCCGCGGTCCTCGTGCTGTGCTTCGTGCTCAGCTACCAGCGCGACAGGACGAGCGTCTCGACGGCGGATGAAGATCTGATCGGTCAGTCGGTGCGCGCGGTCACCGCCGCGACCACAGGCCGGCCGCTCACCGCCGCGCCGGCGCCTCAGCCGGACGGCGCGTCGCCGCGCTTGCGCGGCGCCGTTCGACACGGCGATCTCGCACGCGGTCACGCGCGACGCGCTGGTCTTTGCGCTTCCGCCGAATCGCAGCGGGCTCGCCGCGGTGGCGTTCCTCGCCAGCTGGCTCGTGGGCTGGACCATCGCGATCTTCCTCGCGCTCTTGGGCTCGTCTACGTCGCCATGGGCGCGCTCGGCATCACGGAGCAATCTGCTCCACTGAACCTCGGTACCGGCTGGCCGGTCGTCGTGGTCATCGTCTTCATCACGACCTGGCTCATCGGCGCGGTCGCCGGCGAAACCGCGGCGATGCGGATGCTGTTCGCGCGGTTGGTGATGACGCAGGGCATGCAGTACGTGATCGCGACCCGGAACGAGTTGCTGCACGTCGCGCGCGTCGGCGCGCTTGAGAAGACGTCCGTGTACGACGCGAAGAACATCGCGAACATGCGCGCCGCGGACGGCATCCGAAACTTCGCCGGCGTCGACGAAGGCATGCAGTTCCAGTACGGCCGGCGCAACGTCGCCGTCACCGGGATGACGAAGGCGGAAGCCGGCTGGATGACGGGCGCCATCAACGACTACCGCACCGCGCGAGCGTCCGGTTGACGAGTCCGGCGAGACGTGAACCCGCGCGTGGCGGCGATCGAGCCGTCGTTGATTCGCGTCATTGCGGCGAAGAAGAAGCCCGGTGCGATCGACCTCGGGCTCGGCGAGCCGACGATCCTGCCGCAGCAGCGGTTCATCGACGCCGCCGCGCGCTGGGCGGGCGAGCACGGCGTGAAGTACACGGTGAACGCCGGCGACCTCGGCTTGCGCGAGCGCATCGCCGCGCACTACGCGTATCCCGGGATGTCGGACGCGCGCAACGTGTGCGTGACGACGGGCTCGCAAGAGGCCGTGTACGTCGCGATCAAGACGCTGCTCGATCCGTCCGGCGACGAGCTGCTGGTCGTCGACCCCGCGTTTCCCGCGTACGCGAAGATGGCGCAGCTCGAAGGCGTGCCGTACCGCCGCGTGCACATGCGCGCCGACGACGGCTTCCGCTACGACGTCGAAGCGATCCTCGACGCGGTCGACCGCGCGACGCGCATGATCGTCATCGCGTCGCCGGCGAATCCAACGGGCCGCGTGTTCCGCGACGCCGACGCGCGCCGGCTCGCCGCGGGATTGCTGGCGCGCGGCGGGCCGCCGGTGTGGGTGCTGCAGGACGAGATCTACCGCGAGCTCACGTACGTGGACGATCCGGGCTACGTCGCGAACTACTACCCGCACACCGTCGTAGCGAACTCGCTCTCGAAGTCCAACGCGCTCACGGGGATGCGAATCGGCTGGCTGCTCGCACCGGACGGCGCGATCGAGGCGCTGAACAAGACGCACGCCTGGGTGACGTCGACCGCGAGCGCGTTCGGCCAGCGCGTCGCGTTCGAGATCTTCGGCGAGCCGGGCGCGATCACCGAGCAATCCGCGTGGTACCGCGCGCAGCACGCACGCATGGTGGCCGTGCTCGACGCGAGCGGCTTGCGCTACGTGCCGGTCGACGGCGCGTTCTACGCGTGCGTGAAGCTGCCGCGCGGCGGCGACTCGCTCGCCGCCGCGCTGGAGTTGGTGGAGAACCGCGACGTCGCGGCGATCCCCGGCCGTATCTTCGGCGACTCGCTGGAAGGCTGGCTGCGCATCAGCTGGGTCGCACCGATCGCCGACGTGGAAGAAGGCGTGCGCCGAATCGCGGCGCTGTAGCAAGCACGCACGCGCGCAACGGCTGGGTAGGACCGCAAGACGTCAGCGCCCATGCGCAGGAGAAAGTCGTTGTTTGCGTTTCGTCATGGAGCGGCGCTCGCCGTTCTGGTCAGCTGCCAATTGCTCGCCGCTTGCACGTCGAACGGCAATTCGTCGTCGTCGACGACCGAATCGTCCGCCGCACCGAGCGCCGCGCCGGCTTCCGCCTCGCCCGGCGCGTATCCCGATGCAGTCGCGCTCGGCAACGCGGCGAGCACAAGCGACGACTGGATCTTGCCGCAGAAGAACTACGCGAACAACCGCTACAGCCCGCTCGACGAGATCGCTCCGGGTAACGTGAAGACGCTCGCCAAAGCGTGGGTGACGGAGATCGGCGACGACGGCGAGCAAGAGGCGGCGCCGCTCGTGTGGCACGGCATGATGTACGTCGCGACGCCGCACGACAGCGTGCTCGCGCTGGATGCGACGACGGGCGAGGTGAAGTGGCAGTTCCCCTACTCGCCGCAGTACGTGCTCGCGTTCGCGGTCAACCGCGGCGTCGGTTTGGCCGACGGCAAGCTGTTCCTGGCGACGCAGGACTGCCGCGTCATCGCGCTCGACGCCGGCAGCGGCAAGCCGGTGTGGAACGTCAACGGCTGCCCCGACGAACCGAACAACAACAAGCGCAACAACTGGTTCTCGATGGCGGCATACGTCTACAAAGACACGGTCATCCTGGGGCGCGCGGGCGGCGACTTCGGCAACGTTGGGCACGTGACGGCGTATAGCACGCAAGACGGTCATCAGGTCTGGGACTGGCAGACCATCCCCGGTCCAGGCCAGCCCGGGCACGAAACCTGGCCGGGCGACTCGTGGAAGCACGGCGGTGCGGCGGTGTGGAGCGGGATCACGATCGACCCCGAGACGCAGACCGTCTTCGTCGCGCCCGGCAATCCCGGGCCCGATCTCACGACGAACGGCCGGCAAGGAAAAAACCTCTACGCCGACTCGATCGTGGCGCTCGACATCGCGAGCGGACAGCCGAAGGTGCGCTGGTACTACCAGCTCGTCGCGAACGACACGCACGACGCCGATCCCGCGATGTACCCCATGCTGTTCGACGGCAAGGTGGGCGGCACGGATCGCAAGCTCGTCGCGATCGGCGACAAGGCGGGCAACTTCGCGATCCTCGACCGCACGAACGGCAAGCTGCTGTACCGGATGGCGCTGGACAATCAAACCGGGATTCACCAACCCGCCCAGCAAGAACGGCACGCCGGGCTGTCCGAACCATGGCGGCGGCATCGAGTGGAACGGCGGCGCGTACGATCCGGCGACGAACTACTTTCATCATTCCCAGCACCGAAGAGTGCGCGACGTGGAAGCTGCAGACGTCGACGCCGAAGTGGGTGCCCGGACAGCCGTTCGAAGGCGGACCGCTGCCCAAGCGCCGCAACGGCACGGGCAAGGTGACCGCGATCGATGTCGCGACCGGCAAGACGGCGTGGGTGCATCCGCTGCCGTATCCCGGCGAGGGCGGCGTAACCGTCACCAAGAGCGGCGTGGCGTTCACCAGCGATCTCGGCGGGCATTTCTACGCGCTGGCGCCCAAGACGGGTGCGGTGCTGTGGCAGGGCGACACGGGATCGTCCATCGTCGCGGCGCCGACCGTGTATCGCGCCGCCGGCTCAGAGTACGTCGCGCTGCTCAGCGGTGAGGCCGGTAACCAGCAGACGCCCAACATTCCGAAGACGCACGGCAGCGTGCTGACGGCGTACAAGCTCGGCCCCGTCGCATCACCGCGCGTGAACTCCGCCGCATCGCAGAACGTCGCCGGCGCGAACGTGCAGAACCTCAACCAGCCGCCGTCCATCGGCGCGGCGCCGTACACCCCGCAGCAAGTCGCGAGCGGCTGCGAACCTCTACGCGCAGCGGTGCGCGAGCTGCCACGGCGCGCAACTCCAAGGCGTGTCGGCGCCCGCGCTGACCGGCCCCGCGATGGCCGGTCGCGAAGCTCGATCTGTCGCAAGCGCGCACGATCGTCACGACGCAGATGCCGCTCGACGCGCCCGGTTCGCTCAAACCCGACGAGTACGCGTCGATCATCGCCTACCTGCTGTCGTACGACTGCGTCGCCCACAGCCAAGTCGGTACCGAGCCGTTCCCCACCACCGACCGCCCCGAGTTCAAGAAGGTCGTGTTCGGCGGGCGCTCGTGCCCGCCGCGTCCGGGCACCGGAGGGCACGAGTAGCGCGCGATCAGCTTCAGATTTCGGGCCGGTGCGAATCTCCACGAAGTGGTCGGGGTGGAAGTACTCGCGCGCGGCGCGCTGGACGTCGGCGGGGTGACTTTCGCGTAGCGCTCGGCGAGCGTGGAGTAGTAGTCGGCCGGGAGCCGGTCGGTGCCGATGTTCATCAGGTCGCCGGCGATGGTGGCCGTCGACTGTTCGGCCAGCAAGATGCGCGCGGCTTGGCGCGTCGCGCAGCGGCGCAGCTCTTCGGGGTCGACGAGCTCGTTCTGCAGCGCTTCACTTGATCGCGCACCAGCGCTTCGGCCGCGTCGACTTTCGACGGCACGGCGCGGAACGAGGCGACCCACGTGCCGCGGTCACGGTCCGACTCGTACGTCGTGCCGATGTTGTACACCAGGCCGCGCTTCTGGCGGACCTCGCGGAACAGCCGGCTCGCGAACGACTGGTCGTCGAGCAGCGCGTCGGCGAGCATGAACGCGTCGGCGTCGACGTCGCCCTCGGCGGGCGCGGGCTGACCGAGCTCGACCGAGACGTCCAGCGACGGCGTTTCTACGATCTTGCGCACCGGCGACGGCAGCGGGATCGGGTGCAGGTGCGGATCGGGCGCGGGACCCTCGGCGTGCCAGTCGCCGAACGCGCGCACCACGCTGGCTTTGACGGCGTCCGGATCGACGTCGCCGACGATCACCAGCGTGGTGAGGTCGGGCCGGTCGTATTTCTTCACGAACGCGCGCACGTCGTCGATCGTGATCGACTCGAGCGACGTCTTCGACGACTGGCGCAGCGCGGGATCGTTCGCCGGGTAGAGCGCTTCCGCGAACGCGCGCGACGCGCGATATGCCGGATCGATCGCGCGCCGCTCGGTCGCGACCGCGCTGTTCTGGCGGATGAGCACGAAGCGGTCTTCCGGAAGCGTCGGGCGGCGCACGTCGTCGGCGAGCGCGTCGAGCAGCTTGTCGGTATCGCGCGCGAGACCGTGCGCGCCGAACGCCGCGCCGAAGCCGATCGACGCGCCGAGATCGTCGCCGAGCCGGTGCTGCGCGGTGTAGTCGTAGTTCGCGCTGCCGTACGACAACAGAGCGGACGCGATGCCGGCCACGCCCTCTTTGCCGGCCGGTTCGAAGTCCGGCGACCGGCGCATCACGCCGCCGATGAAGACCGTGCCGTTGTCGTGCACGCGCTGCACCAGCAGCTTGAGGCCGTTCGGCAGCGTCGTCTGCACCGGTGCGACGCGGCTGCGCAGCGCGAGCGGTCGCGCGAGGTCCGTGCGCATCCACGCCGGCTGCACGACGGCGCCGTCGGGCACGCGCCCGCCGAAGTCGTCCTTCACCGTGCCGCCCAGGTCCGACGGCGGCTTCGCTTTCGCCGGATCGGTGGTGGTTGGTTCGAGCTCGGCGTCGGCGTTCGGTTTGGCGAAGACGCGCCGCGCGACTGCGGTGACGCTCGCGGCGTCGACCGCTTCGATCTCCGCGGCGTACGTCGTCGGATCGCGGTCGCCCGGAAACACGTAGCCGCTGCCGAGCGCGCTCGCGAGCCCGGCGATGGAGTCGCGCACGAACACCAGCCCCGTCAGCTCGCTGCGCTTCGCCGCCTCGACGTATTCCGGATCGAGGCCGCGTGCGAGCGACGCGGCGAGCACGCGTCTTCCACGCGGTGCGCGCTTGATCGGCGGTGTGGCCCGGCGCGACGAGCAGGAACGCGTGGATCGTCGCGACGTGGCGGTCGAGCGACGGTTCCATGCCGAAGCCGAGCGTGATGCCGCTGTCGACGAGCGCGTTGCGGAACGGGCCGCGCGGATTCTGCAGCGCGCTGACGCGCGACGAGCGCGCGCAGCCCGTCGTCCTCGGTCGCGCCCGACGGCGGCGGCGCCGCGTACGCCAGGTCGACGACGGTGAACGGATAGTCCGCCTTGACGCGCGCGACGACGCCGGTGGCCGCCTTCGGCTGCACGATCGTCACCTTCGGCACAGCGCGCGACGGGATCGGGCCGAACCATTTCTGCGCCGACGCGAACACGGCGTCGGGCTCGACGTCGCCGGTCACGACGAGCGTCGCGTTGTTCGGCGCGTACCAAGTGTGGTAGTACGCGCGCAGATCGGCGACGGTCGCCTTCTCGATGTCGCGCTTCTCGCCCAGCGCGGTCTTGCCCAGCGCGCGAGCCCGGATAGAGCTTCTCTTGCAAGCCGGTGCCGAAGCCGAACAGCGCGTTGCTGTGGTCCTGCGTCCACTCTTGCAGCACCGCGCCGCGTTCTTTGTCCCAGTCCGCCGGCGCGAGCTTGAGGTTGTGCATGCGGTCGGCCTCGACGCGCAGCGCGCCGTCGACGCGGTCCGCCGGCAGCACGAGGTCGAAGCGCGTGTACTCGTTGGTCGTCTCGGCGTTGACTTGCGCGCTGAGCCGCGCGCCCCAGTCGTCCAACCCGCTCGCCGACAGCGTCGTCGTGCCGCGGAACATCATGTGCTCGAGCGCGTGCGCGAGCCCGGTCTTCCCTTGCTTTTCGTACGCGCCGCCGAAGCGGTACCACATGTTCACGGCGGCGACCGGCGCCGCGTGATCTTCGAGCACGACGACGCGCAGGCCGTTGGCGAGCGTGCGGACGTGCGCGGGAACGACCGGGTTGGATGCAGCGACCGGTACGGCGGCCGGCGCGGCGGCGCGAACCGGAATCGACGCGGTGCAGAGCAAGACCGCGGCGGCGCACAGCGCTGCGGCGAGTCGGCGAACGAGCATCCGGCTACGATACGACGGTCAGGCGAAAGGTTCCGCCGCCGCGTACGCGCGCGCGGTGCGCGCAACCGCGCGCAACGGCGCGAGCCCGATCAGCTCGCTGCGCCGAACCGGCACGCCGTGACGAGCCGCCGCTCGCCGCACCAGCTCGGTCACGCGGTAGAGCGGAACGGCATCGACGTCGGTGACGTTGCACGACACCTGAACGCGGTCGGCGGCCAGCCGCAGCCCGAGGCATTTGAGCGTCCGCAGGCCGCCGCTGGTCGCGCGCAGCCGCCGCGCGATCCGCTTGGCCAGGTCGAGGTCGCCGCTGGCGAGCTCGACGTTGTAGGCGATGAGGAACGGGCGCGCGCCGACCGCGACCGCGCCGGCAGACGCGTGCGCGGCGTCGCCGTAGTCGAACCGCCACCGCTCGTCGCCGGCAAGCCGCTCGGCCAGACCCTCGAACTCGCCGCGCCGCACGTCGGCGAGATGCTCGCGGTGCGGCGCGCTCGCGGCTGCGCCGTACAGGTACGACGGGATGCCGAGCTCGCGCCAGATGCGCGCCGCGGCGCGGTGCGCCAGCGTGACCGCGTCGTCGAGCGTCGCATCGCCGAGCGGCACGAACGGCAGCACGTCGAGCGCGCCGATGCGCGGGTGCGCGCCGCGGTGCACGCGCAGATCGATCCGCTCGTGCGCGACCGCCGCGAGCGCGACCGACGCGGCGACGACCTGCGACGCGCGCCCGACCGCGGTGATGACGCTGCGATGATGAACGGGATCGCTGGTGCGGTGCACGACGCGCACGCCCTGCGCCTCCATCGCCGCGACGCACGCGTCGATGACCGCAGCGTCGCGGCCCTCGCTGACGTTGGGAACGATCTCGAACTCCAGCGCGGTGCTCACTTCAGAACGCGTCGATCGCCTCGTCGGGGCCTTCGGGTTCGGCGCGGCCGCCGAGGTAGCGCGCGAGAAACGCTTCGACCGCCGCGTTGAAGCGCTTGTTGTTCTGCGGGCGCGCGAAGCCGTGGCCTTCGTCTTCGAAGACGACGTACGTGACCGGCTGGCCGTTGCGGCGCATCGCGGCGACGATCTGGTCGGACTCGGCGATCTTCACGCGCGGGTCGTTCGCGCCTTGGCCGATCAGCAGCGGCGCGCGGATCGCTTCTGCCCGGAACAGCGGCGAGTGCGACGGCGAGGAACTCCTCGGAGTCGCCCATGCGCTGGGTGAACGTCGCGCGCAGCGTCTCCCAGTACGGCGGGATCGACGCCAGCAGCGTGTTCAAGTTGGACGGGCCGACGATGTCGACGCCCGCACGCGAACGCGTCGGGTGCGAACGCGAGCGCGGCGAGCGTCGCGTAGCCGCCGTACGAACCGCCCATGATCGCGACGCGCGCGGGGTCGGCGATCCCCTGGGCGACGAGCCAGTGCTTTGGCGTCGAGCAGATCGGTGTGCATTGCGCCCGCCCACGCGCGGTCGCCGGCGTTGAGGTGCGCTTTGCCGTATCCGGTCGAGCCGCGGAAATTCGGCTGCAGCACCGCATAGCCGCGGTTCGCCAGCCACTGCACGTACGGGTTGTAGCCCCACGTGTCGCGCACCCACGGGCCGCCGTGGACGAGCAGCACCGCCGGCAGGTCGCGCGCGCGGAACGCCCGGCGGCGTGGTGAGGTAGCCGTGGATCGTCAGCCCGTCGCGCGCCGCATATCGGATCGGGCGTCATCGGCGCGAGCGTGTAGCGGTCCAGTGCCGGGCGCATCGCGAAGATCTTCGCCGCGCGGCGCGTGTCGCGGTCGTAGCTCCAGAACGAGCGCGAGCCGGCGTCGACGATCGACGACACGAGCCAGATGCGGTCCGCGCGATCCATCGACTCGATGCGCACGTCGCCGGGCACCTGCTCCGCGAGCGCGGCGAAATCGGCGGCGTACGCGGCGTCGAGCACCTTCCAGCTCATGCGTTCGCGCACGATCGACGCCGCGATCGGCGCTTTGGTGCGCGGCGAGAACGCGACCTCCGCACACGTCGTATTCGGGATCGCCGGCGATGTCGGTTCGTTCGCCGGTCGCGACGTCGAAGCGCACGAGCCGCGCGGCGTTCGCATCCGCGCTCGTGATCACCAGCAGCGACGCGCCGTCCGGCGTGAAGCCGGCGAGTTCCGGCGTGCCGTCGGCCGCGTCAAAGCGCGCGAGCGTGCGCCACGGCGCGCCGGCGAAGTCGCGCACGACGATCTCCGCCGACGCGTCGGCATGCTGGATCACGCCCGCGCGCACGATCATCTCCGCGTCGTCGGCGAACGCGGAGATCCCGCCGGGATTCTCCGTGTCCAGCGTCGCTTCGCCGGTGCGCGGGTCGAGCCGGTAGACGTCGAACAGCTGCGGATCGCGCCGGTTCATCGAGATGAGCATCACGTCGGGCCGGTCGAGATCGATCGACTGAAGCTGCACCAGCGTGTTGTCGTACGGCGTCAGGTCGACCGCCGCGCCGCGGCCGTCGGGATCGGCGGCGAACAGGTGGAAGTTCTCGTCGCCGCCCGCGTCCTGCAAGTACAGCACGCGCGTGCCGTCCGGGGTCCAGAACGCGTTGCGGATCGGGCGGTGCGGATCGGACGCGACGAGGCGGTCGTCGCCCGGCCCGGCGTGCTGTCGGCACCAAGCGTGCGCACCCACACCGACAGCGTGCCGTCGTGCGGCGCGAGGTAGGCGATCCGCGTGCCGTCAGGCGAGAGCCACGGCGCCGCTTTCTCGGGATTGCCGAACAGCACGTCGCGCGGGATCAGTGCCGGCAGTTCCGTAGACACGTCCGCGCTATTGGGGATGATGGCGACGCCGTACGAGGCGGTGTACGGCGCGACCAAAGCGTTCGGAAAATCGTTCGCGGCCTCGCTGCGCAGCGAGCTCGAGGACACCGGCGTGACCGTCACCACGCTGATGCCCGGTCCGACGGACACGAATTTCTTCCACCGCGCCGGCATGGACGACACCGAAGTGGGCGCGAGCGACAAGAAAGCCGATCCGGCGCAAGTTGCGAAGCAGGCGTACGATGCGCTCGTCGCCGGCAAGCACGAAGTGATCGCCGGACCGCTGACGACGAAGTTCGAGGGCATCATGGCGAAGGTCGTGCCCGAAAGCGTGACCGCGTCGCGGCACGGCAAGATGGCGGAGCCGGGCTCCGCGAGCGACGCCTAACCGAAAAGCGAGCGAGGTCGTCGTGCCGCCCTACGGCGCGACGATCCCGCGCGGTCATCAGCAGCGGTCGCGGGATAAACTGCGCCTGCGGCAGCAGATCAGTCGAACGCGAGGCGGATGGCGGCGGCGAGGTCGCGGGCACTTTCCGGTGCGATCAGCCGGGTAAAGCCAAGCTTCGTGGCTTCGGCGGCGCGGCGCGCAGGCTGCGACACGCTGCGCACCTCGCCGGATAGTCCGAGCTCGCCGAAGGCGACCGTTCCGTGCGCCGAGCGGAACGTCGCGAAACGCCGACGCGATCGCCAACGCGATCCCGAGATCGGCGCCGGTCTCCGAGATGCGCAAACCGCCGGCGACCGAGCAGTACACGTCGTTGCCGCCGAGGTTGAGCCCGGCGCGCCGCTCGAGGATCGCGATGATCATCGCCATGCGAGCGGCGTCGACGTTCGCGGCGAGGCGGCGCGGCGTGCCGTAGGCGGCTTCGCCGACGAGCGCCTGAATCTCGACGAGTACGGGCCGCATGCCGACCAGCGTCGGCACGACGCACGTCCCGCTGGGCCGCGGGCCGCGCCCGTGCAGAAACAGCGCCGACGGATCGGCGACTTCGTGCAAGCCGCGGTCGTCCATCGAGAAGACGCAAATCTCGTCGATCCCCCCGAAGCGGTTCTTGTACGCGCGCACGATGCGGTATTCGCCGGACTGATCGCCTTCGAAATACAAGACGGTGTCGACGAGGTGCTCCAGGAGCCGTGGACCGGCGATCGCGCCGTCCTTGGTGACGTGGCCGACGACGAACGTGGCGCAGCCGGTGCGCTTGCAGAACTCCATGAGCACTTGGGTGCAGTCGCGCACTTGCGACACGCTGCCGGCGAACGACTCGACGTCGGGCAGCCACATCGTCTGAATGGAGTCGACGACGAGGATCTCCGGGACGTCGCGCTCGAGCGCATCGAGGATCGCGCGCAGGTTCGTCTCCGGGAACACCAGCAGCGTCTCCGCGGCACCGACGCGCTGCGCGCGCAATTTCGTCTGCGCGGCGGACTCCTCGCCGCACACGTACACGGCGCGCGCACCGCGGCGCGCGAGCGTCGTCGCGAGCTGGAGCAGCAGCGTCGACTTTCCCGCGCCGGGCGGACCGCCGAGCAGCACGAGGCTTCCGGGCACGATCCCGCCGCCGAGCAGCGCGTCGAACTCCGCCATGCCGGTGCGCCGCCGCGCGACGCGCGTGTCGTCGATCGCGGCAAGCGGCACGGGGCCGGCGACGCGCAACGGCGCGACGGCGCGCGCCTGCGCCGTCTTCGCCGGCTTCACGACGGGCGCGTCCTCGAACGTGTTCCACGCCTCGCACGACGGACACCGCCCGAGCCAGCGCGCCGACTCGAACCCACACCCGGTACAAAAATAGACAGACCGTGCCTTGGCCACGAGCACATCTTCGCACATCAGAGTGCCATGGGCCTGGCATGCGCCGGTGCGACGATGGAAGTCGAACGAAAGGAGGCTGTCGAACGTTGATGCCGATGAGTGATACCGAGCAGGTCGTAGAAAGGTTCGTCGACCGAACCCTGACGCTGTTTCGCGAAATCGAACAATGGGCGCTGCGGACCGATCTATCCGTCCATCGTCATGGTCGCATATCGCGACTGGATCGCGAATCGCAATCCGCTGAAGGCTGCCGCCGATAACCGTCCCGGCGACGGTGGGCAATGTCCTCGGCGGAATCATCGATATCGTCGGCGGCGTGACCTCACGGGCTGCGGAGGAGCCTAAACATTGCCGGTCAACCTAGCGGGGCCGATGAACGATCACGTCGCGATTGACGGCTGGGTAGCGTCCGGTAAGACGACTATCTCACAAATCTTGGCCGCACAGACCGGACATCTCTATCTCGACACCGGGGCGATGTACCGCGCGGTCGCGTACCTTGCGCTGCGCAACGGTGTCGATCTGGACAGCGAGTCCGGACTCGTCGACATGCTCGCGCATCATACCATCGCGATTGTCACCGACCCGTCCACAACCGCGGGATATCGCGTGCTCGTCGATGGCCGCAACACCGGCGAACGGCTCTTTGATCCCGACGTGGCGGCAGCGGTGTCATCCGTCGCTGCGCTGCCCGCCATCCGCACCGATCTCGTTGAACGACAGCGTGCGATCGCCGCAAAGGGTCCCGTCGTCATGGCCGGGCGCGACATCGGCACCGTCGTGCTGCCCGATGCGCGCCACAAATTCTTCCTCACCGCGTCCGTTGACGAGCGCGCGCGGCGCCGTCAGGCGGAATTTCACGACCGCGGGCTCGACGTGCCGCTGGAGCAGGTGCGCGCGCAGATCGTGGAGCGCGACCGGCTCGACTCCACGCGCGCGGCTTCGCCGCTGCGCGCCGCGGCCGACGCGATCACCATCGACTCGACGGATATGCAGCCCGGCGAGGTCGTCGCCACGATGCGCGCCGCGATGGAAGCCGCGCGCGCGTGACGGTCTACGACGCTGCAAAGTTCGTCGTGAGCTCGGTCTTCCGAAGCCTCTTTCGCTACCGCGTCATCGGAATGGAGAAAGTCCCGCGCACCGGCGGCGTGATCGTCGCGGCCAACCACATCTCGAACTTCGATCCGCCGCTGCTCGGTGTCGGGGTCCCGCGGCCCGTCTCGTACATGGCCAAGAAAGAGCTGTTCGCGATGCCCGTCCTCAAGCAGCTCCTGCCCCACCTCAACGCGTTTCCGGTCGACCGCGAGGCGGGCGGAACGGCGGCGCTGCGCGCCTCGTTGCGCATGCTGAAGGAAGGCCGGTGCGTGGGCATCTTTCCCGAGGGCGGCCGCAACGTGACCGGGACCAACGAGGAAAAGGCGGGCGCGGCATTCCTCGCCGCGGCCTCCGGCGCGCCCGTGGTGCCGGCGGCGATCGTGGGGAGCCGCCGCCTGCGGCCGTTCGGCAAAGTAACCGTCGTCTTCGGCGACCCGATCCACGTCGTGCGGAACCGGCAGTCGGGTGGCGACGGTTTGGAGAAGGGAGCCGCAGAGATCATGCAGCGGATCCGCACGCTCGAGGAGAGCAACCGGTGATCATCAAGCGGGCGAAGACCCAAGGATTCTGCTTCGGCGTCGCCATCACGGTCAAGAAGGCGGAAGAAGCGGTCGAACGGCTCGGCGCGGGCGTTACCACGCTCGGTCACGTCGTGCACAACCCGCAGATGGTCGCGTCCCTAGCCGCCAAGGGGCTCAAGAACGCGTCGTCCATCGACGACGTCGACACCGAGGCGCTCTTCGTGCGCGCGCACGGCCTGCCGGTCGAGGTGCTCGAGACCGCGAAGGCGCGCGGCCTCACCGTCATCGACGCGACCTGCCCGATGGTCACGAAGATTCACGTCCAGGCCGAGAAGCTGCGCGCCGAAGGCTACAAGATCGTCGTCGTCGGCGACCCCGACCATCCCGAGGTCAAGGGCACGCTCTCCCACGTCCCGGGCGCCTGGTGCATCACCAAGCCCGAGAACGTCGACGCGCTCCCGCGCGCCAGCCGCGTGGGCGTCGTGGTGCAGTCCACCTGGAACGGCCCCGGCTTCACCGAAATCGTCCGCAAGCTCAGCGACAAGTACTACGAAGTTCGCGCGATCAACACGATCTGCACCGACACGAAGAACCGGCAGAGCGAGGTCGAGGCGCTCGCGCGCGAGGTCGAGGTCATGGTCGTCGTCGGCGGCAAGACGTCGGCCAACACGAAGCACCTCGCCGAGCTGGCGGCCATCAACGGCGCGCGGGCCTTCCATGTCGAGGGCCCCGACGAGCTGCAGGCCGAGTGGTTCGCGGGCATCGGCACGGCCGGGCTGATGTCGGGCGCGTCCACGCCGGGCTGGCTGGTCGATCGGGTCGCGGACCGGATGGATGCACTCGCCGGCCAAGCTGGATAGTCTCGAAGCCGCCCTCGAACGGGCGGTCGCGCGGTTCGACGACGGCTCGCCCACCGGCGCGCAGATCCGTTACCACTTCGGTTACGGGCAGGACCCGGGGTCCGGCGCCCGGCGCGGCAAGCGGCTGCGCTCGCGGCTCGTGCTCGAGGTCGCCGAAGAAGAGGGCGGCCGGCGGGACGACCTGGGCGCCGCGTGCGCGGTCGAGATCATCCACGAGTTCTCGCTGATTCACGACGACATCGAGGACGGCGACCGGCTGCGGCGCGGTCGCGAGACGCTCTGGGCGCGCTACGGCGCCCCGCACGGCATCAACGCGGGCGACGCGCTGTGCTCGGTCGCCTACCTGACGCTGCTCGACGAGAGTCTCGCGCTGCCGGAGCAGAAGCTCGCGATGAACCGCGTGCTCCTCGCCGCGCATCTGGCGATGTGCAATGGGCAGGGACGGGACATCGCGTTCGAAAGCGAACCGCGGGTGACGATGGAGGACTACCGGGCGATGATCGGCGGCAAGACCGCGGCGCTCTTCGGCGCGGCCTGCGAGCTGGGCGCGTTGGCCGCGGGCACGGATCGCGCGCGGGCGGACGCGTACGCGCGGCTGGGGGAGGCGTACGGGATCGCCTTCCAGATCGAGGACGACATCCTGGGCACGTGGGGCGACTCGGCGACCACCGGCAAGCCGTGCGGCGACCTCGCCAAACGCAAGTGGACCTTCCCCGTCGTCTGGGCGCTGGCCGGCCCCCCGTCGCCGGCGCGCGAGACCATTGCCGGAGCGTACGCGCGCGGCACGGAGCTCGACCCCGCCGGCGTTGCCGCGACCGTCGCCGCGCTCGACCAGCTCGGCGCCCGCGACGCCGCGAGCGCCGCAGCGCGGGACGAGCTCGATGCGGCCGACGCCGTTGCGACCGCGGCGGGGATCGACCGCAGCGGCCGCGTGCGCGCGTTCTTCCGGCGTGCCGCCCGGCGGAGCGCATGAGTACGTCCGCCCGCGCGTCGCTCGCGTCAGCGTCCGCGGCACGTGCCCTGCCGCCGCTCGCCGTCATCCTGGGCGCCGGTTTCATTTTGCGCCTGCTGTTCATCGGCAGCGACGGCTTCCACAACGACGTCGCGGCGTTCGAAGCGTGGACGCTGGGGCTGCGCGACAACGCGCCGTGGCAGTTCTACGCGAAGATCAACTTCGCGGACTATCCGCCCGGATATTTCGTCGTGCTGTGGGTGCTGGCGAAGGTGTACGCGCTCGTCGGCGGGGCCAACGACGGCGCGAACGGCTGGCCGATCTTGCGCACCGTCGTCAAGCTGCCCGCGATCGCGATGGACCTGGTGAACGCATGGGTCGTCTACGCGATCGTTCGCCGCTACGCGGCCGAGAAGACCGCGCTGATCGCGGCGGCGGTGCTCGCGTTCAACCCGGCGGCGATTTACGTCTCCGCGTACTGGGGCCAGGTGGACTCCGTCTCGTGGGGGCTCGTGCTCGCCGCGCTGCTGCTGGTGCTGCGCGCCGGCGACGAGCCGAGCAAGACCGTGCCGCGGCTGACGTGGGCGTGGCTGGCGTTCGCGTTCTCGATCCTCATCAAGCCGCAGGCCGCGACGCTGGGGCTGCTCTTCCTCGCCTATCCGTTCGCGACGACGGACGCCGCGGTGCGCGCGCGCCGGCTCGCCGGTACCGGCGCGGGAATCGTTGCGTCGCTCGCGCTCGCGCTGGGCTGCGGGCTGCTGTTCCATCCGGCGGCGGACGTCTTCGGCTGGATGCTGAGCCGGTACGAGTTCGGCAGCGGCGTGTACGCGTACAACACGGTGAACGCGTTCAATCTGTACGCGCTGCGCCAGCCGTTCTGGCAGCCCGACAGCGACCCGATGTCGCTCTTCGGCCTGCACCTCGGCACGCTCGCGCAATGGGGCGTCGCGCTGGTCCTCGCGGCGACGGCGCTGATCGTCGGGCGCTATCTGCAGCGGCGCGACGACCGCGCGTTCCTGGAAGGTGCGATGCTGTGCGCGCTGGCGTTCTTCGTGCTCGCCACGCGCATGCACGAGCGCTACGTCTACGGCGCGTTTCTGCTGGCCGTGCCGCTGATCGGGTTCGGCCGCGCCGGCGGGTGGTCGTCGTTCGTGCTGACCGTGACGATGTACCTCAACCTCGCGTACTCGCTGGCGTACCAGACCGTCATGGAGGCGAAGGCGCCCGGTGTGGATGCGCGCGACCTCTGGCCGCTGGTCTCGCATCCCGCCGCGCTCGCGAACGTCCTGCTGTTCTTCGTGCTCGGCTATCTCTATCTCGGCGGCGCTGCGGACCGCACCGCCGCCGCGGATGCGCCGCCGTCGCCGTTCGACCGTGCGTTCGCGAACGTCGCGGCCAAGGCGCGCGGCTGGTTCGATCCGCGCGAAGGCATCGTTCCGATGACGCGGCGCGACTGGATGTTCGCCGGCGGGATCGGCCTGGCCGCGTTCGTCGTCGCGGTGATCGGTTTGGCCTGGCCGCCCGAGAAGATCTTCGACGAAGTCTACTTCGCGCGCGCGGGTGAGGAGTATCTGCGCAACGTCACGCAGTTCGAGTGGACGCACCCGCCGTTCACCAAGCTCGTCATCGCGCTTTCGATGGCGCTCTGGGGCGGGCTGCACGGGCTGGGCGACACGTCGTTCGGCTGGCGCTTTCTCAACGTCGTAACCGGCTCGCTTCAGTGCGTCGTGATCTATGCGTTCGCGAAGCGGCTGACCGGGCAGACGTGGCTCGCGGCGGCGGCGGCGGCGCTGCTCGCCCTCGACGGCTTCCACTTCGTCGAGGAGCGAATCGCGACGGGCGAGATCACGATCGCGACGCTGGCGCTCTTCGTACTGTACGCGCTCTACCGGTACGTGCTCGCCGCGCAGGTGCGAATCAAACCGATCGTACCCGGGCGGTTCGGGCCGCGCTTCTGGATCGCGCTCGCCGCCGGCACGGCCGTCGCCGTGCTTTTCGCGCGGCTCCTGAACACCGTGCCCGCGCACCGCGCCACCGAGATCGCCGCGGGCATCGCGCCGGTCGACCCGAGCACGATGACGTACGCCGTCGCGTTCCTGTATTTCGAGCTCGGCGCGTATCTGCTGGCGCGCTGGATCGGCTCGCGCGGCGCGCGCGCCGGCAGCGTCGCGTCGTATGCCGACGGTACCGTCGTCACGACGGATGCGGGCGGGCGCGTCACGGTGCAGCAGCCCGAAGCGCACGATCCGCCGGAGCTGAAGGTGCGCGTGGACCGCGCGGGGGTCGAGTCGTACGCGACGCCGGCCGGCAGCGCGGCGTTCGCGCCGAGCGGTGAGATGGCCGTCGGCGGTGCCACCGTTGCGAAGGCCGGCGACGCGCGCGTGTGGCTGATCGTGCTTTCCGTTGCGCTGGGGCTGCTGCTGTCGAGCAAGTGGAACGGCTTCCTCGATCTCGGAATCGCGTGGACCGTCGTCATCGCCGTCTCGGCGCAGCGCTTCTTCGGCGGCCGGGCGCTGTACGGCAACCCGCGCGGCTTTCCGGTCGACATCGTGCTCGGCGTGACCGCGTTCACGGCGGCGACGATCTACTTGATCAGCTACATCCCGTTCTTCCGGCTGGGCAACGGCTTCTCCGACCTCATCGCGCTGCAGCAGCAGATGTTCTGGTACCACAGCCGCGGCGTCGCCAACGCGACGCATCCGTACTCGTCGGTGTGGTGGCAGTGGCCGATCGAGCAGATTCCGATCTCGTACTACTACCAGGATTTCCGCTCGAAGCTCGACGCGGCGAACGGCGCGGCGTGCTGCGTCGCGGAGATCCTCGCGCTGCCGAACCCCGCGGTGTTCCTGCTCGGGCTCGTCTCGGTGCCGTTCACCGCGTGGCTCGCGTGGCGCGAGCGCAACAAGGGCTACGCGCTGCTCGCGCTCGCGTACGTGATGCAGTGGATTCCGTACTCGCGCTCGCCGCGCATCATGTGGGAGTACCATTTCTTCCCGAACCTCGCGGTGATCGTGCTGTGCGACGTCGTGCTGATCGCCTACGTCGTGCGGCGGCTCTCCGCGAACACGGCGCGCTGGTCGCTGGGCGTGTACGGCGCCGTCGTCGTGGGGCTGTTCGTGTTCTTCTATCCGGTGCTGGCCGGGACCAAGACGACGTACGACGACTGGTACCAGCGCATGTGGCCGGACCGGCTGGGCATCCCGGGCACGAGCTGGATCATCCCCCACCGCGACCAGAAATAGACGACAGGCGGACCATGTCAGGGCATTCCAAATGGCACAACATCAAGCTCAAGAAGGGCAAGGTCGACGCGCAGCGCGGCGCGTTGTTCACCAAGCTCAGTAAAGAGATCATTCTCGCGGCGAAGAACGGCTCGCCCGATCCGTCCGCGAACTACCGGCTCAAGATGGCGGTCGACAAGGCGCGCGCGAACAACATGCCGGCCGACAACATCAAGCGCGCGATCGCGCGCGCCGGCGGCGCGGGCGAGAAAGAGATCGAGGAGATCCGCTACGAGGGCTACGGCCCGGCCGGCATCGCGGTGATCGTCGACGCCGCGACGGACAACCGCAACCGCACCGCGTCGGAGCTGCGCTTTCTGTTCAGCCGCAACGACGGCACGCTGGGCGAAACGGGCAGCGTCGGCTGGATGTTCGCGTCGCGCGGCGTCGTCGAGGTCGATCCCGGCAAGCTCACCGAAGACGAGCTCACCGAGAAGGCGCTGGTCGACGGCGTGATCGACGTGCGCTTCAGCGAACCCGGCGAGGCTGCCGAGGTGGTCACCGAGATGCAGTCGCTGATGGCGGTCAAAGATGCGCTCGAAGCGCAAGGGCTGCACGTGCGCTCGGCGGAGCTCGCGATGGAGCCCACGCAGACATCGCGCCCCGCCGATGCGGACGCGGAGAAAGTGCTGACGTTCCTGGACGCGCTCGAAGAGCATGAGGACGTGCAGCGCGTGTTCAGCAACGCCGACTTCGACGAAGCGCAGCTCGAGGCGCTCGCCTGATGCAGCTCGAGGGCACCGACGCCGCGCCGCTCGACGGCGCCGCGGCGCCCCGCGCCCGGCGGCGCTTCGCGCCGGTGCTGGACCGCGACTGGCTGCTCGCGCTCGCGCTGGCGTTCGCGGTCGGCGTGAGCGTGTGGTTCGGGCGCTCGATCAAAGAGTTCTTCGCGCCCAGCGCGGCGTCGGTGTTCACCCCCGCGTTCACGGGCCAGACGCAAGTCGACGCGAACGCCGAATGCGGCCGCCTGCGGCTGCGCTGCGTCGTCATCGCGACGCAGCCCAGCGACCAGTTCCCCAAAGGCGTGGTGATGAGCCAGCAGCCGGACGCCGGCGCGCGCGTGCGCGAAGGACGGCAGGTGTCGCTCATCGTCAGCAGCGGCGTGACGATCTTCGCGATGCCGGACCTGCGCTTCGAGTCGCTGCGCAACGCCGGGCTCGACCTCAACCGCTTTCGGCTGCAGCTGGACAAGACGGCGTACGTCAACAACGACGACGTGCCGCGCGATCACGTGGTCGGTCAGGATCCCGCGCCGCTCGCGAGCGTGCGCCAAGGCTCGAAGGTGACGCTGCAGCTCAGCAAAGGGCCGCCCAGCGGCGTGAAGGCCATGAACTTCACCGGCATGTCGATCGACGACGCGCGCACGGCCGCGGCGAAAGCGCGCATCCACCTCGGTCAGATCGTGTGGACGCCGTTCGGTCCGGGCGGTCCGCGCCGCGGTGAGATCGTGCGCCAGAGCCCGTCGGCCGGCACGACGATGGATCCGTTCGAAGAGGTGTCGCTGCAAGTCAGCGCCGGGCCGGGCGAGTACGGCTACCTCATCCGCCAAGTGCATGCGTCGGCGACCGTCCCGGCGCGCGACGACGCCGCGCGCGTGCGCCTCGAAGTGCGCGACGACACCGGCACGTGGAATATCTACGACGGGTTCGCGCAAGGCGGGCAGAAGCTCGACTTCACCGTCACCGCGGTCGGCAACGCGGAGATCGACACCTACATCAACAACGAACTGCAGAACCAGACCGTGATCGGCCGCGAGCCCGCGCGCTGGATCCCCTCGCCGGCCGACGCGAAAGCCGGAAATGCGGCGAACGGCTCGCCCAAGCCGGAGGCGACGACCCCGTGAGCGCGCGCCGCGTCAAGCTCGCGCCGTCGCTGCTGTCGGCCGACTTCGCGGACATCGCGGACCAGATTCGCATGGTCGAGAGCGGCGGCGCCGACGAGCTGCACCTCGACTCGATGGACGGCGTGTTCGTCCCCAACTTCACGTGGGGCATGAAGATCGTCAAGGACCTGCGCAAGCTCACGCGGCTGCCGTTCGACTGTCATCTGATGATCGTCGAGCCGGAGAAGTACGTCGATGCGTTCCGCGCCGCGGGCGCCGACGTCATCACGTTCCACTACGAGGCGACGCCGCACCAGCACCGCCTGTTGCGGCACGTGCGCGACCTCGGTGCGAAGGCGGGGATCGCGATCAACCCCGGGACGCCGGCGGCGATGCTGGTGGACCTGGTCGAGGACGTCGACCGCGTGCTCGTCATGAGCGTGAACCCCGGCTTCGGCGGGCAGTCGTTCATCGAGCGCGCGCTGGTGAAGGTCGCCGAAGTGCGCGCGCTGCTCGACGCGTCCAACCCCGCCTGCGAGATCGAGGTCGACGGCGGCATCGGGCCGGAGAACGCCGAGCGCGCGGTGCGCGCGGGCGCGAACGTGCTCGTCGCGGGCAACTCCGTGTTCGCCGCGGACGATCCGCCGGAGGCGCTGCGCGACCTGCGCCGCCGCGCCGACGCAGCGCAGACCGCCGCGCGTTGACCGCCCGCGCCACCGCGCCGCTCGCCGCGATCCTCGGCGCCGGCCTGATCCTGCGGCTGCTGTTCCTGGGCAGCACCGGTTTTCACAACGACGTCGCCGCGTTCGAAGCGTGGGCGCTCGCGCTGCGCGACAACTCGCCGTCGCAGTTCTTCACCAAGGTGACCTTCACGGAGTACCCGCCGGGCTATTTCGTCATCTTGTGGTTCGTCGCGAAGCTCTACGCCGTGATGCCCGGCGCGGCCACCGACAATCTGCACGACTGGTCGATCCTGCGCGCGCTCGTGAAGCTGCCCGCGATCGTCATGGATCTCGTGAACGCCGGGATCGTGTACGCGATCGCGCGGCGCTATGCGTCACAGGGCGTCGCGCTGCTCGCGGCGGCGGCGCTGGCGCTCAATCCCGTCGCGATCTACGTGTCCGCGTACTGGGGCCAGGTCGACTCCGTGTCGTGGGGCTTCGCGCTCGTCGCGGTCTGGTGCGTGCTGCGCGCCGGCGACGAGCCGCAGAAGATGATGCCGCGCCTGATCTGGGCGTGGCTGGCGGTCGCGTTCTCGATTTTGATCAAACCGCCCGCGGTGATCCTCGTGCCGCTGTTCCTCGCGTATCCGTTTGCGACGGCCGATGCGGTGGTGCGCGCGCGCCGCCTCGTCGCAACCGCCGCGGGGACCGGCGCGGGGCTCGCGCTCGCGCTGGTCGTCGGCCTGCTGTTCCATCCCGGCGCCGACGTGGTTCGCTGGCTGTTCTCGCGCTACACGTTCGGCAGCGGCATCTATCCCTACAACTCGGCGAACGCGTTCAACCTGTACGCGCTGCGCCAGCCGTTCTGGCAGCCGGACAACGCGCCGCTCGCGGTCTTCGGCATCCCCGCCGGAACGCTGGCCGGGTGGGGCGTCGCGCTGGTCCTCGCCGCAACCGCGCTGATCGTCGGGCGCTATCTGCAGCGGCGCGACGAGCGCGCGTTCTTGGAAGGCGCGATGCTGTGCGCGCTCGCGTTCTTCGTGCTCGCGACGCGCATGCACGAGCGCTACGTCTACGGCGCCTTTCTCTTGGCGATGCCGCTGGTCGCGTTCGGGCGCACGGGCGGGTGGGCGGCCGCCGTGCTGACCGTCACCACGTATCTGAACCTCGCGTACTCGCTCGCGTACCAGACGGTGATGGAGGCGAAGATCGCCGGCGTCGACGCCACCGATCTGTGGCCGGCGGTCTCGCATCCCGCCGCGCTCGCGAACGTCGTGCTGTTCTTCTGGCTGGGCTACCGGTATCTCGGCGCGGCGGAACCCGCGAGCGATGCCGCAGTGCCGACAAAGGCGCCGACGTCCAGAGGTGCGTTCGCCGCGCTGGCCGCCAAGGCGCGCACGTGGTTCGACCCGCGCGAAGGGCTCGCCGGGATGACGCGCCGCGACTGGCTTTTCGCGGGTCTGTTCACGCTCGGCTCGTTCGTGCTGTGCGTGCTGTGGCTCCAGTTCCCGGCGGAGAAGATCTTCGACGAGATCTACTACGCGCGCGCGGGCGAGGAGTATCTGCACCGGGTCGACGTCAACGGGCTGTGGTCGTTCGAGTTCACGCACCCGCCGCTGACCAAGCTCATCATCACGCTCTCGATGCTGCTGTTCGGCGGATTGCACGGGCTCGGCGACACCGCGATCGGCTGGCGTTTCGGCAACGTCGTCGTCGGCGCGCTCACCGTCGGCCTGCTGTACGTCTTCGCGAAGCGCCTCACGGCGTCGACGCTGTTCGCCTCGCTCGCCGCGCTGATGCTCGCGCTCGACGGGTTCCATTACGTGCAGTCGCGCATCGCGACGCCGGAGATCACCGTCGCGTTCTTCTCGCTGCTCACGCTCTATGCGTTCTACCGGCTGTGGACGGCGGCGCAGATCGCGCGCCGTGTGCCGCTGCGGTCGCGCGCGGCGGTGCGGGCGCTCGCCGTGACGATGGCGCTGGGCGTCGTGGCCGCGGTTGCGGCGTGGTTCGTGGCGCCCGGGCTGGGGCCGACGAAGAACGGAACGGACTGGGCCGGCGTGGCGCAGGCGGTGCTCGCTGTGTGGGTGCTCGTGCTGTTCTGGCTGGTGGGGCGCGTGCTCGTCGTGCCGCGCTTTGCGCGCGGCAGCGAGACGTCGTACGCCGACGGCACGCGCGTGCTCGCCGGCGGCGCGGCGCTGCGGCTGGTGACGCCGCAGGATGAAGAGCTGGCGCCGGCGCGGCGCATGAAGCCGCTGCAGAGCGACGGCGAGCTCGAGCGCACGGTCGACGCCGCCGGAACGCTGACGTACGCGACGCCCGTCGCGACCGCGACGTACCGCGCCGATGCGACCGGAACGGTCGACGGTACGCCGCTGCGCGCGCGCGACGCGCGCACGTGGTGGATCGCGCTCCCGCTGAGCGCGGCGCTGGTCGCGGACTCGAAGTGGAACGGGCTGTTCGACATCGCCGTCGTGTGGGCGATCGCCGCGGCCGTCAACGCGCAGCGCTGGCTGCGCCGGCCCGCACTCTTCGGCAACCCGTTCGGCGCGCCGCTCGACGTCGTCGCCGCTGCGATGCTGGTCGTGGGCGGTATCGTGTACGTCGCGTCGTACATTCCGTACTTCACGCTCGGTCACGGCTTCGTCGACGTGGTCGGCATGCAGCACCAGATGTACGGGTATCACGCGGGCCTCCACGCCACGCACCCGTACGCGTCGCAGTGGTGGCAGTGGCCGCTGCTCGACAAGCCGATCCTGTACTACGCGCACTACACGCACGTCATCACGGCGCACGGCGAATGCTGCACCTCGACCATCCGCGCGCTGCCCAACCCGCTGGTGTGGTGGTCCGGCCTGGTGAGCGTGCCGATCGTCGCGTGGCTCGCGTGGCAAGAGCGCAACCGCGGCTACGCGCTGCTGGTCGCGGCGTACCTGTTCCAGTGGCTGCCGTGGATTCGCTCGCCGCGCATCGCGTTCGAGTACCATTTCTATCCGAACCTCGCGATCATCGTGCTCGCGAACGCCGTCGTGCTCCAGCGCGTCTGGAACTGGGGCCGCGAGCGCGGCGACGTGCGCGGCCGGTACGCGGTGGCGGTCTATGCGGCGCTGGTGGTGGCCGCGTTCGTCTATTTCTTCCCGCTCGTCTCGGGCTGGCCCATCACGACGGACGCGTTCTACGCCCGCATCTGGAACCAGCACTGGATTTGACATGAGCGACGAGGACGCGCTGATCGCGCGCCTGCGCGAGCGCCTGCACGGCGTGCCGGCGGAACGGCTGCTGGTCGGGATCGGCGACGACGCGGCGGTGTGGCAGCCGTCGCACGGCAACCGCAGCATCATCACCACCGACGCGCTGGTCGAAGGCGTGCACTTTACGCGCGGCGCGATGAGCGCGCGCGACGCCGGCCGGCGCGCGCTCGCGTCCAACCTCTCCGACGTTGCCGCGATGGGCGCGCGGCCGGTGCTCGCGACGATCGCGCTCGGTTTTCCGCCGGAGACCGATCCGGCGTGGCTGCTCGAGGCCTACGACGGGATCGCCGCGCTGGCGCGGCAATCGCGCTGCGCGATCGCGGGCGGGGACCTCACGCGCGCGCCGGCGATCACGTTTGCCATCGCGGTCGTCGGCGAGGTGCGGGCGTCGAATCTCAAGACGCGCTCCGGCGCGCGGCCGGGCGACGTGGTCGCGGTCACCGGCCCCCTGGGCGCCAGCCGGGCAGGCCTGCTGCTGGCCGTCGACCGGCCGGACCTCGCTGCGGAGCCCGAGTTCGCGGACGTGCTCGCGGCGTACCGCACGCCCGAGCCGCGGCTGCGCGAGGGCCGCTGGCTAGGCGCCTCGCGGCACGTGCGCGCGATGATGGACACCTCCGACGGCCTCTCGACCGACCTGGCCCGGCTCTGCGCCGCCTCGGGAGCGGGCGCGACGATCGAAACCATCCCGGTGCACGAGGGCGCCCGCCGCGTCGCGGGACGCACCGGGGACGATCCCGAGCGCTGGGCGCTCGACGGCGGCGAGGACTTCGAACTCCTGGTCGCCGTGGAAAAGCGGGCCTTCGGCCATCTCGCCGCCCGCTTCCGCGCCCACACGGGCCGCAAGCTGCTGCGGGTCGGGACCATCACGACTGAGCCGGGCGTGCGCTTTGCCGACGGCACGCCGGTGACGCCCGCAGGTTGGGATCACCTGCGGGGCTGAGCGGTGCGGCTAGGCCGCGCCGACGCGCTTGACGCGCTTGCTCCGCAGGCAGTTGGTGCAGACGCGGGCCGTCTTGTGGGTGCCGCGGTCGTCGACCTTGACGGCCTGGAGGTTGGGCAGCCACCGCCGCTTGGTCTTGTTCATCGCGTGGCTGACGTTGTTCCCGGCCATGGGACCCTTGCCGCACACATCACATCGCTTGGCCATAACAGGCGGATTGTACCAGACCCGGCCAGCGCGGACAAGGCCGCCTGCGCCGAGGCCGCGTCCGCAGGGCGGGACGCGCTCGTCCAGGAACGCGAGGAGCGCTCCATGGCAGTCACCCACCTCGACGGGCGCGCGTTCGAGAAGTTCATCGCGGCCGGCACCTACTTCTTACGGAAGTACCGGGGCGTCCTGAACGACCTCAACGTCTTTCCCGTCCCCGACGGCGATACCGGGTCCAACATGTTCCTGACTGCCAAGGCCGCGATGCACGAGGCCCGCAAAGTCTGCGACCAGCCGCTTTCGGTGGTCGCCGGGGCCGCCGCGCAGGGCTCGCTGCTGGGGGCGCGCGGGAACAGCGGCGTGATCCTCTCGCAGATGCTGCGCGGCTTCGCCCACAGCGTCCGCCACCGCGACAGCATCGACACTTTCCAGCTCTCGCTCGGCATGCGCGAGGCGGCCGGCGCGGCGCGCGCCGCGCTGACCAAGCCGGTCGAAGGCACGATCCTCTCCGTCGCGACGGCCGCGGCGGACGAGGCCTACCGGCTGGCCGTGCGCGAGCCGGACTTCTACCGGCTCGCCAACGCGGTGCTGCGGGCGGCCAACGACGCGCTGGACCGCACCCCCGAGCAGCTCCCCGCGCTCAAGGAGGCGGGCGTCGTCGACTCCGGCGGCGCGGGGCTGTGCTACTTCCTCGAAGGCGTGCTGCGCTTTCTGCCGCAGGCGACCGTGCGTTCCACGGCGTTTCCGCGCCGGCCGGTGCGCTCGAGCGTCTTCACCCGCCAGCAGGTCGTCGGCGACAACCACTGGTGCACCGAGTTCGTGCTCGAGGACCCGACGGTCGACGCGCACCCGCTGCGCGACGAGCTGGACCGGCACGGCGACTCGCTGCTGGTGATCGGCGGCGCGCCGGCGATCAAGGTGCACATCCACTGCGCCGAGCCCGACACCGTCAAGGCCATCGCCGCCAAGCACGGGACCGTGACGCGCTGGAAGCGCGAGGACATGGCGCAGCAGCACAACTTGCTCGTCGTGGACGCGCCGGCTCGCGCCGTCGGGATCGCCGCCGTCGTGCCCGGCGCGGGCTTCGACCGCATCGCGCGCGAGCTCGGCGCGGAGGTGACGATCCCGGTCCCCCCGGGTGCGAACCCGTCGGTGCGCGACCTGCTCGTGGGCGTGAACGCGTCGCTCGCGCAGACCGTCTACCTGCTCCCGAACGACCCCAACGTCGCGCTGGCCGCGCGCGAGGTCGCCGCATTGAGCGCGAAGACTGTGGTCGTCGTGCCGAGCACGGACCCGGTCGCCGGGCTGGCGGCGCTGCTCCGGCTGGGCGGCGCGGAAGGCCCCGTCCCGCTCGACGAGCTCGCGCCCGCGCTGGCGGACGTCCGCAGCGCATCGGTGTTCTTCGCGGGCAAGGATGCGAGCGTGGACGGCGTCGCCGTGCAGCGCGGCGCGGCGGCGGCGGCGATCGGCAAGCGGCTGCTCACGGCAGCCACGCTGGGCGACGTGATCGGCGATGCGGCGGGGGCGCTGGGCGCCGGGGACGGCGGGCTCGTGACGCTGTACTACGGCGGCTCGCAGCGCGAGCGGGACGCGCAGAAGTACGCGGCGGCTCTCGGCGAACGTTTCAGCGCCGTGGACGTCGAATATTACTACGGCGGGCAGCCGAGCGTCGAGTACTGGATCAGCGTTGAGCATTAGTCGGGTGAGTGGGGACGGCAAAGCGAAGCTGCCGGTGATCGCCGTGGATGCGATGGGCGGGGACGATGCGCCCGGTGCGATCGTCGCGGGCGCGCTGCTCGCGCACCGCGACGGCCTGGGGAAGATCGTGCTGGTCGGCGACCGCGCGCGCATCGAGCCGCTGCTGCACGGCGAGACGGCGATCGAGATCGTGCACTCGGCGGGCGAGGTGCCGATGGACGCGAGCGCGTCGCAGGCGGTGCGCAAGTCGGGCGGCACGTCGCTCGGCGACGCCGTCGACCTCGTGCGCGAGGGCCGCGCCGACGCCGTCGTGTCCGCGGGAAACAGCGGCGCGTTTCTGGCGATCGCGCTCATCCGGCTGCGCACGATACCGGGCATTGCGCGGCCCGCGATCGGCGCGGTGCTGCCGGGCCGAGACGGTCCCGTCGTGCTGTGCGACGCGGGCGCGAACGTCGACTGCAAGCCGGAATGGATGATGCAGTTCGGCGTGATGGGCAGCGCATACGCGCGCGCCGCGCTGGGAATCGCGGAGCCGCGCGTCGCCGTGATCTCCGTCGGCGAAGAGCGCACCAAAGGCAACACGCAATCGATCGAGGCGGCCGAGCTGCTCGAACGCGCGCCGGTGCGGTTCGTCGGCAACGTCGAAGGCAAGGACATCTTGAGCAACCACGCCGACGTCGTCGTCGCCGACGGCTTCGTCGGCAACGTGATCCTCAAGACCGCCGAAGGCAGCGCGACCTACATCCGCGACCTGCTGCGCGAGTCGTTCGAGAACACCGGGCCGCTCGGAAAATTGGGCGGGCTGCTCAGCCGCAGCGTCTTCTCGGCGATCCGCCTGAAGATGGACTACTCCACCTACGGCGGCGCGCCGCTGCTCGGTGTGCGCGGCAACTGCGTGGTCGCGCACGGCCGCTCGGACAAGATCGCAATTCGCAACGCGATCCGCCAAGCCGCGGCCGCCGCCGCCGCCGACCTCGTCGGATCGATCGGCGCCGTGCTCGCCGCATGAACACCGCGGTCGTCGCGGTCGTCACCGACTCCACCTCCGATTTGCGGACGGGCGACGGCATCGACGTCGTCCCGCTGTTCGTCAACTTCGGCGACACGCGCTTTCGCGATCAGATCGATCTCTCGCGCGACGAGTTCTACCGCAAGCTCGCGAGCCTCAAGGTGCTGCCGACCACCGCGCAGCCGACGCCCGCCATGTTCGAAGACGCGTTCCGCCCGCACGTCCAAGCGGGCCGGCCGGTGGTGTGCATCACGATCATGGCGAGCTTGTCGGGGACGAACAACGCGGCAAACACCGCGGCGAAATCGTTCGACGGTGCGGAGATCCACGTCGTGGACAGCGAGACCGTCGCCGGCGGGCTCGCGCTACAGGCGCAGCACGCGCGCGACGTCGCGCGCGCGGGCGGCGGCGTGCACGCCGTGCTGGACGCGCTCGCGCGCGACCGCGAGGTGCTGCGCGGCTTCGCGACGGTGCCGGATCTTTCGCACGCGGTGCGCACCGGGCGCGTGTCGCGCACCCAAGCCTTCGTCGGATCGCTGGTGAAGATCGTTCCGGTCCTGCGCATCGACTCCGGCAAGATTCAAGAGTACGCCCGCGTCCGCACCTACGCGCGCGCGCTCGACACGTGCGTCGACGCCGCTGCCGCCGAAGCGAACAAAGCCGAGGGCCCGCGCGTCTGCGTGATCCACTCCCACGCCGCCGAAGAAGCGGCGCGCGTCATCACCAAGCTGCGCGAGAAGATCACCACGACACCGGCGGCGTTCGAACAGCTCGAAGCGGGCCCGGTGATCGGCACCCACGCAGGCCAAGGCGCGATCGGGATCTTCGTCATCCCGGGCCCCTGAGCCGAAAGCAGACAGGTACTTGTCAGATCAACCGGAGCCAGGTATAATACCTACGCGGTTGGTAGGCCCGCTTCCGTGGGCCGCAGGGGCAAGTCCCCTACCATCCGCATCTGATTTTATGTATCTGTTATACCTTGACGAGTCGGGTTCCGTTAAGGACGCGAGCCAACAGTATTTCGTTCTTGCGGGTGTTGCGCTTTTCGAACGACAGACACATTGGCTGGCCGAGAAGCTCGAAAACATCGCAGCGCGCATCGATCCCGTCGCATACGCCGTCTTTCGCGCGTTTGAACGACGCGACACGCAGTTCTACGACATCATCAAAGGCCGGTTCGACGCCGAGGGCGGCGTGGTGCACGGACTCTACCATCGCTGACTCCTCCGCCGGGCTCTACGTCCACCTGCCGTTTTGTCCGTACATCTGCCCGTATTGCGACTTCGCGAAATGGGCGTGGGACGATTCGCGCGCTGCGCGCTACCTTGCCGCGCTGCGCGCCGAGCTCGCGAGCGCGCCGGCGGTGCGGGCGCGCACGCTGTTCTTCGGCGGCGGCACGCCGACCACGTACGCGCCCGATACGGTCGCCGCGCTGATCGGCGAGCTCCGCGCGCGCTTCGAGCTGCCGCCCGATGCGGAGGTCACCACCGAAGCGAATCCCGATCCGTCGCTTGCCGGACGGCTCACCGGTTTGCGCGATGCTGGGGTGAACCGGCTGTCGATCGGCGTGCAGTCGTTCGTCCCGCGCGAGCTGCGCGTGCTCGGCCGGCGGCACACCGCGGCCGACGTCGCGACCGCCGTGCAAGCCGCGCGCGCCGCGGGCTTCGCAAACGTCTCGGTCGACCTGATCTTCGGCGTGCCCGGACAGACCGAGGAAAGCTGGACCGCGTCGCTCGACGCGGCCGTCGCGCTCGAGGTCGAGCACGTGTCCTGTTACGGGCTGACGATCGAGGAAGGAACGCCGTACGCGACCTGGTTCGCGCGCGATCCGAGCGCGTTCGCCGGCGAGTCGCTCGAAGCGCGCATGTATGCGATCGCCATCGATCGTCTGCGCGCCGCCGGGTTCGAGCAGTACGAGATCTCGAACTGGGCCAAGCCCGGGTTTCGCTCCCAGCACAACGCGCTCTACTGGGCGAATGAACCGTACCTGGGGCTCGGCGTGGGCGCGGCGTCCTACCTCGACGGCGTCCGCTCGACGCACACCCGCGACCTCGGCGCGTACTGCGACGCAGCGCTCGCCGGAACGCCGATCCCGGGCGAAAGCGAGCGGCTCGAAGGCGCCAAGCGGGCCGGCGAGGCGATTATGCTCGCCTTGCGGACCGCCGAAGGAGTCGACGTCACGGCGTTCCGCGAACGGTACGGCATCGATGTGCATCAACGATACCGGAGCGTGGTCGACGATCTCGTCGCGGCGGGCGTCCTCGCCGCCGACCCCGCGCGCCTGCGCCTCACCGAACGCGGCCGGTTCGTAGCCAACGATGTCTGTGGTGCGTTCCTCGCCGACTGAACCCGGCCGCGGCGTCGCGACCGCGCTCCTGCGCCTCGTCTTCGCGCTGATCTTCGGCGTCACGGGCTTCCTGCTCGGGCGCGAGGCGTACGTGCACCTGATCTCGCTGCACGTCGCGAGCCAGTTCTGGCAGCTCGCGTTCCTCATCGTCGCCCCGATGGTCGGTGCCGTGGTCGGCGTGCTGATCGTCCCGGCGGCGCAGCTGCTGTTCGAGACCGAGCTGCACCAGGTCGAGCGCGCGATGGACCGGCTGGCGCCCGGCGAGCTCGTCGGCGGCGCCGTCGGCCTGGTCACCGGCCTGGTCGTCGCGTTCCTCATCAAGAGCATCCTGTTCGAGTTCGTTGCGTTCGCCGGGCCGACGGGCGGCTACATCGCGATCGCGCTGTACCTGGTCGTGTCGATCTTCGCGGCGTTCTTGGGCGCGCGCGTCGGCGCCAAGCAGCGCATGACGATCGGCCGGCTCGCGACGCCGTCGAGCGCCGTCGGCGGCGGTGAGCCCAAGGTGCTGGACACGTCGGTGATCATCGACGGGCGCGTGCTCGACATCGTGCGCAGCGGATTTCTCGAAGGCCCGCTGCTGCTGCCGCGCTTCGTGCTGCGCGAGCTGCAGCTCATCGCCGACAGCGCCGACCCGCTCAAGCGCACCCGCGGGCGGCGCGGGCTCGAGCTGCTCTCCACGCTGCAGCAGACGATCCCGATCGAGATCGTCGAACGCGATCCCGAGGACATCGCGCAGGTCGATGCCAAGCTCGTGCGCCTGGCGCAGGAGCGCGGCGCGCGGCTCGTCACCAACGACTACAACCTCAACAAAGTCGCTCAGGTCGAGGGGGTTTCCGTTCTCAACATCAACGAGCTCGCCAACGCGCTCAAGCCGGTGCTGCTGCCGGGCGACGAGCTGCGCGTGAACGTGATCCGCGAAGGCCGCGAGACGCACCAGGGCGTCGGCTACCTCGACGACGGCACGATGATCGTGATCGAGAACGGCCGCCGCCTGATCGGCGAAACGGTGGACGTCGCGGTAACCAGCGCGCTGCAGACCAACGCCGGCCGCATGATCTTCGCCCGCCCCAAAGCGGTGCGCTCGTGATCTGGGGCGCGGTGATCGTCGCGGCCGGACACGGCACGCGGTTCGGCGGGCCCAAGCAGCTCGTCGATCTGGGCGGGAAGCCGATGGTCGCGTGGTCCATCGAAGCGTTCGCCGCGATGCCGGAGATCTCGGAGCTGGTGATCGTCACCGAACCCGAGCTCATCGAGCGCGTCGAGTCGCTCGCGCATGCGCGCGTGAAAGACGCGACCGTGATCGTCGTGCGCGGCGGCCCCGACCGCCAGGCCAGCGTGCGCCACGGGCTCGACGCGCTCTCCGACGACGTCACGGCGGCGCTGGTGCACGACGGCGCGCGCCCGCTGGTGCGCACGTCCGACGTCCGCAACGGGATGCGTCCCGTTCGCCCGGGCACGGCGTCGCTGCTCGCGACGCCGGTCGTCGACACGATCAAGGTCGTCGACGCGACGGGCAAGGTGACGCGCACGCTGGACCGCGGCGAGCTGTGGGCCGCGCAGACGCCGCAGTTCGCGACCGCGCGCGACCTGCGGCGCGCGCACGCCGAAGCCGTTCGCCACGGCCAGCCGCCGGTGACCGACGACGCGGCGCTGCTGGAGCGCGCGGGCCTCGACGTCGTCGTCGTCGAGAGCGCGGCGGATAACTTCAAGGTCACGCTGCCGGGCGATCTCGCGCGTGCCGAGGCGCTGCTGCGCGAGCGCGGGCCGCAAGGGAGCGCGGAAGAAGAGGTGCTGCTCGTCGAGTGCTACGTCGCGCCGCGCGCGGTCGACGCGGTGTTGCTCGAGCTCGAGGCGCGCGACGCGCGCGTCGACGAGATCGATCGCGACCTGCCGAGCGCGTCGATCATCCGTGCGTACGCGACCAACAGCGCGCTGCGCGGCTTCGGCACGCGCCTCAGCGCGCTGGCGGGCGAAGATGCGCTGTACACCGCGCACCTCTCGCACCATGCGCCGCGGGAGCGCTAGTGCACGCGCATCTTCCGCACTTTCGCGTCGGACACGGGTTCGACGCGCACCGGCTCGTCGCAGGACGGCCATTCGTGCTGGGGGGCGTGCGGATTCCGCACGAGAGCGGCCCGCTCGGGCACAGCGATGCGGACGCCCTCGTGCACGCCATCAGCGACGCGCTCCTGGGAGCCTGCGCGCTGGGCGACCTGGGGGCGCATTTCCCTGACGACGACCCCCAGTGGAAAGATGCCGACTCGCTGCGGCTGCTGGCTGCCTGCCACGAGCTGTCGGTGCGCCACGGCTGGACGATCGCGAACGTCGACGCGACGGTCGTCGTCCAAGCGCCGCGGCTGTCAGGCCACGTTCCTCTGATGCGCGACGCGATCGCCGACGTGCTCGGCCTGGACGTCGCCCGCATCAGCGTGAAGGCGAAGACGAGCGAGGGGATGGGCTACACGGGTGACGGGACGGGGATCGCGGCGTACGCGGTCGTGCTCGTCGAAAGCCTCGACCGGCGCGAACCAGATCACAGCGCTTTCACCTGACGGTCGTCCGTGCGGACCTCGCCGGCGCGCGCATCGACGCGGAGGCGGCGGCGGGCAGTCAGCTCGTCATCCCACACCCCGGTTGCCGCGCACTCGGCAGCGACGGCGGAGAGCTCGGCCAGCATGCGGAGCGCGCCTGCCATGCGGCGCGAATCGGGCGTAGCGTTCATGCGCTAAGGCTACCGGAGCGGTCGGCGCGTCTCTATCCGTGGCGGTACCGAGCTTCGGGCCCGCCGGTACGGAGATTACGGAGTAGCCGCCGCCTCGTCCAGCAGCCGCGCGAGCGCGGTGCGGTTGGAAACCCCGAGCTTGCGATAGATCGCCGCGATGTGCGTCTCGACCGTCCGTTCCGAGATGACGAGCGTGTCGGCGATGGCGCGCGTCGCGTGGCCGGTAACGAGAAGTCCCGCGATCTCGCGCTCGCGGCCGGTCAGCGTCGACTCGCCGCGGCGCCGCGGGGCCGCGGCGCCGGTCTCGGTGAGCCGCCGGACCTCGCCCAGCGCGCCGATCCGGCGAAAGAGCGCGACGGCGTCGGCGGTGCGCCCCGCGAGCTCGAGCGCGAACGACTCCTCGAGCCGCCAGCCGGCGGTGCGGAACGCCTCGATCGCGGCGTCGGCGTGCGGCAGCGCGTCCTCGCGCCGCCGCCGCCGCAGCGCCTCGCGCGCATCGGCGACCGCGAGAAAGCCGCGCGCCGGCCAGGCGCCGTCGCGCGCCGCGATGACGGCGAGCGCATCGCGCGCGGCGGCGCGCACGTCGGGTTCGGCGCAGCGGCTCGCCGCGTCGTGCAGCCAATACGGCGGCTCGGCGCGCGTCACCACGGTGAGCGCGTCGCTGACGAGGGCAGCCGCTTCGGACGTGCTCCCGCATCGCAGCAGATCGAGCGCAACGGCGCCCGCGACGAGCCCGACGGCGGGTGCGTCGGATTTTTTGATCGCCGTGCGCGCGGTGCTGAGCGCGTGCTCGCGCAGCGCGGCATCGTCCGTCCCGCTGAGCGTCGACCGGCGAAGCGTCGTGCCGAGCGCCCAGCGGAGCACGGTGTCCACGTCGTGCCGAATCTCGTCTACCTGCGCCTGGTGCTCGGCCGTCGAATCGATGTCGCCGGCGACGAGAGCGCACAGCGCGGCATTCTGCGAGAGCCACGCGACGAAGCGCAGGTTCTTGGTCGAGCGCGCGACGGCCAAGCCTTCGTCGTACAGCGCGCGCGCCGTGGCGACCGTCCCGTACGCGAGCTCGACGTTTGCGTGATTGTTCAGCGAGCGGATGAGCACGTCGAAATCCGAGCGCTCGCGCGCGATTCGGTGGGCTTCGGCAAACCGCTCGCGTGCCTCGTGCGCGCGGCCCAGAACGCCGAGGCAATACGCGTAATTTCCGGCGAAGCGCGCGGATGATGCGGTCTCAGGCCGGGCGACGAGCTGGTCGGCGCGCTGCAGGTGTGCCAACGCTTCCTCCGCGCGCCCGCGCGCGGTGAGGAGTCCGGCGGTCATCGTTTCCGCGTCGAAGCGGATTGCGGAATCCTCGTTCTCGAGGCGACCGACTACCGCGAGCGCTTCGCGCAAGCTCTCGTCGTAGCGCCCTTGGTCGAACAGCAGATATGCTTTGCGCAGCGCGAGACGGTTGGCGTCGGGATCGCTCGCGAGCGCTTCGATGGCCTGGGCGAGCCGGTCGACGGCGCCGGCAACGTCGCCCGTCGCGTACAGCGACTCCGCCGCCTTCTCGGCCAGCAGGGCCCGTTGCGCAGGGTCGAGCGCGATATCGCACGCGCGGACGTAATGGCGCGCAGCGTCGGCATAGGCGAACAGCGTCACCGCGTGATCGCCGGCGCGCTCGTTCCACCCGATGGCGTGTTCGACGTCGCGCGCTCGCCAGGCGTGCTCGGCGATCGCCGTGACGTCGAGCGGCTCCTCGTGCGAGAGCGCTTCGGCGACGTGCGCGTGCAGCGCGCGCGACTCGGCGCGCAGCAACTCCTCATACACCGCCTCGCGAGTCAGCGCGTGCCGAAATGCGAACCCGTCTCCGTGGTCCTCGTCCCCCTCGACGATCAATTGCAAGTCGCGTGCGCGGCGCAGGGCGGCGAATACGGCGACCGGCGATAGTCCCGTGAGGCGCGAGATGAAGTGAGCCGAGAAGCGCCTGCCGACGACCGCGGCATGCAGGAGGATGTCGCGATCGCCCTCGGGCAGCGATGCGAAACGCTCGCGTACGGTGACGCGAACGCTTGCGGGAACCGTCACGCTGCTGCCGTCGCGGTCGCGCCGTTCGAGTGCGCCGCGCAACAGCTCTTCGGCGATGAGCGGCCGGCCGTCAGCGAGCTCGCGCACCCGGTCGAGCGCCTGCGGCGGAAGCGTTTGGTCGACCCCCGCCAGCGCACCGCGCAGCAGGCGGTCGACATCGGCGTCGCGTAACGGCGCGAGCGCCAGCGTATCCTCCGCATCGCGCTCGAGTGCGCTGAGGGCGCGAATGCGTTCGGCCTCACCTTCGCCTTCGTCGACGCGGTACGTCGCGACGAAGGTCAGCGGTTCGGCCGCGAGACGCCGGGCCAGAAACCGCAAGAGTTCTACCGTGCCGCCGTCCGCCCAATGCAGATCTTCGAGCACGACGAGCAGCCCGTCAGCGCAGCTTCGCGCAATCTGCGCGAACGTCGTTGCAACCGAGGCGAAGCGGCGCGATTTCTCGTCGCCGTCGCCGTCGCCACGAACCTCGCGCTCGAGATTCACGGCAACGCCGAGTGCCTCGAGCGCTTCGAGGATCGCGGTATACGGTGCGTTCGCGTACTCCCGTACGGCTGTTTCGGCGGTACGCAATCCTTGCCGCTTCGCCGCCGCGACCACCTCCGCCAGCAAGCGCGTCTTCCCGACGCCCGATTCGCCGCGGACGACGATCAGCGCCGAGCGCCGGCCGTCGAACGACGACGCCCGCGACGCAAGGTACGCCAGCTCGTCACCACGGCCGACGAGCTCTCGGCAAAACACGCCCGAAGAGATCACGCCGGTCTTCGTTCGACGAGCACTCCGCGGACGCATGGTTCCGTTGCGCCGGACACGAAGGCGCGGGGCCTATGATTTTGCAAAGCGAGCCCTACACGATCCTTGCGGGCGGAATGCCCGGACGTCCGGGCGGTCCTGGTCCTGATCCCGCAGGCGGCGACGAACTTGTGCCCGACACCGAAGACGACGAAGAAACCGAAGACGAGCCGTCCTGAGATGACCCGCGGCAGAGGAACGCTCTGCCGCGAGGGCTGATCACGAGGCGGATGGACCGCCTCGGCGTCGACCGCCCGCTCCGCGTGCGCTTCGCTCCGTCGACGACGGGCAAGCTGCACGTCGGCGCGGCGCGGACGGCGTTGTTCAACTGGCTGCTCGCACGCACGTCGGGCGGTTCGTTCGTTTTGCGCTTGGACGACACGAGCGAACCGCGCGCCGAAGCGGGCGAGGAAGCGCTGCTGCGCGATCTGCGCTGGCTCGGGCTCGACTGGGACGAAGGCCCCGACAGGGGCGGCCCCGCCGCGCCGTACCGCCGCTCTGAGCGCGCTGCGCTGCACGCGGCGCACGTCGACCGGCTGCTCGCCGGCGGTTCGGCATACGAGCGCGACCGTGCGGTGTGGTTTCGTGTCCCGCCCGGCACCACCGTGGTGCATGATCTCATCAAGGGCGACGTCGCGTTCGCGCACGATGCGATCGCCGACTTCGTCGTGCGCAAGTCAAATGGTGCGGTGACGTACGATCTCGCCGCCGCGGTCGACGACGCGACGATGCGCATCGATCTGGTGCTGCGCGGCGACGAGCACCTCGACGACACGCCGCGGCAGATACTTCTCGCGCGCGCGCTCGGGTACGACCCGCCGCGCTACGCGCACGCCGGCCTCGTCGTCGGCGCGGACCGCCACAAGCTTTCGAGCGCGGACGAGCCCGTCACGGTGGAAGCGCTGCGCCGCGCGGGATTTCTGCCCGAAGCGGTGATCGAGCACCTCGCGCTGCTCGGCTGGTCGGCGCCCGACGGCCGCGAGACGTTCGCGCTGCGCGACCTCGTCGGCGTATTCTCGCTCGACCGCGTCGGCCACTCGCCGTCCGTCTTCGACGTCGACCGCCTGCGCGCGTTCAACGCGCGCGTGCTGCGCGCGCTCCCGCGCGAGCGCTATCGCGCGCTGCTCGCCGAGCTGATGCAGCGCCACCGCCTGCTGGAGGAGCCCGTTCCGGACGCGG
Source organism: Vulcanimicrobiota bacterium (assembly GCA_963723635.1). Lineage (GTDB taxonomy): Bacteria > Vulcanimicrobiota > Vulcanimicrobiia > Vulcanimicrobiales > Vulcanimicrobiaceae > Vulcanimicrobium. Next base: position 86,790 of record CAVRRP010000027.1, on the reverse strand, counting down.
CGCAGCGCTGGATCGACACGTTCATCGACGCGTTCGGCGACGACGTGCACACCCTGGCCGAAGCGCTCGACGCGATCGCCGCGCTGCGCGAGGAGGCGGTGACGATCCCCGCGCTGGAGCTCGAGCGCTTGCGCAATCGCCAGGTGCTGTTCTTCCTCGACGCCGTCGCGCAGTACGTCGATGCGCAGCCCGAACTGCGCGGGTTGCCGCTTGCGGACGATCTGCCGGTCATCGCGAGCGAGTTCGGGATCGCGCGCAAGGACGCGTTCGAGGCCGTGCGCATGGCGCTCACCGGAACGCACGACGGGCCGCCGCTGGGGCTGCTCTTCGCGCTGCTCGGACACGACCGGATCATGATCCGCATCGGAGCGGTCAGCTCGCACATCTTGCACGGGCGGGGACTCGAACCGATCAAATTCGGGCCGGGCGGCGTGCCGTTTCAGACGATCCAGCCGACGCCGCCCGAATCCGGGGCAACCGGGCGCGGCGACGTGGTGTCGTAAGAGCGTCGTGCCCGCCAACCCGTTCGAGACGTTCCTTGCCGATCTCCGGGCGCCGGTCGAACGCGATCCGGCCGCCCGCGGCTATCTCGACGTGCTGCTGTCGTATCCCGGCTTGCGGGCGGTCACCGCGCACCGGCTCATCCATGCGCTCTACAAAGCGAAGGTGCCGCTGCTGCCGCGCTTCTTGGGCTCGCTGTCGCGCTTCTTCACGGGCATCGAGATCGATCCGGGCGCGACGATCGGCAAGGGTGTGTTCATCGACCACGGGATGGGCGTGGTGATCGGCGAGACGGCGGAAGTGGGCGACGGCTGCACGATCTATCAAGGTGTGACGCTCGGCGGCACGTCGCTGCAGCGCACGAAGCGCCACCCGACGCTCGGGCGCAACGTCACGGTGGGCTCGGGCGCGGCGGTCATCGGCGCGATCACGATCGGCGACGGCGCGAAGATCGGCGCGAACTCCGTCGTCGTCAAGGACATCCCGCCCAACGCGACGGTGGTCGGCATTCCCGGCCGCGTCGTGCTGGTCGACGGCAAGCCGCTCAACGCACCGCCCGACGCGCGCCCGCGCGTCACCATGCCCGACCCCAACGCACCGCTCATCGCCCAGCTCTCCGAGCGGATCGCCGCGCTGGAAGCGCGGCTCGCCGAAATAGAACGGAAGAATGCCTCTCCGGCTGTATAACACCCGCACGCATGCGGTCGAAACGTTCGCACCGCTCGAGCCGGGGCACGTGCGCGTGTACGTCTGCGGGCTGACGCCGTCGGCGGACGCGCACCTCGGCCACGCGAAGTCGTTCCTGTTCTTCGACGTGCTGCGGCGCTACCTCGAGCACCCGCACAACGGCTACCGCGTGACGTACGTGCAGAACGTCACCGACATCGACGACCGCTCGATCGCGACCGCGCAGCGCGAAGGCACGACGTACGACGCGATCGTCGGGCGCTACTACGGCGCGTTCAAAGGCGCGATGCGCACGCTGGGCGTGCGCGAGCCCGACGAAGAACCGTACGCGACGCACTACATTCCGCAGATCGTCGAGATGATCGGCGAGCTGATCGCGACGCAGCACGCGTACGTCAGCGAGGACGGCGTCTATTATGCGGTCGAGACGTTTGCGCGCTACGGCGCGCTGAGCGGCAAGCAGGTCGACGAGCTGCTCGTCGGCGCGCGCATCGCGGAGAACGAGCACAAGCGCGACCCGCTCGACTTCGCGCTGTGGAAGTTCGCGAAACCCGGCGAGCCGGCGTGGCCGTCGCCGTGGGGCGACGGGCGGCCGGGCTGGCACATCGAGTGCAGCGCGATGTCGCGCGCGCTGCTCGGCGTGCCGTTCGACCTGCACGGCGGCGGCTACGACTTGATCTTCCCGCACCACGAGAACGAGATCGCGCAAAGCGAGGCGCTGATGCCGGAACCGCCGATGGCGGTCACGTGGGTGCACGGCGGATTGCTCAACTACGACGGCCGCAAGATGTCGAAGTCGCTGGGCAACTTCGAGCCGCTCACCGATTTGCTGAAGCGGCACGATCCGCTGGCGATCCGGCTGCTGTTTCTGCAAACCGGCTATCGCAAGCCGATGAACTTCACCGAAGCGTCGATCGGCGCCGCGACCGTGGCGCTCGAACGCTTGCGCCGCGGCTACGCCGTGCTTTCCGGCGAAACGTCGAATATTGCCGTCGCCGAAGAACGCGGTGGACTCGGCGTCGAAGCGTACGAGACGCGGTTCTTCGACGCGCTCGACGACGACATGAACACGGCCGGAGCACTCGGCGTGCTGTTCGACCTGATCTCGGGCTTATCGAAGCATCCCGATGCGGCGCAGCGCGAAGGCGGCGCGGTGCTGCTGCACGACGCGCTGCAGCTGTTCGGGCTCGGTCCGCTGCTCGACCGGCCGGTGGAGGCGGAGCGCGCGGTGGCGCTCGACCCGGCGCTGGCCGAACGCTTGCGCGCGCGGCTCGGCGACGCGCTGCACCTGAACGGCGATTCGCCCGAGGCGGTGGTCCAAGCGGTGATCGACGCGCGCGCGGCGGCGCGCAAGAACAAAGACTTCGCGCTCGGCGACCGGCTGCGCGACGCGCTCGCCGCGGAAGGCATCGCGCTCAAGGATTCCAAGGACGGCACGACGTGGACCGCCGCCGGCACGTAGGCGCGCAGCGTGGGCCCGCCGGTGCGGGCGGCCAGCGGCGCGCGCCGCGGATCGATCTCGACGACGTCGTGTACGGCGTGCACGCGGTCGACGAGATGCTTGTCGCGGGCGAGCCGCTGCGCAAGCTGCACGTCGGCGACGACCGCAAGCACGATCCCGCGCTGCGCAACCTGCTCGAGCGCGCGCGGGCGGCCAACGTCCCGGTGCGCTTCGAGAGCCGGGCGTTCTTTGCGTCGTTCCCGTACAAGGCGCACCAGGGCGTGGTGGCTTTCGGCGAGCCGTTCGCCTACGCGTCGCTCGACGAGGTGATCGCGCTGCGCTCGCGCGAGCGCCCCGCGCTGTTCGTCGTGCTGGACCACGTGACCGACCCGCACAACGCCGGCGCGATCGTGCGCTCGGCAGAGTGCGCCGGGGCGACCGCGGTGATCATGCCGGAGCGGCGCAGCGCGGGGATCAACCCGACCGTCCGCAAGTCGTCGGCCGGGGCCACGGCCTTCGTGCCGATCGCCCGGGTCGCCAACGTCGCGCAAGCGGTCCGGACGCTGAAGAAGGCCGGGATGTGGGTCTACGGCGCGGCGCTGAGCCCCCAGGCGCGCCCGTACACGGCGGTCGACCTGCGGTCGGACACGGCGCTGGTGATCGGGGCCGAAGGCGCCGGCATCTCGCCGCTGGTCCAGCGCGAGTGCGACGGGCTGGTCGAGATCCCGCTGCTGGGCCGGGTCGGCTCGCTCAACGCCTCCGTGGCGGCCGGAATCCTGCTCTACGAGGCGGTCCGGCAGCGGGCTGAGGCGGGCTCCTCCCCGGACGCATAGGGCCGACAACCTCCTTCGTCCTTGACCTTCTAGAAGGACCCTCCTATACTTAGACGGTCCTGCACGGCTCTGACGGGCTCCGGCCCGCGTTTACGTGCTGACGAATTCCGGCAAGGTAGGTTTCATGGCGCTCACCCAGCCCGCCGCCGAGGTCCTCGACTATCACGAGCGGCCCGACGAAGACCTCGTCTCCGCGGCGAAGTCGGGCGACAATCTGGCGATGGAGTTCTTGCTCAACAAGTACAAGAACTTCGTGCGGATCAAGGCAAAGAGTTATTTCCTCATCGGCGCCGACCGAGAGGACATCATTCAGGAAGGCATGATCGGCCTGTACAAGGCCGTCCGCGACTTCAAGGCCGACAAGCTCTCGAGCTTCCGGGCGTTCGCCGAGCTCTGCATCACGCGCCAGATCATCACCGCGATCAAGACGGCGACCCGGCAGAAGCACATCCCGCTCAACCAGTACATCTCGCTCAACAAGCCGATCTACGACGAGGACAGCGAGCGAACGCTGCTCGACGTCATGCCGTCGCAGAAGACCTCCGATCCCGAAGAGCTCGTGATCAACCAAGAGGTCTCCGAAGACATCAAGGCGCGCATCCAGGAGAACCTCTCCGACCTCGAGTCGCAGGTGCTGCTGTCGTACCTGGAAGGCAAGTCCTACCAGGAGATGGCGCGCGATCTCAACCGTCACGTGAAGTCGATCGACAACGCGCTCCAGCGCGTGAAACGCAAGATCGAGAAGAACCTGGCCGAGATCGAGCTGCCTTGAAAGGACGTAGGGACGCGTAGCTGATCCGTCAGCCGACGTTCTCGAGGAGTCCGACGGAAAACGAAGAGGCCCCCGCTCCGCGGGGGCCTCTTCGAGTTAGTGCGGGGCCTTCTCGGTTTCAGCCGCCGGCGGCGCTTCGGCCGCATGCGGCGGCGGCTGCGGGGGCGCGAGCTCGCGCACGATCGTCTCGTAGATGAGCTCGCGGTCTTCGAGCGGGTCGAACACCAGGCAGCGCTGCTCGCCGCCGCGGCCGATCGGGTCGAGCAGAATCGTGACCCGGCCGACCGCGCAGACGTCGAGGCACGTCGTGCCGGTCGCCCGCACGGCGCCCCAGTGGCCGTCCGCCTTCAGCCGGTCCTTGAGCCACTCGCGCAGCTTGAGCCGCTCGTCACCGGCGTGCTCGGGAAAGTCCTCGGGGAAGCGGACGTTGAGGCACTTCTCGCAGACGAGCGCGAGCCCGCCGGCCCGCCGCCACATCGGCTTGACTTCGATGGGTTGGGTCACGTAAGGCCATGACGGCGTGAGCATAACCCAGGGTTCCAGGACCAGGAAACATCGAACAGCGGTTGTTGGGTCAGTCCAACGGTCCATGTGATTCTGGTAACCGGCATCGCCTTGGAGTCTCGCAAGCCGGGCCTTCCGGGGCGGCCGTGTCCACGGTTTGCACCGCGGAATGTTGCGGTCAGCGCATGGCAGTTTGGGCATAGCACGCCGATATTGTCGGGAGCATTGTTTTGCCAATCTCCGTCGATGTGTTCGATCTCGAGCGGTACGCGGCCGGTAAACGGATTGCGTTCGTTCCAACCGCAGCGCTGGCACTTGTTGCCGGCTGCCTCGATGATGTGGCGTCGGACAGTGCGGTTGAAATAGAGACGCGGCGGTAATGCGCCCGAGCGCCACAGTGAGATCATACGCTGATGGTAATGTTCGAGTTGACAGCGCTGAGAACAGAATGCCGCGCTCTGCGCTTTGATTCTCTCCGCGCAACCGTTCGCGCAGAACGGACGTAATTTTGCTGCATTTCTCATTTCGAAATCATGATAACGATTGGGAATGCCAGCGTCATGGCATGTTCACATTCCGAACTCAACAAAAAAAAATCGGAAGCGTCATACCGAGCTTGTCATTCGTTGCGGTTTTCTCGCGCTAGATTCAGTCTGCCTCGTCCGGTATACTTTCAATTTCGCCGACCTCGTCCGATCCATGAACCAATTTTCGATTCGCATGACGCAATGCGCGGTAAACCTTGTCCATAGCGTTCAATTCCGAGATCGGAGACAGCCGTACAAGCAAGCGTCCCGTGGACACGCCAGGCACGTTACTCCCGCGGATCTCATAGCTAAGATCGAATGCCGTGACGGGATCCTCAAGTCGAAGCAGCAATGGCTTGAGTGGCAAGATCCGACGTTGCCGTATGGCCTGCCGCCAATATCCAATGCGGCCGTCTCTAAGAATCGTAGGACCGGACCCCGTAGCAGTGACGTAAGGACGACCCAATAGTCGTGAAGGCTGATAAAGTGTGTTCACCGGTCGCATACGAAGCGCCATCCATGCTCGCATGGCTCCCGGTTTCTCGACGTAAAGGGGCGGCTTATTTGGAATCTCCGGTTCTTTCGGAGCCACTCAATAGCAGTGACGACTGGGGGGAACGGTCAGTTCAACGTTCACATCGCTTGCCTCGACATCTCCAATATTGTGAAGCGCCAACGACACGGTGATGACAGAACCTAATGAGGCCCAAAGTACAGGAACTGCTTCACGAAGACGGGCAGCATATTTCGCCAACAACTCTTCGTAATTGGGATCGCGTTCATACTGCGCGATCATCATACTGGAGACGAACTGGGCCTGCATAGGAGACTCGGCTTCCGGCGCGGAGAGCGTCTGTACGATTTCAGCTAACGCGCACTCTGAAAGCGCGGGAAATACGTCAATATTGACCTCGGCTGCGTTGTCGGCAAAAGACAGCGTCAATTTCGGCTGTGCTGCGCGCAGCGCTTCGAATTCGCGGCGGAGATTCCGCAAGTCACGTTCCGTTGCGTCTTCTTCCTCGACGGCTGTCAAGTCGCACGCGGGGCTAGCAAGATCAATCCCGTGAAGTGTCGCCATTAGTTCCATGCCGGTATCGCGAGTAAGCAGAAGGACAACCGCGTTGAAATTCTGAGCTTTGAACGCCGCTACCTCAGCCAGGATCCGTTCGTCATTGACGTACGGGTCGAATCCCATCGATCCGTAGTCAAGCGGTGGTTTGGGCGTGAACGCCTGCAGCATTCTCCCTGACGGCCGGCCGGATATCGCCTCCCGGAGATCGTGCAGGGAAGCGGTTGCGCGCCGTTTTAAGCGCGAGGTTTGCGAATGCGCCTTATCGTCTAGTTCGCGGATAACGGTCCGTACGAACAGCCAAACGAAATCCTCCGGCACGTTTAGCATTACGCCCCTTATTTCACGGAGTGGTTTGCCATGCAGAAAGAAGTTCGTGTCCGGAACAATGTACGTCTGCGGTCCCTGCACTTAATATTACCCTTGGGATGTTCGCATTTGTTGCCGCTGAGTGGGCCTTTCCGGTTTTTAGAGCCGTCGCATCGGTGCCCTCGTCGAGGACGCTGGACGCGCCGGCATACGGACATTGTTACCCTACCGCGTATTGGAGCAACGGAACACATTGCGGTCCCGCGATGCACATTGCTTATAGCCTGTCGTGTAAGCCGCGTCGCGAACCGCGGCCCCCTTTTCGTCGCCGTGAGCCATGCGCTCGCAACTTGCTCTGGTCACCGTTCAATGTTCGAGACGGTTCACTGGCGAGTTCGCGCACGATGCCAACGCGAATTTGGGAGGGCCATGAGGACAGCCGACGGTGGGATTCGAACCCACGTGTGCTTTCGCAGTCGCATTACAAGTGCGATCCGTTCGACCGCTTCGGTACGTCGGCGTCCTGGCTCTTTCCGCGTGGAAGGGTAGAGAGCCCTCGCGCTCGGTAGGAACGCTCCGCGAGGTCCGCGTATCAAAGCGGGTCCCCACCGTGGGTCGGTGGTCGAGTGGTTAATGGCACCGGACTGTAAATTCGGCTCGCGAAAGCGATACGCAGGTTCAAATCCTGCCCGGCCCACATGGCAAGCAAGCGCGCGTCTCCGCAAGGGACGCGCGCGGCCGTGTCCGTACCTCACGAAACGACGCGGGCGTTGCATAATGGTAATGCCCCTGCCTTCCAAGCAGGAGTCGCGGGTTCGATTCCCGCCGCCCGCTCCATGTGCCCGATCGTGGAGGTCGCATTATGCGCTCGCCACCGGTGCGTCGTCGGTGACTGAAATTTTCTGGCCGCACTCGGACTAGCGCCGTGTGCGCGGCAGAATGCGGCGGTGAAATGTGCGTGGCTCGCAAAGCCGAGGTCTAGTGCAAGCGCGGTCAGGTCGTTCTCGCCGTCGTGAAGTCGCGCCAGCGCAACGTTGAGGCGCAATGCGAGGCGGTATTGGTGCAGCGAGGTTCCGGTATGCGCGCGGAACCGCCGGGCGAGATGGTACGCAGAGATGCCGGCGTCGCGCGCCAGCTCGGCGAGCGTCGCGCGTGCGCTGAGGTCGGCGGCGAGGCGTTCGCGGACGGCTTCGATCGTCGTCGCGTCGCGCGCAGCGGCCGCAATGGGCACGGCGCCACCGATGAGCGCCAGGAGGTCGAGTGCGTGCTCTTCTCGCGCGAGCCGGTCCGGCGCGCCGATCGCCGCGTGCGCCTTGCGATGCACCGTGCGGTGCGTCCGTGTGCCGAGCGTCCACGCGCGGCTTCGCTCGCTCGCGAGTCCGAGCGCGCCGGCGAGGGCATCCGCATCGAACCGTAATGCCGTACACTCGTCGCCGTCGTCCGTCGGATGCGAGATGCGGTACGGCTCGTGCGGATGGAACAGCAGGACGGTGTTCGCGTCGGCGAGCACCGTCCGCCCGCCGGCGTGGTAGCGGAACACGCCTCGGCGCGGCAATACCAGGGTCGGGACCTCGGACGTCTCCTCATCCGCTCGGCTGTGCGCGGTGCGATCGCAGCGTACGTCGGCGCCGTCCACGAGCATCATGCGGCGCGCACGATTTCGAAAGCGCCGCGTGCGCGAATGCGGCAGAATCGTTCCATGACGATGCAGGCATTTACGACCGCCATGCCCGGGCTTGCCGCGGACGGTCCGGATCCGGACCTCGGAGCGGCGGCGGAGCTGTTCGCGCCGCTGATCGGCGACTGGCGCATGCGGACGGCGCTCATGCCCTTGGATGAACCGCAGTACGAGCTCGAAGGATTCTGGTCGTTCCGGTGGGGGCTCGGCGGCCGCGCCGTGTACGACGTGATCGGCTTCCGCGCGCCGGAATCGCCGCCCGACACTCCGCACCGCACCGGGTTGACCGTGCGCTTCTACGACGGCGCGCTCGCGACGTGGCGCCAGGTCTGGATCGGCGTGCCGCGCGGCGAGGTCATCGAGTTCGTCGCGCGGCGCGAGGGCTTGCGCATCGTGATCGACGCGGCGCCGTCCGCGACGCTGCGCTACCGGTGGAGCTTCGAGACGATCACGCCGACCGCGTTCGCGTGGGAGGGCCGCACGTCGTTCGACGGCGGTGCGACGTGGCGGCTGGAACAGACGATCACGGGCGAGCGCGAACCTTCATTGACGCGAGCGTGACGGCTGCGCCGTGCGGGTCGTCGTCGGCGAACAGCCGTCCGGCGAGCCGACGGGCGGCGTGTACGGCTGCGGCTGCGTTTCCATGACGCCGAACTCGACCGGGTAGAAGGAGCCGCCGTCCGTCATCGTCACCGTCGTCGTCGCGCCGGTCGAATGCGGCGGCAGCTGATACGTCGTGATCCAGTACGGTTGCGGCAGGCGCACGCAGCCCAATTCCTTGAGCTGGCCGTCGACATAAAACGTGCCGCGCACCGGACCGCCGAGCGGCTTCTCGTAGAGATACACCGAGTGCGGGTCGTCGGTCGGGTTGACGAGCGTGAACGTGATGTGGTGCACCACGCCGTAATCGCCGTAATCGCGGCCGGAGTCGTTCGGGTCGAGATTGCGCGGCGTCGGACTCGTACCGCCGTACTGAACCGCTGTGGGCGCGGCGGCGCCGATCGTGTACGACGCTGCGATCGGGCCGAAGCCGTCGAGGTCGAACGTGCCGTGGCGGCGATGACCGTCGAGCGGCATGCGCGGCCCGTCGAGAAACGCTTCCGGACGGCTACCCGCCGGCGTTCCGACGACGGAGAGCGTGACCGCGCCGCCACTCAGCACGCGCACGTCGACCGCGCCCGCGACGACTTCCGCTTGGAGCATCAGCGAGTGACGCAGCACGAACGGTTTCCCTGGCACGACGTCGACGACGGTTCCGACGTTGGCTTGTTCGAAGCGCAAGAAATCACGCGACACCGTGTGCCCGACGCTCAGAACGTCGAGATCGGGACCCGCTTCGGATGCGATGAGCTGCACGCGCGAAGCGACGGCGGACGTGAGGACGACGTCGAGATCGCGCGGCACGCCGATGTCGGAGTGGTAATAGTAGAGCCGTGCCGGCCGGGCCGCGGTGACGGTGCCGCGAAGGATGAGACCTTCGGTGAGAAGATACTCGGGATCGTCGCTCAAGAACAGCACGGAGGGCGCTGCGGGCGCAACGACGTCGTTGTTGATCGTCACCGTCGTCACCGCGGTGACCGGCGCGCTCGTCTCGTCGCCTGCGATTCGCACGGTGACGTTCACCGCGGCGCGCGCGCCGGCCGCCAGCGGGTACAGCGGCCACGGAACGATCGGCCCGTAGGTGATGCTCGAACCCGTGTGAAGGGTCGGCCGGATCTCGCGATTCAGCGCGGCGCGGATCTGCTGATCGAGAAACGATGCGTCGGCCGGCGACCCCGTGACGTCGAGCGTGATGTTCGCCGGAATCACTCCTGCCGGGGGCAACGGTACTGCGGGAGACGCGGTCGGCTGCGGCGAGGGAGCAGGCTGCGGGGGCGGCGTCTCCAGCGGCTGCGCGAGGACGGACCTCCCTATGAAAAGCGAAGCGGCCACCAGGGCCGCTGCGAACCATGTTCTCACGCTGTGGCGTATCGCGACGTCATGCGCCGGTCTGCATTCTACGCGGCGCGCCGGTTGCATTTCAACCGGTTGCTCGCGATTTCGGCGGAATCGACGGGCCGATCGGGCTGGTTTGACCTCCCTTTTTTGCTCCAGTCTTCATCCCGGTCTAAACCGATCAGGGTCGCGTGCTTTCGAACGGTGGCCTTTCTCAATCTTCGCGGAAAAAATCACGCTGCGCGAAAAGAAATCACGAAACAACTTGAAAAATCGCATCGTACCGTGCCGTACTGGTGGCATTGTCATACGTTATATTTCGTCCATGCGGACGACAGGTACAAAGCACATTTCGGATTGCGCACCGGCAATCATCTCAGGCGTGTCGTTTCTGATCCAGGATGCGCTATTCGAATCGGACGAACGCGAAGACAATGTCGGCATCGTTGGGATCTCGGCCTCGACGTTGGTTCCCGTCAAGCGTGACACGAAAACAAAAGGCGATATCTCGGAGTTGCACGTTGCCGCAGCACTTGCGAGCGCCGGATACTCGGTCTCGAAGCCGCTCGGTGAAAACCAGCGGTACGATCTCATTGCCGACGACGGTGAGCGCCTTCACCGCGTTCAGGTCAAGACCGGCCGCGTTCGCGGCGGCGTCATCATGTTCAGTTGCTGTAGCACGCACGGCCATCGTCGGACACGCGATCTTGCGACGCGCCCGTACACTGGACAGATCGAATTACTGGCCGTATACTGCCCGGAGAACGAGAAGGTGTACGTGATCCCCGAAGCGCAATTAACGCGGACGAAAATCCAGCTTCGTCTCGTCGCACCTCGGAATAACGTGATGAAGACGATTCGCTGGGCATCCCAATACGAGCTGGCGTAGCTCAGTGGTAGAGCATTACATTGGTAATGTAAAGGTCATGGGTTCAATCCCCATCGCCAGCTCCAGAACGCTCGACCCTCCCTCGCCGGAGGGTCTTGCTGCTTTCCTGGGTAGTTGTCGGCGTCATGGCCACCGCCGTCTCCACTGATAGCGCCAAGCGTGCGCTCCTCGAACGTCTGATCGACGACGCCGCGCTCTTTCCGCCGGCGGAGCTGCCGATGCGCGCCGCCCTGCGCCATCATGCCCGGCTGCGCGAGAGCGCGTACTGGTGGATCGCCGGGCGCTTCGTCGTCCCCGCTTCGCGGCTCGACGAGCTCGCCGGCCTGGGCGCTCCGGCGCAGGCGCTTGAGCTCAGCGTCATCCTCGACGCCGCCATGAGCGGCGCGAAGGGCGACACCGTGCGGGCCGACCTCCACCGCGTCGACCGCGTCGCTGGAATCGCCGGCATCACCGTCGCGTCGCTCGAGCTGCGCGTGCCGGGGGCCGGGCTCGACCAGTCTGGGCTGGTGCGCTCCGTCTCCGAGATCGCGGAGCGGTGGCCGTCCGAGCCCGTGTCGTTCTGGTACGAGCCGTCGTACAGCGCCGGCTGGGCGACTCCGCCCGACGTCGTGCTCGCCACGGTGGCGGCCGTCCATGGCACCGCGCCGCCGAACGTCACCGTGGGTGCGAAGGTGCGCTGCGGGGGCCAGGCGGCCGGTGCGACGCCGTCGGTGGAAGACCTCGCGGCGTTCGTCGTCGCGGCGCATGCGCACGACGTGCCGTGGAAAGCGACCGCGGGATTGCACCATCCGGTGCGCGGCGTGCACGGGGTCTCCGGCGGCGCCGTACCGCACGGTTTCCTGAACCTGTTCGTTGCGGGCGCCGCGCTGCACGCGGGCGTGCTCGATCCCGCGCGCGTCGCGGAGGTCATCGCCGAGAGCGAGCCGCGCGCGTTTGTCGTCGATCCCACGCACGTCGCGTGGCGCGACGTGCGCGTCGAAGCCGAGCAGGTCGGCGCTGCGCGCGAGCGCTGCGTGTCGTTCGGGAGCTGCAGCTTCGACGAGCCGGTGAACGATCTCCGAGAACTCGGCATGCTGACGTGACTCCCTTCCGGCATGCTGACGTAACCGGCCTCGGCTTTCTGACGTGATCGACCCGCGCGACTACGGCCTCGACAACCTGCCGTTCGGCATCGTGTCCGACGCGCGTGACGGGCGCAAGCGCGCCGCCGTTGCCTTTGAAGAGAAGGTCGTCGATCTCGACTGTCTCGTGCACGACGGCCTGCTCGACGCCGACTCGCTGCTCGGTGCGACGGCGCTCAACGACTTCCTCGGCGAAGGGCTCGCGACGTGGCGCGCCGTGCGCGCGCGCTTGCAGCATCTGCTCGGTGCGGACGCGACGTCCGACGAGCGGGCCGCGGTCGCGAAACGCACGATGCCGCGTGATGCCGTCACGGTGCACCTGCCGGTCGACGTCGGCGATTACGTGGACTTCTACTCGTCGATCGAGCACGCGACCAACATCGGGCGCATTCTACGGCCCGGCGCCGATCCGCTGACGCCGAATTACCGGTACATTCCGATCGGGTATCACGGGCGGTCGAGCACCGTCGTCGTCAGCGGGACGCCGGTGCGGCGGCCGCACGGGCAGCGCAAAGCGCCGGACGCGAGCGCGCCGGCGTTCGGGCCGTCGGCGCTGCTCGACGTCGAGATCGAGATGGGCTGGATCGCCGGAACCGCGAGCGCGCACGGCGAGCCGGTGCCGGCCGACGCGGTCCGCGAGCACGTCTTCGGCTACGTGCTGCTCAACGACTGGAGCGCGCGCGATATCCAGGCGTGGGAGTATCAGCCCCTCGGGCCGTTTCTGTCAAAGTCGTTCGCGACGTCGATCTCGCCGTGGATCGTCACGCTCGACGCGCTGGAACCGTTTCGCGTCGGCGAACCAGTGCGTGATCCCGAACCGTTGCCGTACTTGCGCGCGCGCGAGCCGTGGGCGTACGACGTCGAGCTGGAGATGCTGTTACAGACCGAACGCATGCGCGAGCGCCGCGATATGCCCGTGACGATTGCGCGCACCAACTTTCGCGGCATGTACTGGACGGTCGCGCAGCAGCTCGCGCACATGACGTCGAACGGATCGCGCATCCGGCCCGGCGACCTGTTCGGTACGGGCACGATCTCCGGAACCGAGCAAGGCACGCAAGGCTCGTTCATCGAGCTCACTCGCCGCGGCGCGCAACCGCTCGCGTTACCGAACGGCGAGACGCGCGGTTTTCTCGCGGACGGGGACACGGTCGTCATTCGCGGGCGCGCCGTGCGGGGTAGCGCGCGCATCGGCTTCGGCGAGGTCGTCGGTACGATTATCGCATAGGCCACAGCGTAGGCGCGGAGACCATGACCCCGCTCGGTGCTGCCCGCTAACGCCGCAGCAGCACCGCGCGCGCGTGCGCGCCGCGCGCCGGGATCTGTGTCACCGTGAACTCACGCGTGAGCTGCGCGACGATGTACAGGCCGCGACCGGACTCGGCGTCGGGCGGCGGTAAGCCGGCGCGCGCCGTGTAGCCGGGGCCGTCGTCGATGACGTGCAGCACCGGCGTCGTCGCGTCGTCCCAGGTCAGCTCGACATCGACATAGCCGGGGGCGTGACGGACCGCGTTGCCGACCAGCTCGCCGAACACGAGCTCCGCCGCGGGCAGGTCGACGCCGGTTCCGTACGCGTTCAGCGTTTCGGCCAGCGTCTCGCGCACGTCGTACGCGCGCCGCCAGTCGCGCGGATCGAAGCGCCAGCGCATCGTCCAGTCGCGCGCCTCGCTCGGTGCCGGCCCGATGCGCAGCGTCAGCACCGCGACGTCGTCGCGGATGCCGTCGACGAGCACGCGCGCCACGAGCGCGGCGGCGGGCGCGCGCCCGTCCACGAGCGCGTCGTCGGCGAGCGCGGCGAGCACGCGGCGCTCGCCTTCGTCGATGTCGCGCGTCGACTCCACCAGGCCGTCGGTGAAGAACACGACGAGCGACGACGCCGGCAGCACGACCGTCGTGGCGGGCGGTTCGTGGCCTTCGCGCAGCCCCAGCGGTAACCCGCGACCGGGCAGCTGGCGCAGCGTGCCGCCGGGGGCGCGCACGATCGGCGTCGGATGGCCGGCGGTCGCGTACGCAAGCGTGCGCGCCGCGGGATCGACCACGCCGACGAGCGCGGTGACGATCGCGTCGGGGTGCGCGCGGCGCAGCACGCTGTCCGCCGCGTCGAGCAGCCGCACCGGATCGGACTCGTAGGTTGCCAGCGTCTCGATCGCCTGGCGCATGCGGCCCATGATCACGGCGGCGGTCAGCCCGCGGCCGGTGACGTCACCGATCGACAGCACGACGCGCCCGTCCGCCAGCGCGATCGCGTCGTACCAATCGCCGCCGATCTCCGCTTCGGTCGCGCCGGGAAAGTAGACCGCGTCGAATCCCAACCCCGGCACGTCGGGAAGCACGGCGGGCAGCATCGCGCGCTGCAGCGTCATGGCGACGCGGTGCTCGCGCGCGTAGAGCTGCGCGTTCTCGATCGCCACCGCCGCGCGCGCGGCCAGCTCGTGCAGCAGCGCGGCGTCGTCGGCATCGAACGGTTCGGCCGCCCGCAGCGTCACGGTGCCCACGACCGTGTCGCGATGGCGGAGCGGCACGCGCAACGCCGGCGCGTCGTCGGCCACGGCTGCGCTGCGCCGCACGACGGCGCGGTCCGAGTCCAGCGCGATCGTCGCTTCCGCAGCGATTTCCGCGACGAGCAGGTCGGCGAAGCGCCCGAGCAGCGCGTCGAGGTCGAGCGAGCCGCTCAGGACGTCGCTCGCGCGCGCGACGATCTCCCGCATGCGCGCGAGCCGGCGCTCTTCGCCGTACAAGCGTGCGTTGTCGATCGCGACGGCGGCGCGCTTGGCGAGCAGTTCCGCGAGCCGCACGTCGTCCGGGCCGAACGTGCGCACGCCGTCCGCCGCGGCGACGAGCGTGATGGCACCCAGCGTAGCGCCGCGCGCGACCAGCGGCACGACGATCAGCGACTGCGCGCCGAGCCCGCCGACGACCCCGTCGAAGCCGTCTTCGCCGGCATACGCCTCGATATCGGCGTGGGACGCATCCGCGTAGGCCGTTGCGATGAGCTTCGAGGTGCCGCCGGCGTCGCGCGCGTGGATGCGGCAAACGTCGGCGACGTAGCGCACCGCGAGCCGGGCGAGCGCGGGGAACGTCTCGTCCACGTCGAGCGACGCGGCGAGCACTTCGCCGGCCTCGGCGAGCACGCGGTACTGCGTCTCGAGCGCTTTGCGCTCCGTGATGTCCGTGAACATCCCCAGCGAGCCGCTGTACGCGCCGTGCGCGTCCCGTATCGGGCTCGACGCGACCATCACGCACACGACGTGTCCGTCTTTGTGGCGCAGCCGCGACTCGCGGCGGACGCCGCTGCCGGCTTCATGCTCGTGCAGCGCGAGCCGCACCGCGTCGTGCTCGCGCGGGTCCGCGAAGTCGAAGAACCGGCGGTCGTACATCTCGTCGACCGTATAGCCCAGCATCGTGCTCATGCGGGCGTTGACGTAGCGCGTGCGTGCGGCGCGGTCGACGATGCAGATGCCTTCCTGCGCGGTGTCGATCAGCCCGCGGTAACGCGCCTCGCTTTGCGCGAGGTCGCGGTAGAGCCGCGCGTTGGCGAGCGCGACCGCGGCACGGCGCGCGACCTCTTCGGCGTCGTCGAGGTCGGCTTGGGTGAAACTGCGGCCCGTCCCGAGCGCGGCGCCGAACGTCAGCACGCCGATGCGCTCGCCCGCAGCGATCATCGGCACGTACGCGATCGACGCCATCGGGAGCGCGGCAGCGAACGCATAGTGCTCGTCGCTCCACGTCGTCGCCCGCAGCCACGCGTCGTCGCACTCCGCGACGATCTGCGTGCGGCCGCTGCGCAGCACGAGGTTGATCGGGTGGCGCTCGGCTTGCGGCGGCGGCGCGAAGTTGCGAAACGGTCCGGACGCCGCGCGGAGCCGCCCGCTTTCCACGGCGATGCGCTGCAGCCGGCCGTCCTCGACCACGTCGACGAACGCGAAATCCGCGAAGTCTTCGCACATCGCGGACACGACGGTGCGCGCCGTGCGCTCGTAGTCGAGCGACTCGGTGAACGCGACGCCGAGCCGGTCGAGCATCGTGCGCCGCTGCGCGGCGCGGTACTGGTCGTCGACGTCGGTGTTCGTTCCGTACCAGCGCAGGATCGCGCCGTTCTCGTCGCGCACGGCGACCGCGCGCACGACGAACCACCGGTAGGCGCCGTCGTGGCGGCGCATGCGGTACGCGCGCTCGGTGCGGAACGTGCCGGTGACGAGCGCCTCGCGCCAGCCTTCCTCCATCGCGGCCATGTCGTCGGGATGCAGTACGCGCACCCAGCCGCGCCCGAGCGAGTCGTCGAAGCTCACGCCGGTGTACTCGATCCAGCGGCGGTTGACGTGGACGGCATTTCCGGCGGCGTCGTTCGCCCACACCAGCTGCGGAATCGCGTCGGCGAGCGACGTGAGCGCCGCCTCCGCGGTGCGGCGCTCGTCGATCGGGATGAGCGTTCCGTACCAGGCCGCGGCGCTTTCGTCGGCTTCGAAGGTCGGCACCGCGTGCGAGATCACCCAGCGGAACTCGCCCGCGCGGTCGCGGATGCGAAACTCCTCGCGGAACGCAACGGCGGACGCCAGCGCCGCGAGCCACGCCGCGCCGACGCGACCGGCATCGTCCGGGTGCAGCACGTCGCCCCAACCGTGTTCGAGCACGACCTCCACGGGCAGCCCGCTGAACCGTTCCCACGCCGCGTTCACGTACGCGATCGTGCCGTCGGCGCGCGCGACGTACACGATCGCCGGCGCGTGCTCCAGCAGCGCGCGCAGGTCGGCGTCTGTCCCCGTCAGATCGCGAATCGTGCGCACCTAGATCGGATCATGATATCCGTCGGTGATCATCGTCTCGCTCTGGCGGCGCGCCTCGCGGAACTTCGCTGCTTCGGCGGGGTCTTGCGCCGCGGGTTCGGCGAGCAGCTTGGCGAGCTCCTCGTCGAAGAAGCGCGTCACGTCGGCGGCAGCGTGCATGCCGTGGCGGATGCGCTGCGCGATCATCAAGCGATAGATGCGATCGGTCGCGAGGTCTTCCATGTAGCCGTCCAGCAGCGACGCGCCGCGGCCGCTGAGGTAGCCGTGCCGGTAGCGGATGACGGTGCGCACCGCCGCGCGCGTGCCCGCTTCGGTCTTCTCGCCGAGGCCTTCGATCGACGGCAGAAGATCGGGCGTCGCGTTCGCGTTCGGTTTGCGCGCGAAGCCTTGGTTCGGCGCCGGGAACTGCGCCACCGCGATCGTATTTTGATCGGGGTGCCCGGTCCACGCGCCGTCGAACAGCGCGTCGGATTCGTTCTTCTTGTCTTTCTCCAGCGCCGCGAGCGCGCGCGCGTTGAGCTCGGGATTGCTGCGGTCGGGGAAGAGCGCCGTCATCCCGCCGATCGCCAGCAGACCGTGGCGGTGGCAGACTTCGGGGATGCGCTCGCGCAAGTTCTGGAAGAAGGCGACGTCGTGCGGGATCGTGTTGCGGTCGGGCAGCAGCCATGTCGCGTCGTCGAGGTTGAAGTGGATGAGCGACGCCATGTAGTCCCAGCGCCCGAGGTTGAGTCCGAGCAGATGGTCGCGCAGGGTGTACGCGAACTCCTCGATCTGGTACGCGAACGGAAACGCCTCCACCAGCGCCATCGCCTTGATCGCGTGCGGCTCGAGGCCCTTCGCCTGCGCGACCGCTTGGAACACGTCGCGCCACCACAGCGCTTCGTTCGCGGACTGCGACTTCGGAATGTAGATCGCGAGCGGGTGCTTGAGCTTGGCGAAATCAAGCTTGTACGCGAGCAGCGCGAGGTCGAACAGCGATGCGGACGTCGGCGCGTCGTAGATCCCCGCTTGCGAGAGGTGCAGGCCACGCACGCGGGTCCACAGCACCGTCGGCGACGCCTTGATGCCGACGACGTTTCCGCCGCGTTTTTGGTCGACGTACGTCAGCTCGCCGTAGTACATCGCGATCGTGTTGTCGATGCCTTGCAGCGTGCGCGCGAACTCGTTGGCCATCGAGTCTTCGAGGTCGATCATCACGCCCGGCGCGCCCGAGTTGAGCATCTTCACGCCCAGCTCGTGGTCGTCGGCGGGGCCTGTCATCTGATTGCGCTGGTCCTGCACCCAGGCCGGTATCTCGATGCGCCACTCGCCCTGCGCGTCCGAGGGCGGCAGGTATTGCGGCTTGCGGCCGTGCTGCGACGCGTCCAGGACGGCATGCCGCGCCGCGATCGCTTCCTGCTGGCGCGGCGTGAACCGCTCGTGGAGCGGGCGGTAGAAGGCCGCGAACCCCGGCGGAAGGTCGCGCTCGATGGAGAAACCGGCCGGCGCCGTGCTCATGGGCGGGATGTGCCGGCCTCCGACGGCATCGGAACCTGCGCGCGTCTGCATGACCCGCCCATTCGCTGCGGGAAGGTTCCGAGCCCGTGCGCCCGTAGCTCAACTGGATAGAGCGAGGCACTCCTAAGGCCGAGGCTGGCGGTTCAAGTCCGCCCGGGCGCAGATTTCTCTCGCTACGCGAGTGCGGTCCACGTGCCGGCGACTTTGGCGTACTTCGTACTGCCCGCGCCCCCGGTTGTGTTCGTCCACTCCGAGCCGTTCGGCGCCGCGGTGGCGTTCGCGCCCGCGGGGGCTCCCGCCCCGATCATGAACCACACCTCATGCGCGCCGTCGTCAAGCACGAGGTGCTTGTTGCTGACGTTGTAGATGCGATGCGACTCGGTTGCGCTCAAACGCACGCCGGCAGCAATGACGTTCTGTCGCCAGTTACCCGCGACCGGGTCGGCCGAGATGGCTTGAATGTGCCCGCCGCCCACAGTAATGCCGGACGCCGATTGGAAGAATACGCCTCCGGTTCCCGGAGCCACGCTCGGACCCGTCAGCGCATAGTTCGCATCATCGTACAGCCGTACAGAACCTGTAGACGAGCTGAGATAGCGCACGGTCGTTGAACACACGTCGACGGTGTTCGTCGTGGACGCAGACCCGAAGATCAGCCCGTATCCGGTCGTTCCGTAGGGAAAATAGCCCAAAATAGAGTCGAACACATTGTTGTCCGCGTACGCAAGAACCACCCCGCTGCCGCTCGTAGCGTAGTTCACGAAGATAATCTGCCCAAACCGATTGAAGGACCAATTCGCGGCAGTCGGCGTGTCGAGATACAAGCAGTCGGGGGCTTTTACTGCGAAGTACAGCCGGTCAAAGACATTGTTCTGACCATCCGTCCCCTGACTGCCGGTCTTCGGCACACACGACAGATACATGGGATGTGAAGTATACGCCCCGACGAACGTGATGTCGGCCCAAGTACCGAGGCAGCATGAGCGCACGTCCAGCCCGGTAGACGCACCCCCAGTCGGCGCACTCGTGGGCATGCCTGAGTCGAATTGAAGGCCGACGACGCCGCATTCATAGTTCTGCGTTGATGTCGGCGGTGCTATCTGCAGGATCGGTCCGGCACCGCTCGCGCCCGCCCATTTCAAAGACGAGCGCTGGCCCGAGCCAACGATCTGAACTTGCGGTTATGGCTGCATGAGCGTACTTGTGACCTTGTAATAGGCGGACGCGGGTGGAATAATCACCACGCCTGACCCCGCAGCGCCGGCCGCATTGATCGCTGCTTGAATCGCAGCCGTATCGTCGTGCACGCCGTCGCCGTACGCCCCGCCGGGTTGTTCTTGCACGTTGAATTCCGTCATGATGCAGCCATCGTAGCGGCTGCGGCGCACGGTCGGCAAATGTTTACTTTCTCAGCCGGAGGCCATCGCGTACATCGCGAACCGTCCGCACGGCGTGACTTCTCGGCGCGTGTACGGTATCGTTCGCGTGGCATCGCTCTTGGCGGCGGTAGCCTTGGCGGTCGCGTGGGGTCCCGCCGCCGTGCGCGCCGTGCGGCCCGACGATACGGTGTTCATCGCCGCCGCGTTCGCGATTGCGATCGTGCTGGGCATCCTGCGCGCGCCGGCGGCGCATTTCGAGCGCAGCGTGCGGCCGACGCCGGAGAGCGACCGGGTCGGGCTGATCGTGCCGCTGCTGCTGGCCGTGCTCGTCAGCGAGGGCTGGATGTGGGCTGCGGCGTGCAACGTCGCCGCGTATCTCGGGCGGCCGACGGGACTGCTGCGGCGACGGCCGGGGCTCGACCGCGTGCTGACCGCGGCGCTGTGGGTGCCGGTGTGGTGGACGGCGTCGCTGCTCGTGCCGCAACTGCGCGCCGAGGCGGTCGGGCGGCCGACGCTCATGGGGACGCTCGCGTTCATCGTCATCACGACGGGCTTCGTGCTGCTGGCCGACCTGCTGTGGATCGACCCGCTCGCCGCGGCGCGGCAAGGCCGGTCGCTGCTGCAGATCTGGCCGCGTCATGTCGGCGACCGCGCGAGCATCCTGACGGCGTTCGCCGAGGCCGCGTGGGCGTACGTCGTCGCGCGCGTGGTGCTGCACGACGGCGGCGTGCTCGGCGCCGCGCTGCTGCTGCCGCTCGTGCTGCTCGCCGTCGTGCTCGTGCGGTTCGCGCGCGTGAACGCGCGGCTGCACCGGCTGTCGCTTTCGCGCGACGCCGTCGACGCCATGCTGCGCGCGAACGATCCGCAGCCGCAGATCCGCTCGCTGCTCGAGAGCATCGACCCGCGCATCCTGCGCGAGTCCGTCGAGATCGCGGCGTTCGGGCGCGGCGGCGCCGATCGCTGGTCGCGCGTGATGCGCTTCGGACCCGGCGTGGCGTCCGAGCTCGAACGGCTCGGCGGGCGCGCGCTGCTGGAGCTGCAAGTCACCGGCGACAACGTCGCGTTCGAGGACCGCGAGGACGGCACGGTACGCGCGTACGCGGCACGCGACGCGGAAGACCGACTCCGCGGCGCGCTCTTGCTGTTCCGCGCACCGCGCACGCTGCCGCTCGTCGCAGGGCGCGACTTCGAGCGCGCCGCCTCCGAGCTGGGGCCGCTGCTGGGCGAGTACGGCGCCATCGCCGCAACGCGCACGGCCGCCACGATCGACGTGCTCACGGGGCTCGCGAACCGGCGCGGCGTCCAGCGCGCGTTCGACGACGCGATGAAGTACGTGCGCGACGGCGGCAGTTACGCGGTGCTGCTGCTCGACGTCGATCACTTCAAGTCCATCAACGATCTCATGGGACATCAGACCGGCGATCGCGTGCTGGCGCAGATCGGCCGGCTCATCGCCGAGAACACGCGCGGCGTCGACCTCGCCGGGCGCTTCGGCGGCGAAGAGTTCCTCGTGCTCGTGCGCGACGCGTCCAGCGAACGCGCGCTGCAGGTCGCCGAGCGGCTGCGCGCCGCGATCGAGACCGGCGGCCTTGCGTATGCGGACGGCAAGCCGGTGACGGTCTCAGTCGGCGTCGCGTACGCGCGCGCGGCGGACAACACGGGCGACGTCGTCGAGCGCGCCGACCGCGCGCTCTACCGCGCGAAGAACGCGGGGCGCAACCGCGTCGTCGAGTCGCCGCTGGTCGCGGTCAGCTAAGGCGCGGCTCAGGGCTGGACGAGGCTCCGGCCCCTACTCGCGCTCGACCCGTTCGACGAGCGCGTCGCCGTCCTGGTCCACGACGATCGTGAAGACCAGCGGGCGGCAGCAGACCGGGCAGTCCTCGACCAGCGTCTGGCGGCGGCCGGCGGTCGGGTCGACGCCCAGCGCGTTCTCCTCGCCGCAGCTCGGGCAGGCGTAGAGGGCATCCGTCTCGAGCGGCATTCGCCTTCAAGCGCGCATCGGCACCCGGCGATTCGCGGCTCGCAGCGTGCCGGTCCCAGAACGCATCACGGGTTGTCCTCCATGATCGCAAGCTTCGCTTCGTGAACGGCCGCGCGTAGTTCGCCCAGCCGCGCGTACAAATAATCCCCGGGACACGTCGTCGCGATGAAGTCGCGGTGGCCATGGATCGACGCGGAGTCGATCTTGCAGTAGAACGTCAGCGCGGCGTGAAGCGCGACGGTCGCTGCCCACTGCTGGCCCGGCATGGCGGGACCGTCCGCGTCCGTATATGTACCTTCGTGCTCAGTGCCCCAGTTCGAGTTCGCACCGGGCGAATGTGCGCCGACGATGCATTGGCCGCCGAGCAGCGCGGCGAGCGACCCGTGTCGGCCCTCGAGTACGAGGCCGCCCCGGCTGACGGTCCAATGCTGCCCGGTGTCGGACCACTTGCGGTCGGGGTCGTCCATGTGGAATGCCTGCGTGTCGCGTGCGAGCTGGAACGCGGCGTCACGCTCGGCATCTCCTTCGAGGGGCTGGCGGTTTGCGCTGGCCATGTGATGCACGACCGCTAGCGTGGGCGTCGTGCGCTGAAAGTCGTGCAGCGGCGGGCGGGCACCCCAATCCGCGGTCGTATAGATCACGAGACCGTTCACCAGTGTTCTCGGCATGGACTACTCCTGTCGCTGAGGGCCAAGCGCGCGATCCGACGTGGTTGGTCGGTACGGCCAAGATCGGGCCGGCTTGAACTACTTCGCGACAAGGGTTGGTTGTCCTATAAGGCTAGAGAAGCGTCCGAACTCCGTCGCGCACGAGGGTCACCTGCCGCCCCCTTGCGCAATGCGGGCTTGGAGTACGGCTGGACGCATCGGTTTACAGAGGGTCGGGCCTGTGCTACACTTTCACCTCGGAACGGACCGCGCGTCCGTTTTCTTCATGTTCCCGGCGCCCCGGCGGGGCCCGTTCCCGGATCCACGAGAAGAACCACGATGGCGAAAAAAGAGCAGCGTGTCATGGTGACGATGGCCTGCACCGAGTGCAAGCGCCGCAACTACAACACGTTCAAGAACAAGCAGAAGACCACGAACCGGCTCGAACTGAGCAAGTACTGCCGCTGGTGCCGGTGCCACAAAGCTCACCGAGAGACCAAGTAACTTTTCCATCCCCGTAGGGCGGTGGCGCAATTGGTAGCGCAGCGGTCTCCAAAACCGCGGGTTGCAGGTTCGAGTCCTGTCCGCCCTGCCAAGCTTCTGCGGTAGAAGGCATTATGAAGTCCAATCCCAGCCGTCCAGGCGCACCGGCGCGCCCGGGTACCTCCAGCCGACCGGGGCCGGGCCGTCAAGCGACGCCCGCGCAGCGCGCGGCCAACGCGCAGCGCACGCAGGACTTCGTCCGCGGCGTGGCCACCGAGATGCGGCGCGTCACCTGGCCCACGCGCGAGGAATGGATGGCCGCGACGGCTCTCACCATCGCGCTCGTGGTCGGCGTCGGCGTCTTCACCTACGCCTGCGACCGGCTGTTCGAACTGATCTTCACCTGGCTCACGGGCGGCGCACGCTGATGGAAACCGAACAGGACGTCACCACGGCGGTCACCGAGCCGGACGAGCAGACCGCCGCGCCGGCCGCGCCTGCCAAGAAGCAGGACGACCGCAAGAAGTGGTTCGTGATCCACACGTACTCGGGCTATGAGAACAAGGTCAAGGCCAACCTCGAGCGCCGCATCCACTCGATGAACATGCAGGACAAAATCT
The DNA here is from genome assembly GCA_963723635.1 of Vulcanimicrobiota bacterium. Taxonomy (GTDB): domain Bacteria; phylum Vulcanimicrobiota; class Vulcanimicrobiia; order Vulcanimicrobiales; family Vulcanimicrobiaceae; genus Vulcanimicrobium. The sequence goes on along the minus strand of CAVRRP010000027.1, from coordinate 63,133 downwards.
TCCGCGTGCTCGTCCCGATGGAAGACGAAGTCGAGTTCAAGGACGGCAAGCGCAAGATCACGCCCAAGAAAGTCTTCCCGGGCTACGTGCTCGTCGAGATGGACATGGACGACGCGTCCTGGTACGTCGTGCGCAACACGTCGGGTGTGACCGGCTTCGTCGGGTCGCCGGGGTCGGGTGAGAAGCCCGTGCCGCTGCAGGACAAAGAAGTCAAAACGATCCTCAAGCAGATGGGCATCGAGACGCCCAAGCTCAAGATCGACTTCGCCAAGGGCGACCGCATCAAGGTCACGTCCGGGCCGTTCTTCGACTTCACCGGGATCGTGGACGACATTCAGCCGGAGAAAGAAAAAGTTCGCGCGCTCATCTCGATCTTTGGGCGCGAGACGCCTGTTGAGCTCGAGTTCTACCAGATCGAGAAAGTCTAGGCAGCGTGGTGGCGGGGCGAGCGGCTCCGCATCGGTTCTGACGGCCCGCGGCCCCGGACATCCTGTCCGGGGCCGCTCTGTGTTCGCATCGCTTCCGCGCATCCTGCGCACGCTCGCTCACAAGGCCGTCAGAACCGATGCGGAGCCGCTCGCCCTGCGGGCATTGCTGCCGGTGCGTTGCGCGGTTGTGGTTACATTGCGGCGCCGCCGCCGGTGTAGATTTTGGTCCAGCCGGGGGCCGTTTTCGAACGGGTGTAGATTGCGAACGTGTTTGCGTCGTAGCCGATGATGCTCGTGACCAGGGCTGGAGTGTTGTTGCCGAGGTCGAGCGCGTCGACGAGATATTCGGCCGGTTCTTCGAGTAGTGGTTCGGTCACTTTGATCGTTTGCACGTTGGCGAGCGACTGAACCAGCACGCCTGGGGCGCGTTGCTCGTCGACGAAGAACAGGCGTTTGTCGGTGCGCGGCGTGCCGGTGCCGCGCAGGTCGACGGTGCCGATGAACGCGGTGCCGCGGCCGAGATCCATCGCGGTGAGGTTGCGGACGGTCAAGTGCGATCGCGTCGTGTTCAGCGTGTTCGCTGCCGTGACGAGCGCGAGACGGCGTTCGTCGGCGGTCGGGGCGCGGCGCGGGGATTTCGCATAGCCGCCCAGCGTTGATGCCAGCGCGGTGACATGGCCGACGAGGTGGAGCGACGGCGGGATGGTGATGTGCGCTTCGACCTGCTGCGGGTCGTGGGCCGTCGGTACCGTGGCGATCACGCGGCCGCCGAAGATCACGTGCACGCGGTTGCCGGCGGAGGCGACCGCTGCGGCCGCGGCCGTTGCGAGGCTTTGTGACGGGCCGCCGTCGTTCGAGCCCGGGTTGATGAACGCGCCGTCTTTGCGAACGGCGATCGGTTCGAGGCTGCCGCCGTCGCCGATTTCGAAGATCGCGTCGGCCGTCGGCGCTGCGAGCGCCGGACGCGTGTACGGTGTTGCGATGAGCATGCTCGCGGCTAGCGCGGCGAGCATGAGTCGAATCGGGCGGCGTGTCGGCGTCACTTCGCGCTTGCGTCCTTTCGGTCGGCGGGGATCATTCGTAGTCCTTCAGTATTGGCCAGAGCGTCGCGAGGGGCGGGTGCACGCCGCGGCAGTAGGCGATGCCTTTGCCGTTTTCGTACGGCATTGCGTACGGTGACGACGTCGTTCCGAGCGGAATCATCTGCGTGCAGTACGGGCGCAGTCTCGCGAGGTCTTTTTGGACGCGCAGGACGTCGGTGGCGGGTTGGCCGCGCAGCGCCCAGAGATAGTACTGGTTGTGACCGCTCAGCGCCGGCGGCAGGCCGTACTCCGCGCCGTACACGTCGAGCGCGGCCGCTTCACCGTAGTTGCCCACCAGGATTGACGTGTGTGCGCGGGCGTCGGGCGGGATGTGCTGCCATGCCGTGCCGACTTCGCGGACGAAATCGTGCCAGCCCAGCATGTCGGCGAAGGTTTGCGGCAGCGGTGCGCCTTGACCCACTCTTTCCGTCGCTTGCGGGGCGAGGTGCAGGGCGCGTTCGTACGCGATGAGTCCCGGCGGGTTCAGGATCGGCAGCGCGAGCGGCGCGACGATCAGCGACAGCATGATCCCTAGTGCGGCCCAGGTCGTGCGCAGCGCGCTGTTGCCGATCGCGTGTTCCAGCGCGACGGCCCCGATCGCGAACGCCGTCGGGTAGGCCGCTGCGAGGTAGTAGTCTTTCGCGTGCAGGGCGATCATCATGACGAAGATCGCCGCGAAGCCGATCGCGAACGGGCGCGCGATGCGCAGCGCGCGCACCGTGAACGGGCCGATGATGCCCGCGATCCAGATCGGCGCGAACAGCGGGTTCATCACGAAGATCTGGTTGCCGATGAACGCGAGCGGCGCGAGCACGACGTTCTTGCCGTGCGCGCCGTTGGTGAGCAGCTCGACGATCGTCCAGCCGTGCGTCGCTTGCCAGATGACGTTCGGCAGCACCAGCACGACGGCGATGAGCGCGCCCAGCGCCGTTTCGCGCGTGGCGAGAATGCGGCGCGCGTCCGTCGCGATGAGGCCGACCGCGAGTGCGATCAGCCAGAACGGGATCGCGTCCTTGATCTCCAGCGTGATGCCGATGACGGCGCCGCACCACAGCATCGCGCTGCGGTCGTCGAGCACGATGCGGCGTGCGATCAGGTAGGCGGCGAGCGTCCAGCACAGCGGTTCGAACGTCGTCGTGTCGAGCGTCGTCGTGATGCCCATGAACATCGGCGCGAACGCGGTCGCCGCGCCTGCCAGCACCGTTGCGCCGCGGCCGCCGCCCACCAGGCGCACGAACGCGCACGTCACGAGCACCAGCGCGGCCGCGGCGATCACCACGGGCAGGCGCAGCAGCCACGTCTGATGGCCGAGGCCGTACATCGCCGCCGCGAGCAGCGGCACCACGGGCGGCTGATCGACGTATCCGAACGCCGGGTGGCGGCCGCAGACGATGAAGTACAGCTCGTCGCGGAACACGTCGTAGCGGTTCGCGAACGCGATGTGCAGCGCGAACGCCGCCGCGGCGAAACCGAGCGCGATCCGGTGCGAAGGTTCGGGCCGGGACGTCAGCGGATACCGCACGATGCGTCCTTTGTCGACTCGCCGTTCGTTCCTCGGCGGCTCCCTCGCGTTCGGCGCGACCGCGAGCGCGCTGCCGCGCGTAAGCCGCGCGGCCACCGTGCGGCCCACGATTCGGCTCGGATACGTCGATTCGCTCTCCGGGCCGTTCTCGGTCGGCGGCATCCCGCAGCTCTCGGGTGCGAGGCTCGCGGTCGAGGAGGCGAACCGGCGCGGCGGCGCTCGGTACGAGCTCGTCGTCGGCGACGACGCGACCAAACCCGCCGTCGGCGAGAGCGAGGCGCGGCGGCTCGTCGAGAACGTCAAGGTCGACGCACTGCTGGGCGGCGCTTCATCGGCGGTCGGCAACGCGGTGTCGGCGTACGCGCAGACGGCCGGGGTGCTGTACGTCGCGGTCGGCACGCATGACACCGCAATGACGGGCGCCAAGGCGAGCAAAGTCTGCTTTCGGCAGACGTGCTCGCTGGCGATGCTGTCGACGGCGCTCGGTGCGGAGCTCGTGCGGCGCGCGAAGCGCTGGTACTTCCTCGTCGCGGACTACGCGTTCGGCACGGATGCGCGCGACCGGCTCAACGTGATCCTCGACGCGCACGGCGGGCGCGTCGCCGGGATGGACCTGCATCCGCTCGGCACGTCGGACTTCTCGTCGTACATGGTGAAGGCGCGCGCGACCGACGCCGACGCGTTCCTGATCCTCAACGGCGGCACCGACACGCAGAACGCCGCGACGTCGTTCGTGCAGTACGGCTTGCACAAGCGCATGCTCGCGGCGGGCGTCACCGGCGAGAACGAGCTCGCCGCGGGATTTCCGTCGGAAGAACTAGCGGGCTCGTTGTGGGGCTATGTCTGGGGACCCGACGCGGGCGGTTCCGCCACGGCGCTGCACCGCCGGCTCGCGGCCGTGGCGCAAGGGTTCCCGCCGAACTGGCGCCAGTATCTGGGTTACATGGCGGTCAAGAACATCGTGCAAGCGATCGAGGCGAGCGGGACCACCGACACGGCCGCGCTCGTGCGCGCGCTCGAAAACCATCGCTACGATGCCGCGAAGGCGCAGCCCGCGTTCTTTCGCGCGTGCGATCACCAAGCGGTGCAGGAAACGTACTGCGCGGAAATGCTGCCGCGCGCGAAGCGGCGGGATCCGAACGAGTACTTCCGCATCGTCTCGCGCGTCGGCGGCGAGTTCGCGGCCGGTCCGTGCAGTGATCCCGACAGCAGCAAGGCCGCCGCGATCATCGGCGGCGAGAAGGTTCCGGCGCGCGAAGGCTACACGGCCGTACGTTTGCGATAGCGGTCACGACGTGCCGTGGCCCGTGAGGGTTTGCGCCAGGTAGATCACCGTTGCGGTCGTCACGATCAGCGTGACGCACCAGCCGGCGAATGCGAGCCAGCCTGGGATGCGCAGGTGGTGCATGACGCTCTTGTTGCGCCCGATGAGCAGCATCAGCGCCATCGTGAGCGGTGTCGCGATGCCGCCCGCGATACCGCTGAGAAACAACAGCTTGATGGGCGGCACGCCCGCCATGCCGATGGCCGCCGCGACGACCACGCAGCCGGTCAGCGTCAGGTAAAACCGGCGCGCGCGATCGAACTTCGCGTCGAGACTGTGGCGCCAGCCGAACATCTCGGCAGCGACGTACGCCGACGTCCCGGCGATGACGGGGATCGCGACGAGTGCGGAGGCGAGCAGCCCGATCGCGAACACGAGCGAGGCGTACTTGCCCGCGACCGGTGCGAGCGCTTGCGCGGCTTGCTGCGCCGTCTGCACCTGCTTGTGGTGAACGCCGAGCGTCGCGCCGGTCGCGACGAGGATGAACCAAAAGGTCAAGCCGGCGACGACGATGCCGAGCGCGGCGTCGACCTGTACGAGCCCGAGCCGGCGCAGCTTCGGCTTCTCCTCGCTCAGCTCGATGGTCTCCCACACGTACGCGTACGCGGTGAGCGTCGTGCCGAGCAGCGCGAGCGCGCCCGACACCGTGTCGGGCCGAAAATCGAAGTGCGGGACGAGCGAACCGCGGAACACCGCGCCCCAATCGGGGTGCGCGAGAAACGCCGCGCCGACGTACGTCAGGAACAGCAGCGCAAGATAGCGCAGCACGCGCTCGATGCTGCGGTAGTTGCCGAACACGAGCACGACCACGGTGAGCGCCCCCAGCGGCGCGACCCACCAGCGGTAATCGATGCTGGTGAGAAGCTGCATCGCCGCGCCGCCGCCTTCGAGGTCGGCGGCGAGCGTGAGGATGTTCACGATCAGCAGCGCGGCGAGCGCGACGATCGCCCAGAAGCGTCCGTACGCGCTGCGGACACAGTCTTCGAGCCCTTTTTTCGAGACGGTCCCGATCTGCGCCGCGATCGACTGGATGATCGCAAGCATCGGAATGACGAGCAGCGTCAGCCAGCCCAGCTCGTATGTCGTCGTCGAGCCGATCACGGCCAGCGTCGCAACGGTGGTGGGATCGTTGTCCGAAGCACCGGCGACGATTCCCGCCCCGAACTTCGCTTCGGCGGACGGCTTCGCCGCCGGCCGCTCGCCGCGCGGCGAATCCGAATGCGGAAGCCCTCTCCTGCGACGCATCAGGCCTCACGTACCCAACGTGCGCGCCTGTTCACGCCGACGCGGTCGAGCACGCGCCGTTACGGGCTGCGGCGCCGGACCGACTGCGCGGGCGTTCCCGTGAGTGCGAGCTGGAACAGCTGCGGGATGACGGAGTACGGCGCGAAACCGTTGAGGCCGTCGTTCGTCAGCACGATGATGTCGATGCCGTCGTTCGGAAATGTCGCGTTGATGGTTTGAAAGCCGCCGATCTCACCGTCGTGCCAGACGTAGAGGTGCCCGTTGAGCGAGCTGACGATCCAGCCGTCCGCATACGAGCCGTACGGCGCGGCGATCGGGCTGGGCGCGAACATCTGCGCGAGCGATGCTTGCGTGAATATCCCCGGCTGGCGCACGGCGCGATCCCATTTTTCGATGTCGCCGACGGTGGACGTCAACCCGCCGGGACCGGCGAGCCACGCCAGATTCCACTGCCACGCGCGAAACGCCGCGCCCGCGCTCGTCAAATAGCCCAGCGCAAGATCGGTGACCGGCGGCGCGGGATAGCCCTGTTGCGTCTGCGTCATGCCGAGCGGCCCGAAGATGCGCTGCTGCAAGAACGTCCCCAGCGGCACGCCGCTCACCTTCGCTACGATCATGCCGAGCAGCACATAGTTCGTGTTGCTGTAGCTGTATTGCGAGCCCGGCGCGAACAGCAGCGGGAACGTTGCGAGCTCGTCGACGATCGGCTGGTAGTTGGTTTGCCCGCTCGCCATGAACGCGTCGTATGCGCTGCTGAAATCGGGCGGGTCGCCGAAGTTGTTGTAGTCGACCAGACCGCTGCGGTGCTGCAGCAAGTACTGCAGTGTAATCGCGTTTCCGTTCGGAAACGACGGGAAGTACTTCGCGAGCGAATCGCCGACCGACAATTTCCCGTCTTGCTGCAAGAGCAGGATCGCGCCGGCCGTGAACTCCTTGCTGACGGACGCGAGGTCGAAGACGGTGTTCGGATCGGGCGGGAATCGCCCGCGCGGGAGACCGAACAGCGCTTCCGGCTGCGCGATGTTCCACATGTTCGGGAACGCGAACGTGTCGGGCAGGCCGCGATCGCGCAGCCCGTAGCCGTGCACGTACAGCGGCGCGCCGTTCTTGTAGACCGCGAGCTCCACGCCCCAGCCGCCGGCGTAGTTCTGCTGGATGACCGCATCGTAGGCCGCGCCGGTCACCGGCGGCGGCGTGGTGACCGGCGGCGGGACGGCCGTTCCCGACGAGCCGCCGCCGCACGCGGTAAGCCCCGCGCTGACGAACAGAGCCATGAGCAGGGTGAGCAGTCGGCGCATACGCAAGCCCTCGGGACGGTTATCGAGGCTTTCCTCGCTCGCTCCGGAAGCCTTCGCCGCCTCATGCGCGAACCGCCCCAAAACACGATGAACGACGAAATTACCCCGCACGCCACCGGCGCCGCCCCAGACGCGCAGACACCTGGCGTCACCCCGGCGGCGCAGACCCATGACTCCGCCCCCGGTGGGCAGCTGGCACACGCCGCCGCCGCGGAGGTCGAGCCCGAAGCGGTGGATGCACCGGCGTTCGAGGCCTCCGTCAGCGTAGCGTCCGCATTCACGGGGACATTCGCTCCGGCAACGGCCGAAGCGGAGCCGGCCGCCGCCGACCCCGTCGCCGTCGAGCCCATGGCCGCACCCGAGCCGATGGCCGCACCGGAGCCGATCGCCGCACCGGAGCCGATCGCCGCACCTGAAGCTGTCGCGCCACCGGAGCCGATTGCCGCGGCCGAGCCTATCGCGGCGCCCGAGCCTATCGCTTCACCCGAGCCAATCGCAGCGCCCGAGGCTATTGCTGCGCCCGAGCCGATCGCTGCGCCGGAACCCATCCCCGCGCCGGAGCCGATCGCTGCACCCGAGCCGCTCGCGACGCCGGAAGCGATTGCCGCTCCGGAGCCCATCGCCGCACCTGATCCGATTGCCGCCCCGGAGCCCATCACCGTACCCGAGCCGATCGCGGCGCCCGAGCCGCTCGCCGCACCCGAAGCGATCGCTGCCGAGCCTGCTGCCGCGGAGCCGGCTGCAGGCGAGCCTAGCGCCGGCGAGGCTCCGGCCGCGAAGGCTCCGCCGCCGGTCGATCCGCGGCGCGTGCGCGCGCAGCAGGCGTGGGAACGCGTTCTCGCGGCGCGCGAGGCGGGCGAATCGCTGACGGGCTACGTCACCGCGGCCGTCAACGGCGGGCTGCTCGTCGACGTGGGCGGCATTCGCGGGTTCTTGCCCGCGTCGCAGGCGCGCGTGCCGCTGGGCACGGCGATCGACACGCTGGTGAAGACGACGATTCCGCTCAAGGTCATCGACGTCGACGCCGGACGCCGGCGCATCGTCGTGTCGCACCGCCGCGCGGCGGAAGAAGAGCGGCGCACGCGGCGCAACGAGCTGTTGCGCTCGCTGCAAGTCGGTCAGGTGCGCGAAGGGACGGTGGTTCGGCTCGCGGACTTCGGCGCGTTCGTCGATCTCGGCGGCGTCGACGGTTTGATTCCCATGCGCGAGCTGGCGTTCGAGCGCGTCGAGAAAACGTCGGACGTCGTGACGGTCGGCGAGAAGCTCAACGTCGAAGTGCTACGCATCGACGAGAACGGCAAGAAGATCTCGCTCTCGCGCAAGAACGCGCTGCCCGATCCGTGGCGCGATCACGCCGACGTGGTGCGCCGTGGCGCCACCGTGCAAGGCAAGGTCGTCGCAAAAGAGCCGCGCCTGCAAGTCGAGATCGCGCCGGGCATCGTCGGCATGGTCCGCGAGAGCGACGCGAACCCCGCCGACTACGAGCTTGGCGAGGCCATCGAAGTCTTGGTGCGCTCCGCCGACCGCGCGACGCGCCGCATCAACCTTACCACGATGCACGGCGCGGCCGAAGCTGCCGCGACCACCGCGAAGTCGACGACCGGCTTCGCATCGCTGGGCGAAGAATTGCGCCAGCGGCCGCACAAGCGCCAACGCCGCACGTAGGAGATCGGGAATGCGAACCAACTGGGCCTTTGCCGCTGCGGCCGTGCTTGCGTGCACGACCGTCGCCGCCGCCGCGCTGCCGCCGCCGCCTGCCGCGAAGCGCATCCCGGTCACCGACACGTACTACGGGACGACCGTGGTCGATCCGTACCGCTGGATGGAAGACAAGGGACCGGATCTGCTCGCGTATCTCAAGTCGGACAACGACCGGACGCGCGCCATTCTGGACTCCATTCCCGGGCGCGCGAAGCTCGCGTCGCGCTTGACGGCGCTGTCGGAAACGTCGAACGTCTCCTCCGGCGTCGTCGCGCGCCACGGCGCGTACTTCTACGAGAAGCTGCCGCCCGGCGCGAATTCGGTGAAGCTGTACGTGCGGTCCGGAATCGGCGGCGCGGAACGCGTACTGGTCGACCCCGACACGATGACGGGGCCGCGCCAGGCGATCTCGTTCTTCACCCCGTCCAATGACGGTAAGCTCGTCGCGTACGGACTCGCCGCCGGCGGCTCGGAGAACGCGATGCTGCGCATCCTCGACGTGGCGAGCGGAAAGACGCTCGCGGATTCGTCCGACCGTGCGGACTTCGGCGTGACGTCGTGGGTGCCGGGCGACAAGGCGCTGTTCTACTTGAAGCGCCAAGAAGTGCCCGCGGGCGCGTCGCCGCTGGCAAAATATCTGAACGTTCGCACGTACCGGCACGTCGTCGGCGAACCGGGCACTGCAGACGTTGCCGTGTTCGGCGCGGGCGTCAACCCGAACGTGAACGTTCCGGCAACGTCGTTCGCCGCGCTTGCGGTGGCGCGCGATTCGGCGTATCTGGCCGGCGTGCTGATCAACGGCGTCGACCCCTTCGTCACCGTGTACGTCGCGCCCAAGAGCGCGCTGGCGAACCCGGCGACGATCCCGTGGAAGCTCGTGATCCGGCCCGAGGACAAGATCGGCAACGCCACGGTGCACGGCAACACGGTGTATGCGGTCACCGCGAAGGACGCGCCGCGCTTCAAGGTGATCAAGTTCGACGCCGCGAGCGGTTCGGTCGCGCAAGCGACGGACGTGGTCCCCGCGGGCGCGCGCGTGATCGACGGCATCGCCGACGCGAGCGACGCGCTGTACGTGTTCTCGCGGGAAGACGGGCTCGCGCGCGTGACGCGCGTGGGTTACGACGGCGCGACGCGCGAGGTGCCGCTGCCGGTGAACGGCTCGATCTCCGGGCTCGTGACGGAGTCCGACCGGCCCGGCTTTTTGGCGCAGCTCACGTCGTGGACGTCGGCGCCGCTGTGGTACTCGTACGACTCCGCGTCCAACGCGCTCGTCGACACCAAGCTCGATGCGCCGTCGCCCGTCGACTTCTCGAACATCGTCGCCGAGGAAGTAAAAGTGCCCGCCTCCGACGGTACGATGATTCCGCTGTCGATCATCCGCCGCCGCGATACGAAGCTGGACGGTTCCAACCCGACGCTGCTCGGTGCGTACGGCTCGTACGGCATCTCGCAGCCGCCCGGCTTCTCCGCGTCGCGGATGGCGTGGCTCGAGCTCGGCGGCATCATCGCGGTCGCGCACGTGCGCGGCGGCGGCGAGTACGGCGAGGAGTGGCATCTGGCCGGCAAGGGCGCGAACAAGGTGAAGACCATCAGCGACTTCGTCGACTGCGGCAAGTGGCTCATCGCCAAGGGCTACACGTCCGCGGCGAAGCTGGGCGCGCGCGGCGGCAGCGCGGGCGGCATCACGATGGGCGGCGCGATCACCACCGCGCCCGACGTCTTCGCCGCGGTGCTGGACGAGATTCCGGTGTCGGATCAGCTGCGCATCGAGACGACGCCGAACGGCCCGCCCAACGTGCCGGAGTTCGGCAGCGTGAAGACGGAGCAAGGGTTCAAAAACCTCTACGCGACCAGCGCGGTGCACCACGTCGTGAAGGGCACGAAGTATCCCGCCGTGATGCTGACGACCGGCATCAACGATCCGCGCGTCGATCCGTGGCAAGCGGCCAAGATGGCGGCCGCACTCCAGGACGCCACGGCGAGCACGAAGCCGATCCTGCTGCGTGTCGACTACGAAGGCGGCCACGGCGGCATCGGCGGGGGCCGCGCACAGGCCGTCGCGCTGAGCGCCGACGAGTACGCGTTCCTGCTGTGGCAATTCGGCGTCCCGGGGTATCAGCCCACGATCTGAGCTCGGGGTGACACCGGGGGACCGGTGTGGTAAAATGGGGCGTTGCGCTCGGCTTCGGCCGGGCCGCGACGGCTTGCCTACCCCGGCAGCCGGCGCGTTCCGTGGGGGAGACGGCTTCGGTCCGCTTCGCGGCCCGAGCACTAACGTCGAAAGGAACCATCAGTGGCTAAAAGAGTCGTCGGGAAGATCGGTCTCGCTCTTCCCGCCGGGAAGGCGACACCCGCGCCTCCCGTCGGTCCGGCGTTGGGCCCCTACTCGCTCAACATCATGGACTTCTGCAAGCAGTACAACGACCGCACGAAGGCCCAAGAAGGCTTCATCATCCCGGTCGAGATCACGGTCTTCGAAGACCGCACGTTCACGTTCATCACGAAGACGCCGCCCGCGTCGTTTCTGATCAAGCGTGCGCTCGGGCTCGCGTCCGGCTCCAAGGAGCCCAACCGCAACAAGGTCGGGAAGCTGACCCTGGCCCAAGTGCGCGAGATCGCCGAGGCCAAGAAGCCCGACCTCAACGCGAACGACGAGGAAGCCGCGATGAAGATCATCGCCGGCACCGCGCGCTCGATGGGCGTGGAGATCGCGAGCTGATGCGCAAGCACGGAAAGCGCTACAAGAACCTCGCCGCGGCGTTCGACGCCGAGAAGATGTACGATCCCGCCGAAGCGACGACGCTCGTGAAGAAGAACGCGACCGCGAAGTTCGACGAGACCGTCGAGATTCACATCAAGCTCGGCGTCGACCCCAAGAAGTCGGACCAGAACGTGCGCGGCACGGTGAACCTGCCGCACGGCACGGGTCGCGTCGTACGCGTGATCGCGTTCGCGCGCGGCGATGCTGCGCGCGCCGCGCAGGAAGCCGGCGCCGACGTGGTCGGCGAAGCCGATCTGATCGAGCGCGTCAAGGGCGGCTTCAACGAGTTCGACGTCGCCGTGGCGACGCCCGACATGATGCCGTCGATCGGCAAAGAGCTCGGCCGTATCCTCGCGCAGAAGATGCCCAATCCCAAGGCCGGCACGGTTTCGCCGAACATCGGCAACGCCGTGCGCGACATCAAGGCCGGTAAGGTCGAGTATCGTCTCGATAAGACCGGGATCGTGCACACGATCGTCGGCAAGGCATCGTTCGCGGAGACCGCGATCGTCGAGAACGTCGGCGTGCTGCTCGATGCGATCGTGCGTGCGAAGCCGTCGGCCGCGAAGGGCACGTACCTGCGCTCGATCACGATGACGTCCACGATGGGCCCCGGCGTGAAGGTCGACCCGACCCGCGTTCGCGCGACGGCGAGCACCGCATAGCCGACCCGGGTGGCGCACCCTTCGACAAGCTCAGGGTGACATAGAGCAGGCTCAGGGTGAGCTAATCAGGACGGGAGACGGGGTGCTTCGTGCACTCCGTCTCTTTTTTCGTCGCTGGGAGGAGGCTGGGGGGCGGGTTGCAACTAGGACCACGATAGCTCGCCTTGCCTTTGGATTCGGGGGTCCTTCATGCGGCGTCTCATGTCCGCGCTTGCCGGCGCACTTTTCGTCACGGCGCTCGTCGCGTGTAACGGCGGTACCGGGAGCGTTCCGTCCGAGCGCGGCGCGCGCGATCCTGAAGCCTTCGTCCCTGCCAACACCGGCGCGGCGCGCGGGACGCAGTCGGCACGGCAGATCCGCGTTCCCAAGACCGCGTCCGATGCGCACGCACGGCACACGCTGTCAACCAACGTGCTGAGCGATCCCGGCTTCGAGTCGGGCGGCTTTTCCTCGTGGTCGCAGTGCGGCAACGTGAACGCCGCGATGTCGACGACGCGCGCGCACACCGGGACGTACTCCGCGCGCGGCGGCTCGGCCGGTTCCACGTCCGGCGAGATCAACGGTGACGCCGGCGTCTGCCAGCAGGTGACGATTCCGTCGAGCGGCGTGCTGACGTTCTGGTATTACGGGTTCTCCAACGAGAGCTCGACGACGTATGCGTATCAGGAAGCTGAGCTGATGGACGTCAACGGCGTCACCGTGAAGATGCTGTGGCAGGCCGTCGACGAGTCGACCGGGTGGACGCAGAAGACGTTCGACGTCTCCGCGTACGCGGGGCAGACGCTGTACCTGTACTTCGGCGTCCACGGCGACGGCTACACCGGAACGTACACGATCCTCTACGTCGACGACGTGTCGCTCACCGGCGGCACCAGCACGCCGACGCCGACCCCGCGCCCGACCGCGACGCCGACGCCGACGCCGACGCCGGCCGGCACGCCCACGCCGACGCCGAAGCCGACGACGACCCCGGTACCGACCGCCACGCCGAAGCCCACCGGGACGCCGGTGCCGACGGCGACGCCGGTGCCGACGGCGACGCCGAAACCGACCGCCACGCCGACCGGCGGACCCACGCCGATCCCGCTGCCCACCGGCGGCGGCGCCAGCGGATGCGGCAGCTCGTGCGGCGTCGAGCGCTGGCACGTCAAGACGATGAGCGATCCGTTCGCGTCGCAGGTGAACCGCAACGTGCAGATCGTCACCGTCGACACGCTCATCCATGCCGCGGTGCCGTCGGGCCTGTCGTCGTCGTCGGACAACGTGCGGTTCTCGCCGTGGGAGCTGCAGGCGGTGCGCGTGCGCGGTACGATCGTCGGCTGGAAGACCGAGACGGACAACGACTACCACATCGTGATCTCCGACATGAACAGCCCCAGCGAGACGATGATCATCGAGCCGCCGTCGTCCGCGTGCTCGGGTGCGTGCCAATCGGGCTACGGTTCGCTGTACCAAAGCGCGCGCAACGCGTTCGTCGCGTGTTTGGGCAGCCCGCCGTCGTCGTTCACCGCGCCCGGCAAGACCGTGGTGGTCGACGTCACCGGCGTTCCGATGTTCGACCTGCTGCACGGTCAGACGGGCGTGGCGCCCAACGGTATCGAGATCCACCCGGTGCTCAGCGTCGCGTTCGTCTCGGGGTGCTGACGCGCGCATGACGCGCCGCGCGCTCGCGGCGATCGCGCTGCTCGGCGCGGCCGCCGCGTGCGCGAGTCATCGCGACGAGCCGTCGTACGACGCGGCCGTCCGCGCGAAAGGCGCGCAGCTCGCCGCGCAGGACCGTGCGGATCAGGAACGGCGGCGCACGGAGATCGCACGCGTGATGAGCGGGTCGGCGCGTGACGTCACGCCCCCGAACTCGATGGCGGAACGCTTCGTCGTGCACGTCACCAACCGCGCACCGCACGCGCTGCGGCGGATCGAAGGTGGCGTGATCGTGTACGGCGGGCGCGGCCTGCACCGCCTCGGCTTGGCGAGCTTTCGCGCGAACGTCGACGTCGCGCCCGGGCGCAGCGCCGATGTTCCCGTCGCGATTCCGCTGTCGGCGTTCGCTGCCGAAGGTGCGGGCGCGCTCGCGCTCGCGCGCGGCACGCCCAAGCGCGTCGAGCTCGAGCTGACCGGGTACCGGCTCGAGTCGGGCGGCGAGCAGCGCGAAACGGACTAAAGCGCGCGCATCAGCTCGGCGGCGGCGCCGAGGCTGTCGACGATCGGCGTGCGTGCGGTGAGGCCGGCGATGCTCAGCAGGCGGATCATGCGCTGGTTGCGCGCGACGATGACGAGCTTGCCGGCGAGTGCGAGCGTGCGCGACTCGGCGCGGTAGAGCTCCTCGAGCGCCGTCGAGTCGACGTAGCTCAAGCCCGTCAGATCGACGATCACGCGCGGGTTCTCACGGACCTTTTGAAAGGCCAGATGCACCTTGTGCCGCGTCGCGATATCGTGTTCGCCGGCGAGTCGCACGATCGCCGGCGCCGCTCGTTCTTCCACCCTGCGGCCGGAAATTCGCCCGAGCGGCGGCGGTTACTGCTCCGGCGCGGTGCGGTGCACGCGGCGGCGCAGGCCCGTGCGCGCGAACCCGAATTTCGCCGCCGACCGCTCGACCGGCGAGTCCGCGACCGTCTTGAGCGCCGCCGCGGTCGCGCCGCGCTCGTGCGCGATTGCGAGCCGGGCGGCGAGCAGCGCCTGGTGGACGCCGCGGCGGCGAAACGCCGGAAGCACGCCGCCGCTCCAGAGCAGCGCCGTGTCCCCGGCGATGCCGAGCGCGCCGGTGCCGGCTTCCTCGCCGTCGACGGACGCCACGACGAGGACGTGCGCTGCGGCGGCCGCGGTCTGGAGCGTCCGCCGCAGCACCGCGACGTCGGCGGCGCCCTCGGCGAAGGCGCGCACGGCCAGCTCGGCCCAGGCGCGCCGGTTGGCCGTCGTGCGTACGGTGACGGGCCCGTGCGGCGGCGGCCCGGCGGCGGCCGCGGCCTCCAGGACCGCGAGCGTCTCGTCGTCCTCGGTGTAGCCGCGGGCCCGCAGCAGCTCGCCGTCGCGCGCCAGGACGGTCGCGTCCAGCTCGAAGCGCGCCGGGTGCGCGCGGGCGGCGTAGAACTCCTCGACCACGGCGAGGTCGTCGTCCCGCAGCGCGCGCGTCGTGCCGGCGCCCAGCGCGAGGTCGAACCGCGTGCCGCGCACGTACAAGGCGTAGCCGCCCGCGACGGGGATCGCGCCGTCGCCGGCCGTCCCGGCGTCCACGTTTCGGTTGCGCAGGAAGGCGGCCCAGAGCTGCGCCGCCGCGCGATCGGGGTTCATCCGCTGGGCCGTCCGACGGAAGTCCCTTGACGGCAGGCCCCGGCGCGGCGTAAACTGACCGTTGGCTCCAATGACTGCAGGTCGACTCCTCCGGGGGTCGGTAATGTGCGCTCCCACGAACGCACGCCTGCCGAGGACGCGCCCTTCGACAAGCTCATCGTGACGCGGTGTCACGCTGACCGGATTCGGATTGATGCGCCTCGCCCCCGTCGGCGGAGGCGTTTTCGTTTCCCTCGGAGAGCACTTTGCCGACCGCGAAAAAAGAAACGACGATCGAGGAACTGCGCGAGAAGATCGCGGGCGCGAAGAACCTGTTCTTCACGAACTACCAGGGCCTCACCGTCGAAGAGATCTCGAGGCTCCGCACGGAGCTTCGCAAAGACGGCAGCACGTACGGCGTCGTCAAGAACACCCTGTTCAAGCGCGCTGCGAGCGACGAGCTCGCGTCGCAGCTCGATGCCATTCTTGCGGGTCCCACCGGCATCGTCTTCGCCGGCGCGGATCCCGTCGCGCCCGCCAAAGCCCTCAAGACGTTCCGCGACGCGACGAAAAAGGTCGACGTCAAGGCCGCGTACATCGACGGCAAGATCGTCGACGCGGCGCAAGTCAATGCGCTCGCCGCGCTTCCTCCCAAGATCGAGCTGCTCGCGAGACTCGTCGGGTCGCTCAAGAGCCCGCTGCAGGGTCTCGTCATGGTCCTCAGCGGCAATCAAAGCGGCCTCGTCCGCGTCCTCAATGCGGTTCGCGAGCAGAAGAGCGCGAATCAGCCCGCCATCGCACAGGAGTCCTAAGTCATCATGGCACTCGCCGAACTCATCGACCAAATCGACAAACTCACCGTCCTCGAGCTCGCGGACCTCGTTCACCAGCTCGAAGACAAGTACGGCGTGAGCGCCGCCGCGCCGGTCGCGGCCGCTGCGCCGGCCGCCGCCGCAGCTGCCCCGGTGGAAGCCAAGACCGACTTCGACGTCATCCTCGAAGAGGCGGGCCCGGAGAAGATCAAGGTCATCAAGGCCGTCCGCGAAGTCACGTCGCTCGGTCTCACCGAAGCCAAAGCGTTCGTCGAGAGCGCGCCCAAGCCGGTCAAGGAAGGCATCCCGCGCGACGAAGCCGACGCGATTGCCAAGAAGCTGTCGGACGCCGGCGCGAAGGTCAGCGTCAAGTAGCAAGCTGTCGCGTTTGCGAAAGCATCAGAACGCCCGCGTCGTACAGACGCGGGCGTTTTTATTTCGTTTAGCGGATGCGGCTTATTCTGACGATGCGCACCGGCGGGTCCAGCAGCTGGCCGTTCGCGTGCCGGCGCTGGATCGTGCGCGCGACGTCGGCGCCGCGAATCACCTTGCCGAACACTGCGTAGCCCGGGCCCGTCGGACCGCCGGCGTCGAGAAACCGGTTGTCGCCGAGCGACAGGAAGAACTCCGTCGTTGCGGAGTCGGGATCGGTCGTGCGCGCCATGGCGATCGTACCGTCGGTGTTGTGCAGTCCCGTCTTGCTGGTCGGCTCCAGCGGGATCGGGTGCAGGTTCGGGCTCGGCCCTTGCGGGTTGAGTCCGCCTTGGATGATCGCGATCTTCCCCATGCTGGGGGTGACGGTGCGGTAGAACGTCGCGCCGTTGTACGCGCCCGTGTCGACGAAGTGCAGGAAGTTCGCCGTCGTGCCGGGCGCGTGCGCGGGATCGAGCCGCACGACGATCGTGCCCAGCGACGTCTGGATCGCGACGTCGACCGGCGCGGTCGCGCGGATTGCGGCTGCGGAAGCCGGGACGGCGGCGGCGAGCATCGTCGCGCACAGCGCGAGGGTCATCATGAAGCGCATGTCGAGCCGCGCTTTTCGTCAGCGGGCGAACGTCTCTTTCTTGTGGCGGATGTCGCGACGGCCGCGGGGCCGGCAGGGGTACGGCGTCGCCACAGCCGACCACGTCGCGAGGAGAATTGTATGCTGAGTAACCGTTCCATGCCGGATGTCAGCGTTGTCCCAGTACTTGGCTACAACGATGTGATTGGGGCCAAGGACTGGCTTTGCCGCGTGTTCGGCTTCACCGAGCGGTGGCACATCGAAGATCACCGGGCGCAGCTGTCCTTCGGCAGTGGGGCGGTAGTGGTGCGCGACAATTCCCGGGGCGCCGGGCCGACGGCCCGGTGCTCGATCATGGTCCGCGTCGACGACGTCGACGCCCACTGCCAGCGCGCGCGTTCTTTCGGTGCGACGATCGCCGAGCCGCCGACCGACCACAAGTACGGCGAGCGCCAGTATTCAGTCGAGGACCCGGGCGGTCATCGCTGGATGTTCAGTCAGACGCTCGCCGACGTTGCCCCGGAGGAGTGGGGTGCCGTCTCGAATGTGCTCTGAACAAGCCACGAATAGCGCGGTGTGGAACTGCGGCACGTCCGCTTTTGGTCGTTAGCTCGTCCGGCATGAGTGCTGCACTCTATTTCCGCGACGTCGTGCGCGACGCGCAGGCGCTGCATTCCCGCGGGCTTGCGCTCGCGGGCGGCTTGCGCGCGCTCGGCCTGCGCGAAGACGACGTGGTCGCGGTGCTGCTGCGCAACGACCCGGTGTACGCCGACGTGATCCTCGCGTGCCGCACGGCCGGGCTGTACTACTGTCCGATGAACTGGCATTTCACGCCCAGCGAGCTGGAGTTCATCCTGAACGATTGCGGCGCGCGCGTCGTGATCGGTCACGGCGACCTGCTCGATGCGGCCGCCGCCGTGCTGCCGCGCGGCGCGACGGTGTTGCGTGCCGGCAGCGGGACCGCGTTCGCCGGTTACGAGGCATGGCTCGCGGAACAGCCGCCGTACGACGGCCCGGCGGTGTCGCCGCGCGGGCTGATGGGATACACGTCCGGCACGACCGGGCGGCCGAAGGGCGTCGTGCGGCTGCCGGTGCCGCCGGACGCGCTGCCCGCGCAGCAAGCCGCGCACCGCGAGCTCGTGCGCACGGTGTACGGCATCGAGGACGGTTGCCGCACGCTGGTCTCCGCGCCGCTGTACCACAGCGCGCCGGTGTCGATCTCCCAGCACACGCTGCTGTACGGCGAACGGCTCGTGCTGATGCCGCGCTTCGATGCCGAAGAGACGCTCGCGCTCATCGAACGCCATCGCGCGGACGTCGCGTACCTCACGCCGACGATGTACGTGCGCCTGCTGCGCTTGCCCGACGCGGTGTGGGCGCGCTACGACACGTCGTCGCTGCGCTTCGTCGCGTCGACGGGCGCGCCGTGCGCGCCCGAGGTGAAGCGGGCGATCATCGCGCGGCTCGGGCCCGTGGTGCACGAGACGTACGCGTCGACCGAGGCGGGATTGATCACCGTCGCGTCGCCCGCCGACGCGCTCGCGAAGCCGGGCACCGCGGGCAAACCGGCCGGCGCCGCCGAGGTCCGTATCTACGACGAGTCGGGACGGGCGTGCGCGCCGGGCGAGATCGGCATGATCTACGGTCGCCAGCCCGCGTATGCCGACTTCACCTATCACCATCTGCCCGACGCGCGCCGCGCGATCGAACGCGACGGTCTCGTCACGCTGGGCGACGTGGGATATCTCGATGCCGACGGCTATTTGTTCGTGTGCGACCGCGGTGCCGACATGGTGCTGTCGGGCGGCGTGAACATCTACCCCGCGGAGATCGAGCACGCGCTGCTGCGCCTGCCCGGCGTGCTCGACTGCGCCGTCATCGGCGTGCCGGACGCGGAATACGGCGAACGGCTGCACGCGTTCGTGCAGCCGGAACCCGGCGCGGCGCTGGTCCCCGAGCAGCTAGGACGCGAATTGCGCCGCGTGCTCGCGGGCTTCAAGGTGCCGCGCACGTTCACCGTGACCGACGCCTTGCCGCGCGACGACAACGGCAAGATCGCGAAGCGCCGCCTGCGCGAGCAATACGCCGGATCAGGCGTCTGACGCGGCGGTTCGCAGAAAATCGCGCGCCGCGGTCGCCACGGCGGTGAGCGCGCCGGGCTCGAACGGCGACTGCAGCCCCGCCGACGTCACGAGCGCGCGGAACGGCAGCTCGCCACCGCGTTCGCACAGCGTGACGTAGGTCGCGAGCGCGCCGGTCGGATCGGCGATCGAGCGCGACCACAATTGCAGCGCGCAGCACAGCGCGAGCGCGTAGTCGATGTAGTAGAACGGGAACGCGTAGACGTGGCGCTGGCGCTGCCACAGACCGCCGGCGACGATGTGCGGGATGTCGCCCGTGCTGCGCCACGGCATGTACTTGCGCTCGACCTGCTGCCACAGCCCGCGCCGCTGCGCGCCGCTCGCGTTCGGCTCGGCGTAGACGAGCTCTTGGAACTCGTCGATCGCGGCGATGTACGGCAGCATCAGCAGCAGCGTCGACAGGTGCTGCGCGCGAAAGCGCGCTGCGTCCTCGCCGAGAAAGCGCTCGTAGTGCGGGTACGCCAAGAACTCCAGCGACATGGAATGGATCTCGCCCGCTTCGGCCGTCGGAATCAGATATTCCAGCGCCGCTTTGTCGCGCGACGCGTAGTCCTGGAACGCGTGCCCCATCTCGTGCACGACGGTCGTGACGTCGCGGCTGTTGCCGCTGACGTTGGCGAACACGTACGGCAGCCCCAGTGTCGGGAACGACGTGCAGAACGCACCCGCCGTTTTGCCGTCGCGTGCGTCCAGATCGGTCAAGCCGTTGTTCGCCATGAGCTCGGCGAACGCGCCGAGCCCCGGGTGCAGCGCCGCGAACGCCGCGTGCAGCGCCGACACCATGGCGTCCACGGACGACGGCCCGCGCAGCCGCCCGCGCGCGTCGAAGACCTGTTCGTCCCACGGCATCACCGCCGCGATGCCGAGCGCTTTCGCTTGGCGTTCGGCGACCTCCGTGGCGAGCGGCACGATCTCGGCGTGGATCTCCGCACGAAAGCGCGCGACGTCGGCGGCATCGTAGTCGGTGCGGCCCATCCGCCGGTACGCGAGCTCGGTGTACGACCGCAAGCCGAGCTTGTCCGCCATCGCCGCGCGGCGGCGCACGAGCTGGTCGAAGATGTCGTCCAGGCGCTCGGCGTTCTCGGAGAAAAAATTCCACGTCGCTTCGGATGCGGCACGGCGAACCGTGCG
This sequence comes from Vulcanimicrobiota bacterium, assembly GCA_963723635.1. Classification (GTDB taxonomy): domain Bacteria; phylum Vulcanimicrobiota; class Vulcanimicrobiia; order Vulcanimicrobiales; family Vulcanimicrobiaceae; genus Vulcanimicrobium. Next base: position 42,750 of record CAVRRP010000027.1, on the reverse strand, counting down.
GTCGTCGTCCTCGGCGAAGCGCGCCATCGCGGCGAGCGGCAGCGACTCGCCGCGAAATTCGACGCGCGCCCCGCCGAGCAGCGCCGTGTATTCGTTCACGAGCTCGGCGTCCGCGATGAAATCGTCTTTGAGCGCCGCGTCGAAGCTCGCGAGATCGTTCTCCCAGCGCTGGAACAGATACGTGCCGAGCGTGCGTTCGAGCGCGGCGCGGTGCTCGCTCGCCAAGAGCCGCTGCTTGATCTCGACGTCCGACTGCTCGGTGAGGACGTTGAGCGCGTTGAGCGCATCGGCGTCCGCGGCCGCCTGCGCGTCGCGCGTGTCCTGGCGGAAGCGCAGCTCGACGAGGGCTTTCCAGCTCGCGAACGACCGGCGCTCGCGTTCCCACGCGGCGAAGAACGCATGCGCGTCGTCGCCGGATGCGACGCCGTCGAGCTGCGCGCGCAGCGCGGCGTACGCGCGCTCCAGCATGCCCGCGTCCGGCGGCGCGGATGCAATCGGTTCGAGGACGCCGGTGCTCCCGGTCGCATGCGCTGGCGCGTTCATCCCGACGCGGTTGGCGGTCGTTGCAACGGCTTCCCCTGCGTCGGCAGTCTCGCAGTGCGCGACCGTCGAAGCCGCGCGCGATGACGTATCGAGACGTGCGCGCCGCATGATGACGCTCGGCAACCTGCCCGCGCAGCGCGCGTCCGACCGGCCCGACTTGCTCGCGCCGCCGGTTGCCGACGCCGTGCGCGCGTGGCAGTCGGACGTTCCCGCGGATGCGTTGTGGGTGGCGGAGATCGATCCGCAGCTCGCCGACACCGCGGCGTTCTGCGAGCGTTACGCCGTGCGGCTCGACCGTTCGGCGAACTGCGTCGTGCTCGCGGCGCGACGTGAGGGACGCAGCTGGTTCGCCGCGTGCGTCGTGCTCGCGACGACGCGCGCCGACGTGAACGGGCTCGCGAAGCGGCACCTCGGCGCGAGCAAGATCTCGTTCGCGGCGATGGACGCCGCGACGGCGGCGTCCGCGATGGAGTTCGGCGGCATCACGCCGCTGGGGCTTCCCGCGGATTGGCCGGTTCTCGTCGACGCGGCCGTTGCCGCGGCCGACCGGGTCGTGATCGGCAGCGGCGTGCGGCGCTCGAAGATCTCGCTGCCGGGCGCGGCGCTCGCGGAGCTGCCGAACGCCGTCGTGCTGACGGACCTCGGCCGCGCCACGACGCCGGCGTCGTGACGCGGCAGGAGAGGCTTACGGGGACGACAGCTCCACGAGCTGGTCGAAGTTCGGGCCGAGGTTGACGACGTAGAGCAGGTTGTTGCCGTGCGTGGACGTCTCGGCGCCGTTGCTCGCCAGCGGCATCGCGGGGCCGGCGTTCCACGTGTTGCTCGGCGCATCGTAGAAGTACACGGCCGTGCTCGCGACACCCCCGGCCGTGAAGCCGCCCGCTACGTAGATGCGGCCGTTGAGCGCGGCGGCGTTCTGGTGCCGCATCGCGGCGGGCAGCGGGGCGACCGTCGTCCACACGTCGTTGACGACATCGTACCGCTCGACACTCGCGACCGCCGCGCCGCTTTGGTTCCGGCCGCCGATGACGTAGATGAAGTTGTTGAGCACCGCGACGGCAACCTGATCGCGCGGCGTTATCATCGAAGCCAGGTCGGACCAGGAGTCGGTGTCCGCGCTGTACGACTCCGGTGTCGCGATGCGGTTGCCGCCGCTGTCGTTTCCGCCGAACACGAACAGGCGGTTACCGCTGGTGATCGCGCCATGGTTCTGCCGCGCGCGCGTCATCGCTGTGAACGTGGTCCATCCGATCGGCGGGATCGGGTTGGGGCAGACGACCGGCGGATTGTCGGGGTCGCCCGGATACGGCGTGCAGCTCGGCGAGAAGTCGAAGCCTTCGTTGGCGTTGCTGACGTTGCCGCCGGTGTCGTTGCCGCCCGCGACGAAGAACTTACCGGCCAGGGTGTCGCCGGCGAGCATGTCGCGCGGAACGTTCATGTTTGCGAGCGCCGACCACGTCGTCGTCGACGGATCGTATTGCTGCGTCGAGCCCGTCTTCGTGAACGTCGCGCCCGGCTTGGTCGTGCCGCCCGCAAGATAGAGAATGCTGTTGAGGACGCCGGCCGCGCCGTTCTGGCGCGGCAAGCCGGTGGGCGTACGCGTCTTCCAGCTGACGGCGGGAACGTTATTCACCGTGAATACCAGCACGACCGCGGTGAGGCCGTCGCCGGGCGCGGCGCCCGACGTGTTCGCAGGCGTCGCGGTGAGCGTGATCGTCGCCGAGACGTTCGTCGAGTGCGGCGTGATGGTGAGCGTGTTGCCGCTCATCGCGGCCGTGAAGTTGGCGTTGCTGCTGCTCGCGCTCAGCGCGGGCGCGCCCGGCGCGCCCGGCGGGATCGTGCTGCCGTGCGCGTCGGCAACGGCGACGTTGAACGGCGTCGCGGCGGTGCCGGTGATCGTCGCGGTGCAGGTCGCGGAGATGTCGCCCGCGCCGCTGATCGTCGAGCCCGTGCAGTTCGGCCCGCTCGCCAGCGTGACGCCCGGCGGCGCGGTAACCGTGAACGACCCGGAGTTCGCGTCGAGCGTAAAGGTGAACGTGTTCACCTGGCCCTGCATGACCGCTGCGACGGCGCGCTGCTGCGAGATGACGTTGCCGGTCGCGTTGCCGCCGCTGAAGCCGTCGTAGGTCGAGATGGTGAGCGAGTCGTTGCCCAGCGGCAGATCGATCGTCTCTGTGCACTTGACGTTGCCGGCGTTGGCCGGATCGGGCCCGCACTGACCGGGCGTATTCGGGTTCTGCGACGTCGACGTGACCTGGAGAGTCGTCGTCTGCGGCAGGCCGCCGGGCGGCGAGACCGGAGCGTTCGTGGACGGGTTGTTGACCGCCGTCAGCGTCACTTGGATCGCCGCGGTCGCGGCGGTGATGTACTTGGGCTGCCGCGCGGATTGCGGCTTCCGCTGCTTCGCGCTCGAGTTTTTCGGCACGATGAACGTGAGCGTCACCGGCGCGGTCCCGGGCGGGTGCGCCCCCGTGACGGGGAGGGTGGGCGGCGCCGCGTGCGAGCTGCCGCCTCCGCCGCCGCAACCGGCGAGGAGAACGGCTACCGTCAACAAGGCCGCGGCGGGACGAAAAACGGTCAACACGAGCACCTCGTACGCAAGGAGCGGATTGTTGCTCGTTACTAACTAGGGAGCGTGTGCCCTTCCGCTCCGTACCAGGAAAAGGGCGGTTGCCGAGGTCAAAGGCCGGGGATGCGAATCGTTCTCGGCGTCGTCGCGCTGCTCGTGGCCGCCGCGGCCGTTCCCGGCCCAGCGCGGGGCCAAGAGATGGGGGCCTCGGTCTCGGCGCCGTTCCGCCAGGACATCGATGCGAAATGCGACCCGCTGGAGCACGCGCCGGCGAAGAGCTGGGTGCACTTCCAGCGCATCGTCGCAAAGCCCGGCGTCACGCCGCGCTGGACGCGGCAGATCAGCGCATCGCCCAAAGCCGGCGCGGCGCAGTCGCAGGACGAAACGCTGCCCGCCGGGACGTTCGCGCACGTCCTGAAGAAGAACGGTCACATCGTGTTCGCGTCGCTGTGGCAAACCGCCGGAAACGGCGACGACGGCGGGACGACGAGCTATTGCTACGCCGGCGACCATCTCATCCGCATGCGCGCCCAGAAGGTCGTGCCCACGACGACCGGGACGCTGACGCGCACGAAATACTACGACGGCGGCAAGCTGCTCACGCACACCGAGCAGAAGACGAACTTCAGCGATGAAGACATGAAAAAGCCCATCACCCTGCCCGATCGCGACCCCGTGTACCTGCGGCCCGCGGCGCTGCCGTTCTACGCGGTCATGACGAAAGCACGCTGAGGAGGCTCGCGCACGTGCGTCACGCTGGTTTCGTCTGCGCGGTCGGCGCGCTCGCGCTCGCGATGGCCGCTCCCGCGGGCGCCCAGCCGAACGTTGCCGCGGCGAACACGGCGATGGCGGCGATCGTCGCGAAGGCGCACGCGCCCGGCGCCGGGCTCGCGATCGCGGACCACGGCCGGCTGATCGACGTGAAGGGATTCGGGTTTGCGAACGTCGCGGCGCGCACGCCGGTCGGGCCGGACACGATGTTCGCGCTGGCGAGTTGTTCCAAGCCGATCACCGCGATGGCGGTCATGAAGCTCGTCGACGACCGCAAGATCTCGTTGACGACGCGCGCGTTCGCATTTCTCGGTATGGCCGCTAGTGCGGATGCGCGCGCGAGCAGCATCACGGTCCGAGAGCTGCTGAACCACTCATCGGGCTTGCCCCACGACGTCGCCGCGCGCACCGGCGATCCGATGGACACCGCGCGGGCGGCCGCGCGCGCGACGCTGCTCTTCGCGCCGGGATCGCAGCAAGCGTATTCGAACGCTGGGTTCAACGTGCTCGGTGCGATCGTCGAAAAGGCGAGCGGGCAGAGCTACGCCGACTTCGTCCGCGACAACGTCTTCCGGCCGGCGGGCGTCACGCGGTTCGCCGCGCTGAACGCGCGTGCGCCGATTCCGGATCAAGCCGTACGGTACGCGAAGAACGGCGGCGTCGTCGTGAACAAGATCGCCGAAGGCGGCACGCCGGCGGGCGGCTGGGTCCTGTCGCCGGCCGACATGGTGCGCGTGCTCGTCGCGTACGACGAAGGGAAAATCGTCTCACTCGCGTCGCGCGCGGCGATGCTGGCGCCGCCCGTCGCTCCGCTGAAGCCGCGCGCGAACGGCGCAGCGTTCGGCCTGGGCTGGGACGTCGTGTACCGCACCGGCGGCAACCCGGATGCGGTCTTCTACGGCAAGAACGGCGGCATCAACGGCTCGAGCACCTGGGCGGAGCACCGGCCCGACGGCATCGTGTTCGCCGCATTCTACAACGGCGGCAACGGCACGGGCGCGCATCGTCCCGGCCTTGCGGCACTGGAAAAGGCGCTCGACGGCCGGTAGCGTGTTCGCGAGAAGGCGGCGCGCTTAGCGGACGCGCAGTTCGCGGCCGTCGCCGTTGTGCGCGGGCTGCGACGGCAGCACGATCGTGAACGTCGTTCCGGTCGTCGCGTCGCTTTCGAGCCGCACCGAGCCGCCGGCGCGCGCGACCGCGCGCTCCACGATCGCCAACCCGAGCCCGGTGCCTTCGACGTCCGCGGTTCGCTGGCCGCGGAAGAAGCGCTCGAACACGTGCGGCTGCTCGCGTTCGGGGATGCCCGGGCCGCGGTCGCGTACCGCGACCCGCACCGTGCCGTTCTCGCTGGCGACATCGACGTTCACCGGGCTGCCTGCGCCGTATTTGAGCGCGTTGTCGACGAGGTTTCCGATGGCTTCGTGCAATTCGCCCGCGTCGCCGAGCACCAGCGCGCCGCCGCCCGTGTGATGCACGTCCACGTCGCGATGCCGCGCTGCGCCCACCTGCGTGGCCGCGTCGCGCGCGATCTCCGTGACGTCGACAATTTCCGCGATCGCGCGCTCGGGGCGCTCCAGGCGCGCCAGGGACATCAAGCGTTCCACGAGCTGGCGCATGCGGCGCGTCTCGGTGCGCAGCGTAGCCAGCGCGCGTTCGCTGATGTCCGGGTCGGCGCTTCCGCCGCGCGCGAGGACGTCGATGAAGCCGCTGATGACCGTCAGGGGCGTGCGCAGCTCGTGCCCGGCGTCCGCCAAGAAGCGCCGCATCTGCTCTTCGAGCCGCACGCGCTCGGCGAATGCCGACTCGACCTGCGCCGCCGCCCCGTTGTACGCCGCGATCAGCTCGCCCAGCTCGCTGCGATCGTTGGTCGTCACCGGGCGCTGGGTGAAGTCACCGCTCGCGAAGCGCCGCAGCTCGCCGGTCACCGTGATGAGCGGCGCGATCGCCTGCGCGGTGATCCAGCGCGCGAAGAGCCACGCCAGCACGAGCGCCAGCGCGATCGCGACCGCGAGCGACCCGAGGTACGCGTTCACGGCCGGCGACAGCAGGGTCAAGTCCGGCGCGATGAAGACGTCGGTCCCGTCGTTGAGACGCACGAAGCGCGGCCGCAGGCCGAGCAGCGTCAGAAGCGAGAACTGGTCGGCTGCGGTGTGCGGCGGGCCGTCGCGGCGCCTTCCGTGCAGCGGCGGCGGGCGCACGATCACGCCGGGCCGGGAGGCTGCCTGGAGGATCAGGCGCTGGAGCGTGGCGCGGTCATCGTGCGGATGCGCCGCGACGACCGCCTGCGTCGCGGTGACGCTCGCCGCGACGGCGGCTAACGTCGACTGCGTGAGAAACGCGAAGGCGAAGCGCGTGAGGATCAACGCGACGATGACGAGCACCGCAGCCACCACCGACGCGTACGAGAGCGTCAGGCGGCTGCGGAGCGACATCAGCGTGTCTCGCGGAGCGTGTACCCGACGCCGCGCACCGTGTGGATCAGGCGCGGCGCCATCGGCGTATCGACTTTCGCGCGCAAGTACGAGATGTACGTCTCGACGGTCGCGAGCGCCACGTCGCTGTCGGTGCCCCACACGAGGTCGAGCAGCTCTTCGCGCGTGAACACGCGGTTCGGCCGCCGCGCTAGCGTCGCGAGCAGGTCGAACTCGCGGGTGGAGAAGTCGATCCAGCGGTCGCCGCGCCGCGCGGTGCGCGCTTCGAGGTCGATCTCCAGATCCGCGACGCGGATGTGGTACACGCGCTTGAGCATCGGACGGCGCAGCGCGGTGTGGATGCGCGCGCCGAGCTCGTCGAGGTCGAACGGCTTTGGCAGGTAGTCGTCGGCGCCCGCTTTGAGCCCGTCGATGCGGTCACGCACGTCGCCGCGCGCGGTGAGCATGATGATCGGCACCTCGGTGAGGCGGCGCAGCAGCGGGATGAGCGAGAGGCCGTCGATCTTCGGCATCATGATGTCGAGCACGATGCAGTCTGGCTTCCAGTCGCGCACGACGGTGAGGCCGTCGGGGCCGTCGACGGCCGTCTTCACCTCGAAGCCTTCTTGGGCCAAGCCCATTTGCAGCATCTCGCGGATGCTCTTCTCGTCGTCGATCACCGCGACGCGGTGCGATGCTGCCTGGGTCGTCACAACCCGATTCTCCGTGAACAGCCTGGGAAGCATCTCTGAAGTTCTCCCAGCGATCTCCGGTCACGGGTGGGCCGCGGCAACCGCGTTCGCGGCGTTCAGGCGGCCCGCGCCTTCGCGGGCCGCGCCCGCGCCGGCGATCGGATCGGCGGTCGCGGCCAGCAGCGCCGAGACGCGCGCGGGCGAGAGCGAGCGCGCGCCGCCGTGGTACGCCTCCATCAATGCGACCGTTCCCGCGACCTGCGGCGTCGCTTGCGACGTTCCGTTGAACAGCACGCGGCAGACGCCGCCGGTGTTCGAGCACCGGTCGGGTGCGTACGCGGCGGTCGTCGTGGAGTAGTTCTCGATCCAGTGCAGGACGTCGCCGTCGCTCGTGTCCGTCGCGTCGCCGCCGGGCGCGACGAGCGTCGCGCCGGAGTTCGAGTACGATGCGACCGTTTCGCCGGTGATCGATGCGAACGATCCGGTGCCGTTGTCCTGCACCGCCGACGCGCCGACCGCGATGACGCCGGGATATGCGCCCGGATAATCCGGCTGCGCACCGTCGGACGTGCCGAATTCGTTGCCCGCGGCCGCGACGACGGTCACGCCGCTGGCGATCGCGAACGCGATCGCATCGCTCTCCGCTTGATCGGCGCCGCTGCTCTGCGGAGCGCCCAGGCTCAAGTTGATGACGGACGCGCCGTTGGCGACGGCGTCGCGGATCGCGGTCGCTTCGTCGCCGGTGTCGGCCGTTTGGCAGTCGCTGCTCGCGGTGGCGTCCGGGAAGATGCGGTATGCTTGCAGATGCGTCGCATAGCCCACGCCCGCGAAGCCGTAGCCGTTGTTCGTCGTCGCGGTCGCGAGGCCGGCGACGTTGGTGCCGTGGCCGTTGGTGTCTTGCGCGGCGCCGGCGCCGACCGTCTTGACCGAGTTGAGGACGCTCTCTCGGACGTCGAATGCGAAGTCTTTGTTCGTCTCGTCGACGCCGGTGTCGATCACCGCGACCGACACGCCGGCCGCGCCGTGCGTGAGCTGCCACGCGCCCGGGTCGGTTTTCGTGATGTAGAGATACCACTGGTCGGTGTTCTGGAGGTACGGGTCGTTCGCGACGGCGTCGCTCGACGGCACGCGCAAATGCACCGGCTGCACCGACTCGACGCCTGCAGTCTGTCGCAGCGCAGCGAGCGTTGCCGTGCTATTTGCCGTCGACGGTAGGGTGACGAGGCGATGCGCGTGCGTGCCGTCGTCGCCGAGGGCGACGGAACGAACGGAGCGCGCGGTTGCATCGACGCTGCGCGACGCCGCGGCGCCCGCGGACGAGCGGTAGGTCACGTAAACGCGGTTCGGTGCGATCCACGACGCGGGCGCTTGGCGCGCGGCGAGGCGCGCGCCGTTCCGGGCGACGCTGCTGCACGCCACGCCCGCTGACGGCGTTGCCGTGGGGGCAGGCGTGGCGATCGCCGGAACCGCGCTGGACGAGGTTCCCCCGCCGCCGCTGCACGATACGAATGCGAGCGACGACAGCACGCAAAGCGAGCGAGAGGTATGCTTGCTCATGGCAAAAGGGACGCGCGGCGATACGGTCATGGTACTTATCGTATCGGGCAAAGCTGCGTTGCAGCTTGAGCTATCGTGAAAACTTGGTGAAAATTCGCAGACTGCTCCCCAGCGCGGCGCAACTGGCACGGCGCAAGCGTGCGCTTGCGTCAGAGCCGCGGTTGGGGCCAGGCGGATGCGTCGACGATGCGTCCGAGCGGGTACCGCGTCGAAAGCTCGACGACCCTCCAGTCATCGTTGTCCTTCACGAAGCTTGCGATGACGGGGTTCTCCGCCGGGCCGAGCTTCACGCTGCGGCGGCGCAAGAATGCGTCGTTCGCCCAGTTCGCGACCGGGCTCGGCGTCCACGCGAACGCCGCGCGAAACGCGTCCACGTCGTGCGAGCCGTCGCGCGAACGTTCGCGATGCACCCGGTCGCTCCACAGCACGCGCTGCGGCACGATCGTCGAATAGCAGAGATACGGAATGTGGTCGGGATTGTTGCGGAAGTCGCTCTCGTCGTAGAAGAAGGAGTAGCCGGCTCGGCTGAGGCGATAGCGGAAGCCGTCCCTGTCGGACGTTCGTACGACCATGCCGGCGCGTGCAAGCGCGTCGAGCACGTCGCGGACCGCGCGCACGTCGGCACGCGCGAGGTCGCGCGTTCGTACGTGCCCGAGCCACACCGCCGGCAGCCAGACGCCTTGCTCGCCGGCTCGCACGCTTACCCCCGGATAGTAGGTGCCGGCGACCGCTACGGGACTCCAGCCCAGCGGCACGCATTCGTGATACTGCTTGGCTAGCCGCGCGGCGAGCATTCCGAGAATCGCTCGATCGTCCGTCCGCGCGCACGCGGGAAGCAGTGCGGCGGCGAACAGCATCAACATCACGCCGCGGAAATTCGGCGACCGGCGAGGTTTCACGGAGCCCGGACCTTTTGCGCGGATGGTGCGTGTCCATTCTCACCGTGGGGTAAACACCCGTGCAGCAAAACGGCTGGTAGAGGAGATGACGTGCCCGGAGATTTTCGAATTGCGCGAGTGCTGTCCGTGCTCGCCGTCATCGCCCTCGCCTCGTGCGCGGGCGGTTCTTCGGGTGCTCCTGCGCCGGGTGCGACGTCCTCCGCGCAGTTCCCGGGCGGGCCCGGTCAGGCGACGCCGGGTCCGGGGCAGCCGTCGCCGGCCGGGAGCCCGACACCGGTGCCGACGTTGTCGCCGCGTCCCATCGCGACGCCGGCGCCCGCTCCGAGTGCCAGCGCAACGCCCGCGGCCGGTGTCGTCCGGTTAGGCTCGTACCGCGTGACGCCGCAGCGGATCTTCGTCGCGGGAATCTCGTCGGGCGGATTCTTCGGCGTGCAGATGCACGTTGCGCACTCGAGCGTGTTCCAAGGTGCCGCGATCTACGCGGGCGGCGTGTACCACTGCGCGCAGGACAGCGTCGAGCTCGCGCTCGTCGAATGCGGCGGCGAGACCGTTGCCGGACAGGCGCTGTACCAAAGCACGCTCGCGCAGTCGGAATCGTATCTCGACCAGCAGTCGGCGGCCGGCACGATCGACGCCTCCTCGCATCTCGTCGGGCAGCCCGTGTATCTGTGGTCGGGGACGAAAGACTCGGTGGTGAATCCGCAAGAGATGGCGGATCTGCGCAGCGAGTACGCGCACTACGGCGCGCGCATCGTGTTCGACAACGCCGTGCCGGCCGATCACGGCTGGGAGTCGCCGGACGGCGAGGTGCCGTGCGGCACCGCGGCCAGCCCGTACATGATCGCGTGCACGCAGAACGGGCAGCCGTACGATTCGGAGAAGACGTGGCTGTCGATGTTCTTCGGCAACCTGAATGCGAAGAGCGCGGCGCCGCACGGCAGCCTGCTGCGGTTCGATCAGACCGAGTTCGGCGCGAGCGCGAGCAACTCGATGGACACCAACGGAACGGTGTTCGTGCCGCAGGCGTGCACCGCGGGTGCAGCGTGCGGTTTCGTCGTGGTGTTCCACGGCTGTCTGCAAGGCCACGCGGTGATCGGCGACAAGTTCGTGACCGAGAGCGGCATCGACGCGTGGGCCGACACGAACAACGTGATCGTGCTGTACCCGTACGCCGTCGCAGCACCCGGACCGACGCCGTACAACCCCAACGGCTGCTGGGACTGGTGGGGCTACGACGACCCGAACTATTCGCTCAAGAACGGTACCCAGATGAGCATCGTGTACCGGATGGTTCAGCGCGTAACCGGCAGCCCGTGAGGCGCTACTGCAGGCGGATGAGCCGGTGCGCGAGCAGCGAGATCATCGTGGCGGGGTCGAGCGGGCGAACGGGGCCGACGCGCTCGTAGTCGTCGCAGTCGAGCTGCAAGCGCAGCGCATCGGCGTCGAGGGTTCGGCCGGCGATCGCGTTCGCGCGGCGGCCGTGTGCGCTGCCCGTAAAGCTCACGCGGCGAACCCGCTCGATCGCGTCGTCGAGCGCCGCCGCGGCCGTGAACGTGCACATGCAGAACGTCGCGTGCGCGCCCGGGCATCCGTCGTCGTCGTGGCTGCCCACGGCGTGCCCGCACTCGCACAGCGCAAGGGCCAAGATAGCGTCTGAAACCGTTTCGTCTTCCATGGGCCGCGCCTCCGTAGAAGGGCTATCGGCACCGCACCGCGGCGCCAGCACTTCACCGGGCGCTAATGATCACCGGAAGACGAAAATCGGGACCTTTGGCCTACAGCCGACGGTGGGTCGCAACGAGCGAGGCCGCGCTCAGCCGTTCGGGTGGCATTGAGGACAGCGCGAGCCGCGCAGGTACGTACCGGTGTTTTCGTACTGGAGGCCGCAATCGCGGCACACGAGGGTGGGCAGCGGCTGCTGCGCGGCGCCGTCGTCGAGCGCCTCGATCGCGGATGCGACCGCGTCGTTGTCGGCTCCGCCCGGCGTTTTCGATTCGCCGAAAAGACGGCGGAAAAAGTCCATACCACGTCCTTTCGCACGATCGTTCGCGCCGCCTCCGCTGGGATACCGCGCCGCGGCGCGGCACGTCGCAAGGTGCTGCGCGGATTGGTAGGAATATGCGACGACACTTCCGCAGCGTGAATAAAGCTTGCGTGAACGGGGCGGTAGGAAGTCGTTTGCGCTACGCTTTCCGACGCAATCGTCGACGGTCGGTACGTTTTACCAAAGAGGTACCACGATGATCATCATTCTCGTCATTTTCGTACTCTTGCCGGTGCTGATCTGGTGGGTGCGCCGTCGTCACTGACGGATGTTCGTTTTTCCGTACGGCGCCTTCGCGTACCGGTGGTAGGAGCCGGCGTCGACCTTTGCCGATGCTGAGAACGTGCGCGTGACGCCGTGGTACGTCACCTCGATACCGTCGATTCCCTCTCACGCAGCGCATTGGCGAAGCTGTGCGAGAGGCGTGTTTCGAGGCGATCGCGGCACCATCGGCCGCCGATTCGCCCGATGGTTGGAATCTCGTCATCATCCCTGAGACTATGGTCCGGACGAGCTCGATAAGATCGATATCGCTGATTCCGAGGCGGTTGCCGTTCGTCGTCGAAACCCTGTCCGGTCGAATGTCGCTGTAGCGCTAGACCAAAGAGATGAGTGCGCGAAGCAGCGGCTCGGCGACGATTCCTTGCTTCATCGGGGATGGAACGGTCATGAAGCGCATTCTTTCCTGGCGTAAAGTGGCAGTGCTCGCGCTCATCGGCGCGATGCCGTCGGTAGCCTCAGCGACGACAATTCGCCCGAGTGCACCGGCACGACAGGCTGCGATCTGCAGATACTTCGCTTACTTGTCCACCCCGATCGGCCTCGTGCTACCGTCGGTTGTTGAGCCGGATCGGCCCGGGCCCAACGGTAATGAGGTGACCAATGTCGCGCGCGTCTTTTTCTCAAGCCGTGTTGACCAGTTGCCTGCGTCTCGGTTTGCAGGCTGGTTGACGACGTCTTTCGACGGACGCTACGCGTTCACGCCCGCTGGTGTAGCATCGCAGCTCGGCGCTAGCCCGATGTCCCTAACCGTGCGCCCGGATGACGAACATCGTCTCCCGCTCGGCACTTGGCTGCGCACATTGGCAACGGCGCACAGCGTCTTCGACCCGTCGCTCAAACCACTCCTATCCGGCGAACGCGTCTCGACCACGCTCGAACCGTGTTTCACTTCGGCTTGGGATGGCAGTCCGAACCAATGAACGGTTAGGCGGCCCAGCGTGCGCCCGGACGGCCGGCATCGCGAGGCCGGCGCGCTCGCTTGCCTTGATTGGTTGGGTCCGGCCGACTGGTTTGGACCGATCCGGTGCTTTGACGCGCAGGACGGCCTGTGGTAAAGTTATCCGGTTGTCCCTGCCTCGGCAGACGGCAACGCGCGTTCGCGCGCCCTCCGCATTCGCCGTGCGGGTGGACAAGAGGTCGGAGCTGCTCGTCGCTAGGCGGGCCCTGCCGGTCGAGGCGACGACACCGGGCCGTGCTCGGACAGGATAAACCGGACAGAGAGTAGTTTTCGCTTGGCTGCCAAGAAGCAAACCAAGACTCGCAAGAAGCGCGAGTTCAAGAACGTCGGGTCGGGTGTCGCGCACATCCACTCCTCGTTCAACAACACGATCGTCACGATGACCGACAACACGGGCTCGACGATCGCCTGGGCCTCCGCGGGCAACCTCGGGTTCAAGGGCTCGAAGAAGTCGACGCCGTTCGCCGCCCAGATGGCGGCCGAAGCCGTCGCGCGCAAGTCGATGGACCACGGGATGAAGACCGCCGAGGTCTACGTCAAAGGCCCCGGCGCCGGCCGTGAAGCCGCCATCCGCTCGCTCCAGGCCGCCGGTCTCGAGATCACCCTCATCAAGGACGTCACCCCCATCCCGCACAACGGCTGCCGCCCGCCCAAGCGCCGGCGCGTGTAACGGAGTTTAGAGAAAAAGAATGGCCCGTTATACCGAAGCCGTCTGTCGTCTGTGCCGCCGCGAGACCGCGACGTCCAAGACCGGCGAGAAGATCAAGCTCTTCCTCAAAGGCGATCGCTGCCTGTCGAAAAAGTGCGCCGTCGAGCGCCGCGGCACCGCGCCCGGCCAGAAGACGCAGAACACCAAGACGCGTCAGAAGATCAGCGAGTACGGCCGCCAGCTGCGCGAGAAGCAGAAGATGCGCCGCTACTACGGCGTGCTCGAGACGCAGTTCGAGAACTACTTCCGCGAAGCGCAGCGCGAAAAAGGCAAGACCGGCGCGACGTTCCTGCAGATCTGCGAGCGCCGGCTGGACAACGTCGTCTACCGCCTCAACCTCGGCGCCAGCCGCGCGCAGGCGCGGCAGCTCATCTGCCACCGGCACTTCCGCCTCAACGGGCGCATCGTCAACGTGCCGTCCATTATGGTGAAGCCGGGCGACGTGATCACGATCAGCGACCGCTCGAAGGCAAAGGACCTCTTCGGCGCGCTCGTCGAGACCGCGAAGGCTCGTCGCCATCCGGAATGGCTCGAGTTCAACGAGACGGAGAACACGGCGAAGGTCGTGGCGCTGCCGTCACGCGAGCAGATCGACACGCCCGTCGATGAGCAGCTCATCGTCGAGTACTACTCGCGCTAATCCGCTCCATCGCTCAAGGACGAGATTCGATTACCTCAACCCCAACCAACCGTTAGGCGTGCGATCGTGGCGCACCCTTCGACAAGCTCAGGGTGACATTGAGCGACTCGGGGCAGTGCGCTGCGGATAACGTAAACGGAGAAAGACACCACCGAAATCAGTATGACCGTTCTTGAAGCGCCGGCCGGCGCAAACATCGAAGTTCGCGAGCGTCGCGAGAACTACGCCAAGTTCGTGATCGAGCCGCTCGAGCGCGGCTTCGGCATCACGCTGGGCAATTCGCTGCGGCGCGTGCTGCTGTCGTCCATTCCGGGCGCGGCGGTGACGTACGTCAAGATCGACGGCGTCCTCCACGAGTTCTCCACGATCCCGGGCGTCGTCGAAGACACCGTCGATCTGCTGCTCAACCTCAAAGGGCTGCCGATCAAGCTCAACACCGAAGATCCCAAGGTGCTCTCGCTGAGCGTCAGCGGTTCCAAGGAAGTCACCGCGGGCGACATCGCGCCCGACGCCGACGTCGAGATCCTCCAGCCGAACTACCACATCGCGACGCTGTCGAAGAAAGACGCGAAGCTGTCGATGGAGATCGGCATCGAGAAGGCGCGCGGCTACGTCACGTCCGACAAGCAGCGCAACATCGAGCACATGATCGGCCTCATCCCGATGGACTCGATCTTCTCGCCCATCCGCAAGGTGAACTTCAGCGTCGACGACACGCGCGTCGGCCAGTCGGTGGACTTCGACCGCCTCACGCTGGAGATCGAGACCAACGGTTCGATCACGCCGGACGACGCGCTGTCCGAAGCCGCGCAGATCCTCACCGAGGAGCTGCGGCTGTTCATCGGCTTCTCGACCGAAGAGAAGCCCGTCGCGACGGCGCCCGCCAGTGAGTGGGACGTGCCGGTCGAGACGCTGAACCTGTCGGTTCGCTCGTTCAACTGCCTCAAGCGCGCCGGCATCTCGAAGGTCTCGGAGCTGCTCGACATGACGGAAGACGAGATCATCAAGATGCGCAACTTCGGCAAGAAGTCGCTCGACGAGATCAAGCAAGTCCTGGAGGAGCGAGGCCTCTCGCTCCGCCAGAGCTAATCCCGACGCACGTTCCCTTCGGATAAGGAATCATGCCGCACCAAATCGCCTACAAGCGCCTCTCGCGCACGGACGGTCATCGCAAGGCGCTGCTCCGCAACCTCGCGACGTCGTTCTTCAAGTACGAGAAGATCGAGACCACCTCGACCAAGGCCAAAGAGATCTCCAAGGTCGTCGAGCGCCTCATCACGCAGGCGCGGCGCGGCGACTTGCACTCGCGCCGGCTCGCGGCGTCGTACCTCACCGAAGAAGCGGTCGCGAAGAAGCTGTTCGAGCAGATCGCGCCCGCACTCAAGGACAAGCCGGGCGGCTACACGCGCATCACGAAGTCGCGCGTGCGTCCCGGCGACGCCGCGGAGCTCTCCATTTTGGAGCTGGTCAAGTAGCACCATAGCGTCATGATCCCGGCCGCCAGGCGTTTGCCAGCGGCCGGGATTCCCGCTATACTCGGCGCTACCCCGTATGCTAGTCACGACCGCGGACGAGCCGCTCAGTCTGATTTCCATCACGCGATCGTTCGTCGCTGACGCCATCACGCCGATCTCCGCGTACCTCGCCCTGGCCCAGCCGGGGCGTTCGTGTTTGCTGGAGTCCGTCGAGGGCACCGAGCGCATCAGCCGGTTCTCGTTCGTGGGGCTGGATTATCTGGAGACGTTCGCCATCGACCGCGACCCGCGGATGCTCGAGCGGATTCGTGCCGCGATCGGGCGCTACCGGCTGGACCGCACCGACCTGCCTTTCCCCGGTGGGGCGGTGTGCGTGTTCACCTACGATGCGGCGCGGGCGCTCGAGCCCGTTCTCAGGGGCGCTCGTGACGATGCGCCGCCGGCGGACGTGCGGTTCGGTGACGCGCTGGTCGTCATACCGGGCACGTGGCTGGTGTTCGACCACTTCACGCACCGCGTTACGCTGATCGGTTTCGCGCGCGGCGACGACGAGCGCGACGCGGTGGACGCGCGGCTCGACGCGTACGTCGCGCGGCTGCTCGACCAGCGGCCGACGGTCCCCGGAGCGGTGCGCGCGGACGGCGCGGTGAGTGCGTCGATGGACGAGCCGACCTTCCTCGACCGCGTCGCGCACGCGAAGCGGTTCATCTTCGACGGCGACGCGTACCAGCTGCAGGTCGGCATTCGCTTCTCGTGCGCGCTCGCCGGAACGGCGTTCGATTTCTACCGCCAGATTCGCGCGCGCAATCCGTCGCCGTACATGTTCTTCGTCGAGCACGACGGGCGCGCGGTGTTCGGCGCGTCCCCCGAGTTCCTGGTGCGGCTCGACGGGCGCACCGCGCGCATTCGGCCGCTGGCCGGGACGCGGCCGCGCGACGCCGACCCGGTGATCGACCAGCATGTCGCCGACGAGCTGCTCGCCGATGAAAAAGAGCGCGCCGAGCACGTGATGCTGGTCGATCTCGCGCGCAACGACCTCGGCGCCGTGTGCCGCACCGGAAGCGTGCGGGTCGACGAGCTCATGGTGATCGAGCGCTACTCGCACGTGATGCACATCGTGTCCAACGTCGTGGGCGAGCTGCGTGACGACAAGGACGCGCTGGATTTGTTTGCGGCGTCCTTTCCGGCCGGGACCGTGACGGGGACACCGAAGATTCGCGCGATGCAGCTCATCGACCGGCTCGAACCGGTCGCGCGCGGATTCTATGCCGGCAGCGTCGCGCACATCGACTTCGACGGCGATCTCGACTCGTGCATTATCCTGCGTTCCGTGGCGGTGGCGAACGGGCGCGCGTACTGGCAGGCGTCGGCGGGGATCGTCGCGGACAGCGTGCCGCAGACCGAATACGCCGAGGTGTTTGCGAAGACGGGGATCGTGCGCAGCGTGTTGGGGATCGACCCGTGAAGGCACGATCGTGGCGCACCCTTCGACAGGCTCAGGATGACAAAGAACGGCGGGTTCGCTCGTGAAGTTGCTGCTCGTCGATAACTACGACTCGTTTACGTGGAATCTCGCACACTTGTTCGGCGGCGTCGACGGGGTCGACGTCGACGTCGTGCGCAATGACGATCCGCGGTTGGATGACGGGGTGACTGCGCGGTATGACGGTGTGATCGTCGGGCCTGGGCCCGGGCGGCCGGGCGATGCCGGGCGGACGATGGCGATCGTGCGCGAGGCGGCGCGCGAGCAGCGGCCGCTGTTCGGGGTGTGTCTTGGGCTGCAGGCCATCGGAGAAGCGTTCGGCGGGCGCGTCGTGCACGCGCCGCGGCAGATGCATGGGAAGACGTCGGCGATCACGCACGACGGACGCGGGGCGTTCGCCGGGCTACCGTCTCCGTTTGCCGCGACGCGTTATCATTCGCTGTGCCTGGATCACGACGGCTTTCCGGCCGTGCTGCGCGCGAATGCATCGAGCGACGACAGCGTCATCCAAGGCGTTGCGCACCGCGAGCTGCCGATCGCAGGCGTGCAGTTCCACCCGGAGTCGGTGCTTACGCCGCAAGGCCGGCTGCTCGCGGACAACGTCGTGCGGGAGATGCGCGCGGCCGGCGCCGAGGTGCGCGCCCTTCGACAAGTTCAGGACAGATTGTGAGCACCGCCGCTGACTATCCCGCGCTGCTGCGAGGCGTGCTTGCGGGGAGTCATCTCACCGCCGAGGAGATGGCCGAGACGATCGGCGGCATCATGGACGAGACGCTCTCGCCGGTGCGCGCCGCGGCGCTGCTTGCGGCGCTGGCCGCCAAGGGTGAGTCGGTCGATGAAGTCGTCGGGGCGGCGCGCGCGATGCGCGAGCGCAGCGTGCGCGTCGAACATGGGTTGCCTCTGGTGCTCGATATCGTCGGGACCGGCGGCGACAACGCGCACACCATCAACATCTCGACGGCGGCGGCGTTCGTCGTCGCGGGGTGTGGCGTTCCGGTGGCCAAGCACGGGAATCGCGCTGCGTCGAGCGCGTGCGGCAGTGCCGACGTGCTGGAAGCGCTCGGCGTGCCGATCGACCGGGCGCCCGAGTCGTCAGCGCGCGTGCTGCGCGAGCACAACATCGCGTTTCTGTTTGCGCAGCGGCATCATCCCGCGATGCGGGCCGTCGGGCCGATTCGGCGAGAGCTCGGCGTGCGCACGGTGTTCAACGTGCTGGGGCCGCTCACGAACCCCGCGGGCGCGAACCGGCAGCTCATCGGCGTCGCGCGGCCGGAGCACGTCGCGCTCGTCGCCGAGGCGCTGCGCACGCTGGGCGCCGAAGCCGGCGCGGTGATCCACGGGGAAGACGGGCTCGACGAGATCAGCGGCGAGGCGCCGACCGACGTGGTGCAGTTCGATCGCAACGGCGTGCGGCACTGGACGCTGCAGCCGTCCGACTACGGCGTGCGCGCGTCGCGCGAGGCGATCCGCGGCGGCGACGCGGCGACGAACGCGGGAGCGCTGCTGGCGATCTTGGGCGGGGAGCGCAGCCCGCGCGCCGATCTGGTGCTGCTCAACGCGGCGCTCGCGCTCGTCGTCGCGGGTGAGGCGGTCGACGTGCACGATGGGATGGCGCGCGCGCGCACGTCGGTCGAAACGGGACGGGCGCAAGCGGCGCTCGACGCGCTCCGTGCGGACGCTTTGACAGACCTCAAGGTGACATAGATGGACATGCTTTCCAAGCTCTACGCTGCGAAGGCGGCGGTGCGGGCTGCCGATGAGGAACGCGAGACGCTCGACGCGTTGCGCGAGCGGGCCGAACGCCGACGCGGCGAGCGGCGTGGTTTTCGGGCGGCGCTCGCGGCCGCCACGGGGCCGGCGATCATCGCTGAGATCAAGCGCGCGTCGCCTTCCGTAGGCTTGATCGTGCCGCACCTCGATCCCGCGGCGATCGCGCGCGAGTACCAGCAGGCCGGCGCAGACGCGATCAGCGTCCTCACCGAGAGCGACCACTTTCTCGGCGATCTCGCATACGTCGACATTGCGCGCGGCGCGTCGTCGCTGCCCATTCTGCGCAAGGATTTCTTGAGCTCGCGGTACGAGGTCGTGCAGTCGGCTGCGTACGGCGCCGATGCGATCCTCGCGATCGTCGCGGGCTTGAGCGACGCGTGCATCGCCGACGTGATGGAAGAGGCGCGCCGCTACGGGCTCGACGTGCTCGTCGAAGTGCACACTGAGGACGAGCTGCGCCGGGCGGTCGCGGCCGGTGCGAAGCTGCTCGGAATCAATAACCGCAACCTGCGCACGTTCGAGACCGACCTTGCCGTGACCGAAGAGCTGTTGCCGCTCGTGCCGGCCGGCACGGTCGTGATCAGCGAGAGCGGCGTGAAGTCGCAGGACGACGTGCGCCGGCTCGTCGCGCAGGGCGCGCGTGGTGTGCTCGTGGGCGAGTCGCTCATGCGGTCCGACGACAAAGGGCAGGCGATTCGCGCGCTCAAGGGCGCTTCGGTCCACGCGTAGTTGCGCACGCGCGTCAAGATCTGCGGCTGTACCAGCGCGGCCGACGTCGCGCTTGCCGTCGATGCCGGTGCCGATGCGGTTGGGGTCATTCTCGCCGAGCGGTCGGAGCGGCGCGTCGGAATCGAGCGGTTCCGCGACATCGCCCAGTCCGTTCCGGCGTTCACGACGCTGGTTGCGGTGTTCGTCGATCCGCCGGCGTCGCTCGTCAACGAGGCGCTCCATGCCGGGGCGATTCCGCAGTTTCACGGTGATGAGCCTGCCGAGGCGTGCGAGGCGTTCGCTGCCGGGCCGTACGTAAAGGCGTTCTCCATCGAGCCGCGGCGAGTGTACGACCCCGATCAGTTCGCGGAGCACGCGCGCGGGTTCGAGCACGCGACATTGCTGTTCGATACCGCGGGGGGCGACGGGCGCAGCGGCGGTACCGGGCGGACGTTCGCCTGGGAGATTGCGCGGCGGCTTGCCGGTCATCGTCGCTTCGTCGTCAGCGGCGGGCTCACGCCGGACAACGTCGGCGCCTGCGTGCGTCTGGTGCGGCCGTATGCCGTCGACGTGCGCAGCGGCGTCGAAACGAACGGTATGAAAGACCCCGAGAAAGTCCACGCGTTCGTTCGCGCCGTCCGCGACGCCGAGATCGAAGCGCCATGAGCACCGATGCGAACGCGCACGCAGCCACCCCGGATGCGCGCGGATACTTCGGGCGCTTTGGTGGCGTCTTCGTTCCCGAAGTGCTCGTCGAAGCGCTCGCGCGGCTCGAGCAGGCGACGCAGGAAGCGTTCGCCGATCCAGCGTTCTGGTCCGAATACGAGGCGCTGCTGCGCGACTACGTTGGGCGGCCGTCGCCGATCTATCATGCGGAGCGGCTCGTCGGCGGACCGCATGCGCCGATCATCTTCAAGCGCGAGGACACGAACCACACCGGCGCCCACAAGATCAACAACACCGTCGGACAGGCGCTGCTCGCGCGGCGCATGGGCAAGCGGCGGCTGATCGCCGAGACCGGCGCGGGGCAGCACGGCGTCGCGACGGCGACGATCGGCGCGAAGCTCGGCATGCAGGTCGACGTGTACATGGGCGCGGTCGACGTCGAACGCCAAGCGCTCAACGTCTATTTGATGAAGCTGCTCGGCGCGACGGTGTATTCGGTCGAGAGCGGGACGCGCACGCTCAAGGACGCCACCAACGAAGCGTTTCGCGAGTGGGCGGCGCGGGTCGAAGATACGTTCTACGTGATCGGGTCGGTCGTCGGCGCGCATCCGTATCCGTATTTGGTGCGCGAGTTCCAGAAGGTGATCGGCGTTGAGGCGCGCGCGCAGATGCTCGAGCGCTACGGGCGGCTGCCGACGGACGTCGTCGCGTGCGTCGGCGGCGGGTCGAACGCGATGGGGATCTTTCGTGCGTTCGTCGACGACGCCGGCGTGAATCTGTGGGGCGTGGAGGCCGCGGGGCACGGCGTGCAGGCGATCGATACGGCCGCGTCGCTCGGCGCCGGCAGCGTCGGCATCCTGCACGGCTCGCGCAGCTACGTGCTGCAGGACGACGAAGGCCAAGTGCGCGACACGCACTCGATCAGCGCGGGACTGGATTATCCGGGCGTCGGGCCCGAGCATTCCTTTCTCAAGGACAGCGGACGCGCGCGCTACGTTGCGATCGACGATACGCAGGCGCTCGCGGCGTTCCACCACACGGCGCGGCGCGAAGGGATCGTGCCCGCGCTGGAGTCGTCGCACGCGATCGCGTTCGCGCAGCAGCTCGCCGTGGAGCGCGGGCCGGACGGTTTGATTCTCGTCAACTTGAGCGGCCGAGGTGACAAGGACGTGCGTACGGTGGCCGCGCTCGAAGGGACCGAGGGTCTGCAGTGATCGCGAGCGGCGGGCTCGATGCGGCGTTCGCGCGCGCGCGGGCCGAACGCCGTGCGGCGCTGATCGGCTACGTCGTCGCCGGCGATCCCGACCTTGCCACCACGCTCTTGGTGCTGGAGGCGATCACAGAAGCCGGTGTGGATATCATCGAGCTCGGCATTCCGTACGGCGATCCGCTTGCGGACGGGCCGACGATCGCCGCGGCCGGGCAGCGTGCGCTCGAGGCGGGGATCAAGTTCGCCGACTCGATCGCGCTCGTCGCGCAGTCACGTGCGCGCGGGTGCGCGCCCATCCTGTTCTTCACGTACGTCAACCCGGTCGACCGCTACGGCGCGGAGCGGTTCGCGCGCGACGCACGCGATGCCGGTGCCGTCGGTGCGATCGTGCCCGACGTGCCCCTGGAGGAGCTCGACGCGTTCGCGCCGCCGCTGCGCGCGGCCGGGCTCGCTATTCCGCAGCTGATCGCGCCCACCACCCCGCCCGCGCGCGCGGCGCGCATTGCGGCGGCGTCGACTGGCTTCGTCTACCTCGTGTCGCGGCTCGGCGTGACCGGCGCGCGGCGCGAGCCCGACATCGGGTGGATCACGGGCGCGATCGCACGCCTGCGTCCGGTGACCGAGCTGCCGCTCGCGGTTGGGTTCGGCATTTCCACGCCCGGACACGTCGCCGCGATCGGATCCGTTGCGGACGGTGTGGTCGTCGGGAGCGCGCTGGTCGACTCGTATGCCGGCTTTCATGGTGCGGAGGCGGCGCACAAGGCCGGCGCGTACGCGGCCTCGTTGCATGCGGCACTTCGTATTAAGGCGCGCGAGTGACCCGGTGCGACCGAGGACTTTGCATCGCCCGACAGGCCTCCAGCGAGAAGAGTAGCCCTCAAGGCTGCGGCCTCTGGCCAGTGGTGTCGGTAGCGCGGCCCTAGCGACGCCGATATCGATTTCGCTCTACGCCGAAATCGACATAACGATCATCGATAATCAGAGTCGACGCGGACGCTTCTTTGCCGAAACGGATTTGATGTAAAAGCGGCCCGCGCGGGATGAATCGAACGGCACACGCGCGCGCGCAAGAGCGGCATCAATGAGTGATGCGATTTCGGCATTGTCAAAGTCGTTTATGGACGACAGGCGGATGTTACGAGCAATGTTACCGGAGCCACGTAGCAGGCCCGCGGGATCAGGAAGGCGGGCGCCTTGAAGGAAACACAGATTCACGCCTCGCGCGGCGAGCGCGATCGAAAGGACTGCGTCCGAAGCCCGATCGTTCGGACAAAACCCTGCAACCAGAAAGTTGTAGTTGTCATAGATCATGACGTCGGCGCATGGGAGCCGGGCGCGCAGCCGCGTCACGGCCGCCCGGCCCAGCGCAGCGATGTCGGGTTCGAACTCCGCTAAGAACATTTCAAAGCGTTTCTCATCCGCAGTGGGCATGACGATGATTTCGCTCGTCGTGCCTCCTCGCCTCTGTTGACTAGTGCTAGTCCTGAAATGGCCTTAAACAAAACCGAGTTGTTCACGCCCAAAACACCTCCCTCGCTACGCGCGGTCTGAATCGAAGGCGAAGCACACGGTTCGGTAGATGCACGGCGCGGCCGTATCGATCTCGAAGCCTGCTTCACGGAGAACGCCAATGTCGCGGTGGAATGATCGTTTCGAGACACCGAAGCGGCAGCGGTACTGCTCGATGCTGACCAGCTCGCGGCGAGCGAAGCGCGCGGCGAGCCAGACAAGACGCACGATGCGAAATGCGATGCCTCCGCGGCGGGCACGGGCGGGTGGCGCGAAGCGGCGCGCCGGGGTGCTCGACGCCGGCGCGTCGAAGCGGGTGGCTGTCATTCGGTGGTACCTCCATCGGGTGACGGACTCGGTCGGTGTTTGTACCACCGGCCGAGTCGCTATGTTGTCATGCGCAGGTCATGCGTGCGGCTATTGTAGCACTCGCACATATGTTCGGCAAGTAAATTCATGCGGCGCCTCAGAGGTCGAATCGTCGATTACCACGAGAGGCTCAAACGATGCTCAACCGTCGAAATCTTAAAGTAGAGGAATGGTCGAATGAACATCGTGAGTCAGCACGCGCTGACAGACACTGCACGCGGTATGGGATCAGGGGAAAGGCACACGCTGCATACCTTAAACGGCGTGGTGCTGGATTCTCCTCATTTCCTCGAAATTCATCGTTCGGTCGAGGCTGGAGGTTTCTACCTATATTATCTCGACCGCAATCGCGAGATACAAACCGACACGTTCCACGACACTCTGACGGGGGCCAAAGAACAAGCAGAATTTGAGTTCGGTATACCGCCTTCATCGTGGATCGATGTGTTCCCTGAGCGGTAGCGGTCGGCGCGGCGCTCTCCCGCCGGTGCCCCCGCGGATTCGTTGACTCTGAGCCCTTGAGGGTGCCTGCCACATGTAATCGCGGCATAATCGGGATAGCGTCAGTCGGCGCCGACCGTGTACGACGTGCCGCTCGGCCGTTCGCGCCGCCGCTGCGCACGGCCCGGCTGGCGAGTCTAGCCACGTCGCCGCGCTCGGTGTGATGGCCGACGGCGTGGTGGTCAGCAGCGCGCTGGTCGACTCGTACGCCGGCTTTCGCGGCGACGAGGCGGCGCCTCAGGCAGGCGCGTAGCCCGTGCGCTTCGGCAGCGCTGCGGCGCTGTTGAGCGTCAAGTCCGCGCTTCGGCCGCGGTGCTCAGGCAGGAATCGTTCCCGCCGGGGCGCATCGGGGTTGCAGTTTTGTTCCGCCGGAAGGATCGCAATTGATGAAACTTCGTCTTACGGCGGCGCTCGGGATAGCCGCGCTCTGCGCGACGCTGGCCGCGCCGTCCGTTCCCGTCTCGGCCGCTGGGGACACTATCCTCTTCGGCTCGGCCGTCTCGCTCACGGGGTCGCTCACCAAAGAAGGCCACCTCACGCAAGAAGGCTACGAGTTCTGGAAGACCTACACCAACGCGCACGGCGGGATCAAGGTCGGCGGCAAATCGTACAAGGTCGACATCAAGTACTACGACGATGAGTCCAAGCCGGCGACGGCGGCCTCGCTTGCCGAGCGGCTGATCGATCAGGACCACGTAAACTTCATCCTGGGACCCTACGGTTCAGGCACGGCGTTCACCGTCGCGCAGATGGTCGAGCGCAAGAAGATGCCGATGGTCGAAGGCAATGGCGCGGCCGAGAAGATCTTCAGCCAGGGCTTCAAGTACACGTTCGCGGTGCTGTCGCCGGCGAAGCGCTACCTCGAGGGCGTGCTCGACATCGGCAAGCACCAGAAGCCGGCCGCGCAGACGGTCGCGATCACCGCGGCGAGCGACTCGTTCTCGCAAGAGGTGGCTCAGGGCGCGGCCGACTGGGCGACGGCCCACGGGATGAAGGTCGTCTACAACAACAAATATCCCGAGACCGCGACCGACGTGTCGTCGATCATCTCGGCGGTGAAGGCGGCCAATCCCGACATCATCCTCAACGCGGGCCATCTGCAGGACGCACTGCTCGTGCACAAGGGCCTCAAGGAACAGAACGTCCTCGCGAAGATGTACGGCTACTCCGTTGGTCCCGACACCCCGGACTTCACCAACTCGCTGGGCAAGGACGCGAATTACGTCTACGGCGGCGCGCAGTGGTCGGACGCCGTGAAGTACCACGGCGAAGCCGGTTTCTACAGCAGCGCGAAAGATTATGCGAAAGCGTTCGAAGGGACGTACCACCACCGGCCCGACTACCACAACGCGGAGTCGACCGCGGCGTGCCTGGCGTTCCAGTACGCGATTCAGGCGGCCGGCTCGCTCGATCCCGAAAAGGTGCGCGACGCGCTGGCGAAACTCGACAAGACGACGTTCTTCGGCATCCTCAAGTTCGACAGCCGCGGCATCAACGTGTACAAGCCGATGGTCGTCAACCAGATTCAAAACGGCAAGCTGGTCACGGTCTACCCGCCCGGCCTGGCCGAAGCGAAGGTGAAGTACCCCACGCCGCCGTGGGGCCAGCGCTGACCTAGCGCATGCATCTCCTGGCACAGGATCTCGTCAACGGGATTCTCGCGGGCGGGATCCTGGCCGTGGTGGCCCTTGGCTTTTCGCTGGTCTGGGGCATCATGAACATCATCAACCTCGCGCACGGTGCGTTCATCATGCTCGGGGCGTACGTGACGTGGCAGCTGTTCACGTCGTTTCACCTCGACCCGTTCTTGTCGCTGCCGATCTCGTTCGTGGTGCTGTTCGCGCTGGGGTATTTGATCCAGCGGTACTTGATCAACTGGGTCGCGCGGGCGCCGGTGCTGACGACGTTTTTGCTGACGTTCGGGCTGTCGCTTCTGGTCGTGAACGTGGCGCTGCTGATCTGGAGCGGTGATACGCGCGGGGTGACGACGGCGTATTCCGGGACGAACTTCACCGTCGCCGGGATCACGGTTCCTTGGGCCAAGCTGTACACGCTCGTTGCGGCGCTCGTGATTACTGCGGTGATGTATCTTTGGCTCCGCCGGTCGAAGACCGGGCGGGCGATTCGCGCGACGGCGATGGACATCGGAGCGGCGCAGCTCACCGGCGTGCGGGTGGCGCATATCTTCGCTATCGTGTTTGGATTGGGGGCGGGGCTTGCGGGCGTGGCCGGTACGTTGCTCTCGCTGTCGTATTCGCTGAACCCGTCGATGGGGCAGCCGTTTTTGATCAAGGCGTTCGTCGTGTGCGTGCTTGGGGGGCTCGGGTCGGTGGAAGGCGCGCTGGTCGGCGGGCTGGCGTACGGCATCGTCGAGGCGTTTGCGTCGCAGATCGACCTCACGATCGGTACGCAGCACATCAGCGGTGCGGGCTTGCAGGACGCGGTTGCGCTCGTGGTGCTGCTGATCGTGCTCATCGTGCGGCCGACCGGCATCATGGGACGCGCTACCGCGTGAGGCGCGAGCGTGGCGCACCCTTCGACAAGCTCAGGGTGACATCGAGATGAGTTCTGCCTCGACGGGGGCGGTTCTACGCGGGATCGGGCTTGGGGGGATTACCGGGAACCGGACGGCGCTGTTGATCTCGCTCGGGTTGATGGCGTTGTTGCTGCTGGTGCCGGTGGCGTTGCCGGGCTATCAGACGCTTTTTCGGACGACGCTGGTGTTCGTTGCGCTCGCGTCTGCTTGGAACATCATCGGCGGTTATACCGGCTACGTCTCGTTCGGGAACATGGTGTTCTTCGGGCTCGGTGCGTACTGCGCGGCGCTGCTCAGTGCGCGCGGCATCGACAACCTTTTCGCCGACGTTGGGCTCGCCGTCGTGGTGAATGCTGCGTTTGCGGCGGTGGTCGGGTTTCCGGTGCTGCGCTTGCGCGGGCATTACTTCGGGATCGCCACCCTTGGGACGGCGCTCGCCGTGACCGACATCGTCGGAAACCTCGACGTGTTCGGCGGGACCGGCGGGCTTGCGCTCAAACAGGTCGACGAGGCGCACTTCGCGGTGTACTACTATGCCGCGTGGATCGTCGCTGCGGCGGCCATCGGAATCACGTTCTTGGTCGCGCGCTCGAAGCTCGGCTATGCGTTCGTTGCGATTCGTGAGAACGAGGATGCTGCGGCGGTGCTCGGAATCTCGGCGACGCGCTACAAGATCCTCGCGTGGGCGATCAGCGCGGCGATCGCCGGCGCGGCGGGCGCGGTGTACGCGCGCGGTAACGGGTTCATCGACCCGTCGATCGCGTTCGCGGAGGATTTCAACGTCTATCCGATCGTCATGACGCTGCTGGGCGGTACCGGTACGGTGGCGGGGCCCTTCGTCGGGGCGCTGATTCTCTCGGCCGTGAACGAGACGCTCGGGCACACCTTTCTGAAGCTGCACTCGCTGTTCTTCGGCGCCGTGATCGTGCTCGTGGTGCTGCTGCTCCCGCGCGGGCTGGTGTGGCTGATCGGGTTGCGCGGCGGCGTGCGCACGTGGCTCAAGAGCCTGCAGGTGTACAAAGCGTGAGTGCGCAGACGGACAGCATGGGCGCGCAGGCGGACGATTCGGTCGCGCTGCGCATCAGTGACGTCGGCATGCGGTTCGGCGGGCTGTGGGCACTCAGCGGCGTCAGCTTCGACGTCGCGCACGGGAGCGTCGTCGGGCTGATCGGTCCGAACGGGTCGGGCAAGACGACGCTCATGAACGTCATCAGCGGGGTGTACAAGCCGACGACGGGCGAGGTGACGTACGCCGGCAAGCGGATCGCCGACGTGCCGACGCACGATGTGTGTCATCTCGGCATCGCGCGCACGTTTCAGATCGTCAAGCCGTTCGCGAGCTTGAGCGTGCGCGAGAACGTCGCGGTCGGCGCGATGTACGGCCGGTACGGCGGGAAGCGCTCGACGCGCGCGTCGTTCGAGCGCGCGCAGGAGCTGCTCGAGATCGTCGGGCTCGCCCGCGTCGCGGAGCGGCCGGCGAGCGATCTCACGATCCCGGACCGCAAGCGGCTCGAGGTCGCCAAGGCGCTCGCGCTCGATCCCGACGTGCTGCTGCTCGACGAGGTGATGGCGGGGCTCAACGCGACCGAGGTCGACGAAGCGCTGGAGCTGCTGCGCGACGTGAACCGGCGCGGCGTCACGCTCATCGTGGTGGAGCATCTTATGAAAGCGATCGTGTCGATTTCGACCACGATCGTCGTGCTCGCCGAAGGCAAGAAGATCGCGCAGGGGGCGCCCAGCACCGTGCTCGCGTCGCCGCAGGTGATCGAAGCCTATCTCGGCTCGCGGTGGGTGAAGCGCCAGGAGCAGCTCAAGATCATCGAAGCGGAGCGCGCGGAGGCCGCGCAGATGCAATCGTCGCAGGCGACGGATATGCAGCCGCCCGAGGCGACGGCGTGACGGCGCCGGCTACGACGCCCGGCACGACGGCGCGTGCGGTGCCGAGCAGTCCGCTGATCGTCGACGCGCTCAGCGCGGGCTACGGCGACACGCAGGTGCTGTGGGACGTATCGATGCGCATCGAGCCGGGCGAGATCGTCGCGCTGATCGGTTCCAACGGCGCGGGCAAGTCGACGCTGCTCGGCGCGATCAGCGCGGTGGTGAAGACGTGGGGCGGCAGCGCGCGCTACGGCGAGCGGCTTCTCACCGGTCTCGAACCGGATCGCGTCGTGAGCGCGGGGGTCGTGCAAGTTCCGCAGGGACGCCGGCTGTTCGGCTCGCTGTCGGTCGAAGACAACTTGCGCATGGGCGCGTACCTGCGCACCGATCGCGACGTCGACGCGGATCTCGAACGCATTCTCGGCCTGTTGCCGCGGCTGCGCGAGCGGTACGATTTTCTCGCGGGGCGGTTGTCGGGCGGCGAGCAGCAGCAGGTCGCAATCGCGCGCGCGCTCATGGCGCGCCCGCAGATGCTGCTGATCGACGAGATGTCGCTGGGGCTCGCGCCCGTGCTCGTGGATCATCTGATCGAACTGCTGTCGCAGATCCACAAAACGGGCGTGTCGATTCTCATCGTCGAGCAGGACGTGCAAACGGCGCTCGAGGTGAGCTCGCGCGCGTATGTGCTGGAAACGGGGCGCATCACGCTGAGCGGCCCGTCGGCGCAACTGCTGGACGATCCGCAGGTGAAGAAGGCCTACCTCGGGGTGTGACGGACCCCCGCCGTGCCAATCCTCACGCCGGGCGGACACCAGACGATATCGCCCGGCCGGATCTCTTCGACGGAGCTGCCTCGCACGTCCAGCCTAGCCCAGAGGTGACGATGAGCGTCTGGCCGAGCGGATGCGTATGCCACGCGGTGCGAGCGCCCGGAAGGCGTACCTGGGCATGTAGCCAAGCCAAGCCTTCCAGCTTGCGTACGCGAGCTGCGCCTAGGTTTTGCGATGCGTTCGGGGGTGCCGACTATGGGATTGCTGCAAAATGCCGCGCGCGTGATGATGCCGTCCGCGGTGGTTCTCGCCCTCGCCGCAGTCGCGGTGAGCTGCACCGGGAAGTCGACCACGCAAACAGCCGCCGGTGGCGGCGCGGCTGCGAACCTGCCGGCCAACTCGTGGGTGGTGCCGGTCGACGTCGCCAATGCCACGGCGTCGCCCGGACCGAGCCAGTCGCCTGGACCGAGCCAAGCCGATTGGTCGAACTTCGGCTGGCAGACGTTCGTCGCGCTGAACTGGCCGGCCGCGGCGCCCAGTCCCGCGCCGTCGGCCTCGCCGTCCGGCGTTTCCGGTTTGCCCGATACGACGCTCGCAATCGGGGCGAGCGCGTCGAACAACGCGATGATCCCGACGGTGTGGGTGACGTACCGGACCGACGGCAACACGATGCTGCAGGGCGCGCAGAATCCGGGCGCGTGGGGGTCTCCGCCGAATCCGCTGCCATGCGGGGTGCCGTCGGCGTCGCCGTATCCCGTCGCACCGGGATTCAATCCGATGATTCTCAACCTGTCCTCGAAACTGGGCAACTTCGAGGAAGCGTTCAGCGACGCGCCGCTGATCCAGCAGACTGGCTGGTACGCGACGTACGACATCCGCTTGAACATGTCGGAATACACGTACATCCAGCAGAACGGCTACTACAACGGCGCGACCCAGATAGCCGCGTTCCCGCCGTCGCCCGCGCCGGCGACGTTCGTCGGATTTCCGAGGTCTGGTTCGGAGCCGATGTTCAACCCGCCGCTGCCGCAGCTCGCGCAATTCGGCGCGCTCGAGGTGAAGGCGTCGTGGCGCGTGCTCGATCCCAACGCCGATCAGGCCGTGATTCCGCGCTACTACACGCAGACCGGCTATTTCGTCCAGCCCGACGGCACGTGCTCGCCGCCGACGCTGTTCGGTTTGACCGGGATGCACATTCTGCGGCTGACGCCGACGACGGGCGCGACGTGGTTCTGGGCGACGTTCGAGCACGTCGACAACGTGACGGCACCGCCCAGCAGCCCGGAGCCGGCGACCTTCGCGACGCCGGGCACGCCCAACGGAAATTGCACGGCGCAGTACAACGTCGCACCGTCGGCGCCGCCCGGCAACGTGCCATGGAACAACACAAACAAACCGGTGAACGTCTGCAGGGTGACGAACATCAGCTCCGCGGTGGCGGCGATCAATCAAACCTGGCAGACCAACTTGGCGGGGACGGTGTGGGCCAACTACGAGCTGGTCGACACGCTCAACCCGTCCGTCGCCGGCGGGCCGTCGTATTCGATTCCGGTCACCACCGCCACCGTGAACACCAACATCCTCGCGAATACGACGATGGAGACGTACTTCCAGGGCCAGGCCTTCGGCAAGTCGTGCATGGATTGCCATGCGTCGGGCGGGTTCCCGCAAGGCGCGCCGCAGACGCCGAGCTTCCAAGTGTTCTCGTTCGTACTCACTGACGCGGCGACGCCGCCGCCCGCCGGCGCCCGCGTCACGCTGCGCGCCCTGCCCGCGCGCCGTCCGCACAAGCTTCCGAAGAAGCTGGTCGACTCGATCGTGTATACGCTCAAGCACCACAAATAAAGGAAGAGTGATCGATGTTCGAAGCCATCGGACGCCGCGCGCAGGTCCTCGCGGGCGCGACCCTTGCGGCGGCCGTGCTCGCGCTCGTGAACGCGGCCGGCGCGCAGTCGCCCACGCCGCGGCCCGGCGCGAGCCCTGCGCCGACACCGGTGGCGTTCACCGCGCACGCGCACGCGAGCGTCACCGTCGTGACGCAGAGCGCCACGTTCAACGGGTCCTTGCAGCTGGGCTTGGCGCAGCGCACGAACCTCACGCGCATCGACGTGCTCAACGTGAAGAGCGACACGCTGCCGATCCCACCGATCGGTCTGACCGCCGTGATCGACCGCGGAGCGAACACCATCACCATCTGGAACGACGTCACCAAGCAGTATCGCGTGCAGCCGTTCAGCCTGTCGTTCGCGCGGCCGTCGCCGGGGCCCAGCGCGCCGCAGCCCAGCGCGTCACCGCGGCCGCCGCGGCGCGTCACGTCGCCGTTCGCGAACCTCGACGTGCTCGCACTCACGATCAAGCTGACCGGTCACACGACGACGAACGGCTTGCCGACGACGGGGCTGTCGCTGGATTTCCAAGTGCAAGGCAAAGGCGCGAAAACGGCGGCGCACGTCGTGGCGAGCACGCAGCTGGCCGACGAGTTCGCGTTCTTTCCGATGACGCTGGACGTGACGGCCGAGCCGGGCGCCGGGCTCAACGCAAAGCTGTCGTACTCCGTCGACGACCTGACACGCGAGATGCCGCCGCTGTCGCGCTTCACGGTGCCTGCGGGGTACACCCAAGCCCGCTCGATCCCTGACCTGATCTTTCAGCGGCGCTCGCCGATGACGGCGCCTTCGCCGTCGCCGTCTCCCCGATAACGTCGTGGAGAACGTCGTCGAATTGCTTCGCCTGCCCTCACCGGCGCCGCGCCCGCACGCGCTGGCGCACGACGGCGAGCGGCTCTGGATGGGTTCGGTGGAGACGAGCCGGATCTATTCGATCGATCCGGCCGCGTGGACGGCGCGCGAGGAAGGCGTCACGCCCGGTGCGCGCGAGGGGTCGAAAGCCGGCAAGCCGTGGGGCATGACGTCCGTCGGCGACGAGCTGCGCGTGTGTTACGGCGTCAACGACGAGGACGACCGCGTGATCAGCAAGTTCGTGCCCGGGCATGGGTTCCGCGGCCCGGCGATTCCGTGTCCGGATGCGACCGGGTCGCAGCTTTCGTACGACGGCGACCGTCTTTTTCTGAGCCAGTTCTACAACGGGCGCATCATGGCGCTCGACGACGAGGGCGCCGTCGGAACGGTGATCGAGATCGGGCGGCAGATCGTCGGACACACGGTGGTCGGCGGCCGGTTCTACGTGATCACCGCGGATGATGAAAGCGATGATTCGTATTTTCTCACGCGCGTGGATGCGCGCGGTTCGGCACCGGTGATCGAGGACGTTGCGACCGTGCCGTTTGCGGCGCGATCGCTTGCGTTCGACGGCGAGCGATTCTGGACGAGTCATCGCGAGGCGGATCAGGTCGTCGCGTTCGAGCGGCCCGATGCGTAGACCAAGGGCGCGATCATGGCGCACCCTTCGACAAGCTCAGGGTGACACTGGGCGCGCGGCCCGATGCGTAGACCAAGGGCGCGATCGTGGCGCACCCTTCGACAAGCTCAGGGTGACATGGGCGCTCAGGGTGACATAGCGCGCTCGGGTGACGTAGGCGTCAGGGTTTCGAGACGCTGGGGAGCTTGTCGTGCTCCCATTCCATCCATGAGCCGTCGTAGACGGCGACGTCGTCGAAACCCGCTTCGCGCAGGGCGAGCCATGCGCCCGATGCCGAGACGCCGCTGCCGCAGCTGACCACCGTGCGGGCGTGCTTGTCGAGTCCGGCTTCGCGCACTAGGCGGTCCAGTGTCGCTGTGTCCGCGATGCGGCCGCCGCGGGCGTCTTCGAGCAGCTGGTTGCCGCTGAGGCGCACCGCGCCTTTGATGTCGCGGTCGCGCTGCGCGTACGTCTGATCGCGCTGCGTCTCGACGAGTTGCGCGGCGCTGCGGCCTTGCGCGATCGCGAGTACCTCGTCGCGCGTCGCGCGCAGCGACGGATGCGTTCGCGGCGTGAATTTCGCCGGCGTGATGACCGGCGCGTCGGTTTTCACCGGGTAGCCTGCGGCGACCCACGCCGGGTAGCCGCCGGCGAGCACGTACGCTTCGTCATGGCCGTAGTAGCGCAGCATCCACACCAGGCGCGCGGCGAACGGGATGGTGCCGGCGTCGTAGGCGAGCACGATCGTGTCGTCGCCGATGCCGTGCTCGCCCATGACGCGCGCGAACAGTTCCGGCGGCGCGACGCGCGCGGCGTACGGCGTCGCGGGATCGCTCAGGTCGTCGGCGTAGTCGAGGTGGACCGCGCCGGGGATGTGGCCCGCGGCGTACTGCTCGCGCCCGGACGGCATCGCGACGGCGCCGCCGTGCGGCACGCTGCGCGCGTCGACCGCGCGCACCCGCGGATCGGCGCGGTGCTCGGCCAGCCACTGGATCTCGACGAAGTCGCGCTGCGATTGCATGGGAGCGGATCGATT
Organism: Vulcanimicrobiota bacterium; assembly: GCA_963723635.1. GTDB lineage: Bacteria > Vulcanimicrobiota > Vulcanimicrobiia > Vulcanimicrobiales > Vulcanimicrobiaceae > Vulcanimicrobium. Next base: position 9,407 of record CAVRRP010000027.1, on the reverse strand, counting down.
GCCGTTAGACCGCGACGGACTTCGCCGACAAGCCGAACCGCTTTTCGGCGTCGTCGGCGATGTATTTCCCGATCGCCAGCGACGACGTTGCGGCGGGCGACGGGGCGTTGCGCACGTGTACGACGCCTTCGGAGCCTTGGAACACGAAGTCGTCGACGAGGCCGCCGTCGGCGGTCATTGCTTGCGCGCGCACGCCCGCGGGGCCCGGCAGGCAGTCTTCCGGTTGCAGCTCGGGGATGTAGCGCTGCAGCGCTTTCACGTACGCCGAGCGCACGAGGTCGCGGTACATCTCGCCTGCGCCCATCTCCCAATATTTCGTTGCCATCTTGAAAAAGCCGGGGTACGTCAGCGCGTCCCACAGCTCGGCGGGATTGATCGTGAAGAACGAGTAGCCTTCGCGCGCGAACGCGAGCACGGCGTTGGGACCCAGCCAGATCGAGCCGTCCATGCGCGGCGTGAAATGCACGCCCAGGAACGGAAATTCCGGATCGGGGACCGGATAGATGTTGCCTTTGACGAGATAGGATTTCTCGGGCTTGAGGATCAGGTAGTCGCCGCGGAACGGGACGATCTTCGGATCGCGGTCGCCGCCGGTCATCTTGCCGAGCTTGTCGCTGTAGAGGCCGCCGCACGTGACGACGGCTTTCGCTTGAATTTCGCCCTTCGGCGTTTTCAGCACCGTGATGCCGGCGCGGCGTTCGATCGACGTCACCTCGTGGCCGAGGAACATGTCCGTGCCGAGCTCTTGCGCGTCTTTACCGTACGTGCGCGATACCACGCCCCAGTCGACGATGCCCGTCACCGGCGAGAAGATCGCCTTGATGCCGCGGCAGTGCGGCTCGCGCTCGGCGATCTGCGCCGCGTCGAGCATTTCGAGATTTTCGATGCCGTTCTCGTGGCCGCGCGTCCACAGGTCGTCGAGCCGGCCGAGCTCTGATTCTTCCGTCGCGACGATCAGCTTGCCGACGTTGCGGTACTCGATCCCCTTCGCGTCGCAGTACTCCCACGCGAGCTTGCGGCCTTCGACGCACAGCTTCGCTTTGAGCGAGCCCGGCTTGTAGTAGATGCCCGAGTGGATGACGCCGCTGTTGTGCCCCGTCTGGTGCTTGCTCCAGACGTTCTCTTTCTCGACGTTCGCGACGCGCAGGTTCGGGTGGCGCAGCAGCAGCTCGCGCGTGGTGGCGAGACCGACGATGCCCCCGCCGACAACAGCGATGTCGTAGACCATGATCGTCGGCGATTCTCGCACATCCGGGCGCAGCCCGCTAGCCGGAAGCCAAAGCGTCCTGGAGAAGGTTCCAGCTATCATGACCACGACCGCGTCCCGCACCATCGCGCCGTTCCGCAACGAACCGATTCGCGATTTCTCCGATCCCGCCGACCGCCGTTCGCTCGAGGAAGCGCTCGTTCGCGCGCGCGGCGAGCTGGGGCGGCGCTATCCGCTGGTCATCGACGGCGAGAGGCTGCATGGTTCGGGGACCATCGCTTCGATCAACCCGGCTCGGCCTTCCGAAGTGGTCGGGGTCGTGGATGAAGCGAGCATCGCGCAGGTGTCGCAGGCGCTCGACGCGGCGACCGCGGCGTTTGCGACGTGGAAGAAGACCAGCGCGCAGGAGCGCGCGGATCTGCTGTTTCGCGCCGCGGCGCGGATCCGGGAGACGAAGGACGACTGGAACGCGGTGCTGGTGCTGGAGGTCGGGAAGCCGTGGATCGAGGCTGACGCCGACACCGCGGAGGCGATCGACTTCCTCGAGTTTTATGCGCGGGAGGCGCTGCGGCTGGCGAATCCGCCGGCGCTGACGCCGATCGCCGGGGAGAAGAACTGGCTGACCTATTTGCCGCTTGGGGTCGGGGTGGTCATCCCGCCGTGGAACTTCGCGTTTGCGATCATGGCGGGGATGACGTCGGCGGCGATCGTCACCGGCAATTCGGTCATCCTCAAGCCGTCGTCGGACGCCGCGGTGATCGCAGCGCGGTTCGTCGACCTGCTGCACGAGCTCGGGCTGCCGGCGGGCGTGCTCAACTTCGTGCCCGGGGACGGGCCGACGGTCGGCGAGGCGCTGGTGACCGATCCGCGGACGCGGTTCATCTCGTTCACGGGGTCCAAGGGGGTCGGGCTGCGGATCAACGAGCTCGCGGCCAAGACGCCGCCGGGCCAGAAGTGGATCAAGCGCGTCGTCGCCGAGATGGGCGGCAAGGACGCGATCGTCGTGGCGGACGACGCCGACCTCGATGCGGCGGTCGCCGGGGTGGTCGCGTCGGCCTATGGATTCTCCGGGCAGAAGTGCTCGGCGTGCTCGCGCGCGATCGTCGACGCCGCAGTCTACGACGAGTTCATCGAGAAGCTCGTGCCGGCGGTGAAGGCTGTCGCGGTCGCCGATCCGTCGGTGAACGGGCAGGCCATGGGGCCGGTGATCAACCAGAAGGCTGCCGAGAAGATTCTGAGCTACGTCGAGGTCGGCAAGGGCGAAGGCCGGCTGCTCGCCGGCGGCGGCCGCATCGACGGCCCGGGCTATTTCATCGAGCCGACGGTCGTCGCCGACGTGGACCCGCAGGCCCGGATTGCGCAGGAAGAGATCTTCGGGCCGGTCCTCGCGGTGATCAAGGCGCGCGACTACGACCACGCGCTCGAGATCGCGAACGGGACGGAGTTCGGGCTGACCGGAGCGGTGTTCTCGCGGAGCGAGGAGCGCCTGGCGCGCGCGGTCGACGAGTTCTTCGTCGGGAACCTCTATCTCAACCGCAAGTGCACCGGGGCGCTGGTGGGCGGGCAGCCGTTCGGCGGCTTCAACATGAGCGGGACCGACTCCAAGGCCGGCGGCTACGACTACCTGCTGCTGTTCACCCAGGGCAAGTCCATCTCGCGCAAGGTGGCCGCGCATGCGGCGGACGACCTGGCCGCGGGGATGGACTAGCTCGCTCGCTTCGCCCGCAGCCCGCCGGCTCGGCACCCGCGTCGAAATCCGTGCTATTAGACGAGGGCCGACCCGGGCGGGACGGCCTGTGGACGAGACGGTGGACAGGAGCGGCCGGCGCGATCTTGACAGCGTGGACACGCAGTGATAATCTATCTCTCGTTGACTCTGACGCCTCGCCTCCTCGGTGCGGTCAGTGATCCGGTCCGAAATGGGCTGGGCGGAAGCGTCCGTTCCTTGAAAACTGAACAGTGCAGTAGCGCATAAGTCTGTGGGTCTCCGGCCCGGTCAGACAGGTGCGCGATCCGAAAGGGTCGCGTTTTTGTTTGTCCTGGTTTGAGAACAAATCGGATTCGATGCTGCGGTTCCCCCGGCTCCACCGGGTGTCCGTACGAAGGCATCGCGTCCACAGAGAATTATGACTCGCCGGCCGTCGCAAGACGGACGGCGCGATCCGGATTCGCAGTCCGGATCAATAATGGCTTCGCCGAGCGATCGGCGCAGCCGGAACAGTCAGCGAAGATAGAGCTGTCAAAAGCTCCATGATTTTTTATGGAGAGTTTGATCCTGGCTCAGGATTAACGCTGGCGGCGTGCCTAACACATGCAAGTCGAACGAGGTAGCAATACCTAGTGGCAGACGGGTGAGTAACGCGTGGTCAACCTACCGTTGAGTGGGGGATAACTAACCGAAAGGTTAGCTAATACCGCATACGTCTCCGAGTGGCATCACTTGGCGATAAAAGGAGTAATCCGCTCGATGACGGGACCGCGTCCCATTAGCTAGATGGTGGGGTAACGGCCTACCATGGCACCGATGGGTAGCTGGTTTGAGAGAGCGACCAGCCACACTGGGACTGAGAAACGGCCCAGACTCCTACGGGAGGCAGCAGTGAGGAATTTTCCGCAATGGGCGCAAGCCTGACGGAGCGACGCCGCGTGTGGGAAGAAGGCCTTCGGGTCGTAAACCACTGTCGAAGGGGACGATAATGACGGTACCCTTGGAGGAAGCCCCGGCTAACTACGTGCCAGCAGCCGCGGTAAGACGTAGGGGGCAAGCGTTATTCGGAATCATTGGGCGTAAAGCGCTCGTAGGCGGATCGAATAGTCGGTGAAGAAAGACCTGGGCTCAACTCAGGGAACGGCACCGATACTATCGGTCTTGAGGCAATCAGAGGATGATGGAATTCCCGGTGTAGCGGTGAAATGCGTAGATATCGGGAGGAACACCAGTGGCGAAGGCGATCATCTGGGGTTGTTCTGACGCTGAGGAGCGAAAGCTAGGGGAGCAAACGGGATTAGATACCCCGGTAGTCCTAGCCGTAAACGATGGATACTAGGTGTAGGTGGTATCGACTCCATCTGTGCCGCAGTTAACACAATAAGTATCCCGCCTGGGGAGTACGGCCGCAAGGTTAAAACTCAAAGGAATTGACGGGGGCCCGCACAAGCGGTGGAGCATGTGGTTTAATTCGACGCAACGCGAAGAACCTTACCGGGGCTTGACATCGTACGCCATCCTATGAAAGTAGGCTTTCTCGCAAGAGAACGTACAGACAGGTGCTGCATGGCTGTCGTCAGCTCGTGCCGTGAGGTGTTGGGTTAAGTCCCGCAACGAGCGCAACCCTCGTCGTGTGTTGGTCCGCAAGGATCTCTCACGCGAGACCGCCGATGAGAAGTCGGAGGAAGGTGGGGATGACGTCAAGTCAGCATGGCCCTTACGTCCCGGGCTACACACGTGCTACAATGGGTAGGACAACGAGTCGCGAGCTAGTGATAGTAAGCTAATCTCTCAAACCTGCCCTCAGTTCGGATTGAAGGCTGCAACTCGCCTTCATGAAGTCGGAATCGCTAGTAAACGCAGATCAGCTACGCTGCGTTGAATACGTTCCCGGGCCTTGTACACACCGCCCGTCACGTCACCTGAGTTTAGTGTACCCGAAGCCGCCCGTGCAACCGCAAGGAGCAAGGCGTCTAAGGTGTGCTAGGTAAGGGGGACGAAGTCGTAACAAGGTAGCCGTATCGGAAGGTGCGGCTGGATCACCTCCTTTCTAAGGAGTACATGTCGTTGGATCTCGCCTAGCGCGATCGCAACGGCGTATACATTCTAGGTCGACCACAGACGATGCCGCATACTTCAGGGTTCACCCGGCTCTTTAGAGCTAAGGCGTGGATGAGAAGAAGCGGCCCGACGTTTTCAGCGTCGGTTGCGCGGCCCTCACATCGAGGGTCTCCCGCAAGACGATGATCGTGCATGCACGGTCTTCGTCGGGACTGCACTGTTCAGCTTTGAGGGCACGGCCCCAAGGCTTCTTGCGATTCGCTCATCTTTCGTGATGCGATCGCCGGCGGCCGCGGAGTTCGACCCCGTACCTTGAAAACTGCATAGAGAAGAACTTTCATGTGCCAAACATGAGAGCGGGTCCGTGGTGAAGAGCCACGGGCTGCAATTTCAAAAATTGTGTTCCTAACAAAGCGTCTTAGTAAGTACATAAGAGCACACAGGTGGATACCTTGGCACGACAGGCGATGAAGGACGTAGCAGGCTGCGATAAGCTTGGGGGAGCTGCCAACGAGCGATGATCCCGAGATTTCCGAATGGGGCAACCCACGTGGCGTCATGGTCACGTACTCCGCGATGAATACAATAGTCGCGGTAGAGCATACCCGGTGAACTGAAACATCTAAGTAGCCGGAGGAAAAGACATCAACCGAGATTCCCGTAGTAGTGGCGAGCGAACCGGGAAGAGCCTAAACCTCGCACGTGTAAGCATAGCAGCGTTGCGTGAAGAGGGGTTGCACGGCGATCTTTCGAGGGTGCTATACCTCGAGATCAGTAAGAAATCCGATCGATAGACGAAGCCGGCTGGAAAGCCGCACCAAAGACGGTGATAGTCCCGTAGTCGAAATCGCTCGGACTGATTTGGATCGTTCGTAAGTAAGGCGGGGCACGAGAAACCCTGTCTGAATCTGGGGGGACCATCCTCCAAGGCTAAATATTCTGTCGTGACCGATAGCGCATAGTACCGTGAGGGAAAGGTGAAAAGAACCCCCGAAGGGGAGTGAAATAGAACATGAAACCGTGTGCTTACAAACCGTGAAAGGCCAATGCGCAAGCAAGGCTGATCGCGTGCCTATTGAAGAATGAACCTGCGAGTTACGTGGTACAGGCTTGGTTAAGGTGATGAGCCGGAGCCGCAGCGAAAGCGAGTCTGAATAGGGCGATTCGTCTGTATCAGTAGACCCGAAACCAAGCGATCTATCCATGAGCAGGCTGAAGCATGATTAACCTCATGTGGAGGGCCGAACCTGTTGTTGTTGAAAAAACATTGGATGACTTGTGGATAGGGGTGAAAAGCCAATCGAGCTTGGAGATAGCTGGTTCTCCCCGAAATAGTTTGAGGACTAGCGTTGAGATTTAACCCTTGGGGGTAGAGCACTGACAGGGCTAGGGGCCTTACCGGGTTACCGAACCCCATCAAACTCCGAATACCGAGGCGAACATCTCAGCAGTCAGACAGTGGGGGATAAGCTCCATTGTCAAAAGGGAAACAGCCCAGATCATCAGCTAAGGTCCCTAATCGATGCTCAGTGGTAAAGGAAGTCGTTTCGCACAGACAACTAGGAGGTTGGCTTAGAAGCAGCCACCCTTGAAAGAGTGCGTAATAGCTCACTAGTCGAGTGAGGCGGCGCCGAAAATGTAACGGGGCTCAAGCATCGAACCGAAGCTATGGGATGTAGTAATACATCGGTAGGGGAGCGTTGTCGCGTAGGCTGAAGGCAGACCGTGAGGACTGCTGGACGAACGACAAGTGCGAATGCAGGTATAAGTAGCGATAAATGCGGGTGAGAACCCCGCACGCCGGAAGTCTAAGGTTTCCTGAGCTACGTCAATCGTCTCAGGGTGAGTCGGGTCCTAAGCCGAGGCTGAGAAGCGTAGGCGATGGCCAAGCCGTTCATATTCGGCTACCACCGACGTCAGTTTAGACTCTCGCGAACCAATGGACACGATCGAGAACTTCGCCGGCGCAAGCCTCAGCGGAGATTTTGAGCGTGCACATCGGTCACGAGAGTCTATGAAATGAAGGGATGACGCAGGAGGATAGGTCAGCACACTATCGGATGTGTGTCGAAGCAGGTAGGGGTCTGGATAGGCAAATCCGTCCAGTTCAACTCCGAGATGCGAGTGCGAGGCTCTTTACGAGCCGAAGTGATTGACTCCACGCTGCCAAGAAAAGTCTCTAGTAATGACATAGGTGCCCGTACCGTATACCGACACTGGTAGACTGGCAGAGCATGCTAAGGCGACGGGAGAATCCCTGTTAAGGAACTCGGCAAATTAACCCCGTAACTTTGGGAGAAGGGGTGCCCCTGTTGGTCTAGTCTTTACGACGAAAGCCGATGGGGGTCGCAGTGAATAGGCCCAAGCGACTGTTTAACAAAAACACAGGTCTCTGCGAACGCGAAAGCGGACGTATAGGGGCTGACTCCTGCCCGGTGCTGGAAGGTTAAAAGGAGAGGTTAGCGCAAGCGAAGCTTTGAATTGAAGCCCCAGTAAACGGCGGCGGTAACTATAACCGTCCTAAGGTAGCGAAATTCCTTGTCGGGTAAGTTCCGACCTGCACGAATGGAGTAACGACTTGGGCACTGTCTCGATGGGGATCCCGGCGAAATTGCAGTACCAGTGAAGATGCTGGTTACCCGCGGCAGGACGGAAAGACCCCATGAAGCTTTACTGTATCCTGATGTTGGGTCTTGAGATTTTCTGTACAGGATAGGTGGGAGCCGATGATCCGTGGGCGCTAGCTTACGGGGAGGCAACCTTGGGATACCACCCTGAAAATCTTGGGATTCTAACCTACAGCCATTATCTGGCTGGGAGACAGCGTCAGGTGGGCAGTTTGACTGGGGCGGTCGCCTCCTAAAGAGTAACGGAGGCGCCCAAAGGTTCCCTCAGGACGGTCAGAAACCGTTCGTTGAGTGCATAGGCAAAAGGGAGCTTGACTGCGAGGCGGACAGGCCGAGCAGGTGCGAAAGCAGGGCTAAGTGATCCGGCGGTACCGAATGGAAGGGCCGTCGCTTATCGGATAAAAGCTACTCTGGGGATAACAGGCTTATCTCCCCCAAGAGTCCACATCGACGGGGAGGTTTGGCACCTCGATGTCGGATCGTCGCATCCTGGGGCTGTAGTAGGTCCCAAGGGTTGGGCTGTTCGCCCATTAAAGCGGTACGCGATCTGGGTTCAGAACGTCGTGAGACAGTTCGGTCCCTATCCGCCGTGGGCGTAGGAGATTTGAGGAGTGTCGACCCTAGTACGAGAGGACCGGGTTGAACGAACCTCTGGTGAACCGGTTGTCGTGCCAACGGCATAGCCGGGTAGCTACGTTCGGATCAGATAAACGCTGAAAGCATATAAGCGTGAAACTGACTTCAAGATGAGATCTCAATCTCGAAAGAGTGAAGGGTCGTGGGAGACTACCACGTTGATAGGCCGGGGGTGGAAGGCGAGCAATCGCTGGAGCTGACCGGTACTAATCGCCCGGACACTTAATAAGTACGCCAAATTAGATAGAACGCAATTGCGTTTGGCCATGGAAGTTCTTCTCTGTGCAGCTTTCGCCCGTGATCGTCTTGAGCTCCGGCTCGGCGTCGCGGAGCGGATCAAGTTTCTGGCGGTCATGGCGGCGGGGTTCCACCCGTTCCCATCCCGAACACGGCAGTTAAGCCCGCCAGCGCCGATGGTAGTCGGACCGCAGGGTCCCTCGAGAGTAGGACGCCGCCAGATAATCCGTAGCGAAGAGCCCGCCGATCAGCGATGATCGAGCGGGCTCTTCGTATTCCCGGGGTGTACCCGTCGGCGGTTCAGTACTCGCGCGCCGGCGCCGCGTCGATCGTCGTGCGGCCGTCCGGGTCGCCGGCGTCCACGCGCTTCGCCGTGCGGCGTCGTCGACCGGCGGCGCGGCATCGACCGTCGCGTCGGTTGCGACGCGCCCCGCGAACCAGCGATAGCCCGCGTACGCGCCGAGCGCGAAGCCGAGCATCAGCGCGCGCCGGCGCCAGCCGCCGCCGCGGCGGCGTCTCCCAGGTCACGTCGTCTCGTCCGAGACCCGAGGTCGTCGAGCTCGTCGGCGGCGTTGCCCGCGACGGCGAACGAGTGCGGGTCGTAGCGGTTCAGCTTCACGTTGACGTGCCACCGCTCGCTGTCGGGGATCCCGAGCGCCTCGATGAGCACGTCGGTCAGCCGGTTGCGCAGCGCGAACCAGCTCTTCTCGTCGACGTCGGGCGCGCTGATCTCCAGGTGCGTGTCGGCGATCGCGCCGTCGGAGACCAGCCGGCCGGCGACCGCGAAGTCGCTCGGGCTCGAACGGCGTGAAGTGGACGGTCGTCCATTCCGGCTTCTGGTCGGGCAGCACGTCGAGCACGGTCGACGTGAGCTCGTCGGCGAGGTGGCGTTTCGTGGCGTCGTCGAGCGGGAGCGAGGAGAGGCGCAGAT
>CAVRRP010000026.1:0-56495 GCA_963723635.1 Vulcanimicrobiota bacterium | reverse complement strand
TCAGCGATTCATAAGCCACCATAGAAGCTTAGACGGCCCGCCGCAGAGTTCATCGCGCTGAGTCTCACCGCCGCAGGAGAGGTGCTGCCGAGCCTTGATTTGAGTCGGTTTAGGCCGGCAGCGGCTTCGCCACGGGCGCGGCGCGGCCCACGAACAGGACCATGAGCGCTGCGATCATGCACAGCATTCCCGACGTGACGAACGCGACGTCGTAGCTCGACGTCCACGTGCGCGCCAAGCCCGCGAGGTACGCCGTCAGGCCTGCGCCGAGCTGATGGCCGGCCAGGATCCACGCGAACATCGTCACGCCGGTAGCACGTCCGAAGACGTTCGTGGCGAGCTTCAGTGTGGGCGGTACCGTCGCGATCCAGTCGAGGCCGTAGAACACCGCGAACAGTGGTAAGCCGAGCATCCCGGCACCGAACGCCGTCGGCAAGAACAGCAGCGACAACCCGCGCAGACCGTAGTACCAGAACAGCAGCCAGCGGCTGCTGTAGCGGTCGGACAGCCAGCCCGACGCCGTCGTGCCGATGAGATCGAACACACCCATCGCCGCAAGCAGTCCCGCAGCTTGCACTTCGGGGATGCCGTGATCGCCGCACGCCGGCACCAAATGCGTGCCGATCAAACCGTTCGTGCTCGCGCCGCAGATGAAGAAGCTGCCGCTGAGCAGCCAGAAGTCGCGCGAGCGAAAGCCGGTGCGCAGCGCGCCGATCGCGTTGACGAACGGGTTGACCGCCGAACGCACCGGCGCAACGACCTCGGTCGCGCCGAGCATCGGCAACTGCATGTCCGACGGGTGCTCGCGCACGAAGAACAGCGTTACCGGTACCAAGAGCGCGCACACCGCGGCGATGAACAGCACTTCGGTGCGCCAGCCGCTGCGGGTCACGAGCACGCCGAACAGCGGCAGGAACACGAGCTGTCCCGTCGCGTTGGCCGCCGTCAGCACGCCCATCGCGGTACCGCGATTCTTTTCGAACCAGCGGTTGACGATCGTCGCGCCCGCGACGAGACCGATGCTCCCGGTGCCGACGCCCGCCATCAGGCCCCAGAGCAGAAAGAACTGCCACGGCTGCGTCATGAACGACGACAACGCCGCGCCCGCCGCGAGCAGCGCGAGCGCCGCTGCGACGGTGCGCCGCACGCCGAAGCGCTCGAAGATTCCCGCCGCGAACGGCCCGATGAGCCCGAACAGGCCGATGTTGATCGCGATCGCGGCCGAGATGGTGGCCGGGCTCCAGCCGAACTCTTTTTCGAGCGGCTGGATCAGCATCGTCGGCGACGACCGCACGCCGGCCGCCGCGATCAGCAGCACGAACGCGACGCCCGCGACGACATAGGCGTAATGCAGCCGCGGCTTCACCGGCGATTGAACGGACATCGACCTCCGGGACGCGTTCCTACGCGGCGGAGTTGCTTCCGACCGGGCCGCGCGCGTCGAACGCCTGTTGCGCCGCGCGCACCTGCGGCAGGTGCTCTTGCGCCCACACCGCGAGCGCGCGCAACGGTTCGTCGAGCGTCCGCCCGAGCGGCGTGAGCGAGTACTCGACGCGCGGCGGGATCACGGGGTAGACGGCGCGGACCACCAAGCCGTTGCGCTCGAGATCGCGGAGGGTCTGCGTGAGCATCTTCTGCGAGATCCCTTGGATGCCGCGGCGCAGCTCGCCGAAACGGACGGGAGCGGTCGCGTCGGACAAGATGCCGATGACGAGCGTCGTCCACTTGTCCGCGATGCCGTCGAGCAGCTCGCGGGTGGGGCAGGTCTTGGAGTAGACGTTCGACTCGCTGATGGTATCCATGAGGTTCCTACACCACTTCGGGGTGCCTAGTTGAAGATCGCGCTTCGGTATGTAATAGTGACTGAACACCTCTACGATACCACACGAAGCCCGGCAAGGGCAAGCGAAGCAGGAGACCAACCAACCGTGACCACGACCCAAACCACCAAGACCTACGCGATCGACCCGTCGCACACGACCGCCGAATTCGTGGTGCGCCACCTGATGATCACCAAGGTCCGCGGCCGCTTCACGTCCGTCGCCGGCACCGTTGCGGTGCCCGAAGGCAGCAACGTGCCCGTCTCGGTCGACGTGACCATCGACGCTTCGTCGATCGACACGCGCGAAAGCCAGCGCGACGCGCACCTCAAGTCGGCCGACTTCCTCGAAGCCGAGAAGTACCCGACGATCACGTTCAAGAGCACGGGCGTGGAGGGCAGCGGCGACGCGTTCAAGGTCCGCGGCGACCTCACGATCCACGGCGTCACCCGGGAAGTCGTCCTCGATACGACGTTCGAAGGGCGCACCACCGATCCGTGGGGCAACGACCGCATCGGCTACGAAGCGCACACGAAGATCAGCCGTAAGGACTTCGGGCTCGAATGGAACCAGGCGCTCGAGACCGGCGGCGTGGTCGTGGGCGACGACGTCAAGATCGAGCTCAACGTCGAGGCGATCGCGCAGAAGTAAGCCGCGCCGTCTACCCGGAACGGTGGAGGCGACATGGCACAGTTCATCGCCGCCGTCCACCGCGATCTGGAGCGGTTCTCCGCCGCCGACTTCACCCCGGAGCTGCTCGAAGCGGAGGCGGAGCGCGCGCGCCAGCTCTACGCCGCCGGCACCTTCCGCCAGATGTGGGGACGCACCGACAATCCCGGCGCGGTCATTCTGATCGAAGCGGGCACGCTCGAGGAGGCGCACGCGGTGCTCGCGTCGCTGCCGCTCGCGGTGCGTGAGATGCTGAAGCTCGATCTGCTGACGGAGGTCGGACCGTACCGCGGCTTCGGGCCGCGCGGCTGAAGGGCTCCGCCGCGCGCCGAAGGAGTTCGCGGCGGCACCACGGGAATTCGGCCGGGCGGGTCGGCCCTCGCGCTTGTTGCCAGGAGATTTTCGTGCGCCTCGGACTTTTTTCGATGCTTGCAATTGCGGCTGTCGTCGGCGTGCCCAGCATGGCCGGCGCCCAGTTCGACAACTCGATCCCGGTACGAAATTTGACCGGGAGCGCGCCGATGGTGGTGACCGAGACGTCGGTGTTCTTCCCGCAGCCGCCCAACGGCAAGGTGCGCGTCTGCGTGAGCTTTCGCAACGTCACCGCGAAACCGGCTGCCGAAATCGAGTTCACGTTCCGCTTCGACGACATGCTGCACAGCCCGCTGCGCGAGGCGATCCTGCACCGGACGGGCTCGTTCGGACCGGGAATTCTTATCGAGGGCAAGATGAGCGCGCTCGGCGGCAGCCCCGACTCGTTCAACAACTGCGTGATCGTCGACGGAACGGCGATCAAGCCGAGCCTCGAGATCGTCGATGAAACGGCCGTCGTGTTCGAGGACGGCACGACGTGGAAGAAAGGCATGCCGTTCGTCGCGGCGTTTTCGCGCGCCGGCACGAAGCTCGCGAACGGCGGCCAGACGGTCGGCGGAGCCGCGCCCGGCGCGCCGCCCGCGGCCGCGACGGTAACCGTCGGCGGCGCCACCGCGCAGGGCGGAATCGTCGCGGGGGCCGACGCCGCATTCGGTACGATCGCGTGGATCCCGGGCTCGCGCACCGCGGTCGGCACCGCGGTCGACGCGCCGTCGCAGGACCTCGCGGACTACGCCGCGATGTCGAAGTGCAACAGCCTCGCACCCGGCGGATCGGGCTGCACCGTGCGCGTGCGCATGAGCGGCGCGGACAAGAAATGCGGCGCCGTCGCAACCGACGACGTTCGGTTCAGCACCGCCAGCGGTTCGAACATGAACGACACGATCAAGGCCGTGCTCGACGCGCTGCAAGCGCAAGGCGGGACGCTCGGCGCCAACAACATCGTCGCGTCCGCCTGCAACACACGGTAGTCGCGGTCACGGCGCGCCGGGCGGTTCCGACGACCAGCCGAACTCGAGCTTGATCTTCGTCGTCGTCGACGTCTTCGGCTTGCCGCTCGCGGCGTCGAAACCGCATACGGCTTTGAGCGTGAGCGTCGCCGCGATCTCGAGCGCGGCGACCGGCCCCAGCGCGAACGCGAACGGGTGCTCGACGGTGACGTCGTCGATCGGCGACGCCGCTTTGCCTTCCGCAAAAGCCGCGAGGTGCGTTCGGACGGTCGCGGCGCCGACGGGCAACCCGTCCGCGTCGACCTTCGCCGCGATGCGACCGCGAACGTCGGTCGCGAACGCCGTGACGAGCGATTGCGCGAGCGTGTCGCCGCCGGCTGCTGCGTGACCGCTGACGAAGCCGGACTTCGCCATGTCGCCCAGCGCGAGCGCGGTCGCCGCGCCGAACGCGGTCAGCCCGGCCGTCGCCGCATCGCTGACCGCGCTCCGCACGCTGGTCGCGAGCTCGTCGACGAGCCGGCTCACGATGCTTTCCCCGGTGCCGACGCGCGCGTGCCGTAGCGCGTGAACGATGCGGCGGATCGCGCGACCGGCGGCGGCTCGGCGCGCAGCAGGTCGGCGAACGTCGAGCCGCCGGACGGCGTCTTGAAGACGTAGACGATCGCGTCGCACGCGAGCGCGTCGTCGCCGAGGCGCGCGACGACCTGTTCGACGCCCGTCGCGGCGAACGTATGCGTGAACGTGGGACCGATGCCGTGCACGTTCGGCTGCGTCGTCACCGACCACGCGATCTTGCTCGCAAGGCTCGGCGGCTCGGTCTGCGCGGTGAACGTCACGGGAGATCCGGCGACGGCGATGCTGCCGTCGCCCGGTGCTGCGATCGCGAGTCGGTGCATCTGCGGTTCGTCCTTCTGCTTGCGGCGGTTTCGGATGAGCACGGCGCCGCCGATGCCGGCGAGCGCGGCGCCGAGCCCGCCCACCGCCAGCGCCGTCGTGGGCGCGTCGATCGGGAAGAGCGGCGGCGCCGGCGTAGCCGTCGGCTCCGGAGCCGGTGATGGCGATGGTGGCGGCGGCGGAAGCGGCGTCGGCGGGAGCGCGGCAATCACCGCCGGGGAGGGGCTCGGCACGGTCGTCGTCGCGGACGCAGGCGTCGGCGTGGGTGCGTGGGTTCGTTCCGGTGTCGGCGTGGGAGCCGGCGTCGCGGTCGCGGCGGCGGTTGGTATCGGCGTCGATGTCGATGTCGATGTCGCGGTCGGTATCGGCGTCGGCGTGGCCGTGGGTTGCGGCGTCGGCGTGGGCGGGCGCGTCGGCGGCGGCGGCGGCGATGGTGATGCGGTCGGCGTCGCGCCCGGCGACCCGACGCTCACCGGCGCGATCGCGTCGAACGCGGTGTTGAGGCAGATCGTGCGCGTCAATCCCCGCTGGATCTGACACAGCGTCGTTTGCACGCGCAGCCGCGGAAAGTCGGCCAGCCCCATGACCGCCAGACAGCGAGCCGCGCTCGGTACCGCGGGCGTCGCAGGGGCTGCGACGTTCATGCATTTTTCGAAGGCCGCGGTGCGCGCGTTCGGTGTCGGGATGCCGATCGGCACGGCGCTCGACGGCGCCGCAAGCGCCGCCGCCGCGGCGGGCAAGCAGTACGCGAGCGCGATCGATCTGGCGAGACGTGCACCCATGTGTTGGCCGCTCCGGCGGGAGGGGCAGGCTTCGGTCGCTCGGCGTCCGCAGCCTGGCGTCGCTCGCTACTTCTGTTCGGTCGGGCGGCGCATGAGGATTGCGTCGCGCGCGGGGCCGTCGCGGCGCGAGATCACGCCGCGCTGCAGTTCCACGTCGACGAAGCCGCTCGCGCGGTAGAGCTCGCGCGCCGGGTCGTTGTCGGGAAACACGCGCAGCGTGAGCGCCGGCTTGCCGTTGGCGTGCGCCCAGTCGAAGGCGCACGCCAGCAGCGCGCGCCCGACTCCTTGGCGGCGGTGCGACGCGGCGACCATCATACCGAGCTCCGGATCGTCGCGCTCGATGTCCACGACGGTGAGGTCGCCGACGACCGCGCGGCCGTCGGTCGCGACCCAGCCGACGCACCAGCGCCGCAGCAGCGCGTCGCGCATCGTGCGCGCGCGCTCGTCGACGTCGAACGGCCACTCGGTCGCGATCCAGTTCCCTTCGCGCGAGATCGCAGCGAGCAGCGCGGCGACGCCGTCGGCGTCGCGTTCGCCTTTCGGGCGAATCGACCACGTCGGCCGCGTCACGTCATTCGATGCCGAGCTTGGCCAGATACGACGGGAGCACGTCCACGGGATCGCCGCTGTCGTTCACCGAGAGGCCGTGCCAGGCGAAGCGCACGACGCCGTTCGCGTCGAGCAAGAAATCCGCGGGGATGCGATACTTCGTCCCCGCGCGCAGCTGCAGATCGGGCGAGATGATCGCGTCGAGCTCGTCGACGGGATAGATCGCGACGGGAAACGGCAGCGCCGCGTTCGCCACCGCGGTGCGCGCCGCAGCGGCGTCTTCGAGCACGTCGACGCCGACGAACCGGACGCGGTCGCCGAACTTCGCGTATGCGCCGCGGACGAACGGCAGCGCCTCGCGGCACGGCCCGCACCAGCCGGCGAAAAGAAACACGTACGTCGGCTTGCCGCGCAGCGCGTCGAACGCGAGCGGGCTGCCGTCGCTCGACGTCAGCATCACCGCCGGCGCGCGCTTGCCGACGGCGTCGGACAGGTCGAACACGGTGGCGGGACGGCGTGCGGCGCCGGTGAGCGCGAGGGACGCGACCACGGCGAACGCGAGCGTGCGAAGGCCGAACATGGCGAGAGCCCGTCTTGCGACGGGCTCTCTGCAGGTTCCCTTCCGGTCCGGTGAGGTGGCCGACCGGTCCGGTGTTCTACTCCCCGGAACCGCCGCCGCCGGGACGCGGACGCCGCCGGCGCGGGCCGCGATCGCCGCCCTCGCCGCCGCCGCCACTGCCGCCGGCGGGGCCGCTGCGGGGGCCGCTGTCGCCGCCGCCGCTGCGCGGCACGAACTCGCGGCGCGGCGGAGCGCCGTTGCCGCGCGAGCCGCCGCCGTGGTCGCCGCCGCCGCTGGTGGACTCGCCGGAGGCGCCGCCGCCGCCGAGCACCGCCTTGCGGCTGAGGTTGATGCGGCCTTGCGAGTCGACCTCGATCACCTTGACCATGATCTGGTCGCCCGGCTTGACGACGTCCTCGACGCGCTCGACGCGGTCTGCGGCGAGCTGCGAGATGTGGACGAGGCCTTCCTTACCGGGCAAGAACGCGACGAACGCGCCGAAGTTCATCAATCGCGTGACGGTGCCGAGGTACGTCTCGCCGATCTTCACCTCTTTGGTGAGCGCTTCGACCATGTTCTTCGCCTTCTCCGCGCCCTCGGCGTTCGGACCGGCGATGAACACGCGGCCGTCGTTCTCGATGTCGATCTTCACGCCGGTGTCGGCAACGATCTTGTTGATCACCTTGCCGCCGGGTCCGATCACGTCCTTGATCTTGTCGGGGCTGATCTGCAGCACGATCATGCGCGGCGCGAACTCGGACAGCTCGCTGCGCGGCTCGGTGATCGTCTCTTTGAGCTTGTCGATGATGAACAGGCGCGACTTCTTCGCTTCCGCGAGCGCTTCGCGCATGATGTCGATCGTGATGCCCGCGACCTTGATGTCCATCTGGATCGCGGTGATGCCTTCGGTCGTGCCGGCGACCTTGAAGTCCATCTCGCCCAGCGAGTCTTCGAGGCCCTGGATGTCGGTGAGGATCGCGTGCTTGTTGCCCTTGAGCACGAGGCCCATCGCGACACCCGCGACGTGACCCTTGATGGGCACGCCCGCGTCGAGCAGCGCGAGCGTGGAACCGCACACGGACGCCATGGACGACGACCCGTTCGATTCGAGCACTTCGCTGATCAGGCGCAGCGTGTAGGGGAACTCGTCCTCCGGCGGCAGCACCGGCACGAGCGCGCGCTCCGCGAGCTGCCCGTGGCCGATCTCGCGCCGGCCGGGCGCGCGCATCGGGCGCGTCTCACCGACCGAGTACGGCGGGAAGTTGTAGTAGTGCATGTAGCGCTTGTTGGGAATGTCGAGGATTCCGTCGAGGCGCTGGTAGTCGCTGATCGAGCCGAGCGTTGCGGCGGTGAACACCTGCGTCTGACCGCGCGTGAACACGCCCGAGCCGTGGACGCGCGGCACGTAGTGCACCTTGCTCCAGATCGCGCGGATCTCGTCGGGCTTGCGGCCGTCGGGACGAATCTGCTCGTCGACGACCATGGTGCGCAGCTCATCCTCTTCCATCGACTTGAGGACTTTGTCGAACTCCTTGTTCTTCGCGTCCTCGACGAGCGCGCGCACGTGCGGATCGTCTTTCTTCGCGAGCTTCACCAGCGCGGCTTCGCGCGTGAGCTCCGCGAACGCGGCGTTGCGCTCGAGCTTGTCGACGACGCGCATCGCCTTGGCGACTTCCTTTTGGAAGTTCTTGCGCATCCACTTGTCGAGCTTGTCGTCGGACTTGAGCAGCGGGTATTCGCGCTTGCCCTTGCCCACTTTTTTCGCGAGCTGGTCGATCGCTTTGACGATCTTCTTGATCTCTTCGTGCCCAAACGCGACCGCGTCGAGGAAGACCTCCTCGGAGATCTCCTTGGCGCCGCCTTCGACCATCATCACGGCGTCGAGCGTGCCGGCGACGACGACTTCCATCCCGCCGCTCTCGTATTGCTCGAGCGTCGGGTTGGTGATGAACTCGCCGTTCTCGCCGCGTCCGACGCGGACCGCGGCGACGTTCTTGTCGAACGGGATGTCGCTCACGGCGAGCGCGGCGCCGGCGGCGCAGACGGCGATCACGTCGCTATCGAGACCCGGATCGGTCGAGAGGACCGTCGCGATGATCTGGATGTCGTTGCGGAAGCCGTCGGGGAACAGGGGACGGATGGGGCGATCGATCTGCCGCGCGCTCAGCACGCCGTGCTCCGACGGCCGGCCTTCGCGCTTGATGTAGCCGCCCGGGATCTTTCCCGCCGCGTACATCTTCTCTTCGTAGTCGCAGGTGAGGGGGAAGAAGTCGATTCCCTCACGCGGTTTTTCGGACGCCGTAGCGGCGCACAACACGACGATCTGATCGCCGTAGCGGACGAGAGCGGACCCGTTGGCTTGCTTCGCAAGCTCCCCCGTCTCAATGACGAGCGTACGGCCACCGATCTCGAGCGAGACGGATTCTGGCACTGGCACTCCTAGATTTTCGGTTCTTTTGCTGTTCGATTCTTTGTATTGAACAGGCCCAGATTCGCCGAATCGTCGATGACGGCCTACCATGCGGCACGATCGTCGGGCTAGAGTTGTGTGCTAAAACCTAGCGCTTGGTTGGGGCTAATCCTGTGATGAGGTCGTCGAGTCGCGGCGGCTGCACTGAACCGCTCCCGCCAATGTCGTTCGAAAAGTCAGAGAAACACGTCGAGTACGCTCGACGGTCCGACCGTTAATGCGATCGGTTCGACGAGCCGTGATCCCGTGACGCCAATTATGCCGGGCAGCGCCGCGCAGCGCGACCACGCTTCGAGGAGGCAACTCGATGCCGAAACGCTGATCGACACGCGTAAAATCCATGACGACTGATGATGCTAGCGACAGCGAGGCGACGACTTCTCCAAAGCATGTCTCACGATCAATATGTGGTGCAATGCCTTGACCGGGCATGTATTCATTCACAATGACTTGATCCGGTAGCTGAGAAAAAAGTTGGGCATCCACCAGACGCTGACCAAGAACGATTGCCCACTGTGGGAGTGCTCCAATGTAATCGTCACGCGAAAGGTTGCGCTTCTGATAATCATAGCGATATCCGTAGTGTTGGACACGGCGGCGAAGTTCAGCCGACCACTCTGCACTGTCCAATAACGTCAAAAGGCGCTGTTCCTCCGCGTCCGTGATGAAGTCTGGAATGAGGGTGAGGCCTTCGACGACGCGCTGAGCGTCCGCGACCTCGGGTTCATCGGCGGCGGGTGAATCATCGTGAAACCATGAGAGTTGTTCCATTGCAGCATCGTGATTATAGAACAGATGTTCGAGCTATGCAAGCCGCGTCACCTCGCCCAGCCAGTAGGCGACGTTCCCGGCGGAGGCGGCCGTCTGCAGCGGGACGGTCCCATCGAGAAGAGCCTGGCGGTGCGGTTGCGTTATCCTCCCCGAGTGGCCATCGAAGTTCAACTTCTTGCGGCGCAAGTCGGCAAAAAACGTATTGTGCCGGTCGAACCCGCCGCTTGCGTCCTGGATCAGGAGATATACCGGCATAGCGGTCATCGCGTCGATCTCGCCGATTACATCCACAACGGTGCTCACGAATTCGTCCGAGACGTCGCGCTGGTTGAGAACGAAGCTCAGTGCGATGATCATAACGTCGGCATCTTCGGTGAGTTCAACGACTTCTTCCATGTCGATATCGAGAATTGACGAAAACGATGTCCGCTCTACCTCCGCAAAAAGCGTATGGTCGTCAAGATATTCGGTCGCGATTCGTCGCATCCAGCGCGAGTGTTCGACATCGACATATCGTAACCGAATTGGCCTGTGCAGCCGACGTCGGTGTTGCTCTGCGATCGCGAGCGGCACCGTGCCCGGTCCCGCCCCGATATCGATAATTGCGGGGCACGGGAAGCGGTCCAGGACCGGGTGCCGTTCGAGAATCGCTTCCAATGATTCGAAGTGAGTTCGCTGATAGCATAGGCAATAGCACAGCACCGACGTAGCGGAATTGAATGGGCCGTGCCCACCCCCGCATCGTTTGACTCCCGGAAAGTGGCGAAGTTCGGCATCGCGATTCGCCGGCGCTACGACAACGCGTTGAAATGATTCCTCGAACACGCGGCTCGTGTAAGGGATTGCCGTAGTTATTTCCTGCTGCTCCCGAGGTGCGCTTCAGAGAATGCTATGAAAGAACCGGCGAGCTCTCCCCGCCGGTTCTGGTGAGTGTCGTCCTGGAGCTCGGTTAGCGGCGCAGGCCGAGGTCCGCGATCAGCTTGCGGTAGCGCTCGAGGTCCTTGTTCTGCAGGTAGGCGAGCAGGCGCCGGCGCTGGCCGACCTGCATGAGCAGGCCGCGGCGGCTGTGATGATCCTTCTTGTGGATCTTCAAGTGCTCGGTGAGCTGGTTGATCGACGCCGTGAGGATGGCGATCTGGACGTCGGCCGAGCCGGTGTCGTTGGGACCGCGGCCGTATTTGGTCGACAGGTCCGACTTTTGTTCTTTGGTCAGGGGCACGGGGTACTGGAGCTCCTTTCGACTCGCGCGTCCGCAGACTCCGTGGGTCCGCGACGGCGACCGGCGGATCATACCAAATCGAGAGAACTGCGTCAAAGCGGGTACCAGGCACGGCGATGACGGACCGCGCCGGGACGGGACATGGCGGCTGAACCGCCGGCGTTCGACCCCGCGACCGCCGAGGGCAGCCGCGCGGTGCGCTATTTCCGCGTGCTTGCGGAGGCCGGGCGCCTGTTCGCGGAGACGTTCGACCTGCAGCACACGCTCGACGCGCTCGTCCAGCTCACCGTCCCCGAGCTGGCGGACGCGGTGGCGATCAACATCGTCGACGACGACGGCATCACGCGCACCGCGGCGCTCGACGTGCACGATCCGAAGCAGCGGCCGCTGCTGGAGCAGTTGCGCGACGCATACGTCGTCGACCGCGATCCGGACCGCGCGCCGCGCGTGTTCACGCTCGACACCGCACCGCGCGACCATGCGCCCGCGAGCTGGATCGCGCCCGACCGCTTGCCGGTGCTCGAAGAGCTCGGGTACCGCACGAGCCTCGTGGTGCCGCTGATTTCGCACGGCGTGCTGCGCGGCGACCTCGTGTGCCACTGGTCGCACACAACGCGCGAGTTCGACGCGTTCGCGCTGTCACTGTTCGAAGAGCTCGCGCGGCGCGCGGCGGTGGCGATCGAGAACGCGCACATGTACCGCCGCGAGAAACGGATCGCCGACGAAGTGCAGAAGGCGCTGCTGCCCGTCGCGCTCCCCGACGTGGCCGGATATGCGTTCGACGCGGTGTACTCGTCTAGCGAGCGCGATGTCGAGGTCGGCGGCGATTGGTTCGACGCCTTCGTGCTCCCGGACGGTCGCGTGGTCGTGTCGATCGGCGACGTCTTCGGGCGCGGGCTGCACGCCGCCGTCGTCATGGCGTCGATCCGCCACGGGCTGCGCGTGCTGGCGCTGCAGCAGTCGCAGCCCGACTCGATGCTGGCGGTGATCGACGAAGCGCTTGCGCGCGACTATCCCGATGCGGCGGCGGGGGCAGTCGTCGGCGTGCTCGATCCCGCGGCGCAGACGCTGACGTACGCGATCGCCGGCCATCACAGCCCGCTGCTGCGCACCGCCGACGGCGAGGTGATCGCGCTGCGCGGCGTCGGCGTGCCGCTGGGCGTGCGCGGCCCGATCAAACCCAACGTGCAGACCGTCGCGCTGCCGCTCGGTGCGACGCTGGTCTTTTTCACTGACGGTTTGCTCGACGCGGAGAAAGACATCACCAGAGGCGAGGAGCGGTTGTACGCCGCGCTGCGCAACGGCGTGATCGCGCACGCGGAGCATCCGGCCGAGGCGATCAGGCGGCACATGCTCGCGCGCGGCGCGAACGACGACGTCGCGGTGCTGACCGTCACCGTGCGCGGCGCAATTCCGGTGCGCACGCAAGCCGCGCCCACGCCGGCTTGGGTGTTTCGCGCGGACGACGCGCGCTCGGCGGAAGACGCGCGCGCGGGTTTCATCGCGTTCCTGCGCACGCGCGGCGTGCCCGACGCGAACTACGCCGCCGCCGAGCTCGTGTTCGGCGAATTGGTCGGCAACGTCGTGCGCCACGCCCCCGGGCCGATCACCGTCGAAGTCGACTGGAACGCGCCCGATCCGATCCTGCACGTCATCGATCGCGGCCCCGCGTACGACGTGCAAGCCGGCTTGCCCGCCGACATCATGAGCGAGAGCGGCCGCGGGCTCTTTCTCATCTCGGTGCTCGGCGAAGATTTCTCCGTCACGCCGCTGCCCGGCTACGGCAACCACGCGCGTGTCCGGCTGCGCATCGAGCGCCTCGAACGCATCGCGTCGCGGCGCGAGTAGTCAGAGCGCCGGGTCGTCCTGCGTTTCTTGCAGCGCCGCCGTGACGTCGTCGCGCAGGCGCGCCAGCTCGGCCGGGAGGCCGGTGGTCTGCTGGCCCAGCGCTTCGAGCGCCGTCAGCACGCGGCGCGCCTCCGCGCGGCCGACCGGAACGTACAGCGTGCGCGCGAGCTCTTCGTCGAGCCGCTCGATCGCGCGCTTGGCCATGTTGGCTTGGCCGAACGAGTACGCGTGATGGCTGGCGTTTCCGAGCAGCTTGAGCTCGGACTCCAGCCAGTCGCGGTAGTCTTTGAGCAAGACGTCCTCCAGTGTTCGCGGAACCGGGTCGCGCAGTGAGCGATCCTTCGACAGGCTCGGGATGACAACTCCGGATGAAGACGACGGCTTCGTGACCGTCGCGCGGGTCGCCGACGTGGCGCCGGGCACGGCGACGGCGGTCCTCGTCGGCGCGCGCGAGATCGCGCTGTTCAACGTCGGCGGAACGTTCTATGCCCTCGACAACACGTGCCCGCACCAAGGCGGGCCCTTGGCCGAAGGCTGGATCGAAGGCACGCGCGTCACCTGCCCGTGGCACGCCTGGACGTTCGAGCTGACGAACGGCAAGATGACGCTGGGCGACTACGCGTCGGTCGACCCGTTCGACGTGCGCGTCCGCGGTGACGAGGTGCAGGTCAGCCGCAGGCCGCGCTCGGGCTCGCGGTAGTGCCGCGCGTTCGCGCGCCGACCGGCAGCGACAGCCGCAGCGTGACCGACGCGGGCGGGCCGATGCGGTCGACGCTCGTCAGATAAACTTTGTCCGTGAGGTTGTCGACCGCCAGCGAGAGCGCGGTTCCGTCCGCACCCCGCAGCGTGACGCGGCCGCCCACGAGCACGGCGCTGCCCAGCGGCTGGCGTTCGAGATCGTCGGAGAACGTCGGGCCGCTGTACGACAGCTCGAGCGCACCGGTGAGTGCGCGCACCGTGCGCTCGACGCTCAGCGACGCGGCCGAGTCGGGGACGTAGGCGAGCCGCTTGCCGATCTGCGCCGCGGAACCCACGGCCACGCGCGCGTGCTGCGACGTCGCGAAGCCGCGCACGCGCGCGCACGCCCCGCCGCGGTCGTACTCCGCGGTGTACGCATCGGTCGCCGTGCGCCCGAAGTTCGCGCGCTGCTGCACGGTTGCGCTGATCGTGCGAAACCCGATCGCGTCGCGCACGCGCGTGCCGGTGTAGTCCAGCGCGAAGCGCGAAGCGGGCGTCGCGATGTCGAAGCCCAGCTGCGCCGAACGGCTGCGTTCGGGCACGAGCGCGGAGTTCGACTGCTGCAGCACCGTGCCGACGCGGAAGCTGCGCACGAGCTCGTTGAGGTACGGCGCGCGTAGGCCCGTGCCGAACGCGGCGCGCAGCGCGAGCGCCGGCGACGCGTCGAAGCGCAGCGCGACGCGCGGTGAGATCGCGGCGGCGCGCCGGTCGCCCAGCGCGTGCGTCGCGATCGCGTCGTAGCGCGCGCCGGCGATCGCGCCGAACCGGCCTACGTCCCAGGTGCGCTGCAGCGCGACGCCGTCGAGCCGCTGCGTGCCGGCGACGTTGCTCTGCACCGTGCCGTCGAACGCGATCTGATCGCTGTTGCCGGTCACGATGCGGCGTTCCGCGACGAGCGCCAGCGTGCCGTCGCGCAGCGCGCGGTCCCAGCGCGCGCGCCCGCCCGTGTCGGACGTGGGGACGTGCTGCGTGTACAGCAGCGCGCCCGGTGCCGTGGGCTTGTCGGCGAGGTTCACCAGCGTGGTGGCGCGCGCGAACGCGGTCACGGCGAGCGTCGCGTCGCCGGCGCGCGTCCACGTCGCGGCGGCTTGGCGCAGCGAGCGCGAGAAGCCGTCGTTGGGGCGGCCGTCCTGCTGCGCGTCGTCGCTCGCGAGCAGGTCCGCGTCGAGCGACGTGCGCGCGGTTGCGCGGCGCAGCCGCACGTGCGCGGTGTCGGCCGTGCTGATCGCGGTGCGGTCCACGCGCGACGTTTGCCCCGGCGGGATCACGTCGTACGCGAGCCGCCGCGTGCCGATGAACACCGACGACTGCACTATGCCGAGCGGTTGCGCGGACGCGAACGACGCCGTGCCACGATCGGCGCCGCCGGCGCTTGCATCGAGTCTCCCCGAGACGATCGCCGCCGGCGAGAGGGTCGTGAGCGAGAGCGCGCCGCCGATCGCGCCCGACCCGTACAGCGCGGAGCCCGGGCCGCGCAGCAGCTCCGCACGCGCGATCGACGCGGTGGGAAACGCGTTCCAGTCGACTTGTCCGCCGAAGCCGTCCTGCGCGGGGACGCCGTCCACGAACAGCGCGCCGCGGTCGTTCCCGGCGCCGGCGAACGACAGCCGCAACTGGCCGTAGTTTGTGAACGGCGCGTTGCTGCGGTCGCGGTCGAAGCCCGGCAACGCGCGCAGCGCCGCGTCGAGCGACGCCGCGGTCGATGCGCGCAGCGTTCGCGCGTCGAGCACGGATGCGGCTTGCGGCGCGTGGTGCAGCGACTGCGCGCTGCCGCTCACGACGGTGACGCTGCCGATGGACGGCGGCGCCGACGGCGACGGGGCGGGCGACGGCGACGGGCTGGGTGACGGAAATGCGGCGATCACCGCGCCGGCGATCGCAGCGAGCAGGAACACGATGCCGGCCGTGCGCTACGCGAGCGCGTCGCGCAAGCCGGCGACCGTGCGCGCGCCGCTCGCGAACACGGCGATGCGCAGCGCGGTGACGAGCTCGTCGATCAGCGCGGCGACGGCCGCATCGGACTCGTCCGCGGCGCGCAAGAACGGCAGCGCGAGCCCCGCCAGATCGGCGCCGAGCGCGAGCGCCTTGGCCACCTGCACGCCGTCGCGAATGCCGCCGCTTGCGACGAGCGGCACCGACGGCAGCGCGGCGCGCACGGCGGCAGTTGCGCGCGGCGTCGCGTAGCCCCAATCGCCGAACGCTTCCGCGATGCGCTCGCGCGCGGCGTCGCCGGAGCGCTTTCCCTCGACGCGCGCCCACGACGTGCCGCCCGCGCCTGCGACGTCGATCGCGGCGACGCCGCAGTCGAGCAGCCGCGCCGCGGTGGACGGCGCGATCCC
The DNA here is from genome assembly GCA_963723635.1 of Vulcanimicrobiota bacterium. Taxonomy (GTDB): domain Bacteria; phylum Vulcanimicrobiota; class Vulcanimicrobiia; order Vulcanimicrobiales; family Vulcanimicrobiaceae; genus Vulcanimicrobium. The sequence goes on along the minus strand of CAVRRP010000026.1, from coordinate 40,515 downwards.
GGAGCCGACGCTCTTCGCGATTACGGGCACGTCGAGCGCTGCGCACAGCGCGGCGATCTTCGGCTCCAGCGCGCGAAAGTTGGTGTCGCCGCCGGGCTGGATCGCCTCTTGCAGCGGGTTCAAGTGCACGTACAAGCCGTTCGCGTCGAGGGCGTCGACGAGCCGGCGCGCGTCGTCCGTTCGCACGCCGTAGTTGAGCTGCACCGCGCCGATGTTCGCGAACAGCACGAGGTTCGGCGCGACGGCGCGCACGTTGAACGTCCGCGCCAGCGCCGCATCCTCGAGCATCGCGCGCCCGCTGCCCAGCGCGAACGCGATCCCCGCGGCCTCGGCGTTGCGCGCGAGCCGGCGGTTGATCTCCGCGGCGCGCGCGGTGCCGCCGGTCATCGACGAGATCAGCAGCGGCGCGCGCAGCGCCAGCCCCAAGAACGACGTCGACACCTCGACGTCGGCGAGTGCGATCTCCGGCAAGGCTTCGTGGCGCAGCCGCACGGCGTCCCAGCCCGCATCGAGCCGCGATGCGACGTCGTCGGCCAGGCAAACGTCGAGGTGGCGCGACTTGCGCTGCTCCGTCGATTCCGACATCCCACGACAGGCGTCCGCGCCGCGGCCGGCGATCCCCTCCTGATGGACTCAGCGTCAGCCGCCTACGACGGCGCCTCGGGAACCGCCGGCGGCCCGGCCTTCGGTGCGGCGCTCGCGCGCCTCGCCGCCGCGAAGGACATGGACGCCGCCGGGCTCGCCGCCGCCGCGGAACTCGATCCGGCGCTGCTGGCAAGCGTCATCGCGGGCGAGGCGCGGCTCGCGGTTCCGGCGCTGGCGCGGCTCGCGAAGGCGCTGCGGCTGCGCGCGATCGGCTTCTTGCAGCAGACGGAGCTGCTGGGGCTCGGGGTGTACGCCGGCGGCCTGGACCCGCTGTACTTTCTCCCGGACGGCCAGATCCGCTACGACGCGCGCATCTACATGCGCGAGATCAACCCGCGCCACGCGGTGCCCGAGGGGGACATGACCAAGCGCAATCCGGTCCTCAAAGCCCTCACGGACGACACGGTTCTCGACGCGACCGGCAAGCTGGAGGTCGAGCTCGCCTACCTCCTGCGCGCGGCCGTGCAGGGCACGGGCGGCATGCTGTAAGCGAAGCAAGAGGCGGGGTGGGGGCTTGATCAGAACGCCCGATCCGCTATGGAAATCGAAGGTAAGCGAATCGCCGCCCTCGTGGGGGACGGGTTCGAGGAGTCGGAGCTGATCGAACCGCGCCGTGCGCTCGAGGAGGCCGGTGCGATCGTCACGATCGTCGGCGTCGACGACCGCGCGCTGCAGAAGATCCGCGGCAAGCGCGGGCTCGACGAAGGTCAGAGTGTCAAAGCGGAGGAGCTCGTCGCCGACGTGACGGCCGACGACTTCGACGCGCTGCTCATCCCCGGCGGACAGTCGCCGGACCACATCCGCACCAACAAAGACGTGCAGCGCTTCGTCAAAGAGTTCGATCAGGCGAAGAAGCCGATGTTCGTGATCTGCCACGGACCGCAGGTGCTCATCTCGGCGCAGCTCGTGCGCGGTCGCACGCTGACGGGCTTCGCCTCCATCGCGGACGACATCCGCAATGCGGGCGGGCTGTTCCGCGATCAGCCCGTCGTGCAAGACGGCAACTGGGTCACCTCGCGCAATCCCAGCGACCTGATCTTGTTCAACCGCGCGATCATCGAGAAGCTCGCCGCGCAGAACGCGCCGGTGTAAGCGGCGCGCGCCCGCGTTGCCGGCGGGCGGCGAACGAGGCGATGCGGCGGCGGAAGACCAGGGCTGCGCCGACCGCCGCTCCCGTCACGGCGTAGATCGCTTCCAGACTGCCGCTGCCGGCGTCGGGAGCGACGTGAAACCATTGCTCGATGAAGTCCACGTGTCTTCTCCTTCGGATGAGCGGTGCGGTGGTGGTGGTGACGGTCAGGAGGCGGGCCGCTTTGCGATCTGGCGGACGCGCGCGACGAGGTCGGCGGCGGGATGCTGCTCGCCGTGGAAAGTGTACGAGCGCGTTCCGGCCGGGCCGTCGACGGTGACGTCGTACTGAAATTGGTCGCCGCCCGGCGGCGCGGCGGTCTCGTCCGGAAGGGACGTTGCGAGCGCCTCCAGCGGCGCCTTCTCCGCGGGCGGGAGCGCGTCGGTGGTGATCTCGGTCGTCTGCGGCCGCATCGCCATGAACCCGCCGCTCCGCGTGACGGTGATCTTCATGCCGTCGCTGCGCCGCCACGGGAAGCGCGGCCGGCGGCGTTGCTGCGGGGACGACGGCTCACGGTCAAACCTCCGGCACTCGAACGGCCGCGAGCACGACCTCGCGGGCGGTGCCTTTCACACCTCGAAAGCGGTAGTCCTCTCCGGCGAGGCGACCGAGTCAGTCGACCGGCGCCAGCCGGGCGTTGTGACGCTCGGGACGGCCGACTTTGTGACATTCGCGCCAGCCGTCCCCGTCGTCGAGCGCGACGATGTCCGCCGTGAAATCGAACGAGCCCGCGCCTTTGAAGAACGCGCTCCCGACGGCGTACGCGTCGGCGGGAACGCGGTCGTGCTCGAACCGGCGGATGCGGTCCGCGTCGAAGCCGCCGCTCACCACGATCTTCACGTCGCGGAAGCCCTCGCGGTCGAGCGCGTCGCGCACGTTGTGGACGAGCTGCGCGTTCACGCCCGTAGGCGGAAAGGTCCCCATCTGCGGGATGACGCTCTTGTCCACCAGCGTGCCCGACGTGTCGAGCCGCACGCCCCACAAGCGGTCGCGCAGCGCGCGCGCGACCGCGACCGACGTGCCGGCGCAGTCGTTGTCGAAGTCGACCAGCGCGATCACGTTCACCGCGGGATCGATGTACTGCGCGAACTTCTCGGTCGCGCGCACGGTGTCGCCGCCGTACGCGGCAATCAGCGCGTGCGGAACGGTCCCCATCCCGCGCGAGCCCCACCATTCGGCGTTCGCGTCGGTCGACACGCCCAGCGCGCCGGAGATGTAGGCGGCGTAGCCGTCCCCGGTCTGCACGAGATGGTGGTCGAACCGCGCGGGAAAGAAGAGCACTTCCTTGCCGCCGGCGGCGTCGACGATCGCGCGCGCGTTGGTCGCGATGCGCGTGCGGCGCGCGAGCACGCCGAGATACGGCGTCTCGAGGTGCGCGAACAGCGCGTAGTCGCCCTCGATCGTCATCACGGTCTCGAACGGCGTGATGGGATCGCCGTCGTAGAGCGCCTTCACCGTCAGCGCGTCCCAGCCGTCTTCCCAGGCGCCGTCCGGGTGCCGGCGACCGCTGCAGAGCTTGAGGATTGCGATCGCTTCGTCGATGCCGCACAGGATGGCCGCGTTGCGCTGGAAAACCTGCATGCGCACGCGCGGATGGTAGCGGTCGGCCTCGAGAATCTCGCGCGCGCGGTTGAAGTACGTGTCGGAGTAGTAGCCGTCGCGCATCTTCTCGACCGGCAAGTTGAGGATGTCGGGGTCGAGGCGCAGGCGCTCGGTGCGCAGCATAGAGCGACGCTACTGCCCTGGCGGACAAAGGTCCTGTCGCCGTTGCGCTCGCTCAAACGTGACGCAAGATCATCGGCGGGGTTCTTCACTGGGGCGCCGGCCGATCTCCAAGACGATCACGGACGGTTCACCCGCTGCACCGGTCGTAACGGTAAAAACCAATCGGTAGGAACCGATGTAGTGCGTGTACAGTGGAGTCCGGAACTCTCGATATGCCACGGGAGACGTGTCGGCATCGATGTTCAGCCGTTTGATTGCCAACTGCTCGTTCGACAGCAGCTCCTCGAAAGAGTCGAATGTTGCAAGGAGCTGCAGTGCCCCAAGTATTTCGGCTGCGCTGTCGCTCGGCAACCGGCCGATGTCGTCGTGCACGCTTCCGTGAAGGAGAACAATCATGGGCTTTCCTTCGCGCGCCGCTCGAGAAGCTCGATTATTTCGGCGTAGTGTTTCAGGTTGTCGGTCTTGCCGACCGCGATCTCCGCTTTCATTCTCTCGGCAAGAGCAAGTATGGCGATGACCTCACTGTGGTGGTTGAGCAGGTTCTCTGTTCCCGGAAGCCCGGAGGGTTCGGCGAGCCGAACCATGAGGTCTTGAATGAACCTGTATGTTCCCAGATAGACGAGATCCGTTTTCGACGAAGGACGTGCAATCGAAAGATGGTCGGCCAGCACCGCGGTTGGAAGTGTGCCTTGGATTCCGGGGTTGGAGCTTGTTTTGTCGACGACGATCCCAGTGCTGAGCGGCTGCGTCTCGTAGTACACTTTTGTGACGATCCCGAGAAGCGGCGCTTGCTCGCGGTACCAGTTACCGATTCGATCGAGCTCGGGGTTGTGGGCTGTGAGATCGTTGATGCTCTGCGTCACCCGCCCGATGAAGCCCAGCTTCAAGAAGACATTTGCAAGATCCGAGCCCGCATGCGGCGTCGCGAGAAAGATGATCCCTTTGGTATGCTTTGCGAATGCCTTACCGTAGGTGTTACCGAGCTCCATCGCTTGTTTGACGACGAGGCCGCCAAGGCTGTGTGCGATGAAAACGAGCGGCTGCCGACCGACTCGCGTGGCTTCGAGCCACTCGATGAAATTGCTGGCACGATCCAAAAGCGGCATCGTCTTGCCGATCCATTGCGACGGCGCCGCTTCGTACCCATAAGACCATATCCCGAGCTTGGGCGCATCGCCGGCTAACCACCACGGCCAGGCATCATGTCGGTCTGTAAGGTTTTTCGGCGTCCAGGTTTCGAACGGGTGTCCGTTGAGACCGTGCACGAATACGACGTCGCCTGCCCGAGTGACATCGTTGCACCCGCTTCCGATCGGGAACAGGCGTTCCTTCGTCTGTTCCGTGTCCTTTGGGCTCAGTTGTTCGTTCTCTCTCGCGTCGTCCGAGCTGTCTCGCGACGCAGCATGGGATGCCCGTACGCGGGTGTGGAACGAAGTCCTCGTCACTATGGCAACCCGGACCAACGGCGAGATCGCCAAAGACTTGCGCGAGATACGCACCCTGATGGAGTTCGCGGGGGAGCCGTTCTTCAAGTTCATGGCGTACGAGCGGGCCGCCGAGACGCTGGAGAACGCCGCGCCGCTGGGTGCCGCGGGCGTCGACGCCGCGCGGCTCACCGAGCTGCCGGGCGTCGGCAAGACGATCGCCGGCCGCATCGCGACGCTCGCGCAGACGGGCACCGATCCGTACCTCGAGGAGCTGCGCGGAAAATATCCGTCGACGCTTTTGGAGCTGCTCGGCGTCCAAGGCGTCGGGATGAAGACCGCGCAGCAGCTCTTCGAGCGGCTCGGGATCGCGTCGCTCGCCGACCTGGAGCGCGCGCTCGACGACGGCGCGCTCGCCACCATCCCGCGCTTGGGAGCCAAATCCATCGACAACATCCGCCGCGGCGTGCTCGCGTACAAGGGCCGCTCGAAGCGCACGCCGCTGGGCGTCGCGCTGCCCATCGCGCGCGAGGTGATCGCGTACCTGCGCAAGCTCACCGACGCGCAGGATCTCACTGCGGCGGGCAGCGTGCGGCGCCAGGAGCCGACGGTCGGCGACGTCGACGTCATTTGCACGTCGGAGAACGCGGAGTCGGTCGTCGCCGCGTTCACCGCGTGGGACCGCGCCGAGGCCGTCCTCGCCGAAGGCCCTACGAAGGCGAGCATCTGGCTCGCCGGCGGTTTGCAGATCGACCTGCGCGTGCTGCCGGCGCATCTGTACGGGAATTTGCTGCAGCACTTCACCGGCTCGCGCGAGCACAACATTCAATTTCGCGAGCTGGCGGTGCGCAAGAACTTGCGCGTGAGCGAGAACGGCATCGTGGACCTCACCGACGGGCGCACCATCACGTGCCGCACGGAACCCGAGGTGTACGCGGCGCTCGGCATGGCGTACATTCCGCCCGAGATGCGGCTGGGAATCGGCGAGATCCAAGCCGCGCTCGACGGCTCGCTGCCGCGCGTCGTCGAGCTCTCCGATCTCAAGGGCGACTTCCACATGCACTGCACGTGGTCGGACGGCCGCGACACGCTGGAAGCGATGATCGCGGCGTGCGCGGCGCGCGGCTATGCGTACCACTCGCTGAGCGATCACTCGTGGGGACGCGGGGGGATGGGGCTCGATCCCGCCGACCTGCGCGAGCAGCGGCGGCGCATCCGCGAACTGGGCGACCGCTACGGCATCCGCACGCTGTGCTCGGCCGAGGTGGACATTCGCGCGGACGGCTCGCTGGACTACGACGACGCGATCCTCGCGGAGCTCGACATCGTCGTCGGTTCGGTGCACTCCGCGTTCAACCAGTCGCGCGACGCGATGACCGCGCGGCTGCTGCGCGCGATCGAGAACCCGTACGTGAACATCATCGGCCACCCGACGGGCCGCAACGTCGAGACGTTCGCCGGCTACGACTTCGACCACGACGCGGTGTTCGCGGCCGCGGCGCGCACCGGCACCGCGCTGGAGATCGACGGTCAGCCGAGCCGGCTCGACCTGCCCAGCCCGCTGGCGCGGCGCGCGCGCGAGTTCGGCGTCACGTTCACCTGCGACTCCGATGCGCACGGCGTGTCGCAGCTCGAGAACGTCGCCTATGCCGTCGGACAGGCGCGCCGCGCCTGGGTCCCTTCGGCCGAAGTCCTCAACGCGCGGCCCCTGGAGGAAGTCCTCGCGTTCGTCGGGGCGAAGCGGTCACGCATCGCCGATGTCCAGTCTCGCGCCGGTTCCTCCGTCTGAGGAGCGGCGGCTCGCCGCCCTCTACGAATACGAGCTCCTCGACACGCCGAGCGAGGCGCTCTTCGACGCGTTCACGCGGCTCGCGGCGCAGCTCTGCGACACGCCGATCTCGCTGATCTCGCTGGTCGATCGCGACCGCCAGTGGTTCAAATCCTCGCTCGGGCTCGATCTGAGCGAGATGCGGCGCGAAGACGCGTTCTGCGCGCACGCGATCGTGAACGACGGCATCTTCGAGATCGACGACACCACCACCGACGCGCGCTTCGCGCAGAACCCGCTCGTCACGGGCGCCGAAGGGATCCGCTTCTACGCGGGCTATCCGCTGCGCTCGGCCGACGGTCACGCGGTCGGAACGCTGTGCGTGCTCGATCGCCGCCCGCGCGTGCTCTCGCGCGCGCAGCGCACCTCGCTCACGGCGATCGGCGACGCCGTGGTGGAGCAGTTCGAAGCGCGGCGCACGCTGCTGCGGCTGTTCGACAGCTCGCAGACCGAGATGTACCACGTCGACGTCGCCACGCAGCGCGTGCTGTTCGCGAGCGACGCCGCGCGCCGCAACCTGGGCTATTCCACCGACGAGCTGCGCCAGCTCCCGCTGGACGCGCTGCTCCCGTCGCTGACGAAAAAGGGCCGGCTCGCGGAGCGCCTTCTCGAACTGCGCGCGAATCCCGGGCGGCGGCTGAACATCCGGACGATCGCGCGGCGCAAGGACGCGACGACGTACCCGATCGAGCTGCGCATCGAGCTCGTGCCGACGCGCGGCCGTGAGATCGTGCTCGTCGTCGCGACCGATCTCACGGAGAGCGAGCGCGCCCAGGAGCGCATCAACTTGCTGTCCGCGGCGATCGAGGCGGCACAGGACCCGATCATCCTCGCCAAGCCGGGCACCGCGGCCGGCGACCCGGCGACCATCGTGTACGCGAACGAGGCGTTCATCCGCCAGAAGGGCGCCGTGCGGCCCGAGGACGTGATCGGGCACCGCGCCGAGGAGTTCTTCGGCCCCAAGACCGACCGCTCGCGGCTCGTGCACATGCGGGAAGAGGTGATGGCGGGTCGCCCGGCGCGCATCGACTACATCTCGTACCGCGCCGACGGCTCGTACTACCACACCGAGGCGACGGCGCGCCCGCTGCTCGACGACACGGGCCGCACCACGCACTACGTCGTCGTGCAGCGCGACGTCACCGAACAGGTGCTGCGCGGCGTGCAGCTCACGATGCAGAACGAACGGCTCACCGCGATCACGTCGATCGCGCGCACGCTGTTCGCTTCGCTCGAGCCCACCGTGCTCGTGGACGCGCTGCTGTCCGGCGTGCACGAGCTCATCGACGGGCGCGCGACGCTGTACGCGCCGCGCTCGCGCGGCGGCTTCGCAGCGACGATGGATCTGTCGTCGTGCGACGACGAGCGACCCGGCGACGACTTCGTCGCGCTGGCGTCGCGCAGCGACGTGTGCGTGCTCGACGAGCTGGAGCAGCGCGCCGCCGTGCGCGTGCCGGGCTCCGGCGGCGGCACGGCCTACGTGCTCGACGTGCAGCGCGACACCAAGCTGGGCACGGCCGACGTGTTCGCACTCGGGTTGCTGGGGCAATACTTTGCCGTCGCCGCGCGCAACGTCGAGCTGTACAAGGAGCTCGCGTCGCGGCGCGACGCGGTCGTGGAGCTGAACCAGGTCAAGAACGACCTCATCGCGATGCTCGCGCACGACTTCAAGGGACCGCTCACGACGATCGTCGGCTTCGCCGACGTGCTCGCGGAGGACGACCGCTACGACAGCGAGTCGCGGCAATATCTGGGCATGATCTCGTCGAGCGCGATGCGGCTCGCGTCGCTGGCGACCGACACGCTGGCCCTGTCGCGCCTGGAGCAGAACGAGCTCGCGCTCGTGCTCGGCGAGGTCGACATGATCGCGCTGATGCGCGACGTCGTGCGGGTCTTCTCGGTCACCCGGCCGATCGATCTGCGCGTCGCGGGCGCGCCGCTCGTCGTCAGCGGCGACGAGGCGCGGCTGCGCCAAGTCGTCGAGAACATCGTCGGCAATGCGATCAAGTACTCGCCGGGCGGCGAGCCGGTCGAAGTCTCGCTGCGCTCGCGCGTCGGCGGCGTGGAGTTCACGGTGCGCGACCGGGGCATCGGCATTCCGGACAACGAGCGCGCGAAGCTGTTCGGCCGGTTCGCGCGCGCCAGCAACGCGCGCGCGCTCGGCATCGGCGGCACCGGCTTCGGCCTCTACCTCACGCGCACGATCGTGGAGCTCCACGGCGGCACGATCGCGGTCGACTCCGTCGAAGGCCAGGGCTCGACGTTCCGCGTGTTCGTGCCGGCGCGGCCCGCGCACCGCACGGTCGCATCGCGCCGCATCGCGCTGCTCGACGTCGACGGTGACGCGCGCTCGTACGTCGCGCACACGCTGCGCGACGACGGCTACGCGGTCGCGGTCGCGACCGGCGGCGAAGAGCTGCTGCGCACGATCGCGGACGCGCACTTCGACGTCGCGCTGGTCGACGCTGACCGCCTCGGCATGTCCGCGGAGACGTTCGTCGCCCGCGCGCACGGTACGCCGCTGGTGCGCATCGGCGTGCGCATGCCGGCCGCGCGCGACGGCTGGGACGCGTTCCTCACCAAGCCGTTCCTGATGAAAGACCTCTACGGCGCCGTCGATACGGCGCTCGCCCACGCCAACGGCCGCCGTTCGTGAACGCGGTTCAGTCGCTCACGCCGTCGCAGCTCGCGACGTTCTTGCTGCACGTCGCGGTGGTGCGGCCGGTGTTCATCTGGGGGCCGCCCGGGATCGGGAAGTCGGCGCTGGTCACGCGTTTCGCCGAGGATCTCGGCATGCCGTGCGTGTCGCTGCTCGGCAGCCAGCTCGCGCCCGAAGATCTCATCGGCGTGCCGCAGATCGTCGACGGGGTGTCGCGGTTCTTCCCGCCCGCGATGATCGCGCGCAAGGAAGCGTACTGCCTGTTCCTCGACGAGCTCAACGCGTGCTCGCAGGAAGTGCAGAAGTCGTTCTACAGCTTGATCCACGACCGGCGCGTCGGCGAGTACGTGCTGCCCGCGGGCTCGGTCGTGATCGGCGCGGGCAACCGCGCGCAGGACGCCGCGATCGTCAAGCCGATGTCGTCGGCGCTGATCAACCGCATGCTGCACGTACACTTGAAAGTGTCCGCCTCGGACTGGCTGGCGTGGGCGCACGAAACCGGTATCCATCCGCGCGTGATCGAGTACGTCACGAACCGTCCCGACCATCTGTGGAGCCCGCCGCCCAAGCACGAGGAGCCGTTCTCGAGCCCGCGCGCGTGGCACATGGTCTCCGACGCGCTGCACTCGTTCGGCGACCGCATCACCGACGACGAGCTCGCGATGACGGCGTACGGCGCGCTGTCGCCGCAGCACGCCGGGCAGTTTCGCGCGTTCACCAAGCAGATTCGCGGGCGCTTCCAGCTCGACGCGATCCTCCGCGGCGACGTGGGGTGGCCGTCGGACGCCGGCGACCGCGACGTGCTGTACTACCTCGCGCAGTCGTTCCGCGCGCGCTTGATCCGCGAGCTGCCCAGCGACAAGACGCAGCTTTCCGCTGCGGGGCAGACGCTGACGCACGCGGGGAAACGGCTGCTCAAAGAGCTGAGCCAGATCTCGATGGAGGTCGCGCAGACCGTGGTGCAGTCCGACAGCGATGCGGCGCTGCCCGACTGGTTCATGCTCGAGATCATGCGCGATCTGCCGCGTCTGGTCGAGTCGAAGAAGCCCGCGTAGCACCGCCGCGATGGCGCGCAAGAAACGCAACGCGGACGACGATCCGGCACTTCGGGCATTCTTGGCCGGGCGCGGCCTGGTGTGGCAGCACCCGCTGTTCTCAGCGCTCTCGCGCCACGCGAACGTCTACCGGCGAGACGCAGGGCCGGTTCGCGACGACGGCTGGGCGGTCGTCTCGGCGGACGGCGACATCGACGTTCACCCGCGGCGCCGCCAAACGCCCGATGAATGGGCGTACGTCCTCGCGACGGCGATGCTGCATCTCGGGTTCGATCACTTCACGCGCGACCGCCCCGACGATCCGGTGCTGTGGAACGCCGCATGCAGCGCAACGGTCGCGCGCTTCTTGCGCGACGTCAAATTCGGCAAGCCGCCGTTCCCCGAGCGCGGCATGATCGTGCTCGCCGACCTGCCGGCGCGCAGCGAGCGCACGTGGTTCGCGTGGTTTTCGCGCGAGGGATTGCCCGAGGCGTTCGCCGACATCTCGATCGCCGGGCCGGGTGCGCAGCAATTGTCGGCGCCGCCGCCGCGCCGCACCGGCGATCTGCCGAACTGGCCACGCCTGCTGGCCGATGGCGTGCGCGAGGCGGCGCGGCTTGCCGTGGAGGTCGCGGCCGGCGCGCGCGACGCCCTGGAAGGCGACCGCGAGCCGAGCTCGCGCGTGAAGCGCGCGCGTGAATGGTTCATGAGCAGCTACCCGCTGCTCGGCGCGCTCGCCGCGCATTTCCGGCTCATCGAGGACGCGGAGATCTGCCGCCGCATGAACATCTCGATCGCCGCCGTCAGCGAGCCGATGCAAGAGATCTACGTCAACCCGGCCGCGGCGCTGTCGGAGTCCGAGCTCGTGTTCGTGTACGCGCACGAGCTGCTGCACGTCGGCTTGCGGCACCATGGCCGGTGCGAAGGCCGGGAGCCGTACCTCTGGAACATCGCGTGTGACTTCGTCATCAACCAATGGCTGATCGAGATGAACATCGGCACGATGCCCGACCGCGGGCTGATGCTCGACGCGGAGCTCAAGGGCTTGTCGGCCGAAAACGTCTACGACCGCATGACGGCCGACATGCGCGTGTACCGCAAGCTTGCCACGCTGGCGGGCACGTCGGTGGGCGACATGCTCGACAAGCGCAGCGGCCCGCGGCGCGGCGACGGCCCAACCGATCTGGACGAGTTCTACCGCTCGGCGCTCGCCCGCGGCTACGAGCTGCACAGCGAACAGGATCGCGGGCTGTTGCCGGCAGGCCTGATCGAAGAGATTCGCGCGCTCGCGACGCCGCCGATCCCGTGGGACGTCGCGCTGGCGCAGTGGTTCGACGAGCGTTTTCCGCCGCTCGTGAAGCACCGCACGTACGCGCGCTTGTCACGGCGCCAGTCGTCGACGCCCGACATCCCACGCGCGCACTGGACCGTCGAAGAGCTCGAGCGGCGCACGTTCGGCGTGGTGCTCGACACGTCGGGCTCGATGGACCGCTGGCTGCTGGGCAAGGCACTGGGCGCGATCGCGAGCTACGGGGCTGCGCGCGACGTGTCCATGGTGCGATTGGTGTTCTGCGACGCGCAGGCCTACGACGAAGGCTATGTGCCGATCGAAGAGATCGCGACGCGCGTGCGCGTGAAGGGCCGCGGCGGCACGATCTTACAGCCTGGGATCGACCTGTTGCAAACGGCCCGCGACTTCCCGAAGGACGGCCCGATCCTGGTGATCACGGACGGCTTCTGCGACGTGTTTACGATCCGCCGCGACCACGCGGTCCTGGTGCCGGCGGAAGCACGCCTGCCGTTCACGCCGCGCGGCCCGATTTTCCGCATCCGCTGATCGCGTGGTTCAGTCGCCCTGAAAAGCGACGGGTACCGCGTCCTTGCGAACGCGGTACCCGCGATGGTGAAGCGGTGCCTGAGCAGGGACACCATACCATAAAGCGCCTACGCGGTCATCCATGCGAACGGCGGCTTGTCCAGCGCGGCGATGAGTTCCGCAGGGTCGGCGTACACCGCGTCCGCGTCGCGCAACGTCGCGGGATCATTGCCGCCGCACAGCAGCGCCACGCAGGCTACGCCCGCGCGGTGCGCGGCTTCGACATCGTACTGCGTGTCGCCGACCATCACTGCGTCGGTCGCCGAGATGCCCGCTTTCTTCAATGCTGCGCCGATGATGTCGGGATCGGGCTTGCTGTCCGTCGCGTCGTCGCCGGTCGCGGCGACGTCCACCAGCGGCCCCAGGTCGCCGCGCGCCAGCAAGCCGTCGAGCTCGGACTTCTTCGCGGACGTCGCGACGACGACGCGCGCGCCGTGCGCGCGGACCGCTTCGAGCAGTTCACGTGCGCCGCGTGTCGGCGGGATCGTGTTCAGCTCGCGCTCCTTGAAGATGCGCTTGCGCGCTTCGCCGATCGCCTTGCCTTCCCGGCTGTCCTCCGAACAGCCCGGAACCAGTTCGGGCAGGACCTTGTCGCCGCCCATGCCGATCAGCGGGCGCACCCGTTCGAACGGTACCTCGTGCCCCGCTTCGGCGAGCGCCGCGACCCAGGCGCGGGCATGCTGGTCGTTGGAGTCGATCAGCGTTCCGTCGACGTCGAAGAGTACGGCTGAAGTCACGGGAGTCGGTGTACCCGTCGCGAAGCCGTCTCGACCCTAGCCGCCCCCATCCCGCGAGGAAATCTTGGCCAGCACCAAACGCCCCACGATCGACCTCACTTCGCTGCTTGCGGGCGCTGCAAGTGCCATCGGCAAGCGCGTCGGTCCGCTACCGAACGTTCTTTCGAAGCGCTCGCAGAATCTGACGTCCCGAATCTCGGACGCCAAGAAGTCGCCCGGCGTCTGTCCCTACTGCGCGGTCGGCTGCGGCACGATGGTGTACAGCAAGGGCAACGAGATCCTCGACATCGAGGGCAATCCGGACTCGCCGATCAGCGGCGGGACGCTGTGTCCCAAGGGCGCGGCGACGTTCCAGCTCCACGTCAACCCGAACCGCTGGACGACCGTGAAGTACCGGGCGCCGTTCGCGAGCGAGTGGACCGACGTGCCGTACGAGTGGGCGATGGACCGCATCGCGGAACGCGTCAAGGACACGCGCGACCGCACGTTCCAGGAATTCGACGAGCAGGGCCGGCGCGTTGCACGCACCACCGCGATCGCGTCGCTCGGCGGCGCGACGCTCGACAACGAAGAGAACTACCTCATCGCGAAGCTGTTCCGATCGTGGGGGGCGGTCTTCGTCGAGAACCAGGCCCGCATTTGACATAGCTCGACGGTGCCCGGTCTGGGCACCCTCTACGGCCGCGGCGGCGCGACGACGTTCCTGATGGATCTCGAGCACGCCGACCTCATCATGATCCAAGGGTCGAACTTCGCGGAGAACCACCCCGTCGGTTTCCGTTTCGTCACCAAGGCGAAGGAACGCGGCGCGAAGGTGATCCACATCGACCCGCGTTTCACGCGCACCAGCGCGCTCGCCGACGAGTACATACCGCTGCGCAGCGGCACCGACATCGCGTTCACGGGCGGCATCATCAACTACGTGCTGCAGAACAACGCGTATTTCAAAGAATATGTCCTGAACTACACCAACGCGAGCTACATCGTCGACGAGCGCTTCGCCGACACCGAAGACCTCGAAGGCATCTTCTCCGGCTTCGATCCCGACAAGGGCACGTACGATCCCAAAACGTGGAAGTACGAGCTGGACGAGAGTCAGGGCGGCGAGACGAGCGAAGCGAACGGCAACGCGCTCGATGCGCAGGGCGACGGCACCTCTGTTGCGAGCGGCGGGCATCCCGAACACGGCACGAAGCGGCCAAAGAAAGACCCGACGCTGCAGCATCCGCGCTGCGCGATCAACCTCATGCGCAAGCACTTCGCGCGCTACACGCCGGAGATGATCGAGCGCATCTGCGGCACGCCCAAAGACCAGTTCCTCGATCTGTGCAAGCTCGTCGTCGCCAACAGCGGCCGCGAGAAGACCATGACGTACTGCTACGCGATGGGCTGGGCGCAGCACACCGTCGGGGTGCAGAACATTCGCGCGGCGGCGACGCTGCAGGCGCTGCTCGGCAACACCGGCCGCCCCGGCGGCGGCATCATGGCGCTGCGCGGGCACGCGTCGATTCAAGGTTCCACCGACATCGCGACGCTGTACGACCTCTTTCCCGGCTACATCAAGTCGCCGTCGCTCGAACGCGGTGAAGACTCGTTCGAGAACTGGCAGAAGAACTGGGCTCTGCCCACCGGCTGGTGGTCGAACTGGCCCAAGTACGCAGTCTCGCAGATGAAGGCGTGGTTCGGCGACGCGGCGACGGCGGAGAACGGTTGGGCGTTCGACTACCTGCCGAAGAACACGGGCGACCACTCGCACATGCCCTTGTTCTTCACGATGAAGGACGGGGGCGTCGAAGGCCTGATCCTGTGGGGTCAAAATCCCGCGGTGGGCGGCCAGAACGCCGCGCTGCAGCGCGCGGCGCTCGGCAACCTGAAGTGGATGGTGTGCCAGGACATCTTCGAGACGGAGACGGCGGTGTTCTGGAAGCGGGAAGGCGTTGATCCCGCCACGATCGGCACGGAAATCTTCTTCATGCCGGCCGCGTCGGTCGCGGAGAAGCCGGGCTCGTTCACCAACACGCAGCGCCTCCTGCAGTGGCACGAGAAAGCCGTCGACCCGCCGGACGACGCGCGCAGCGATCTGTCGCTCGCGTGGAACCTCGGCAAGCGCGTGAAGAAGCTGTACGCGGACTCGGCGCGCGCGATCGACCGGCCGGTGCTCGACCTGACCTGGAACTACGAGCACGACGATCCGCACGAACGCGCGCTGGGCGAGCCCGACGCGGAAAAAGTCTTGCGCGAGATCAACGGCTACGTCGTTGCCACCGGCGAGCACGTCAAGACGTTCGCCGATCTCAAAGACGACGGCACGACCGCCGCCGGCGCGTGGATCTACACGGGCTGCTTCCCGGCGCCGGGCCAGAACAACACGCGCCGCCGCAAAGGTGACGGCTGGGTGTCGCTGGAGTGGGCGTGGGCGTGGCCTGCGAACCGGCGCAACCTCTACAACCGCGCGTCCGCCGATCCCGACGGCAAACCGTGGAGCGAAGAAAAGAAATACATCTGGTGGGACGAGGACCAGAAAAAGTGGACGGGCTACGACGTGCCCGACTTCCCGGTCGCGAAGCCGCCGTCGTTCCGCGCGCAGCCCGGCTCCAAAGGCATGGACGCGCACGACGGCACCGCGCCGTTCCTGATGCAGGAGTACGGCGTCGCCGAGATCTTCGGCGTCCAGGGCACGGTCGACGGGCCGTTCCCGACGCACTACGAGCCGCGCGAGTCGCCGGTGCCCAACGCACTCTATCCGAACCAGCAGTACAATCCCGTGCTGAAGGAATGGCGCCGCCGCGACAACCCGTACCACGCGATCGGCGACCCGAACTATCCGTTCGTGCTCTCGACGTACCGGCTGACGGAGCACCACCTCACCGGCGCGATGACGCGCTGGAACTCGTGGCTCGCGGAGCTGCAGCCGGAAGCATTCTGTGAGATGTCGCCCGAGCTCGCGGTGGAGCTCGGGATCCGCAACGGCGACTGGGTCACCGTGTCGACCGCGCGCGGTGAGGTCGAAGCGAAGGCGATGGTCACCGGCCGCATCACGCCGTTCAAGATCGGACCCAAGCAGTGGGTGCACCAAGTCGGCATGCCGATCCACTTCGGCTATCAAGGGCTCGTGACGGGCGACTCCGCGAACGTGCTTCCGCCGATGGTCGCCGATCCGAACGTCTCAATCCACGAAGCCAAAGTGTTCACGTGCAACGTGCGGCTCGGCCGCCGAGGCGCGACGCACGAAGGCCCGACCTGGCTGCCGGTGCCGCCGGACGAGCAGACGCCGCTCGGCAAACCCGAACGCGGCGGCCGCGTCGACGCGGGCGGCGCGGAGCAAGTCGATGGCGACATCGCGTCAGCGAGCGAGATCATGGCGGGCTCGCGCCGCCGGCATCAAATCGATAACCAAGAAAGCGAAGGTTGATGGAGCGCGTTTCCGACGGCGTCGTTACGGACTCGACTGCGATGGGCTTCTTCACCGACGTCACGCTGTGCATCGGCTGCAAGGCGTGCGAAGTCGCGTGCAAGCAGTGGAATCAGCTGCCTTCCGACGGCTACGCGCTCACCGGCAACTCCTACGACAACACGTCGCGGCTGTCGTCGACGACGTGGCGGCACGTCGCGTTCGTGGAGCAGATGGACCGTGAGGTGCCGGCGGCGTCGCGCTGGATGATGATGTCCGACGTGTGCAAGCACTGCACTAACGCCGGCTGTCTCGAAGCGTGCCCGACGGGTGCGATCGTGCGCAACGAGTTCGAGGACGTGTACGTGCAGCCCGACGTGTGCAACGGCTGCGGCTATTGCGTGCCGTCGTGCCCGTTCGGCGTGGTCGCGGTGCAGCCGCAATCCGGCGTCGCGCAGAAGTGCACGCTCTGCTACGACCGCCAGAAGGACGGCATGGAGCCGGCCTGCGCGAAGTCGTGCCCCACCGATTCGATTCTGTTCGGTCGCGTCGACGAGCTGCGCGTGAAAGCGGAGGCGCGTGTCGCGAACCTGCGCGCGCAGGGCAAGGACGTGCGGCTGTACGGCGTCGACGGCGAGGAGACGCGCGACGTCGGCCCGCTCAACGCGTTCTTCCTGATTCCGGACCGCCCCGAAGTGTTCAACCTGCCGCCCAAGCCGGTGCTACCGTCGCGGTTTCAGCCGGCCGCGTACACGGCGGGATTGCTTGCCGCGGCGGCGCTGACGGTCGTCGGCGCGCGCGTGTTCCGCCGCACCGGAGACGCCGCGTAGTGCCCACGCAGCCGCACGGTCAAAACTACTCCGCCGCCGGAAACTTCTCGCCCGACGCCGTCGCGGCGTCGATGCAGCGCGGCGACGGCGGGTTCGGGCGCGCGCAAGAGACGTACTTCGATCATCCGATCCTGCGCAAGGCGCACTGGGGCTCGGATATCGTCCAGTACTTCTTCGTGGGCGGAGCCGCCGCGGCGAGCGCCGCGCTCGCGTCGCTCGCCACGCGTGGCGGCGACCCCCACGACGCGCAGCTGGTGCGCAACGGCCGCTACTCCGCGCTCGCCGGCGCGCTCGTCAGCAGCGCGCTGCTGGTGAAGGACCTCGGCCGCCCCGAGCGCTTTTTGAACATGCTGCGCATCGCGAAGCTGAAGTCGCCGATGTCCGTGGGCGTGTACGTGCTGATGACGTTCTCGACCAACGCGGGATTCGCGGCGCTGGAACAGGCGCGCGAGGATGGGCTCATCCCGGTGAACCCGTTCGGCTGGCTCGCGAAGCCGCTGCGCGCGGTCACCGGCGCGCCGTCGGCGGCGATGCTGTCGCTCTACACCGGCGTGCTGCTGTCGGCGACCGCGATCCCCGTGTGGTACACGGGCCGCCGACACATCCCGGCGATCTTCGCGTGCTCCGCCGCGTCGAGCGGCGCCGCGCTGCAATCGCTGCTGCTCGCGCTGTTCGGCGGCTCGCCGCGCACAGCCAAGAAGCTGGAGACGGTCGAGCTGTTCGCATCACTGGCCGAAGCCGCACTGCTTCTGGACTGGGAGCGCCGCGCGGGCGACGCCGCATCGCCGGTGTTCACCGGCAAGCGCGGCAGCCGCCTCAAGACGTTCACGCTCGGCCTCGGGATTGCGCTCCCCGCGCTGCTGAATCTGCCGTCAGTGCTCTCGCGCAAGACGCCCGCGAAGCACCACCGCCTGCGCACGATCCTAACGTCGTCGCTGGCGCTCGTCGGCGGCTACGTGCTGCGCGAGACGGTCGTCTTCGCGGGCCGCGATTCGGCGGACGACCCGCGTGCGTATCTGCGCCACCCGGAATGATCGCCTACGTAATGATGCGGAGCAGGCTGGACTTCCCCCGTCCATCGCGCTAGGCTAAGGCGCAGAGCGGCCGCTCGGCCGCAATGACGGAGGGAGTCTTCATGACCGAACGCCGCCCCAACTATCTCGGCATCATTGCCGGGACCATCGTGCTCTTCGCGTTCGGCGCGGTGTGGTATATCGCGCTCGGTGGTGCATGGCAAGCCGCGGTCGGCACGCCCAAAGACGTGCTCGCCGCCGCCGGCTTCATGCCGTACCTCATCTCGTTCGTCGCGGGATTGCTGGTGTCGTACTGCTTCGACAACATGCTGTGGCACTACGAGCGCGCCGACACGTCCAAGGGCGCGCAGGTCGGGCTCTTGATCGGCGTGTGCGTCTACGTGCCGATGGTCGCGATGCTGTACGCGTACGCGCAGCGCCCGATGATGCTGTTCCTGATCGACGGCGGTTACGGCCTGATCGGGTTCGTCCTCACCGGCGCTGCGGTGGGCGCGCTGCGCGCGCGGGCGGGCCGCGGCGCCGCCGTGCGCGCAGCGTAATCCGCTAGAGGTTGACGCCCGCCATCCCGGCCGCGGCGTAGCGGTCGCCGGCCGTTGCGCCGGCCGGGAGCGCTTCGTCGATCTCGCGCAGGTCGTCGGCGCTGAGCTGCACGTTCACCGCGCCCGCATTGTCTTCGAGATAGCGCACGCGCTTGGTGCCCGGGATCGGCACGACGTCCTCGCCGCGGGACAGCAGCCACGCGAGCGCGAGTTGCGCGGGCGTGCAGCCCTTGCGCTGCGCGAGCGCCTTCACCGCGTCAGCGAGCCGTACGTTCGCCGCGAGGTTGTCGCCTTGAAAGCGCGGGTGCGTGCGGCGCGCGTCGGTTGCATCGAGCGCGTCCGGGCTGGACAGCGTGCCGGTGAGAAAGCCGCGCCCGAGCGGGCTGTACGGCACGAACGCGATGTCCAGCTCGCGCGCCGTCGCCAGCACGCCGTTCTGCTCGACGTCGCGCGTCCACAGCGAGTACTCGGTCTGCAGCGCCGCGATGCGGTGCGTCGCGTTCGCGCGGCGAATCGTCTCGGGCGCCGCTTCCGACAATCCCAGGTGGCGCACTTTGCCCGCTTGCACGAGCTCCGCCATCGCGCCCACCGTCTCTTCGATCGGCGTGTTGCGGTCGACGCGGTGCTGGTAGTACAGGTCGATCGTCTCGACGCCGAGCCGCTTGAGCGATGCGTCGCACGCGCTGCGCACGTATTCCGGCTTTCCGTTCACGCCGAGATATGCGCCGTCCGCGGCGCGCACGTTGCCGAACTTCGTCGCGATGAAGTACGCGTCGCGCTTGCCGGCGATCGCGCGGCCGACCAGCTCCTCGTTCTGCCCGACGCCGTACATGTCTGCGGTGTCGAGAAAGTCGATCCCGAGCTCGAGCGCACGGTGGACCGTGCGGATCGCCTCGCTCTCGTCGCGGTCGGCGCCGTAAAAGTCGGACATGCCCATGCAGCCCAAGCCGAGTGCCGAAACCAGCGGGCCATCGCTGCCCAAACGTCGTCGTTGCATGATGATTCTAGGTAGGCGGCGGCGTGGGTGGTTGCAGCGCGTACTCGCGCTCGGCTTCGAACCATTCGCGCTCTTGGTCGCCTGCCCACGCGCACGACAGCGTTCCGTCCGCGCGAAACACGATCGTCGTCGGGAAGACCATGCGCCCTTGGCGGTAGATCGAGCGCACCTTGCGGTCGTAACGGTCCATCGCGATCGGATACGGGATGCCGTACTTCTTACGGTACGCGCGCACGTCGTTGTCCTCTTCGCCGACGTCGACGCCGATCACCACGGTGTCATCCACGTGCGCGTTCGCAAAGGCGACGACGATCGGCTGCTCCACGCGGCACGGACCGCACCACGTCGCAAACACGTTGACGAACACCACTTTGCCGCGATATCTGCTCAGCCGGAACTCCGGCCCGTCGAGCACGTCGGACGTCCATTCGATGAGACGGTGCTCCGGCAGCGTCACGACGCCGTTCGCGCCGTGCACGTGCGGTTTCTCCGACGGCTCGGGCGACGGTGACGCAGGCGCAGGCTTTGCCGCCGCGACGCCCCGCAGCGCAACGGCGCATGCCGACGTCATCGCGCCGGCCACGAACAACTGGCGCTTCATGCCGGGCCGAGAAAGCGGCGGATCATGCGGACTGGCCTCCCGCGAGATATCGTACGAGACGGGCCCGGGAACGACCTCGCGCGGCTGTTCCTTGCGACGGCGATCGTCTGCGGCTACACTATGAATCGTCAGGTGCGCCCGAGGAACCGCCGGTATGCGACCCGTTCGAGCGTGATGACGCCCTCGCCGATCATCGCTTCCAGCGCCGGCAGCAGCTCGCCGATCTTTGCCTCCGTGTCGATTACCTCGATGAGGATCGGCATCTTCGCTCCGAAGGTGAAAATATGGTTCAGGCGGATCTCGTGGTGTGCCCCGAACCCTTCCACGCCGCGGAACACGCTCGCGCCGGCGACGTTCTCGCGCCGCAGCATCTCCACGACCGCCACGTACAGCGGCTCCTTGTGCCAGCGGGCGTCCTCACCGACGAAGATCCGCAACAGTTGGCCTTCCACAAACGACGGGTCACCGATCATGCGTAATGACCTCCACCGCAAACGATACGCGGCTTGCCTGGGGACGCCCTCGCACGCCGGATCGGGACACCGTGCCCGTCGAGCATAACGCGCTCATGCTGCGGGTGTACATGGCCGAGAGCCGGCGCTGCAAAGGCCGCGAGCTGTACCGGGTGCTGGCCGAGGCGATGCTTCGCGCCGGATTGCGCGGCGCGACGCTGCTGCGCGGAATCGAAGGGTTCGGCAGCCACCGCCGCATCTCGTCGGAGCGCGCCGTCGAAGCGTTCGCCGACCTTCCCATCCTGCTTGAAGTCGTCGATGATGAGGATCGCATTGCGGCCTTTCTGCCGGTTCTCGAGGGGATCGTGGACGACGGCTTGGTGACGCTCGAGCGTGTGCAGCGCGTGCTGTACCGGCCGGAGACCGGCGCGTGAGCCAGTGGGTCGCCGTCGCGGCCGTGGCGAGCGGCGGCGCGCTCGGCTCCGTGCTGCGGTTCTTCGTCGGCAACTGGTTCTTGCAACGCGTAGGCCCGGGCTTTCCGTGGGGCACCTTGACCATCAACGTAAGCGGCTCGTTCGTGATCGGATTGCTGCTGCAGGTGGGGCAAACGCGAATCGGCCTGAATCCGTATGCCCGGCTGTTTCTCGCGACCGGCGTGCTCGGCGGCTATACGACGTTCTCGGCGTTCGCGTACGAGACGTACGTGCTGAGCCGCGACGCATTCACGCTGCAGAGTCTGTGGTACGGGTTCGGCAGCGTGGTGGCCGGCGTCATCGCGGCATACCTGGGCGTCGTACTCGCGCGCGCCGCGTTTTCATAGCGCAGCCGTCAGCACGTCGTACCGCAACGTTCCGGCCTCGGTTACGCGGACGCCCGCGGTCGGCACGTGCGGCCGGCGGCTGCCGTCGTGCATCAGATGCTCCACGCCGGCGTCGTGCAACAGCAGGGCAGCATCGGCGATGAGACGGCGATGACAGCGCCACCACAGCGTCTCCGAACACATGATCGCAACGCGCTTGCGGCGTGCCTGCGCCAGCAGCGCGTCGAGCGCCACCGCGAACGCGTCCGTTTCCATGTAATCGGCATAGGCGCGAAAGGAAGGGTGGCGCAGCGCGACGTTGCTGCTGTCGCGACCGCCTTTGCGAAAGCCGCCGAGGGCGGGCTCCCATACATAGCCGCTGCCGCTCAGCGCAGGCACCCAAGCCTCCATTTCTTCGCGCCAGACGTGCGGGTGCCGGCGGCTTTTCGGCACCGTTCGCACGTCGACGATCGCTTGGATCTCGGCCTGCCGAATGAGCGCCGCGAAGTCCACGGCGGTCATGGTTCCGTGCCCCACCGTCAGCAACTGCGGCCCCATCTCCGGCCGCTCCGTCGGCGGGGAACGCCAAACCTGCCGTAGGAATTGCCGCGCACGTGAGCTCGTCGAACACGCCGGCCGCTCGCTGATGAGGCGGCCGCCTGGACGCTGGATTCCGCCGCAGGGCCTGATCTTCGGACAGCTTGCGCACGGTGCGTCGTGGATCGCTCTGTTGGTGCTCGCCGTGCACCGTTCGACCGCCACCGGCCTCGCGGCGCTCGGCTGGGTGCATCTCGTCGCGCTGGGCTGGTTGACGATGACCGCGTTATCCGTGTTGGTGCACGTGGTCCCCGCGTTCACCGACGTCGCCTGGCGCTGGGAATCCGTCGCACGCCGAAGCCTCGCCGTGTACGGGGCCGGCGTGCTCGTTCTCGTCGGCGGATTTTTCGGCGAGTTGCCGTGGCTGCTTCCGTGGGGCGGCACGCTCGTCGGTGTGGGACTGGCCGGTTATGCGGTTCCCGCGGCCGCCACGCTCGCGGGGGCGTTTCGGCTCGGCGGCGTGGAAGCGGCGATTGCGCGCGCGCTCGGCGTAACGCTGGCGTTCCTGCTCGCGACGGCGCTGCTCGGCGTCGCCTTCACGTGGATGCTCGACGGCCGTCTGCCCGCGTCGATGCTCGTTCGCGGCGTTCCGGTTCACGCGGCGTTCGGGCTCATCGGCTGGCTGAGCGCGCTGGTCATGGGCGTGTCGACGCGTACGGTGGTTCCCATCACGGGTGGACGTTCGCCGCAGCGCTGGAGACACGTGACGGCGGCCGCTGCGACCGGGCTGGGTATGCTCGCGCTCGCCGGAGGCGCGGCATTCCACGCAGCAGTTCTGCTTTGGGCGGGAGCGGTCGTGCTCGGTGCGGGCGTAGTGCTCTACGTCGCGGACATCGCGGACGTGCTGCGGCGCGCGACGGTGCATCATCGGCCGCCGCAGGCGTTTCTCGCGGCAGCGGTGTCCTGGTTGGCGATCGCGTTCGTCTTGCTCGTCGCCGTGCTGTGCGGCATGCCGTGGGGCGCAGTGCTCGTCTACGTCACGCTGATCGGTTGGCTCGGGCAGATGGTGAACGGCCATCTGCACCATATCGGCATCCGGCTGCTCGCGACCGCCTTTCGCGGTGACGACGACGAGACGCGGCCGGACGCGCTGTTGTCGCCCGCGCTGAGCTGGACGGCGTTCGTGCTCTTCCAAGCAGCGGTCGCGGCGGGTGCCGCAGGGCTGCTGCTCGATCGTTCCGGCGTCGTTGCAGGCGCCGCGTTCGCCGGCGTTGCCGGCTGGTCCGCGATGTGCGCGAACGGATTCTACGCCGCGCGCCGGGCGCGCCGTCCTGAGCCCGTGATCTCGCTGCTCGACATGCGCTGAAGACATCGCCCGGGAGCGCTGGTAGCAAGCATGCGGGCTTTGCCTGCTTCGGGTATGTCTCGACCGTGCGAACGCGTGACAGCATCGTCGACGTTTGGGGCGAGCGGACACCGTACGCCGGCGATTGGCCGGTTCGCGTCGACGAGCGGATCGTCGAGGAGCCCGATCGCTGGGTGCAATCCGCGTGCGTCTTGTGCTCGATGGGCTGCGGCATGGACGTCGGCGTCAAGGACGGGCGCATGGTCGGCGTGCGCGGCCGCGCCGCGGACCGCGTCAACCGCGGGCGGCTCGGCCCCAAAGGGCTGCACGGGTGGGAGGCCAACGGCGCGGCCGACCGGCTGACGCATCCGCTGATGCGGCGGCACGGCAAGCTCGAGCCCGTGAGCTGGGACGAGGCGATGGACGCGATCGTGCGGCGTTCAAACGAGCTGGTGCAATCGCACACCAGCAGCGCGATGGCGTTCTATACGAGCGGCCAGCTCTTTCTCGAAGAGTATTATACGCTCGCGCTCCTCGGCAAAGCCGGACTCGGGACGCAGCACATGGACGGCAACACGCGGCTGTGCACCGCGACGGCGTCGGCGGCGCTGCGCGAGAGTTTCGGCGCGGACGGTCAGCCCGGCACGCTCAGCGACATCGATACGACCGACGCGCTGTTCGTCGTCGGACACAATCCCGCGTCGCAGCAAACCGTCATGTGGATGCGCGTGCTGGACCGGCTCGCCGGCGCCAACCCGCCGCGCATCGTCGTCGTCGACCCGCGCACGACGGCGACGGCGCTGAAGGCGTCGGTCCACTTGTCGCCGCGACTCGGCAGCAACGTCGCGCTCATGAACGGGCTGCTGCACCTCATCGTCAAGAACGGCTGGATCGACCGCGACTACATCGAGCGGCACACGCAAGGGTTCTACGTGCTCGAACGCACGGTGGAGCGCTGGACGCCGGAGCGCACGTCGTCGGTGACCGACGTTCCCGCCGCGCGCATCGAGGAGGCGGCGGAGGTGCTCGGCACTGCGCCCACCCTCGTCTCGACGGTGCTGCAAGGCGTGTACCAATCGATGCAGGCGACGGCGGCGGCGTGCCAGGTCAACAACCTCCACCTCATCCGCGGCATGCTGGGCCGCCCGGGCTGCGGCCTGCTGCAGATGAACGGTCAGCCGACCTCGCAGAACACGCGCGAGTCGGGCGTCAACGGCGAGTTTCCCGCGTTCTTCAACTGGGCCAACCCCGACCACATGGACAGGCTCGCGGCGCTGTGGAACGTCGAGCCGGACCGCATTCCGCATTGGTCCGAGCCCACGCACGCGATGCAGATCTTCCGGTACTGCGAGCAGGGTTCGGTCAAGCTGCTCTGGATCTCGGCGACGAACCCGGTCGTCTCGCTGCCGGACTGCGCCCGCGTTCGCAAGATTCTGCAGAACCGCGATCTGCTGGTGATCGTGCAGGACGCGTACCTGACCGAAACCGCCGAGTACGCCGACATCGTGCTGCCCGCGGCGATCTGGGGCGAGAAGACGGGCACGTACACGAACACCGACCGCACCGTGCACGTGTCGCATCAGGCGATCGACCCGCCCGGCGAGGCGCGCTCCGACTTCGAGATCTTCCTCGAGTACGCGCGGCGGATGGATTTTCGCGACAAGGACGGCGCGCCGCTCGTCGGCTGGCGCACGCCCGAAGAAGCGTTCGAGGCGTGGAAACGGTGCAGCGCGGGACGACCGTGCGACTACAGCGGCATGTCGTACGAGACGCTCACCGGCGGTTCCGGCATCCAATGGCCGTGCGCGGCGGACACGCCCGAAGGCACGGAGCGGCTCTACACCGACGGTGTGTTCATGACCGCCGCCGACGCATGCGAGAGCTTCGGCCACGACCTCGCGACCGGCGCAGCGGTGTTGCCCGACAAGTACAAAGCCTACGACCCCGCCGGCAAGGCGCTCATCAAAGCGGCGGACTACCGGCCGCCGGACGAACAGCCGGACGCGAAGTATCCGTTTTGGCTGACGACCGGCCGCATCGTGTACCACTTCCACACGCGCACCAAGACGGGGCGCAGCAAAGCGTTGAACGACGCCGCGCCGGAACCGTTCGTGGAGATCGCTGCCGCCGATGCGCAGCGGCTCGGCATCGCGGACGGCGACATGACGGAAGTGACGTCGCGGCGCGGTCGCGTGGTCGTGCGCGCGCGGATCGCCGACATCAAGGCCGGCACGGTGTTCATTCCGTTCCATTACGGCTCGGCCGATGTCGAGGACGCCACGGCGGCGAACGAGCTGACGGTCACGGCCTGGGACCCGGTGAGCAAACAGCCGTATCTCAAGTTCGCCGCGGTCGCGATCCGAAAGGGCTGAAGCGATGATGCAGCTTGCGACCTACCTCACGGCGCTTCAGCGCACCGAGAAATCGCTGGCCGATGGATTCACCGCCGTCGCCGCCGCGCACCGCGACGAGCCGGAAATTCTCGGAACCGCGCCGCTGCTCGCGAGCTGGTCGTACGAGCACGTCGACCGGCTTCAAGACGCGCTGGACGCCTTCGGCACAAAGCTGCCGCTCGATCCGAAGCTGCTGGCGAGCGCGCTCTTCGGCGGACCGCGCAAAGGTCCGGCCGGGCTCCTCAACGACCTGCTCGAGCTCGCGATGCTGGCCGGCGAGGCGCAGCTGCTATGGGCGCTCGCGGGCCAAGGCGCGCGCGCCCTGCGCGCGGATCATCTGCTCGAGCTGTGCGCAACGCTTCCGGTACAGACGGACCGCCAGAAGATTTGGCTGGAAACGCAGATCAAATCCATATCACCGCAAATTCTGCTCGCGTCGTAAGCGCAACGAGGGCACCGCTTGCGCGATGCCCTCGTCGTGAACCGTTGCGCCGGTTCGGCCGGTGCGCTATACCGCGCCGGCTGCCGCTGCACCCACCGGCGGCACCGGCTTCTTGGTCAGGAACGGCAGAATCGCCGCGATCAGCAGCATCACCGCGACCGGGATGAGCGCGTTTGTGAACGAGCCCGTCACGTCTTTGACCTTCGCCGCGATGATGGGTCCGACGATGCCCGCGACACCCCACGCGGTGAGGATCATGCCGTAGTTCTGGCCCAGGAAGCGCGTGCCGAAGTAGTCGGCGTTGAACGACGGCATCGTACCGAACCCGCCGCCGTAGCACAGCAGCACGATCGCGAACGCGACGCCCACCGCGAACAGGCTGTGCAGGCCGCCGAGCACGAAGAACACGACCACTTGGATTCCGAAGATCAGCACGTACGCCATGTTGCGCCCGATGCGGTCGGAAACGGCGCCCCAGAAGAAGCGCCCGAGCCCGTTGAACACGGCTAGGAAACCGTAGATAGGAGCCGCGACCGCCGCGGCCGCGCCGGTGAGATCGCTGTAGATCGGCACCGCGTTCGAAATGATCAGGATGCCTGCCGTGACGTTGAGGAACAGCATCAGCCACAATAGATAGAACTGCGGCGTGCGCATCGTCTGCGACGGCGTGTAGCTGTAACCGCTCTGCGCGGCGGTCGCGACGGTTCCGCCGACGGAGTATCCCGCCGGCGGGTTCTTCATGAACGTCGCGCAGATGCCGCCGATGATTGCGAAAGCGATGCCCGACCAGATGAAGATCGACATCACGGCCGCGGTATCGTCAGCGGTCACCGGGAACGCCGAGGGGTCGAACGTCGTCCCGGCTTTGGCCGCCGCGTCCTTCGCGGTGATGAACGCGCCTGAGGCCTTGGCGGCATGCGCGAACGAGCCGATGCGCGGCACGATCTGGTTGTAGAAGAACGCGCCGAGCCCGAAGCCCATCACGACCATGCCGCTGGCGAGGCCGCGCTTGTCCGGGAACCATTTGGTGACCGTCGCAACCGGCGTGATGTAACCCATGCCGAGGCCGAGGCCGCCGATGACGCCGTAGGTCAGGTAGATCCACCACGCGCCCAGCGAGGTGGTTCCGATCCCGGCCAAGAGGTTGCCGAGCCCCCACAGGACGGCTCCGACGATCGTGACCATGCGCGGGCCGGCGCGGTCTTGCCAGCGGCCGCCGATCACCGCTCCGACACCCAGAAAGAAGATCGCGAGCGCGAACGCCCAGGTCGTGGTCGTGTTCGACCAATGCTGCGTTGCGATGAGCGGGCGCGTGAAGATACTCCACGAGTAGACGGTGCCGAGGCAGATCATGACGATCACCCCGGCAAAAGCTATTGCCCAGCGATTGCCGCCGGCTGACGTGGTCGTTGCCATGCATACTCCTGTCAGGCGCTGTCAGAGTGGCTTCCGCAGTGCGGAAGGCGTCATGCGGCGTGCTTTGGGTCACATCGCTCGGCTCCTCTTCTTTTCGGGGCCGGCTGGGGTCTGGGCTTTGCCCGGGCTGGGTGGCGCGACGGGAGCGCGACACCGCTGCTGCGGGGACGCTCCCTTCGCGCATCCTGCGCTGCGGTCGCTCGGCGCTCCGGCGCTCCGCCCAATCCTGGGCTCCGCGCCTGCGCGACGCCCCGCCGCAGCGGTGTCGCGCTCCCGTCTCCGGCGCGATCGTCCCAATGTCATCCTGAGCTTGTCGAAGGATGCGCCACCCGGCTCGTTTTATTGCTGGTTCCAGAAGACGAACATGGCGATTGCGGCCAGCGACATCAGGGCGAACGTCAGCCAGCCCCAGGCGCGTGCGACGGCGGAGCTCTTCCATTTGCCCATCACCTTGGCGTTGCTTGCGATCGTCACGATTGCGAAAACCAGCGGGACCGCGGCTACGCCGTTGAGGACGGCGGACCAGAACAGTACCTTGATCGGGTCGAGGCGCAGGAGGTTCAGGATCGTACCGATGACGATTCCCGCGGCGAGGATCGTGTAGAAGCGCGGTGCGCGTTTCGGCGTTTCACCGAGGCCCGTGCGGAACGACAGCATCTCCGATGCGACGTAGGCCGACGAGCCGGCCAGGACGGGAATTGCCAACAGACCCGTGCCGACCATGCCGAGCGTGAACAGGAGGTACGCGAAGTTGCCGGCCAGCGGGCGCAGCGCTTCGGCGGCGTCTTGCGCCGTCGCGATGTCGTGCTTGCCGTGGGCGCCCAGCGTGACCGCCGTCGTCGCGATGATGAAGAACATCACGAGATTGGAGTAGATCATGCCGGTGTTCACGTCCGCGTGCGCGTCGGCGATCTCCGCCTTCGTCGCGCCCTTGCGCTGCGCGACGGTCTTGCGCCCCTGGTCCTTCTCTTCTTCGACCATCTGCGACGACTGCCAGAAGAACAGGTACGGCGAGATCGTCGTGCCGAGCAGAGCGACGACCGTGGTGATCCAGTGGCCGTCGCGGTGGAACTCCGGGACCACGGCGTGGCGCAGGATGTTCCACCAGTCGGGTTTGACCAAGAACACCGTGACGACGTATGCGAACAGCGCGAGCGCCAGCCATTTCAGGACGCTGCTCAGCAAGTGGTACGAGCAGTAGAACTCCGTCAGCAGCAAGATCACCGAGAACCCGATCACCCACAGCAGGACCGGTACGCCCGCGACCATGTGCGCGGATGCCGACATGCCGGCGAGGTCCGCGCCGATGTTGAACGTGTTCGCGATGATGACGATTGCCGCGAGGCTGAACGCGAGCCACCGCGGGTACAGCTTGCGCATCATCGCGGCGAGGCCGATGCCGCTCACCATGCCGATGCGCGCGCACATCCCTTGGATCACCGCCATCATCGGCGTCGTGATGAGCGCGAGCCACAGCATCGACACGCCCGTGGTCGCGCCGGCGACCGAATAGGTCGAGATGCCGGACGGGTCGTCGTCGGCCGCACCGGTGATGAGCCCCGGGCCGAGGTTGCGCAGGAAGTGGACGATGCGGTTCGGCGGTTCTCGTTTGGGCGGTGGCGATCGGCCCGGTGCTTCGCGCGTCCGGGCCTCGGTGGCGGCGCTCACGTCGAAACCGATACCCTGCTTCCCCAAAAAGCAACCGTGCGGTGGGAGACCGGGCGCTCGGGCTAGCGCTGTGATTCGAACAGCGTCGGTTCCGAGGCGCGCCAGCCTTCGATGGTGAGCAGGCGCAGCTTCGTCGCGGTGCCGCCGTTGGCGGAGAAACCGTGCATGGTGCCGTTCGCGGAGACGATGCGATGGCACGGGACGACCGGCGCGAACGGGTTCCGGCCGAGTGCCTGGCCGACGGCTTGCGCTGCGTGCGGGTCGCCGATGCGTTTGGCGAGCTCGCCGTATGTGATCGTCGTGCCCGGCGGTATCTCGCGCGCTGCTTCGTAGACGCGCCGCTCGAACGGTGCAACGTCCGTCATGTCGAGCGCGACGTGCGCGAGATCGTTCGCGCCGCCGCCGAGGAGTGCGGTGATGTCTTCGATTGCGTGCTGAACGGCCGGCGGCGGTGCAGTTTCGGATGTGTTCGGAAAGCGGCGCTGCATGCGGCTTTGCGTGGCGGCTTCGTCTTTTTCGGGGAGCTGTGTGCCCGTGATGGCGTCGCCGGACCAGGCGATTGCGCAGTGACCCAGCGGGGTTTCGAAGAGGGCAAAGCCGTTTGTGTTCATCGCGATGGGGCCGGGCCTTTGAAGACGGCGAACAGCAGCGCGAGCGACGGGATCAGGACGATTGCGCCGGCCGCTGCTGCGATCAAGAACGCTTGCAGCATCGGCGGAGATGCGGCGGCGGCGGTGAGCGTCCAGTGGCCGGGGACCAATGATGGGGCTTGCGCGCCGAACCAGCCCGCGAGGACGGCGAGCGCTTCGGCGCCGACCGCGACGCGCGCGAGCGTGTCGCGGTGGCGGGCGATCAGCAGCATCACGATGATGCCCAAAAGCATTGCGCTGATGATTGCGACCCGGGCCGATGGGCCGGTCAGCGCGGCGAAGAATTGCGGTTCGGCGGTTCGGGCGAGGAGCACGGGAATCAGTCCGATGAGCCAGACGGCGAACGTTGCGCGGACTGCGCGGCGGCGGAAATCGTCGCGCAGGGCGCGGTCCGCACTTTCGCGGACGAGGAAGACTGCGGCGACTTGCGCGCACAGCGCGATCGCGAAGACGCCGACCGACAGTGCGAACGGGGACGTCCACGCGTAGGAGCCCGTCGCGAGCGCGCCCGCGGCGTCGCCGAGGAAGAACGGTGCGATGATCGACGCTGCGCCGAAGACGATCGTCCAGCCGCGCGCCATCGTTTGGTTGTCGGACGCGTAGTTGCGGAACACGAACGCCGCGCCGCGCAGCACGATGCCGGCGAGCGCGATCGTGAGCGGTGCGTTCAGGTACGTCGCGATGTCGGCATACGCGGGCGGAAAGCACGTGAACAGCGCGACCAGCGCGAAGATCAGCCAGACGTGGTTCGATTCCCACACCGGGCCGATTGCGTTGGAGATCGTGTCGCGCTGCGCGTCGCGGCGCGGGCCGCTCGCGAGCAGGTCCCACACCCCGCCGCCGAAGTCGGCGCCGCCGAACACCGCGTAGAGCGCGAGCGCGCCGAGTGCGACGAGCGCGGCGCCGAGGACGAGCGTCATGCCGGTGCGTCCGGGGCAAGCGCGCTGCGTTCGCCGCCGTGCGCGTGCGTGCCGACGCGGCGCAGCAGCCACCAGCACGTCGCGGCGAGGATCACGTACACGACCGAGAACGCGTAGAACTGCACGTCGAGACCTGGTGCGATCGTGACCGCGTCGGTGGTGCGCAGCAGGCCGCGCGCAATCCACGGCTGGCGGCCGAACTCGGTCACGAACCAGCCGGCTTCCATCGCGATCACCGACAGTGGGCCGCCCACCGCGATGCCGGTCAGCAGGCGGCGCGATACGGCGCGCTTGCGCAGCGTGACGACCGCCCACGCGAATGCGATCAGCAGCATCAGCGTCGCGCTGCCCACCATCGCGTCGAACGAGTAGTGCACGATCGCAACCGGCGGGCGGTCGCCGGGCGTGACGCGGTCGAGGCCTTTCACTTCGGCGTGCGGGTCGAATGTGGCGAGGATGCTGAGCGCCGCGGGGATCTCGAGGCCGTAGCGCACGCCGTCGGCGGTGACGATACCGCCCAGCGTGATCGGCGCTTCGCGCTGTGTGCGGAACAGCGCTTCCATCGACGCGAACTTCGCCGGCTCGTTGTCGGCGTCGAACCGGGCGATCACGTCGCCGACGATCATCTGCAGCGGGATCGCGACGGTCGCCACGATCATCGCGATGGTGAGGCCCGCGCGTATCTGGTCGGTGCGCTCGGCGGCTGCACCGCGCTGGGCGTTCGCGCTGTTGCGCAACAGCGCCCACGCGCAGATGGCGGCGGCCCCGAAGCCCGTGACGACGTACGCGGCGAGCGTGGTGTGCAGCACTTCGACGAGCCACGGCGGGCTGAGCATCGCGGCGAGCGGGTTCACGTCGACCACCTTGCCGTGGTCGATGCGAAAGCCCGTCGGCATGTTCATCCACGCGTTCGCAGTGGTGACGAATCCGGCGGAGACGGCGCCGCTGATCACGATCGGCAGACCGGTGAGCCAGTGCGCGCGCGGGCTCAAGCGGTCCCAGCCGTAGAGGTAGATGCCGATGAAGATCGCTTCGATGAAGAACGCGAAGCCTTCGAGCGAGAACGGCAAGCCGATGATGCCGCCGGCGTACTTCATGAACTCGGGCCAAAGCAGACCGAGCTCGAACGACAACACCGTGCCGGAGACCGCGCCCACCGCGAACAGGATCGCCATGCCCTTCGCCCAGGTGCGCGCGAGGTCGTAGTACGCGCGCCGTTTGGTGCGCAGCCACAGGCCTTCGGCGACGAACACGAGCAGCGGTAGGCCGACGCCCAGCGCCGCGAACACGATGTGGAACGCGAGCGAGGTGCCCATCTGCGCGCGGGCCGCGATCACATGCTCCATCGCGTCGATCGTACTCCGGAATCCGGCGGCGCCCGGCGACTACGGTCAGGCCCCCGACTTCGGACGTACTCACTCAGCGAAACGTCAGATGCGCCATCCGGCCGCCCTCTGACTCGTTGAACCAGAAACCGCCGTGGCCGTCGGGGACGAGCACGGCGTCGGGATCGTGCTCGTTGCCGCGCGAGGGCGTCACCAGACCACGGTACAAGCGCGTGTTCCGTCCGTCCGTCGTGATGCGACCCAGCACGTTGCCATGCCATAAGGTGAACCACAGCGCACCGTCCGGGCCGGTCACGATGCCGCCGGGCGACGATCGGTACGGCAGCACCGCGAACTCCGTGATGGTGCCGTCGGGTGCGATGCGGCCGATGCGGTCGCGCAGCTCGGTGAACCACATCGCATCGTCGGGCCCGCGCGCGATCCACTGCGGACCGCTGTGCCAGCGCGTGAGCCCGCGCGTGTGCGTGCGCACGCGGCCGTCAGGCGTGACGCTCCCGAGCAAGGAGTGGTAGGTGTCGGTGAACCACAGCACGCCCGCGGCGTCGAACGCCATCGAGTCGGCTCTGATCCCGTGCGCGGCGATCGTCGTTACGGCGCCGTCGCGCAGGACGCGCGCGAACGCTCCGTCGACCCCGTACCACGCGGCGCCGTCCGGTGCCGTCGCTGCCGCGCCCGCGAAGGGCCCGCCGTAGAAGTAACCCGGCGGCTGGGGCGGCGGCGCGACGCTCGGCGCCACGACGCGGAGCGCTCCGTCCGGCGCGACGGCGGCGATTCCTTGCGGCGTGCTCGTCAGGACGTCGTTGCCGCGCGCGAGCAGCGGGCCGTCGCCGGCGTGCGGAAACTCGCGCGTCGTCCCGTCGGGCGCCAGCCGCGCCAGGCGGCGGCGCCAGTCGAACGATTCGCGATACCACACCGCACCGTCGGCTGCGACCGCGGGAAACGCGGGCGTCGACTCGGTGATCGGACCGTGGCCGATGACGGCGATCGTCCCGTCCGCGCGTGCGTGTGCGAGAAGACCGTCGCCGAAGTCGGTGAACCATGCGCCGCCCGTGTCGTCCGCGACGATCCCCATCGGGCCCGCGGTTTGCGGCAAGCCGCGCCGGAACTCGCGCACCGAACCGTCCGGCGCGACGCGCGCCACGCGGTTGCGGTCGGTTTCGGCGATCCACGTGCTGCCGTCGCGCGCGGACGCGATGCCGCCGACCGGCACGCCATAGCCCTGGACGTCGAACTCCGCGAGCATCGTGACGGTGCCGTCAGGGTCGACGCGCTCGACGTGCGCGCGGCGCGGGGACCACTCGAACCGGCCCGCGAGCAGCGCGCCGGACGGCGTCGTGCCGAACAGCGAGATCGACGGCGGGCGGGTGACGTCGAGGACCTTGCGGCGCGGGCCGCCGCGCGGGCGGTAGTACAGCGTGACGACGTTTCCTTGCGCGCGCGTGCTCGCCGCGATCCACAGCGCGCCGTCTGGCGCGGCAGCAAGTAGGATGATCAAGTCGAGATCGGTATCGGACGACGACTCGCTGCCGTTCGCGTCGAGGTGAAAGATGCCCCCGCTACCCGGGATGGTGGGGTAATACGCGTACCACGCGTCGTTGCGTGACACTGCGAATGCGGTGGGGTAGCGGCGAAATCCGCCCGACGTTTGGCCATACAACCTGATGCGGCCGTCGGGCGCGATGCGGCCGACGGCGCCTTCGCATAGGAACCACATATCGCCGCCCGGTCCGAGGCCGATCGGGCCGGACGGCCTCGGGCGGCCTTGGTACACCTCGAAGGGCAGGCGGTGCTCCACAACGCGGCCGTCGCGCGTGACGTGCGCGACGCGGTCTCGTTCGTTCAACCACACCGAACCGTCGGGCGCCAGCGCGATTCCGCCCAGATCGCTGCTGAACGTCGGGCCGAACTCCGTCACGTGCGGCGTCAGTCCCGGCTCCGTGGCGTTGCCCGAACTCGTTGCGGCGACCGCGAGCAGCGCGGCGAGCGCGCCCGCGCGGGCGATCACCGAAACAGGCCGTACGGCGGCGGCGTCGCGTGCGCGCCCTTCACCGCGTGCCACAGGATGTCGTTGAGCTCGCCGTCGTCGACGCGGTCGGCGTGCGCGAAGTCCAAGCGCGCGCTGTCGGCCGCCCGATACGCGGTGCGCGGGTTCGTGGCGTTGAGATCGATCTGCGCGGGCAGCGCCGTGAACGGCTGCAGGTTGGGCGTCGCGCGGAACGCCGCGGTGAGCGGTCGCGCGCCCGCGTCGTACGCGGACATCGGCGGCAGCCCGAGCACGATCTCGATCGTGCGCAGCACCGACGCCTGCGTGTACATCGCGTGCTGCACGCCGCCCGCCGCGTACGGCGACACGAGGTAGAACGTCGAGCGCTGCTCGTCGACGTGATCCGGCCCGTTCTGCGCGTCGTCCTCGGTCACGAAGATCGCGGTGCTCGCCCAGTCCGGCGAGTGCGAGATCGCGTCGACGAGCCGGCCGACGGCGAGGTCGTTGTCGGCGACCATCGCGGCCGGTGTCGGCGCGCCCGCGCGCGTGCCGCTCGTGTGATCGCGCGGCAAGCGCAGGATCTCGAGCTGCGGCAGCGTGCGCGTGCGCTCGTACGCGTCGAACTCGCGCTTCCATTCGGCGAAGCGGTCCATGTCCGCGATCTTCATGTCGAAGCCCGCGAACGCGAGGTCGGTGCTCGGCCGCAGCACGTCGTCCGAAACGATCACGGGCGTTGGTTTTCCGGGCGGTCCCTCCACGTGCTCGCCGTAGTTGCGCAGCGTGACGCCGTGCGCGGCGGCGTCGTTCCAGAGATAGCGCGCGTGCGGCACGGCGGCTTCGGTCGAGTCCTCGAAGTCGTACACCGAGCGGCGGTCGGCATAGTTCGGCGGCCACATCTTTTCGAGGTAGTCGTTGGCGAACGCGGCGGTGGCCCAGTTGTGGCCGTCCGCGCTGACGTGCGCGTTTTCGAAGAACGCGTCGAACGTCCCGAAGCGCTGCGCGAGCGCGTGCTGGTTCGGCGTCACGCGCGCGCCGAACAGCACCAGCGACGGATCACCGTTCGCGCCCGCGACGTCGCCGAGAACTTGATCGTACGACCGGTTTTCCTTGATCACGTACACGACGTGGCGGATCGGGCCGCCGGCGCGCACGACGGTGCTCGGTGCGGCGCTTTCGTGCTGCGCGAGATCGCGCACGTCGTCGAGCCCGCGCGCGAGCGCCGCGTCGTCGGGGATCGCCGCCCGCCGGATGGAGCCGACGAGCTGATCGGCGACGTATTCCGCCGGCGCGGGGTTCGCCGGCCGCGTCAGCGATGCCGGGTGCGCGTAGCGCGGGTTCGGATGACCGGACTCGCCCTTGCCGTCGGCGACGTAGAGCACGCCGTGCGCGCGGTCCACCGCGACCGCCGTCGGATACCAGCCGGTCGGGATCGCACCCAGCGGCGTGAGGCCGTCCGGCGTCGTGCGGAACACCGCGACCGCGTTCGCCGCGCCGCACGACACGTAGAGCCGGTCGCCGTCGAGCACCAGCGCGTTGGGCGACGCGCCGAACCCGCCGAACGCGTGCAGCGGCATGCCGGCCCCGCTGGTCGCGGCGAACGGCAGCGGCACGCGCACGACGACGCGTTCGCTCGCGAGGTCGACGACCGCGATGTCGTCGTCGTCGCTGTCCGCGACGTACAGCCGCGCCCCGTCGCTCGCGAGCGCGACCGGATGCAATCCAACGGTGATGTGGCCGCGTACGGCGTGCGCCGCGACATCGATCACGTCGAGCTGCGACGCGCCGCGGTCGGCGACGTACAACGTCTTGCCGTCGCGTGCGAACGCAAGCGCCGCGGGATGATGGCCGACGGCGACCGTCGCGCCGATGCGCCCGGCGGTGTCGACGAATACGACAGCGTCGCGCAGGTCGCCGGCCACGGCGAGCGTGCCGTCCGGCGCGCGTGCGATCGCGACGGGAAAGAACGGCTTCGGCAGCGCGACGGTGCGGTCGATCTTGCCCGCCGCCGTGTCGATGTGCGCAAGCTGTTCGGCCGCCCCGCCTGCGACGTTCACCCACACGCCGTCACCGTCGGGATCGCGCAGCGGCGCGCCGAAGCCGCCGCCGAGCGTCACCGCGGAGAGATCCTTGAGCGACGCCGCATCGAGCACGCGCAGCACCGGCTTGCGATATCCGGCTTCAAGCTCGATCACGCGCGAGCCGTCGCGCGAGAGCACGATGCCTTGCGGCAGCGTCCCCACCGTGGCGACCGCGCCCTCGGGTCCGCGGATGCGCCACGCGGTCGGAAGCGTTATCACGCCGGGCGCGGCGTACACTGCGGTTGCGAGCACCGCGCACGCGAGCGCGGCGAGACCGATGGTCCGAACGAACGGCCGCGGCATGCGACTACGTCCCGCTTACGTCCGTTGCGCGGGCGAACCGGACGCTGCGCGCAGCTTCGGCCCGAACGCCATCGCGATCACTCGCGGTGCGAACGCGACGACAAGTGCGACCGTGATGAGGAAGAACGTCGGGTGCACGAAGGGCAAGTCGTCGTGCGGGATCGCGCGGCAGCCGATGTTCGTGCCCGCCATCGCCATGCAGAACAGCCCGTACGCGAGCTGCAGGCGGAAATGCGGATCGACCGTGCGCCCGAAGAACGAGCGCCGGTGCTCGGGCAGCCACCACCACAGCATCGGGACGGCGAGCGCAAGGCACAGCGCTGCGGTGACGAGTCCCCACAACACGTCGAAGGTGCGCGATCCTTCCATCCACTCCCAGCCCACGGTCCGAGCGCCGTTCCGCCTCCTGCGCCCCTGCTCCTAGGATTCGCTCGGCGCGGCGCGACGACTATGCGCCGAGCGCCGCCCCGAGCAGCGCGGCGATGACGACGACGATCCACGGTGCGATGCGCCATGCCGCGAGCGCGGCGAACGCGGCCAGCGCCAGCGCGATTCGCACGGGACTGCTGCCCAGCGAGAGCAGCACCGGATCGTACAGCACGCCGCCGAGCAGCCCCACGACGGCGGCGTTCGCGCCGCGCACCGCGCCCGCCGCGCGCGGCTGTCCCGCGACGCGGTTCCACACCGGCGCGATCGCGAAGATCAGCGCGAACGACGGCAAGAAGATCAGCACGATCGCGACGAGCGCGCCCGCGACGCCGTGCAGCGGCGAAAGGTTCGCGTAGCCTAGAAACGCAGAGAACGTGTTGAGCGGCCCCGGCATCGCCTGCACCGTGCCGTAGCCGGCGAAAAAGTTCTGCGACGTGATCAGCCCGTCGCGGACCATGCTCTGCAGCAGCGGCAGCACGACGTGACCGCCGCCGAACACCAGCGAGCCCGCGCGGATCAGCGTCGCGAGGAATGCGACGGTGGGCGTCTTCGGCAGCGCCGTCGCCGCGACGAGCGCGACGAACACGCACGCGGCCGCGATCGCGACGCGCCGCGGCACGCGGATCGGCAGCGCGTCCGCGCGCAAGCCGGGCGCGTGCAGCAGCAGCGCGCCCGCAAGCGCGCCCAGCGCGATCGATGCCGACTGCAAGCCGGGATACGGCCGCAGCGCGAGCGTGACGAACAGCGCGGCGACGGCGATGATCTTCGTCGGCAGGTCCGTGCACAGCGAGCGGGCCAGCCCGACGACGGCCTGCGCGACCACCGCGGCCGCCGCGGCGAACAATCCGGCGAGCAGCCCCGCGAACCACGGCGGCACGGCATGCCGCTCCGCGCCGCCGAGCGCCGCGGCGAACGCCGTCATGAGGATTGCGGACGGCGCCGTAAACCCCAGCCACGCCGCGAACGCCCCGAGCGGGCCGCCGCGCGTGAGCCCGATCAGCATCCCGACCTGGCTCGAGGTGGGTCCCGGGAGCACCGAGCAAAACGCGACGATCCGGACGAAGGTCGCCTCGTCGAGCCACCGCCGCTCCTCCACGAAGGTGCGCCGGAAATAGGCGAGGTGAGCGATCGGACCGCCGAACGACGTCGACCCCAGCCGGAGGAACGTCGTGAACACCTCGCGCACGACGCTCGTCTTACCACCGGAGGAACCCGACTTCATGCACCTGGGCGATCTGACGGTCTACGCCGACGGCCGCTTCGCGCGCTACGACGACGCGAAGGTCGGCCTGCTCACCCACGGCCTGCAGTACGGGACCGGGTGCTTCGAAGGCGTGCGCGGCTTCTGGAACGCGCGCGAGGAAGAGCTCTACCTGCTCAAGCTGGCGGACCACTTCGACCGGCTCGCGCAGTCGGCGCGCATCCTGCTGATCGAGCTGCCGCTGTCGACGCGCGAGCTGTGCGACCTGACCGTTGAGATCTGCGCCCGCAACAACTTCCGCACCGACGTGTACGTGCGGCCGTTCGCATACAAGGCGAACGAAGACATCGGCGTGCGCTTGCACGGCGTCAAGGACGCGTTCGCGATGGTCGCGATCCCGTTCGAGCGCTACTTCGACAGCGACCGCGGGTTGCGCGTGGCCGTGAGCTCGTGGCGCCGCATCGACGACACGATGGCGCCCGCGCGCGGCAAGATCACCGGCATCTACGTCAACAGCGCGCTCGCCAAGAGCGAGGCGGTGATGAACGGCTTCGACGAGGCGATCATGCTCTCGGCCGAAGGCCACGTGTGTGAAGGCTCGGCGGAGAACGTGTTCATGGTGCGCCGCGGCGTGCTGTACACGCCCGACCCCTCGCAGAATATCCTCGAAGGCGTCACGCGCCGCGCGATCATCACGCTCGCGAAAGACGAGCTCGGGCTCGACGTCGTCGAGCGCGCGATCGACCGCAGCGAGCTCGTCGTCGCGGACGAGCTCTTCATCACCGGCAGCGCGGCGGGCGTGCAGTGGATCGAGTCCATCGACTGTCGCCAAGTCGGCGACGGCAAGCGCGGCCCGATCGCGACGGCGCTCATCGACGCGTACGATCGCGCGATCCACGGCGCGATCCCGAAATACGAAGACTGGCTGACCCGCACGTACGCGGGCCGCCACAAGGCCGCGAGCTAGCCGCTTCGGCTTACGGCTGCGCGGTCGCCGCGGGCGCGGGAACCGTCGCCGGCGTCCCGGGAATCGCCGGGGGCGCGTTCTGCGGCGTCCACATTTGCTGGTCGGCGGTCGGCGGCGCGCCGTCGGTGCGCGGCGCGGCGCGCTCCGATTCGGCGTCCGGGTTGAAATCATTGGTGCCGCGCCACGTCGCGAACTTGCCGAGCGCGTCGTAGGCGAGCCGCGACACGCCGCGGATGAAGCGGCGGCCCGACGAAAGCGTGGGCAGATCGGTCGTCATCACCGCGATGACGTACGGGTCCTCGCCTTCGTACACGATGCCGACATCGTTGAGCGTGTCGTGCAGCGTGCCGGTCTTGTGCGCGATCTGCGTGCCGGCGGGGAGCGGCTCGGGCAGCAAGCTGTTGTGCTTCTGGCCGGTGAGGATCGCAAGCATCTGGCGCGACGACCACTCGTCGATGAGCTGCTTCTGGGCCATCGCGCGCAGCAGGTGCGTCATGTCCGCCGGGCTCGAGCGCAGCGCCCAGCGGATGTGCGGCCCTTCCGAGCGGATGAAATCGGTCAGGCGCGTGTGCGTGAGCCCGAGGTCTTCCATCTCCTGGTTGATGTGCGGGCGCCCGACCAGGCGGATCAGCATGTTCGTCGCGGTGTTGTCGCTCACGTCGATCATGAGCGCCAGCAGCCGCGAGACCGGGTAGCTCGAACCGACGCGGCCGCCGGCGAGGTCGCCCGAGCCCCAGTCCTTGTCCGAGCGCTGGAGCCGCACGCGCGTGTTGAGATCGAAGTTGCCGGCGGCGAGCTGGCGGAAGACCTCGACCATCACGGGGATCTTAATCGTCGAGGCGGCCGGCATCTCGGAGCCCGCGTTGATCCCGGTAGTCACCCCGGTGGCGACGTCCTGAACGGCGATTCCCACGTGCCCCGGCGCGCGCAGCGAGAACGCCGCGAGCTGCGCCTGGAAGTCCGCGAGCGGGCCGGGCACGTTCATCGCGCCGGCCGGTGAACCGACGGCGAACGAAACGGCTAGACTGACGACGATGGCAACGAGTCGTCGCGGTACCCGCATTGTCTCCCTATTGTCGGCAAGCTGCGACGAAAGTCAAGGTGCAGTTGGACAGTGCGCTACTGGCGCACGTACG